>NZ_CEEDAI010000008.1:0-235532 GCF_979252805.1 Pedobacter sp. AC402 | reverse complement strand
ACGTCAGTACATTAAAATCTAGATCATTTTCTGCAAGTACCTTTGGATTTAATGCCCCTTTTAGGTAAACATAACCCATTTGGTAATTAATGTCTGATACGATTCCGGTTTTTTGTGCAGTTGGAACACAACGGAATGAGAAAAATTAAAATTGTAAATATAGTTTTCATTTTACTTATTTCTATTTATTTCGCCAAAACCGATCTTATCTTATTAAGCTGTGATTTGTATGTTGACGAATCATCAAATAGGTTTAAAGTTGTTAAATTTCGGTCCGTGGAGACACGGACCGAGGTTTATGTTTCTTTACCCAATTTATCCTACTTCACCACCTGTACCCATTTTCCTGCTTCCGTGGCTGAAATGTCATTGTTGTACATGGCTTCACATTGTACTGCCGATAAATAATACTTACCAAGATAAGAGGCATTAAGCAATACTTTATCAACCAGACCATCGCCTTCTCTTACATTGAAATAAGTGAATACTCGATCATCCCTGATATCCTGATAAGTAAATGGCGATGAAGCCAATATACTTTGGTTATCATTAACACGGGTATTGATGATTTCCCATCCCGAAGGGAAAATCTGTGTCAATTGCCATTTTGGTCATAATAGCCAGCATTCTGCCTGGATCTTGTTTACTGTTACTTCTGCATAAAAATCGGTGCCTTGCTTTAAAGTTGTTGGATCTAATACTTTACCATTTAAACGTTTGTAAGTTACGTTCATATCTAAAACCTCAGGTCGGTTAGGCGAAAAAGTTATTCTGGCCAGCCACTGGTCGTCCTTCCAAAACCAAACGAACAAACAATACATTGTTTCCGTTATTGGTTATAGAAGCTGTGTTTCCTTTAAAAGTTACTGGTGTACTGTTTAGGTATTGATTGGAATTTACAGGCCAGTTACCATCGAACACATATTGATACTGCAGTTTATTTGCGGATTGGTTTGATCCACAAAATTTAGCAATAGCCAGTAAGCTATACGCAGTTGTTTGCGTACTGTACCACGTGTTTTCGCCCAGTTTGGCGGCTAAAGGTTGTAATAAACTTGCTGCCTTGCCTTTTTGACCTAGCAAAGTTAGGGTTTCTAAAATCATAGCTTCATCACGAACGTCAGAACCATAAGTTCCGCCAAGTTGTTTATAAGCCTGGATTGAAGTATCTAAACCTCTGACCATATTTTGAGCAACATCATTTTGTCCAGCAAGTTTATATGCAGCAGCCAATCGCCATTTTGCGGCAACAGATAAGTACTCAAAAGATTTTAAGCGGTTCATTGCTGCCATTTCTGGTTTTTTAGCCAATGCCAGCATGTACAAACGATATGCTTGTGATAAATCACCGCCATAAAAATTATTACTATTAGGTGCCCAGTTTGCTGCTTTTGATTTTTGAAAGCGAAAAAGTTCATCTAAGAGGCCAACAGGCAAGGTATATCCGGCATTTTGTGCTTCAACTAAGAAATGGCCAGCGTAATTGGTTCCCCACTCGTCAGAAGTACCTTCTCCTGGCCAGTACGATAAGCCACCGTCAGTAGTTTGAAATCCCTTAATTCTATTGATCCCGGCTTTGATGTTTTTCTCAGTTGTGGCTTTTTGTTGTCCATTTAAGGGGCTTAATCTATCCAGAAATAGTTGAGGGAAAATGCCGGAAGTTGTTTGCTCAATGCAACCGTGTGGATATTGAATCAAATAACTCAATCTTTTGCCAAGGTTGATTGCCGGGATCTGAAGAAACCTCAAGTGAGCCAGTAGTTTGTTCCGGCCATGCCGATAGGTAAAGAAGTTAGCCGCCCATTTGGTATGAGGTTGTACGGTTGCCGAAACCACATTGGTTATGTAAGGATTAGGATTTCGGATGTCCATTTCCACATCATAATCTGTCCTTTCACTACCACTTTGTGCAATCACTTTTACTTTGGCAATACCAACTGTATTTGGTGCTTTAACTTCAAAATAGGCCATTTGTTCACCTGTTTGTTTATAG
Organism: Pedobacter sp. AC402; assembly: GCF_979252805.1. Taxonomy (NCBI): domain Bacteria; kingdom Pseudomonadati; phylum Bacteroidota; class Sphingobacteriia; order Sphingobacteriales; family Sphingobacteriaceae; genus Pedobacter; species Pedobacter sp. AC402. The sequence continues at coordinate 233,539 of NZ_CEEDAI010000008.1, read as the reverse complement.
TAAAGCTGCTGTTTATTGTTGCCTTGCACAATTAAATTGTTTGCCTGGAGTTGAACAGAAACGTTTTTAAGGTTTTTCTCTGTAGCAAAAATTGTTACAGGAAGTGTGAAACTTTCTCCAGGGCCGATTACCCTTGGCAAAGTAGCCAAAACCATAAGGGGCTTTTTAACCTGAACAGATTTTTCTGCAAAACCGTAAGCAGCATCTTGCCCGGCAACAACCATTGCCCTAACGGCACCAATATATTGAGGTAATTTAAATTTGTGTGTTTTACTTTCGCCTTTTCCAAGAGTGAAAGGTCCCATAAATTTAACTACAGCTTTAAAACGGTTGGCTTTGGCTGGATTGAGGTTTTTGTTAATGCTACCATCACCACCTATGCTTAAAATACGTTCTAAATTTCTGCCCCATGCACCTAAAACATAATCAAATAAATCCCATGTTTTTACACCTAAGCCTTCGCGTGCGTAAAATGCGCCATGTGGATCTGGTGTTTTAAAACGGGTTAAATCCAACAAACCTTCATCTACTAATGCGATGGTATAAGTCATTGCTTTACCGTTTTGCTCGCCCACGGTAATTGTATTTTCGGTTTCCGGTTTAATTTTATCGGCCATTTTAATGGTTGGCTTTAAAATCGTTTGCGGATCTTCTACCGAAAGTGGAATAGCCCCGTACATCCTGATTGGTAAATCATTAACCGTTTGTGCATGCGGTTGCAACAAGGTAATGTTGGCAAATACATTGGGTGCCATTTCTTTTTCAGCCTTAAACTTAAATTGCGTTTGACCAGCTTTGGTATCAACCCAAAATGTTTTTAATACTCTACTTCCATTTTCAATTGAGATTAATGCCCTTCCATTTTTTCCTGTTGGGATGGTTAGCGTGATGTCTTCGCCCACAGTGAATTTTTCTTTATTGGCAGTAAAAGAGAGCATTGATGCTTCAGTGGGATTGCTGCCTTGTTCGCGCTGCGCCCATCCCGGCCAATCCACATATACAGATTTTCCGGTAACATGCCCGCCATTTACATCACGTACTAAAATCAAATACCGGCCCCATTCTGGTTCATCTACACGTAAATTCCAGCTTCCTTTTCCATTAAATAAGTTTACCTGATGAGTTTCTACCAGTTTATTGTACTGGTTTTGCGTAAAATTGGCATAAGTATTTTGATCATCCTGTTCCCACCACCAGCGCCATTGCGTTTTGTAAAGCTCTACCTGAACGGTTTTTGTGCCACTCAACAGCTTTCCATCGGTATTAACATTTACTATTTCAATTTTATGATCTTTTCCTGTAACCAGCATACCGCTTAAACGATCGCCTTTTTCAGGTTTAATACCCAAATAACTATTGTATACGTGATATGGAATGCTAAAATTATCGATGCTGAAATTGCCTCCCGGTTCAAAAACTTTAGTGGTGAAATTTGCTCTTAATACGCCCGGAGCAGTATTATTTTCGTTTAAATTGGTGTTAATCTGGGCAGTACCATTTTGGTTTAGTGTGCCTTCAAAAATGGTTTTAACCTGCGATTCTGAAGTTAACTGTTGGGTTATCGAAACTGAAACCTTCAAAACCTTTGAACTTCGTTTCTGTAGTATTTAAATTTACGTCAACCTTTGCTTTTAAATTTTGCGCAACCGCACCAAACAGCCATTTGGCCGATAGGGTGGCGGCTGATGTGCCTGCACTCAGATAAGGTTTGTTGCCAACATTGAAATCAATTTTCAAACGGTTTGGCATTACCGTTTCAATTTTTAAAGTTTTAGTAAATGTGGCTCCGCCAGCTTTAACTTTCGCCATCCAGTTTCCGGTAGGAGCGGTAGATTCGGTAGCTGTTTTGAAGGTGTAAAATCCATTCAATGGTTTTCCGTTGATCAATCTTTTATACAATTGACCTTTTGGATTATAAAATTCCATTGTTACCGGATAATTGGCAGGAAGTTTTTTCAGTTTATCTTCCAAAACGAAAGAAACAAATAAACTATCGCCTGGTCGCCAAACACCACGTTCGCCATAAATAAAACCTTTTAAACCGCTTTGAACAACATCTCCGCCTACATCAAATCTGCTCAATGGAAGCGAACTTCCATCATCAAGTTTTAGGTAACCACGTTCTGAACCATTTTTGGCAATTAATAAAAAGGGTTGACGCTTGAGATCGAAACTAGCAAAGCCATCTCCATCTGTTTTGGTAGTGAAGATAATTTGTTTCTGGTAGTCCATCAACTCCAGGTTAACCCCGCTTAATGGTTTGGCTGTAAGTAAATCTGTAGCAATTATAAGCATGCTGTTATCATTGCCACGCTTGGCCACTAAGCCAATGTTCGAAGCAATTAAGTTTCTACTCGCCCAGCGCTGGTTGGTATAAAATGATGGTGTACATGGATTGTCTTTATCATTCCACCTGTAATTTTCAGGGTAATAATTGTTGTAGCGTTGCCAAAAATCATCGTCTTCATCAATTTTTTCACCGTAGCCATCATATTCACCATACTCATCACTACTTTCATCAGTTTTTTCGTCTGCTGATCCAGCTTTACAATTGTAAGCATTATACTCCTGCCTGAAAGCGATGGTAACGCGGTACATTGCGCCTGGCTCAGTTCGGATCATTTTATCCAAATCAAGCGTAAAACGGTTCTTTTTATGGAGATTAAGTGCTTTATCCTCGTCTAAACGTATTGTTTTTTGTAAAATTGGTTTTGCCACCCTACGCAACTCATTTGCATCTTTATAGCTATTCGTTTGAAAAAACTGTGGGATGTTATTTTCATATATCTTAATTACCGTTACATCAACGGCTTTTAAGTTAATGGCCTCAAAAGGTAAAACAAGTTTGCCCGAATTGGGTAAAATGGTTCCTGCGCTTCTGCAATGGTTACAGCAGGTAATTTATCTTCGAAAACAAGATTGATGACCTTGCCGTTAGGAAGTGTTTTTGCATTAATATTTTCTACACCTGCATTTACACTTAAATTATAATTGCCTTTTAATTCTTCATTTGCATAAACCTTAACCTGACTGGCATCAATCGTATACCTTAAATCGCTCAGGTTACCGAGGGTAATCATCCCTGTTAAATCCTGGCCTACACCAATTGGCTCAGAGAATTGTACCAATGCATAATCTTCTTCACCTTGTATGGCTTTTATATCCAGTATTTCGAATTTATTGATGGCCGGAACGCGGATCTCTATCTCACCTTTTTGATCAGCATCAATGGCATCACCATCCCAATCAATTTTTAAGTTCTGATCATTACCTGTTTTTTTAATGCTATCGATGGTGAATTTTGAAGAGTTTTTTGCAGGATCATGCTGCCATTTAATTTTTAACTTCTGGTCGAAATCCAAGGAGATAGTTTTTTCAATTTTTGCAGTTTCTTCAGCATCAGCGGTAGCCACTTCGCCGATTAATTTCATGTAATCTAAAGCAGTATTATTTTGCGAAACCAGTCCGTTTTGAGAAAGCATGATTCCGGGCGTAATTACCTTAAATTCAAAGTCGAAATCTTCAAGGCCCTTTTCGGTATCAGAAACTTCTGATAATTTAAATGTAGCCTCGTAATTTTTACCAGGTTTGAGGTTTTCGTCGGGTCTGAACTCAACAGTTTGCGGATCTATCCAATAGGTTTTACCCGAGATAGAAGGGGAGAAGTCGAAAAGTTCGCGCGTGTCTGCCTTGCCCAAATCCTGCATACCTGTAGCTGCATTGGCCAGGTGAACCCTGATAAAGCTCTTTTTTGAAATCGTTCCGGAGGTGTAAGCTTCAATATATTTTGCATAAGCCTGATTTTCTTCATGACTTTTTTTCTTTCTATTGAAATAGATAAATACAATCGCCGCTATAGAAACAGCAAGTAATCCGATGAAAATAAATTTCTTTTTAGAGGAAGATTGGTAGGTAGATGGTTGTTCCATGGATGAAATTCGTTAAGATAAATGTAATATAGTGGTGAAGTGAAAGCAATAAATGTGTCGCAATTATCTTTTATAGTCAAAACCCTATATTCTCTCCGAAAATAAACTAAAATTAACGTTAAAATAAATTATGTTGAAAATTAACGCTTATGGTTTGTTCCTTTGCATGGATTTGGATAAGTTTACAACATTAACCCCTATACAACCAGATATGATAAAGAAACTCTTGATTTTTTCGAGCCTGTTAATTTCGACCAGTTTTTGTTTTGCGCAAAAAACTGATGTTGAGGATGCCGTAAGCAAATTAACCAAACTGATGGTTACACCGGATAGCTTGGCACTTGATAAAATGATCTTGAATAACCTAAGCTATGGTCATTCCAGTGGAAAGATTCAAACCAAGCAGGAATTTATGCATTCGTTACTTTCTGGAGAGTCAGATTTTGTGGATATTAATTTAACTGATCAGACCGTTGTTGTTCAAAATAAAACAGCGCTGGTTCGTCATACATTAAACGCCAAAACAAATGATAAAAATGTTCCTGGAAATGTGAAATTATATATTCTTTTGATCTGGAGTAAAGAAAAAGCTGGCTGGAAACTAATTGGCAGACAAGCGGTTAAGGTGCCTTAGGTTAGTTTGGAGTTTATAGTTTGGAGTTCTCAGTTTTGGATGCAGAACTGGCGATAGTACTAAAGTTGTAGGCTTAAAATTTGTGAGGAAGTGACTCCAAACTCACCACTCAAAACTCCCAACTTACTTAATCATCACTCCTGGTCGGTTCACCAACGGAATTTTAATTAGATTAGAATCGATGATGCTTTCAGGAAGGAAAATAAATTTTTTGTCGTAAATGGTACTGCCGATGTAATAACTCAGCCAGTATTCATTAGTTAAACCAAATACTTCCGGATCTATAGCTTCAACTCCTGCAAACGAATTTGCCTTCATATCGCCAACGAAATGCCTTAAAACAGAAGTTTTTACCTGCTTTCCATCTTTTTCTCCGTAACCTTTAGAGCTGATTAAAACATTGGTTATCGGTTCGCTTTTTAAGTTGATGAGGTATACCGTCCAGCTTGTTACTTCAGGTGTTTCGCCCATCAATACCACAGCCATTGCAATATCTTCAACTATATTTTCTGGTAAATCTGATTTCATAACCATTATTCAACGTCATGCTCAACTCGTTTCAGCCTCTTTAGTTAATCAGCTGTAATAAATTCAGAGTGACGATACTCAGTTTATTTCTTCTTCGCTACGGCTTTTTTTGCTGGCGCAGCTTTTTTCTTTGCAGGTGCTTTTTTCTTTGTTTCGAAAGCGTTAGGTACCTGCTCAACAATCATTTTCTTAACAACTTCCAAATCAATATCTGCCAATTCTTCTGGCGTATATTTTTGTTTAGTGGCTTCATTGTATCTCAATTTTAGCATCAATTTGCCAAAACGGATAAATGGTCCCCAACGTCCGTTTTCGATAGAAATTTTTTCAGCATCCCATGTTTTAATAAAACGGTTGGCCTCTTTTTCTACTTTTTTTCCAATTAAAGTATTGATATCTTCCTGTGATAGGTTATCAAAATCGTATCCTTTAGCAGGAATATTAATAAATAGGTCATTCCATTTGATAAACGGACCAAAGCGGCCTTTACCTTTTGTTACACCTAAACCTTCATAGTAAGCAATAGGCGCATCATCATCCATTTTCTGTTTGATAATTTCAACAGCCCTGTCATAGGTTACCGATAAAGGCTCCTCATTTTTTGGAAGCGAAATAAAACTTTCTCCCCATTTTACGTAAGGGCCAAAACGACCAACGCCGATTATCACCTCTTTGCCTTCATAATCAGGTAGTTGGAAAGGAAGTTTAAAAAGTTCCAAGGCATCATCAAGCGTAATTGTGGCTACAGATTGGCTGCGCATTAAACTGGCGTAACGCGGTTTTTCTTCCTCATCAAGCTCACCAATCTGAACTAGCGGGCCGAATTTACCAACCTTTGTGTATACATTTTTGCCCGTTGCAGGGTCTAAACCCAATAAACGTTCGCCTGTAGCACGTTCGGCAGTTTCTAAAGTGGTTTCTACTTCGGTATGAAAAGGGCTGTAGAAAGAATGAAGCATTTTGGTCCATTCCTGTAAACCTTGTGCAATTTCATCAAATTCCTTCTCCACTTTTGCCGTGAAGTTAAAATCTACAATCCCTTTAAAATGCTCTACTAAGAAATCGTTCACCACCTCACCAATATCCGTAGGGAAAAGTTTCGATTTCTCCGCTCCGGTAATTTCAGATTTAATCTCTTTACTAACCTTACCGTCGGCTAAAACAATCGCCGTAAATTTTCTTTGTTTACCATCTCTATCTTCTTTAACTACATAACCACGGTTTTGAACCGTAGAAATGGTTGGCGCATAAGTAGATGGACGGCCAATGCCCAGTTCTTCTAATTTCTTAACCAAACTGGCTTCTGTATATCTTGCCGGCGGACGTGAATAACGTTCCGTTGCCTGCATTTCTTTTAAAAATAATTCTTGTCCTTTGGCTAAAGGAGGTAAAATTGCACCGCCTTCTTTTTCTTCGTTTTCTTCATCATCTGTCGATTCTAAATAAACTTTTAAAAAGCCATCGAACTTTAATACTTCACCTTCGGCAACTAAATGCTCTTTACGTGTTGAAGCAGTAATTTGAGCAGTTGTTTTTTCAAATAAAGCCTCGCTTCATCTGCGATGCGATTGATCGTTTCCAGATCAGGTCATATAACCTTTTTTCCGAAATATCGCCATCTACGCTATGTCTGTCAAAATAAGTTGGGCGAATGGCTTCGTGGGCTTCTTGCGCACCAGCAGATTTTGTTCTGTAAACGCGGTGCTGGTGGTATTTGTCACCATAAGCTGATTTAATCTCCGCTGCAGCAGCATTTAATGCCGTTTCCGATAAGTTAACAGAATCGGTTCTCATATAAGTAATCTTACCAGCCTCATACAACCGTTGCGCAACCTGCATGGTTCTGGCCACAGAAAAACCTAATTTTCTTGAAGCTTCCTGTTGCAGGGTAGAAGTGGTAAATGGTGCAGCAGGGTTACGCTTTGCCGGGCGGGTTTCTAAACTGGTAATGTCGAATTTCGCATTTGCACAATCTTGAAGGTATTTTTCAGCATCAGCCTCACTTTCAAAACGCTGCGGCAACTCTGCCTTAACCGTTTCTTTTCCTTTTCCGGTAGAAAACTGTGCAGTTATTTTATAGGCAGCGGCTGCGTTAAAGTTTAAAACCTCTCTTTCTCTGTCTACAATTAAACGTACGGCTACCGATTGTACACGGCCGGCAGATAATGATGGCTTTACTTTTTTCCATAAAACTGGAGAAAGTTCGAAACCCACCAAACGATCCAGTACACGGCGTGCCTGTTGTGCATTTACGAGGTTATAATCGATACCGCGTGGACTATCAATTGCTTTTAATATTGCAGGTTTAGTAATTTCATGAAAAACGATGCGTTTAGTTTTCTCCACTTTTAGGCCTAAAGTTTCGAATAAATGCCATGAAATTGCTTCCCCTTCGCGGTCTTCATCGGATGCTAGCCATACCATTTCGGCTTCCTTGGCTAGTTTTTTCAATTCGGCAACAACATTTTTTTTGTCGGCCGGTACTTCGTAGGTCTGGGCAAAATCATTCTTAATATCAATAGCCATATCACCTTTAACTAAATCCCGAATGTGGCCATAGCTAGATTTCACAAGGAAATCTTTACCTAGGTAGCCTTCTATAGTTTTAGCTTTTGCGGGTGACTCGACGATTAATAAATTTTTGGCCATGAAATACGTTTTTGTGCAAATAAAGCTATAATTAAAGCATAAATCCAAACCTAGGGAAAATTTAATACATTTTTTTTTTTGAAAGGTTGCCGATATATGGCGATTTCCTGTTGATTTTAATGTGATTTTAATCTTTTTTGTTTTTTGGAAAGCAAAAGCATTAATAAATATGGAAGCTTCATCCCGGCCTTTGCTACAAATCCTTAACCTCGTTCCTCCGTCTGCGGGTTTTCCGCTTCGGTCGGGTTTAGGTGGCTTATAAAATGCTGCTATGAACGTTTTAATAGCGTGGTGCTTAGCAGAAGAGGTTAACGGGCAGATGCTTAGTTAATTAAACCCGATTGCAGCGAACATACCGATTTTTCATCGGTATAAAGTGTAAAGCGGGATTGCATGCCGCCAAGATTCACAATGCTTTCGTTTCCTAATCAAAAAATACTGCTTATTTGAGGAAGGCTAATCACTTTTCTTCCGATTCTCAAAACGCTGAGCTCTTTAATTACCTATATGATATAATTTACAGGGACATTACATCAACACAACCAATTTAAACCTATATTCGTATATAAAAATAAAAGAACGATGATCAGCACAATTTTAATCCTATTAAACTTATTGGTATCACCGCCAAAAAATGTTTACGATTTCAGCTTTAAAACCATTGATGGTAAAGAAATTAAACTATCGAAATTTAAAGGCAAAAAAATCTTAATTGTCAATACTGCTTCTAAATGTGGTTTTACTCCTCAATATGAAGATTTGGAAAAACTGCAGAAACAATATGGTAAAAAGGTAGTTCTAATCGGTTTTCCGGCTGGTAACTTTGGTGGCCAGGAGTTTTCTACCAATGCAGAAATTAAAGAATTTTGCACCGGAAAGTACAATGTTTCTTTTTTACTTGCAGAGAAAAGCAGTGTAAAAGGTGATGACATCAGTCCGCTGTTTAAATATTTAACTTCTCAAACCAATACAGAGGAGCAGGGCGAAATTAAATGGAATTTTGAGAAATTTTTAATTAACGAAAAAGGAGAACTGGTACACCGTTTCCGTTCTAAAACAAAACCTACTGACGAGGCAATTGTGAAAAACCTGTAGGCATTAAGCAAATAAATAAACGGCTTTATGCTGTTTGTATCAAATATAAAAGGTAAGATGCATTGGTCATTTTACCTTTTTTTATGCCCAATAAAGTGTGTGCTGAAAAATTTTGGGCAAGAGAAAGGGGCTTAAATCCATAAGCCCCAATTAAACCAAACAAACTATTTATGAAGTATATATATAACGCCCTGCTTGATTAAAATGTTTTTATAAAATTGAAAATTTTTTGTGTTGATTATAACCAAAAATCAAAATGTACGCTTAGATGCATTTTTTTTAGGCAAAGCGAGATAATTTTTAACAAATTGCTGTTGGTTTTTGACTTTAAGATGTTAAAATAAGTTCAACTGCTCGGGTTGATATAAGCCTGGATCGAAACTGTACGTTAATACCGGGTTTTGACTGTTGCTAACATAATACACTTCAGTTTCCTGATGCCTTGATGCTACTTTTACAAAAGTATCTCCAGCAACGTTTTTAAAAAGCTTTTCAACCAGTTCGGGGTCGTTATTATCTTTCGATAAGTGGCTCAATAAAAGGTGACTAAGGTAAGGTGCTTTATGGTTGGTAAAAAGCTCAAGGGCCTGCTCGTTACTGAGGTGACCGTGGCCGCTCATAATCCGCCTTTTCAAAAAATAAGGATAGCTGCCATTCTGAAGCATTTGCGTATCATAATTGGCTTCTAAAAAAGCTGCATGGCAGTTTTTGAAATGGGTAATCAAACGATCGCATACTGAGCCGATGTCGGTAAAAATGCCAACCCTTACATCATTGCATTCTACCGTAAAACTATATGGATCTGCAGCATCATGAAATTTAGAAAACGCAGATATCTTTAAACCGCCAATCTGGATATGCTGTAAATGATTTAGCGGGTGCGTGTTGTTTTCATTTAAAATTAAGCGACTGCTTTTTAATGTTGCAGTGCTAATGTAAACCGGAAGGTGGTATTTTTTAGCAAAAACAGCTAAACCTTTAATGTGGTCGCTGTGCTCATGAGAAATAAAAATGGCTTTTATTTTATGGATTGATAAACCTAATCGGTCCATTCGTTTTTCTACTTCTTTACAGGTTAGGCCAACATCAATCAACACCGCTTCATTATCGTTGCCCACATAGTAACAATTGCCGTTACTACCCGAATTTATAGATGTAAAATATAGTGCCATTTTGAAGCTGCAAGATAAGGCTTATTTGGCGAAAGAGAAAAGAAAACTATACCCTTACGCCGTTGTACTCTACCAGGCGTGATAGTAAAGGAAGGAAAGCCTGAATCAGGTTAATTTCTTCTGAAGAAAATATTTTTTCCATGGTTTGTACCAACCATTCTTCTTTTATTTTTCTACTGGCAATAATGTGTTTTTCGCCAAGTTTGGTAAGGCCGATAAAAACTTTACGTTTATCCTCTTCGCTGGGAAACCGTTCTACGCATTTTGCATCAAACAACCGGTTAATAATTTGTGAGATGGCTTGTTTAGATACCCTTTCAAGATCGGCCAGTTCGGTTGATAACATTTTGCCATGCTGCTCCAATAACGACATTGTTAACAATTCTGCATTGCTAAATTCGGAACTAACGTTTTGTTTACGCAGTTGCCTGGTTAAGCGGGTAACGGTGCTCCTTAATTTTGCGGCAATTTCTTGTGTTTGAGTAGGCATATTAATGGTAAATAAACTTTACAAATATAATGTTTTAATTTTATAGTAAATGATCACGAGTTTAAATTAGTGCGCTAATTATGATTTTAAATTGATAAAACTATTCATTTTAGCCTTTTCCATTACGTTATAAATATCTACTTTTGTAAAGTTACTTTACTAATTTAAACATGAGCATATTTCGTTCGCTAAGGCATTACAATTACAGGTTATTTTTTACAGGTCAGGCTATTTCATTAATTGGCACGTGGATGCAGCGTGTAGCCATCAGCTGGTTGGTTTACCGCTTAACAGGGTCGGCTTTTTTGTTGGGTTTAATTACATTTTTAAGTTTAATCCCTTCACTGGTGCTTGCACCTTATGCCGGCAGCTATGTAGATAGGCATAACAAGTATAAAATACTGGTAATTACGCAGGTAATTTTAATGTTGCAAGCTGGTGCACTGGCCTTAATGATTTGGTTTAAAGTATACGATATGTTCTGGATAGCAGCACTTTCACTGGTGCAGGGCTTGGTGAATGCTTTTGATGTAACTGCGCGACAATCGTTAATGGTAAATTTAATTGATGATAAAGAAGATTTACCAAATGCGATTGCACTTAACTCTTCGATGTTTAATGCTGCAAGATTAATCGGGCCTGCATTGGCCGGTGTAATTCTAAGTACATTGGGTGAGGATATTTGTTTCCTGATTAATTTTGTAAGTTTTATTGCCGTATTGGGCTGTATGGTAATGATGAAACTAAAACTTACCATACCTCAAAAATCAAAAGAAAATATCTGGATCGACCTTAAAAAAGGGTACGATTACTTAAAATCATCACCAGATTTGGCTTCGATGGTACTAATGATGGCTGCTTCGAGTTTATTGGTAATCCCTTTTACAACGTTACTGCCTGTTTTTGCTAAAGATATTTTTAATGGAAATGCCACAACCTTTGGCTGGTTTGAAAGTGCAGCTGGCTTTGGTGCTTTTTTTGGTGCAATTTATATGGCTACTTTGAAAGCAAATCAGAATTTGCAAAAAATTGTAATGATGTCGGGTATTTTGTTGGCAGTTGCTGTTGTGGCCCTGGCTATTTCACCATCTTTAATACTGGCTTTAATTTGTACCGGTTTGGCAGCTTTGGGTTTAATGGCGCAAACCTCATCCATAAATACTTATTTACAAACACATGCCGACGATTTAATGAGGGGAAGAACATTAAGTTATTACATTATGGCTTACCAGGGTGTATTGCCGATTGGGAGTTTATTAATGGGTTATTTAGCGCATATTTTCGGTACACAGGTTGTAGTGGCCTTTGAAGGGGTTGCAGGTTTGTTAATAGTGGCTGCATTTGTATATAATGAAAACCGCCGCAATCAGTTGAAGAATAAGTTTTCATTATTAGGTAGTTAGATCATCATGTAAGTTTATTTTCATTTTCTTAACTACCTTAACGTTTAAATGCCGGATAATTAATAAGGTTTTAGTCACCATTTAGGAGTTAAGTGATATTAAGTTTGGTGCAAATGGTTTACAGCAGATTTTAAAATAGTAGGTTAAAACGCTACACCCCAGCCGCTACACGCTACCTGCATTTACCCGTGCACAATCAGCTTACAATCTACCATCACTTTTTGGTAATTCTGGATATCAATTTCCTTATTAATCAGCTGGAGCAATAATTTAATGGCATTTTCGCCCACCGATTCCGGATTTTCTTCAATTGAAGCAATAGGAGGGGAATCAAGATAACTGATAAAAGAGGTATTGCCAAAACCTATGCATTCAATTTCGTTAAAGTTTGGGTGGTTTATTGATCGGAGGTACTTTATTGCATCAAACAAAATGGGTTCTTTAAAGGCAACCAAAGCTGTTGGCATATTAGCTGGATTGGCAAACAGATGCTGGATTGCTGAAACGGTATTTTCTTTATCAAAATCGGTATAAGCCACCAATTCAGATGAAAAAGGCACCTGGTTATCTTTTAACGCATTAATGTATCCATTAAAACGGTCATGCGTAAAATTAATCATCTTTGGTCCGCCCAAATACGCTATTTTTTTATGCCCCCTGTCTATTAAAAACTTTGTTGCCTGGTAACAGCCCTGGAAGGTATTGCCCAATACTTTATGGCAGCTTAAGTTAAAACTAGGGTTTCGGGTATAATAAACTACCGGAATGCCCATGTTTTCGAATTGATCGAGGTGGGCAAAATCCTGTGTATTTTTAGAAATGGCTACTATTAAACCATCCACACGACTGCGTAACAACATGTTGGCCGATTGAATTTCTTTTGCAAGGTCATCATGCGATTGACTGATAATTACATTATATCCATTTTGAGTGGCAAACTGTTCAACCCCGTATATGCTTCTGGTAAAAAAATGATCAAGCAGGTTTGGTAAGATGATACCGATAATGCGAGATTTTTTTTCCTTTAAGTTGATGGCAGATTTATTGGGTGTAAAATGCAGATCGCGAGCCATTTCCTGCACACGTTTTTTGGTGTACTCATTAATGGTTGGGTAGTTGTTCAGGGCTTTTGATACTGTTGATACTGACATCTTTAACTTTTCAGCCAAGAACTTAAGTGTAACAGGGGTATTATTCATCATCTTTTCCAATCTCAATGCATAGATAAGAAAAAAAATGCAATTATTTCAAACGTTTGAAATGTAGTTTCAATGGATTTTATAGCGTTTTAGGCTATTTAAAAACACTTTTATCTTTCAAGCTTTTCTAAATTCGTTACCGCTAACACAAACTAACCAAATAAACATGATCAAATCATCACAAACCAATTTCAGTTTAAAAAGGGCTTTAACTGAAGTGCCAGGTTTAGTTGAAAAAACTAAATCGTTTTGTCTCCAAAATATTACGTTTTCAAGGCAAAATCGTATAATTCTCAAAATGCCTGAGGCAGTTTAAAAAAACAACAATTTTCTGAGTGCCGACCCGATAACGCTGAGCAATACCTAAGAAATTTTTTTCTCTGATTTTTGACTGATTCTCCTTGAATTACAGTCGTTCAGTATGAAGTATGCATTAAATTTTTACCAAATAGATTTAATATTTATAATAATTATGGATAAACTTTACAATTTGAGCCGCACTTTTACCTGTGTTGGGTTTGCGAAAATCCAATGGTCAAAGGTGCGCTATACCTTAACCTTTCTTTTCCTCCTCAGTTCCTGTTTCTCTGCTTTTGCGCAAACAACAGTAACAGGTGTGGTTAAGGATAACAAAGGAATTACTTTGCCGGGTGTGAGTGTTAGGGTTAAAGGCACCACAGTTGGGGCAGTAACCGATAATGATGGAAAATTTTCAATCAAAGCAGCAGAAACTGCAACCCTAACCTTTACTTATGTTGGTTATGTAAATAAAGAGGTTGCGGTAAATGGCAAAAATACCCTAACCATTGTTTTAGAAGATAACTCTCAGGGATTGGATGAGGTAGTTGTGGTTGGTTACGGTGCGCAGAAAAAATCTACCTTAACTGGTGCTATTGCACAGATCAGTTCGGAGGAGATTATGAAATCGCCAACTCCAAACCCTACCAATAGTTTAATTGGTCGCTTACCAGGCTTATTGGCCGTACAAACTAGCGGACAGCCCGGTGCGGATGGTGCCCAGCTAAAGGTTAGGGGTGTTGCAACCTACGGGGCCAACAATGCGGCTATTGTGGTGGTTGATGGGGTAGAAAGGCCGAGTTTTTCGGATGTGGATGCAAGTGAAATAGAAACCATCACGGTATTAAAAGATGCGGCATCTACTGCTATTTATGGTATTCGTGGTGCAAACGGTATTATTGTAATTACCACCAAACAAGGTAAAATTGGTGCTCCAAAGGTAACCTATACCGGTAATTATGCCTTGCAAACCTATACTGGTTTAGCTGTAGGATTGCCAGCGCTTGAAAGTGCGATCTTGTTAAACCAATCGTACACTAATGATAACAAGCCAGTATTTTTTACTGATGCTGAAATCCAGAAATTCAGGGATAAATCAGATCCGATAGGTTATCCTGATGTGCAATGGTTCGATTATTTAACCAAAAAATATTATTCGCAAACGCAGCACAACATCAACATCAGTGGTGGAACTAAAGTGGCCAAATATTTTGTTTCGGCAGGTTACGCCTTTCAGGATGGTATTTTTAAAAAGTTCGATTCACCATATGGGATCAATACAGTTCCAAATTACAACCGTTACAATTTCCGTTCGAACGTAGATTTAACGCTGAATAAGGATTTTACTGTTGGAATTAAACTGGGCGGCCGTTTTGCCGATCGTTATCAGCCGGCAGGTTTAAGGTCATCATCTGCTTTCTCTTACGATACGATTGAAGGAATGATTTCGCGGATATTGCAGGTTCCTGCTTATGCTTATCCGGTTACTTTGCCTGATGGCAGAATTACTGCAAACCCTAATGTGGGTACAAATATCTGGAATCCTTATGCTGTTTTAACGCGTTTTGGAACCCGAAATGATGATAACAATACCATCGAAAGTACTTTTAACCTCAATTATAAATTGGGCTTTATTACCAAAGGTTTAGGCTTTAAAACAGTTTTCGGTTATGATTCTTATTACAACAATATCGAAAGAAGAAATGCAAACTGGGCTGCTTATGTATATAACCCAGCAACTGGTGAGGCTACTTTATCAACCGATACCCGCAACCGTGATGAGCCTTTAGGTGCGGTGCAGGATGGTGGCGTTACTGAAGGGAGTACCAACATGAATATCCAATCGGGATTTGATTATAACCGCGATTTTGGAAAACACAATGTAAGTGCTTTATTATTGGGCACCAGGCAGTTAATAAAATCTACAGGATCTACTGCATTTACCGCTCCTCCAAAAGCTTCGCAAGGTGTTGCAAGCAGGGTAACTTATAATTATGATGAGCGTTATTTTGCAGAATTCAATGCTTCTTATAATGGATCAGAAAACTTTGCAGCAGGCTTGCGTTATGGGTTTTTCCCGGCAGTTTCGGCAGGGTGGACATTAACCAATGAGCCTTTCTGGAAGAAAAACGATATCCTATCTTACTTTAAAATCAGGGGTAGTTATGGTTTGGTTGGTAACGACAGGATTTCGGATAGCCGTTTCTTATTTTTAACCAGTTACTCAACTTATACCACAACAACAGCTGGTGGGCAGGTAACTCCATTTGGAAATCCTAACTCCATAACCAATTATCCAACAATTCTAATCAGAGATCCCCAGTTTTTTGGGGCTACAGGAAACGATCTCGGAAACCCAATTGTAACCTGGGAAACCGGAACCAAACGCAACATCGGTTTTGAGGCGCGTTTATTTAAAGATAACTTAAAAGTAACGGCAGATTTGTTTGACGAAACCCGGAGAGATATTTTAACACCATCATTAAGTGGTTCTGCACTTTATGGCCATACGTATCCAAACTTTAACAGAGGGATTGTATACAATAAAGGTTACGAAGTAGAATTTGATTACCAAAAACAGATAGGCAGCATTACCCTTGGTTTAAATGCACAGTTAAGTTATGCCAAAAATAAGATAGTAGAAAACGATGAACCAGATGGCCTGCCGGCTTCATTGGTAAGAAAAGGAGCAAGTGTTGGCCAGTTTTTTGGATATGTAACAGATGGTTTCTACCAATCGGCCGCAGATATTGCTGCTTCACCAAAATTACAGGGCTACCTGCCAATACCGGGCGATTTAAAATTTAAAGATTTAGATGGTGATGGCATTGTTACCAGTTTAGATCAGAAAGCCATTGGCCATACCAATACCCCAGAGTACATTTATAGTTTTAGTCCACGTGTTTTATACAAAGGATTTTCACTTTCGGTGTTATTTCAGGGAGTTGGTAATGTAAGTTCCAATGTTATTTTGAACGAGCAGAACAACGGGCAACAGATGTATCCTTTTATGCTCGATTCATGGACACCTGCCACGGCAGCAACAGCAACCTGGCCAATTATCCATGCCAGGGGAACTGCATCATTAAATTATGCTTTAAACGATTTTACTTTACAAAATTCTGCTTACCTCAAAATCAGAAACGTAGAATTTGCCTGGAATTTACCAAAAGAATGGGCCACTGCATTGAAGTTAAGCAATGTGAGGGTATTTGTGCAGGGGCAGAATCTTTACACCTGGACCAAGTATAAATTTTATACCGATCCTGAAAACGTAAACACGATAAATACCGCTTTCCCATTGCAATCAATTTATCCTACTTCAAAGGTGTACAATTTTGGTTTAAACGTTCAATTCTAAGATCATGAAAAATTATAAAATATTTACAGCCATTCTTTTATTAACGCTCTTCTCGGTTTCCTGTAAAAAGGACTATTTAGAACGTACGCCTGGGGTGGCGATTAGTGAAGATGAAATTTTTGCCGATCCGGCACTGGCTGCAAGATTTGCCGATAATGCCTACAATTATGTAATTACAAAATATGTTCGTTTTAACGATCACCGTGGTTGTACAGCACAGGCATCTGATGAGGCCGTTTCCGGAAACTCAGAAGGTTCGGTAACTTCCTTAAACAGAGGTTTATACCACGATCATTCTAACGGACCCTCATTAAATGATATTTATGGGGTTTGGAAACTGATGTATGCGGGTATTGCTGTAGAAAATAAAATGCTCGCCAGGATAGGGGAAGTGCCTTTGCCTCCGGCAGCTAACGTACCAATATTCGATGCCAAACGCGTAGAAGGTGAAATGCGTTTCTTACGTGCGTTATCATATTTCGAACTTACTAAAAGATTTGGTGGCGTGCCCATTATAGATAAAGTTTATGCCGTAACGGATGATTTGAATAGTGTACCAAGAAGTTCTTTTGCCCAGGTAACCGATTTTATCCTTAAAGATATTGAAGTGGCCATTACCAAGCTGGGTACCGATGCAGAATATGGCCCCTCTAATTATGGTCGCCCAACCATTGGTGCTGCGTTAGCTTTAAAAGCACGGGTATTGTTGTATGCTGCAAGTCCGTTAAACAATCCAAATAACGATAAAACAAAATGGCAGGCTGCTGCTGCTGCGGCGGCTGATGTGATGGCGGGCACTATAGCCAGACAAACGTATTCATTACAGCCTAATTATGGCGAATTGCTGAATCTGCCTTCTTCGCCAGAATATATCATGATGAGGATAAAAGGCCCAACGCCTTTAGCCGGAGAAATGATGCAGGATTTTTCAATGTCGCCAGGTTCTGGTGGTGCACAAGGACAAATGAACCCTACACAAAACCATGTAGATATGTATGAAATGGCAAATGGTAAAGCCATTACCGATCCTACTTCAGGTTACGATCCACAAAAGCCATATCAAAACCGCGAGCCACGTTTTTATAACAACATTATTTACAACGATTTAGCATGGCAGGGGAGGAAAATCGAAATGTGGACCACTTTGGATGCCAATAATAAAATATTATTTGGTAAAGATTATAGCACAACTATAACCTATACCGCAACACGTTACTATTGTAAAAAATACTGGCCTGAGGTTTACCGTACCGTTGGTGGAAGTACTACGTTGTTAAATTACCTCTATTTCCGTTATGGCGAAATATTATTAAACTATGCTGAAGCACAGAATGAAGCAGTAGGACCTGATGCCACAGTTTATGCACAGCTTGTAGCCCTTCGTCAACGTGCAGGAATTACAAAAGGTGCGGGTAGTAATGGTTATGGCCTGAAGGATAACATGACCCAGGATGAAATGCGTGCAGTAATAAGACACGAACGCGCTATTGAGCTGGCTTTCGAAGATCACCGTTGGTACGATATTATGCGTTGGAAAATTGGTGCACAAACAATTGCGGTGCCAATGAAAGGTATGGATGTAGTTAAAAATGCCAATGCAACTTTTACCTATACCCCAATTGTTTTAGGGCCAACTTATCAGAAAACCTGGACAGAAGCTCAAAATCTTTATCCAATTCCCAGGACAGAAATTTATAAAAGTAAGGGAGTTTTAACTCAAAATCCGGGTTGGGAATAGTAGGGAATTAATATAACGCTAAAAAGATTTTTCAATATGAAATTTATAAAATCAAAATATATCATTTGTCTCTTATTCATGATGGCAGGAGTGCTGCATGTTTATGGGCAAAAACCTGATGAAAGATTAACCGTAACGGGTAAGGTAGTAGATCAGGATAAGAAGCCGCTGCCTGGAGTAGCCATTTCCATACAGGAAGATAAAACGAATAAAGCAGTTTCTACAGGTACTGATGGTAGTTTTACTATCGAAACCACTACAAGTGATGTGCTGATATTCAAATTTGTAGGTTATGGCACCCTATTAAAACCTGCATCAGATGTGAGCAGGGGAGATATTGTATTAACCAAATCACTGGTTGATGCAGGCGATGATGATGATGTGTATATTCCATTCGGTGTTCGGAAAAGAAGAGCGATAACCGCAACAATTAGCACCATCAGGGCTGAAGACCTTCCTCAGATACCTTCATCTTCATTAACCAACGTTTTTACCGGCAGGTTAGCAGGTTTAGCAGTATACCCGAGTGGTTCGCAGCAGCCAGGTTACGATGCTTCTAGTTTTTTAGTAAGGGGCCGTTCATCTTACAACAGCAATCAGGAACCTTTGGTAATTGTTGATGGTATTGAAAGAGATTTCACCTCAATGGACCTTAATGAAATTGAAAGTGTAAGTGTTTTAAAAGATGCAGCAACCTTGGCCTGGTATGGCATGTATGGCGGTAACGGCGTAATTTATGTTAAAACGCGCCGCGGCAGTGCAACTTCTACCAAAGTAAGTTTTGATGCACAGGCTGGCTTACAGGCACCTATGCAAATTACAGCTCCGTTAGATGCATTTTCTTACGCAACGCTATACAATGAAGCTTCCATCAACAGCGGTGGTGCTGCAGTGTATAATCAGGCAGCTTTACAAGCATACCAGGATGGCTCAGACCCAGTAAAATATCCAAATAACAATTTTGTACGCGATTTTACCAAAAAGGTAGCACCAACACAACGATATGTAGCTTCGGTAACGGGCGGCAATGCCTTTATTAAATATTATACCGTATTAAGTGCCTACCAACAAGGTGGTTTTTACAAAGGTGGAAACAATGAAACATATGATGCCAATACCGATTTTAACCGTTATAACCTCCGCACCAATTTAGATTTGCATGTAAACAAAAATTTAGATGTTGCGCTTGATATTGGTGGCAGAATTACCAACCTTACTTTCCCAAATGCAGGTACAGCTACTTTTTTAACCACTGTATATGCTACACCGGCCAATGCTTTTCCAATTTTAAATCCAAACGGAACTTATGGAGGTACTTCAGTTTATCCTCAAAGTAACCCCTTGGCTATGTTACAGGCAAGAGGTGCAAGTACCGATTTAATGCGGAACATGATTGCCACTATCAGCGCCCGCCAGAAAATGGATGGCATTTTAAAAGGTTTATCTGCTGAAGTGTTTTATGCTTATGACATTGCAGGTTTATACCGTTCAGGATTCTCTGAAACTTACGCCACTTCTGAAATCGGGACAGATGGTAAATATCTTCCCGCCTACGGTACAGCAAGCAAGGTAAACTACCAGGGAAATGTTTTTTCAGGAAACGTTAAAAAAAGTGAGTTTTGGGCAGGGTTGGATTATAACCGCACCTTTGGTCAGCATGATATCAAATTTTCAACGCGTGTTTCAAGAGCAAACTTATCGTCATTCGGCAGTTTGGATGTAAGGAGAGAGGGATGGTCTAACCGCTTATCATACAGCTTTATACAACGGTATTTTGTTGATGTAACCGCTAACTATTCGGGTTCAGAGAATTTTGCGCCAGGTAAAAGGTATGGTTTTTTCCCTGCGGCATCAGCCGGATGGATCATCTCTGATGAAAATTTCATGAAAGGATCTACCAGTTTTCTTGATCTTTTAAAAATAAGGGGTTCTTATGGTTTAGTGGGTAACGATGCCATTGGCTCGGCCAGAAGGTTCGCCTTTAACGATTTCTACAGCAGAAGTACAACCGGTTATAACTTCGGTACCGCTTTTGCCGGAGTAAGTGGTTCTGGTCAGTTGGCCTTGGCCAATCCCGATTTAACCTGGGAAAAAGCATATAAAACCAGTTTGGGTTTCGATGCTAAACTTTTTAAGCAATCTTTATCAATCAGTGCCGATTATTTTTATGAGGATAGAAAAGATTTAACCACAGCTTCGTTATTGCCTAGTTTGCTTGGTCAAAATTTAATTTATGTAAATGAAGGTGAGGCCGAATACAGAGGTTTTGAAACAGGTATTAATTACAATAAGAAAATCGGAGAAGTAAATGTTAATCTTTTCGGAAACTTCACTTATAACGTAAGTAAAATACTGGCTATTAATGAAGCAGCTGGCCTGCCGGCTTATCAAAAGCAATTGGGGCATCCCATTTCGAGTGTAATTTCTCCGGCAGCTACAGCTAATACAAGTGCCGGTTATATATCAACTATGCTGATCTCTGATGGTATTTTTCAATCGCAGGCTCAGATTGATGCTTCGCCAAAACAAATCTTATCAAGAGATGTAAAACCTGGCGATATTAAATATGTGGATCAAAACGGTGATGGAGTAATCAATGATCTGGATAGGGTGAGAACCGATTTCAACTTTGTACCTAAAGCTTTCTTTGGTTTTGGTGCTTCAGTATCCGTTAAAAATTTCGATATCAACTTTTTATTTCAAGGTACCAGTGGCCGTTCCATTACCATTCAAAACTTAGTAAACTCGGGTAATGCAAACAATGGTTATTTGAGCCAGTTTAGTGTAGATAGATGGACACCAGCTAACCCTGGTGCCGCTTACCCCAGGTTATTGTTAACCGATAGAGGTAATAATACAGCCAACTCAGACTTTTGGATCCGCTCCGGCGATTACATCAGGTTAAAAAACGTAGAGCTGGGTTATTCTCTGCCTCAATCATTTACCAGGAAATTAAAAATCTCACAGCTCAGGTTTTATGTAGGTGGTTTAAACCTCTTAACATTTGATAAACTAGGCGATTTACCTATCGATCCGGAATTGCCTGAATCGGGATACAATGCCTCATATCCTTACATGAAAATTTATTCATTAGGGTTGAACCTGAAATTTTAATAGATAAGACAATGAATAATGAAACCATCATGATTTTACAACCTTCTATTAAGATATGCTTAGTCATGATAGCTTCATCACCATTAAAATAAAGAAAACAAGATGAAAAAAAATATATTTTATCTCCTTCTTGCCCTTGTAATTTTACAGGTTGCCGGATGTAAAAAAGATGGATTTCTCCAGGACGGATCTTTTAGCGGAGGTAACGATGTTACTGAAGCGCAACTGTGGGCCAATCCTGATTATGCCAGAAATTTTTTAAACAATGTTTATGCCTCACTTTCCGATCGGTATAACCTTGGCGATGGTGCTTTATTAGCCTCTGGAAGTGATGAAGCGGTAAATTCAAATCAGAATGCCTCAATTTCTACCCTAAATAATGGTACGTGGAGTCCGGTTAGAACATTTGATGATGTATATGCCGATATGTATGCGGGGATTAGAAAAGCAAACATGTTCCTCGAAAAGATAGATGCAGCTGCAATTGTGCCAATTGATGAAGTTTTACCAGCAAATGTGCCCGAAAATCAAACCCTTGCTTCGCAAATAGAGCGTTTAAAAGGGCAGGCTTACTTTTTAAGGGCTTTTTTCGAGTTCGAATTGCTTAAACGTTATGGCAGTTTTCCGATAGTAACCAAAACCTTAACCATTAACGATAATTTAGATTTGCCAAGAAACACCTTTGATCAGTGTGTTGCGCAGATTTCGGCTGATTGCGAATCGGCAATAACAAGGTTGCCTGCTTCTCCGTCTGATTGGAATAATGTAAACCGGGGTAGGGCTGCAGGAACTTCAGCAATGGCACTTAAAGCTCGAATGTTGTTGTATGCGGCCAGTCCACAATATAATCCAACGGGCGATATTAGCAAATGGCAGGATGCAGCCAATGCGGCAAAAAGGTTAATGGATACTGGTAAACATGGTATATATGCCTCATACCAAAACATATGGTTATGGAATGTAGCCAATGCAGCTTATAATAATGAGGTTATTTTTGCTACACAAACACTCAATACCAATACGATAGAATCAAATAATGCACCTATTAGCTACGATGGGGCAAACGGACGTACAAACCCTACACAAGAACTGGTTGATGCTTTTGAAATGAAAACCACCGGTAAACCGATTACAGATGCAGGTTCTGGCTATGTAGCCAATAATCCTTATGCCAACCGCGATCCAAGGTTGGGTTTTGCAATATTATATAATTCAGCCTCAATTCAACCAGCTACAGCGCCAGGCAATGCGGCTTATTTGCTCACACAATTTAAAGGAAAACCTGTAGAAACCTTTGTTGGCGGTAAAGATGGACTTGGCCTGAATGTAAACGCAACAAAAACAGGCTATTACATGCGTAAATATTTAAGTGAAAGTGCCGTTTGGGCAGGTACAGCAACCAATGTTCGCCGTCCTTGGATATTTTTTAGGTATGCTGAAGTTTTATTAAACTATGCCGAAGCATTAAATGAGGCACAAGGTGTAGCGGCTTTAACTGAAATTCTGAGATCAGTAAATGCAGTTCGCCAAAGAAAAGCTACAACAACTTCAGCACAAAATGTTGATATGCCACCATTGCAAACCACAAACCCATCGGGCCCGGGTTATGTTGCCCCAACAAAAGAAGAACTCCGTAAAAGGATTCATAACGAAGCGCCGGGTGGAGCTTTGTTTCGAAGAACACCGCTTTTATGATGTACGCCGTTGGAAAGAAGGCGAAACCACATTTAACAAACCTGTTACAGGAATGCGCATTGTACAGTTAACGCCAACTACATTTAGCTATACCCCATTTGTGGTAGAAAACAGGGCTTTTACGGCTAAAAACTACTTATATCCAATTTCGCAGAATGAATTAAATAAAGCTCCGGGTTTGGGGCAGAACCCTGGATATTAACCAAAAACTAGATTTTGCTCAAATTTAGGCGGGCGGTGGAAACACCGTCCGTTAATTAATTGTTAGTTTTGAAACAGTCAATTAATTAAATTAAAACTTAAGTTATGTTAAAAACAACCTATAGCGTATTTTTAATCTGCTTTTCGCTCCTTTCATCCATCAGTTACGGTCAGGTTACGGCTATACAGAACATTCAGGCACGTAAAATCCAAAGTTTGAATGGCAAATGGAATTATATTGTCGATCCATACGAAAATGGCTATTATGATTATCGCCACGAACCATTCGATCAATCCAAAACCGGAACAGGTGGTTATTTTGACGATAAAGTTCAAAAAGATAAGTCAGAACTGATAGAATATGATTTTGATCATTCACCACAAATGAATGTTCCTGGCGATTGGAACTCACAGTCAGAAAAATTAGAACTTTACGAAGGCAATGTCTGGCTACGCAAAAAGTTTGATGCAAAACCCGAAAAAGGAAAAAGATATTTCGTGTACTTTGCTGCCGTTAATTACGAAGCACACGTTTACCTCAATGGAAAAAAATTGGGTGTACACAAAGGTGGTTTTACACCTTTCCAGTTTGATGTTACCAGCAATTTAAAGGTTGGCGAAAACTCTATTGTACTTAAAGTAGATAATATCCGTAAGCAAGATGAAATACCTACTGTGAATACCGATTGGTGGAATTATGGAGGCATAACCCGTGATGTATTTCTGGCAGAATTTCCCGATCATTTTATTAATGATTATAAACTTCAACTCGTAAAGGGAAACAAAAACCTGTTAAATTTCTCAGTAAAGCTTGCTGATGCAACTGCAGGGCAGGAGATTACACTTTCTATCCCCGAATTAAAATTAGAAAAGAAATACAAAACAGATAGCGAAGGCAAAATAGCTGATGAATTTACCTGGAACAATTTAAGCTTATGGTCGCCGGAAACGCCAAAGCTATATGCCGTAAATATTAAAACCGACAAAGAAAATATCAACGATAAAATTGGTTTCAGAACCATTCAGGTTGATGGTGACAGCATTCTTTTAAATGGTAAATCTGTTTTTTTAAGGGGCATATCCCTGCATGATGAAAACCCGCTTTTAGCAGGCCGTTTACGTTCAGAAGGCGATATGCGCATGATGTTGCAATGGGCAAAAGATATGAACTGTAATTATGTTCGCCTGGCACATTATCCGCACAACGAAGAAATGATCCGTTTGGCAGATGAAATGGGTTTATTGGTTTGGGCTGAAGTTCCGGTGTATTGGACCATCAGCTGGACCAACCCTGCAACATATGCAAATGCCAAACAACAACTTACCGATTTAATTGTACGCGATAAAAACAGGGCAAGTGTAATTGTATGGTCTATCGGTAACGAAACCCCTTTAAGCGATGCCCGTTTAAGCTTTATGAGCAATTTGGCAGAAACTGCCCGCACTTTGGATGATACGCGCCTGGTTGCTGCGGCTTTGGAGGTGCACCGTGAAGGAAATAACATCATTTTGAACGATCCTTTGGGCGAAAAAATCGATCTGGTAAGTTTTAATGAATATGCGGGCTGGTACTGGGGAGGTAATCCTTCAGAAATTACTAAATACAATTTCGATATCAAGTATAAAAAACCCGTAGTAATTACCGAATTCGGTGGTGATGCGCTGGGTGGTTTCCATGCTGATGAAAATACCCGCTGGAGCGAAGAATATCAGGAAGCTTTATACAAAAACCAAATTACCATGCTGAGCAAAATTGGTGCACTACGCGGTATGACACCCTGGATTTTGACCGATTTCAGGTCGCCAAGAAGACAACATCCCATTTATCAAAATTTTTGGAACCGTAAAGGATTAATCAGTGAAACAGGAAAGAAAAAGAAAGCTTTCTATGTGCTGAAAGACTATTACGACCAAATGCAGGTTAAATACAAATAGATTATGAAAAGATTACAGAGAATTAGTTTCGCTTCGAAAATAATGCTTTCGGTGTCGCTTTTAACCCTTTCTTGTGCAAAATACAAGAGTACCAGTATCGATCCTGGAATGGCAATAGCAGCACCAAAAATAGCAGAAATTACTTTGCAGGCAAACATGCCTTTCCCCATGGGGGCAGCCGTTAATGTAAGTTTATTAAAAAGCAATACGAACTACCGTAATCTGGTTATTAAAGAATTTAATAGTGTTACGGCAGAAAATGCCATGAAATTTGCATCCGTACATCCTGCAAAAGATACATACACCTGGAGCGATGCCGATTACCTGGTTGATTTTGCCGTAGCCAATGGAAAAAGAATACATGGCCATACCTTAAACTGGTACAAATCATTACCAGATTGGGTAAATAATTTCCAGGGGACTACCGCCGATTGGGAAAACCTTTTAAAAACCCATATTCAAACCGTTGTAGGCCATTTTAAAGGCAAAGTTGTTTCATGGGATGTAGTAAACGAAGCCGTTAACGAAGATGGTACGATCCGCAACAGCATTTGGGTGCAAAAGTTAGGCATTGATTATATTGGCAGGGCATTTCAATACGCACACGAAGCCGATCCAAATGCGTTACTTTTTTACAATGATTATGGTCATGAATTTGGCACCACAAAACGCACTGCAATACTAAACCTGGTTACCAGTTTAAAAAATAAAGGTATTCCTATTGATGGTATCGGCATCCAGATGCATACCCGCGTAACACAAAGCGATGCAAATTTAACAGCTGCCATCAGTACTGCTGCTGCCACAGGTTTAAAAATACACATTTCAGAAATAGATATTTCCTTAAATCCCGATAACGTACCATCCATTATTTACACTACTGCTTTGGGCGAACAGCAGGCTGCAAAATACAAAACCATTGTTCAGGCCTATAATGCCATACCAAAAAGTCAGCAATTTGGCATTACCCAGTGGAATGTTACCGATGCAGACAGTTGGATTCCTGCAAATTATAACCGAGCCGATTGGCCTTTGCCATTTGATGCACAATATCAGCGAAAACCGGCCTATCAAGCAATTTTAGATGGCGTTAAATAGCAAACATCAATTATGAGAAGATACTTACCATTAGCCTTAATTTTAGGGATTTCACTTTCTGCTTCTGCGCAGGATAAAAAAATCGAAAAGAAAATTGATTCCGTTTTGAAACTGATGACCCTCGAGGAGAAAATCGGTCAGTTAAATCAATATACAGGCGACAGGGATGCAACAGGACCAATTACCAATAATCCGAATAAATTAAAAGATATCCGCGATGGTAAATTGGGATCCATGCTAAATGTACGTGGGGCAAAAGAAACCAGAGCCGTGCAGGAAGTGGCCATGCAATCGAGAATGAAAATTCCGTTGATTTTTGGTTTGGATGTTATTCACGGTTACCGCGTTACCTTCCCAATTCCTTTGGCAGAAGCCGCAAGCTGGGATTTGGCCGAAATGGAAAACGCTGCAAGAGTAGCAGCCAGAGAAACCGCGGCTTCGGGTGTACACTGGACATTTGCGCCCATGGTTGATATTGCCCGCGATCCACGTTGGGGCAGGGTAATGGAAGGTGCAGGAGAAGATACTTACCTGGGTACTAAAATTGCATTTGCCCGTGTAAAAGGTTTTCAGGGTAAAGGTTTAGGCAACCTTGATGCAGTTATGGCTTGTGCAAAACATTTTGCAGCCTACGGTGCTGCAATAGCCGGTAGAGATTATAACGCAGTTGATATGAGCGAACATACGCTTTGGGAAACCTACCTGCCGCCATTTAAAGCTGCGGTTGATGCAGGTGCTGCAACTTTTATGAATTCGTTTAACACCCTTAATGGCATTCCCGCTACTGGAAACAGTTATTTACAACGCGATATTTTAAAAGGACAGTGGAAATACCAGGGTTTTGTAGTAAGCGATTGGGGATCTATCGGGGAGATGATTGCCCATGGTTATGCTAAAGATAAAGAACAGGCAGCCGAGCTGGCTATCAAAGCAGGAAGCGATATGGACATGGAAAGCAGGAGTTACCTGCCTGGTCTGGCTAAACTGGTTGCCGATAAAAAAGTGCCGCTTGCTCTGGTTGATGATGCCGTGAGAAGAGTTTTACGCAAGAAATTCGAACTGGGCTTGTTTGATGATCCATACCGTTTCAGTAATGAAAACCGTGAGGAAAAGGAATTAAATTCTGCTGAAAACAGAGCAGCATCGCTTAAAATGGCCGAAAAAAGCATTGTGCTGTTAAAAAATGAAAATCAAATACTTCCCTTGTCCAAAAACTTAAAAAAGATTGCTGTAATTGGTCCTCTAGGAAAATCTGAAAAGGATATGCAAGGTTTTTGGTCTATTGCATGGGAGAAAGATAACCTGGTATCGTTATACCAAGGACTAAAAAACAAAGTCGGCAACCAAACCGAATTATTATATGCCAAAGGCTGTGAAGTGGCCGACTCTTCTAAAACTGGTTTTGCTGAGGCTGTAGCAGTAGCCAAACAGGCTGATGTAGTAATTATGGCTGTTGGTGAAACGTTGGATATGAGTGGTGAAGCAAAAAGTAAAGCCAATATCCACATGCCTGGTGTACAGGAAGATTTAATTAAGGCCATACAAGCTACAGGCAAACCTGTTGTGGTATTGGTAATGGCCGGCCGGCCGCTAATTTTCAACTGGACAGCCGACAACGTTCCGGCTATAATGTATACCTGGTGGTTAGGGAGTGAAGCCGGTAATGCCATGGCCAATGTACTTTATGGAGATTATAATCCGGCAGGTAAATTACCTATGACATTCCCACGCGATGAAGGACAGATTCCTTTGTATTACAATTATTTAAGCACTGGCCGTCCGGCTAAAAATGATAAAGATACCCGGTACCGTTCTGCTTATCTGGATATGCCGAACAGCCCTAAATTCGCTTTTGGGTACGGTTTAAGTTATACTAATTTCGATTATAGCAATTTGGCTGTAAGTAAAACACAAATGAAACTGGATGATCAAATAAGTGTAAGTTTTACTTTGAAAAAATACAGGCAAATATGCAGGTGAAGAAGTGGTTCAGTTTTACTTACAAGATAAGTTTGCTTCTATTGTTCGCCCTGTTAAGGAATTGAAAGATTTTCAAAAGGTGATGTTAAAGGCAGGAGAAAGTAAAACCATCACATTCACTATTAATAAAGAAAAACTTTCCTTTTATAACCAACAGCTCAAATGGGGTGCTGAGGCTGGCGATTTCAAATTAATGATCGGAACTGCTTCGAATAATATTAAACTGGAAAAGGATTTTACGCTATTGAATTAGATTGGCCAGGGAGACATAGAAACACGGAATTATATCGCAAGGCTACTTTGTGTGCTTAGTGCCTTCTTGGTGAAAAAATTAAACGGTTCATGGCAACGGCGAGGAAGGAATTCAAAACAAAAATTCCGATCCTTCCGTGTTTCCGTGGCAAAAAATAAAGTGCAAAAATATAACATGAAGAAATCATCCCTAAGATCGAAATCACTATTATTACTACTAATAGCAGCAACTATAGCCTTAAACAGCTTTGCCCAGGATGCTGGCCGCAAAACCATTAGCTTAAACGATCAATGGGAATTTAATAAAGAAAACGGACCTGTTGAAAAAGTAAATATTCCACATACCTGGAATGATAAAGATGTTTTGGATGATGTGCCTGGCTATTACCGGGGTTTAGGTATTTACAAACGTAAATTAAAGCTTGATGAAAGTGCGAAAGGAAAGGATATCTACTTGATATTTAATGGCGTAGCACAAGAGGCTGAAGTATTAATCAATGGTAAAACAGCCGGAAAACATATTGGCAGTTATACCCATTTTACTGTGCCCATATCTTCATTTTTAAATTATAAAAACGATGTTATAGAAGTAAGGGCAAATAACCGTTTTAATGAAGATATTCCACCGCTTACGGCCGATTTTACGTTTTTTGGTGGGATGTACCGCAACGTAAGTCTGTTAATTGCGAATCAAATTCATTTTTCGCAAAAAGAAAACGGAAGTTCGGGAGTATTTATCACCACGCCGCAGGTTTCTGCTTCAGCGGCAAGTGTACAAGTTAAAAGTTTGATTGATAACGCATCTTCTACAGATAAAAAGATACAAGTTGTTACCACCATTTTCGATGCAAAAGGCAATGCGGTAGCCAATAAAAACACTGCTCAAAATATTAATAAAGGGGCTAGTATAGTTGTGGTTCAGGATATTAAATCCATAAACCAGCCTCAATTATGGTCGCCGCAAAATCCCTATTTATACCGCGTGGTGACCAAGATTATCGATGTTAAAACTAAGTCGGTAATCGATCAGGTTTCTAATCCTTTAGGTTTCCGCTGGTTTAAGTTCGATGCCGATAAAGGATTTTTGTTAAACGATAAACCAATGAAAATTATTGGTGCTAGTAGGCATCAGGATTACGAAAATAGGGGCAATGCTACACCAGATGCGTTGCAGATTAAAGATATTGAGTTGCTTAAAGCCATGGGTGGTAACTTTTTAAGGGTTGCACATTATCCTCAAGACCCACAAATTTTAGAAGCCTGCGACCGTTTGGGCATTTTGGCTTCGGTAGAAATTCCGGTAGTTAATACCATTACCGAAACCGAGGCTTTTACCGCAAACTGTTTGAACATGCAAACTGAAATGATCAAACAGAATTTCAATCACCCAAGTATCATCATCTGGGCATATATGAACGAAATCTTACTTCGCCTAAAGTTTTCGAACGATAAACCCCGTCAGCAAATTTATTTTGATCATGTACGCCAACTGGCCCAAAAATTAGATAGTTTAACCCGCAAAGAAGACCCATCACGTTATACCCTTTTGGTTAACCACGGTGCCTGGGATATTTACAACAAGGTGGGTTTAACTAAAATACCGATGATTGTGGGCTGGAATTTATACTCCGGATGGTATTCTGGCGTACCCGAAGATTTTGCTAAATTTTTAGACCGTCACCACAAAGAATTGCCAAATACCCCTTTTATGGTTACCGAATACGGAGCAGATGCTGATCCTAGGATTCGATCATTTTCACCAATCCGTTTTGATAAAAGCGTAGAATATGGCGTTAAATTTAACCAGGTTTACCTAAATGCTATGTTAAGCAGGCCATTTGTAGCCGGAGGCGAAGCCTGGAATTTGGCCGATTTCAACTCCGAAACTCGCGAAGAAACCATGCCGCACATCAATAACAAAGGTTTGTTAACCATCGGTCGCGATCCAAAAGATACTTATTTCCTTTATCAGGCTTATTTATTGCAAAAGCCCTTTATTAAAATTACTTCAGCACAGTGGAAAGAAAGAGGAGGAACGGCCGATTCTGCCACATTAAGCAGTACACAGCCAGTTCAGGTGGCCACCAACCTCAAATCGGCAGAACTTTTTCTAAATGGTAAAAGTTTAGGTGTAAAAGATGCTGTAGATCACATTATCGAATGGAAAGTACCATTTATTGATGGAAACAACCAAATACGCGTAATATCTGGTGATCAGAACGATCAGGCCGATGTTGATTTTCAATTACAACCTTTTAAATTTAATGATAGCAATATTCCTTTTAAAAACATCAATATCCTATTAGGTTCAAAACGTTTTTATATCGACGAAGAAGAACACCAGCTCTGGATGCCCGATCAACCTTACAAAATAGGCGCATGGGGATGGATAGGTGGCGATCCTTACAAAGGAACCAACAACCGCATTACTTATGGCAGCGACAAAAACATTTTAGGTACTGATAATGATCCGGTTTACCAAACCCAACAGGTAGGTATTAAGCAATTTAAATTTGATGTGCCTGATGGCGAATATGAATTGGCCTTGCACTTTGCAGAGTTGGTTGGTGGCGAAACAAAAGAAGCATTGGCTTATAATTTAGATAATAACCATAAAAAAGAAGTGGAAGAGCAACGCATTTTCGATGTTTCCATTAATGGTGTATCCTTTTTACCCGGATTAAACCTCGCTACAGATTTTGGCTATACCACAGCGGTTAAAAAAACCACCAGGGTAACCGTACAGAATGGAAAAGGAATTTCAATTGATTTTAACGCGATAAAAGGTAAACCGGTTTTAAATGCATTACAATTAAGAAAAATCTATTAATCTGTAAAACCATGAACCAGCTTCCACTGCGCATTTTATCGATTGATGTTTTAAGAGCACTTACCATGTTCTTAATGATCTTTGTTAACGATGTTGCCGGCGTTTCCAACATTCCGCAATGGATAGAACATGCACCTGCCGATGTGGATGGATTGGGTTTTTCAGATTTAATTTTCCCGGCTTTCCTCTTTATTGTAGGCCTTTCCCTTCCATTTGCCATTCAAAGTAGAATTGTTAAAGGCGAAAGCTTATTTTCTATTTCAGGCTATATTGCTTTAAGGGCACTCGCTTTAATTGTAATGGGCTTTTTTCATGTTAATTTAGAAAATTACAATCACCATTCGGCAATTTTGCCTTACCCGGTTTATACAATTGCCATCACAATTGCTTTCTTTCTGATATGGTTGGATTACCCTGAAAATTTATCAAAAAATAAAAAGTATGGCCTTATTGGGCTTGGCATTTTATTACTTGCTGTATTGGCATTACTATACAAAGGTGGTTCAATAAGTCATCCTGAGGGCTTAAAGCCACATTGGTGGGGCATTTTAGGTATTATTGGCTGGGCTTATCTGGTTTCTGCTTTTGTGTACCTTTTTTTAAAAGGTAATTTGTTATTGCTCATGTTGGCTTTTGTTGCCTTTGCGGGCATTAACATTACTACCCACCTGGCTTTATTTAACCACCACTTATGGATCATCAGTGATGCTTCTTCAATCGTGTTAATGTTGGGCGGTGTATTAATTACTTCCATATATAAAAAGCTCATTGGCAGTAAACAGTACCTGGATTTTTGGATCTTGATCAGTTTTTATGGCTTATTGTCATTCGCTTTTGGCATGTTCATCAGGCCTTACGCAGGGGGGATTTCTAAAATTTACGCTACACCTGCTTGGGTATTTGTGTGCATGGGCATTACCATCCTTGTGTTCCAACTGCTTATTTATTTAATAGATGTAAAACATAAAAACGATTGGTTTAAGTTAATTAAACCAGCAGGTACCAGTACATTAACCTGTTACCTCATTCCATATTTGTTGTATGCTACTTTTAGTTTAGTTCATTTTCATTTTCCACATTTTCTAAGTTCAGGTATAGGTGGCATCATCCGTTCTTTGGTTATAGCACTTTTGGTAATTAGGATTGTGTATTTTTTGGAAAAGAAAAAATTACGTTTAAAAGTTTAATTTAAAAATAAATGTTAAAGTTAATTAGGTATATACTCTTGTTTATTGTATTGTTTAACAGTGAGTTATTGTTTGCACAGCAGTCTACACGTTTAAATAATAACTGGGAATTTTTAAAGCAAGATTTGGGCGGTATATGGGAAGCCGTACGTCCCGTTGGCGTTGGCAATCCTGAGGCGGTTCCACTATGGCAGAAGGTAACTTTGCCGCACTGCTTTAATGCAGAAGATGCTGTAGATCCTGATGTTAATTATTATCAGGGCCCCGCTTGGTACCGCACGCAGCTTAAAATAGAAAACCCTTACCAGAACGGAAGAACAATTTTACATTTCGAAGGTGCGGGACAAAAAACAGAAGTTTATGTATATACCACCAAAGTAGCTACACATGTGGGAGGCTATGATGAATGGACAGCAGATATTACGGATGCAGTTGCTGCTTTCGAAAAAACGGCTATTTACCAGAAACAGTTCAAAGGCAAGGTTCCGGTTTCAGTACGGACGGATAATTCTAGAGATCTGGAAATGATTCCTTCCAATCTATCCGATTTTAATGTATATGGCGGCATTTACCGTTACCTGAATTTAGTATATGCACCACAACTATCTGTTGATAAAATGTTTGCCAAAGCTGAAGTAGATGCTCAGGGTAAATTAGGTAAATTAACTGTTAAAACCCGTTTATATAACCCAAAAGCACTTAACGAGGCAACCGTTCTATTGAAATTAGTTGATCCTCAGGGTAAAACTGTAAGTAAAACAGATAAAAAGCTTACTAATTTAAGTGCTGATATCGATTTATGGTCGCTGGAGCTTAAAAAGCCTCAGTTATGGTCTACCGAAAAACCTGTGCAATACCGTTTGCAATACGAAGTTATTTCCTCTACAGGGAATTATAAAGGAGAAGAAAAAGTTGGTTTTCGCCATATCGAATTTGTAGAAAAAGGCCCCTTTAACCTTAACGGAAAACGTTTGCTATTGCGTGGTACCCACCGCCACGAAGACCATGCGGGTGTGGCAGCAGCCATGACGGAGGGCATGATCCGCCAGGAAATGCAAATGATGAAAGATATGGGTGTCAACTTTATCCGCCTCGGGCATTATCAGCAATCGCGTATTGTTTTAAACCTTTGCGATAGTTTAGGCATTATGGTTTGGGAAGAAATTCCCTGGTGCCGTGGCGGTTTAGGTGGCGATATTTATAAACAGCAGGCCAAAAGAATGCTTACCAATATGGTTGAGCAGCATTATAACCATCCGGCCATCATTATTTGGGGCATGGGCAACGAAAACGATTGGCCGGGCGATTTCCCTGAATTTGATAAGGAGAAAATCAGGGCTTTTATGAAAGAAGTCAACGATCTTTCGCACAAACTCGATAAATCGCGCTATACCGCCATTCGCAGATGCGATTTTTGCAGCGATATTGTAGATGTGTATTCGCCTTCCATTTGGGCTGGCTGGTACCGAGGTGCTTATACCGATTATAAGAAAGCATCAGAAGATGAGTTTGCCAAGGTTAAACGTTTTTTACATGTAGAGTGGGGAGGAGATAGCCATGCGTTACGCCACTCAGAAAATCCGGATAAAGCGCTAAGTAAAATTAAAACAGGCGGCAGTGCCGATGAAAGGGCAGGAGATGCCTCATTGTATGGCGGTGCAGCCAGAATATCCAAAGATGGCGACTGGAGCGAATCTTATATAACCAATTTAATCGATTGGCATTTAAAAGAACAGGAAACCATGCCCTGGTTAAGCGGTACAGCTTACTGGCCTTTTAAAGATTTTTCTACACCTGTCCGTCCAGATAATCCTGTGCCTTATATGAACCAGAAAGGCGTGGTAGAAAGAGATTTTACAAAAAAGGAAGCCTATTACGTTTTTCAATCTTATTGGACAGAAAAACCAATGGTACACATTTACGGCCATACCTGGCCAACCCGTTGGGGCGATGAAGGCGAAGAAAAGATGGTTAAAGTATATTCCAATTGCACCGAGGCTGAAATCTTTTTAAATGGAAAAAGTTTTGGAAGTAAAAAACGCAACAGTCAGGATTATCCTGCGGCAGGCTTACGCTGGAACCTCCCTTTTGCAAAAGGCGAAAATACAGTTAAAGTAATTGCTAAGAATGGAAAAGAAACCGTAACTGATGAGATTAAGTTTACTTATCAGACTGAAAAGTGGACCAAGCCCGCAAAAATGGAACTCAGGAAAATCGATCAGCAGGATGATATAGCTACTGTCGAAGTTAAACTCTTTGATGATAAGGGAATACTTTGTTTAGATGCAATCAACTGGATAACTTTTGGTTTAACTGGTGATGGTAAATTAATTGATAATCAAGGTACTTCTTCAGGATCAAGAAAGGTACAGGCTTACAACGGAAGGGCCATAATTAAAGTTAAATTAAATAAAGGGCAAAGTGCCGTATCTGTAAGTAGCGAAGGTTTGAAAACAGTTTTTACTACATTATAACCGCTAACAAATTTCTAACCAATGAAAAAATTAATCACATTTGTAATGCTTGCACTGTTCTTTTTTACGGGAACAATGTTGGCAGTTCCCCATGACAATCCAAAAGAGGGAGATTTTAAGAACCAGGCCGAAGCGTTGCTTAAAAAACAGATTCTAACTGAGGCAGCCTGGGCGATGCAGCAAAAACCGGTTACCGTTACTGCTTCCTCTTCGCCAAGAAGCGCAGGCGGAAAACACGATTTCTTCTCGGAAGCTGATTATTTTTGGCCCGATCCTCAAAACCCTGATGGGCCATACATCAATAGAGATGGCTTAACAAATCCTGATAATTTTTTAGCGCATCGCAAAGCAATGGTGCGTTTTAGTAAAATAATTGGTGCACTGGCATCGGCTTATAAAATCACAGGAGATGAAAAATACGTAAAAGCAGCTGTTGTACATTTTCAGGCCTGGTTTATCAATGCCGAAACACTGATGAATCCAAATTTACTTTTCGCACAAGCTGTAAAAGGTAAGTTTACAGGCCGTAATTATGGTATAATCGATACCATTCATTTAATGGAAGTGGCGCAAGGTGCATTAATTATGCAGAAAGCCAAAGCTTTCGATCCAAACACAGCAAAGGGCGTTAAAAAATGGTTTGCAGAGTATACTTTATGGCTCAATACCAGCAAACCGGGTATTCAGGAAAAAACAGTTAAAAACAATCATGCAACATGTTGGGCCATGCAGGTGGCATCATTTGCCAGGTTATGTGGCGATGAAAATATGCTTGATTCTTTACGCAACAGTTATAAAACCGTCCTTTTGCCCAACCAAATGGGTACAGATGGTAGTTTCCCGTTAGAAATGGCCAGAACCAAACCTTATGGTTATTCGATTTTTAATTTGGATGCGATGACAATGCTTTGCCAGATTTTATCGACACCAAAAAATAACCTCTGGAATTTTGAAACGGCAGATGGAAAATCCATTAAAAAAGGATTAACTTATTTGTATCCGTTTATTGCCGATAAAAATAAATGGACTTTAAAACCCGATGTAATGTATTGGGAGAACTGGCCGGTGGCGCAACCTTTCTTATTGTTTGGTGCTGTAGCTTACCATCAGGAAAACTGGTACCAAACCTGGGCTAAATTAGAC
The DNA here is from genome assembly GCF_979252805.1 of Pedobacter sp. AC402. Taxonomy (NCBI): domain Bacteria; kingdom Pseudomonadati; phylum Bacteroidota; class Sphingobacteriia; order Sphingobacteriales; family Sphingobacteriaceae; genus Pedobacter; species Pedobacter sp. AC402. The sequence goes on along the minus strand of NZ_CEEDAI010000008.1, from coordinate 197,135 downwards.
CATAAACCACAAGTAGAAGAAGTAATTAGAAATTTACCTATCCGTAACCCAATAATCTGGTTATAATATGAACTTAAAACTAACAATCACGGCACTAAGTCTATTGTCTTTCAGTGTTGTAAAGGCACAAAAAGTAAATGTTAAAACAGCATTTGCCTCGGCAGCCAAACAAACCGATGTACTGATTAAGAATGTAGATTCGGCCAGAAAAGTAAAGCCCAATTTAGTATCACCACGAACGGTAGAAAACGGCCAGTTTAAAATGGTTGTTTCCAGAGATTGGACAAGTGGATTTTTTCCGGCAGAACTTTGGTATTTCTACCAGTACACCAATGATAAAAAATGGCTCAACTTGGCCAAAAAATATACTGAAGACATTAAAAAAGAACAGTTTAACACCGGAACGCATGATTTGGGTTTCATGATTTATTGTCCATTTGGCAACGGATACCGCTTAACGAACGATCCTGCTTATAAAGCAGTGATTATTCAGGCAGCTAAATCACTGTCTACACGTTTTAATGCAAAAGCTGGTGTTTTAAAATCATGGGATCATAATGGTGATAAATGGAAATATCCGGTTATTATTGATAACATGATGAATTTGGAATTACTGTTCGAAACCACCAAATTAACAGGCGATTCGTCTTTTTATAAAATTGCGGTCACCCATGCCAATACCACAATGAAGAATCATTTCAGACCCGATTTCAGTTCTTATCATGTAATTGATTATGATACACTTACTGGTAATGTGCGTCAAAAATTAACTGCACAGGGTTATGCCAATGAATCGGCATGGGCACGTGGCCAGGCCTGGGCACTATACGGCTACACCATGTGTTATCGCGAAACTAAAAACAAAACCTATTTATCCCAGGCCGACGGGGTTGCAGGTTTTATTTTGAACAGTAAAATTACACCGGCAGATGGTATTCCGTATTGGGATTATAACGACCCAAAAATACCTGATGTATCCCGCGATGCTTCTGCAGCTGCAATTACAGCATCTGCACTTTACGAATTGGCAAAATATAGTACAAACGGTAAAAAGTACAAGGCAGCTGCTGATAAAATTTTAAATTCATTAAGTACAAAGTATACCAGTAAAATAGGCGATAATTATGGTTTTATTTTAGAACACAGTACCGGGCATCGCCCTGCAAAATCGGAAGTTGATGTGCCTATTAACTATGCTGATTATTACTATTTGGAGGCTTTGCTAAGAAGTAATAAATTAAAATGATAAAAAAATGATTGATGTATTTTCCTTATTGATAAAAGGTTATATCATTAAGGCTTTAAAACAGGCATAATGGGCTGTAATATTTAAGATTGTATGGCGAAAATGCACGATTTATTCGGAAATTGGACCTGTAAATAAAAATAACGCCATTTGTAAGGCGCTGGTTTAAATAAATATATAATAATGAAGCAAAATCTGAGTATCCTATTGATTTTGGCAACCGCATTTACCGCCGTTGCCCAAAACAAAAAAACAGTAAAACCTGTTCAAACTTATGCCGTTGGCAATAAAAAAGTTTCAGTTTATACCACGGCAGAAAAATCTGAATACCGAATCAGTAAAACTGAAACCTTAAGTTTTACCGAAAATAAGCAACCTTTTGAAACAGAGCCTTGTATTTTTGTCGATCCTACCATTAAATACCAAACTTTGGTGGGCATTGGCGGTGCTTTAACCGATGCTTCTGCCGAAACATTTGCTAAACTTTCCAAAAAAAATCAACAAGAACTGCTAACCGCATATTATAGCCCTGTTAAGGGTATCGGCTATACTTTGGCACGTACCAATATTGCCAGCTGCGATTTTTCAAGCGGTAGTTATACCTATGTTCAGGATAATGACAAAGACCTTAAAACGTTTAGTGTAGCACACGATCAGGAATTTAAAATTCCATTGATTAAACAGGCCATTGCTGCTGCGGGAGGCAAATTACCTTTATTTGTTAGCCCTTGGTCGCCACCAGCCTGGATGAAAGATAACAATAGTTTAGTTCAGGGTGGGCATTTGTTACCTGCCTATCGCCAAAGTTGGGCCAATCATTATGTAAAATTTATTAAAACCTACGAGGCAATGGGCATGCCGATTTGGGGCTTAACAGTTCAAAATGAACCGATGGCGAAACAGAAATGGGAATCTTGTGTGTTTACAGCTGAAGAAGAACGCGATTTTATCAAAAACTTTTTAGGTCCAACTTTACAGAAATCAGGTTTAGCCTCTAAAAAACTAATCGCATGGGATCATAACCGCGATCAGATTTTCCAAAGGGCAAGCACCATTTTAAATGATAAAGATGCAGCCAAATACGTTTGGGGAATTGGTTTCCATTGGTATGAAACATGGACAGGTAGCGGAATGCAATTTGGCAATGTAAAACAAACACATGAAGCCTATCCCGATAAAGCATTAATCTTTACTGAAGGATGTAAGGAAAAATACGATGTGAATAAATTAGACGACTGGACTTTAGGTGAGCGTTATGGCAATTCGATGATTAACGATTTTAATGCCGGAACAGCTGCCTGGACAGATTGGAACATACTTTTAGATGAAAAAGGCGGGCCAAACCATGTAGGTAATTTCTGTTTCGCTCCTGTGCATGCAGATACTAAAAATGATAAATTGATTTACACCAATGCTTATTATTACATGGGTCATTTTTCTAAATTTATCCGTCCCGGAGCTAAAAGGATAGGATCAGCATCAAGTCGCGATAAACTGCAATCTACTGCCTTTTTAAATACCGATGGAAAACTTGTGGTAGTGGTGATGAATCAATCAGACGATAAATTGAAATACAGTTTATGGATTAAAGGTGAGGCGGCAACAACAACCAGTTTACCGCATTCAATAACCACATTAGTAGTAGAATAAACCAAAATAAGAACCAAACAAAATGATGAAAGAAATAGAAAGCCTGTTTTCGTTAAAAAACAAGGTTGTAGTAGTAACCGGTGCTACAGGTGTTTTAGGCGAGGCTTTTGTTAACGGATTGTGTGCCGCAGGTGCTACAATTGTTGTAATAGGTAGAAATGAAGATGCTGCAAAACAGAGGGTTGCCGATGTAACGCAGGCAGGTGGTAAAGCCATTTATATTATTGCCGATGTATTGAATGAGCAAAATTTAATCGATGCAAATGAGACGATAATTAACCAGTTTGGCCGTATAGATGCTTTGGTTAATGCAGCAGGCGGTAATGTGGCCGAAGCGGTAATTCAACCCGGAAGTGATATCTTCGACCTTAACATATCAGCCCTAAAACAAGCATTTGATCTTAATTTGTTTGGTACCATGTTGCCAACGCAGATTTTTGGTAAAGAAATAGCAAAAAATGGAGGTAGTATAGTTAATATTTCTTCTGTTTCTGCCAATCAGGCCATTACGCGCGTATTGGGTTATTCGCTGGCCAAAACATCTATTGATAGTTATACCAAGTGGATGGCTGTGGAGTTGGCTAACCGTTATCAGGATAAAATAAGAATCAATTCTATTGTTCCCGGTTTCTTTATCACCAACCAAAACAGAGCTTTGTTAACCAATGCAGATGGCAGCTTAACCGCGAGGGGAGAAGCCATTATTTATAAAACACCATTTAAACGTTTCGGGGCTCCTGAAGAGTTGATTGGTGCCTTGGTTTATTTGCTGAGCGATGCCTCTAAGTTTGTAAATGGCGAAAATATCAAGGTAGATGGTGGATTTACCGCATTTTCTGGTGTTTAGCAATTATTAATCTGTTTTTATTCCATTATCAGTACAATCATTATATGAAGAAATTAGAACAAACCTGGCGTTGGTATGGTCCGAATGATCCGGTTAGCTTACAAGATGTAAAACAAGCAGGTGCTACCGGAATTGTAAGTGCCTTACACCATATTGCTCATGGCGAAGTGTGGCCATTGGCCGATATTCAAGAAAGAAAAGCCATAATCGAAGCTGCCGGCTTAACGTGGTCGGTAGTAGAAAGTGTGCCTGTACACGAGGCCATTAAAACCCGTAGGGCTGATGCTGGCGATTATATAGAAAATTATAAAACCTCTTTGCGTAATTTATCGGCATGTGGAATTAAAACCGTGTGCTATAACTTTATGCCGGTTTTAGATTGGACCCGCACGCAGCTGGATCTGGAAATGACCGATGGTTCGAAAGCACTTTATTTCAACTGGATCGACCTTGCAATATTTGACCTTTATATTTTGAAAAGGGAAGAAGCTGAAGCTGACTATTCGGAATCAATTTTAAAAAGAGCGAAAGATAAATTTGCAACCTTAAGCGAGCAAGACCTTATCGATCTTCGCATTAATGTGTTGATGGGAATTCCTAACGAAAAAGAAATCGAACTGGAAACTTTACGCAATAGCATTAAAGAATATAAAGCCATTGGTACACAAGGCTTAAAAGAAAATTTGAAGTTTTTCCTATCCTCAATTGCTGATGTATGTACTGAAGAAGGTATTAAAATGACCATACATCCGGATGATCCTCCTTATGCTATTTTAGGCTTACCGAGAATTGCGAGCACTTTGGATGATTTCAACTACATTATTAAATCGGTAGATCAGCCTTTCAATGGTGTGTGTTTCTGCACAGGATCATTAGGGGCCGGAATGGATAATAATGCACTCGAAATCTTTAATGCAGTTAAAGAACGTGTTTATTTTGCCCACCTGCGTAATGTTAAAAAAGATGAAGATGGCAGTTTTTATGAGGCAGATCATTTAGGCGGCGACGTAAATATGTATGAGATTATGAAAGCATTAACAGAAGAAAATGCTTTACGCGATAAAACCATTCCTTTCCGCCCTGATCATGGTCACCAGATGCTGGATGATTTACAAAAAGAAACCAATCCGGGTTATTCTGCAATTGGCAGGTTAAGAGGTTTAGCAGAGCTGAGGGGCCTGGAAATAGGGGTAACCGGAAATTATTAACTTCTTTTTTCTTCCTGAAATTGCTTTAGGACCTTAATTTTAAAACACAGATGCGCACGGATAAACAGCTTTGTTTTATGTGCGCATTTTGGTTGTGTTTGCGAGGGAAACAATGAAAATCTATTATTTCTACGAATTTCCCCTTTTATTAGTGACATCCTGAGCCCTTATGTGTTTTCGTGAATCGTTATTCGTCCACTTTCATCTCATAAGTCTTCCTGAATCGTTATTCGTCCACTTTCCTCTCATGCGTCTTCCTGAACTTGTTTCAGGATCTTAGTCATGAGTTAACTACAGCTGTTTGTGTTTTTTATTGCATTTGCCACGGAAACACTGAAATCACGGAAAATCTATTATCTTCTGTAAGTATTTCTCCTTTTATAAGTGTCATCCTGAGCGGGGTCGAAAGAACCTTCACTGCACTCATATCCCCGTTTTCAGTTTTACATATAAAAAACATTAAACTTATGACCGTCAGGGTCTGAAAATACGAAACCATAATATCCTTCACCAAACGCTTTAGGTTCTGAAACAATTTTGCCACCTGCCTGCACAACATCTTTCGCCCACTGATCAACTTCTGCCTTACACTCTGCTGAAAGGGTAAATACAATTTCGTTAGCAACATGGGCATCCGAAATATCAATCTCAACATTTGCTTTTAATACTTCTTTTAAAAAGAAATGCATGATAAAATTATCCTCGACTCATTAAGAAGCTGGTGAGGTCGTTATTTCTTCCGTTTGGCTTAAATCCAAGTGTTGTATAAAACTTTGTTGTTCGGTCTAGATCACTTACTGTAAAATTCGACCATATCTTTTTAGGCTTCATGTTAAAGTTATTTAATAAGAAATACTAATTTACGTTTTAAGACACGGATAGTTGGGGTTATTAAGAGACATATAATAGGGCTATTTGGGATATTTTTTGGATAAGAGAATATTGCAGTGAAGCAGAAAATAGGAAATAAATTCAATAAAAAAAGGCTTCCAGTTTTTAAACTAGAAGCCTTTAATTGTACCCCGGAAGGGACTCGAACCCCTGACCCTCGGTTTAGAAAACCGACGCTCTATCCAGCTGAGCTACCGAGGCCCATTTTTTAATGAGCTGCAAATATAGAAGTTCTATTGAATATGTAAAAATATATTTTAAACTATTTGAAGGCTGTTTTTCTTATTTTAAATAAGTATTTAAAAACGAAGCAATTAAAATTGGATATTCATGCAAAAACATGATAACTAACGGCTAAAAAGCGATATTTTTAAATATTTAACTGCTTAAAACATCAATAAATTGCCAAAATGTATCTTCAAAAAAGTAATTTAAGCATCTTCTCCGTTCCAGATATCATCATCAGCATGTCTAATTTCGTCATGACTGGACGTTACACTTTTTAGTTCTTCGTGATGGTAATTTCTTCTCCGGATTTTCAGGTAACCCATTGTCGTGATCTGGCGCTACTCTTCTTAAGTGCTCAGGTTTTTTAACCTCTGGTAAATCATCGTGTACAACAGAAGGTGTTAAAATCTTCTTTTTTGGGTTATTGGTGTTTTCCATAATCTTAAAAGGCACAAATTTCAAGCCACAAGCAAAGGTGAGGTAAAATTTTGGAAATCGGCAGTTATTTCGTTTTTAAAATCGTTCGCTGGTCAAAACGTTTAAGCTTGTCAACTTAATTCCGCGCCAGGAAAAAGATCACTTTAATGCTATTGTTTACCGATTTTCTTATTGTAAGCTGCCTCAAGCGCTGCCAATACTGTATCATATCCCTTACGATCAATAAATGCGGCTGGATTATAGGCATTGCCCGGTTTGTGCTTATCGTGCAGGTTAAACTGGCTCGCATGAGATGACAGCCAAATATCAAAAGATTGGTTTTTAAGCGATTTAAAAGTATAGGCATAATCCTTTTCAATTTCAGGGTATGCAGGTATTTCAGAAAACTTTTTATCGGTAACAATGCTTGGCATATTCGCTATTAACACTACATAACTGCTTTTTTCATCTCTTGTTGTTAATTTAAAACTGCACGATCCTTTTGTATGCCCGGGATGGTGGAGCATAGTAATATCGGTATTTCCAAAGCGTATGTGATCGCCATCCTTTAATAAACGGTCGGCAAAAACAGGCGCGTAACTACTTTCCTTACCGCCAAGTGCATAATCCGATCTGCCGCCGTCTTTCATTACCGCGGCATCCTTTTCGTCAACCATCATTTTTGCGCCCGTAAGCTTTTTGATTTCTCCCATTGCACCCATATGGTCGTAATGCGCCTGGGTGGTAAGCAAAATTTTAATATCATTAAAGTTAAAACCTAAAGTGTTTACATTGCGCTTAATCTGTTCTGCTGATGAACTTAAACCCGTATTAATGAGGATGTTTCCTTTTGGAGTAGTAATCAGGTAACAAGCCAGATCAGCAGTGCCTACATAATAAATATTGCCAACAATACGGAAAGGAGTATAGGGTTCCGACCATTCTTTTGGGGTGTCACCCGGTTCGTGCACATTTTGAGCAAAGGTAAAAATGGGAAGAAAAAAGAGGTAGAATAAGGCTTTGATTTTCATAAGATGATCAGGTAGTTTAGGAATTTATCTAAATCAAAATTAGTAAAATAATCCAGTGGCATTGATCAAAAAAACGTAAGGATTAACTTATTTCTTATAAAATTACGTATTAATTAAACCTGAACAACTAGTGCTGTTTTTGCTGCTCTAAAGTCAGTGGGTGAATATCCAGTTTGTTTTTTAAAGTTACCACTAAAGTATGCAGCATCCTCATAACCCAACTCATAAGCAATTTCTTTGGCTGATTTATCGGTATACATCAATAATCTTTTAGCTTCGAGCAGTAAACGCTCACGAATGATTGCCAGTGGCGATTGATGGCCATAAAGCGCGAAAAGGTTGGATAATGTTTTCGAAGACCTGTATAATTGGCCTGCATAAAAGGCCACCGTGTGCTGTTTACGGTAGTGATTTTCTACCAATAAATTATAACTTCGGATGATATCAAGTTTGTCATCGCTTACCGTATTGGCGGGGATAAATTGTTGTTTTGCAAGCCTGGTAACAATAATAATCAAACGTTTTAATAACATTTGCAGCATATCCAGTTGAATGTTATCAGCAGTTCCAAATTCATCTGCAAATACTTCGATCAGGGAGTCGATTTTTTTCTGGTGAGTTTCATCCAGGTTGATGAACATATTGCCCGATGAACCATAAAAAATAAAACCAACGCAGCTAACTTCCCTGTCATGATCAACCACACAATAAAAATTCCGGTTAAACTGCCAGGCTACAATCTTTTCGGGTTTCTCAAAACTGAAAGACTGGCTAACAACCAATGGAATTATGCTTTGTTGAGGAAATTCATAACCTACACCATCAATGGTAATCTGTTGAGCAGCACCCCTGTTCCAGGCAATGGTTAAAAATTTATCTTGCCTGTCTCGCTGAAAAAAAAATCGGTCGAGTTGATTTTCATTTATAGTTAGCCTGAATTCTCCCCGGGTGAGCTCTTGCAGATACTGGAATTTCATTTTACATGGTTTTACTTGCTGCAATATCGTAATGTTTTTTCTGTGTTGGAAAAACAAGCCATTAATTACAAACATTCGGGAAGTTTGTACATTCTTTCCTGCCTAAAAACTCAAGACCTTTATCCTTATAAAGAAACAAGTAATTATTTAAAATAAAATATTATGGAAAATTTCACAATCCCAGTAAAACAAGACGTTTCATCAGCAAACCAGGCTATTTTTACCAACCTGGAAGGTATGGTTGGCTTTGTGCCAAATCTTTATGCAGTTTTTGCACATTCAGAACATGCATTGGCCAATTACTTAACCTTGCAGAATGGTAAAAGTTCGCTACGAGCGAAAGAGCGTGAGGTTATTAACCTTGTTGTAAGCCAGCTGAATGAATGTTTATATTGTTTAAGTGCCCACACTGCTTTTGCCAAAATGAATGGGTTTAGTGATGAACAGATTATTGAAATTAGAAAAGTAAATCTAACATTCGATGCTAAACTTGATGCACTTGCCAAACTAGTTAAAGGAATAGTTTTGGATAAAGGACATGTAGCCACCGAACTATTGGACAATTTTTACGCTGCTGGTTATACTAAAGGTAGTTTGGTAGATGTAAATATGGTAATCGGTGATAAAATTATTACCAACTATCTGCATGCTTTAACAGAAGTTCCGGTAGATTGGCCTGTTGCCGTAGCGTTAGAAACAGAAAATCGCTTAATTTAATGGGCGGTTTTTACCGCCCGTTAATTATTTTAAAACCCTGCCCACATTATAAGGCCTCCAAAAAATCGAGATACAGCTTTACACTATTTTCAATCCTTTCGGATGAAGAATTGTATTCAATTCCATAATAGGCAAATAAAGGTTGGTAGGATGCTTTAACGTATTCAAAAGAAAGTTCGAAAGGGCGGGTAAGTTCTGAAAGAGGATATTTATATATTCCTGATGGGCCAAGTTCATCCTCATCAACCCCCAAAGAGATAGCCAGGGCAACTTTTTTACCTGCAACTTTGTAACCACTTTTGCTGCCATAAGCCCAGCCATGCGTTAATACTTCATCGAGCCATTTTTTGAATAGCGCAGGACAGTTAAACCAATAATAAGGAAACTGGAATACAATTTTATCATATTGTTCAATCAGTTTTTGCTCTGCAGCTACATCAATTTTTTCGTCAGGATATATTTCATGTAGTTGATGAACATGGTATTTATCCGGAAATTTATTCAGTTCTTCAATCCATCTTTTATTTATTACTGAGTTTTTAATATCGGGGTGTATTGCAATTATAAGTGTCTTCATTTTTGTCAATTTTCAAATTTATCAGCCACAAAAATAAAGCAGCTAATGTAAATTCTGTAGATTAGCCACCCATTGTAGGGTACTATAAAAAATGTAAGTAATGACTAAAATAAAGGAAACTTCAACCAATTTTGCCAATAAGCAGGCATTAGCCGATGAGTGTCCGGAGGTTTATGCAGCCCATATTATTGGCGGCCAGTGGGCACTGGTAATCTGTTCGTGGCTAATTAATGGAAAGCTCAGGTTTAGTGAATTGAAAAAACACCTGCCCAATATTACCGAGCGGAATGCTTACACTGCAACTTCGCAAACTGGAAGAAAGTAAAATTATTAAACGTACCGTATTCGCAGAAATACCACCCCGGGTAGAGTATGAATTAACGCCAATAGGTTATGAATTGAAAACGGTTATTAAGCAACTCGAAAGTTGGGGCGAAAAACATAAAGCATTGAGCTAAAAGGCTCAATTAAGCTACAGTTATTCTTTACAAAATCAATGTTTCGATCTATTTTGTTAAAATTTAATGGATAACTGTTCAGAAACAAGCAAATTGTTTTTGTAATACTCAAAAAACCAGTTTCCATTTTTTTTAATAACCACCCCGTTAAGGCTTCCGTTATTTGCGATAAAAAAATCGTTAACAGAAGTTTTTAGTAAAGTCATAACAATTTTTGGTGCAGCATCAATCAGTTGGTAACCATTGGTAATGGCTTGGGCATACAATAAAGCATCTGGTTGTTTTGCCTCGGCCGCAACAGGTTGGTTAGAAGTTGCCGGAGCAGTTGTAGCCGCTGGCACTGGCGTTGTTGCTGCAGGCGTAGGTGTAGAAACTTCAGCTGTGCTGCCCGCAACATACCTGAAATCGCCTAAAGAAGCAAATGCATCTTTTAATGCGGCGTTATAAGAGGTGTTATATTCTTTCTCCCGGCTTTTACCTTCCTTGCTTTTTAATACAACAGTTCCCTTACAATCTTTAAAAACCAGGCTAAGGTTGGTTACAAACATAGAATTTTTTTCCTGTAGCTCTACTGTTAAAGCTTTACATCTATCCGTTGCAATTTCTGTTGGTAAATCTCCGTTATCAAAATAAACAGTAAAGCCTTTCTCCTCGAGCATCGCTTTAGTTTCTGTATTTAAACCATATTGATTAACCTGTTTAAGGAAACTGAATTTTTCGGGCACAATGAGGTATTTGTAATTGTTGGCATTTGATTGTGCCTGAACAGAAAAAGAGAATGCAAAAAGGAGAATAAATAGGTATCGTTTCATAACGCTTAATTCGTGGAGGATTAAATTCCGCTTCAATGTAGAAAATGATAAGGAGAAAATCAAATTTGAAAGGCATCAGCTCCGCCAGATCAATTGAATATTTGAAATGCATAACAATTCGTTTGATTTTGGTAATTAACCAACTCCCTTTTCTGCCTAAATTTGTGTTGTAAATTCAAAAATCAATCTTTTAATCAATAAGGATATGAAATATAGAAAATTAGGAAATACCGAAGAACAATTATCTGCTATTGGATTAGGTACGATGGGGATGAACCACGCTTATGGCGAACCAGATGATCAGGAATCAATAGCGACATTAAATTTGGCCATCGATCTGGGTATTAACTTTTGGGATACTGCTGATATTTATGCCAAAGGAGAGAATGAAAAACTGGTATCGCAGGTTTTGGTACCGAACAGAAATAAAATTTTTATAGCAACAAAATTCGGATTCAGATGGGATGACGATAAAACCAGTGCTTTTGATGGATCACCCGCTTACCTTAAAACAGCTGTAGAACAAAGTTTAAAACGTTTACGTACAGATCATATCGATTTATATTATGCCCATCGGGTAGACCCAAATATGCCCATTGAAGAAACCGTTGGCGCCATGGCCGAATTGGTTAAAGAAGGGAAGGTGAGGTACCTTGGCCTTTCCGAAGCCTCTGCTGCTTCAATCAGAAAAGCACATGCAGTACATCCAATTGCCGCACTTCAAAGTGAATATTCTTTGTTAACAAGAGAGGTAGAAAACGAAATTCTTCCCTTAACAAAAGAACTGGGTATAGCATTTGTTCCTTTTAGTCCGTTAGCACGTGGCTTGGTAACCAATACGCTCGATGTAAGTACACTTGAGGATAATGATTTTAGAAAAACCCTACCTCGCTACCAGGAAAAATACGCCGAAAACAATAAGAAACTGGCGGAGGGTTTTGCAGAATTGGCTGCCTCGAAAAATGTTACACCGGCCCAAATTGCGCTGGCCTGGGTATTAAGTCAGGGTGAGCATATTATTCCTATTCCGGGTACCAAGAAAACAAAATACCTGAAAGAAAATGCTGGTGCAGTGGATGTAAATCTGAATGCAGCTGATTTGGCTGTTATTGATGATTTATTAAAAAAATATCCTGATACTGGTGCAAGGTATACGGCCGAGCAAGAAAAAATGGCCAACAATTAAACCGCGTATTTGTAATATTGAGCTTATAGAAATCAAGTCATAAATTAAGTCGTCAATTGCGGGAGGAAAAACGGAGCAATCTTTAATGTTAATGAGATCATAGTTGTAAGATTGCTCCGTTGGCCGAAAAAGACCCTTCTCGCAATTGACGATATCTCCTCAGGATGACGAGGCTATTTAAGGTATATCGTATCCTCCTTTAAATCGTTATTTGCCGCTCTTAAACATCTTTATAGCTGCGTTTTGAACTTTAAGTGCATCATTTTCAATTATTTTCTTGATCGCTGGATCAGTAGACGCCTGAAAACCTGTTTTAATCACAATGGTATCGGCTTCGTTAATTACCGTTAAACCAAAAAAGTGGCTCCCGAATTTATAGGTATTCTTGGTGATATTGGCATCTTTTTCAACAGTTTTACCAAATTCGTAACTGCTGCTTAATTCGTCAAAAAAATCTTTTACCCCCTGGAAAATCAAATGTGTTTCAATATTCAGGTCGTTAATAATTACTTTGGCGTTTTGTAACTCCGGAATTGCTTTTCCCTTCGCACTTTTCTGCAAATCTTTTAATTCCGGGAACAAATCTTCACTAAAAATAATGTCTTTTGGGTCTTTTATAAAAACTGTTGCGGTTTTTCCCGTTTCATCAAAGCGTTGTACTAAATCTATGGTATCATTGCCGTCCTTCAGGGTGGCTGCATCTGCTGCAGTATATTCGGTTTTAATGTCACTAATGGCGTTCTTGATGACGTTAACAACGTATTCTAAAACTGGGTATGGCGTAATATTGTTCATTGTAATAATTTTTTTCAAAGGTACGGCTTAGTTTGTGAGGTATAATATCCCGAAGTGGAGAAAAGAATTAATTTGATATAAAATACTCAAAAATAGTGAGTTAAAATTTATAACCAGCTCATTCTTTTCAGTTAACAAGCAAAAAACCGGAATGTTTTTGCTCCGCTAAAAATTTTGTAGCAAAACTGCCTTAAATTTCCTCAACAGGATAATAGGGGAGATTTAGCCTTTTCAGTTCTATAATTTACTTATCTTAGGGTTATGAAGAATTTTGCCTTAATTTTTGTTTTCTCGCTCTTTATCGCTCCACTATGTGCCCAACAAACGCAAAAGCCAATGCTTTATGGAAACAGTTGGATGGCCATTACGGGTAAACCCATGGCGGCAACCGCTGGTTCTATGATATTTCAACAAGGTGGAAATGCTGTTGATGCTGCCTGTGCCATGCTGGCTGCAACCTGCACCATGTGGGATACCTTAAGTTGGGGAGGAGAAACACAGGCACTGATTTATAACCCAAAAACGAAAAAAGTTATCGCAATTAATGCAATGGGCGTTGCACCAACCGGAGCTACAGTAGCCTTTTTTAAAAGTAAAGGCTATAATTTTCCGCCAGAATATGGCCCTTTGGCTGCTACTACCCCAGGCACGCCGGGTGGCCTTATTTTTATGCTGAGTAAATATGGAAGTATGAGTTTAGGGCAGGTTTTGGCTCCGGCAATGCATATGGCTGCAGGTTATGCTATTGAAGCGCAGGCAGCAAATGCCATCGAGCGTGATAAAGAACTGATTAAAACATGGCCTTATAGCAAAAAAGTGCTTTTACCACATTCCGGCGAGAAACGTGAAGCACCGGAAGCCGGAGAAATTTTTATTCAGAAAGACCTGCTTACTACTTTAACTAAAATGGTTGAAGTTGAAAAGGCTGCATTAAAAAAAGGTAAATCCCGTGAGGAAGCATTGATGGCCGCTTATGATCGTTTTTATAAAGGAGATATTGCACAGGAATTTGTTCGTGGAAGTAAAGAGCAAGGTGGTTTAATTACTATGGATGACCTGGCCAAATGGAAACCTGTTGAGGAAGAAGCCTTAAGCACCAATTATAAAGGGATAGCGGTTTATAAATTAAAACAATGGACGCAAGGCCCGGTTTTACTGCAAGCCCTGAATATTTTGGAGAATTTTGATTTAAAAGCAATGGGCTACAATAGCTCAAAGTATATTCATACGGTTTACCAGGCCATGAATTTATCTTTCGCAGATCGTGATTTTTATTATGGAGACCCTAATCAGGCACCTGCCGAACCCATGAAAGGTTTGCTAAGTAAAGATTATGCAAAGCAAAGGGCATCGCTGATTCAGTTGGATAAAAACGATGAACACATTGGTCCAGGCGATCCTTATCCTTATGAAGGAAAGAAAAATCCTTACTTTAATCTCTTAAAAAATAGAGGTTTCGAGCTGGATACAACCAAAAGGAACTTTGCTCCTAAACACGATTTAGGCAACAATTCTACAAAAGAAATATATGAAGATCGCTTATGGAGAGGTACAGACCTCTATTGAGGCTGCTGATAAAGAAGGTTGGGTAGTATCGGTTACGCCAAGTGGAGGCTGGCTACCCGCTTGCATTGCGGGCAATACAGGGCTGGGCATGAGTCAGCGGTTGCAAAGTTTTGTGCTTGATTCTACTCTAAATCCTTTCAACGTAGTTGCACCCGGCAAACGCCCAAGGGTTACTTTATCTCCATCTTTATTTTTGAAAGATGGTAAGCCATTTGTTTCTGCTGCAGTTCAGGGTGGAGATACGCAAGACCAGAATTTATTGCAGTTTTTTTTAAACATGGCAGAGTTTGGCATGTCGGTGCAAAAAGCTACAGAAGCAGCTAACTTTAACACCAACCAGCTTTGGCTTTCATTGGGTGGCACTAAAACCAGCGACAGGGAACCAAAACCCGGACAAATTTTATTAAACGCAAATACCAAAGAAACGGTGCGTGATGAATTGAAAAAAATGGGTTATAAACTCAGTTTTTCTGAGCGCACCAGTGGCCCGATCAATGCAATTTATTTCGATTGGAAACATGGTAGCTTACAAGGCGGATCGAGTAATCATGGCGAAGATTATGGTATTGGTTGGTAATGAGCTGTAAATCAACTTATTTTAAAGTATGCTCCATGTAAAGTTACTGGTCATAAATTGATCAGCGATTTTAACTTAACAAATTGATAATATAAGAAGAATTGTATCTTTAATCTGTAAATGGTTTTTTTGTAGCTAAATTTATGCGGAGTAATGGCAAATTATAATCTGTATACGGATGAAGAACTTTTTCTTTTATTGAAAGAAGGGAATCATCGTGCATATGCCATACTTTACGATCGTTATTGGGCCATACTTTTTAGGTATTCGCGTAAAATACTTCAAAATGATGAAGAATCAAGAGATGTGGTACAGGATGTTTTCGTGATGCTGTGGTCGAAGGCCGAAACCTTACATATACAAATTTCCCTTTCCTGTTTTCTATATGCTGCTACCCGAAATAGTATTCTCAAGCTTTTTCAACGCGGAAAAGTAAAGGCCAACTATTTAAGTTCTTTAACTCAATTTTTGGATGATGAGAACAACACTACCGACCACCTGGTACGTGATCGGGAACTTGCCAGGCGGATTGAGCATGAAGTTTCCCTATTGCCCCCCAAAATGAGGGCGGTATTTGAACTTAGCCGAAAATCGCATCTTTCTCATCGTGAAATTGCCTCACAAATGGAAATTTCAGATAAAACAGTGAAGAAACAAATGGCAAATGCCTTAAAAATCCTTCGTTTAAAGCTTGGAACGCTTTTCTTTTTAATTTTTTAATTTTTTTTTCATTTCGTCTACTCCCATCGTAGGAGTAAGCGTTCATAACCATACATCTTACCAAAAGAGGAAATATAGTATGGAGTATAAACGCGCTCAGGCACTACTTGATAAATACCTGGAGGGCAAATGCAGCCCCGAAGAAATGGATCTTGTAGAATCTTGGTATTTAAAAGAAACAGCAGATCCCGGACCATTCCAAACGGAACCAGATTACAATGAATTAAAGAAATCGATTTGGAAAAACATACAGCAGGAAAACAATCAAACCAGGAAATTGGTGCCGCAATATAAATGGGCAGCAGCTGCAGCGGTTTTTATTGCACTAAGTGTGGGCGTGTATTATTTGGCTAATAAAACAAATGCATCAGTACAAAAAACAACAGATTTTGTGCGTAACGACATTGCTCCCGGAGGAAATAAAGCATTTTTAACACTTGCTGATGGTAAGCGCATTGCCTTAGATGATGTTCAAAACGGGAAAATTGCCGATCAAACCGGTGTTGTTATTTCGAAAACTGCTAACGGGCAATTGCTTTATACCATTTCAGAAAATGCTAAATCCAGTCAGAAAAATTCTACCATGGCTAACTTCAATACCATTGAAACGCCAAAAGGAGGGCAATACCAGGTTAATTTACCCGATGGCACCAAAGTTTGGTTAAATGCCGGTTCATCTTTGCGCTATGTGGCACAGTTTGCTGCAACTAAAAGAGAAGTAACGCTTACAGGGGAAGCCTATTTTGAAGTGGCCAAAAGAACAGTTAATGGTAAAAGATTGCCATTTGTGGTAAAAACCAATATGCAGGAAGTAGAAGTGCTGGGTACCCATTTTAACATCAATAGCTATCAGGAAGATGGGAACACCAAAACAACCTTATTAGAAGGTTCAGTAGCAGTACATCCTATCGCTGCAAAGGGAATAAGTTTAGCCGCTAAAACCATAAAACCTGGTGAGCAATCGGTTTTGAACGCTTCGGCCCTGCAAGTTTCAACAGTTGATACCGAACAGGTACTTGCCTGGAAGGAAGGATTTTTTATGTTCGATAATGAAACCCTGCAAAGTATTATGAACCAGGTAGCAAGATGGTATGATGTTGAGGTGGTATTTAATGACAGCAGTTTAAAATCAAAAGAATTCAGCGGAACGGTTTCGCGGTTTGCAAATGTATCACAAGTGCTTAAAAAGATAGAATTTACAGGTTCCGTACACTTTAAAATTGAAGGAAGGAGGATTGTGGTGATAAAATAAAAACTTAAAAACTGCAGTCCAAAAAAAAGTCAGCAATGCTACGAACATTACTGACCCTAACCGGATTACCCGGGAATGCTTTGGCTCAGTTTAAATACACTATTGAGATAGAATACCTTAAACCAAAACAAACGAACAAATGTATACAAATTCTGCTAATATTTTTTGCAGGTATCGATCCTGCGCGACCAAATTTTTGCGAGTAATGAAACTAATAATAGTTTTAATGGTAACCTGCCTGATTCAGGTAAGTGCTACAACAAGCAATGCCCAGAGCCTATCTTTGGTCAAAAAAAACATAACTATAAAACAGGTTTTTAAAGCCATTAGAATACAAACCGGTTATAATGTACTTTGGGAAGCCGATAAACTCCAAACCAGCAAAACCATCGACGCGAAATTTAACAACGCTTCTCTTGATGAAGTGTTGGGGAAATGTTTCGAAGGTAAAAACCTTACCTATGCCATCGATGAGAAAACAATAATCATCAAATCAAGGCCCTTATCATTACTGGAGAAAGTAATTAATATTTTCCGCGCTATAGAAATTACAGGAAAAGTACTGGATGAAAAAGGGAATACCCTTCCAAATGCCTCTATCCTTATAAAAGGAACAAAAACCTACCATAAAACTGATGAGAACGGAAATTTTAAATTTAGCATCGCGGATGAAGGTGCAACCTTGGTGGTTTCTTATTTAGGCTATAAAACCCAGGAAGTACCAGTTTCAAAAGGTGGCCAAATCAGCATCACCCTTCAGCCCGATATGGCCGATCTTGAGGATGTGGTGGTAGTGGGTTACGGCACGCAGAAAAGGGCAAATTTAACCGGAGCAGTTGATGCCATCAGTTCAAAGCAGTTAGAAAACAGACCAATTGCAAATTTAGGTCAGGGTTTACAAGGTTTAATTCCCAATTTGAATATTTCCATAGCAAACGGACGGCCGAATACTGCACCAAATTTTAATGTTAGGGGCTTTGCTTCCATCAATGGGAGTGGAGCACCGTTAATTTTGGTAGATAACGTGCCTTTTAGCGCATCAGAGTTATTAACCCTTAACCCGGCAGATATCGAAAGTGTATCGGTATTAAAAGATGCTGCTGCTTCGGCAATATATGGGGCCAGGGCACCTTTTGGAGTGGTATTAATGGTTACCAAATCTGCCAAAAGCAATAAGTTAAATGTGAGTGTAAACAGTTATACCGCTTACCGTACCGTAGGCAAACTGCCCGAATTAGTTACCGATCCTTACGAGGTTTTAAAAGTAAAAAATGAAACAGCTTTTCCTTTATATAATCCAGCTTACAGTGCAGCATTGGTTGAGGCCGCAAGGTTGCGTTCGCTTGATCCTTCACGACCGGATGTAATTACCGATCCAACTGATCCTAATAAATGGTTTTACATCGGATCTACTGATTGGTTAAAAGAAGCTTACGAACAATCTGCTCCAACTTATAATGTGGGCTTAAATATTTCTAAAAAGGCCGATCAGATCAGTTATTTCTTATCTGCAAATTATTACAGGCAAAAAGGAATGATCAAAAATGCAAATGAAAACAATAATATTTATAACTTAAGGGGCAAGGTAGATTTAAATGTAACCAAATGGCTTACCATTTCAAATAACACCATGCTAACCTCAACCTTTTATGAGGCACCAACATTTATAGATGGCAATTACTTCTGGAATATTAACCGCACCAATGTAACCGATATTCCGCGGAACCCTGATGGTTCATGGACTTCGGCCGGGGCATCATTGCTTGGCGCCGTACAAGAGGGCGGAAGAAAAAACATAAGCACTAATACCGTTCAAAGTACCTTTTCTTTCGATGCTTCACTAATTAAAAATATATGGAGCTTAAAAGGGGATGCAACTTTTAGAAGGGTAGATAGCTTAAATAAATCATACGAAATTCCGGTTCCGTATAAAACGGGACCAAATCTTGCGCCACCTTTAACTACTTCTACCTCGGCAACAGATCAGAATGGGAATGTAAAATACAATGTTATCAATCTTTATACCCAGGCACAAAAGCAAATAGGGGATCATTTTATATCAGGATTGGTAGGTTATAATCAAGAACATTTTAGAAATGCCAAATTTTTAGCTTCTCGTAAGCAACTGATTTCAAATGGTCTGCCTTCAGTCAATCTGGCCACCGGTGATCAAACAATAACAGAAAATGTTGCAGAATGGGCAGTTCAGGGGCTTTTCTATAGGCTTAATTATAATTATAAAGAGCGCTATCTATTAGAGCTTGATGGCCGTTATGATGGATCTTCGCGCTTTGCGCCTAATAAACGGTGGACATTCGTTCCTTCTGCATCTGCAGGATGGGTTATTTCAAGAGAGCAGTTTTTTGAACCTGTAAAAGAACTTTTGGCCGTGGATATGTTGAAAGTTAGGGGATCTTATGGTATGCTGGGTAACCAGGCCGCTGCAAATGAGTATGATTATTTCTTAAAAATGACCAGTGGGAAAACCAGCCAGATTTTAGGCGGTTCTCAACCGAATTATGTAAATCCACCAGCAGCAATTTCGGATAGCTTTACCTGGAAAAAGTATCAACCATTAATCTTGGCGTTGATATGAGTTTCTTTAAAAACCGATTAGACCTGAGTTTCGACCGTTATACCCGTTTCACCAAAAACATGTTGGTGCCCGGAAAACCGCTTCCTGCAGTATTCGGAACAGGATCGCCAACGGCAAATGCCGCCGATTTAAAAACCAAAGGCTGGGAGTTGAAAATAGGTTGGAAAGATCAGTTTATGCTTGGTGGTTCTCCGTTTACGTATAACGCTGTTTTTGCCCTGAGCGATAGCAGATCATACATTACCCGTTTTGATAATCCAAATAAACTATTAAGTGATTATTATGAAGGAATGGAAATTGGCGAAATCTGGGGATTGGAATCAGAAGGCTTTTTCCAGAATGCTGATGAACTGAAAAATCATGCCAACCAAACTGCAGTAGGAACCGATGATCAGCGCTACCAGTATTTTGTAGGCGATATGAAATTTAAAGACCGCAATGGTGATGGCAAAGTGGATTTTGGAAATGAAACGGTAAATAACCCCGGTGATTATTATAAAATTGGGAATAGCAGGAGCCGGTTGCCTTATAGCTTTGATTTATCAGGCGCATGGAAAGGTTTCGATTTAAGGGTATATGTACAGGGAGTAGCCAAAAGAGACTGGTATGCCGCAGGAAGCAACATTTACTTCTGGGGCATATATGCGCAGCCCTGGACCAACGTTACGGTGCAGAACCTCGATCATTGGAGTCCTGAAAGGCCAAATGCCTACTTCCCTAGGATAAAAGCCTATGCCGCCGAAGATACCGGAGAAGAACTTGGTATACCGAATACCCGTTTTTTACAGGATGCTTCCTATTTACGCGTAAAGAACATCACCTTAGGTTATACCTTGCCTAAAAGCTTTTTAAGAAAAGCAAAGTTAGAGAACGTGCATTTTTATGTGAGCGGCGAAAATCTTTTTGAACATTCTAACCTTAAAGTAAAGCTTGATCCTGAAGGCCTTGATGGCAATATTTATCCATTTCAACGGACCTATTCATTTGGCTTAAACTTTAATTTTTAACACTGAACAGATGAAAACTATATATTACATTCATATTTTCCTATTTGTATTGATAATAGGAATTTTGGCGGGTTGTAAAAAGGATTTTCTAGACCGGATTCCTGAAACCACCATTACACCCAATCAGTTTTTTAAAACAACAGCAGATCTCGAAACCTACAGCAATGGTTTTTATAGCATGTTCGGCCCGAGTACGAACGATCTTTTTTCTGATAACATATCTGTAAACTTAGGGGGTAGTGAAGTTGATAACATGATCAGGGGAAAAATCAGTCCAACCAATGTTGGAGGCTGGAGTTGGGGAACCTGCGTACCATTAATTACATGCTGAATAATTTACAGCAGGTAAAGGGAGATGCTGCAACCATTAAACATTTTGTAGGTATTGCCCGCTTTTACAGGGCCATATTTTATTATAATATGATTGTTAGGTATGGCGATGTTCCATATTATTCCAGCGTACTCAATCCAGATGACCAGGCGCAGTTGTACAAAGCAAAAGATCCGCGTGCCCTGGTGGCCGATTCGGTAAAAGCCGACCTTGAGTATGCTGCAACCAACATCATCCCAACAGGAACCAATACGCGGATTACCAAGTGGGCTGCATTAACTGTACTGGCAAGGTTCTGTCTTTTCGAAGGTACTTTTCGCAAATATCATGATGAGCTTGGTTTGCAGGCATCAGCCAATACTTTTATCCAGCGTGCAGAATCTGCAAGTAAAGAGGTAATGGGAGCAGGATTTAGCATATATAACACCGGCAAAAAAGGAGAAGACTATCAAAAGCTTTTTACCAGTCAGGATTTAAGCAGCAATAAAGAAATGATCTATTATGATGATTACGATAAGGCATTAAACCGGGCAAACAGTACGCATTATGTTTTCGATTGGCAGTGGGCCATAAATAAAAGCCTGGTAGATACATACCTCATGACAGATGGTACACCATTTACTTCAAGCCCTAACTGGGATAAAAAAACTTACGCCGAAATTTTTAATAACCGCGATCCACGGATGGCAGTAACCATTATGCCCCCGGGTTTTTCTACCACATTGGGCGGTATTCCTAGTAAAACCAGACCTACCTTTGGCGGCTACCCACAAATTAAATACTACGCTATTGATCCCACCACAAAGGTATATACTGAGTTTACCGATCTTCCGATTTTGCGTTATGCAGAGGTTTTGTTAATTAATGCAGAAGCAAAGGCCGAGCTGGGTTTGCTTAACCAGGCTGATGTGGATATTACCATCAATGTTCTACGGAACCGTGCCGGAGTTGCTCCACTGAATATGGCTGATGCCAACACCTCACCTGATCCTGTTTTAGCCAATATGTATCCATTGGTTAATGGAAGCAACAAAGGAGTTCTTTTGGAAATCCGTAGAGAGCGTAATGTAGAAATGGCGTGTGAAGGGCTTAGATTTCGTGATTTATTGAGATGGAAAGCAGGTAAATTACTCGAAAGGCCAACCCAGGGCATGTATTTACCCAAACTCGGTGCCTATGATGTAACTGGTGATGGGGTAGAAGATATTGCCATTTTACAGGCTAAAGATCAGGAAGGTCCACTTGATGGGCTTACAGCTGATGTAAAAAAGAACCTGGTAAAATATTACCTTAGCGATAACAGTTTTTATCTGAGTAACGGGAGTTCGGGCTTCATCATGTTCCCCGAAAATATCAGCGCTCCGAGATCATTCATCGAACCAAAATATTACTATTTTCCTATCCCAATACAACAGATTTTGCTTAACCCACAGTTAAAACAACCAACTGGCTGGCAATAGTAAATAAGAGGATGGGTTTAATTAAAATATCGTCATACTGAGGAGTAATTTATTGTAAAAAACTCTATATGAGTGACATGATTTTAAGGAAATGAATATCCCCAGTTTATCGTCATTGCGAAAAGGCTTTTTCAGCCGACGAAGCAATCTTAAAATGATCGCTAGTAGCGTGTGTTTTCAGGATTGCTTCGTACCTCGCAATAACGACCGCTTTACTGAGCCTGTCAACGGTAGCTTAGCGAAAGATTTGGTTTAAACCATTTTACTATGTTTCGACAGGCTCAATAAGACGGTTGTGCCTTTACTTTAATCAACAAACACACAAAAATATGAAAAGAAGAAATTTATTAAAGTCAATCCCTTTGGCTGCTGCTGCTCTTGTGGTAGGAGATTTAAAGAATGTTACTTTAGCTGCACCTATTGAAAAAAGCAATAACCGTAAACCTATATTAACCATTGCACACATTACTGATGTACATATCAGAGGTGGCGACAATGCGCCTGCAAGATTTGAGAAATGTTTGCAGGAGATTAAAAAGTTGAAAGTTGATTTTTTTCTAAACGGAGGTGATAGTATCCATGCCGCAGATTATAAAGACATTACGCGTGAAAGTGTAACAGAGCAATGGGGCATCTGGGATAACTGCATCAAACAAATTGCGGGTTATGAGGTACACAGCTGTATCGGGAATCACGATATCTGGTGGGCTGCACCATCAACCGCAGATGAAATGTATGGAAAAGAGTATGTGGTTAAAAGACTAAAGATTCCTAACCGTTATTATAGTTTCACTAAAAAAGGCTGGCATTTTATCGTATTAGACGGAAATAATAAGAATACAGCTTTGGATGCTGAACAATATAAATGGCTCGAAGCCGAATTGGAAAATCTGCCTGCCAATACACCTGTATTGCTTATGTCGCACTACCCTATATTAACCGTTACCGGCACCTTTGAAGGTGGGCAGCATGGCGACCATAAAGAACTGAAACAATTGTTTTATAAACATAAAGATAAAGTGAAAGTGTGCCTGAGCGGTCATCAGCATTTATTAGATCGGGCATGGTATAACGGGGTAGAATATTATTGTAATGGTGCAATGAGTGGCTTCTGGTGGGGTAAAGGAGATAAACGATCAGCCAGGCCTTATTATTACCAGGAAACAGCCCCGGGTTACGCCATACTAAAATTATACAGTGATGGTACATTAGAAAATAAGTACATCGAAACTGAGCGGCCCGAAACAACCGGATAGTGGTACAAGGTAATACGTTGTTTACCAGCCACAAATTGTAATCTCGACTGAAACAACGCGCAATGTAGAGATCTAAAATGAAGTATGTTTCAAATTCAGTCTCTCAACTGCGTTGCACTCCGTTCGAAATGACGGAACAATACTTTGACCTTAAAATAGTTTTTCTTGTGGAGGTTTAGCTCCTGCTAAACGTAAATAAACAGTTGCCTGGCCACGGTGATGCGTTTGGTGTTCAAAATCTTTAGTAAAAACCATATCCTTGGTCATTTCAAAACGGCCCATAAATTTTACTTTTTCTTCCAATTGAGCAGGAGTCATCTTTTTTAATGCTGCAATCACATAATCATAACCGGCCATTACTTCTTTGGTAACGTTTGCTTTCGATTTGTCGGTTATTTTTTCTACTGCTCCCAATGCAAAAGGACTTTTCTCGCCAGTTGCCGTTGCCGTAAAACCATAATTGGCATCTGTAAGGTGGAGCATTTGCTCAGCGAAAGAGCGCATTTCGGGTGTTGGCTTTAACGCATAACCAGATTCAGGCATGGCATCCAGGTACTCTTTTGTATAAGCTTTTGCTCTTTCCCATTCAGCAATTTTAACACTGGCTGCAGTTTGCGCCTTCGCGGTGCCTGAACATCACTAAAAGGCAGGCCAGGCTTAAAAATAATTTAATCGTTTTCATAATCTGTTTTGTTTGTAATGATAAAGATACGATAGAATGTGATTGATTACAATCTGCTGGTTGGCAATTTATTTCGTTAGATGGTTACGTTCAAAATTCATCATTTTACCAATCGATGTAAACCCTTATAAATGAGGGGTAATGGGAACTGTATATGTTAAATATAGCATTAAACTGTTTTAACTGCTATTTACTAAAGATTTACATAGATTATCTATATATCTAAAATATAATGAAACAGGTTTTATTAAGTTTTAGGCAAAACACCAATTCAGAATAATCAAGTATTATAAATGGGTTGTGAACAAAAATGTGTAAAAGTTGTAAACCCAGTTATACAAAAATTGTGAATTGTAACATGAATTTATTTTCCTAATTTGCACCGAAATAAAATTTTGGTCATGAAAAACGCTATCTCACTATCTTTAGGACTCTCAGTAATTCTTACTTTAAGTATGGGATTCCGGTCGGATAAAAATCTGATTTTCAAAGGTAATAAGCTGAATGAGACCTTACCAGTGGCAAAATTGGAAAAGGTAGATGGCGATCAATTGATTGAAACATTAATCTTACAAAGGTTTAATTTTAACAAGTCAATCATCAAAAATGGTTTTGATGCTAAAATAGAATCTCCAAAAATTACGTCAATTATAAATAATGGTCCGGCAAGCATCGTTTCGTTTAGTGGATTTGATTATTTGGTTAAAAAAAATAAGGTAATCGGTGTTAATGGCATCGAACTTTCGCCATCAGCTTTAGCAACCATTACCGAAAAAGTAGTAAAGTTAGATCAGATGCAGCAGTATTGCTGTGCACAGGCGAATTTGGCCAATAAACGCGAAAAACGAGATCTTAATACCATAAAAACGCTAGATCGCCAGTACTTTGCAGCTTTAAGAGCCATTAGGTTAATTACTGAAAATATTGCTGACTTAGCCACCAAATCAAACGCATCTTTCGCCATAGAAACTGCCGTTGCCAAAACCAGAATCCCTGATATCAAAATTATCGAAACAAAAACCGATTACAAAGGCGGTTATGTTGCAGAAGTTAATTAAGCAATTAGGCGTATAATATTAAAAGCTACAGATTGAATCTATTCTTTAGCGTTTTTGACATCAATTAAACAGGTTTACGATAAATAATCGTCTTCGTAAAAATAAACAAAAGCAATCTTTCATGCTGATTGCCTTGCTTCATCGCCCGTAAATGCCTTCTTTAAATAACAAGATACCTCATTTGTCCGGTTACATACACGTAACTTAGGCAACTTTGAGCAAAGAAAATGATCTATTTAATAGCAGTAACCATGTAAACCGTTTGCCCAACTGCACCGTCGTAACCCAATATCAATTTATAATCGTAAAAGTTATCGATTTCATTTTTGAATGCTTCTAGCGTAGGTATTTCTTTCGAAACGTGTTTTCTATCCCACTGAAATTTACTTCCCACTTTTAATGTTGCCTTATTGCCGTTGCTGGCATGGTTGCTGATTAATTGATCAGGTGTGATGATATTTTCCATACTTAAACTAACAAACTTATCCCATATTGGTTTTTATCCTGATGGATTCGTGCCAAATGGATACCCAGTAAAATTACTTGGTAAAACCAGAAATTAAATAAAATGATATAAAAATACCACATCGCCTACATAAGCAGGTTTGGGTTGGTCTTTAATAACAAGAGTAGCCTGGATAGTTACTTTAGTAATTCCCCTAAGGTTACTAATGCAATTCAATTTTGCTTTCAGCTGTACTTCGCTATCTACCAAAACGGCCTGGCCAAACTTAAAACGCTCTATACCATAATTAATTTCCATTTTAATATTGCGTACATCAGCAATTTGTTTCCATAAATAAGGAATTAAAGAAAGGGTTAAGTAACCATGTGCAATTGTAGCCTTAAACGGTCCTTCGTTCTTCGCCTTTTCAGGGTCAGTGTGGATCCACTGATGGTCTAATGTTGCATCAGCAAATTTATTAATCTGTTCCTGATCTATGGTATGCCATTGGGAAACGCCTAATTCTTTCCCTAAATGCGATTCATACTCTTCAAAATTATTAATCACCAACATGTAATTCTGTTTATCTGTTTATTACTATTTTAACAACTCCGTTAGGTACAGCAATCCTTCCGCTATGTAGTTGGTTTCACTCTTCTGTTTCCAATTATAGCGATAATAACGGTGCCTTTAAGCCTATACGTATAAAAATCTTTTAAAGATTTTTTTTACTCATTTGGGTTTTATTGATAATGCATTAATATACAGCTTGTTTGTTTCTTATGCAATGCGTCACCAATTGATTATTATAGCAAAATGTTTTAATCTTTGCTGTTCGTTTACGCACAATGCTGTTCATTAACGAACAGCACAATTGATTAAAATACTGTTTAATCCCTTTGTATGCAGCTCAATACGCTTGGTTATATTTGGCATAAGAATCGCATTGGTCATTAAAAATAAATTATGTTCAAATTAAACCTGAAGATTGCTTTTAGAAATCTGTTGCGGAATCGGTCATATGCCTTGATTAATATTCTTGGTTTATCTATCGGTATGACCAGTTGTATTTTGATCTTTATTTTTATTCAATTTCAGCTGAGTTACGATACCCATTTCAAAAATAGCGACCGGATTTTCAGGTTCGTAACCGATTGGAAATACAATAGCTTTGACGATTACTCGGCCGGAGTTCCTTTACCTTTTGGTCCTGCCGCCAAAGCCGAACTTCCAGGTATAGAAAAAATAGCCAGAATCTCGCGTAATAGTGGTGTTATACTGGTACGCAATGATGATGGTACCGAACATTTCAAAGCCGTTAAGGATGTATATTTCACTGAATCGGAATTATTTGATGTGCTACAGGTTAAATGGCTTCTTGGAAAACCAACCCAATCATTTTCAATACCCAATACGGTGGTTATTTCAGAAAGAACAGCTAAAATTTTATTTGGTTCTGCAGAAACGGCCATGGGAAAAAGTTTCACCTTTTGGAACTCCATCTCGCTCAGAGTTGTTGGGATATTTGCCGATTTACCAGGCAGCAGTAGTATTCCAATGGAAATTATGATTAGCTACCCAACATTTTATGGGAAAAATAATCAAGATTGGGATTCTGTAAGCACTTATAATGAGTGTTTTACTTTGCTAAAGCCCGGTGTAACTGTGGCTGCATTTGGAGCAGTCGCTAAAAAGAATGAATGAGAAATACCTTAAACTGAAAAAGCTTGCAGGGAATCAAAATAGTCACTTACAGTCTTTAAGAGATATTCATTTCAGCGAACGTTATGGTAACTTTTCCGAAACATCGGTTACTAAAAAAGAAGTGTATGGCCTGGCCATCATCGGCATTTTTTTAATCATTACGGCTTGTATTAATTTTATAAATTTAGCTACCGCACAATCGATAAACCGCTCAAAAGAAGTAGGGGTACGTAAAGTTATGGGGGCAATGCGCAAGCAACTTTTATTTCAGTTTTTGGCAGAAACAACAACAATTGTATTAATTTCAATGCTATTTGCTTGTATCTTATCCGAATTACTCTTGCCTTCATTGTCGCATCTCCTTAAAGGTGAAGTTGTTCTGTCGCTATTTACAAGTCCGGCAGTTTTTGTGTTTTTGTTGTTGATGGTCGTTCTGGTTACTTTTTTAGCCGGTTTTTATCCCGCAATGATTATTTCAGGTTTTAGTCCGGCCTTAGCCATAAAAAACAAAATCGTTGTCCAATCAGGCAATTTGAGTTTAAGAATGATATTAATTGTAATACAGTTCACTATTACCATTGTGCTCATCATTGCCACTTTTGTTGTGATTAAACAAATGCAATACGTAAGAGAAAAACCACTTGGTTTTAAGAAGGATGCGGTAGTGATGATTGGATTCCCTGGAGATAGTGCGAGCTTAAGCCATCAGCAACTGTTTAGAGAAAAATTGCTTCATATACCAGGGGTTGAAAAGCAAAGTTATTTTGCCCGGCCGCCACTTTCAGGAATTATGAATACCACAAATTTTTATGTTGATGGTAGAGAGAATAAAGATTTTGAGGTTCGGTTGAGTATGAGTGATGAACACTATTTCGATCTGTTCGGGCTACAGTTTATTGCCGGAAGTGTTTACAAAAAGAGTGATACCGCTAATGCTTACATCGCCAACGAAACTTTTGTAAAGAAGATAGGTATCGCCAACCCTCAGTTGGCCCTTGGAAAAGTAATTGCACAAAATGGAAGAACAGGTCCGATAGTTGGCGTTATTAAAGATTTTAATGATCAATCACTCAAAGAAAAAATTTCGCCTATGGTTTTTTACCAGGAAAAAAGGCAATATTATAATATGGCAATAAAATTAGACGCAAGGGAAATGATGCATGCCATGAAATCAATAGAAAATCTTTGGACAAGTACTTTTCCTAATGAGGTGTATAATGCAAGATTTTTAGATGATGACATTAATAATTATTACGAGTCGGAACATATAACAGGCCTTTTGTTTAAAATTTTTGCAGGTGTGATTATGTTTATTTCCTTTATCGGTCTTTTTGGATTAATTTCTTTTGTTGCAGCTCAGCGTACGCGCGAAATGGCGATCAGAAAAGTACTTGGCGCAACCACAGCTGAACTGGTTAAAATGCTGAATCGGAATTTTATCAAAATGGTTTTTATTGCCAACCTCGTTGCGTGGCCATTGGCTTACATTTTAACAAGTAAATGGCTATCAGGTTTTGCTTATCGTGTTTCGCCTGGTATTTGGCCCTTTATGTTGGCCATGGTTGCATCAATGGTGCTTACGCTAATTACAGTCAGTTTCAGATCATACCGCGCAGCAAAGGCAAATACTGTAGATGCGCTTAAATATGAGTAAATTAATGTAGAGCATCTTTAGCATTGTGTTCTCAAGCCATTCGTCATCCTGAACTTGTTTCAGGATCTAATAAAATTTGCATAATTAAATAATAACGCTGTGTTGATTCATAAAATCTGCGCAAGTATTTCGCTATTAATTTCCTGCCGACTTAAGAAAATCAGCACAAAACGATTATGAAATCATTTAAAATATTTATTTGTATTTAACTTTAATACAGGTATTTGCACTGTTTTAGTCATCACTTTTCGCCTTTAACTAAACGTAAATTTACCTGCAATTAAATGTTATCTAAATATTTTATTTGATTTATTTAAATTAAAATTTAGATTTGTCTAAAATTATGTTTAGATAAATCTATTGCGTTCATGAAATCTTTAATTCTATTTTGCTTCACTTTCTTTATCTCGCTAAATGCCATTGCACAAAAAGTTGTGGTTAAAGGCCTGGTCACCTCACAAAATGTACCTGTAGAAAACATTAACATTAAAGTTGTTGGATCAGCCTTATCGACCAAATCAGACCATGCCGGTATTTATCAATTGATTGGCATCAAATCCGGAAATTACGACCTTATTTTTTCCGGCATAGGTTATCAATCTAAAAGAATCAAAATTTTGCTTAAAGAGGATAGTGTTCAGGTTAATGCTGATTTGTTAAGTTTAACATCCGATTTAAGTGATGTGGTAATTACCGGCGTTAACCGGGCAACACAACTGCGTAAAAGCCCTGTGCCAATTGCAGTGCTTTCTAAAAAATCAATGGATCAGAATGTCAATACCAACCTCATCGAAGCCATTGTAAAAGGTGTTCCTGGCATTACTGCAGTTACCACCGGACCAAACGTTTCAAAGCCATTTATTCGCGGTTTGGGTTACAACCGTGTTTTAACACTTTATGATGGCTTAAGGCAGGAGGGCCAGCAATGGGGTGATGAACATGGAATTGAAGTAGATGAATATGGTATTGTTAGGGCTGAGGTGGTAAAAGGTCCGGCCAGTTTAACCTATGGCTTCTGATGCCCTGGCAGGGGTAATAAACATGATTCCATTTAGCCCAAATTTCGAAAATAAAAATTTAAAAGGTGATTTTACAGCAAATTACCAAAGCAATAATGGGATGATTGGTTCTTCTTTGGGTATTGCTTATATAAAAAACGACTGGAAATATACCTTTAGGGCTACAGGGAAAACGGCGCACAACTACAAGAATAAAATTGATGGTTTAGTTTATGGAACAGCCTTTAGAGAGTATAATTTATCAGCCAGCGCAAGGGTAGATAAGGATTGGGGTTTTTCTAAAACGGCTATAACCTATTATGATAATTTAATGGAAATACCCGATGGCAGCAGAGATTCTTTATCAAGAAAGTTTACACGCCAGGTTTTGGATGAGGGTGATGACATTAAAAACAGACCAATTGTTGCGGAGAACGATTTGAACAACTATAGTATTAATCCACTGCATCAGCACATTCAGCATTACCGGTTTTACAACACCAGTCAGTTTAAATTTGGTACCAGCGATCTTAACCTGCTAATCGGCGGACAGCAAAGTGTAAGGAGAGAATACAATCACCCCACGTTGGCAAGTCAGGCTGGGCTTTATGTGGTGCTCAATACTTTTAATTACGATCTTAAATATAATCTGCCAGATTTTAGTGGTATCGAAAGCACCATTGGCATAAACGGAATGTACCAGGGCAATAGGAGTAAGGCGGCCACCGACTTTCCGATCCCTGATTACGACCTCTTTGATATTGGTGCTTTTTATTTTGCAAAGAAATCGATGGGTAAGGTAGCAGTTTCGGGAGGAATCAGAATTGATAGAAGAAACATAAACTGGAACGATTTTTACGTAGGCACCAATGCTCAAACCGGATTTGGTAAACAGGTTAATATAACTGATGTTACAGGAAAATTACAGTTTCCTGCTTTTAATAAAAATTATTACGGCTTATCAGGAAGTTTGGGTATAACGTATAATATTTCCGAAAAATTACTTGTAAAGGCCAATATTGCAAGGGGTTACCGCGCACCAAATATTACCGAAATAGGTTCTAATGGTTTAGATCCAGGTGCCCACATTGTATATTTAGGCAACAGAACATTTAAGCCAGAGTTTAATCTTCAGGAGGATATTGGGGTTATTGCTTATTTAAAAGATGCAGAAATTAGCCTGGAAGTTTTTAACAACAATATTCAGAATTACATCTATCAATCGCGTTTAACCGATGCAAATGGGAATCCGGTAGTTATAGTTCCGGGAAATTTAACTTACCAGTATCAACAATCGAAAGCCAGGTTATACGGTGCTGAAGTTTCAGTAAACCTGCATCCTGCTGCCATAAAATGGTTAAGTTTCAACAATAGTCTGGCTTATGTAGTGGGGTTAAATCAAAATCAGGAATTATTGAACAAATATGGTAGGGAAGCTAAATATTTACCATTTATTCCGCCTTTGCAATTTAGAACAGAGATTAAGGCAACTTCACAAAAACCGATTGGCATTTTTGACAAGCCTTATATAAAGGTTGATGCTGCTTTTTTTGCAGATCAAGATAAATTTTATGCCCTGGATGATACGGAGACTTTTACCGCCGGTTATACATTAATTAATGGTGGCATTGGATCAACCTTAAAATCAAAAAAGGGAAAAGTTTTGTGTGATATTTTTATTCAGGCAGATAACATTTTCAATATCGCTTACCAATCTAATTTAAACAGGCTAAAATATTTTGAATATTACAAACAGTCTGCCAACGGTCGATCTGGAATTTACAATATGGGCAGAAATTTCAGTTTTAAAGTCATTATTCCAATTTAGGAGTTGAAAAGATTATTGTAGGATAAATTTCCATGTTTTAGTGTTAAATGTTTCGTTTTAAGAATGGAAGGTAATTAATTTATCTTCCATTTTTTTTCTGTTAATTAAAGCCCATTTGATACATGCCCTTTAAACTCCTAACCACCAACCATGAACCATGAACTATAACCATCAACAATTAACCATCAACTATTAACCTCCCAACCATGAACCATCAACTATCAACCATCAACTATCAACCATAAACTATCAACCATAGATTCCCAACTCCAAACTCCCAACTCCTCCACCCCCTCCAACTCCCAACTGTTTTCCCTATTTTTATCCCTCAATACATCCCACATTATATGGAAGAATCTTTAAGCGATAAGCGACTCCAAATTTTAAGGCAATCAATAGGTAAAGTAATTTCCGATTCGCCATCTAATTTTATGAACTGGCTTGCGCCGGTTTTAATTAAAGCGGAAAATGGAATTTTAATTTGCCAGTATACCATCCGTAAAGAAATGACAAATCCTTATCAGATTTTGCACGGTGGCGTAACCGCAGGTATTATTGATGATTTAATCGGGGCAACGGTATTTACGATGGGATTAAATGAGCGTTACACTACTGTAAGTAACTATATTGATTATTTTGCGTCTGCAAATGAAGGAGATGAGGTAATAGCCGAAACCTCAATTGTAAAGCGAGGACGCACTATTCTAAACCTGCAATGTGAGCTATATTTGCCCTCGAAAAAACGTTTAATTGCCAAAGGTTATTCCAACATGTTAAACATAGGTTAAGCCATTAAGCAGCATTTAAGAATTAATTATTAATTTGTTAAAATTAACCAAACATTCTCGTTTATATTTTGTTGTAATTTAACCAAAAATATAATGAGCCATGTTAGAAAATTATTCAACCTTGCAATTTATTGTCAGAGGCAAAATTTTTAAGGGATTTTGCATGCGTATTCAAGATGATTTTCATGAAACTTATGCCGTTGTTTTAGATGGATATCATTCCTTTTGTATCTGGTTAGATAACAAAAGTGAAAAATGGTGTGCCTCTAAAAATGTGGCAATCGATCCGGATGCGATCGACGAAATTATTCACCGAATTTCAATTCCACAGGTTTCGTAAAATTAAAATCACATTTAACCTAATGCTCATAAAAAAATCCCTGTTTGGTGTTATATCAGACAGGGATTTTTCGTTAGTAAATTATTTTAATCCCGGCCAAAACAAATAGGCCATTGTAATTGCAGTAATTACGCCTACCAAATCGGCCAATAACATCGAACCAATTGCATAACGGGTATTTTTTATACTAACTGATCCAAAATATACGGCTACTACATAAAAAGTAGTATCAGAAGCCCCCTGAAAAACTCCCGAAAGTCTGCTGGCGAATGAATCAGGTCCGTTAGAGATCATGGTACTTACCATCATGCCTCTTGCTGCCCCACCGCTTAATGGTCTGATTAATGCTGTAGGAAGGGCATCAACAAAGCGGGTATCAGCGCCGAATAAAACAAAAGCCTGTTTAATTCCG
Source organism: Pedobacter sp. AC402 (assembly GCF_979252805.1). Lineage (NCBI taxonomy): Bacteria > Pseudomonadati > Bacteroidota > Sphingobacteriia > Sphingobacteriales > Sphingobacteriaceae > Pedobacter > Pedobacter sp. AC402. The sequence continues at coordinate 163,421 of NZ_CEEDAI010000008.1, read as the reverse complement.
TTCATAATTACATCGAAAGTTCCGCTCGTTCTTAGCATACAAACGGCTACCAGTATGCCCACAAGGTAGGGGATAATTTTTATTGCTGTTTCAAAGCCACCTTTGGCACCTTCTATAAATGAATCGAAAACGTCAATTTTCTTATAGAGTGCACCCAATACAATGAGTAGAAAAATCAGCAGGATAATACCGCCACTTAATAAGCCAGAAAATGATTTTATGCTTTCTGCATTCAATTTACTTACATACCATACCAGCGCACCAATTACAGCCGAGATTCCCAAAACCCAGGTAATGATTGCAGGCTGAAAAATATTTATTTTCTGTTTAAAAGAAACAATCAGCATAGCAGCCATGGTACCCATAAAGGTTACAATCATGCAAGGAATAAATATATCAGTAGGATCAGAGGCATTTTGTGTAGATCTGATCGCGATAACACTCACTGGTATTAAGCTTAATCCAGCCGCATGCAAACACAAGAACATAATTTGTGCATTACTGGCGGTATCTTTATTTGGGTTCAATTCCTGAAGGCTTGCCATTGCTTTAATTCCGAACGGCGTTGCTGCGTTATCTAAACCCAATAAATTGGCAGAAAAATTCATAATCATGTGTCCCATAGAAGGATGCCCTTTTGGTATATCAGGAAACAGTTTGGAGAAGAAAGGAGCAATGATCTTTGATAATAAACGGATTCCTCCAGCTTTTTCGGCAATACTCATAAAACCCATAAATAAAGCCAAAGTGCCCACCAGTTCAATACAAAGTTTAACGGCAATAGAGCAGGTTTCGATAATTCCATCCAATTTTAATGGATTTGCAGGATCAGACGATTTACCGATCACCATCCAGTTAAAAATATCGCTTTGCCCGAAAAAAAAGCACTTAATACAGGCTACAACGATAGCTACAATAATAAATGCCGACCAAATTCTGCTTAATGCCATTAGGAATGTTTAATGTTTTGCTTTGAAGGGGTTAAAATACCTTTTTTAAGCGAAAGATCATAGAAAAGAGTTTGGAGTTGAGAGGTTGGGGTTATGAGTCATTACCCATAGCCATAATATTAAAGAGGGATAACTGCTTTTTAATATTAATACTGAAAAAATCCATAATAAAAAGTTAGGCTATCTATTATGGATTTAAATATTTTATCTATCTGCGATGAACTGTTGCTTCTGCACCATGGCTTCCAAACTCCCAACTCAACACTCCAGACTCATTTAAGGTTTATCATCAGTTAATTCAAAACCCCAGGTTTTCCCTTTTTCAGTAGCAGGAACCCCGCTTGTCATCCATGCAGGAGCTTTTGCACCTTTTAAATAATAATCGAAAAATTGTTGTTCGCGGATCTGGATATCTTTACGGTTCTGGCGTTGCACTAAATTGTGCGCTTCACCATTGTAATTAAGCATCCAAACTGGTTTACCCAATCGGCGCAAGCCAGTAAACATTTCAATTCCCTGGTACCAAGGCACAGCTCCATCTGCATCGTTGGCCATTACCACCACTGGTGTATTCACCTTCGGGAACATGAATAACGGAGAGTTTTCGATGTATAATTCTGGTTTTTCCCAAAGGGTTGCACCGATACGGCTTTGTGTTTTTTCGTATTGAAACTGACGGTTCATCCCGGTTTCCCAACGGATACCACCATAAGCAGAAGTCATGTTGGCTACAGGCGCACCCGCCCATGCTGCTGCGTACATGTTATTTTGGGTAATTAGGTAAGCAACCTGATAGCCGCCCCAGCTTTGACCCTGGATGCCGATTTTACTGCCGTCTACCCAACTGTTTTTCTTTAAACTTTCTACACCCGAATTGATAAACTCTACAGCAGATTTACCCGGATGACCAGTTTCATAACTGATGTCAGGTGCAAAAACCAAGTATCCGTTACTCACGAAATAAGAAATATTTAAGCGCGATCGAGTAGGAGCAGGTGCTTGATAGGTATATAAACCATCAGTAAGTTTTTCGTAGAAATAAGCAATCATTGGGTATTTCTTATTGGGATCGAAATTTTCAGGCTTATACAATATACCTTCTGCTTTATAACCTTTTGGAGTGGTCCATTTAACCAGTTCGGCAGTACCCCAATTGTAGTTTTTTTGCTGAGGATTGGTATTGCTTAATTTGGTTTCAGTTTTAAAATCAGTCGTAATGTAAACATTCGGCGATTCTACATAATTAGCTTTATCGTAAATATAAACATCTGCATCTTCAGCTTTTACCAGGTTCGAATATTTAAATTTACCCATTATTACCAATTCGGGTGCTTTAACAGAACCTACGTTTGTGCGGTAAAAACCATTTTCTTTAGTTGCATTATTAAAACCATCCAACCAAACCAATTCGTTTGCTTTAACAAATTTACTGTCGGCATTTCTTTCAAATCTATTATCCTGCGTTACCCTTTCATAGCGGAAAGTAAGGTTGTTTGCCCTTCCAAATCCGGCAGTAATGTTTTTTGGAGCCGATTTTCCATCAGGTGAGAACGACCAGATATCATATTTATCATAAATTAAAACAGCTTTATCGCCTTCCGTCCAGGTAGCTAAACCATATGCTGATGGTAAATCTGGCACATCATTTTCTTCATCAACAAATTTTTCACTTAAACCAGCGGTTAAAACGGTAACCTTTCCAGTGGCTACATTATAGGTACTCCAGCTGCCTGCTTTTCTATCAAAGTATAAAATGTAATTGCCTGCCGGAGAAGCCAATGCGTAACCATTCAGGTTTTCGATAATTTTCTTTTTTTGTCCGTTTTTAGTGTCAACCAGATAATAATCTTTAGAAGTTGATCCGCTCCATTGTGATTCGATTCTGTGGCCATAATCGGTAGAAGCAAGCACCATTGCTGCATCGCCTTCTGCAATTGGGTTGGCATCGGGCAATTGTAAATCTGTTAGTGGAATTACTTTAGGATCACTACTATATACATCAATTACTGATAAATAACTTTTCTTACTATCTCTATCTGCATTTTTAAGCTGCATCGGCTGTAAGTAATCATCCTTATAATTCCAAACATCAACTTTTGCCACTTCAAAATCTACAATAGTGGTATCTTTTGGCTTTTTAACCGGAGAAATTCCAAAAAACAGTTTTTTTCCATCTTTACTAAAAGTTATTTTTCCGTCACCATTAACCGACCATTTTGCTGGCAAACCTGGCATATCAAAATCAACCAATATTTGCGCAGTATCAAGCGTTAAAGAGTTGTAATAAACATTATAATCTTTTATTTCCTGCTTCTCCGGACTTTGTTCGCCCACAAAAGCTACATGCTCACTATCATCATCGAATGTGAAATTTTTAAAACTTCCTTTGCCCTTAATTAAGGTTTTAAGTGTGCCTTTCTCTGTATTTAATAAAAATACACCTTGTGGAGCAGTTTTATCTTTTTTTGACCCGCTGCAAGCAAAAACAAGTTGTTTACCATCTTTACTGAAATAATAATCGGTAACAAATTTGTAGGTTTTATCTGTACCCGTTAAAAGATTTTTTACCACTAAATCCGTTCCTTCATCCGTTTTTGCTTTAGCAGCAGGGTCATCATCGGCAAAATCATTCTCTCCGTCTTTTTTATCGACAGGTTTTACTGTTTTCTTTGCTGTATCTGGCTTTTCAGTTAAATAAGCCAATACACCAGCACCTTCTTCCGGAAATTTAAATGATTTTACCCTTGGTACTTTGGTTATTGCATTTGTAGTAAGGTTAACAATACCCAATGAGTCTTTAGGTGATTCCTCGGGCTTTTTCTTTTTAATTTTAGCCTGACGTAAATCTTTATTTAACGGCCGGATATTGAAAGCCGCAAATTTAGAATCGTTGCTAAATTGCGAGTTCATTCCCCTTGCAAAGGTAAGCTTTGCATTGGTTTTAATATTGGTTAGGTATAGCTGTGCATCGCCTTCTTGCTGTAAGATGCTGTACATTGCCCAAGTACCGTTATTTGACAATTGCTTAGTACCTACTGATTCCCAAGTATCATAAACGGTATGATCTAAAGGTTTTTTTTGTGCGTAGGCAAAGCTGACAACGAAAAACAGAATAATAGTTAGTCTCTTTTGCATTTTAAAAGAATTAATTTGTTGGTTGAGATTTAATCTTCTAAAATTGGAATTTTTTAGCTTATTAAGAAACTTGTATGCCAAATATTACAATTAAAAGCATTTAGTTTAAGAATTAGCGGTATCGGCACTAAAGTTTAACGGCTAATGCATGTGCTGATCGCTCTCCCTTAAAACAAAAACCCCCGATCACTTTAAAAGCAATCGGGGGTTTCGTATCAATATATGCTAAATTATTTTTTAGCTTGTTGTTGCTGACGCATATAATCATCTAAACGCTGTTGAAATTTAGATTTTTTCTTTTTCTCATCAGCTGGTCTGGCTTTATTCTGTTGAATTAAAGCATGGATTTTATCATCATCAACCATCTTACGGATTAAGAACTGCTGTCCGAAAGTCATTAAGTTGGCTAAGAAATAATAATAGTTTAATCCGGCAGGGTAGCTGTTTAATACACCTAAGAAAATAACCGGCATAATATAACCAATGTATTTCATCTGGCCTGTTGCTCCAGAAACCTGGTTATTAAAGTAAGTCATAATCAATGTAGAGATGGTCATCAATACACACATTAAACTTAAGTGATCGCCAATGAAAGGGATTTTAACACCAAACTTGATAAACTCATCATAAGTTGATAAATCTTTCATCCACAAGAAACTCTCACCACGCAACTCAAACAAGTTAGGGAAGAAGAAAAAGAAAGCCATTACCAGCGGCAATTGCAATACCATTGGCAAACATCCACCGAGTGGGTTTACACCGGCTTTCTTATAGAGCTTTAAATATTCCTGCTGAACCAATGTTGGATTATCTTCACCTACTTTAGCCTTAATTTCATCCATTTCTGGTTTTAATACCCTCATTTTAGCCATTGATAGGTATGACTTGTAGGTAAGTGGCGATAATGCAAGTTTTAACAAAATAGTTAATACCAGGATAATTACACCGTAGTTCCAGTTAAAGCTGTTCAGGAAGTTAAATACAGGTAGTACAATGAAACGGTTAATGTATTTTAACGGCCAGTAACCCATATCAACCTGTTGCTCTAAATCGTATCCCTGTGCTTTTAAAGCAGAGAATTTGTTGGTTCCGAAATAGAATTCCATCTCATAAACCTGGTTAGCCGTATGGGCATAAGGCAATTGCATATTGGCATCATAAAACTTAACCAAACCTGGTGCTGTTGGAATCTTAACTTCTAAACTTCCTTTTTCGAAACCCTGTTTCGAAATTAATGAAGCGGAGAAAAAGTGTTGTTTAAAAGATACCCACTGAATTTTACTTTTCGATAACTCTTCTTTTTCATCTTTAGACACACTTAAATGGTTTACATCACCATCCAAGTATTTATAGTAAGGTGCAGAGTAGCGGTGCTCACTTTCAATCGATTTTTCTTGCTGTAACAACGTAGTTTGCCAGTTAAGGCCGATGTTGTTACCTTCAATTACCTGCTGTAAACCAACAAGGTTAATATTAAAACCAACTTTATTGCTTAATGCTTTTAAGTCGTAAACATATTCTACGTAAGCATTGGCACCGTAATTGGCACGCATGGTAACCGTATTACCAGCTTTTGTTGGTGTAAAGTATAAATCGTTTGTGTTGATTACTTTACCGGCTGCGTTAATACTTAAACCAAATTTATTATCGTTTCCTTCAAATAAAATAAGCGGTTTTCCGGTAAAGGTTTTCTGACCTTTTACTTCAACAGAGGTGATTTTACCACCTTTATTACTTAATTTAATTAATAAATTTTCGTTTTCTAAAACAGTATTGGCTTCAGTGCCTGTTATTGCGGTACCAAAAGGGCCTTTTAAGGCTAAAGAATCTACAACCGGATTTGCAATCGCAGCGGTTTTGCTTGTATCTTTTTGTACTGGCTTAATACCAGCTTTTTTCAAAGAATCCAGATGCTCCGTTTCTTGGGCTTTTTTTAATTCAGCCGCGTTCGGCTTCAAAAAGTAGAATGATCCTGCCAAAATGATCATAATCAGGAACAGTCCTGTAAAGGTATTTCTATCCATTATTTATGTATGTACTGCTTTTAATTCGTTTTCTTTTTCGCAAACTCCATCGCAGCGGCGACAAATTTAACAAAAAGTGGGTGAGGATTAGCAACTGTTGATTTTAATTCTGGGTGAAACTGTCCGCCAACGAAAAATGGATGATTTTTTAGCTCAACAATTTCTACCAGATTGGTTTGCGGGTTCATGCCCGATGCAATCATTCCAGCCTCTTCGTATTGCTTTAAATAATCGTTATTAAATTCGTAACGGTGACGGTGACGCTCATTGATATGCGATTTTCCATAAATAGAAAATGCTTTTGTACCTTTTTTAATATCACAAGGATATGAGCCTAAACGCATCGTTCCACCTTTATTTGTTACTTTTTTCTGCTCTTCCATCATATTGATAACCGGATTTGCAGCATTTTCTTCTATTTCAGTAGTATGGGCATCTTTCAAGCCCAAAACATTACGGCCGAATTCAATAACTGCACATTGCATGCCCAAACAAATTCCGAAGAAAGGAATATTGTTCTCGCGCACATATTTAATTGCGTCGATTTTACCTTCAATACCACGACTACCAAAACCAGGTGCCACTAATACCCCTTGCAAATGGTTTAATTTCTCTTTAACATTATCAGGAAAAATGCCTTCAGAGTGAATATATTCTACCCTTACTTTACATTCATTTTTCGAACCTGCGTGTACAAAAGATTCGATAATTGATTTATAAGCATCTGGTAATTCTACATATTTACCAATCAAGCCAATTTTAACTTCAGCTGTTGGGTTTTTTAAACGGCCAAGGAAATCTTTCCAGCTTTCCATATCCGGATCGTTTTTAGTAGGCAGTTTTAATTTCGATAAAACAGTTTTGTCTAATTGCTCTTTTAACATCAACAATGGCACATCATAAATAGTAGATGCATCCATCGATTCGACTACCGCATTGATGTTAACGTTAACAAAATAAAGCGATTTTTTTTCTGATTTCGGGACTAATGTGGTGCTCGGTTCTGCAAACCAATATATCAGGCTGAATGCCATACTCCAATAATGCTTTAACAGAGTGTTGTGTCGGCTTGGTTTTTAATTCGCCTGCCGCTGCCAGATAGGGCACTAAAGTAAGGTGAATTACAATGGCATTTGTACTGCCTTCTTCCCATTTAAACTGACGCACAGCTTCAATAAATGGTAAGAGATTCGATATCACCAACAGTTCCGCCAAGCTCAGTAATTACAATATCGTATTCACCGCTATCGCCCAAAATACGCATGTTGCGTTTAATTTCATCGGTAATGTGTGGCACAACCTGAACGGTTTTACCTAAATATTCGCCTTTACGCTCTTTGTTAATTACGTTTTGATAAATACGGCCGGTGGTAATGTTATTTGCCTGTGAAGTTGGAACGTTAAGGAAACGCTCATAATGACCTAGATCCAAGTCGGTTTCTGCACCATCTTCGGTAACAAAGCATTCGCCATGTTCGTATGGATTTAAAGTTCCTGGATCGATATTAATGTACGGATCGAATTTTTGAATGGTTACACGGTAGCCACGTGCCTGTAAAAGTTTAGCTAAAGATGCGGAAATGATGCCCTTACCTAAAGAGGAAGTTACACCGCCCGTAACAAAAATATACTTTGTCATGATTGATAATTTGTGGAATTAACCAGGCTTTTTATAGCCCTGTTAATTGTTTTTGTACGGGATACAAAGGTACGAAAAATTATCGCTCGATTAGATAGTTGCAAGAATATTTTTTAAGGTGAAGATTGCGCTGATATTGAATGTTTTAAGTTATTGCCGAATTAAAATACCCAGGTAAAAAGTTCTTTTTTAATCTATTCGATCTTTCTGAGATTCTTTTTATCCTCATAACGCGTGTAGAGATCGAACATTTTTTTAAATCTTTTTCATCATCAGTTTTTTGCCTTAAAGTATTTGCTTTACATAAAAATTATAAAAATCCCTGAAACGTTGATATTGGAAATTTCTAATTATTGACAATCAAATCATTCTATCTTTGATTATCTAATATATTGATAATCAGTTTAGCAACAGTTATAATAAATTTTCACTTTCTGTTCTTTCTCACTCCAGGCAATGTAAATGTTGTTTTCCTTACCTAAACGATATTTAAAGCCATTCAGTCCCGATTTTTTTAATTCTTCGTAAAGTGCTTTATCAGGGGTATACTTATCTGCCTTATCTTCAGGCATTACCGCAGGTTCAAGAAAATTATCATCACTAAAAAAATCATCAGCAATTGTTTTTAAAAAAATAACCTGGTCTTTTTCTTTTGATAAATCTACATTAGGGTCGGTACTGCCCAATAATTCAGTGCCTTTTATTTTGGTATTGTAAATTTCTTTTCCATCAAAATTTTTGATGCTGAAGGTCAATACCATCTCCTCAGGTTTCCGGCCGGTAAGTTCTATTTTAAAAGTATCCAATCGCTTTAAATCAGAAAATGATTTGGCAATGCGCTGGTTCACATTCTTAAATTCAATGGTATTGGTTTCTTTTTTACCGTTAGATTTACAGCCAACAAGTGCTAAAAAGCACATCAAAACGAAGAGCGGTATATTTCTCATATTCAAAACTACAAATTTTATGTTTTAGTTCTGATTTGAATTTATAATCTTCGCCAATTTAGAACGAATAGCCAATAGATAACCATAATTGTAAATCGAAATACCCAGCAGGCAATTTAGCTTTTAAATTGTTGCGAACATTATAGTAATTGCCATAACCCACGCCAGTAAGCCCCTCTATAAGAAAATGGTTTTTTGGTATAAATGATACCCCAAAAGTTCCGCCATAACGCAAAGAGCTGGCTGTGAAATCCCTGTCGCGGCCTATACTGAAAATACCAGTTTCATCATAAGAGCGGTGCGAGATTAATGTTTGATTAAGGTTTCCAAAATAAACACCGTAAAAAGCATTTGCTTCGCGCTTTCTGATAGGTACAATATACTTTTTAGCCCGAAACAAAAAACCATCGTAATGGTAATAATCACGATAACTAATGTTTTTAAATTCGCCAAAAGTATAAGCGATTTCCAATCCATAGAGATTGGAAAAAGTTTTTTCTATAGAAATACTCGGTCTTTTAGCCACCAAATTTAAAAGGTTTGTTTTAACAATTAATCCGGCAGGTTCTTGTGCAGAAGCGGCATATCCGAATAAAAGTAAAGTTATTAAGAGCGTTTTCTTGTTCATAGATCATCTAAAATACTAAATATTATTCCTTGCAATTAATTTTATTGAATGTTCTAAATAAGTTTTTATATTTGCGTAACTGATTACGTAATTAATATTATATGAACTTTTTTGAACAGGCAGGCAAGGTGGCTATTGGCAGTAGGTTAAGAATGTTAACCGATAAGGTAACAGAAGATGGTGCACAGATTTACAAACTTTACAATATAGATATGCAACCAAAATGGTTTCCTGTTTTTTATGCTTTAACAAAAGATAAGGAAAAAACCATAACCGAACTCGCTAAAGAAATCGGTCATTCGCATCCATCAGTAAGTAAAATTATTAGTGAAATGCTTAAAAAGGGTTATGTTAAAGAAAGTAAAGACAAAACCGATGGACGCAGAAATGTTGTGAGTCTTTCTAAAAAAGGATTGGAGATTTCAGAAAAGATAAAAGATCAGTTAATTGATGTTAATGCAGCTGTAGAAGAAATTTCTGCTCAGGCCCAAAATAATCTGTGGGAAGCAATAGCGGAGTGGGAATTTTTATTGGAACAGAAAACATTGCTCCAGGAGGGTAATTGAGAAAAAGAAGCAGCGCGACAGTTTAAAAGTTGAGATTGTAAATTATGACCCTAAATACCAGGAAATATTCAGATTGCTAAATGTAGAATGGATTTCGCAGTATTTTGCCATGGAAGAATCTGATTATAAAGCTTTGGATAATCCACAGGGATATATTTTAGATAAAGGAGGTTTTATAATGGTTGCACTATACAAAGGTGAACCGCTGGGTGTTTGTGCAATGATTAAGATGAATGATGGAGAATATGATTTCTAACTGGCTAAAATGGCAGTATCACCAAAAGCACAAGGTAAAAATGTAGGTTTCTTACTGGCTGATGCCATTATTGAAAAAGCGAAGTCATTAGGAGCATCTAAAATTTATTTAGAGAGCAACACCATTTTAAAACCTGCAATTAACCTTTATCATAAACTGGGCTTTCAAAAAGTGGCAGGTAAGCCTACGCCTTACACAAGGTGTAATATCCAGATGGAACTGGTAATCAAGTAGGTTAGGGGATAGTGGTTAGGGTTGGTGTTTGCTAAAAAAAACCAATTATTCCAATTTCAGTGCCTTAAGTAATTTATTAAGCTTCAATAAATCCTCTGGTGTATCAATTGCAACCGTTTCTAAATCAGTCACTTTAGTTTGGATATAGAACCCGTTTTCAATCCAGCGCAATTGCTCTAAGCTTTCAGCAATCTCTAAAGAGGATGGAGGAAGTTTCGTAATGGCCTTTAATGATTCGGTACGGTAACCATAAATACCGATATGCTTGTAAAACTGATGCTTTTCTGCCCACACACCCGGTTCTCCATTCCTGATAAAAGGAATCGGGCTACGGCTAAAGTACATTGCACGGCCATTAACATCAATTACTACTTTCGGACTGTTAGGATTATACACACTTTCCTGGCTTTGGATAGATTTAATTAACGTAGCAAGCTGAACTTTTTCTTCCGCAAAGCAACTCGCCAGCAATTCAATCTGCGCAGGTTCGATAAAAGGTTCGTCCCCCTGGATATTAATCACAATATCAAAACCTGGCAGCTTCTCAATTACTTCAGCACACCGATCGGTACCACTTTGATGATCGGAAGAGGTAAAAATAAATTCGCCGCCAAACCTTTTCACTTCATCCGCAATCCGCTCATCATCAGTGGCAATAACCACTTTTGATAAACTTTCAGCTTTAGTTGCTTGCTCATACACCCGTTGAATCATGCTTTTTCCGGCAATATCAACCAAAGGTTTTCCAGGAAAACGGGTAGAGGCATATCTCGCCGGGATAATGCCGATAATTTTTAGGATCTTTTACAAATGAACCTGATTTTTCATCAATCATATGTTATTTCGATAAAATTGATAAAAAACAAAGAGGAAAATTACCGCGATAATGATGTAAGTTATTGGATGCGCGAAATTTAATGTCCAGCCGAGTAATTTAACGCGTTTAGGAACAATTAATCTGGAATCTTTTCTATTGAAATAAAAAGTACCCCACTTCCAGTTTTCAGGATTTTCGTGCTCGAAATCTTTTTTCATATTGATCACTTTAAATTTTCAAACCATTTATCGCTGTTTCAACCTCCTTTTATTTGGCTCGAAGCTAAAATAAACCGTTAATCTCAGCCTCTATTGATTGGATAACAGTACCCAGATCTTCCGGATTATTCGTGAAATCCAATTTGTCTTTATCTAAAATTAATAATTTACCGAGGTTATATCCCTTTATCCAGGCTTCGTATTTTTCGTTCAGCTTAGAAAGGTAATCTATACGGATGCCCGCTTCATACTCCCGGCCTCGGCGCTGAATGTTGTTTACCAGGGTAGGTACTGATGCGCGCAGGTAAACCAATAAATCAGGCGGTTTAATAAAAGAAGTAATGTTGTCAAAAATCGCACGGTAATTGTCGTGGTCGCGGGTGGTCATCAAAGCCATATCGTGCAGGTTTTCTGCAAAAATATGTGCATCCTCATAAATGGTCCTGTCTTGGATCACATTACGTTTATTTACCTCAATGTCTGTAATTTGCTGAAAACGGCTATTCAGGAAATAAATCTGAAGGTTAAAGCTCCAGCGTTTCATGTCGCTGTAAAAATCTTCCAGATATGGGTTATTATCCACAGCTTCGTATAAAGCTTCCCATCCATAATTTTTAGCCAATAAACCTGTTAAAGTGGTTTTACCGGCACCTATATTTCCTACAATTGCTATGTGCATTTCCTTTAGCTATGAGATTTTGAGATGTGTGATGTGAGATGAGAAATGTAGTGTCTCAATCTAATGTCCACTTCTCAAATCTATTAAAATAATTAAAAACTTTTAAACCCGATTAAACTGCGAACTTCCCTGATGGTTTTCTGTGCACTTTCCCGTGCTTTTAATGCACCGTGTTTAGCAACTTGCCTTAAATAAGAATCATCTTTGGCAATGTCCTGAATACGCTCGCGCATTGGCGTTGTAGCAATAATCATATCTTCTGCCAATTGCTTTTTAAAATCGCCATAACGGATCTGCATTTTGCTGTACAAATCTTCAAAATGGGCATGGGTATCAGCACTCGAAACCACTTTCATTAAATCAAAAAGGTTTTGAATAGGTTCAGGTTTTACCTGGTTTTCCTCTGTCGGACCGCCATCGCTCACAGCTCTCATTACTTTTTTGCGGATTGTTTCAGGATCATCCGAAAGGTAAACGGCATTTGCTTCGCCTTCTGATTTACCCATTTTACCTTTACCATCTAAACCAGGTACTTTAACCAGCTTGTCGCTATAGCTAAATGCGTATGGCTCAGGAAAATATTCGGTATTGTATAATCTGTTGAAACGGTTTCCGAAAGTACGGGCCATTTCCAAATGCTGCTCCTGGTCTTTCCCTACAGGTACTTTTGTAGCCTTATGGATCAAAATATCAGCAGCCATTAATACCGGGTAGGTGAGTAAACCAGCATTAACGTTATCAGGGTTTGCACGAACTTTATCTTTAAAAGAAGTACTGCGCTCAAGCTCGCCCATATAGGCATTCATATTTAAATATAAGTAAAGCTCAGCAATTTCAGGAACATCACTTTGTATATATATGGTGCTGTTTTCTGGATCTATGCCACTTGCCAATATCTCAACCAAAACGTGTTTAATGTTTCCGTGCAAGTCGGCAGGAGTAGGGTGTGTAGTTAATGAGTGTAAATCGGCAATAAAAAAGTAGCAATTGTAATCGTTCTGCATTTGAACGAAGTTTTTAACCGCACCATAATAATTACCCAAATGTAATTTTCCTGTTGAGCGGATGCCGCTCACCACTGTTTCTTTCATAATGGCACGAAATTAAAAATAAAATACAAGCAAATCATAAATCGTACTAATTTTAATGGGAAGATTTTTTTTAACACCGGTATGACCTACGGTTTATGTTTATAGTCGTCATCTCGACCGTAGCGGAGAGATCTTTGAACAATGACCGGTTAGCGTTCCGTCAACTATTTTTTCTGGTGTTGATGTAATACAACCACAACTTTGCCGAATGCAATCAGTAGTTTGAAATATGAAACTATTTTATATTTTTGGTTATCTATGATTCACTTTCTGAGGCAAGTACACCGGGTTTGGTTTTTATTCTGGATACTCTTTTTTTCGCTCTGTTTTATCCTCTATACTACATTACATCACGTAATGAGAAATACTATGGTATCCTCAATTTTTGTAGAAAAGCCAATAGCTTTCTATGTAGTTTTTTTTCAGGTGTATTTTTCCGGTATCAATATGAAGAGCCGCTAAATACAAAACAAACTTATATCTATTGTGCCAATCATACTTCCAACTTGGATATCATGATTTTCTGTATCATGGGGCACGGCAAATTTCATTTTATGGGAAAAGATGAATTGCTGAATAATCCTGTCTTAGGCGTTTTTTTTAGAACCATTGATATTTCCGTAAACCGTGATAGCAAAATCTCTGCCTTTAAAGCTTTTAAAAAAGCAGGCGAAAATTTAGAAAAGGGCATGAGTCTTGTCATTTTTCCGGAAGGTAAAATAGACGATCATTATCCTCCAAAACTGGGCGAATTTAAAAATGGCCCGTTCCGCCTGGCCATTGATAAAAATATTCCGCTTGTACCCGTAAGTATCACCGATGTTTGGAAAATTAACTGGGATGATGGTGCAAAGTATGGAAGTAAGCCCGGAATTTGCGATATTTACGTCCACAAACCAATTAATACCTCAACCTTGACTGATATTGATTCTGATGTATTAAAAGAAAAGGTTTTTAAATTGATTGACAGTAAATTAGTATAAATATGAATTTAGACGCAAAAACCATTCATAAAATAGCCGATCTGGCCCGAATTCATATTGATGATAAAGAAGTGGATACTTTAATTCCTGAAATGAATAAAATTTTATCTTTCATGGAAAAATTAAATGAGTTAGACACTTCAAATGTTAAGCCTTTGGTATATATGAACGAATCCATAAATGTTTGGCGTGAGGACGTGGTTAAACAAGAAATTTCTACAGCCGATGGTTTGAAAAATGCCGCAAAACATACCGAACAATTTTTTATGGTGCCAAAAATTATTGAAAAATAATGCTGTAATCGTTATGCTGAGTTTAATTCAGCATCCTTTAAGATTAAGTTTGTACTTAATTTTAATCCCTCTTGTAACATCTAGCCCTTAACGCTTGTCTAAAAAAGAAAAAACATGGAGAAACCACTCATTACTATAAAAGAAATCGGCCGTAAATATGTTATAGGATCTGAAGTGATTCATGCTTTAAAATCAGTTTCGTTAGATATCAATAAAGGTGAATTTGTAGCATTGATGGGGCCATCCGGTTCAGGAAAATCAACCTTAATGAATATTTTAGGTTGTTTGGATACACCTTCAAGCGGAACGTATATATTAAATGGAACAAATGTAAGCCACATGAGCGATGATGCTTTGGCTGAAGTGCGCAACCAGGAAATTGGTTTCGTTTTCCAAACGTTTAATTTATTACCACGCTCCACATCTTTAGATAATGTTGCCTTACCACTAATTTATGCCGGAACCAGCAAAAAAGACCGGGATGCAAGGGCTGCCAAAGCCCTGGAAAATGTTGGTTTGGGTAACCGTATGGATCACAAACCAAACGAATTATCAGGTGGGCAGCGGCAGCGTGTGGCTGTAGCAAGAGCTTTAATCAATAACCCCTCCATTATACTTGCTGATGAGCCAACAGGTAACCTCGATACCAAAACATCAGTAGAAATTATGGGTTTGCTTGAAGAAATTCACAGTAAGGGCAATACCATTATTTTAGTAACACACGAGGAAGATATTGCCCAGCATGCACACCGAATTGTACGTATGCGTGATGGATTGATTGAAAACGATTACTTAAATACCGACATTAAAAATGTATCTCCACGCTTGCAGGCATTGAAAGACAATGGCAGCGACTGGGAAAAAATTAACTAGCACTAAGATGTAAGGCGGAGGGCGTAAGGTTTAAAGCTTTTTAAACCTCAATACCTTAAACCTTCTTTTTAAACCTTTCTAAATGAAAATCTACACAAAAACAGGCGATAAAGGCCAAACCTCACTCATTGGCGGTACGCGTGTGCCTAAATACCATTTGCGTATCGAAGCTTATGGAACTGTAGATGAATTAAATTCGTATATAGGTTTAATCATGTGCCAGGATATTGAATTACATGATCAGCAGTTGTTAAAAGAAATTCAAGACAGGCTTTTTACAGTGGGTGCATCACTAGCTGCGGATCCCGGAAAGTCGAAAATGAAAATTCCTGATCTTCATGATCATGATATTACCCTGCTTGAAAATGAGATGGATGTCATAAATGAAACCTTACCAGCTTTAAAGCATTTCGTTTTGCCTGGCGGAAATACTGTCGTTTCTTACTGCCATATTGCAAGATGTGTTTGTAGAAGGGCAGAACGACTGACAGTTGAACTTGCAGAAAATAGCTTTGTAGATGAGCATGTAACAGTTTACCTGAACCGCTTAAGCGATTATTTATTCGTTTTGGCACGAAAACTGACCATGTATTATAAGGCAGAAGAAAACATTTGGATTCCGCGTGTTTAATAGTGGAAAAATAAGTTTGTTTTGCTCAAAAATTTTAATATACTTTGCGCAATAATAAGAACAAGAATTTAATTGAATTGACGATATGTATTGGACATTAGAATTAGCATCGCACTTGGAAGACGCACCATGGCCTGCAACTAAAGACGAATTAATTGATTATGGTATCCGTTCTGGTGCCCCAGTAGAAGTAATTGAAAACTTACAGGCATTAGAAGATGATGGCGAACCTTATGAAACAATTGAGGAAATCTGGCCTGATTATCCAACTAAAGAAGATTTCTTCTTTAATGAGGATGAATACTAAAATTAAAAATGATAAGAAACCTTTCAGCTCAACTGGAAGGTTTTTTTTATGTGCTGTAATTTCATAACGCTCATTCACAGTGCATTTATAACAATAACTTATAAAATCTTTACATTTTTTAAACAAAACCTAAAACATGTGTGTTAATAGATCATTAATATAACATTGCTAAAAAAATTAACACTATGGGAAATTTATTGTATTTAGTCGCAGTAGTATTGGTAATACTATGGGTAATAGGATTTGTGTTTCACGGCTTCGGCGAAGTAGGCGGAATCATCCACGTTTTATTGGTAATCGCAGTAATTGCAATTCTGCTTAAAGTTATCGGCAGGGCAGCATAAGATATATCGCGCCGTCATCCATTTTTAGCGATATAGTTTAAAATGGATGTATTATTAAAGGAGTTTCATCACGAAACTCCTTTTTTATGTTTTTATTTTTTCAATAGCAACTCTGCAAGTTCCAGGTCTATAGGATAGGTAATTTTAATATTACCCCTTTCGCCCTCAATGATATTGATCTCCTGGCCGATTGATTCTACCACGCTGGCATCATCGGTAAAACGACTATCGAAATCCTGATTATAAGCTTCTTTCAGGGTGTTAAGACTAAAAGTTTGAGGTGTTTGTACCAGGTAAATTTCATCGCGCTTTAAAGCTGACGTTTTATCGTTTCTAAGCATGCGAACGCTATCACTCGATTGAACAGCTGCAATTACATTTCCCTGTGTTTGTGCCGCACTAAAACAGCTATCAATTAATGATTTCGAAACCAGTGGACGAACGGCATCATGTATGGCTACATAACTTTCCTCTTCGATGGCGTGAATGGCATTTTTTACCGAATGAAAGCGTTCAGTTCCGCCGTCGATAAGCTGATGCGGAACATAGAAATTAAATTCTTCGCATAATCTGCCCCAATATCCCTGCTGATCTTTATTTAAAACCAATAAAATTTTAGGTTGAGTATCGCTTTGCGCAAAAGCTTTTATGGTGTGCATTAAAACCGGAAGGTTTTTTAGCAGTAGAAATTGTTTTGGGGTTTCCGTTTGCATCCGATTTCCAGAACCGCCTGCTACAATTATAGCGTAGTATTTCATGTTTGAGCGTTTAGGGTATGGCGTTTAGCACTAAACTGCTAAACGCCAACCGCGAAACTTATATAATCAGCATGGCATCGCCATAGCTATAAAATTTATACTTTTCTTTTACTGCAACTTCGTAAGCATTCATTACATTTTCGTAACCACCAAATGCACTAACCATCATCAATAAAGTAGATTCTGGAGTGTGGAAATTGGTAATCATTGAATTTGCAATACTGAAATCGTATGGAGGGAAGATAAACTTACTTGTCCAGTCGTTAGCTGCTTTTAATGTTCTGTTTGCAGAAACTGCAGATTCGATAGCACGCATTGAAGTAGTACCCACTGCGCAGATTTTTCTTTTTTCTTCTAAAGCTTTGTTTACAATACCAGCATCTTTTGGCTCGATGATAAATTGCTCAGAATCCATTTTGTGTTTGGTTAAGTCTTCAACCTCAACCGTTCTGAATGTGCCTAAACCAACATGTAATGTTACTTCAGCAAACTCAATACCTTTAAGTTCAAGGCGTTTCATTAACTCGCGACTAAAGTGCAAACCTGCCGTTGGAGCAGCAACTGCACCTTCATGTTTTGCGAAAATGGTTTGATAACGTTCTTTATCTTCAGCAGTAGCTTTACGTTTAATGTATTTAGGAAGTGGTGTTTCGCCTAAAATCTCAACGTTTTTTCTAAACTCTTCGTCGGTACCCTCAAATAAGAAACGGATGGTACGGCCACGTGATGTAGTATTATCCACAACTTCAGCAACCAATAAATCGTCGTCACCAAAATATAATTTATTTCCTACGCGGATTTTACGTGCCGGATCTACTAAAACATCCCATAAACGTAATTCCTTGTTTAATTCGCGTAATAAAAAAACTTCGATTGTGGCACCTGTTTTCTCTTTATTGCCATATAAACGGGCAGGGAAAACTTTGGTGTTATTTAATATCATTACGTCCTTGTCATCAAAATAACCTAAAACGTCTTTGAAAATTTTATGCTCAATTTTACCGCTGTCTTTGTGTAAAACCATTAGGCGAGCTTCGTCGCGTTGTTCTGCCGGATTGTTGGCAACTAATGATTCTGGTAAGTTGAATTTGAATTGTGATAATTTCATTCTTGATGAATTTTTTGAGGTGCAAAAATACGAATTTAATTTTTCTTTTCCTTATTTTATCAAACGCATTTTAGGTGTATTATGTTTTACCTCATTTTAAATCAAATAATACCTTGTTTAAATGCTTTTATAGCTGTAAAATTAATTAGTTTTGATGATCGTGTAACCTTTTTAATGGCTGTGCATCTAAACCATAATTATGATAATCTTTAGGCTAATAGGCGAGAGTTTCCGTTTTGCATTTGATGCGTTGCGCCAGAATAAACTGCGTACCATGTTATCGCTACTGGCAATAACTATTGGTATTTTTACCATTATCGCTGTATTTTCTGCAGTAGATACTTTTCGTGGTAAATTGCAGGCAAGTGTAGATAAATTAGGTTCCAATACCATCTATGTTCAAAAATGGCCCTGGAGTTTTGGAGACAATTACCCTTGGTGGAAATACATGAACCGCCCTCAGCCATCATTACGTGATTTTGAAGCACTTAGAGAAAGAATCGAGAATGCACAAGGAGTTACCTTCGAAATATCCACCAATGATAGAACAATTAAATACAGAAGTAGCTCTGTTGAAGGTATTTCGGTTTGGGCAGCATCTCACGATTTTAATAAAACATGGAATTTCGAACTACAGGATGGCCGGTATTTTACCGAAAATGAAAGTAAAAACGGCTCACCAGTTTGTATTTTAGGTTCTGATATTGCCGATGGGCTTTTTGACGGAGATAAAGCTGTTGGAAAGCAGGTTCAGATTTTGGGGCGACGACTAACCGTAGTTGGCGTTTTCAAAAAAGAGGGGGAAGATATGTTGGGTACTTCGCTTGATAAAAATGTTAATATTCCAATTTCATTTGCAAAAGGTGTTTTAGATATTCAAAATGAACGCTACGGTCCGCAGATTACCGTACGTGGTAAAGATAATGTGAGTTTAGAGGAAGTAGAAAGCGAATTGAAAGGTTTAATGCGCTCCATTCACAGAATCAGGCCTGGACAGGAAGAGGATTTTGCACTGAATAAAACAACCATTATTTCTAACCAATTGGATTCGATGTTTAAAATGGTGAATATTGCGGGTTGGGTAATCGGAGGATTCTCTATTTTGGTAGGTGGATTTAGTATTGCCAACATTATGTTTGTATCGGTTAAAGAGCGTACCAATATTATTGGGATTCAAAAATCACTTGGTGCAAAAAACTACTTTATTTTACTTCAGTTTATTTTTGAGTCCATTTCACTTTGCATTTTAGGTGGGTTATTAGGGCTTTTGCTCGTCTTTTTACTCGCACTGGGTATTGGTGCTATAACAGATTTTCATATTATTTTGGGTTTAAATAACATAGCTTTAGGTATTGGTATTTCGATTATTATTGGAACAATATCAGGTTTTTGGCCTGCATATTCAGCATCAAGATTAGATCCTGTGGAAGCGATTAGAAGTTAGTTTTCAGTTATTATTTGCAGTTACCAAACTTTGTTATAGCATAAACTTTAAGAGTACGATTGGTTTTGGCGATAAAATCGCCTTTCTCTTTCATCCTCATTACAAACGAGGACGATGATTTCTCGATGATATGGTTACCGGTTGTTATTTTCAGTTACCGTAGTTTATAAACCTTATTGAAGTGTAAAGCCCACAGCGTAGCGAGGACTTGTAACGGAAAGAAGGACTAGATTCTCCGATGAAATGCTGCCTTTCATTTCCAAATCATCAAAAAATATTCGGGTTTGGCCGATACGACAGCAAACATTAGAAATTAAATCATTTGCAATAGAAGTTAGTTTTCAGTTGCAGTTCGCAAACTCGTTATAGCATAAACTTTAAGAGTACGATTGGTTTTGGCGATAAAACCGCCTTTCTCATTCATCCTCGTTACAAACGAAGACGATGATTTGGTACAAATTCAGGGTGACAATTGGTATTGAAAAGTAAATAAAAATCCCCCGCTAAATATAATTAACGGAGGATTTTTTATAAGTTAACTGAAAACCGCTAACGGCAAACCCATTATGATAATTTGCCTAAAGCTTCTTTAATTCTTCTTAATGCTTCTACCAAACTCTCGTCTGATGCTGCATAAGATAAGCGGATATAGTTGTTATTACCGAAAGAATCGCCACCTACTGTTGCTACGTGACCAACATTTAATAAATATAAAGCAAGATCTGAAGAGTCTTTAATTACATTTCCATCAGCATCTTTTTTACCAAAAAATGAACTGATTTCAGGAAAAAAGTAAAAAGCACCATCAGGAAGGTTTGTTTTTACTCCAGGAATTTCGTTCAATAAATTGTAAACCAATTCTCTACGACGTAAAAATGCTTCTTTCATTTCCAAAACACTTGCCAAGCCTTGCTCATAGGCAACAATCCCGGCCCTTTGTGCAATAGAACGCATGTTCCTGAAGTAGTTTGTCCTTGTAATTTATCGTTTGCAGCAGCAATTTCTTTGTTAGCGGCTATATAACCCAATCTCCAACCTGTCATTGCGAAAGCTTTAGAGAAACCGTTAACAATAATTACGCGGTCTTTAATGCTGTCGAATTGCGCAATAGATTCATGCTGATCAACAAAGTTGATGTGCTCATAAATCTCGTCAGACAAGATATAGATATCAGGATGTTTTTCAAAAACTGCAACCAATGCTGCCAATTCTTCTTTGCTGTAAACTGAACCAGTTGGATTACATGGAGAAGAAAACATAAAAAGTTTTGATTTCGGTGTTATGGCGGCTTCTAATTGAGCTGGTGTGATTTTGAAATTGCTCTCAATATCAGTATCAATAAAAACAGATTTTCCTTCAGCAAGAGTCACCATTTCAGAGTAAGAAACCCAATAAGGAGTAGGGATAATTACTTCATCTTCAGGATCAATTAGCGTTAAAATAACATTTGATAAGGATTGTTTTGCACCTGTTGAAACCACGATCTGAGAAATATCATAATCAAGGTTGTTTTCTGTTTTTAGCTTATTAACAATCGCCTGGCGCAAATCAGGATAGCCTGGTACCGGCGAGTAACGCGTGTAATTTTCGTCTAATGCTTTTTTAGCAGCATTTTTTACGTGATCAGGTGTATTAAAATCGGGTTCGCCAACACTTAAACTAATGATGTTAATGCCCTTAGACGCTAGTTCGCGGCCAAGTTTGGTCATTTTAAGGGTTGCAGATTCTGATAAACTGTTGATTCTTTTCGATAAGGTGCTCATGGTTAATTACTTTGAGCGCAAATATATAAACCAAATATTATTCTGCACTAAAAAAGAGATAGTTTTTATCATTTAATTTATCCGATAAGCGTATTTTTGAAAAAAATCCCCTTGTGTCGGTAAAAAAGAAGGCCATAATCATTTCTCTGTTGCTGAGTGTTGTATTAATGCTGGCCAAATTTGTTGCTTACTTCAGTCACAGGTTCAAATGCGATATTGACCGATGCAGCAGAAAGTATTGTAAACGTAATTGCAGGAAGTTTTGCCTTTTACAGTATTTATTTAAGCACACAGCCACGCGATGAAAACCATCCTTATGGACATGGAAAAGTTGAGTTTTTCTCTGCATTTGTAGAAGGAATTCTGATTTTAATAGCTGGTGTGGTTATTATTTTTAAATCTTCATACAACATTATCTATCCACATGCAGTTAACGAACTGCTAACAGGAACGCTGATTATTGGCATTACCGGCTTGATTAATCTTGTTGCTGGCCTTTATCTGATTAATGTAGGTAAAAATGAACATTCTGTTACCCTGCAGGCAGATGGAAAGCATTTATTAACAGATACTTACACAAGTGCAGCAATTGTTTCGGGGTTAATTTTGATCCAACTTACAAATATTATTTGGCTGGATAGCTTACTATCTGTTTTAGTGGGCTTTTACATTGTATATTCTGGTTATAAACTCACCCGTGGCTCAGTGGGAGGTTTGATGGATGAAAGCGATTTAACACTTGTTGAGGAGGTGGTGGAAGTATTGCAAAAAAACAGGCATAATCCCTGGATTGATGTACATAATTTACGTACACAGCAATACGGACCTGAATTTCATATCGATTGCCATGTAACTTTACCCTATTATTTCAATTTGAACGAAGTACATAAAGAGATTTCCCAAATTGATGAACTGATCAATAAAAATGGTTTCCGTAAGGCCGAACTCTTCATTCACGCTGACCCATGTTTGCCCAAGTGTTGCAATTATTGCCACATGAGTGCGTGTTCAGTTAGGTTTGAAGCCTTTAAAAAAGAAATTGTGTGGACACCAGAAATAGTAATTAAAAATAAAAAACATTTCGAAGATGAGCTACTTTAATGTAAGGGTTTATGGTTTGTTAATTAATACCGATGATGAGGTTTTGATTAGCGACGAAGAAGAATACGGATTCCGTTTCAGTAAATTTCCGGGCGGAGGTTTAGAACTTGGTGAAGGATTAATTGATGGATTAAAGCGCGAATTTGTAGAAGAATGTGATGCAGAAATTGAGGTGTTATCTCATTTTTATACAACGGATTTCTACGAAAAATCTTCATTTAATGATAGTCAGGTAATTAGTGTATATTATTTAGTGAAAGAAAAAGCACCCTTACAGCTGGCATTTAAAGATGTTATTTATGATTTTGATGGCGAGGGCGAAATTCTCCAGGCTTTTAGGTGGGTGAAAATTCAGGATTTAAATATCGAAGACATCACTTTCAAAACCGATAAAACCGTGGCTCAACTTTTAAAAGAACAATATTCAGTCAAATTATAATTATTTATGTCAGATACCTCCGAACTGCAAACTGCAAACGCTCAATCTAATCTAACTGAACGCGATCAAAAAGTAATCTGGCATCCATATACCCAAATGAAAAATGCATTGCCGCATATCCCGATTGTTAGGGGAGAAGGTGTTTATGTTTTTGATGAAAACGGAAAAAAGTATATTGATGCAGTTTCCTCATGGTGGGTAAATATACATGGCCATTCTCACCCTTATATTGCTCAAAAAGTTGCTGAACAGCTCAATGTATTGGAACATGTTATTTTTGCTGGTTTTACGCACGAACCTGCTGTATTATTGGCCGAAAGGCTTTTACCAATTTTACCAGGAAAGCAGGAAAAGGTTTTTTATACCGACAATGGTTCTACAGCAGTAGAGGTAGCCCTAAAAATGTGTTTGCAATATTGGGATAACAAAGGGAAACCTAAAACTAAAATACTGGCATTTAAAAATGCCTACCATGGCGATACTTTCGGGGCAATGTCGGTTAGTGGGCGGAGTATTTTTACTGATGCTTTTAACAGCTTGTTATTTGATGTAGAATTTATTGATCTTCCGAACGAGGATAACATCTCAGCGCTAACATCGCATATCTCAAATTTAACAGATACTGCTTGTTTCATTTTCGAACCGCTTATTTTAGGTTCTGGTGGTATGTTGATGTATGAAGCCAAGTATTTAGATCAGCTTTTGGCCGCTTGTAAAAAAGCAGAAATTCTCGCGATCGCCGATGAAGTGATGACAGGTTTCGGGCGGACCGGAACTTATTTTGCCTGCGATAAGTTAGATCATAAACCCGATATCATCTGTTTAAGCAAAGGTTTAACCGGCGGAACCATGCCTTTAGGCGTAACCACCTGCACAAATGAAATTTTTGAAGCTTTTTTAAGTGACGACAAACTGAAAACACTTTATCATGGCCATTCATTTACAGCCAACCCAATTGCTTGCGTTGCATCTTTAGCGAGTTTGGATATTTTATTAAAAAGCGAAACCCTCGAAAATATCAAACGTGTAGAAGCCAAACATGCTGTTTTTCTCCAAGAAATCGAATCACATGTAAAAGTTAAAGCAGTTAGGCAAACTGGAACGATCATCGCAATTGAGTGGGAAACAGGAAATGAAACCTCATATTTAAGTAACCTCCGTAATTTACTGTATTCTTATTTCTTAGACAAAGGAATTATACTGAGGCCACTTGGCAATATTATTTATATTCTTCCTCCATATGTGATCAGTGATGAAGATTTGAATTATATATACGAAGCTATAAAATTAGCTTTGGATGAGGTTTAATTTGTTGGTAAATAGAGTTTTAAAGCAAATATTAAGAGTGTGGTTGTAACAAGACGCTATTTAGGTTCTTAATAAATCATTTTTAACAATAGATGCACACAGATAAACACGGATTTTTATATCTGTGTGCATCCTTTTCAATTAAAAGGATTAATTTCCTCAGATTATCGTCATTGCGAGAAGGCTTTTTCAGCCGACGAAGCAATCTTACAACGATCGCTACTAGCGTATACTTTGCTCTACTGGTCGATGTTTTACCGACCAATATTATAAAGCGGTCGTTATTGCGAGGTACGGAGCAATCCTAATGCGGAGGCTGAACAACGTTTCGGTCGGTGAGAACACCAACCGATAGGTTTAAATTATCGTCATTGCGAGAAGGCTTTTTCAGCCGACGAAGCAATCTTACAACGATCGCTACTAGCGTATACTTTGCTCTACTGGTCGATGTTTTACCGACCAATATTATAAAGCGGTCGTTATTGCGAGGTACGAAGTAATCCCAATGCGGAGGCTGAACAACTTTTCGGTCGGTGCGGCACCAACCGATAGGTTTGTCCTTAGATTACGCTGAGGTAACAAAAAAGCATTTTTTCCCACAGATAAACACGGATCTTTATCTGTGTCCATCCCTTTAATCTGTGGTTAAACTATAATTAGGCTTTATTAATAACCACAGATGCACACAGATAAACACGGATCTTTATCTGAGTCCATCCCTTTAATGTGTGGTTAAATAAACCACTCAACTCATTATTTTAGCCTAATGGCATTTTAGTCATGTCCATATACAAAATGCTCCATCTCTGTCCATCCAGATCAATAAAGCCACAGCCATACATCCATCCATCTTTGTAACCTGGTTCGCCGTAGAGCGTACCACCTGCAGCAACTACTTTCTTGGCAGACTCATCCACCTCTTCCGGACTTTCGGCATCAAAAGAGAATAAAACTTCAGCACCGTCGCGTTGATCTGCAATGCCAGTTCCGGCAAAACCTTCGTATAAAGATTCTTCAAAAAGCATGATGGCTAAATTGCTTTCACCAACTAAAAAACAGGCCGAATCATCGCGTACACCGTACTGCAGGTTAAGCGTAAAGCCCAATTGTGTAAAAAATTCTTTTGATTTACTGATGTTCTTTACTGGAAGATTGATCCAAAGTGATTTTGTCATAAGGTTTTATATTTGTTATAGGTAAAGATAGCAAAGCGATGGGAGAGTTGTACTTGTCAAAAAAGAAAATTTACAGGGCTGTTTGAGACAATTTAAGTTATTTTGATTAGCTTATTTTTCTCCTATTCTTAAAATAGTTAAAGCATTATGGTAATGTTGCGTTATATAAAGCATCGTGTTATTAGTTATTTTTTATCACTTCTGGTAAGTAAGGCTATCTCGATATTTTACCATGTTAGGCATTTAAGTGCATTTCCGCTTATGAGGTTAGGAATTATATTTGATTTTTGTATTTCTCAGAAAGCTTTTTTGGCGCCACGTTGCAGTATGAAAGGGTGAGCGCATCTATAATCATTTCATCTTTAAGCTCTGTTAGATTAAAAATGGTCCATCCTTGTTTGCCCCAGGTACTTGTAGCGGGCTGTATGCTGTTTGGATCAAAATCATAAAAAACCGATTGATCGATTGCGGATAATTTAAATGTGGCTTTATTTTGTTTAACATCTAATGTGGCAAAGATTTTTTTATTTACCCGGAAAGATCGTTTTTCAAAATGCGGCACTTCACTCACTTCTTCAAAAGATAGACAATGGCTTATAAAAGTTTGTGCTTCCATTTTGTGGGATAAGTAGCTTACAGTTTATACAATTTCTGTGGGTGTTGCTCCGCATGATTTAAAATCAAATTCAAAATATAACTGTTAGATTGATAGGTTGCTAAATCATTTTTAACAGGAGCAAGGCCATCGGAAAGGTAATTTTTATCAGTAAAGTACCCCATTCCGTAAAATTTACCATTTTCTACAAGTAAACAGCTAAATTCTTCATCTTTTCTGCCTTCATCAACCAATGCAAAACTTGGTTGTTGTTGTTGAATATCCTGAAGTGCTGCATTTAACTTTTTATTGTAAACAGCTACCGTTTCTATCCCGCTGCAGGCACCGAAACATTGTCCGTTTTCATGGGCGTAACATTTGGTTGCGGTTTTTTGGAGATAGCAAAGTTTGGCGCAAAGCTGGTATTTATCAACCAGTTGATTTAAAAAATTATAGCCTTCCAGTAAACTGTTAAAACTTTGCAGGGCATTGTTATTCTTTTTATGTTTATCAATGGCCAGGCGTAAATAGCCGTTTTGGTCTTCAAAAACGTATAAATCATATTTATGTTCATAACGTTTCATGGCGCGGTTATTTTCGGGCCACAAACGTTTAATCTCGTTGGCCTCCAAAATTAAAGCCATCAGTTCGGTACCGCAAATCACAAAATCTACATGATGTATGGTGCGTAAAAAGTCTTGACGTTGCCTATTTGGAGTGTTTCCTGTAAAATGGCTTGTAACTCGTTTTTTAAGGTTTTTTGCTTTGCCCACATATATGATTTTACCTTTACTATCTTTAAAATAGTATACACCGGGTTGGTTTGGCAATCTTAAAATGCAGGCTTTATCCAAATGCGGCGGTAAAACCTGCTCTTTTGAGGTTTTCTTTAGCATTTCGGCAATTACACCATCCAGGTCGTTATCCAATAATAAGTTAAAAAGAATACTTGTTGCATCCGCATCGCCCGCTGCACGGTGCCGGTTTTGTATCGGTATTTGGAGCGCGATACACAATTTACCCAGGCTGTAAGATGTTTTGCCAGGAATTAATTTTCTGCTCAACCTTACCGTGCAAAGTTTTCTGCATTGTAAATCAAATCCTGCAGCAGCCAAGTGGTGTTTTAAAAAAGAATAATCAAAATTTACATTGTGTGCTACAAATACCTTATCGCTTAATAGTTGGTAAATCTGTAATGCCACATCTTCAAATACAGGCGCATTTTTAAGCATGTCGTTATCAATGCCTGTAAGTGCTGTGATATATGGAGGGATAGATTGCCTTGGATTAATTAGTGTAGTAAATGATTCTACGATTTGATTGCCATCGTGAATATTAATGGCAACTTCGGTAATGCCATTTGCTGAGGCATGACCACCAGTGGTTTCTATATCTACAACTGCGTATAACATTAAATCAATTTGAAATACAAATCTATGCTAAAATAATTAGTATAAAAATAATTTTGATTATTTCTTTAGCACAAAAAAAGCGATTACGTATTTAACGTAACCGCTCGCGCATTTTGTATGCAAATATTATTTAAGTTTATTTAAAAGTTTACTCAGGTTAGGTTTAATTCCGATATTGATTGGAACGGTATTGAAAGCCCTGTTCTGGATTTTGCTGAAACCGTACATGTAGCTGGCTTCCACAAATAAATTGGCACCTCCAATATTATACTCTATACCTCCGCCGCCTTCGGCAATGCCTAAACTGTTTGATTTATTATCTTGAGTAACCTGTAAAGTTGTACTGTTTACGGCAGCTTGTGGAGTAAGGATAAATCCGCCTCCTGCACCTGCAAAACCATAAAAGGCCCATTTGTTTACAATTTTACGATAGCCCAATGCAACATTTAATAAGTAGGTGGTAGCCCGTCCTTTTTGCAGGGTGTAGGTGTAACCTTTATCTGGCGTAATTTGGTTAAAGGTAAAGGCATGCAAGCTAACTTTAGGGTATAAAAATAAACCACCATCTCCTAAACCCAGGTTTAAACCTAAAGAAGTAGAAAATTTTGGCTTAAAGTAATCTGAAGTTTCACCTACGGGGAATGCAAATCCAATTCCACTCATTGAGTAAAGTTTATCTGGTCTGCCTTGTGCATTTGCTTTAAATGATATTGCTGCGCACAGTAATACAATTGGTGTTAGTAATTTTAATTTCATATCTGATTTTTTAATTTTCTGTTAAAGCATTTACTTTATTTAATAAATCGACCATGTTAAATGGTTTTTCCAGGTAATCATTGGGATGGTACTTTTGGGAGGTGATGTAATTTTCATCATATCTGGCTGAAGCTAAAATAACAGGTATATTTTCTGTATCAGGATTTAGCCTCAACTCTTTAAAAACAGCACGTCCATCCATTCCATTCAACATAATATCTAGAATAATCAGATCAGGATTAAAATCTTTAATGGTTTTAAATATGTATCTCGGTGATAATAAAGGGAAAACTTTATAATTTTCAGTTTCCAGCACTTCTTGAAAAACCTCTAATACATCGGGATCATCATCTACAACCAACACTCTTTTCAAAACGGATAATCATTTAGTAATAAAATAGACTATCCTAATACAAAAAATTAACGTTAATGTTTTAAAGGAGATAAAAAAGCCTAAAACCGTAGGTGTTGGATGGTAAATTCGTTTATTGTATAGCCCCGGGTTTGGGCCTGTCGGTTAGCAGATTATTTTTAATAAAGATTTCAAAACGCTCTTTATAAGCCTCAGAAACCGTATAAGCGGTTTCGCCGGAAAGTAAAATGTTATCTCCTAAAACACTTTTTATGTGTTGTTTGGAAATGATCACATTATCACTGATTTGAATAAATGCTTCATGCTTTTTAAACATGTTAAGCAGTTTAATAAAATTCGATTTAGAACTTAAAAAGGTATTCTTGGTCGTTTTAAATTTAATATCCACTTCAAAATCCTCAACAGCAATTAATTCATTTAAGTCTATCCTTACTAAATCGCCGTTTTCTTCCTGTAAAGGGATGTAAAAGAAATGTTCATCAAAAACTGAAAAAAGATTTGGTGTATTTTTTCCTGTAGGATATAAATTGTTTATCGTTTTAGCAAAATGTAATATAGAATATGGCTTAAGCAGGTAAGCATCAGCATCAACCTTAAAGGCATCAATGGCATACCGGGGGTGTGCTGTGGTAAAAACCAGGTGTTTTGTTTTTTGTCTCAGTAATCCGGCAAGTTCGATACCTGAGATTGAAGGCATCTCTACATCCATAAAAATGATGTCGACAGGGTTGGAAACAGATATTTCAGCTAATGCCTGGAGCGGTTCGGTAAAAAATTGAACAAGTTTTAAGTCTGGCAACTTATCCATATATGCGATTAAACTTTCCAGCGCATGCGGATCATCATCGATAGCGATGCAACTTATTGACATTTTTATAGGTTTAGTTAATGCAAATTACTATTTCGGCCTATAAAAAGAAAAAAAAACAAGTTCGAAACGGATTTTTGTATTTTCGGCAAGGAAAATTATCTTTTTATTTAAAATTCGATGAAGAATTTAATATTTTGAAAGAAAGATGTTAAAATTATTTGTTTTATGAGAGCTTGATTGTTAATAAAACTTTAAAGTAATGCTCCGTATCACTGAAATATTTAAACGTTGCATTGCTTCCATAGGTGTATTCTAAACGTTTTCTGATATTTTCCATTCCTGCATTTAAACCTGAAGTATTTTTTAAGGTTTTAATAAGGTTAGCTGTTTCTATAATCAGTTCTCCCTGATCTACTTTCAGTGAAATTTCTGCCGGGTGCGATTCTTTAAGCAACTCGCCATGTTTAAACATATTCTCAACCAAGGTAATCAGTACCATAGGAATAATTTTTATACCGCGGATTTCATTCTCATACCAAAATCGAAGCTGTACACCATGATCTTTGCGGAGCTGGTGTAGATTGATTAAATTTTCTACCTGATTAATTTCCTCATCCAGTAAAATAAATTCCCTGTCTTTGTTGCTGTCTACAGAATAACGCATCATTTCGGAAAGTGAATGGATGGCTTCTGCAGCCGTTGGAGAAGATTCTCTTGCGTTTTGATAGATAAAATCTAACGTATTAAACAGTAAATGAGGCTGGATCTGTGCTTTTAAAAACGCATTTTCCGATCTGGCAATTTGTATCAGGTTATTTAAACGCTGTTTTTCTAATTCTTCGGTTTTTTTTCTTTCATTGATGTATCGCATTAAAAAATAATAACCCGTAGAAAAGCACATGAAGTAGATACAGCGGTAAAGCGATGGTGTAAAATACTGTAAATCAAGGGTAATCTTTCTTGTTCCGGTATAATTAGTGTGGTGAATAATGGTATAATCAAGGATGATGGTTAAAATTAAATACCCTATAATTTCCAAAACAAGGAGCAAAGGAAGTTTCCAGGCCGTTTGCTTTGGCTTTTGTAAACCTATTGAAAGCACAACATGTGCATGTACATAAAAAGTAATAATATTGAGCGAATAATAAAGGATATAGGAAGCAAGCTGACCAAATTTTCCATTTATTAAACCAACAATGATGGATTCGTAAAAAATAAAGATGATCCAAATGATGATGTGAAGTTTTTTGCTGGCAATCCATTCCAGAATGCTGCGTTTTTTTTGATGCTCTTTTTCGTTAATACGACTCATTTGGCTAGTAAATGGGGGAACGGCTATAAAATATGGTTAACAAAAAAACATATGTTTTAATGTTCTGATAACGAAAATACTAAAAATTTAGTTTTAAGAACGATTTGTTTTAATCGTTTTTTCTTTAATGTACTCCTGTATGCTCTCACGATAGCTATTGCCAATATTTATGGTGAGGTTATTAATCATTTTTAAGCTATTGCCTTCTACCTTTTCAATGTAATTTTAGCAACAATGAATGAGCGGTTAGCTGGTGCAAAATTATGGTAGTCTTTTAATATAATTTTAATTTCAGATAATGCGATGTAAGAAACAATGGTTTCGTTTAAAGTGAATATGCGCACGTAATTCTGCAGACTTTCTATTGCAACGATATCTGTATACCTTACTTTAATTAAGTTGTTTTTTTCGCTTTTATTCCTCACAAAAAAATAATCATCTTCTTGCTTAATGCTTACGCTTTGAGTGCCGGGGCTATGTGGAAAAAGTCTGTTAATGGTTTCGGCCAGGCGGGCAAATGTGTAAGGTTTTAACAGATAGGCACTTGCATACATCTCAAAAGCTTCGTAAGCATATTTGGAGTGCGATGTGGTAAATATGAGTTTATCAGTTTTATGCCTGATTGCCTTCGATAATTCAATGCCCGAAATCATTGGCATATCTACATCCATAAAAACAATATCAACCGCATTGCCGGCTGTAATCTCATTAAGTGCCAGTATCGGATCGGTATAAGATTTGATTAGCTGGATGTTTGAAAGGTTGTTAATATAAGATTTTATACCGTTTACGGCATGGATATCGTCGTCTATTACGATACATTTTAATTTCATTAGGTGTGATGTTAAGATTCACGAAATTATGGCTTGCATTTTAAATAATGAAATTAAATTCCGCTTTGTATTGATTTTTAGTTGCATTGGTAAAGAATATGATACAAATATGATTTGTGTGCTAAATAACTGCATCAGCGACACTTAGGCATATATTCGGCAAAAAATGAACAAAACAAACTGATTTAAACGCTTGTATTACAATATATTGCATTTTGATTCGTAATTATTAATACCTACATTGAATAACCTTTAAATCATCCCTAAACCAGTGTCCCATGAAAAATATTGCCCGAACCACCAATAGATTGAATGTTTCCATCACAAAAAAAGTAATTGAATTACAAGAGCGGGGTTACGACTGCGACTTTCTTTTGTTGGCCAATGGAAACTTGTTATGCATGCAAACCAATTTTAATTATCCATTAAATACTGTAGCCATTAAACAGATGGAACATGGATACGATTTTTTTAGCCATTCGTATAAACACGTGCATACCATAGAAACCGGTAATGGCGAAAAAGGGGTGTTATTAACCGAGAAAGCTTTTTAACGGGTTTTCGTTTTCTTACAATTTTATTCCTATGCAAGGGTTGAAATTTGTGGTGTAATTAAATATAAAAGCATGACAGATTTAATAAACCCCTCTATACTGATCACCGGAGCAACGGGAAGTGTAGGATTAGAATTGGCAAAACAACTGGCAGCTAAAGAAATTCCTTTCAGCGCCTTGGTAAGGTCGTTAGATAAAGCAGAAGCTCTAAAACATTTAAAAGGTGTGAAGCTGATAGTTGGCGATTTTAACAATCAACAAAGCATTTTAAACGCCTTAAAAGGAATAGAAAATGTTTTTTTGTTAAGTAACTCGTCTGATGAAGCCGAGCATTTACAATGCAATTTTGTAGATGCAGCTGTTAAAAGTGGTGTAAAACATATAGTTAAACTTTCGCAGTTTGCGGCAGATTTACATTCGCCTGTTCGCTTTCTTCGCTACCATGCAGTTGTAGAAGAGAAGATAAAAAGCACGGGTTTGCAATACAGTTTTTTAAGGCCCAATTTGTTTATGCAGGGATTACTTGGCTTTGCCGATGCCATAAAATACCAGCAGCAATTTTTTGCCACAGCTGGCGATGCAAAAATTAGTTTGGTTGATGTTCGGGATATTGCCGCTATTGCAGTAGAAAGGTTGATTACGAGCAACAAGGAGAGTAAAGTTTTTACCATTACCGGACCTGAAGCCATTAGTCATAATAAAATAGCAGAAGTGCTTTCAAAAGTACTGCAAAAAGAAATTAACTATGTTAATGTTGCTGATCAGGAGATGTTATCGGCCTTACTTCATTTTGGTTTTCCCGAATGGCAGGCCGAAGGTTTAATAGAAGATTATGCACATTATGCACGCGGTGAAGCGGCTATTGTAACCGACACAGTTAAGGATGTTACCGGTAAATTGCCAAGAAAGTTCTCAGAATTTGTTGAAGATTATAAATCATATTTCGAATAATTATTTTTAGTAATGGCAGATTTATTTGTCGATATATAGCCATGCCATTGTTTAAAGGCTATTTCAGCTAACTAAGTAATTTTAAAGCGATAGCAACTAGCCTTCGTTTTAAAATTGCTTTAAGCCTGCCAATAACGATCAGCATCACACATCACTATTTAAAAAATCTGGCAAAACATTTAAGTGCACTTGTTGAAAAAACTTTCCAGTATTCTTTTTGTTTATATTTTATTGAATATATTTAAACAAAATAATGAATTATTCCATTTCAGATCTTGAACAGCTTTCGGGCATTCATTCTCATACCATCAGGATCTGGGAGCAACGTTATAATGCCTTAACGCCTTCACGATCGGAGGGCAATACCCGCTTATATGATGATAAACAGCTTGAAAAAACTGCTAAATATCGCTAGCTTAAATAAAAGCGGTTTAAAAATTTCTAAAATCTGTAGTCTTTCAGAGCAGGATGTTGACCAACTTTTAAACGAACATTTTTCTTACCCGTCGGATGATGAGGCATCTGGAATATTATATTTCCCAACTTATCAGTCATGGTTTAGCTTTTGATGAATTATCTTTTAATCGTTTACTTGATGATGGGATAGCCCAATTCGGACTCTCTGATTGTTACCGCAAAATAATATATCCTTTACTGGTAAGGTTGGGATTGATGTGGCGCAAAGACGATATATGCCCTGCACACGGACATTTTTTATCAAACATCATCCGGCAGAAAATATTTACCCACATTAATAATCTCCCACTGGCAAAATCGTCGAGTGGTACCTGGCTTCTTTTTTTACCTGAAGATGAAGACCACGATATCGGATTACTTTTTGCAAGTTATATGCTTAAAATGCACCATCATCAGGTTATTTTTTTAGGAAGTAAAGTTCCTTTAGATTCAATTGAAAAAGTATTCTCAACATTAAATGTGGATCATGTTTTACTTTTTATGGTAAAATCCAGATCAGAAACCGCATCACAAAAATATATAGATCAATTATCATCCCTATGCTCATCCGCTAAAATTCATCTCGCCGGAAACGGCCAGGTAATCGGTAAATTAAAAAATATCGGTCACATCAATTGGTTTAAAACCCTTGATGAATTTGAAAAATTACTCCAATATCCCTAGTTACATGAAAGAAATCTTTGATCAATTATCGGCCGATTGTAGCAGGCTAACCACCAAAAAGTATAGCACAAGTTTTTCGCTGGGTATTTATTTTTTGGGTAAAGAACTGCGTTTGCCCATTCATGCTATTTATGGCTTTGTACGGTTGGCAGACGAAATTGTGGATAGTTTTCATCACTTTGATAAGAAATTTTTACTTGATAAATTTAAGCATGATACTTTTGAAGCCATCGATCTGGGCATCAGTTTAAATCCAATCCTTAACTCTTTTCAACGCACTATCAATCAATATCAGGTTGATCATGAGTTAATTAATTGCTTTTTTAAAAGTATGGAAATGGATCTCTCTGACCAGCAATACACGCCCGAACTGTACAACGAATACATTTTAGGCTCGGCAGAGGTGGTGGGCTTAATGTGCTTAAAGGTGTTTGCAAATGGCGACCCGGCAGAATATGAACGGTTAAAGCCTTATGCAATGAAACTCGGTTCGGCCTTTCAAAAGGTAAATTTTCTTCGTGATGTTAAAGCCGACCACCAGGGGTTAAACCGCACTTACTTCCCAAATGTGAATTTAGCTGTATTCTGCGATCGCCAAAAAAAGGAAATTGAAGATGAGATTGAGCAAGAATTTGCTTATGCCTTAAAAGGAATTAAAATGTTGCCTGCAGCCTCTAAAACGGGGTATACTTATCTTACGTATATTATAGAAAATTATTTGTTAAAATAAAGCGGTTAAGTGCCGAAAAAATTATGACGGAAAGGATCAGGATTTCCAACACTCGAAAGGTTGGTTTAATGTTCGATTCGCTTATCCGAAATAAGTTAAATGCAATTTAAATGGAAGAACAAGTTATTCTTGTAAATGAGGAAGATGTGCCCAAAGGACAGATGGACAAATTGGAAGCGCATCAAAAGGGTTTATTGCACAGGGCCTTTTCAGTTTTTATTTTTAACAGCAACCGCGAGCTGCTATTGCAGCAGAGGGCCCTAAGTAAATACCATTCGGGTGGTTTATGGACCAACACCTGCTGCAGTCACCCCCGGATTGGCGAAAGCAATTTACAAGCCGCTAAAAGAAGATTGAAAGAGGAGATGGGGATGGATTGTGATATCAGTTACCTTTTTAAATTTACTTACCGTGCCGAATTTGCAGATGGTTTAACTGAACATGAGGTAGACCATGTGTTTTTTGGGTTGAGCAATGATTTGCCCGTTATTAACCCTGATGAAGTGGAAACCTTTAAATATATGGATTTGGAAGCTTTGGCTAAGGATATCGAACGTAATCCTGAAGCGTATACACCGTGGCTGAGAATCTGTTTAAATGAGGTTGTGAAACATGCCTCAACTGCTAAAACAAAAAACGGGCATACAACCTAAGTCGTATACCCGTATCTAAATTAACGCTCTCGAGGACAAATATAGGACTAGTTTACAAAATTCCTAAAAGATTAACATTTCTTTTACTTTAAGATTATAGTTGGTTGTTTGGGTTTTTGTTAATAAAGAGAATAAGCTATTAATTTTTAGCGGTTTATGTATTTACGTTAAGAATTGGAAGAATAAAATAATTTTCAGTAAATCCAATTTTCATTCCTTATCTGCAAATATTTTTAAGCCCGATGCTGAGTGGTTTGAGAATCACAAAACGTTATTTGAGAAAACCTAACTAACATATTAACTACTGCAGCAGCCTCATTTATGAGTTGTATAATTTTTGGCATTTGTTGCAGTAATAAGTTTGCCTATGAGTTTTGCCCAATTCTTTTTTCTCAATCACATGCTTAAGCGGACATTCTTTTTGGTTATACGCCTCCCAGTGTTTACTTAAGGTGTTTTCTTTTTTCCACTTTAAAAAGTCGAAACTGTAATTTCTGGCTTCATTAACAAGGGCTTTTAGTTTTGCAGGTTTTAAGTTGGCAATTTTAGTTAAAGGATGGATTCGGGTACGGTATAAAACTTCATTTTTAATAATATTACCCACTCCACTAAAAATTTGTTGATCCAGTAAAACATCACAAACCAGGGCTTCGGGCACGCTATTTAACTTTTTTATGGCTGCACTGCTGTTCCATTCATCGGCCATAACATCATTTTCCCAATTGTAATGTTGGTTAACGTTTCCTTCTAAGAGATCTACTTTGCAGGTATAAAAGTTCAGTTCGTCTTTTTTAAAAATAAGTCCTAGCTTAAGTGGTATTTTCTTACTTTGATTAATTAAGTAGCTTCCAAAAAGCATAAAATGGATGCGGACGGTAAAATCATCAAAACAGATCAGGAAATGTTTGCCCCAGCTCCTAAAGCTTTGGATCTTTTTGTGTAGAAGCCTGTCTTTGTCGAAATTTTTTGCGTTGCCCACTACCTCCAGTACTTCTGGCTTGTCAAATGTAGCTCTTCAATTAAATCTTCTTAATATGATAATAGATGGGCCTTCGGGCATGTTATTCGTTTTCTAAATTCCTGAAATTTATATTTATCTTTTATGTAGCTGTTAAAATAACGCCCTTTTGATCCGGAGGCTTTTAACATCTTATAAATCTTTTCGGCACATTTTTGTACACGTATACCATATCAGTAACGAAAACTACCTTTAGTAATTTTTTAGCTGAATCATAACTGAAATGTTTAATTACCGATGATGGCATAACCTTTTAGTTTATGCGTTAAAAACAGCTCCTGTTGAGAATGGTTTTAATCGTTATTCAGCTCCGACTCTTCTTTTGCGACTTTAATTTTTTCCTTTTTAAGGTCAATCCTAATGATATTATATAAGTCTCATGTAAACATTGGCAATCCACACGATGGAAAAGAAAGAAATAATATAACCACGCCAATCGGGGTAAATTAATGTGAATTTGGTAATGATCAGCAAAAGTGCGGTAACGTAATGACTGAAACAGTACTCGCAGGTAAAAACATAAAAAAACTTACGTTTAACCAGTTTGTTGCAGTTTTTTGACCGGTCTACACAAAATTCGCGTGCCTCTCTGAATATTTCTTCTTTTGTAACCGTCCACGCAATACAGGCTACCGGTAATGCCATAACGAAGAGGTAATAGATGTGTAGTTCCATTGATTTAATTGCTGTATATGTACAAACCTTAAACCCTTTAAAATGTTTAGTTAAGCAATAAACATTTTAAGTATATTTATGTTAGATTAAATAAACCTAATCACTTATTGTTATGGAAAGATCAGAAATTATATCTCTATTAGAGGTTATTAATCAACAGGTTAGTTCTTCGGTTTTAGGTGGGATGGAAGAAGAGTATGAGGAATTAGAAAGCATGGGATTAATCACAATCAACCGCGAATCGGTACAATGGTCGTCGGCGATGACGCCTGCCGGAAATGCATATTTAGGGCACGACTAGGCGATTTTAATTAGAGTAGGGTTTTTTATTATCATCCTCATTGCCGAGGAGGAACAACGAAGTAACTTTAATGCTGGTAATTCTTGCTAGAAAGATCGCTTCGTCAGCTGAAAAAGCCTTCTCGCAATGGACTGATTTATTTAGACTTTTTCAGAAGCTGATAAACATCTACCTACATAATTCCATCACATGCTTTACGACTGGAACTTTGACGGTTTTATTGTCGGAATTCTGCTAAATTTGCTGCAAGTTTAGAATTGTGCCCAATGTAAACGGCGATTCTAATTGCAAATATGAACGATTTACAACTTAGAACAGTAAATGTAACCCGGTATGTTACGCCTTTGCGTGAGGGTGGCTCTATGCCAGCTATTGCAGAGGCTGATGATAATTTTTTATATGTACTTAAATTTAGGGGAGCAGGCCAGGGTACAAGGGCTTTAATTGCCGAGTTAATTGGTGGTGAAATTGCCCGCTTACTTGGTTTACGGGTACCAGAATTGGTTTTCGCCAACTTAGACGAAGCTTTTGGACGAACCGAACCGGATGAAGAAATTCAGGATTTACTAAAAGCGAGTGTTGGCCTTAATCTGGCATTACATTATTTATCAGGAGCAATTACTTTCGATCCAACGGTTACCACTGTTGATGCCACACTTGCCTCGCAGATTGTTTGGTTAGATCGCTTTTTAACCAATATGGACCGCACCTGCCGAAATACCAATATGCTGGTTTGGCATAAAGAACTTTGGTTAATTGATCATGGAGCAGCGCTATATTTCCATCATTCATGGCAAAACTGGAAAGAACAGGCCGTTAAACCCTTCTTTTTGGTTAAAGATCATGTACTACTGCCCTGGGCCACCGAATTGGAAAGCGTACACGAAGCGTTTACTAAAATGCTAACCGCAGAGAAAATTGAGTCCGTAATTAAATTAATTCCTGATGACTGGTTGGAAGGCGAAACAAATTTCGAAACCAAAGATGAACATCGAAAAGCCTATACCTATTTTTTAACAGAGCGGTTATCACATTCGGATATATTTTTAAAAGAAGCGCAGCATGCAAGGGAAATTCTTATTTGAGTATGCTGTAATCCGCGTGATGCCGAGGGTAGAACGCGAGGAGTTTATTAATGTGGGTATAATTTTATTTTGTGCTAAGCAGAAGTTTCTAAAAAGTGTTTTTGTTTTGGATGAACCCAGGGTAAAAGCATTTTCTGCTGCTGTTGATTTAGTGGAACTGAAAGAAAATCTAGCTGCATTCGAAAGGATCAGTACTGCTGCAAAAGGATCTGGGCCTATCGGTCAATACGATCAGGCTTCGCGGTTCAGATGGCTCACCGCAACCCGAAGTACTGTTGTACAATGCTCAAAAGTGCATCCCGGTTTTTGCGATGATGCTGAAACAACCATGTTGCGGTTACACCAGGAGCTGGTTCTTTGATCCTTTTCAACAACAATTAACCAGTTTATACCATTAAACAGTTAATCAATTTACCTTTTATCAAAATAACAATAAACCCCTTATTCCTTGCCTAAAGAATATTTTAAAAAACTGCAGGATTTGCTCAACATAGAGCGTGAAGAAGACCTGCAATCGTACTTAAAACTTACTGAAAATACTTCAGCCGCAGATCGCAGAGCTTTAGGTTTAACCTGGTACCCGATAGCGATCAGAAATACGGAAATTGGCCTGGGCGATTACTTAACGGTAGAATTGGATCAACAACCCATCAGGATTTTTCTCATCAGTTTCGTTTTGGTTCTGCCGTGGTGCTATTTTCTAACCACGATGCAAAAGAAGACCGTGTTGAGGGAATTATAACCCATCAAAGTGCGAGTAGGATGAAAATCAACTTCAGGGTAGATGAATTACCTGATTGGACAAAGGATGGAAAGCTTGGTGTTGATT
The DNA here is from genome assembly GCF_979252805.1 of Pedobacter sp. AC402. Lineage (NCBI taxonomy): Bacteria > Pseudomonadati > Bacteroidota > Sphingobacteriia > Sphingobacteriales > Sphingobacteriaceae > Pedobacter > Pedobacter sp. AC402. Next base: position 123,682 of record NZ_CEEDAI010000008.1, on the reverse strand, counting down.
TACTTTTTGATAATAACAGTTACGATGAGATGCAAAATGCACTTAAACAGGCAACGCATTTGGCAGAAAATGATTCGGAGAATAAATTAATCAAAATATTGACGAAGGGTGAAAAACCATCTTTTCAAGGAGAAGAAAAGTTTATCATCCCAAATACTTTAAATGATTCGCAGCAATTGGCGGTTAACAAAATTATTGCTGCAGATCATTTAGCAGTGGTGCATGGTCCGCCCGGAACCGGAAAAACCACTACGCTTGTTCATGCCATAAAATCGTTGGCAAAACACAGTAATCAGAAAATACTGGTGGTGGCACCGAGCAATACGGCTGTTGATTTATTGACTGAAAAACTGGCTTTAGCAGGTTTAAATGTGATTAGAGTGGGTAATCCTGCCAGGGTTTCGGAAAAGTTACTGGCTGCTACGCTCGTATCATCAAATGGCCGATCATCCGGAAATGAAAACCATTAAAGCCCTTAAAAAACAGGCCAATGAATATAAAAACATGGCGCATAAGTACAAAAGGAGTTTTGGCAGGGCGGAACGGGAACAACGTAAAGCCCTTTTTGATGAAGCACACAAAATTGGAAAAGAAGTAGAAAAAACCGAACAGTACATCATGGATAATCTGTTTACAAAAGCGCAGATTATTACGGCAACATTGGTTGGCGCAAACCATTATACTGTTCGGAATTTGAAATACAATACCATTGTAATTGATGAGGCCGGGCAGGCTTTGGAACCTGCCTGCTGGATTCCTATTTTAAAAGCACAAAAAGTAGTATTGGCTGGTGATCATTTTCAACTTTCGCCAACCATTAAATCAAACGAGGCCGCTAAAAATGGATTAAGTAATACTTTACTGGAAAAAATTGTAAAGCTTCATCCAGAATCGGTGGTTTTACTTGAGGAGCAATATCGGATGAATACCAATATTATGGGTTATTCCTCTTCAGTATTTTACAATAATGCATTAAAAGCGCACCATTCGGTTGCAGATCGTGTTTTGTTTCCCGGCGAAAAAGCCATTCAGTTTATTGATACCGCCGGTTGCAGTTACGATGAAAATTAGATGGTACAAGTACCACCAACCCGGATGAAGCCGCATTTTTAGTTAAGCATTTAACACATTTAGCAGAACGTTTAATCAGTGATCCACTACAAACCGGTTTTCCTTCTATCGCCATTATTTCGCCATACAAACAGCAGGTACAGATTTTGAATGCTTTGGTACAGGAAAGTGAAATTTTGAATCCATACCAGGATCAGATTTCGGTAAATACAATCGATAGTTTTCAGGGGCAGGAGCGCGATGTGGTTTACATCAGTTTAACCAGGAGTAATGCGGAGGGCAGCATCGGTTTTTTATCAGATACACGGAGAATGAATGTTGCGATGACGAGGGCAAGGAAAAAGTTAGTGGTAATTGGCGACAGTTCTACCTTGTCGAAATCTAAATTTTATGCAGGGTTTATAGAGTACACCGAAAACCTTAATGCTTACCACAGTGCCTGGGAATTTGTGGATTTATAATTAAACACTATCTGCAGCATCCTACTACGTAATTTTTAATAGCAGCTTTGGTTTTAAAGCCTAATCCTAAAATATAATTAAACCTTTTCCAGTTTCTTTTCTTCTTCAAGCTTGCCAGATATACTTGCACCTGCAATTAAAAGTTCATGAGTAATGGTTTTGGTGTATTCAGTAATTTCAGATTTGAAATCTTTTACCGATGAACCTGAACGGATTTCTTCGAGCCTTTTTTCCCATTGTCCGGTAAGTTCTGCCTGTGCAATTTGTTTATCTTTAACCACTTCATACACAGCCAAACCTTTATTTGTGGGCACAAGGTTCCGTTTTTCCCTGGTAATATACTCTCTTGTAATTAGCGTTTCTATGATGGATGCCCGGGTAGCAGGAGTACCCAAGCCACTATCTTTCATGGCGTAACGCAACTCTTCATCTTCAATCTCCTTACCGCAGGTTTCGAGGGCTTTTAACAACGATGCTTCATTGTACATCGATTTGGGTTTTGTTTGCTTCTCCAACAAAGTCTTTTCTGTTATTGGAAGCAACTCCCCAACAGCAACCTTTGGCAAAGCTGCATTGTCTTCATCTTTTTTATCGTCTTCCGGGTCATTAAATACTGCGCGCCAGCCTGCTGATCGGATAACCGTTCCGTTGGCAATAAATGTAAGTCCTGATTGAATGGTAATTTTTGTCAGTTCCTTAAGGCATTCCTGGTGGAAAGCTTCTATCATTCTGCCCACAACCATATCATAAACCGCTTGTTTATCTGGGCTCAAGCCATAAGCCTGTTCTCCTGTAGGTAAAACCGCATGGTGATCGGTAACTTTTTTGGCGTTAACGCTTCGTTTATTTAAGGCCACTGTTTGCAGAAACTGTGCCTGTTTTCCAAAATCAGGATGCGTTGTAAATTTCGAAATCAAATCTGGTACGCCGGCATAAACATCATCACCAATATAGCGCGATCCGGTACGTGGATAAGAAACCAGTTTGCTCTCATATAAATTCTGCAATATGTTAAGGGTTTGATCGGCAGTATAGCCTTTTTTCTTATTGGCTTCTTGCTGTAAACTACTTAAATCGTGCAATAAAGGTGGTGGTTCTTTTCTGGGTTTGGCCTCTACTGCGGTAATATTTCCTCCTGTAGCAAAACCTGAGGCTACATCTTCTACCAGGGCAAATAGTTTTTCTACTTCTTCTTTATCTTTATAATTCGAGGTAGATATGGCTTTAAAAACCTGCTCATCTTTAATCAGCATAATGCTGATCTGGTAATAGGTTTGTGGTTTAAAGTTTTTGATTTCCAAAAAGCGCGCACAAATCATGGCCAGGGTGGGTGTTTGTACTCTCCCTAGGGATAATACGGTTCTGTTTCCGGCCGAAATACTTAAAGCCTGGGTGGCATTCATCCCCACAAGCCAATCAGATTCTGATCTGCAATGGGCGGAATTAAACAGAGTATCATAATCTGTTCCTGGTTTTAAATTCCTGAAACCATCTTTTATCGCTTCATCCGTTTGCGAGGAAATCCAGAGCCGTTTAAAAGGTTTTTTACATTTTAAATAGTAGTAAATGTACCTGAAAATTAATTCACCCTCACGCCCCGCATCCGTTGCTACAATAATTTCCGAAGCTTCATCAAAAAGTTTTTTAATGGTATCGAGTTGCTTCCTAACAGCAGGATCTTCTACAAAGCCATCTTTAGTTTTTATTTTTCTAATGGCGAGCTTAAATTTTTGCGGAAGCATGGGTAAATGCTGTTTTCTCCAGCCTATAAAGCCATAATCCTGTGGGGGTGCCAATTGTAACAAATGCCCAAATGCCCAGGTAAAAGAATATCCTTTACCTTCAATGTATCCATCTTTTCTGGTGGTGGCGCCAAAAACTTTTGCAAGTTCGCGGCCAACAGAGGGCTTTTCTGCAATTACAATCTTCATGAATGGGCTTATCTTTTCAACCTCAAAGATGATTAAAAAATTATCAACGGCTTAAAAAAATTACTCACAATGCCATTTGCCTTTCGTTTTCAAAAACAATTATCAGGTAACTTTGTACAGGATTGGTGGTGTAAATTTTTATATCGAATTGACTAACAAATCGGTAGTAGATCAATCTAACAGCAATAATTGTTTATTAAATGAATGGATAAAGTTTACGAATTAGCAGGTTATCATATTAAAGTCGGTATTGAACCTCAGCTCATCCGTGTGTACAGTAATGCATCACTTTGGGCCTACCTTGATGGTAAGGCAAACGCACGCTTTGAACTGATGGTGGATACAATTAAAGCCGATTACGCAGAACATTTTGGTAAAGAACTGGCTATCTCGAATGATTCGCTAATTGTAGAGATATTGGTGCATGTATATTGCGATTACCTTGGCTTATCGTTTAACCGCATAGTTCGCATAAAATGGATTCAGAATTTGGTAAAAAAACTGCTCACGCGTGCCGAAGTGGTAGATTGCGGAGAGAAATCGGTAGATAGCAACCGCTGGGTTTGGGATTTACTTGCAGGCAGCAAATCGCTTTTTATTGCCATTTTACCCAAAAACCTTAATTACAGGAACATTAAAACTTATTAATCCATCTGTGCAGCAAAAATCTGTTCCTTGTTTAAGGCTACGCTGGCTGCAAGTGTTTCATTTAAAAATGCCGAATTATATTGCTGATCTGATTTATTGATGAAGAGTACCGTATGATCTGATATCGTATTGATTACCTTATCGGCCAGTTTAGCAGGAACGGCCGGACAACCCTGGCTTCGGCCCAGTCTGCCCAACTGATCAATACTTTGCTGACTCACATAACTTGCACCATGTACCACAATGGCCCGCTCTCTGGCGTTGCTGTTAAAACCCTGATCCATACCATCTAATTTGAGCGAACGGCCATGTTTGCCATAATAAATTTCGCCGGTTAAGTAAAACCCCAAGCTGCTTTGGTTGGAATTGAGGTTGTTCGAAAATGATGAAGGTTTATCTCCACCGCTATTCTGCCCATGAGCTACCCAAGTGTTTAACAGGAGTTTTTTATTTTCCAGATCAATAATGTACAAACGTTTTTTGCAGCTTTCCTGATCAAAATCGGCAATGGTTAAAATGGACCTGGCACTCACTAAGCCCGAATATTTCATGTTGTAAAATCCGGTAAGTGCCTTTTCAAAAACCTGTTCACTTAACCCTGCCGAATCCAGATGAACTTCATGATATATATTTAAAATGTATTGATTGTAAATACTGTCTGCAGCAATATTTTTAACTGCTTCTTGTTGAGTGTTTGGATGCTCCACGGCTTTCCAACTTGTTCCGACAATGCTCATACCCACTAATAAAATCGCAGCAATGCCCAGGGTGTATTTCTTCATTCAGTATGGTTTATTGATATTGAGTAATTTATACGTTCGATTGGGCATTATGTTGCCCAAGTTGGTTTGTAGTGCTAAAAATACAAATTGTTTTTACAATTTAATGACTTAGCTTTAATAGTATAGCTTTTTGGAATATGATTTTAGCTTTATTCCGTTATTTATTCTAACAAAGCATTTCTTTCCGTGTTATCATAGGAAAACCAGGCGTTATGAAAATTCTATTAACCGGTGCAAATGGTTACATCGGTACAAGGCTAATTCCTTTGCTGCTCGAGGAATCGCATGAAATTGTTTGTATGGTGCGCGATAAGCGTAGGTTTATTGCTGAATCTGAATTGAGTGATCATGTTAAAATTATTACCGGCGATTTACTCCAAGCAGATACGTTAAATGAAATTCCTGAAGATATTGATGCAGCCTATTACCTGGTACATTCTATGTCATCCAGTCAAACTGGTTTTTCTGATATGGAAAAAGCTTCTTCTGAGAATTTTTCAGCAGCCATTCAGAAAACAAACTGTAAGCAGATTATTTATTTAACGGGTATAGCGAACGACGAACATTTATCTAAACACCTGGGTTCGAGACTCGCCGTAGAAGAAGAACTTAAATCATCAGGAAAGGCCTGTACCATTTTAAGGGCGGCCATTATTATTGGTTCTGGTAGTGCTTCATTCGAAATTATTAGGGATTTAACTGAAAAAATACCTTTCATGATTACGCCCAAGTGGGTAGAAACCCGTTGTCAGCCAATTGGTATCCGCGATGTTTTGGCGTATTTAATCGGGGTATTGCACAATGATAAAGCTTATAATCAAACCTTTGATATTGGTGGACCTGATATTCTTACTTATCGTGAAATGCTTTTAGGTTATGCCAGGGAACGCGGACTGAAAAGATGGATTATCACTGTTCCGGTTTTAACACCAAGATTATCATCGTTATGGTTAAACATGATTACCCCAGTACCTTATTCACTGGCGAGAAGTTTGGTTGATAGCATGAAGAATGAAGTGGTGTGTAAGGATAACCGTATTGAGCTAAGTGGTACCACGGAAATGTTTAACATACGCAGAATCTCTGCACCTGGCCTTCGAAAAAATAGATCAAAATTCTATCGTTTCCAGCTGGAAAGATGCTTTAAACCGCGGTTACCTGAACTCTAATTTTATGGATCAGATTAAAGTTCCCCAAAACGGAACCTTGCAGTATAAAGTAAAAATGCCATTTGAGCGCAAAGCTGAAGAAGTTTTCGAGAATATTTGGAGCATTGGCGGCAGCAGGGGATGGTATTTTATGGATTGGCTTTGGCAATTGCGCGGGTTTTTGGATAAGATGTTCGGTGGGGTTGGCACGCGGAGGGGAAGAACTAGTAACATTGATCTTCAGGCAGGTGATGTGCTGGATTTTTGGCGGGTATTGCTGGCAGATAGAAAAAGTAAAAGATTATTGTTATATGCCGAAATGAAAGTACCAGGCGAAGCATGGCTGGAGCTTAAACTGGTAGAATTTCATGGCAAATCATTTTTATCGCAAATCGCAACTTTCAGGCCTAAGGGCTTATGGGGCAGGATGTACTGGTATGCCATGTGGCCATTTCACATTGTGCTTTTTAAAGGTATGGCTAAAGAGATTACAACTTACAAACCGGGTAATTAAATCTATTTGCTTATTTTTGCCGAATAGAATATAAAAATGCCAAACGAAGAAAATGATTACTCATTCTGGACCAAATACAAAAGATTTGCCTCAACAGAAATCCTAATGTACCTAATTATGATTATTGGAATCGGATTAGGGATCATTTTTTTAAGCTAAACCTATTTTCCTCCCACAAAAATAGCACAAATGTGTTTCTTGCGTTTTTTTTAAAGTAGTAATTATTTCAAGCTAAGTGCTAATTTTAAATAATCTGAGGCATTAACATCGTTAATAAATTTCGAAAATTCAGTATACTGATCAGCAGGGAATGTGCCATCATTTAAAACCAGTTTGCGGTAATAGGTTAGTTTATTTCCGTTAACAGCTGCTTTGCAAACATATTCACCAAATACACTCTTAAAATGTTTATCCTGGGGTGTAATTAGTGCGGTATTTACATTATCAGGAAGGGTATAAATAATGGTATCTTCATCAGTGTAGCCACGGTTAATGTAAACAGGTAAAGTTCTGTTCCTCATTTCAGGTATTGATCTTTTAACATTGAAAACATTGGGCTGCAAAAACATTTTATTTCCATTTACAGGTGCGTAATTCCTGATGTTGATGGAAATATCTTCTATCAATTTTGGGTTTATTTCTTTTTTCTGCGCCAAAGAAACTGTTTCAAAATCAATATTATCAATGTTGTAAGTTTCTTTTAACAACTTGTGCTGTTCCGTTATGGATTTTCCGATCAGTGATTCTTGATTATCGTATTGAGAACCTGCATAAACCGTTTTCATTTGTCCGGCAATACTTCCATCTTTTTGTATAGTTAAGTCGGCATTGCGTGTTTGCAGGTTTTCCGCAGTGGTTAATTTTGGGGTATGCAATAATTTCCCTCCATCTGCGGTACAGGCCAGTACCAATCTATCATCGGTAAAGTCGCTTAAAAAGCCAAAGGGTATTTTCTGACTGGTGCATTCCAACCAGGTGGTATCGCCTTTTAACGGCATGCATAAAATGATGTGATTCCCTTGTACCATACTGGCATATTTTGGGTCCATGCTTTTCTTCTCTGAGCCGGCTTCTACCACGCAATAATAAGAATCTATCTCTGCAGCATTAAGTAAACTTTGCATGTAATTTACCAATGCCTTACAATCTCCATAACCAAGTTGGTCTACTTCGCCGGCAGCAATAGGCTGAAAACCACCAATGCCAATCTGAACGCTAATGTATCGCGTTTTATCCTGTAGGTACTGATAAATTTTGCGGGCTTTATCTTTTTCAGTTTTTTCGTTCTTAACCAGGTCTTTTATGGTTTGTATTGTGGTAGGCGGCAGCGATTTGCGTTCTCTTAACAAATCATCATAAATCCATTTGCCCAGTTCCTGCCAATTGGTATAAGTGCCTTTATGGTTGTAGTAATAAAAATCCTGTAGGGGCAATCTGTATACTCGTGTTATAGGTTTCGTGCGATGGGCTATAAGGTTCAGTTCTAACTGCTAATATATTATTTGCTTTCCAAATGGTTTTTTTTTGCTTCTCATCAGTTGTAACCTCAGGAGTTCCGCTATAATTCTGCGTTTTTATTCTTACCTGGTCTGCAGGTTTACAAATAAAAGTATAAGTGCTTTTTTCAACAGAAACATCATCTGCCGGTTTTGGGTTCCAATCGGGTATAATGAGGTTTTGTTTGTTTCTGATTTCGTAATTGTAAACGATGGTGTAGGGATATTGGTTTACAGCTGGCAGGTAGTGTTTCACACGGCTATCAACAAAAAGCGAAAATCCATCAGCAGCACTCATATCAGAAAAATCGTTTTGGGAGAATTTATTGGTGAGCTTGCCTACGCTATTGTAAACTTCACCTTTTATCCCTTTAATTGCTATGTTTTTATCGTAATAAAGCACTAAACGCGCTTCCTCATCGCCGTTTTGATTAAAAACTGTAATTGCCTTTTTAACGTTCAGCATTACATTATCCGGAGAACGCATATCAACGATAGTTTCTTCATTTCGGATACAGGCATTAGCCCGGTTGCGTAAATTGGCAGGAATTAAATCGACATCATAATTATCTTGCGCAAAGCCAGAAACCGATACCAAAAGCAGGAAAGCCGCACTGAATAAAAATTTCATTTAATTTGCCTTTTTTAATAAAAATTCTGTTTTCTGGTTCTGAATAATTTTGCTGTAAAATTCTTTCAAAAACAAATATTCTTCTGGTTGGTAAATTGCATTGTTAAATTGCAAAACCTGGTTCATAGAAATGGTATTGTCTTCTAAATTTGTATTTAGTATATATTTTCCGCCGGCATTTGGTAAGCCAATGGCCAAATCTTTTGGTTTTTCTATCAGCTGGTATTTTTCGGGTAAAGTAACATTGATAATGATGCGTTCATCTGATGCTGCGCCTAAATCAACAGGGTAGGTGCGCTCATTTAAATTAAATGGATTTTTAGAAATGGTATTAATAAAAAACGGACTTAAATAGAATTGATTCGCGTTTGAGCCATCAGTTACCGTAAATTCAACTTCGTATTTTTCTGTAAGCGGATGTTCTACACTATCAATATTTATTATACTATGTTCAAGTATTTTAATTCTTGTTAAGCGCTCGTCTGAACTTTTCTACATATTCATCTACAGAATTATAACGCAAAATATCTTTTCTTTTATTGTATGCTGCATATCCCAGTGTATGGGTAGTCAAAGTACCTAGAATTTTTCCTTCTGGCGTCATTTTTCCGATCAGAATGTAACTGCTAACAGTTTTCTGACTTGCTGTTAAATCGATCCAGTAAGAAGGTTTTTTCAGGTTAATTACCCTGCCCTGATCATTAATACACCTCAATGGCAATAAACCAAAGGGAAGAAGTGGCTCAGTGGCATCTAGAAGGTAACTTTTATCCCCGATATTTACTTTAGCAACAAGGTAATTAAAATCACTTATTACCGGATAAAGTTTGTTTACAGTTCCATTGTCGCGGGTAGAGAGAATCACCGCTTCGGCATCTAAATTGGCTGCGGAGAGGGCTGCAATCAAATTCAGATTGATATCCGCAACATTACCAGATCGGTTTTCGAGTGCTTTTTTAATATTGTCTACAGCGTATTTTCCGTAATAATTATCCCACTTAATCTGCTTCTTAATGTAATTAAATATGGCTTTTGCTTTCTCCAGATCATCATTGCTTCCCTTCGTAATTACCGGGATAAGATCTTTAAAAACATCCTTTCTTTTCATCTGCGCCCCTAATGATTTATCAGTTGATAATTCATAATCAACATCTTTCCATGTTTTGGTATAAGAAGTTTTGCTTCCATTTAAACTCTGAACATCAGAAAGCTCAAAATAAATGGCTGATTTAAAATTGCTGGGCGCCGTCATGTTATCTTCCTCAATAAATGCAGGAATATCTTTCATCAGGTAAGTAATTTTCGAACAATCTATTGCCGTGCCAGATAAACGCAGACATTCCTTGCTCAATTCTACTTTTTGATCAGTAAGTTTCTGAAATCCCCTTAAAGAAACATTGTAATTGTAAATTCCGGGTATGTAAACCAGGTATTCGCTCACTACCTTGGGTATATCACTTTGGAACTCCCAGGTTTTAAAGTTAAACATATTTGGCGATCTCAGTTTATAACTATATTCGATAATAGAACCTTCTTTAAGGTTGGGAAGGGTAAATTTGGTAAGCCTGGTATATTTAGAGCGGTTTTCGGTAAAAACAGCTTTTTTATCCATCACCGTTTCTACAAAATTATTTTGGATATAATTAAATGTAGAAGCTTTTAACTCGCTGATTATTTCTTCGCGGGTATCGTCTTTATACGTAGGAATAATAATATTGGCTTCTTTAAAACCTTCTTTATTATATATTTTGATTTTTACGTGGTGTTCAAAAATCAGTTCCATACTTCCTGTATTATCATCTCTTTGGATGGAAGCCGTACCGAATTCTTTTAGCACAATGGCATTGGCGTTACTATCTAATTTTTTCCTGTCCAATTCGTAATCGTCGTAAGTAATGGCTCCGTAGTTAAAATTTTGTGCCTGAGCAGCCAGCGATAAAAATAAGAGAAATAGTAAGGTTAAGGTTTTATTCATTTGAGCGATAATAAATTGGTGCAATTTAACCCTACAAACTAACATTCAGAAATAATTTGACAATTAAATTTAGAAATTAATAAAGTTGTTTTAGAGAACTAATGAAACCTTTTTAGCACTTTTGAAAAAAATGAATTTGACATTCCGATACAAATCTAATGTCGCCAATCTCACATCATAAGAAATGAAATTAAATTTAAAGCGCCCTTTAGCATTTTTTGATTTAGAAGCTACTGGAATAAATGTTGGAGCAGATAGAATTGTAGAAATTGCGATTTTAAAAGCCATGCCGGATGGTTCTGAAATTGTTAAAACCTGGCGTGTAAATCCTGAAATGCCGATTCCTTTGCAAACTTCGTTAATTCACGGTATTTATGATGAAGACATTGCCAATGAGCCAACATTTAAAGCTTTGGCGGTAGAAATTGCCAAATTTATTGGCGAAAGTGATCTGGCGGGCTATAATTCCAATAAATTCGATATCCCGATGCTTTTAGAAGAATTTTTAAGGGCTGAGGTGGATTTTGATATGGCCAACCGCAAATTTGTTGATGTACAGAACATTTTCCACCAGATGGAACAGCGTACTTTAAAAGCGGCCTATAAGTTTTATTGCCAGGAAGATTTAATTAATGCCCACGCTGCAGAAGCTGATGTAATTGCAACTTATAAAGTTTTACTCGGCCAGTTGGAAATGTACAAAGAAACAGAATTTGAAAGCAAACAAGGTGTTAAAAGCATTCCGGTTGTAAATGATGTGGATGCCTTGCATATTTTTACCAATATTAATAAGCCGGTAGATTTTGCCGGCCGTTTGGTTTACGATGATAACGATCAGGTGTGTTTTAATTTTGGAAAGCATAAGGGCAAAACCACTCATCAGGTATTTAGTGTAGAGCCAAGTTATTATGCATGGATGAAAAATGGTGATTTCCCTTTATATACGAAGAAGAAGTTAGACGAAGAATGGGCAAAATTCAATGCCAAGAAAAACGAAAACAGAGCTGCAAAGCCACAAAATGCTGCACCTGCAAATAAACCTCCATACCAGCCTAAACCTCAACCCAAAAAAGAAAAACCCGCAGAGCCGATTAATACGGATATGTTGGAACAATTGAAAATGAAGTTTGGTAAATAAATATTTGATTAACTGTTTAAGCTGCTTAATCGGTTACTGTTAATGTTTACTTGTATAAATTAACCGCCAGGCGCCATGCGTTAAGCGCTATGCTAAGAAAAATGAAATCCTTATCAATATTTAGTTTATTAATATTAAGTGCGTTTTGTTTAAACGCGCAAACAACGTTGCCTATAGCATCTGAATTTCAGAAAACCTATCAAAAGGAAACCAGAAATGCCAATGGCAAACCTGGTAAAAACTATTGGCAAAATAGCTCTAAGTACGATCTGAATGTAAATTTTAATCCTACAAGCAGGTTGTTGAAGGGTAAAGTACAGGTAACCTATACAAATAACAGTCCTGATACACTTAAAGAGATCTGGTTTAAACTTTATCCGAATCTCTACAAAAAAGGAACACCTCGGAAATCAAAATTTGCAGAATCTGATCTTGGTGAAGGTGTTGCGATAGAAAAATTGCTTGCCAACGGCAAAGCAATAACCGATTTTAAAATAGATGGAACCAATATGACTGTTAACGTTGCAGCAGTATTGCCTGGTAAAACCATTAGTTTTTCAATAGATTACAATTATACCCTTAATAAGGGTTCGCATATGCGTACCGGTCAGGTAGATGAAGGTTCACATTTTGTGGCCTACTTTTTTCCCCGTATTGCAGTTTATGATGATGTTGATGGATGGAACAAATTTCCTTATACCGGTGCCGAAGAGTTTTACAATGATTTTGATCAATTTAATGCTTCGATAACGGTACCCGGTGAATATGGAGTTTGGGCTACCGGAGATTTGAAAAATCCTGCAGAAGTTTTCCAGAAAGATATTGTTTCGAGAATGCTTTCTGCCGAAAAAAATGATGCTGTGGTAGATGTAATCACAGATAAAGACCTGGCAGATAAGAAAGTAACGCAGCCCAATGCTTTTAATACATTTAAGTTCGAAGCGAAAAATGTAACGGATTTTGTATTTGCCCTTAGCGACCATTATTTATGGAAATCAAGCAGTTTGGTTGTTGATCCAAAAACGAAAAGAAGAACCCGTGTTGATGCTGTTTTTAATCCAAAACATAAAGATTATTACGAAGTAATCGATTTTGCCCGTAAAACAGTAGAATCAATGAGTTACACCTTTCCGAAATGGCCTTTTCCTTATAACCACGAAACTATATTTGATGGGTTAGACCAAATGGAATATCCAATGATGGTAAATGATAATCCAGTAGATAATCGCGTAGATGCAATTACCTTAACAGATCATGAAATTTTTCATACCATGTTTCCTTTCTATATGGGTATAAATGAAACCAAATATGGATGGATGGACGAAGGTTGGGCAACAATAGGCGAGTGGTTGATTTCGCCAATGATCGATTCTACTATTGTAGATGAGTATGGCGTTCAACCTACAGCATCCTCATCTGGAGGCAAAGATGATACACCAATTATGACCTTAACTCCTGATTTAAAAGGATCGGGATCATTTACCAACTCTTATCCAAAACCTGGTTTGGCTTATCTTTTTGTTAAGGATTATCTGGGTGATGAATTATTCACCAAAGCTTTGCATACTTATATTAAAAACTGGAATGGCAAGCACCCAATGCCGTACGATTTTTTCAACAGTATAAACGAGGGTAGTGGAAAAAACCTGAATTGGTTTTGGAAAGCCTGGTTTTTTGAGGGCGGTGTAACCGATATGGCCATAAAATCAGTGGATAAAACTTCTGATGGTTATACAATTATAATCGAAAATAAAAGCATAAAGCCATTGCCAATCGATTTAACTTTAAATTATAAAGATGGATCTACAGAAAATAACCACAGTACTATTGGTGTTTGGGAAAAAGGAAATCAACAGGTTAAGATTGAAATAAAAACCACTAAAAAGTTATCAAAAGTGGTAATGGGCAATCCGCACACTCCAGATAAAGTAAAAAGCGATAATAGTTTCTCTGTAAATTAGAATGATTTGAGGAAGTTGAGTTTTCCTAGGCGATTTGCTTAGTAAATTCGACTTCCTAGCTATAGTTATTTGTTTCAAAATCTCATATTTAGGAAACACTTATTCTATCGTCATCCAAAGAGAATAAAGGTTTTATAAAAGCATTTGAAGTTTAGTAGATATTTACATCCGCTGACGTCATTCCCAACTCGATTGGGAATCGTAAAGCCTTAGCAGCATGCATTAAGATTCCCGCATGCGCGGGAAAGACGCCCCTTCTTAGCGAAATTAGTTTTTGTTAATTGTTTATAGAAATTAAATAAATAAACGTTAATCTTTATATAAAAATATCGAAGTAAAATAATACATCCGCTGACGTCATTCCCAAATCGATTGGGAATCGTAAAGCCTTAGCAGGATGCATTAAGATTCCCGCATGTGCGGGAAAGAAGACAGTTCTTCGCGAAATCAGCTATTTGAAATTGATCGCAGGACTATTAAACTTATTATAGATGCTGAAATGAATTCAGCATGACGACATTTTTAGTATTACGTGAATAAAATGCAATTATTCTGGCTTCAAAAAATCAATATTTCTTTTCAATCCTGCAAATTTGGTGCGTTTCACAGCTGATCCCTTAAACACTTTTTTGAAAACATCATCTGTAATTTCTGTTAAATCATTTGCATTCAAATCCAGTAATCCATTTTCAGGTTTAAAGGCGTTTTCGTTATGAACTTTTGAAAACCGGTTCCATGGGCAAACATCCTGACAAATATCGCACCCGAACATCCAATTGCTCATCTTCTCCTTAAATTCGTTCGGAATCTCATTTTTAAGCTCAATGGTGAGGTAAGAAATACATTTCGTACCGTCAACAACTTGCGGGGCAATAATTGCATCAGTAGGGCAGGCATCCAAACAGCGGGTGCAGCTTCCACAATAATCAGCCTGGTACGGATGATCATAATCCAATTCAAGGTCAACAATTAATTCAGCAAGGAAAAAAAATGAACCATCGGTTTTACTGATTAAGTTAGAATTTTTACCAATCCAGCCAATACCCGATTTTTTTGCCCAGGCACGGTCTAAAACCGGTGCAGAATCTACAAAAGCCCTTCCAGAAACCTCTCCAATGTTTTCTTCAATAAAATGGGTGAGTTCCTTCAGTTTTTCTTTAATTACAGTATGATAATCTTGTCCGTAAGCATATTTAGATATTTTAGGTGCATCCGGATCTGATTGCTTTTCGTTGGTGTAATAGTTTAATGATAAGGAAATTACCGATTTTGCCCCATCTACCAGTAACCTTGGATCGAGGCGTTTATCGAAATAATTTTCCATGTACTTCATTTCGCCATGTCGGTTTTGGTTCAGCCAGTTTTCAAGTCTCGGTGCTTCTTCTTCAAGAAATTCAGCTTTCGAAATGCCACAGGCCATAAAGCCCAAACGCAAGGCTTCATCTTTGATCAATTGGCTATATTTTGCAGAATTGTTATACACCTAACTGCAAAGATAAGGCTTAGGATTTAAAACATTTTCATTAATCGCTTGTTCTAAATACTGAAACTAAATTAATTGATTATGGTTCATCCAGAATGGCATAACAACTGGAATGGAGAACTTTTAGAGTATTAGCTATGGAAAATATAGATCCGCAACATACGGAATCAGGAGAAGCTCCTAAACCGATTGAAAAAGATTACGAAAGTCATAAACAAGATCCAGGACCAGCAAAGCCTGCTGTAACGGAAAAAGACGAAAACGGTGCGGGACAAGCCTTAAAATGGGTATTGCCAATAGCAGTTATTATTGGTCTGATTATCTGGTTTGTGATGAGAAAATAATTAGCTTTAGATTTAAAATGAAAATGCCGGCTCATTAATTTGACCGGCATTTTTTATGGCTTGTTATTTTAAAAGTTTAACCTGGTAAAGATCTTTTCGGCGGTCTTTAAGCACTTTTACTGTTCCGTAATGATGAAGTTCGTCCAGTAAGTGCAAATCAACATCCACTACCAGCACCATTTCTGTGTTCGGCGTAGCTTCTGCTTTTATTGCATTGGTTGGAAACGCAAAATCGGAAGGTGTAAACACGGCAGATTGCGCAAATTGAATATCCATATTATTTACCTTTGGTAAATTACCTACACAGCCTGCAATGGCCACGTAGCATTCATTTTCAATTGCTCTTGCCTGTGCACAATGGCGAACGCGAGTATAACCGTTCTGTGTATCAGTTAAAAACGGAACAAACAGAATCTGCATGCCTTGATCAGCATAAATGCGGCTTAACTCCGGAAATTCTACATCATAGCAGATTAAAATACCCACTTTACCACAGTCAGTATCAAAAACCTGTACTTTATCGCCTCCAATCATGCCATAATATTTCTGTTCATTTGGCGTAATGTGTATTTTTCTGTACTCATCTATTTTGCCGGTGCGGTGGCAAAGGTAGGTTGCATTATAAAGCTTGCCATCCTCAATAAGCGGCATACTACCTGTAATGATATTTGTATTGTAACTCAGTGAATATTCATGCATTTTTTGCACAATCTCTTCAGTTTTTTCGGCGAGTTTGCGCATAGCCTCAATTTCTGGTAAGTGATTGTAAGGTTGCAGTAATGGCGTGTTAAATAGCTCCGGAAACATTACAAAATCTGATTTGTAACCGCTCAACGCATCAACAAAAAATTCTACCTGCTCATAAAATGCTTCCATATTCGGGAATAAACGCATTTCCCATTGCACCAATCCTAACCGGATAGTCATTGCTGATCGTGCAGAAGCATCTATACCCTGGTAATAAATATTGTTCCACTCAATTAGGGTGGCATATTCTTTTGATTCTTTATCGCCGGGTAAATAGTTTTTTAATACCTTTCTTACGTGAAAGTCATTGGAAATTTGGAAAGTTAGCGTAGGATCGTAAATTTCTTTGGATTTAACCTTATCGATATATTGTCGCGGACTAAGTTTTTCAGCATATTCGTGGTAACCTGGAATTCTGCCTCCGGCAATGATACTTTTTAAATTCAGGCTTTCGCAAAGTTCTTTCCGGGCTTCATATAACCTTCTTCCTAAACGCAAACCGCGAAACTCGGGGTGAACGAAAATTTCGATGCCATAAAGTGTATCTCCGTTCGGATCGTGTGTGGAAAACGAGTAATCGCCAGTAATGAGTTTATAGGTGTGCCTGTCGCCATATTCATCATATTCAACAATAATGGCTAACGAACAGGCTACTACTTTATCATCAACAGCAATACAAAGCTGTCCTTCAGGAAAAATATTAACTAATTTTGCGATACTTGATTTTGGCCAGATGGAACCACCCATGCTGTCGTATGCCTGGAGCATAGATTCTTTAAGGTCTGCGTAATCTTCGAGCGTTAGCTTACGTAATTCAATATTCATAATGTTTGATTTGTAATTATTGAACATAAAAGTTGCCTTAATGTTTTTTTAAATCTGTTAAACAGGTTTTCTGTTCCGGGATTTAATATATTCCTTTTTAGAATAAATTATTATATTTAGATAATGACGGAAAATGAAATATCATACATCATTCGGGGAAGTATTTTTAGAGTTTATAATGCACTTGGACCAGGCTTACTCGAATCTGCTTATGAAGCTGCCTTAAAATATGAAATAGAAAAGGCTGGATTACTTGTGAAAAGGCAGGTTTCATTACCTATGCACTATGAGGAAATTACAGTCGATGTTGGATATAGATTAGATCTTTTGGTAGAAAATAAGGTAGTTATTGAACTGAAATCAGTGGAGTTTATTATGAACGTTCATCATAAGCAATTGCTAACTTATTTAAAGTTGTCAGATTATAAATTAGGTATATTAGTCAATTTTAATACGGATAATATCGCGGATAGTATTTTCAGAAAAGCTAACCGATTAGATCTTTAAATACCTTGTGGCACTTTTCCCACAGATTTAGCAGATCAGGGCCGCAGATTGAAAATATTTTTTTATCAGTATCCTACATGTTCTATCTTTGATGATCTGTGTTTTTTATCTGAGTTAATCTGTGGGAAAAATATTGATGTTAAAACAACTTTCCGGTTTGCCCTGGAAAATTCTTTTTCAAATGTTTATAGGCAGCCTCGGTAACTTCTCTTCCTCTTGAAGTGCGCATAATGTATCCTTCCTGAATCAAAAATGGCTCATAAACCTCTTCAATAGTGCCTTCATCTTCACCAACAGCAGTAGCAATGGTTTTTAATCCCACCGGGCCACCTTTAAATTTATCGATAATTGTTACCAGAATTCTGTTGTCCATTTCATCAAGGCCATGTTCATCTACATTTAAGGCATCTAAAGCATAGCGGGCTATTTCGGTGTCAATATTTCCGTTTCCTTTAATTTGGGCAAAATCCCTCGTTCTCCGTAAAAGTGCGTTGGCTATACGGGGTGTACCACGGCTACGGCGGGCAATTTCGTAAGCTCCTTCATCACTGATTGGAGTTTTTAATATTTCCGAAGAACGTAAAACAATCGTTGTCAGTAATTTGGCATCATAATAAGCTAACCTGGCATTGATCCCAAAACGGGCCCTCAAAGGTGCAGTTAATAATCCAGATCGGGTGGTGGCACCAACTAATGTAAAAGGATTGAGCGATATTTGAACTGAGCGGGCATTTGGTCCGGTTTCGAGCATAATATCGATCTTAAAATCTTCCATGGCCGAATAAAGGTATTCTTCAACCAAAGGAGATAGGCGGTGAATTTCGTCTATAAAGAGTATATCACCTTCATCAAGCCCGGTTAACAAACCAGCCAAATCGCCGGGTTTATCTAAAACAGGACCCGAAGTTACCTTAATACCAGTTGCCATTTCATTGGCAATAATATGAGAAAGTGTAGTTTTACCTAATCCCGGAGGGCCATGTAAAAGCACATGATCTAAAGCTTCGCCACGAAGTTTTGCCGCCTGAACAAAAATCTTCAGGTTTTCCATCACTTTTTCCTGTCCGGTAAAATCTTCAAAAGCCTGTGGCCTTAAAACCCTTTCAATATCACGATCGGTAGGGGTAAGGTTGCTTGCTTCAGGATCCAGATTCTCATTCATACAGCAAATATAAAATTAAATGCTAAAAAAATTAGGATTTTTTAAATTTATCAGAAACCACCAGATCTTTTGAGCCGACCGTATATTTATAAAAGCCTTCGCCGGTTTTAGCACCTTTTTTGCCAGCAGCTACCATATTTACCAGTAAAGGGCATGGCGCATATTTAGGATTACCAAAACCATCGTTCAAAACTTTTAAAATTGCTAAGCAAACATCTAAACCAATAAAATCTGCCAATTGAAGCGGTCCCATTGGGTGTGCCATTCCAAGTTTCATCACCGTATCAATTTCATAAACCCCGGCAACACCTTCATATAAAGTATAAATGGCTTCGTTAATCATCGGCATTAAAATGCGGTTGGCTACAAAACCAGGATAATCATTTACTTCTACAGGAACTTTTTCCAAGCTTTGTGATAGCGACATAATTGTATTCGTTGTTTCATCACTTGTGGCATAACCACGGATTACTTCTACCAGTTTCATCACCGGAACGGGATTCATAAAATGCATCCCGATTACTTTATCGCCCCGATTGGTTACAGCAGCAATTTGAGTGATGGAAATAGAAGACGTATTGGACGCAAGAATGGCATGAAGCGGGAGCAAATTGATCTAACTCTTTAAAAATATTCAATTTTAAATCTACATTCTCGGTGGCTGCTTCTACAATTAAATCAGCATTTTGAATGCCATCTTTTATTGATGTATATGTTGTAATGTTATCAATTGTTGCTGCTTTTTGGGCTTCGGTTAAAGTTCGTTTAGTAACCTGCCTGTCTAGATTTTTTGTAATGGTTTGTAAAGCCTTATCCAGCGCAGTTTGATTGATATCAATCAGGTTTACCTGGTAATTGAATTGTGCAAAAGTATGGGCTATGCCATTTCCCATTGTACCAGATCCGATTAATGCAATTTGTTTCATCTTTTAAAGGATTTAAAAAGCGAATTTACTTATTTGAAGCCGAGTTCCATCAATCATTATAATTAAAAATTCTGGCTTGGGTAACTGATATGATGATGATTTTTGAATGTTTGTGTATTAAATTTTAATTTAATTAAAAATTTTCATCCTCAGTTTTTTATCATGTTGTGAATGAAGATTACAGGATGAAAATGAGCTTTAACACAATGATTTTTTATTGCTTTATAAGCTTTTAAAATGCTGAGTAACAAAAAATAAACTTAAAATTAATTAAATAAAATGTTAATCTTTTAAGGTTTTTATTGAATTGACGGAAAGTAGATATACATGGATATTACTTCATTTTAATGTCTTTTTAAGGGTTTTTAAGCTATTAAGAAAAACAAAAACAGAATTAAATTGCTTTAAAATATAGAAAATAACCGTCGGCATTTTTAGAAAATGGAGACGCTTTAATAAAGGTACTTCCTAGTCAATTTAGGTTAGTTAATGATTAGTTAAAATAGAGATCTTGCTGGATAGCAGATCTCTATTTATTTTATCAACCCCTTAAGGAGCTAATCTGGTTTTGGTCCAGATTCCTTTAACTTTTTCGAAATTTATCCTATCGTGCAATCTGCTTCTTCTTCCTTGCCAAAATTCTATTCGTGTAGGTTTTACGATATAACCACCCCAGTGTGCAGGTTTAGGTATACCATCATCATTGCTTTTGGCTTTTAACGCTTCAAATTTTTCTTCCAAAAACCCTCTGTTTGGAATAATCTGACTTTGAGGTGAAGCTACTGCACCAATCTGACTGGCAATTGGCCTGGTGTTAAAATACGTTTCTGAGGTTTCTTTATCCAGTTTTTCTACTGTTCCTTCAATTCTAACCTGTCTTTCTAATTCTGGCCAGAAAAATACCAGAGCCGCATATGGATTGCGCTTTAGTTCTTTTCCTTTTGCGCTCAGGTAATTGGTAAAAAATCTAAAGCCATCTGTATCAACACCTTTAAGTAAAACGATGCGGGCATCTGGTCGGCCAGCTTTATCAGCCGTAGCCAAAGTCATTACATTCGGTTCGTATATCTGGGCATCAACAGCATGCTGAAACCACTTTTTAAACTGGGCAATAGGGTCTTGATCAACGTCAGATTCATCTAGCGAAGCGCTTTTGTAATCTTGGCGCAGGTTTTGTAGAAATTCATTTGTAACTTGCATTTAACAAAAATAGGCATCTTTTACGGTGTAACAAACGATTATCATCATGCTAAACAATATAAAACCAAAAACAGGCCGCCTGCTCATCTCAGAACCTTTTATGGCCGATCCTAATTTTAAAAGATCTGTAGTATTATTAACCGAACATGGCAATGATGGTACTGTAGGATATATTCTTAACCAGGTAGGAAATTTAATCCTTAACGACGTAATTCAGGATTTATGGGATGCGAAAAACTATATTTATTTTGGCGGCCCGGTAGCTGCGGATACCTTACATTTTATACATCGAAGTTTTGATAAACTACAGAGCGGAGAACCTATCGGCAATGGTTTGTACTGGGGTGGAAATTTTGAAACCCTTAAAATTCTCTTAAATACCAATGCAATAAGTACTGATGAAGTGAAATTTTTTATGGGTTATTCTGGTTGGGACCAAGGACAACTGGATCGGGAGATTGAAGAGAATGCATGGATGGTGAGCGATACTTTTAATCCTGATCTTATTTTTAGTAATGATGATGAAAAACTTT
This sequence comes from Pedobacter sp. AC402, assembly GCF_979252805.1. Lineage (NCBI taxonomy): Bacteria > Pseudomonadati > Bacteroidota > Sphingobacteriia > Sphingobacteriales > Sphingobacteriaceae > Pedobacter > Pedobacter sp. AC402. Next base: position 102,199 of record NZ_CEEDAI010000008.1, on the reverse strand, counting down.
GGCGGGATGTGGTTGTAAATTTAGGTCCTAAGTATGCACATATCAGTAATTTCCCGGTTGATCCGAGTTTGAATTAGTTCTGAGTTGAGAGATTGGAGTATTGAGTTAATATCGCTTGTAATAAAAAAGAATTAACAACGTCGGGAATCCAGTTACAATTAATAATATAGTTGCTTCTGCTTTAACATAACTCCATGCCGGTTCTTTATTGATTTTTCTGGATAGAGAAATTATAATTAAAATAGGTGTACATATAGATATTGCCCACATGGTATATAAAAGTGAATACCAAATGAATATTGAGGTGAAATTATTGATGTTTAATTCATTAATTTCACCATAAACTATCAAAATAGAGCGGAAAGTATTAAAGAAACAATTGATATAATCAATGTGACTTTGATTATTTTCTTTAATATTTTCATCTTGTATTATTGTAAATTGAAAACTTACAACTGAGAACTCATTTCTTCAGCACTCTCCTCAACTTTCCTTCTCAACTCATCTTTATAGGCCTGCATTTTAACCGTTAAAGATTCATCAGCGGTTGCTAAAATCTGAGTAGCCAATAAACCTGCATTTTTAGCTGCATTTAATGCTACTGTAGCAACGGGAATTCCATTCGGCATTTGTAAGATTGATAAAATACTGTCCCAGCCATCAATAGAGTTTGATGATTTTACCGGAACTCCGATTACTGGCAATGTTGTAATGGAAGCAACCATGCCTGGTAAATGGGCTGCTCCACCAGCACCAGCAATAATTACTTTGAGGCCACGGCCTTGTGCTTCTTTAGCATAGTTAAACATGCGTTCTGGGGTTCTATGTGCAGAAACTACTGTAATTTCATAGTTTATTCCAAATTCTTTAAGCACATCGGCAGCATCTTGCATCACAGGAAGATCTGATTTACTACCCATAATTATTCCTACCAAAAACCCCTCCGCCCCTAAAAGGGGAACTTGAATTTCCATCGTTCATATCAATCGTTTTTTTTTTTACTCGTGTTATTTATTTATGCTATTGCCACCTTGTTATCGGTTTCCCCTTCAGGGCCTTTGAGTTCTAGACGTTCGTGTATATCGTTTAATTTTTATTCTTTAAACTTTTTGTTTTTCCATCCCGCTATTAGTTCCCCCTTCAGGGGGCTAGGGGGCTTATGCCACTACCTTTAATGTTTTTTGTACAAAGCGTGCTTTTTCAATGGCTTTTTCCCTGTCAATATCCACTATGGTTACATGGCCCATTTTGCGGAAAGGTTTTGTGTATTTTTTACCATATAAATGCACGTAAACACCATCTATTGCCAATATTTTTTCTAGATTTTCATATTTAGCTACGCCTTCAAAACCTTTCTCGCCAAGTAAATTAATCATAATGGCATTGGTAATACTACTGGTATCGCCAAGTGGCAGGTTATATATAGAACGTAAATGCTGTTCGAACTGAGAAACATAATTGCCTTCTATCGTTTGGTGGCCACTGTTGTGTGGGCGGGAGCAACTTCGTTAACCAACAATTCGCCATCTTTACAAACAAACATTTCTACGGCTAAAATTCCGGTAATGTTCATGGCTGAGGCAATATTTTTAGCGATATTCTCTGCTTTTTGCTGCAAACTTTCGGCAAAAGTGGATGGAGAAATTAAAAATTCCACAAGATTGGCTTCAGGATTGAATTCCATTTCTACCATAGGGAAAGTTTTCATATCACCATTGGCATTACGGGCAACAATTACCGCTACTTCTTTGTCAAAATCAACAAGTTTTTCAATAATACATGGTGCATCAAAAGCTTTATTAAGATCAGCAGCACTGTTAATTTTCATTACACCTTTACCATCGTAACCATCTTTTCGCAATTTTAAAATGTATGGAAAATGGAAAGGACTGTTCTCCATATCTTCTTTAGTATTTACAATCTGAAAAGGAGATGTAGGAATATCGTTTTCTTTGAAAAATTGTTTTTGTACGCCTTTATCCTGTATTAAGCGGATTACCCTCGATTGTGGGAAAACCTTTTTGCCTTCTTTTTCAAGTTGCTCCAAGGCATCAATATTTACTTTTTCAATTTCAATGGTAATAATGTCTGCTTTCTTTCCGAAATTATAAACGGTATCAAAATCAGTGATTGAACCATTTTCAAAATAGTTGGAAATATTTTTGCAGGGGGCATCAGGATCCGGGTCTAAAACTAATGTGGTTACGTTGTAATTTATGGCTTGCTGAATGAGCATTCTACCCAATTGTCCGCCACCTAAAATACCTAATTTTAATTCGCTAATCTGTTTTGCCATGCGCTTGAAAATAATGCTACTTTTGTGCAAAAGTAACCATAATAAATTTTATTGATGAATGCTGATGCAATAATTATTGGTGCAGGTGCCTGCGGATTGATGTGTGCGGTGCAGGCAGGCTATTTGGGTAAGAATGTAATTGTACTGGAAAAAAATGAAAAGCCAGGTGCTAAAATCTTGATTTCGGGCGGGGGAAGGTGCAATTATACCAATCAATTTGCATCTGCTGAGCAGTTTATATCGGCCAATCCGCATTTCGTCAAATCGGCTTTTACACAATGGACTGTTGATGATACCATTGGTTTTTTCGAAACCTACGGGATTACAGGAAAAGAAAAAACATTAGGTCAATTATTTCCTGATGATAAGAATGCCAAAGATGTTGTAGCAGTTTTTACTTCCATTTGTGCAGATTTCGGACAGGAAATAAGATGTAATGCTGACGTTAAGGATATCGAAATACTTCCTGAAGGCTTTAAAGTAAGCTATGAGAAAAATGGGAAAACGATTATTTTAAAATCTGAAAAACTGGTGATTGCAACTGGTGGTTTGCCGATCCCAAAAATGGGAGCTACTGATTTCGCTTTGCGATTTGCCAGAAAGCATGAGCTTAAAATTATAGAAACTGCACCAGCATTAGTGCCGCTAACCATTACCGGTAAAGATGAAGAATGGTTTGCGCAGCTCTCTGGCAATTCTGTTTTTTGCGAAGTGAGCAATAATGAAATCTCTTTTGAAGAAAATATTCTTTTTACCCATTGGGGCTTAAGTGGCCCGGCAATTTTGCAGATATCTTCCTTTTGGAGAAGGGGAGAAACAGTTAATTTAAACCTGTTGCCTCATCAAAATATTGTTTCCTTATTGGATGATGAAAGGAAGAATAACGGTAAAACCTTATTATCTACATTATTAAATAGGATTTATACTAAGAAATTTACCGATGCTTTAGGTAAATTTTTGCCTTTAAATAAACCTGTTGCAGCCTTAACAAAATCGGAAATCGATTTAATTGAGCAAACCATTCATCATTTTAAAGTTAAACCTGCGGGTGATAAAGGTTACGATAAAGCCGAAGTAATGCGTGGCGGGATAGATACGAACGAAATTTCTTCTAAAACGCTGGAGAGTAAAAAGATTCCAAATTTGTTTTTTGGTGGCGAATGTTTAGATGTTACAGGTTGGTTGGGCGGCTATAATTTTCAATGGGCCTGGGCGAGTGGTTTTGTAATTGCACAAAATATTTAATTGTAAAATTTTACAATTGCTTCATCTGTAGAAAGTTAAGAAGTGGTTTGTGTTTTTTAGGGCCAGCTAAAATAAACTTCGTAGGTTTCTAAAGCTTGCGAGGTTAGTTTCACTACAAATAAACATTAGGCATTACTTCCCATGCCCATGGCTTTTTAAAGGTTTTGAAAGTCCTCATTTGAGAAAAGTATAAAACCTCACTCGTTCTCCGGTTCGCAATATCTCTTCTGTGCAAGTTGCCAACGGTGGTAAATAATTCACGCGTTTTGAAATCGTAAACCCTTTCCGTCATATCACCGCTGTTTTGGTTAAAATAAAGATTGATTGCACTTGTTAAAAACCAGTCTTTATTTTCGAATTTAAAAGTATAGCCCAATTCCCAACGCCACTCAGAGCCACCTTGAAAGCGCAGATAAAGTTGTTGATCTTTAATGGCAATTTGTTGTAGTGGATCACCTAATTTACCTCCTTCTTCCGATCGAAGAATAAAGTCATTGTTCTGGGTAGATAAATGATACGCTCCTGTTGATTTATCTTTAAAAAAAATGGCCAATATTCTCGGCTTCTGCGTTTCTTTTATGATATCGGTATTATTGTCGCCATAAACGCGTGTTTCATCTATAGTTTTGTTAAATTCAAAAACCAAAGCTAAATCATCTGTCGCATCATTGTTAAGGTCACCATAAACCCGATCAATGGCAGTCCAGTTGGCAGGTGTAAATTGTTCAGCAGAAGCACCTTGCGCTTTAATTTTAGGAAATACAAATGCTTTTTGCGCAAAGCTGATTTGCACGAAGAGCATCAGGAAGAAAAAACAAAAAACTTTCATTCAGGTAGAAAATGCGTTGATGTATTGTTAAAACGTTTACATAGCGGTTTTAGTTTAAAATTGCGTTATCGATTATTCACGCTGAATTTATTTTAGCATCTTTTATGCAGAATAGACCTTGATCAAGATGTAAAATCCGGATAGGGTTACTACGCTATTAATAATTCCCGTACTTTTGCAAGAAAAACAATCCTTCTTGAAAACCGATATACTTGCAATTACGCCACCATTTACCCAACTGAATACTCCATATCCAGCAACAGCGTATATAAAAGGTTTTCTAAACACTAAAAATATCAGTTCTACACAGGCAGATTTGGGAATTGAAGTTATTTTAAGGCTTTTTTCTAAAAAAGGACTGCAAGATTTATTTATCCAAACAGAAGATAATCTTCTTCCAAAAAGCGATAACTCGAATAGGATTTTTGCACTCAAAAATGAATATTTAAAAACTATTGATGCTGTAATTGCCTTTTTACAAGGAAAAAATCCAACATTGGCTTTGCAGATCTGTAGTGATGATTTTCTTCCTCAAGCTTCGCGTTTTGCAACTTTAGAAAAATTGGATTGGGCTTTTGGTGCCATGGGTACGCAAGATAAAGCCAAACACCTTGCCACACTTTATCTCGAAGATATATCTGATTATATAGTTGAATGTATTGATGAAAATTTCGGTTTTAGCCGTTATGCAGAGCGTTTAGGCAGAAGTGCTAATTCGTTTGATGAATTATATGGTGCTTTGATAAAAGAGCCGACATATATTGATCGTATTCTGATTTCAGTTTTAAAAGAAAAGATTGAGGCCGTTCAGCCAAAATTATTTTTAATTTCTGTTCCTTTTCCGGGTAATTTGTATAGCGCGTTCCGTTGCGCACAATGGATTAAGGCAAACCATCCGGAGATTAAGATTTCTATGGGTGGTGGTTTTCCAAATACAGAGTTAAGGTCATTGTCGGATGCGAGGGTTTTTGAATTTTTCGATTTCATCACTTTAGATGACGGTGAATTACCAATTGAACTTTTATACCATAATATCACACATCCCTTTCCAACAGAAGCACATTTTTATAAAAGAACTTTCTTGTTAGAAAACGGTAAAGTTGTTTACCGCAACGATGCCTTCAGAAATGATTACAAGCAGGCTGATGTAGGAACACCCGATTATACGGGGTTATTGTTGGATAAATACATTTCAGTAATCGAAATTGTTAACCCGATGCATCGCATGTGGAGCGATGGACGATGGAATAAACTTACCATGGCACATGGCTGTTATTGGGGTAAATGTACTTTTTGCGACATTTCTCTCGATTATATTAAGGTTTATGAACCTGTTGCAGCCAAATTAATTGTAGACCGCATTGAGGATTTATATGCGAAAACAGGACAGAATGGCTTCCATTTTGTTGATGAAGCTGCACCGCCCGCGTTAATGCGCGAAGTTGCCTTGGAAATCATCAGAAGGCAATTGGCCGTAACCTGGTGGACAAATATTCGTTTTGAAAAAAGCTTTACGCAAGATTTGTGCTTATTATTAAAGGCATCTGGGTGTATTGCTGTTTCTGGTGGATTGGAAGTAGCATCAGATCGCCTGTTAAAACTAATTGATAAGGGCGTAACAGTGAGAGCAGGTAGCAAAAGTTACCCGTAATTTTACTGAAGCAGGAATAATGGTACATGCGTATTTAATGTATGGCTATCCTACCCAAACCATACAGGAAACAGTTGATAGCTTAGAAATGGTGCGCCAGTTATTTGAAGTTGGGATATTACAATCGGGTTTTTGGCACCAATTTGCCATGACGGCCCATAGTCCGGTGGGGATGTACCCCGAAAAATTTGGCGTGGTAAAAGATACTGAAGCAATTGGTTCCTTTGCCAATAATGATATTAACTACACTGATAAAACAGGTATCGATCATAATAAATTTAGCTTTGGTTTAAAGAAATCACTTTTTAACTTCATGCATGGAATATGTTTTGATTACGAACTTCAGGATTGGTTCGATTTCAAAATCCCGAGAACAAAAATTCCTGCCGATTTTATTGAGAAAGCTTTAAACAACGGAGATCAGTTTAACACCAAAACAACTGCAAAAGTAGTATGGATAGGTGGGAAGCCTGCCACCAGTTACTTTACAAAATCTAAAAAAGGCCATACCTGGGAAATGGCATCGCTTACCTTCCACGATAAAAAGGAAACTTTTACGGTACAAACCAATAGAAAAGAAGGGGAGTGGCTGAATGCCATTTTAGATAAGGTTTCGATAGATAATGAAAAGGTGCTTACTTTTCAAGAAGTTAAAATAGATTTTGAACGGGAAATGGAAAATTTCGAACTTTTTTGGTATTCAAAACCTATTAATACTTTGAGAGAATACGGTTTATTGGTCTTGTAAATTCTTATTATAAATCTTCATTTCGAGCAATTGCAACGAAGTCGACAAATCTATCTAGGTCTATCTCTCCATTCCGCTGCGGTATAGGGAGGATGATCAATAATTTAAAGATGGCATTAGCCTTACATCTTCATTTTAAAATGTGTAAGGAAATAGAGGATGCAGATCAATATAATCGAATTTAAGATCAGCAATAACCATGATGGCGTAGATTTCCGATCTTTAATCACCGCTATTAAAGAGGTGATAAAAGCCATTGCAATCAGTGCCAGGAATAAGTTTACAGTTTGTATCCCCAGAATATAATAGCCGCTATAGGAAAATACAAGTATACTAAGTATTAAAAATATAACACTGGCAATGGTATAGCGCTTGTTGGGTTTCATATTGATTTAATGTGCGTATATCACAAAATTGTGATAGTTAAGGTTAACGTATTTAATGAGAGGGAATATAGGTAATGTTAAAATTAAGAGGAATAAATTATTCAAAGCATCGTCATTGCTGAGAAGGCTTTTCAGCCGCCGAAGCAATCTTTTCAACACGGATTACTAGCATGATAGATTGCTTCGTGCCTCGCAATGACGAACGTAAATTTTGTACCTATCAATAGTGTTTATTAAAGTCGTTTCGACAAGCTAAACTTAACACCAATTGAACTAAACTTATGATATGGTTTCTTGCAATTATCGATTAATCACAATGTGGCACAGTAAAAGTCCAGGTTTCTGATTCTCCATTTGGAATAATATAGCCATTTCCTCTGCTATTTTCGAACCACAACTTACCCCTTAACTTTTCTCTGGTACCTACCTCATTTAACGTAGCACTATCGTAAAGTCTGCCATTGATCATTACAAATTTAATTTTCTCCGAATTTCTGATATCATCCAGAGGATTGGCATCCATGATTACCATATCAGCAAGTTTGCCAACTTCTAGTGAGCCAATTTCTTTACTCATGCCTAAATAACCTGCTCCATTTAACGTTGCAGCCCTAATGGCTTGTAACGGACTGAAACCACCTTGTACCAGCATCCACAACTCCCAATGAGCACCTAAGCCCTGTATCTGCCCATGTGCACCCAAATTAACTTTTGTACCGCCATCGGCAATTTGTTTAGTTGCTTTTGCAATGTCTATGTGGTTATAATCGCTATACTCTGAAGTGGTTCTGCGCCTGGCCCTTGCATCTATTATGGAACGCGGAGTATACGTCATCAATTTTTCGTTTTCCCAAACATTAGTTCTGTCGTACCAATAATTTTCGCCCCATTGGCCACCATAAGCTACAATTAAAGTAGGGGTATAGCCAACTTCAGTATTGTTCCAAAGCGTAGTAACATCTTTATATACCGGCAAAACAGGAATGCTGTGTTCAATTCCGGTATGGCCATCGGCAACCATATTCATATTGGTGAAAAAAGTAGATCCACCCTCTGGCACCACTTCCATTTTTAACTGGCGCGCAGCTTCTAAAATTTGTTGGCGTTGCTCTCTGCGGGGTTGGTTGTAAGATTTTACTGAAAATGCACCTACCGCTTTCAATCTTCTTAAATTGGCTAAAGCATCATCTAAACTGTTAATTACTACTTTAAAGTCGCCATCTGCACCATATAAAATTGATCCTGTAGAAAAAACTCTTGGTCCAACCATTCTACCAGCTTTAAGCATTTCGCTTTGGCTAAAAACCATTTCTGTATTGCTTGATGGATCGTGTGAAGTGGTTACCCCAAAAGCTAAATTTGCCATATAACTCCAATCGTTTTGAGGGGTTATTCCATCCGGACTTGTGCGTAAATGCGCATGCACATCTACAATGCCCGGCATAATGGTTTTGCCATTCACATCAATTACTTTGGCATTGGCCGGAACATTTACGGCATCAGATTTCCCGATTGCCATAATTTTATTTCCATCCGTAACAATAGTTCCGTTTTCAATCACCTCATCACCTTTCATTGAAATGATTCTAGCACCTTTTAACGCCAGTATACCTGTTGGGATATCGGATTTTAATACCAGATTGATGTCGATAGCCGAAGCTTCAGTTTTAGGGGTAGTGCCATCAAAATTAAAAGCACTGTTTACATCAACAGTAAAATATTTTGGTCCTAAGGTCCAGTGTAAATTTTTACTGTCGGCACTCCACTGAATATATGTTCCCCCATCGGTGGTCACTTTTGTAACTGGTATAGCTTTATTTCCTGCAGATGCATCCTGTGCAGTACCAATATTGATCATTGGGGTAATGTAAACATTAAACAATTCGTTAAATGCTAACCATTTATTATCCGGACTGATGATGAACTGATTGGCATATTGAGAGGTAAAATGCGTTCTTTCATTTGCACCATTTAAATCGATACTTTTTAAAGCTTTTTTGCCATCTGCATAACTTTGGAAGTAAATCCGGGTATCGGTATTGTTAAATTGCGGCCGGATTCCATTATCTAAAACCAATGTTTTGGCACCACCGGTGGCTGGCATGATAAAAATACCCGTTCCACGACCATAATTATAGCCTAAAACATCGTTTCCGCTTCCTTTCCTAAAAACTATTTTATCGCCTTTGGTAGAGTATTGTGGCGAATAATAAAAGCCTTTTTCATCACTCAACGTAATGGTTTTTCCCGATTTGAGGTCGGTTCGTTTTATTGCTCCACGCAGTTCATCACTCCAGGTGGTATAAACTATGTATTTTCCGTCAGGACTAAAAGCAGGTTCAAATTCGAAATCCAATCCATTAGTTAACCTTTCTGGTGTTCCGGCTGGTAATTCTTGTTTGTATAAAAATCCGGCAGCGTTAAAAACAACAACTTTTCCATCGGGCGAAGTGGTTAACTGCCTTAACATCTTAGCCGAAAACTCATTGCTGTAAACCTGCTGCTCAAAATGCAAGGCTTTTTGAATGGTTTGAATGGTATTTGCCTGAAAAGGAATGGTGCTGTTGATCAATGTGCCGATTTCGGTTTTCCTGATTTTACCTTTTGCATAAAAAACGAGGCTTTTACTATCAGGTGTCCAGGCGAAATTTGGATATACGCCAAAAATAGCCCATGTTTCTTGCTGATCGTGTGATAAATCTTCATTTATCGGCCATTCTTCACCTGTTTTAAGATTTTGTACATATAATGTAGATTTTAACCTAACCCTTTTTACAAATGCAATCAAATTTCCATCCGGAGAAACCTGTGGTCTGCACGCCCCTCCCTGTTCATCAATAAGGGTAATTAATTTCCCTGTGGTTAAATCCAGCTGGCGGATAGCATAAATGGTACCATTGGGATCTTTACTGTATTCGAAATTAGGCCCCGGACTAACATCTTCACTAAAATAGAGATACCTTCCATCTGGCGAAACATTGGGCTCACCCGCATCTTGCTGATCGTTTTTACGTTTGGTTAATTGTACGCCATCACCGCCGTTTATATTGTACATCCACATTTCGCCGGCCCCTAATGAACGGCCTGCTGTAAAATGTTTTCTGGCAACTACATATTCGCTATTGGGCATCCACGTAGCATTATTTAATAACCTGAAACTTTCTTTAGTTACCTGTTTTTTGCCAGAACCATCGCGGTTCATTATCCAGATGTTATCTCCACCGCTTTTATCGCTTGTGTAAGAAATATATTTTCCATTCGGGCTAAAACGAGGTTGAACATCCCAGGCCGCACCGCCACTAATTAATTTTGCCCCACCACCGGTAATCGGCATTACGTAAATATCACCTAATAAATCAAAAACAATTTCCTGTCCGTCGGCACTTACATCAAGGTTCATCCAGGTGCCTTCATCTGTGTTTAGGGTGAAATTTTTTGTCGTTCCCTGGTATTTTTCAATGTCCCACTTTTTTTCCTGGGCAGTAGAATACAAAAATAATAGGGAAAGAGCGGATAGAAAATAGAGATGTTTCATTATGTAAGGGATAGTTATTTGAATAATTTGTATGGTCGTTTTGTTAAAATGTATTTATCTCAATATTGTGAGCGTTTTTTACTTCTTTTAATAATTAGCTAAAGATCTTTGTAAAGCATTATTTTTTATTAATCCGGGCTGTGCTGAGCATTTTCATGCTTTCAGACCCTTATTTGTTGATGGAAATTGGGACAGGGTGACGCAACTCCGTAGAGAATATGATTTTCAAACTGTAATTCTAACATGCAACTGTCTTGTTTAACAAAGTTATAATCTTTTATAGATGATTTTTTCAATTTATGGCAATAAAAAATGGCGATTTTGGATTAAATGTATAGTTTTGATACCGCCGATTTATGACAGCAATAGAGATTTTACAAAAATATTGGGGACACCATGCTTTCAGACCCTTACAAGAAGATATTATTTCTTCGGTTTTAGAGGGGAAAGATAGTTTGGCATTGTTGCCTACCGGCGGTGGTAAATCAATCTGTTTTCAGGTGCCTGCCTTGGTTAAAGAAGGAATCTGCATTGTTGTTTCGCCCTTAATTGCGCTAATGAAAGATCAGGTAGAAAACCTGAAAGCAAAAGGTATTGAAGCAATTGCCATTTATGCAGGGATGGGAAAACGAGAAATCGATATTTTACTCGACAATTGCATTTATGGAAAAATTAAATTTCTTTATTTATCACCCGAGCGTTTACTGGCTGATTTAGTGCGTGTTCGCATTTCGTATATGAATGTAAATTTAATTGCGGTTGATGAAGCACATTGTATCTCGCAATGGGGTTATGATTTCCGGCCCCCTTATCAGCAAATTGCTAAACTGCGAGAAATTCTTCCCAATGTTCCGGTTTTGGCACTTACAGCAACAGCAACTGATTTTGTACGAAAGGATATTGTAGAAAAACTGGAAATGAAAGATCCACAGATTTTTGTTAAAAGTTTTGCAAGAGATAATTTAAGTTATGTGGTTTTCGGTAATGAAGATAAGTATAAAAAACTGATTGATATTTGCCAAAATGTTAAAGGTACAGGCCTTGTTTATGTTCGTAACCGTAGGGAAACCGCAGAAGTATCGAATTTTATAAACCGCAACCAAATTAAAGCCGATTTTTATCATGCTGGACTGGAACGTGATGTGCGTTTCGCAAAACAAGAGGATTGGAAGAATAACAAAACCCGGATAATGGTGGCTACAAATGCCTTTGGAATGGGCATTGATAAAGCTGATGTGCGCTTTGTAGTGCATTTAGATTTACCCGAAAGTTTAGAGGCGTATTACCAGGAGGCAGGTAGGGCAGGCAGGGATGAAAAGCGAAGTTATGCTGTACTATTGGCCAATAACGCTGATGTTTTTAGGGCTGGAATCAAGGTATCTTGATAGTTTTCCTTCACCAGATGAGATCAGAAAAACTTATCATTATCTTGGTAATTATTTTCAGCTTGCATTTGGTGCAGGAGAGGATTTGACTTTTACCTTTGATATTGCTGATTTTTGCAAACGATTTAACATTAGTGTTTTAAAAACAATTTCTGCATTAAAATTCTTGGAGCATGATGGTTACATCACTTTATCTGAAAGTGTTTTTTTACCATCAAGGATTATGTTTATTGCCAGTCATGAAGATATTTACCGTTTCCAAATTGAAAATAAGGTTTATGATGGTATCATTAAAACAATTTTGCGTTCGCACGGTGGGGCCTTTGATGGTTTTGTTAAAATTAACGAGGCCGATTTAGCGAAGAAAACCGGATTATCCTATAAAGAAATCGTCGCGTTATTAAATAAGTTGCAAAGTATCGAATTGCTAACTTACATCCAGCAAACCGATCAGCCGCAGTTACAATATGTTAGATCAAGGGTAGATATGGATCATTTTGATCTGGATGTGAGATACCTTGATTTAAGAAAGGAAATTTTACATAAGCAGATTAATGCGGTTGTTGGGTATGCTTCCTCTCATCTATGCAGAAGCGTTCAATTGCTTAACTATTTTGATGAACATCATGCTACAAAATGTGGTGTTTGCGATGTTTGTTTAGCTGAAAAACGGGCAGAAAACCAGAACCAGATAGGAGATGAAATTGAGTACGAAATTGTTTCATTACTGCAACAGCAACCTTTAAATCTTGATGATTTGGTTACCAATGTTAAAAATGGAGCTGAAACAGAAAGAATTAATGCCATTAGAGAATTATTAGATTCCGGTAAGATTAAAACAGACGGGAAGAAGTATTATCTTTAGATGTGAGATGTGAGATGTGAGATGTGAGATGTGAGATGTGAGATGTGAGATGTGAGATGTGAGATGTGAGATGTGAGATGTGAGATGTGAGATGTGAGATGTGAGAAAAATGCATCTCAAGTTAGCGATAAAATATTAGTTTTGTGATGAACTATTTAATCAGTGTTACCCAAACAATCAATATAGTCTTCCGAGAACCGAAAATAAATGATAGAAAAAGATAATAAGAAAACCATACGCTCCTGGGCTTTCTTCGACTGGGCAAATTCTGCCTATAATTTAGTAATTACTTCGACCATTTTTCCTGTTTATTACGTAGCAATTACTACAACAGAGGCGCATGGTGATGAAGTAACTTTCTTTGGTAAAACCTTTATTAATACCGTTCTTTCTAATTATGCGCTTGCTTTCGCTTACTTATTAATGGTAGTTTTGCTGCCTGTACTATCTTCCTATGCAGATGCAAAAGGCAAAAAGAAATTCTTCATGAAATTGTTTACCTATATAGGATCTTTTGCCTGTATGGGTTTATTTTTCTTCAAACTGGAAACTTTAGAAGCCGGAATTATTTGCTTTGTGCTGGCTGCAATGGGCTATGTTGGCGGTGTAATGTTTAACAATGCCTATTTACCCATAATTGCTTCAACCGATAACCAGGATAAAGTAAGCGCCCAGGGATTTTCATACGGCTATGTGGGTAGCGTGATATTGCAGTTAATCTGTTTTGTTTTTGTGCTAAAACCCGAATTATTTGGAATTACGGATAAATCATTGCCGGCTCAAATATCATTTTTGCTGGTTGGTATCTGGTGGTTTTTATTCGCTCAGATTCCTTTTAAGGCGTTGCATAAAGATGTGCCTAATCCAGGCGCAGTAAACAAGGGAATTATTAAAAGCAGTTTCGGTGAATTTGTAAAAGTGTGGAATCAATTAAGGCAAATGAAGTTTTTAAAAACATATTTAATTGCCTTCTTTTTCTATTCGATGGGTGTACAAACCATTATGCTTGCCGCTGCGGGTTTCGGCGCCAAGGTTTTAAAAATGGAATCGGGCAGTTTAATTGCCGTTATCTTAATCATTCAATTGGTGGCAATCTTAGGCGCATGGATGATGTCGCTTTTAGCCAAAAAAATGGGTAACATCAATGTTTTAATCATCGTAGTTTTGGTTTGGGTAGCTTGCTGTATTTATGGCTATTTTATAATTAATTCTACTCAATTTTACGCCTTGGCCGCCATTGTAGGCCTAATTATGGGTGGTATACAATCTTTATCACGTTCTACTTATTCAAAGCATATTCCGGAAAATACAACCGACACTGCTTCATTTTTTAGTTTCTACGATGCCACAGAGAAATTGGCAATTGTAATTGGCCTGTTTAGTTTTGCATTTATCGAAGGTTTAACACACAATATGCGCCAATCCATCATCGCTTTGGCATCATTTTTTATAGTGGGATTGGTGGTTTTAGTATTCCTGAAAAAAATCGAGCGCAATGAAACCGCAAAATTGTAAGTTTGCAGACTAAAGAATTTGTTGATGAAAGTAGAATTGTTTGTTCCCTGTTTTGTAGATCAGTTATATCCCGAAACCGCTTTTAACACTTTAAGGCTGTTAGAAAAATCGGGCTGTAATGTTACATACAATTCAAAACAAACCTGTTGTGGGCAACCTGCGTATAATGCTGGTTATTGGGATGAAGCTAAGGAAGTTGGTACAAAATTTTTGAATGATTTTACAGAAAACACCTATGTAGTGGCACCTTCAGCTTCGTGTGTAGGAATGGTGAAAGGTGGTTTTAACGATCTTTTTACCAATACTATTGTGCACAATAAATGCCGTAGTTTGCAATCCAACATCTGGGAACTTTCTGATTTCCTGGTAAATGTGGCCAAAAAAGATTATTTCGGTGCTGAATTAGAAGGAAAAGCTGTTTATCATGATTCGTGCAGTGCATTACGCGAATGCAAAATTAAAGATGAACCGCGCCAGCTACTAGCTAAAGTGCACGGCTTGGAAATGATCGAAATGGAAGATACGGATATGTGCTGCGGTTTTGGAGGAACTTTTGCCGTAAAATTCGATTCCATTTCATCTGCTATGGCCGAGCAAAAGGTTAACCATGCTTTAGCACAACAAGCAGATTATATTATCTCGACCGACTTATCTTGTCTTTTACACCTTCAGGGTTACATCGAAAAAAATAACCTCGCCATTAAAACCATGCATATCGCAGATGTATTGTGTAATGGCTGGTTGGAGAGTACAGAATATTAGTGATTTTGGCTTCTCTGTGCTTTTAGAAAACTTAGAGGTTTTATTACACCAAGCAAAATTTTTCCTTTTTCGGTCTGTGTGGACACAGACCGAGGAAAGAATAACAAGGAAACGCATCAATATCTTTAATTTCATCCTAACTTAATTACTTCAATTATAGCGCGTTAGGGATTGTAAGGATTTAGTACCGATTTTTCATCGGTACCGAAGCGTAGCGCAGCCCTTGGGTAACGCCCAAATAATTTTACAGGTTCATTATATACCGTTCTTTGTGGTTACAGACCGGGGAGAGATTACTATATTAATTTAACATTTCGGTCTGTGGGGACACAGACCGAGGAAAGAATAACAAGGAAGCGCATTAATACCTTTAATTTCATTCTAACTTAATTACTTTAATTATACCGCGTTAGGGATTGTAAGGGTTCAGTACCGATTTTTCATCGGTACCGTAGCGAAGCGCAGCCCTGTAAAGCCCGCTCCTTGCGTAGCTTGGGTAACGCCCAAATAATTTTACTGGTTCATAATATTTCGTTCAGTGGGGACACAGACCGGGGAGAGACTGCTATATTAATTTAATATTTCGGTCAGTGGGGACGCAGATCGGGAAGAGATCGCAATATTAATTTAACATTTCGTTCTGTGGGGACACAGACCGAGGGAAGAAGAATAATGAAACGCATTTATATCTTTAATTTCATTCTAACTTAATTACTTCAATTATACCGCGTTAGGGATTGTAAGGGTTCAGTACCGATTTTTCATCGGTACCGTAGCGAAGCGCAGCCCTGTAAAGCCCGCCCCTTGCGTAGCTTGGGTAACGCCCAAATAATTTTACTGGTTCATAATATTTCGTTCAGTGGGGACACAGACCGGGGAGAGATTGCTATATTAATTTAATATTTCGTTCTGTGGGGACACAGACCAGGGGAGAAACGGCTATATTAACTTAATATTTAGTTCTGTGGGGAAACAGACCGAGGGATATATGAATAAAATTTAAATCTGTTGAACAAAACTAAGAGAACGGATTAATATCATTAATTTCCCTTTTTAGATAATTCGATTCATGATTTTAACACAATTTAACATGATTTAAATCTTAATCTACAATATCTTTGTTAAACCTTTTAAAAGCTTTCGTATCTAACAAGAAAACAAAATCATAATGAAAAAAATATTCATCGCTTTACTTGGAGTTATGTCCATTGCAGGTTATGCAAATGCGCAGAAAAAAACTTCCGGAGCAATTCAATTCGAAAATACAATCGATCCGGCGGCTATGGCTTCGGCCAGCGGTATACAATTAACCGATCAGATGAAGGCGAGGATGCCATCATCAAGCAAAAGCAATTTCGAACTGTTATTTACGGCTACAAACGCGAGTTATATGCCAGTAGAGGAAACTGAAGATAGTAATGGTGCAGGTGGTGGCGGTGGTGGCATGGGCCGTATGATGATGCGTTTTGGTGGTGGCGGTGGTAACCGTGAGTATTATTATACATTCGCTGATAAAGGACTTACGGAAGTATTCGATCTTAACGATACCACTTATTATATGCCAAGTAAATTAACTTTGGCAAGCTTCAGGACCAATTAGCTCGTTTAGAATGGGTGGTGGTAACCCTAATGATACCACTAAAGCAAAGCCTGCTCCGGCACCAACAATTGAAGTGGTTAAAACAGATTCGACCAAACAGATTATTGGTTTTACTTGTCACCAGGCCATTGTTCGATCTACCAGGGCAATTAAAATATTGGATATGGATAAAAATGTAGTGGAAGAAACCAAAATTTGGTACACAAAAGATTTGGGCTTCGATTTTTCTCCCAACCCAAATATGTGGACAGAAGGTGCGGTATTAGCGATTGAGGGTAGAGGCAATAGCTCGATTGCAAAAAGTATAGAATATAGAAACGTAAGTTCGAAAGATGTAACTGCACCTAAAAAAGCAAAATTGATTACTGCTGAAGAATACAAAGCTAAAATGGAGAACATGATGAAACGTTTTAGACAAAACAGACCAGGTGGTGGAGGTCAAATCAGATCTTTTGGTATAAATTAATTTATTCTATAAAGTTTAACGACTTAGAATAGCACAACACATCATTTAGTAAGATGGGTGTCGTAAGCCCTGAAGTTTTAAGCCTTCAGGGCTTTTTTGTATCATTTTTGAAATCCTTGGCTTTAGTTTTTGCTGCTAAATGAAGAATAACTATTATTGGGGCTTACAATAATCTGACCAAGGTGATAGCAACGGAAAACAAGACCAACTTACTTGCAACTAAACAACATTTCGAAATTTTAGATGGATTACGGGGCGTAGCCGCAATTGTGGTAGTAATATACCATTTTATGGAAATCGCCATTACCGATTACAATAAAAATTTCCTTTCACATGGTTTCCTTGCGGTCGATTTCTTTTTCTGTTTATCGGGCTTTGTAATTGCCTATGCCTACGATACCCGGGCACCACACATTGGGCTTATGCAATTTTTTAAACTGAGGTTAATCCGTTTGCATCCACTTGTTGTTATTGGTTCAATTTTAGGTCTGCTCACTTTTTTATTCGATCCCTTTAGCGATTTTTATCCTGTTTATGGCTTTGGAAAAACTTTATTACTGTTTTTAACATCCGCATTTTTAATTCCATATCCGGTTATGCCCGAAAGGTACACCAATCTTTTCTGCTTAAATGCGCCTGCCTGGTCGTTGTTTTGGGAATATATTGCGAACATCTTCTACATTCTTTTGTTGTATAAACTCAATAAAAAAGTGTTGTTTGCACTCGTTTTGGTTGGGGCAGCATGCATTTGTTACGTAGCTTTAAAAGTTCCCAATTCGAATTTGAGTGGCGGCTGGGGCGGACAAAATTTTTGGGATGGAGGCGTTAGGGTACTCTATTCATTCTCTGCCGGAATGCTCGTTTACCGATTTAACTGGATCATTAAAAATAAACTTGGCTTTTTAGGTATGATTGTACTTTTACTTGTGGCCTTTCTATTTCCCTATAGAGATGCTTACAACTGGATTACCGAACCTATAATTGTACTGTTTTATTTTCCACTGTTGGTAGCTTTGGGTGCCGGGGCAACATTAAATCATGGATCAAAAAATCTTTGCAAATTATCTGGCGATATATCTTATCCTTTATACATGACCCATTATCCGTTTGTTTGGGTATTCCTCACGTATGTTGCCGTGGTTAAACCAACTATGTCAACTTTGTGGGTGGTAATTCCTGTATCGGTAATGCTTTTAATTATTTTAGCTTATCTGATCATGAGGTTTGTAGATATTCCATTGCGTAAATATTTGAAAGCTAAATTTTTATAGCCGGTACTTGCCAGTATTCAATCTTTACAGTCGTTACCCTTAACTTATTTCAGGGTAAGTTTTTAGGTCAAATGCTAAATCAATCTTTTATGACAATTTTGTTAGGCAGGCGTGAAATAATCAAGTCAGCAAATAATTATTTGAAGTCAAGTTAATCTATAATTACCGTGTTCAAGTGTGTTTTTAGAATCTTCACCTTGCTTTTTAGTCTGAAAATGCATACATTTGCACAAAATAAAATCACATTGTAAGTGATCTTTAAATCTTTTTTATTTAAAATTTAAATCATAGTTGTAGATGATTAACATTACTTTACCTGACGGCTCCGTTCGTCAGTATGAAAAGGGCACTTCTGCCCACCAAATTGCATTGTCAATTTCTGAGGGTTTAGCCCGTAACGTATTAGCCGCTGAGGTTAATGGCGAAGTTTGGGATTCAACAAGACCAATCGAATCCGATTCATCAGTGAAATTATTGACCTGGAATGATACTGCCGGAAAATCAACTTTTTGGCATTCATCCGCTCACTTAATGGCTGAGGCTTTAGAGGCACTTTATCCGGGCACCAAATTTGGTATCGGGCCGGCAATTGAAACCGGTTTTTATTATGATGTAGACTTTGGCGACCGTGAATTTTCTTCGGACGATTTCAAAGCCATTGAAACCAAAATGATCGAACTGGCTAAGCAAAAGGAAACTTTTGTGCGCGAAAGTGTAAGCAAGGCTGATGCGGTAAAATATTTTACCGAAAAAGGCGATGAGTACAAACTCGATTTGATTGATGGCCTTGAAGATGGTAAAATTACTTTTTATACCCAGGGTTCGTTTACTGATTTATGCCGTGGGCCGCACATTCCAAATACAGGTTTTGTAAAAGCCGTAAAACTGATGAATGTGGCTGGCGCGTACTGGCGTGGCGATGAAACCAAAAAACAGTTAACCCGTATTTATGCCGTAACTTTCCCTAAGGCGAGCGAGCTTACCGAATATCTTTTGATGATCGAGGAAGCTAAAAAACGCGATCACCGTAAATTGGGAAAAGAGTTGGAGTTATTTGCCTTCTCAGAAAAAGTAGGCATGGGCTTACCTTTATGGTTGCCTAAAGGAACTGCTCTGCGCGAACGTTTGGTTAATTTCTTAACTAAAGCACAAGCTAAAGCAGGCTACGAGCAAGTTGTAACCCCACACATCGGGCATAAAAATTTATATGTAACTTCTGGTCACTGGGAAAAATACGGTAAAGATTCATTCCAGCCGATTAAAACCCCACAAGAAGGAGAGGAGTTCTTTTTAAAACCGATGAACTGCCCTCACCACTGTGAGATTTACAAAACAAAACCACGTTCTTACAAAGATCTTCCGGTCCGTTTTGCAGAGTTTGGTACCGTATACCGTTACGAACAAAGTGGCGAGTTACATGGTTTAACCCGTGTACGTGGCTTTACTCAAGATGATGCTCACTTATTTTGTATGCCTGAGCAGGTGAAGGAAGAGTTTAAAAAAGTAATTGATTTAGTGCTTTATGTATTTAAATCATTAGGTTTTGATAACTATACTGCACAGGTTTCATTAAGAGATCCAGAGAATAAGGCAAAATATATCGGTTCTGATGAGAACTGGAGACTATCTGAAAATGCAATTATCGAAGCAGCTGCAGAGAAAGGCTTAAATACTGTTGTAGAATATGGCGAAGCTGCATTCTATGGTCCTAAGCTTGATTTTATGGTGAAAGATGCTTTGGGTAGAAAATGGCAGTTGGGTACCATTCAGGTTGATTATAACTTGCCAGAGCGTTTTGAATTGGAATATACTGGTAGCGATAACCAGAAACACAGACCGGTAATGATCCACCGTGCGCCTTTTGGTTCATTGGAAAGATTTATTGCCGTTTTAATTGAACATTGCGCAGGAAACTTCCCGTTATGGTTAAGTCCGGAACAGTTTATTGTACTTCCTATTTCAGAAAAATATGAAGAATATGCAAAAAAAGTTTTAGATGAACTAAATAATTCCGATATTCGCGGGCTGATTGACTTTCGTGATGAGAAAATCGGTCGCAAAATACGCGATTCGGAAGTTAAAAAGATCCCATACATGCTCATTATCGGTGATAAAGAAATGGCAGAAGGAAAAGTTTCTGTCCGTAAACATGGTGAGGGAGATTTAGGCGAAATGACGTTGGAAGAATTCAACAATTTATTAAGAAAAGAAATAACAGTTTAAATTAAAATAGTACAAATTTGGCATTAGGAAGACCAGGATTTAACAGGGGACCACGTCCGCCTTTTAAGAAAAAAGAAGCAGAGCATAACATTAATCAGTATATAAAATCGCCCGAAGTGCGTTTAGCTGGCGATAATGTTGAACCGGGGATTTATCCTTTGGCGAAAGCTTTGGCGCTTGCTGATGAACTGGAATTGGATTTGGTAGAGATTTCTCCAAATGCCGTACCACCGGTTTGTAGGATTATTGATTACAGTAAATTTGTTTACGAACAAAAGAAAAAGCAGAAAGAAATTAAATCAAATGCTAAACAAACTGTAATTAAGGAGATCCGTTTTGGTCCTAATACCAACGATCATGATTTCCAGTTTAAATTGAAGCACGCTATAAGCTTTTTAGAGAACGGTGAGAAGGTAAGGGCTTATGTGCATTTTAAAGGTAGAGCAATTGTATACAAAG
Organism: Pedobacter sp. AC402; assembly: GCF_979252805.1. Lineage (NCBI taxonomy): Bacteria > Pseudomonadati > Bacteroidota > Sphingobacteriia > Sphingobacteriales > Sphingobacteriaceae > Pedobacter > Pedobacter sp. AC402. Next base: position 80,963 of record NZ_CEEDAI010000008.1, on the reverse strand, counting down.
AGCAGGGAGAAATTTTATTGTTAAAATTTGCCCAGGCTTTGGAAGATGTAGGAAAAGTAGAGTTATTACCTAAATTAGAGGGTAAAAGGATGTTCCTTACAGTTGCACCTAAAGTAGCAAAAAAATAAAAATAGGTTTATAAATTAAAAAACAGGTTATGCCAAAAATGAAAACCAATTCCAGTGCTAAAAAGCGTTTTTCGCTTACTGGAACAGGTAAAATCAAAAGAAACAACGCATACAAAAGTCACATCTTAACAAAGATGAGTACTAAACGTAAACGTGCCTTAGGTCAAGCAAGTATCGTATCTGATGCTGATATGGGTAACGTTAAACGTATGCTTTGTATCGGAAAGTAATTTATTAATTCACCAGGTATCAGGCTTTAAGTTTCCGGTTAAACGGAACGCCGCTTGCCAAAAAACAACAACAACATGCCACGTTCGGTAAACGCAGTAGCTTCGAGAAGAAGAAGAAAAAAAATCCTTAATCTAGCCAAAGGCTATTGGGGAGCAAGAAGTAAGGTTTATACTGTTGCTAAAAACACAGTAGAAAAAGGTTTGCAATATGCATACCGTGACCGTAAAGTTAAGAAAAGAGAATTCCGCGGATTATGGATCCAACGTATCAACGCTGGTGCACGTCAGCACGGTATTTCTTACTCTCAATTGATCGGTAAATTAGCTTCAAAAGAAATCGGTTTAAACCGTAAAGTATTGGCTGATTTAGCAATGAATCACCCAGAAGCTTTCAAAGCTGTAATTGATGCAGTAAAATAGAAATTTTCGCTCCGGCGACAATCATATTTAAAAAAAGTCCTGATGTAAATCAGGACTTTTTTTTGTGGCTTAGTTTTTTGAAAATCTAATATAATCCCAGTTCTGCTAAGCTGGCAAACTGTAAACCATCCTGTGCCGTATTTAAAATCACCTTGAAATACTGGAATGTTTTTGCACTGCCAAAATCAAAGTATTGCGGGCCGTTTACATTTTGTGCCACATAATTATTAACGGAAGTAAAGTTTACCCCATCTGTACTGGTTAACAATTCAAAATTCTTTACCGCCCTGCTTAATCCACTTCTTTGTGTTAAACTTAAGCCTGTAGCTGTTTTTGAAGCACCCAGATTAATTACGATTGTATGCGGATAACTTGTTGCCGAACTGCTCCATCTCGAGTGCCAGTAGGTGCTTATATTGCTATCAATCAATCTTGCAGCTCTACCATTTGTTGCGCCTTCGCCACTGGTTTCTTCAGAACTGAATGAGGCAACGCTCCATCCGGTTTTACTCAGCTCATTTTTGGTTGAGAAAGTTAATACAGGTAAACCACCCGAAAAAGTATAGGAATAAATTTGTTCTGTTACGGTTCCATTGTCGTGTACCAACTTTACTTTCAACTCGTAGGGTATGCCGTCTGCTTTTTCCTGTAAATCGGCAATAGGCATTACTACCCTGAAGCTATCTGTGCCAATTTTTTTCGATTCCCAGGTGATGGCATTGTAATCGTGGTTTACGCCGGTGCCTTCATTGTTCACATTGGGGTCGTTATAATATAAAATACTGGTTACGTTGCCCGTTGATGTAAATTTTCCAGATACAACAATTGATGCTAATGAAGTGGAATAGCTGGCGTATATTTTATTAATATTGCTGGTTACTGCACCATAATAGGTATTGGAATTGTTGTTGAAAACCTGATTGGCATTTAAAATAGCGGCATCAGCAGCGGTTAAAAAGGTAGGGCTTTTACCTAAAGTTCCATTACCGGCCCACATCAATGCCATGCCAAGTGTTGAGTTTTCGGAAACTTTTTGTCGGTTATGCGGCAAATTTAATCCATGACCAAGTTCGTGAACCATACCACCGAACCAAACGCTAAAACGGTTGCCCACAGCAGTACTCAAACCAAGGTTGGCAATATCCATTTCTTCGTAATCAAGTGCATAACACCATCTTCCGGTACCATAAAACGGACCTCCACTTGGTGTGCCATTTGTGCCGATAGAATAACGTGGAATAATAATTAACGTGTGATCGCTGGTTTTATCTGCCGGATGGGCGGCAAAGTAAGCATTTACCTCACTTGCCACTGCACCGTTCCCTCCAGAGTAAGGATAGCTGGATTTTGGCAAACTCCCTCTGATGGTTAAAATTTTTACTCCTCCGGCTCCATCATTAACAAGGCCAAAAGTTTTGTTTCCATAACCATTGCGGTTCATTTCCTGTTTGTACCAGTCTTGCGTCCACAATAATAAATCGCTCAATCTTTTTCTATAACCGGCAAGGGTATCAAGATCATTGGGCACAAAATACACAATATTTACATTGCGGCTTTGGGTAATAATGTTGGTAGTGGCCAGCTTTTGGCTTAAGGTGGGCGTTTTTTCTTCCGTTTTTAGCGTTTCGGCTTTTTTACAGGAAAAAGTAAGCAAACAGGCTGAGACAATGCCTGTTAAGAGTAGGCTGTTTTTTTTCATAAGATAATTTTAGGTTAGGGTTGATAATATTGCAATTGGTTATTTGTCTTTATTATTTTGCTGAGCCCAGCCTCTTGCCAATAAATCAGATATATTATGTCTGATTATGCCATCATTATTTGCCAGCCCAGGCCGCCATTCAAATCCTTAATAGAGAAATCAGTTTATTGGAGCGATGTGTGTTACCGATTCTATGGTTAAGTTACACACTAGGGGATAAGTTAATTCAATTAAACTCCGCGCAAACGTTTGATTGAAATTTCTTCCAATGGTTATCAAAATGTTTGTTTTCAGGTATTTAGCCCTGTGATTTTAGGATGCTAAAGCTTTAATTTAAAGGAAATAAAGATTAGAACACGCAAACGTTTGCTTGCTTTGTGCGTTCACGGCGATTTGCGTGTATGCGGATGCTTACATAGTTTGTATGTATGCTGCAATGGGTATTTTACTATGTTAGTCAGATTGTTTTGAGTTAACCTAAACTGTTGGTAAACTTCATCCTGATGCCACTTTGGAAGTTTTGTATAATTTTAAAGATTTCGATCAATGTTACCTTTTCAATTTTTGTTAGGGAATCAATTTCAATAAAGTTATTGGGTACGGCCTGGTCATTAATAATCAGATTGGCCTGGTGTTTTAACCTTAAGCCCATAAGGTAATAATATGATTGGGAAAGTTCATTAAACTGTTTTTCACTAAAAATACCCAGTTCTTTTAATGCTTTTAAACGTTCGCCGGTATTCTCTTTTTGAAAAATCCTGTTCTGCAAGGCATACACTCTCGCCAGATCTACAATTGGCGTCATGGCCGTTTTAATATCAAATACTTCCTTTTTATGGATCTTTTGGGTTCTGATGTTTCTGAAATAAGTGAGCGGCGGTTCATATAATAAAGCATTTTTAGCCAGGTATACATAAAACTTTTCTATAGGTTTTTGCAGTTCTTCATCAACAAATAACCGCAGGCTATCCATAATGGTTAAATCGCCATAAATGGCCCGGCAATCGAAAAATGCCGCAAATTTTACTGCTGCTTCCGGAAGGGCTTCCTCTATCCAGTTTTTGTAATTGTATTTCCAATGCGAAAGCGAGTGTGTCCAGTTAGGATTGGTAGCCATATAATCACCATCACAGTATACAAATCCAACAAAGTTGAGTTTATCGGAAACCTGTGTAGCCATATCAAGAAAATACGAGCGTACTGCCGCTCTTTTATCTTCGGCGGTATCTTCGTAAATAATGGCATTGTCCTGGTCGGTTTTAAGACTGAGTTCCTTTCTGCCTTCGCTTCCCAAAACCATAAAAACAAATTTTGCGGGCGGAGGGCCGAGTTTAGCAATTACATCTTCAATAATTTTAAATGAAATGGTATCTGCAATGGTGGTAACTACCTCATTAACAATCTTAGCATGTACCCCGCGAGCCAATAATTGTGCTACAATACCCGGCACTTTTTGCCATTTCAATTTTAAATCACTCGTATTTACAGCCGATTTAACGGATTGAATGAAAACCAGTGGAGATTCTGCCTGCTCACTCAAAAGCCTGTTCCTGCTCAGAAAACCAACATAATTGCCATGATCATTAACTAAAAGATAACGCGATTTTTTACTGAACATCATCAATATCGCTTCATACACGTAAGCTTCGGGCGTAATGGTTACAATGTTGGTATCCATTACCTGGTCGATAGATAGGTTGGTATCGAGTTGATTGGCAATCACATTATCCCGTAGGGTAATATCGGTTACAAAGCCCAGGTAGTTATCTTGATATTTTATAAAGAGACAACTGGTTTTTTGTTCTGCCATTTTTATGGCTGCTTCAAAAATGGGTGTACCTGGCGGGCAGCTAACTATTTTTCTGAAAGTTATGTCGCCAATGCGGGCGGTATAAATTTGATCTGCTAATTTATCTTCCATTAAAAAGTTCCTGTAAAATTCTTTTAAACGAAAATTTTTCTTCTTTCTTCTCCAATGTAAAAGTATGCTCCTGGGTATAAACTGTGTTTAAACTTATTGCACCTGTTTTTAAAAGGTGAAAGAAAATTTTTGCTGTATTTAAAGCATCAGATAATGCGCTATGCATATTTTCTGGTACTTCATTAAATAAAATGGTATAAAACTTATCCAATTTTAAGTGACTGATTACCGTATTGGTAATGTATGGGGCACTGGCTTTCATGGTACAGAAGAAAACGAGGTTTTTAAAGGTATTTTCCTTGCCAATACGGTATAATTCTACATTCACCATGTGGTAATCCAGTTCGATAAAGTGGCCAATTACCAAAGGGTTGTACATTTCAATATCAGCAGCAAACTGCAGCATCACTTTTTCTTTATCTTCTCCATGAACAGCTAAATACTCGGGCGTAATTTTATGAATTTTTAATGCTGCTTTATCAATGGTGAAACCTGTATTCTTGATGTAATGGTTTTCTCTTTTAATTTCCTGATGTGAACTGTCGTAAATTATCCATGCAATCTGTACGATGTATGGCCAGTTTTTTTCACTAGAATAGGGGGCAGACCAGTTTTTTGGCAGACCAGATGTTTCAGTGTCAACAACCAGAAAGTAGTTTTGCAATTTTAAATGCTTAGGTTAATTTGTCTATTCAGTTCGACCGTATTTCAAAGGTAATTAATTAGTGATGATAAACGATTAATTATAGGAATTGAAAACCACTGGATCGCTGTTCTATTTCACTATTCGTAAAGTTTTTGAGGCGAACGCTATTGCGAGAAGGCTTTTTCAGCCGACGAAGCAAATCTTACAACTATCGGTACCAGCAAAACGCATTAAGATTCCCGCATGCGCGAGAATGACGACCGTGTTAAAAAAATACATAAAAGATTGTCACTAATCGCTGTTCTATTTCACTATTCGTAAAGTTTTTGAGGCGATCGCTATTGCGAGAAGGCTTTTTCAGCCGACGAAGCAATCTTACAACTATCGGTATCAGCAAACGCATTATGATTCCCGCATGCGCGAGAATGACGACCGAGTTAAAAAAATACAAAAAAAATTGTCTTAAATCGCTGTTCTATTTCACTAAATGTAAGGTTTTGGGGCGATCGTCATTGCTAGAAGGCTTTTTCAGCCGACGAAGCAATCTTACAACTATCGGTACCAGCAAACGCATTATGATTCCCGCATGCGCGAGAATGACGACCGTGTTAAAAAAACACAAAAAAGATTGTCACTAATCACTTTTCTATTTCACTATTCGTAAAGTTTTTGGGGCGATCGTCATTGCGAGAAGGCTTTTTCAGCCGACGAAGCAATCTTTCATGCTGATATGCTTGCTAAAAAGACTGCTTCGTGCCTCGCAATGATGATAATATTTAGTCTTTAGTCTTTTAAATTTTTAGTAGCATTTAATCAGAAGTCTTAAATTTTGCAACCGCATTAAGATTCCCGCATGCGCGAGAATGACGACCGTGTTGCCATTATGATGTTGCTACAGGCTCAAAAAACACCTAATCAAATTAAAAGCGAATTACACCATGCCTACTTACTTATCATTAAAAATACAATTGCAGCCAATGTAGATCCTATAATTGGTCCAACAATTGGTACCCAGGCATAACTCCAATCGCTGTTTCCTTTACCTTTCATCGGAATTAAGAAATGTACAATCCGCGGACCTAAATCCCGTGCAGGGTTTATCGCATATCCCGTTGTTCCGCCTAAGGCCAAACCAATTACCCAAACTAAAAATGCAACCGGTATAGCACCCATTGAACCTAAACCGATAGGGGTAACGGTTTCTTTGGTGCCCATGCTTGCATCTGTAAAATAGAAAATCACAAATATTAAAACAAAGGTGCCAACAATTTCTGAAGCAAGATTGGAAACTTTATTTCTAATGGCCGGGGCAGTTGCAAAAGGCGCAGCTTTTAAACCAGGATCTTCTGTGGCATCGAAATGATCTTTGTACATCAGCCAAACCAATAGCGAACCTGTAATGGCACCAGCAAGCTGTGCCATAATGTAATATGGTACTAATGCCCAGCTAAAGCCTTTGCCAATAGCCAAACCTAAGGTAACAACGGGGTTTAAATGCGCCCCACTATAGGGGCCGGCCACCACTACACCAACAAAAACAGCAAGTGCCCATGCCGTTGTTATCACCATCCAGCCGCTGCTATTACCCTTAGTATCTTTAAGCACAACATTCGCTACAACGCCATTTCCTAGAAGAATCATCAGTGCTGTTCCAATAAATTCTGCGAGATATACATTCATAAAATTAAATTCTTATCGGTTTAAATTTTGCTAATTAGTCTTCTGCATTTACCCTTGCAGCTTTTACGGCCCTATTCCAGCCTTTTATCCTGGCTGTATTGTCTAACCCTTCTTCGGCAATAAATGTGCTGTCAATTTTCCATTGTGAGCGGATCTGATCTATGCTTTTCCAAAAACCTGTAGCCAATCCGGCCAGATAAGCAGCACCAATGGCGGTTACTTCAGTAACTTCCGGTCTGATTACTTTACAACTTAACAAATCAGCCTGAAATTGCATCAGCAGGTTGTTGGCTGTGGCCCCACCATCTACCCTAAGCTCAGTAATGTTTACGCCTGCATCAGCCTCCATGGCTTTTAAAACATCCATGGTTTGGTAGGCAATGCTTTCCAGGGCCGCCCTGGCAATATGCGATTTGTTAGTCCCCCTGGTTAACCCTGTAATGGTTCCTCTCGCGTGCTGGTCCCAGTGTGGCGCGCCTAAACCCGCAAAAGCAGGTACAACATAAACGCCATCCGTATCTTTAACTTTTTTAGCCAATGTTTCTACGTCTGCGGATTTGGAAATCAATCCCATTTCATCCCTGAGCCATTGTACAACTGCACCACCAATAAAAATACTTCCTTCCAATGCATAATTTACTTCGCCGTTAATTTGCCATGCAATGGTTGTAAGCAGGTTGTTTGCCGATATTTTGGGTTTTGATCCGATGTTCATCAGCATGAAACAGCCAGTTCCGTATGTGTTTTTTACCATCCCGATTTCGGTGCACATCTGTCCGAACAACGCCGATTGCTGATCGCCTGCAATACCAGCTATAGGTATTTTGGCGGCTAAAATTCTTCCTGCTGTTTGACCATAAACTTCGCTTGATGATTTTACCTCTGGTAACATTGATTTTGGGATAGAAAACAAGGTAAGCAACTCCTCATCCCAACTTAAAGTGTGAATGTTGTAAAGCATTGTTCGCGATGCATTGGTTACATCGGTAACGTGTTTTTCTCCGGCTGTTAATTTCCAGATCAACCAGGTGTCGATAGTACCGAAAGCCAGTTTACCGGCGTCAGCTTTTTCTCTGGCACCGGCTACGTTTTCAAGTATCCACCGGGCTTTCGTGGCCGAGAAGTAAGCATCAATGATCAATCCTGTTTTTTCCTGAATTTTAGGTGCTAAACCCTGCGCTTTAATTTCGTCGCAATAGGCAGAGGTACGCCTGTCTTGCCAAACAATTGCATTGTAAATGGGCATTCCGGTTTCTTTATCCCATACCACCGTCGTTTCGCGCTGGTTGGTAATGCCAATAGAATCGATATCGCTTACGGTAAGGCCTGCTTTAACGATAACTTCGGTTACCACAGCCAATTGTGTAGACCAGATTTCCATCGGATCGTGCTCCACCCAACCAGCTTTTGGGTATATCTGTGTGAATTCTCGCTGGGCAATGGCAACAATCTCGCCATTGTGATTAAAAATGATTGCTCTCGAGCTCGTGGTTCCTTGATCGATAGACAGGATGTATTTACTCATAACTGGAAATTTGGTTAGTGGGCTAAAGCCGTATCGGTTATTTTATTTGCTGACTGGTAAATGTAACCGTCGGCTAATTTATTAAAAGTTTCAATTTGATTTTGTTCCCAATTTTCATCTGCCGATAATTCTTTGGCAAGGATTGAAGCTACTTTTGGTGCCATATCTTTAGCAGCCTGTGCATCAATAAAAAGTATGCGGAATCTTCTGCTTAAAATATCTTCTACAGTTTCTGCCATCTCATTTCTGGCAAACCAAAGTACTTCTGCTTCAGTATAGGGAAAGTTTGTGGTGAGTTTAACACCGAGACTTGGATTTTGTACAATTAAAGCCTCAATTTTACTTCGATCTGATCCATAAATGTCTAAATAATGATTTCCTTTAATCGCCTGGCTGCCATGGATGCTCAAATTTTTGGTTACGCATGCTTTCGGTTCCAATCCGGCATGTGTAATGGCCAGATTAACTGTTTCTTCAGCCATTCGGCGATAGGTGGTCCATTTTCCCCCGGTAATGGTAATTAATCCTTTGGCCGAAACAATCAGTTTATGGTCTCTGCTGATTTCTTTTGTACTGTTCCCTTCACCATTTGTGGGAGCCGCCAAGGGCCGAAGACCTGAGAAAACACTTAATATATCTTTTTCCAGCGGTTTACGGTTGAAATAGCTGGCCGCAGTACCCATAATAAAATCTACTTCTTCTTTTAGGGCCCTTGGCTCAAGATTGTGTTCATCCAAAGGGGTATCGGTTGTACCCACCAGTAAATGTTCGTGCCAAGGCACAGCAAATAAAACACGGCCATCCGACGTTTTAGGGATCATTAAAGCCGATTCACTGTTTAAAAAGCTTTTATCCAAAACTACATGTACGCCCTGACTTGGGCGAACCATTTTCTTCGAATTGGGGTTATTCATCTTCAAAATATCATCAACAAAAACCCCTGTGGCATTAATAACTACTTTGCCATTATATTTTGCTACCGTACCAGTAATTGCATCTTCAGTTTCGATGCCGGTAACGGTTTCGCCATTTTTCAGCAAAGCGGTAACTTTTGTATAATTAAGCAATGATGCACCCTTTTCCATTGCTGTTTGTGCAATATTGATGGCGAGGCGGGCGTCATCAAATTTTCCGTCGTAATACCTGATGCTTCCCTTCAAACCTTCCGCTTTAATGCCTGGCATCATGGCCAATGTTTCTTTTTTAGAAAAATATTTAGATTTGCCGAAACTGTATTTTCCGGCCAGCCAATCGTATAAAGTAAGTCCGGTTAAGTATTTTGCAACAGAGAACCAATCGTAACAGGGGATAAGAAATTCCTCTTTGTTAACGAGGTGATTGGCATTTTGCTGTAATAATCCTCTTTCTTTTAATGCATGCCTAACCAATCCAATATCGCCCTGCGCAAGATAACGTACACCACCATGTACCAGTTTGGTGCTGCGGCTTGATGTTCCTTTTGCATAATCCGATTGCTCAACCAAGAGGGTTTTAAGGCCTCTGCTCGCGGCGTCAAGTGCTGTACCTAGCCCTGTAGCCCCACCACCAATGATAATTAAGTCCCAGTTTGTGTTTTCCGCGATATGTGGTTGATGTAATCTTTTCATTATTGATTGTAAAGGTAATAAAACGAAACAATACGCAATTATAAGAAATCGTAATCGAAATCATATAATATGTATGTTAAAAATTTATTAATTATTTCTTTAAAATATTTTAAAGAATGTTTTTATTGCTAATTTGCGGCACGTTAATTAAATATACTATGATGAATTTGGCTGAAAGGCACCAGTTTATTTTAAGTCGCCTGCAACGTGATCAATACATAAACGTGGTTGATTTATGTAAGGAATTGAAAGTGTCGTCTGTTACAATAAGAAAGGACTTAAAACTGCTGGAAGATAAAAGCCTGTTGTTTAGAACGCATGGTGGAGCTACAGTAAATAATCCGTACACGGTAGACCGGCCTGTTAACGAGAAAGAAAAAATACAATCTACCGAGAAAAACAAGATAGGTATTGCCGCAGCGGCTTTATTGAATGATAATGACTCTATTGTTATTGCCTCGGGTACTACGGTATTGTATTTTGCTAAAAATATTACACCAGCTACAAATTTAACGGTGGTAACCTCTGCGCTTAATGTTGCTTTGGAATTAATGCGTGAGCCCAGTATAGAAGTGATTCAATTGGGTGGTTTGCTGAGAAAAAGTTCATCATCGGTAATGGGTGCTTATGCTGAGGCAGGTATTGCAGGATTTTTATTTTAACAAACTGTTTTTAGGGGTTGATGGAATTGATCTTGATTTTGGTTTAACCACTACAAATGCGATGGAAGCACATTTAAACCGCAAAATGATCGGTGTATCTCAAAAAACAATTGTACTTGCCGATTCTACCAAATTTGGTAAAAGAGGCTTCGGAAAGATATGCGGATTGGAAGAAATAGATCATATTATTACAGATAAAGGAATTTCTGAACAAATTGTTAAACATTTAGAGAGTTTAGGTGTTACTGTTACTATCGTGTAGCGCATTCCACGCCAACGGTAAATCCCAAACATTATAATTTGAACATGGAAAAAAAACGAATACACATTTTAGAGGATGATCAGGAGATCAGAAACGTTATTGAAATTCTGTTAAAGGAAGAGGGTTTTGAATTACAGCTTTCATCATCTTTTGCAGAATTAAAGAAGAATATACAGGATGCAATGCCTGATCTTTTCTTACTGGATGTAATGTTGCCAGATGGAAACGGAGCAGAAATTTGTGAAGATTTAAAAACGGATATTTTCACTAAACACATCCCGATTATTGTAATGTCTGCACAAAACAATAGCGAACAAAAAGCTATTGATGCATTTGCCGATGATTACATTAGCAAGCCATTTGATATTTATGATGTTTTGGAGCGTATTAATGCGCAGCTGAAAAGAAGTTCAGAGAATAGAACAAAGGTTTAAGGTATTATTATACGCATAAAAAAAGGGAAGCTTTAATTGGCTTCCCTTTTTTTTATAGTCAATTTTTAGGCCTGTTTCACATCCTGCGCCTTATTAAACATCACAAAGCGTTTGGAGTTACCTACGCGTTGTGGTACCGAAGCATTGGATACAATGGCATAATCTTCTGTATGCTTATTGATAAATACCCCTGCTCCGATAATGTTGTGGCTCCCGATGGTGATATCTTCTTTCACGGCAGAATTAATACCTAAAAAAGAATTACTGCCAATGGTTACATTACCTGCTAAAATATTTCCTGATAACAGCACATTGTGCTGCAAAGTAGAATGGTGACCTATGCGGGCACCAATAAGCATACAATTATTGCCAATGGTTACAAAAGGCTGTATATCGCAGCATTGATCAATAAAGGTATTGTTGCCCATTACCAGATCGGGCCAAACATTTGCTTTTGATGAGATATAATTGGCGAAGGTATAGCCCAAATCACTTACTTTATTGTATACGCTCTGTCTGGCGCTGTTTCTGCCTATGGCAATGTGCATTTTGTGGTGATCTGGAGGAAAATCTTTAATCACCTGGCTAAGGCTTAGTATTGGCAACTTTAAGAGCATGCTTCCGGCTGGCGGAACATAAGCATCATCAACACAAAAGGCAACAACCTGGTAGTTGCTATCGTTCATAAATGAATAGCAAATAAACTCGGCCATTTTTCCTGTTCCATAAATAATAACTTTCATATTTTTTTGGTTTTCACTAATTTATACATTAAAGCACTGTTTAAACCGGTTAAAAGCATACTGTACTTATTTTGGAAAATGCTGTTTACAGCTTTACAATTGTGTAACACGGTCTTCCGCTTTTCATATTCGCCTGCCTGTTAAACGATTTATCACCTTCATATTCCTAATATTCTCCTTTTTAACTAAAATGGCAGGATATCACATTTATCTTTCCCAATTGTTTTTTTAGCAAATGCGATGTGAAACTGCTTTCACAACAATTGGTGATTTGAGCCATAGGTAAGGCAGAAAGTAGTGAACAATGCAGCAGCGGATAGAAAATAATGCAAATTAGTCTACTGGAAAGACAAATTTTTTAGTGTTTATCAGAAAAAAGGATTTTACACACCAGAAAAAATGTAGTATTAAACAGCTTTTTTAAATGTTAAATCATTTTTCGGCATTTTTTTATTTTCAGCAGTAATTTTTAAAACTGTTTTGCTCTTTTCTGAGTAAAAATCGGCCGCATAATTTTCACATCTTTTGTTCCGGAAAATTCACAAATCGTGTGTAATGTGTTAATGCGTTATTTAAAATGTTGTGCATGCTGCCTATAATTTATACAATTTAAATACAACCTAGGAGAGTATATAAAACATTGAACCTTAATTCCCTAGCTTAGTTCTCAATAAATCAAACGTAAATTAAAACATTACTTCAGTTATGAGAAAAGTAATACTATTAATCGCCATATACATATGTATCAATACGGGTTGTGCCCCAAGGAGAGACCTGGTATATTTTAGTAATCTGGCCAAACAAAGTGGTGAGGAGAAGTTGCTTGCGCAGGAAGTAAAAATCCAGCAGAATGATCTTTTAAGTGTTTCCATTAACAGTTTAAACCAAGAATCGAATGTGCTTTTTGCCGTAAATACCAAAAACCCAAGTTCGGATAACAATTATAAAATAGAAGGTTACCGGGTAAGTAAGGAAGGGATGATTAACCTGCCTGTTGTAGGCAATGTTAGGATGGAGGGTTTAACCCTTGAGCTAGGCGCAGGCCACCATCTCCAGAGAACTGGATAAATATGTTAAAAAGCCTGTGGTAGATGTACAACTGGTTAATTTTAAAGTAACGGTAATTGGCGAGGTTAACAGGCCATCAACATTTACTGTGCAGGGTGATAACATTAACTTACTGGAGGCATTGGGTATGGCTGGCGATATGACAGTGTATGGCAAAAGAGAAAATATCCTGGTAATTAGGCAGCAGAATGGACAGAGGGTAATGAAAAGGTTAAACCTAAACAACCAGGACGTGATGAATTCTCCATTCTTTTACCTCAAGCAAAATGACGTGGTTTACGTAGAACCAGATAAATCGAAAGCGATCGAATATAGTCCGAATACCCGTATTATGCCTGTAGTAATTGCTTCTATATCTGCCGTTGCGGTATTAATTACAGCTGTTCTTCGTCGCTAACGTCTCTTAAAATACTATATCATGCTTAAACAAAGTACAAATGTTGGTGCAAAAGATTTTGCAGAAACTATAACCAGGTTTGCCAAAAACTGGCATTATTTCTTAATCAGTATATTGGTTTCTATGGCTGCGGTATATACGTTTTTGTACATTACGCCGCCAAAATATAAGGTAAGCAGCACTTTATTGATCTCTGATGATAAAAACGGTGCCGCAATGTCTAACAGCACAGCCTTTAGCGATCTAAACATGTTCCAAACGGTTAAAACTGTTGATAATGAGATAGAAATTTTAAGATCGAGGGATTTAATTTTTAAGGTGCTGAAAAAACTCAAGCTGGAAACTTCTTATTTTAAAAAGCAAGGTTTTAGAGAGAAAGAGTTGTATGGTAAAACTGCTCCGATAGTGGTTACCGCCATTAGTTTAAAAAACGGTGCTTATGCCAGAAAAATCAATGTTTCTTACCTGGATGAAATTTCTTACCTTTTTCAGGATAGCTTAAGTACCAATATTGTAAAATATGGAGATACCATCCACAACAAAAATTATGCGGTTAAAATAGATAAAGGACCAGCTTTTGGTACTGAATTCGGTAAAATAAGGTTGCAGTTTAAAAACCTTTATAAAATGACAGAGGCTTACAGCTTGGTTTCGTTAAAAATTGTTCCTGTTGTTAAAGATGCCAATACCATCACCATCAGTCTTAATGATGCGGTTCCGCAAAGGGGCATAGATATTTTGAACGACCTGATTGAAACGTACAACATTAATAATGTAAACAATAAGAACGCCATTGCCAGAAATACCATTAAGTTTATTGATAACAGGTTAAAATACCTGGTGGCCGATTTATCTGGTACTGAAGAAGATGTAGAGAGTTACAAACAGCAAAACCGCGTTACGGATATCAATATGGATGCACAGATGAATGCTGCACGCTCAGGAGAATATAACCAGTTGCTCGAAAATTCATCTGTACAATTGCGGATATTACAATCAATAGAAGGCTATTTTAAAGGCAGGCAAAGTCAGTTTACGCTCGCACCAAGTGCGATGGGCTTAAAAGATCCTATCCTTAATTCATTGATTTCTAAATTTAACGACCTCCAGTTGGAGAGAAATAGAATGTTGCGTACTGCAAATGCAGAAAATCCATTGGTTTTAAACCTCACTGAGCAACTGGCTACGTTAAAAAACAATATTTTAGAAAATTTATTGAGCATTAAACAGGGCTTTGTTATTGAAAGGAGCAACCTTCGGTCTAATTATTCTCAGTTCGACAGTAAAATTAAGTCGGTGCCAACAATAGAACGTGGTTTGATAGAAAGAAGCCGCGAGCAAAGTGTAAAATCTGGTTTGTATAAGTACCTTTTACAAAAAAGAGAGGAAACTGCCCTATCACTTTCTGCTACAGTGCCAACCTCTCAGGTAGTGGATAAACCGGCTTACAATACCATTCCGGATAGTCCGAAACAACCACTATTCTATTTATGTGGCTTTATTTTTGGTTTTTTCGTACCAGCAGGAGCAATCTACGTAAAAGGGTTGTTTAACAATAAAGTTCAGGATGCGAGTACCATCGAACTAACCGGGGCCAAAATGCTTGGCGAACTTTCCCATAACCTGGATAAAAGTACCATTGTTTTTCAAAAAGATAACCGCTCCACCATATCAGAACTGTTTAGGTATATCAGAATGAATTTAGGGCTGATGTCTAACAATATTGAAAACAGGGTAATGCTGGTTACTTCAAGTATGAAAGGAGAGGGTAAAACATTTTTCAGCGTTAACCTTGCCACTACTTTGGGTATGCTGGATAAGAAAGTGGTTGTGCTCGAATTTGATTTGAGGAAACCCGATCTTTTAAATAAAGTTGGTTTAAAGCAAACTAAAGGGCTTACAGATTATTTGATCAGTGATTCTGTTTTTTTAGAGGATATTATTAAGCCAACTGCTGTTTCTGATCATATTTCGGTAATTGGCTGTGGTAAATCGCCCGAAAATCCTTCGGAAGTAATGATGAGCCCTAAAATGGATTTACTCTTTGATGAACTGAAAGAAAGATTCGATTACATCATTATCGATACTTCTCCGGTTGGCCAGGTAGCAGATGCATTTAGCCTTGCCGAATACGCCGATGTAAGCATTTACCTGGTTCGTTATAATTATACCAATAAGTATCAACTGGCCATATTAAAAGATATTTGTGATAACAATAAGCTTAAAAACCCGATGGTTGTTTTTAACGACGCCAAAAGGGAAAAAAACCAAAAATACAGCTATGGAGGTTACGGTTATGCCATGGCAAACTAAAATCACCTTGTTTTAAAAGAGAATAACCTTACCCAATACCAAATAAAACGTCCCCAAACGATTTAAAATTTTTAACTGGTTAACTGTTTAAAGCGGTTAATTGGTTACCGTAAAATGCATGTTGCAATAAACCGGTTCCCGCAATTTAATAATAACAAACAATCGTCATGTAAGTGATATAGCGAAGCTGTATCCAACGGACAGATTGAACAATTTAGCCTTCAAAAAAACATAAAACTTGTTACCTACTCCATGTAAGTGATATAGCGAAGCTGTACCAAATAGACTGAAAATTAAATTAATAATCCCTCAAAAATGGAATCCTCAATTAACTACAAACCCTCGTTCGCAAAAAAATGGTTTGTGATTTATACCCGTCCCCGCTGGGAGAAAAAAGTAGACCGGTTACTGCAAGAGCAAGGCTTCGAATCTTTTTGCCCGGTGCGTAATGTGGAAAATCAATGGGCAGACAGGAAGAAAATAGTAAGTCTGCCGCTTTTTACCGGATACGTGTTTGTAAAAATCGACGAAAGAGATGGCTATAAAATCAGGTATACACTTGGTGTATTAAATTTTATCAACTATATGGGTAAGCCTGCGGTAGTGCGCGATAGCGAAGTAGATAAGCTGAAACACATTATGGAATCATACAATGATGTTGATGTGGTGAGTTTAACAGGTGTATCCAAAGGCGATCGTGTTCGCATTAGTAACGGGCTTTTTCATAACCAGGAAGGAGAGGTGATCCAGATTCAAGGTAAACATGTGCTGATGTCTTTCGATCATTTAGATTGCGCAGTAGTTACCAGAGTGCCCTTAAGTAATTTAACATTAACCGCAAATACCCAACAACATTATGTATAGTAATGAAGAAAACCTGAAGATGACGGTAATTGGCCTTGGCTATGTTGGTTTACCGCTGGCAGTGGAATTTGCAAAAAAATACAAGGTTTTTGGCTTCGATATTAACCAGGCCAGGATAGCGGAATTGAAATCGGGTTACGATAGTACTCTGGAAGTTAATGAAGCGGAACTGAATGATGTGCTCACTTTTGAATGTACAACTTTAAAGGGCTTATACTGTACAGATGAAATCGAAAAATTACGCAGTTCTTCAGTGTACATTGTTACCGTACCAACCCCGGTTCTATAAAAACAACAGACCTGATTTAACCCCGTTGTATAAAGCAAGTGCTGTTGTGGCCAGGGTTTTAAAAAAGGGCGATATAATTGTTTATGAATCAACCGTTTATCCAGGTGTAACTGAAGATGAATGTGTGCCGGTTTTAGAAAAGGGATCGGGCCTGGTTTTCAATAAAGATTTCTTCGCCGGTTATTCTCCAGAACGGATTAACCCTGGCGATAAGCAGCATACTGTAGCCAATATTTTAAAAATTACTTCAGGATCTACTCCTGAGGCTGCAGAAAAGATAGATGCTTTATACCGCTCTGTAATTACAGCCGGAACTTTTAAAGCTTCATCAATAAAGGTGGCCGAGGCTGCCAAGGTAATCGAAAATGCGCAACGCGATATTAATATTGCCTTTGTTAATGAACTGGCTATGATTTTTAATCAGCTCGATATTGATACTGGCGAGGTTTTGGCTGCTGCGGGCACAAAATGGAATTTCTTAAATTTTAAACCAGGTTTAGTAGGTGGCCATTGTATTGGAGTAGATCCATATTACCTGGCACAAAAGGCACAGGAAGCAGGTTATCATCCTGAAATTATCCTGGCTGGAAGGCGGGTAAATGATGGCATGGGTAAGTACGTGGCAGATCAGATTATTAAAGAAATGATTGCCAGAAATATCCACATTGTAGGTGCCGAAGTGCTTGTGCTTGGGTTCACCTTTAAAGAAAACTGCCCTGATGTACGTAATACCAAAGTGATCGATATCGTTAGGCGTTTAGAGGCCTATAAAGTAAAGGTAGTTATCCATGATCCATGGGCAAATGCAGATCAGGCCAGTCATAGTTATGGGGTTATCTGCGAAAATGGCTCCTCTAAAACCAGAAAATACGATGGTATAGTGCTTGCAGTAGCACATAAAGCTTTTAACGATTTGGATATAGCCGAATTGCGTAAACCGACATGTGTGGTGTACGACATTAAATCGGTTTTGCCAGCATCAATGGAAACCGTTCGATTGTAACATCATGAGTTTAACATATAAAGCGCGATCGGGCATTATATGGTCGATTGGGCAGCAGTTTAGTGTTAAATTCATCAACCTGTTCATAACCATTGTATTGGCCCGTTTGTTAAGTCCGGCAGAATTTGGCTTAATTGCCATGCTCTCCATATTTATTGCCGTAGGCAACTCCTTAATGGATAGTGGTTTAACCTCGTCTTTAATCAGGACAAGAAGGGCAGGGCAAAAAGATTTTTCTACCATATTTTTTTTTAACCTGTTGGGCAGCATCATTGTGTATGGTGTTTTATTTGTTGCCGCACCTTTAATCGCCGCCTTTTACAAACAGCCCGCACTTACCGATATTGTTAGGGTTTATGGCTTAACCTTTTTAATTAATGCCTTTTTTAGCATCCAAAGTACTTTGCTAACCAAGGAAATGAAATTTAAGCTGCAAACCGTTATTCAGATCCCTGCTGTTATACTGGGCGGATGTTTAGGGGTTTACCTTGCTAAAAATGGTTATGGCACCTGGAGCCTGGTTTGGATGAGCTTTATTGAGTGCAAGCATTTCTACAGCATTGCACTGGTATTATTCGGATTGGCGGCCAAGGTTGATTTTTAATAAAAGAAGTTTTAGCAGGCACTTTCATTTTGGTTACAAGATGACGCTTTCTGGCTTGCTTGATACTGTTTACCAGAATTTATATACGGTAATTATTGGTCGGTTTTATGCGGCTGCACAGTTGGGTTTTTATGCAAGGGCCGATAGCTTAAGTCAGTTGCCCATCGGTATAATCTCCACCGCGATCAATAAGGTTACCTATCCCATGTTTTCAACCATCAGCAATGATGATGTAAAGCTTAAAATGGTATATAAAAGGCTAATGCAACAGGTGCTGTTTTGGAATGCACCGATCCTGATTTTTTTGGCCCTTATTGCCCATCCATTGATTTCGCTGCTTTTAACCGATAAATGGTTGCCATCTGTACCATATTTTCAGATTTTATGCTTAGCAGGCATTTTATATCCTTTACATGCCTACAACTTGAATATTTTAAAGGTTAAAGGGCATAGCGGGCAGTTTTTAAAACTCGAAGTTGTAAAAAAGGTGCTAAGTGTAGTCGGGATTATCTGCGTTATCCCTTTTGGGATAATGGGACTCTTATATTTTCAGCTTTTTTTTACCGTTTTCGCCTACTATATCAATTCAACTTACAGTGGTAAACTCATTAATTATCCATTAAAAGAACAGCTTTCGGATATCGCACCTGCTTTAACGCTATCCATTCTGTTGGGTTTGGGCTGCTTTTATCTCGATCATTGGTATGTAACGCACTACACCATCCACAACCTCCTCCGGATTATTGCTTTAAGCATAATCTATGGAAGTTTTTACCTCGGTATAAGCAGCAGTTTCCGATTGGCTGCACTAATTGATTTTAAACAATTAATCCTTAAACAATGATACCTGTAACCAAACCCTTTTTGCCTAAACAGGCAGATTTTAAAAGCTACGTAAGCAGCATTTGGGCCAGACAGTGGCTCACTAACAATGGTCCTTTAGTAAACGAACTGGAGTTAAAGTTGCAACAATACCTTGAGCTGCCACATTTGTTATATGTTACCAACGGAACAATAGCTTTACAGTTGGCCATACAGGCTTTAGAAGTAAAAGGAGAGGTAATTACTACACCATTCTCATTCGTGGCCACAACCAGCAGCATTGTTTGGCAGGGTTGCAAACCAGTTTTTGTGGATATAGATGAAGATACCCTGAATATTGATCCCAATAAAATTGAAGCCGCTATTACGGCTGATACCACCGCAATACTAGCTACCCATGTGTTTGGAAATCCATGCGATATTGAAGCGATAGACCGCATTGCGAAAAAACATGGATTAAAAGTGATTTACGATGCTGCACATTGCTTTGGTACCAAATATAAAGGCAAATCTATTTTCGCCTATGGCGATGTTAGCACAACAAGTTTCCATGCCACCAAATTGTTTCATACCATTGAAGGTGGTGCGGTATTTACGCAAAACCCCGATATTTTAAAGAAAATGGCCCTGATGCGCAATTTCGGTTATAGTGGGGTTGATACCTTTTCGGAAGTGGGTACAAATGCCAAAAACTCCGAATTTCATGCGGCTATGGGCTTGTGCAACCTGCAGCACATCGATCAGATCCTTAGTAAACGAAAAGAGCTGTGTTTGCATTACGAAATGCGTTTGAATAAGATTGAGGCTCAGTTTCAGGTTATTCAACCAGATACCGATTTTAATTATGCTTATTTTCCTGTAATCTTTAGATCTGAAGAAATTATGCTCGATTGCATGAAGCAACTGGAGTTGGTACAGGTGTATTGCAGGCGGTATTTCTACCCATCTTTATCAGCCCTGCCTTACATTGATAAAATAAATATGCCAATATGCGATTCAATTTCAAAACGCATTATGTGTTTGCCATTGTATCATACCCTAACAAGTTCCGATCAGGATCTTGTGGTCAGAATTATTTTAAGGACTCAAAATTACCGCAAAAAACAAGTTGTTAAGCTGGCCGACTACGGAACCTTGGTTAATGGCAGCTTAGGCATAGCGGTTAACGGCAATTAACCAGGCTGCAATGAAGAAAGAAGACAGTACCGAAATAATGGTGAGCATTTTTTGCATAACCTATAACCACAGTAAATTTATTGCCAAGGCACTTGATGGTTTTTTGATGCAGCAATGTAATTTCAATACCGAAATCATCATCGGAGACGATTGCTCTACTGATGGCACAACTGAAATTATTGATGCCTACGCAGCCAAACATCCTGGTAAAATTAAAAGGTTAAAAGCACCGAAAAATATAGGTGCCACGCAAAATGTTATCCGGGTTGCATTGGCAACAAAAGGTAAATATGTGGCCACTTGTGATGGTGATGATTACTGGTCAGATCCAAATAAGCTGCAAAAACAGGTAGATTTTTTAGAAAATAATCCTGATTATATTATGTGCTGCCATTATACACGCGAAATTAATTTTGATGATACTGAACTGTTTTACATGAACTTTAACCCCGTTCCGTTAACGTATAGCTTTAGTGATTTAATGATTAATAAACAGGTAGAAACAAGTACGGCAACCATTGTTTACCGCAATACAGAAGCGATTAGGGAATTATATAAAAACGAGTGGTTTTTGAAGTGTCATGCATGCGACAAATTTTTAAAGTTGTATGCAACATGGGTTAGCGGAAAAAAGATTTATGTGCTACCTGAGGTGATGAGCTGTTACCGCAGGCATGGCGGGGGCATTTGGAGCCCTGTTGCGTATGTACCGTTAAAGAAAATGCAGTTGAGTGATTTCTATCTCATCGCCAGGATTTTTACTTATACCGGGTTACAGAAAGTTAAATTACTGTATTTCTATTTCAAAAAATATTTCCTTTTCGAAGTGAAACATAAAACAATTGGAAACGCTTTCCAAACCATTAAAACCATTGTAAACTGACGCCTGATGAATACTAAATTATGCTTCGTAATCAACAGTTTAGAAGGTGGTGGCGCAGAGCGGGTAATTAGTAATATCGCTAATAAATTTTATATCAAAGGTTACACTGTTACAATGATTTGCCTCAATACAGCTGAAGTTAAATATAAGATGGATAGTGGGGTAAAAATCGTAAATCTGGTAAACAGGAAAAACAGTCAAAATTTTTACAATAGGTTAAAATATGCCTGGTTGACGTTTTATAGGTTAATCTTAATTTTAAAAAGAGAAAAGCCTGCCTGTACCATTTGTTTTATGACATCAGCCAACCTTTGGGCGGGATTATGCTGCCTTATTTTGCGACTTCCTTATCTCGTTTCTGAAAGGATTACACCCGACTACACGATAAACAAATACAACAAATTATTGCAGTGGATTTCTTTCAAGGTTTACAGCAAATCGAAAGCAATTGTATTGCCTGCAGGAGAAATGGGCAAAGGGTTTAAGCGCAACAAACTGTTCAAAACCCTTAAAAACTTTAAAACCATTCATAATCCGGTCAATAATTTTAAACAGGCTACTGCTGCAATGGTAAATCAAAAACGTTTTATACTGGCAGTTGGCCGTTTAAATCATCAAAAGGGTTTCGATTTATTAATTGATGCCTATAGCCGTATGCAGCATACAGATGTGGATCTATTGATCTCCGGAGTGGGGCCTGAACAAGCCAGTTTAGCGCAGCAAATTGTTGCCTTAAAGTTGGAAGATCGGGTGAAATTAATTGGTTTTAAATCTAACCTTCAGGATTACTATACGCAAGCTGAGGTTTTTGTGCTTTCATCAAGAAATGAAGGTTATCCAAATGCACTGGTAGAAGCAATGGGAATGGGTTGTGCCTGCGTTGCAATGGATTGCGAATTTGGTCCTTCAGAAATTATTAACAATGGAATTAACGGCCTTCTTGTTGATAAAGAAGATGTAGCAGCACTTTCAGAAGCGATAGCTAAAATACTTAATAACAATTTATTAAGAAAAAATATTTCTGAAAAAGCAAAGTTAATTAACGAAACAAATTCAATCGAAAGAATTTCTGCCAATTGGGAACAACTCATCATGTCATGACGAAAAAAATAATGTTTCTCCTTTTGTTGTTCGCGTATGTTTATGCAACCACATTCAACATCTTCATGACGGGTGTATTTAGAATCCCGGCGCCTATGGTTTTCCTCGCGCCGCTAATCTATTTCTACCGAACCGAAGAAAAATCTTTCCGTTACGGCAAAGAATTGTTTGTTTTCTTTATTGCAGCACTGTTTTTTTACTTAATTGGTCAGGCAGATGTAACAGGCTTTTTTGCCCTTTTAATCGTTGCAAGTTGTTTTGCATTGCTTTTTAACTATGTAATTGGCACCGATCTAAAACGCATGAATATTGCAGTTTGGTTTTTCTTTGGTGTTTTATTGCTCTCAGGAATAATTATGTTTATCGATCACCAGTATAATATGGCACCCATCAGGTCGCTATTGGTGCAAGAAGATGTATTACAGGCACCGGCAGGTATTTCTACCACCATTTTTACTTTTGGTTATCAAATGGCCGCTTTAACCCCTTTTTTGGTCATTAATGCCATATTATTTAAAAGAAGCTGGTTAATTAACCTGTTGTTATTTGGGTTGTCGCTCTGCCTGATTTTCTTTGGCATGCAGCGTTCGGTTCTGGTTGCGTTTGCAATAGTAACCGGGCTGTTTTTTTTAAGCTATTACAAAGCCAAGTCAGTTTTAATCTTTGGTGCTTTATGTGCGGTATTTTTCATAGCCCAAAGTTCGATAGAGCAGTTTTCGGAAGGTAAAAAGCAACAGAATATTCTAAATAAAAGTGCTGAAAACGCAAAAGGAAAAGAAGAACGTGGTGATTTAATGGGTGAAAATATCGAAATCATTACCGATTATCCTTTTGGTTTATTGTTTTATGGTAAAACCTGGAATGATGTGGTACAGCACAATTTTGTATACAAAAAAGGGCCTATCGTAATTACCTCTCATAATGCTTATTTAATGTTTATTACCTATTTAGGGCCTCTATTGGGTATTATTTTGCTTGTTTTATTGTACCGAAAGGTTGGCAAGATCATTTTTTACGCCTTTTTGCACATCAAAGATAAAAAGAATGCTTTGCTGGTTTGCTTAAGCTGTTCATTTATAGCCATATCGATTAACTCGTTTTTTCATAACGAATGGTTGCTGGCAACAAGCGGGCCTACCTTATTTCTCTACTTTGCCATTTTACAACTTTCAAAAATAAAAATGGAAGACCCACTTCTGGTCGAATATAATTAACACAATTAAATTGACGAATATGAATATCCCATTCTCTCCGCCTTATATCGATCAGTCGGTTATTGATCAGGTATTGGAAACACTTAACGATAAATGGATTACCACCGGACCAAAAGTTAAAGCCCTTGAGCAGGAAATTAAAGTAATTACAGGTACTGATGAGGTAATCTGTGTAAACTCATGGACATCGGGTGCTATATTGATGTTAAAGTGGTTTGGTGTTAAAGCTGGCGATGAAGTAATTGTGCCTGCTTTTACCTATAGTGCTACAGCATTGGCAGTTATGCATTGCGGCGCAACGCCTGTAATGGTAGATGTGTTGGATGATTTTAACATCGATCCTGAAAGGGTTGCTGCGGCCATAACCTCAAAAACAAAAGCCATAATTGCTGTTGATATTGCAGGCTGGCCTTGTGATTATCCAGCTCTTAAAGAGTTGATTAATCGGTTCGATATTAAGAAAAAGTTTAAATGTAAATCTGATAAACAAGCTTTGCTTAAACGAATCTTATTGATTTCGGATGCAGCACATTCTATTGGTAGTTTGTATTACAATAGGCCTGCTGCACAGATGTGTGATGTAACCATATTTTCTTTCCATGCGGTTAAAAATATCACAACGGCCGAAGGTGGTGCCATTTGCTTAAATCTTCCGTCAGCATTTGATCCTCAGGCAGAATACAACTATTTAAAAATGTATACGCTTAATGGACAGAACAAAGATGCGCTTTCAAAATCGAGAGGTGCCGGCTGGCGTTACGATATTCTATTTCAGGGTTTAAAGATCAATATGCCAGATATTTGCGCCGCAATTGGCTTGGCACAGATCAGGAAATATAACCAGGAACTTTTGCCACAACGGAAAAAAATTGCACAGCAATATTGTGATGGCTTTGAAAATGAAGATTGGTTTATTGCCCCGCCTTTAGTAAGTACCCAACGCGAATCCTGTTACCACCTTTTCCCCCTACGGGTGAGCGGTTTAAAGGAAGAACAGCGCGATCAGGTAATCGATGATCTGGCTTCTTTAGGTATAGCAAGCAATGTTCATTTTATCCCGATGCCAATGCTTACACTCTTTAAAAATTTAGGTTACAAAATTGAAGATTATCCAATGGCCTACCAAAATTATGCCTGCGAAATCTCTTTACCCATTTACCCGCAGTTAACAGCATCAGAATTAGAATTTATCATTACTTCGGTAATCAGTTGTGTGCAAATTCAGTTAAATAGCCATTTAGCACTAGATGAAGATGGTTTTTCTAAACACAAACAAATGGCAGTAGCATCATGAAAATAAACAAGAAAAGAATATTCGACGTGGTATTTGCAATCTTCTGTTTGCTATTGTTCAGTCCGCTTTTAATCCTGATTGCAATTTTAATTAAACTCGATTCAAAAGGACCGGTGATTTTTAAACAGATCAGGGTTGGCAGAAACATGAAAGATTTTCATTTGGTTAAATTCAGAACCATGTATGTAACACAGCGCAGCGATAGCCTGTTAACTATTGGAAACCGGGATAGCCGCATTACACGCATTGGCTACTGGCTGCGCAAGTATAAACTGGATGAGTCTGCCACAACTTATGAATGTTTTAAAAGGGCAGATGAGTTTTGTGGGGCCAAGGCCTGAAGTACGGAAATATGTTAACCTCTATAATGAAGAACAACGTTACGTATTATCTGTAAAACCGGGCATTACCGATTGGGCTTCAGTAGAATTCTGCAATGAAAACGAACTCCTTAAACATGCCGAAGATCCAGAAACGTATTACATCGAAAGGATTATACCAGCAAAAATTAAACAGAATATGCGGTACATCAACGAACACGATATTCTAACTGATTTTAAAATTATCTGGCTAACGATTAATAAAATTGTGATCAACTAAAATAGTATGTACGCGTTACAAAATATTATTAACGAAGATGTTAAGCAGAAAAAGAAAGTCTTTTTTGTGCTTAGCTCACTAACCTCTGGTGGATCGGAAAGGGTATTCTGGAATTTGGCACAAGGCTTCAATAAAAACCGTTTTGATGTAACCATCATTATCCTTGATTCTACGGTAAACTGTTTCTCGATGGATTTACCAGGCGTACGTTTTATTGATTTAAAAACCAGAAAAGCTTCAAAGTCGTTTTTTGCCCTTTACAATGTATTGAAAAATGAATCTCCGTATGCTGTTTTTTCTACTACGGATCATATAAACATTCTGGTTTCGCTTGTTGGCAGGTTTTTAAAAATCCCGATGCTTATTGCCCGTGCATCTAACATTCCGCACGAACAAAGGCTGTATGAAGGCTTTAAATCAAGGTTTTATGAACTTTTTGCCAGTGCAAGTTACCGGGGCTATAAACAGATTGTTTGTCAATCAAACGAAATGAAACAATCGCTGGTAAATACCTATCGCGTTAACCAGCAGCTCATTAAAGTAATTGCCAATCCGGTTTTGCCGACCAGTAAATTAAAGGAATTTAAAACACCCGATAAGATTTATAAATTGTTGGTAGTGGCGCGTTTCGCCCTCGAAAAAGGCCTGGAAAGATTGGTTGATATTATGGCTGGTCTGCCCGAAAATTACCACCTCGATTTTGTAGGTACCGGAGTACTTAAAGAGAAGATTGCCGCTAAAATTCGCGATTTGAAACTCGATCATCGGCTTAAAATAATAGGAGAAATTAAAAACATTCACGAAGTAATGGTACAGCATGATTTAATGGTGCTGAGTTCTTACACTGAAGGATTTCCTAATGTTGTTTTAGAAGCCCTTACCGTTGGCCTGCCTGTGGTAACCTTTAAAGTGAGCGGCATACCGGGATTAATTTTAGATGGTTTTAATGGTTATGTTATTGAACAAGGCGATTTAGCCGGGTTTAGGGCAAAAATTATCCAGGCCTGCACAAAAGATCACTGGAAACCTTCCAAAATAAGAGAAAATGTTTATCAAAAATGCGCACTCGATAAAATCAGTGCAGCATATGAAGAATTAATCAGTTAACCATCTTAATTTTTATTGTTATGTGTGGAATATACGGCACAACTATACCTT
Organism: Pedobacter sp. AC402; assembly: GCF_979252805.1. Classification (NCBI taxonomy): domain Bacteria; kingdom Pseudomonadati; phylum Bacteroidota; class Sphingobacteriia; order Sphingobacteriales; family Sphingobacteriaceae; genus Pedobacter; species Pedobacter sp. AC402. Next base: position 54,220 of record NZ_CEEDAI010000008.1, on the reverse strand, counting down.
ACTCAGACGGAACAATCCGCCAGAAAATGGCAAGGATCAGTTTTCGTGGTCCCGATTATACAGGGGTTCAACGCTACGATCAAGTTGCTTTTGCGCATAACCGCCTGGCAATTATCGATCTTGATGCCCGCTCAAACCAGCCGTTTTCCTATTTGCATCTTCGTATTGTTTTTAACGGAGAAATATACAATTACAAAGATATCAGAAGAGAATTAGAACGTAAAAACTACCAGTTTAGCACCAGTTCTGATACCGAAGTAATTTGCGCTGCCTATTTAGAATATGGCGCAGCCTGCCTTACCCGTTTTAACGGAATGTTCGCTTTTGTAATTTACGATACCCGAAAAAATGAACTTTTTGGTGCAAGAGATCGTTTTGGCAAAAAGCCATTTTATTATGCTCATCACCATGGATCGTTTGAATTTGCAAGCCAACCATCACAAATTAGTATAGATAGGAGCTTAACTGTTGATGAAGATGCCATTAGCCAATATTTAATCTGGGGATATGTACCAGAGCCACAATCTATTTTTGCGGAAGTAAAACAGCTGCCTGCGGCAAATTATTTTACTTACGATCTGGGCAGCCATAAAATTAAAATTACCGAATACTGGACACTTGATTATGGATGGAAGAACAAGTTTACAGGCACTTATGATGAAGCAAAAGAGGCTTTGGAACTGATCCTTACCGATGCTGTTAAAATCAGGATGAATGCAGATGTGCCACTTGGTGTTTTTTTATCAGGCGGGATAGATTCGTCGCTTATTGCTGCGCTGGCCACGAAAGAGATCGATCATGTTAAAACTTTTTCTATAAAATTTAACGAAAAAGGTTTTGATGAAAGTGCTTATGCAACACACGGTAGCCAAACATTTAGGCACCGATCACCATACAATTGAATGCAATTATGATGACGGAATTAAGCTGATTGAAAACTTTAACCGTTACTATGATGAACCTTTTGCAGATTCGAGTGCCATACCAACCATGCTGCTCAGCAAAAATACCAGGCAGCATGTTACCGTTGCCCTTAGTGGCGATGCCGGTGATGAAGCCTTTTTGGGTTACCACCGTTATAAATGGATTAAACAGGTAAATAGCCTGTTTTACGCCCCACATGGCGTAAGAAAAGCGTTGGCGGGTTTAATTAATCACTCGCCAAGCTACCGCCATAAACTTATTGCCATGGGCATATCGATGGAAGATGTAGAAAAACTCTATGTAAAAATGTTCGGCAATATGGAAAACTCATGGGTAAAACAACCCGATTTAGCAAAGTTTAATCCATTGATGCATATTCTCACCAATCCATCCAAACCGTTATTGGAGCGGATTTCTGATTTTGATATTAAAACTTATTTAAATGGTGATATCAATACCAAAGTAGACCGTGCATCAATGGCATTTTCATTGGAATCGCGTTCTCCTTTAATGGATTACCGGGTAATGGAATTTGCAAGGAGTTTGCCCACTTCCTTTAAATATACCAGCGGAAACCAAAAACGGATTTTAAAAGATTTATTGTTTGAACGGGTGCCTGCACAGTTGTTTGATAGGCCAAAAGCGGGTTTTACCATGCCGTTTCAAAATTGGTTCAGAAATGAACTTAAAGATTATGTAATGGATAATTTATCAGCAGATAACCTGAAAAACATTCCTGGCATCCGCTTAAAAAGAACACAGGAAATTATTAACGAACACATGAGCGGGAAGTGGAACAGGTACCCTCAAATATGGAAATTGTTGGTGCTTTCGCAATGGCTGATTAAAAATAAATCAACCACCCGTCAAATTCCATTAGTAGCCTAATATGATGAATGCAACAGTTAACCTTTTCAATAAAATTTTTGCTGCTGATAAATGGAATATCGGCTATGTGCACCAAACGGCAGAAGAGCTTGATCAGGACTAAAAAGCTTGCTCCATCCATCAACTGGTTAAAAGAAGACCGCGTAGATTATGCTGCAGATCCTTTTGTGGTAAATGTAAACGATAAACCTCGGATTTATTATGAAGAACTCGATTTCTGGAAAGGCAAAGGAGAGAGATTATGGTAATTGATGGTTTTGATTTTAAAAATAAACAGAAAGTAAAGGGTATTAAACCTGGTCAGATTCATTTATCCTATCCGTATTTAATTGAAGAAAATGGTGTTTTGTACTGCATCCCCGAAACCTCCGCAGGAAAGGAAATTGCGCTCTATCAAATAGATGAGGAAAACCCCAGCCAATTGATTAAAATAAAAGTATTGGTGAGCGGAAAAGCTTTTGTAGATAGTTCTGTCATTTACCATGCCGGTAGCTATTGGCTTTTTACCAGTGTATCCGGAGATCATCATCAACTCTACATTTACCATTCAAAAACTTTGGATGGCCAATATTACGGGGCATAATCTAAATCCTATCCCTGTAGAAAGGGAGTTTTGCCGGGCTGCCGGCAATCTTTTTAAGGTTGGTGAATCACTTTATCGGCCAACGCAGAACCCAAGCAATTGTTATGGGGGATCAATTATCATCAACGAAATAGAAAAACTTAATGAAAAGGAATTTAAAACTAGCCTTAAGTTCGAAATATTACCTGATAAAGCCTACAACCAGGGATTGCACAACATAAGCTTCGCTCAAAATATTATCGTAATAGATGGCAAACGCAAAGTACTCAGTATGATAATGCCCTTTAAGAAGTTTGTAAGGAACTTTAAAAACAGATAAACAACCGAATGACTATCGCTCCACAAAAAATAATTCTCATTTCACTTACTGATGCGCCAAATGGTGCAGAAAATGTACTGTTAATGATGGCTAATGCTGCTGGCGGAGAAATGTACTTTTTAAAAAAACATCCTTTTTCTGGACTCAAAATTTCTGAACAGATTACTAAGCGATACCTTTCAAAGCATACCATTTTTTGGGGTTTTATTAAACTGACCCCTATGCTAAGAAAATTTAAAAAAGATGATGTAGTAATGAGCACGCATCCTTATTTAAATGCCTTTTTAGGTTTTTTAAAAAGAATCGGTTACCTCAAATCAAAATTGATTGTACGCGAATGTACGTCAGTATTTACCCGTTTTAGCGGAATTAAAAAACGCATATATAAAATTATTTACCGCATGGGTTACCCAGCGGTAAATTTAGTGGTTTGCCAAACCGAACTAATGAAAACACAGCTATTGGAACATAATAAATTCCTGGTTGAAGGTAAGGTACTGGTGCAGCCAAATCCGGTTGATTTTGATAAAATTATAGCTAAATCTACCCAACCGCTGATTAATGGTGATGCAAAACTCGAATTTATCTGCTCGGCAGGCCGGCTGATCCCTGAAAAAGGGTTTCCGGTTTTGATAAGAGCTTTTAAATTGCTAAAGCAGGCGCATCCGGAAATGAAATTACTTTTATTGGGAGAAGGAAAAGAAAGAGCAGTACTCACCAGCATTATCCAGGAAAATAATTTAACGGATTCGGTTTTTTTAAAAGGACAAATAGATAATCCGGTCCCGTATTTTAAACAGGCTAAACTTTGTGTAGTATCCTCTATAAAAGAAGGTTTCCCAAATGTGCTGTTAGAAATGATGTCGGTAAACAATGCAGTGGTGGCCACACTTTGCGCCGGGGGAATTAACGAAATTCCGGCCATTGCCAAAGTGGAGGTAGACAATGTAGAAGCACTTGCCGAGGCGATGGGTAAAACACTTAAAGGCCAAGCAAATCACAATGCTGAAATCACCATGCAGTATTTGTATGGCCGTAAGCCCGAAATATTTGCGCAATCTATTCTGAGTGCGCTAAAACAACAAAACTAAAACCCAAAAAATATAAACAATTATTACCGCATTGCTAATGGGATGCATTCTTGCGTCCCGAAAAAAACGAAAACTAAGCCCTTTGAACGGGCAATTCTTAACAGTTTCTCAAACTCAAACTTTATGAAAATTTTAATTACCGGTACAGCCGGATTTATTGGTTTCCACCTGGCAAAACGCTTATTGGAAAGGGGAGATGTTGTTGTTGGCGTTGATAACATTAACGACTATTACGATGTAAACTTAAAACATGCCCGTTTGGCCCAAAGTGGTATCGATCATCATGATCTTGTTTATGGCATCCCTCAGGTTAGTGATAAATATGAAAATTATACTTTTATAAAATTGGACATCTGCGATAAGGAAAGCCTGGAAAACTGTTTTAAAACCTACCAGTTTGATGCGGTATGTAACCTGGCTGCTCAAGCTGGTGTACGCTATAGTCTTACCAATCCAGATGCATACATTGAAGCCAACATTAAAGGTTTTTTAAACGTTTTAGAATGTAGCCGCCATTTTAAGGTTGGTCATTTATTATATGCAAGTTCATCCAGCGTGTATGGCTTGAACAAAAAAATGCCTTTTTCGGCACATGATAATGTAGATCATCCGGTTTCATTATACGCCGCCTCTAAAAAGAGCAACGAATTAATGGCGCATGCCTACAGCCACTTATTTAATTTGCCAACTACCGCGTTGCGTTTTTTCACCGTTTATGGTCCGTGGGGCCGCCCGGATATGGCTCTTTTTTTATTCACCAAGGCAATTTTGGAAGGTAAACCGATCGAAGTTTTTAATAATGGGGAGATGAAGAGAGATTTCACTTATGTGGATGATATTATAGAAGGTATCGTAAGAATATTCGATCAGCCTGCACAGCCAAATCCGCACTGGAACAATCAAAATCCTGATCCGGCAACCTCTGCAGCACCCTTTGCTGTATTTAACATAGGAAGGGGAGCACCCGTTAACCTGCTTGATTTTGTAGAAGAAATTGAAAAAGAAACCGGATTAACTGCACAGAAAATTTTTATGCCGATGCAGGATGGAGACGTAGCAGAAACATCGGCAAATATTGATGATCTTAAAAACCTGCTCAATTATGAACCATCAGTATCCGTGCATGAAGGTGTGAAGAATTTTGTAAACTGGTTTACAGCTTTTTACCACCCAGATTTACAGGTTTCGCTCAAAACAGCATAACATGCAATTTGGTTTGTCATTTATTTGTAAACTAGGTGTATAATAAACTACTATATATTGAATAATTAAATCTTCATTTTACAATCTGTAAGCAATTGGTTTACAGTATAAATAATCGTAAATATTATTCCTATTAATTAATTATCAGCGTTTTACCTGCATTTTCTTAGATATACTCATTTATCGCGCATAGCGTTAAGTTGTAAATTTAAAAAAATAAAAATGCAGAGAATGACAAAATTGTTTAGAGAAGTGAGTTTAATTGGTTTAATATTAATGACAGTTATTTTTTTTAGTAACTGTAAAAAAAGTGTGAAAGCGAATGATGTGCTGGTTGATAGTACTCAGCTGTTTTCGAAAGATTCGAGCGCGGTATTGGCCGCAACCAGTGGCAGTACTGGCAAATTAAGCCTTTCAGGATTAAAATCCGAAGGTGGTTACGCCTTTAAAATTGCACAATCAATTTCTGGTGGTGATAGTGAAAGCGCAAAAGAGCAATCAGTATTAAGGTTATTTGAAAACGGTGTAGAAATTGGCCCTGCCCATAGCGTACACGATGATATAAGAAACATTGGTAAAGGAAGGTTTAGCCATTGGGGCACCACGGTTATATTTTCAGCATCTGATAATTCAGACCCGAGAACCAACGGCCGTTCTTATACTTATTTAATAGGCGGTACAAGCGCGGCTTTGCCTCCGGCAGAGGTACAAACACCCAGCACACCAGCAAACACCACGGTTAATGCAGCGTTGGTAGGTTATGCTTTGGTAAATGGTAAAACAACAGGTGGCCAGGGCGGGGTAGAAACTACTGTAAGTACTTTGGCGCAGTTAAAAGCTGCACTTGGCGATAATGTAACCCGTACAGTTTATATTAATGGTACCATTAAAGGCGCGGGTACCGATCCGGTTTATGTAAAATCCAACAAATCCATTATTGGTAGATCTGGTGCTGTTATAGAAGGTGTTAACCTATTTATTTATACGGTAAACAACATTGTAATTCAGAACATTACCTTTAAAAATTATGTAGAACAAGCTGCGGTACAGATTAAAGAGGCTGCCCACCACATTTGGGTAGATCATTGTGATTTTTCTACAGACCGTTCACGCGGTTGGGAATATTGGGGTAAAGATATTACCATTACCAGAGAATCTGATTATGTAACGGTATCATGGAATAAGTTTCACGATACAAATTTATCTGTGCTGATTAGCGGCGGTATTGAAGGTCATGAATCCGATAAAGGAAAATTACACATCACCATGCACCATAACATGTGGTACAATGTTACCGAAGTCGCGAGCCTTCAATGAATTATGGAAGTGTGCATATGTTTAACAATTATCACCTTAACAATGCCGGTTACTCTATCGGCACAAGAGCTGGTGGTATTGTACGAACAGATAACGAATATTTCTCTAACTGTGCCAAACCTTTAACAACAAAAGTAGCAAGCGATCCTGAAGGATATTTTAGCGGCATTGACACCAATATTTACGATAAATGTGGTGCAAACAATATAACGACGACAGTTTCTAACTGGATTCCAGATTATGATTACAAATCATTCCTTAACGATGCAGCCAGTGTGCCTGCCATTGTTATGGCAAATGCTGGTGCCAGATAAGTAAACCAAAATCTTCATATTTTTTCTGCAAAAAGCCACCTGGATAGGTGGCTTTGCAGTTTAAATTAAAATTTTGACATGATGAATATGACCAAAAAAAAGATTTTTATCGTGTGCGATTCTTCCAGGTCATTGCTCGATTTTCGCGGCAAACTGATCGAAAAGATGCAGCAGCACAACCAGGTGTATGTTTTTACACCTAAAATAGAACTAGAATCGGTTCGGAACAGGTTAAAAGAACTCCAGGTAATTACTTACGAAAGTAAGCTCGATGGCAGTAATGTTTCTATCTTATCCGACCTGAGGTTTATTTACTCACTTTATAAACTAATCAGGGCAATTAAGCCCGACGTTTTTTTTCCTTACACTTTTAAACCGGTTATTTATGGCTCATTTTTAGCCAAAATATGCAAGGTTAAATTAATTGCCCCAATGCTCACCGGGTTAGGCTATAATTTTACAGATAATAGCACTAGTAACAAACTGATTGTTAAAATAACCCGGTTACTGTTAAAGTTAAGTCTAAAACCCAATCCCAGTTTAAATATCATATTTCAAAATAAGGATGATTCTGAGCGATTGATTGATTTAAAAATCCTAAATAAAAAACATCAGGTATATGTGGTAAACGGCTCAGGCGTAGATTTAAGTCACTACAACTACTCAAAACCAAGTACATCGCCCATTACCTTTTTAATGGTATCCAGATTGATCAATGCAAAAGGAATAAAAGAATATTACGATGCTGCAAAAATGATCAGAAGCCGCTTTCCGTTAACTGTTTTTAAATTAATTGGTCCTTATGATAGCAATATAGATGCAATTACCCCTGCCTTATATCAGGAAATAGCCTCTGGAGATACCATAAAGTACATGGGGCAGGTTGATGATGTGCGGCCAGAAGTAGAAAGTTCTTCTGTAATGGTGCTTCCATCTTATTATGGCGAAGGCGTACCGAGATCTGTACTGGAGGGAATGGCTATGGGAAGAGCGGTAATTACCAGCGATTCTGTGGGTTGCCGCGAAACGGTTAATAACGATCCTAAACAAGCTAACGGCTTTCTTATCCCGGTTAAAGATGCCGGTGCACTGGCCAGTAAAATGGAGTACTTTATTAATAACAGTGATGATATTATTGCTTATGGAAACAATGGGCATCAATTTGCAAAGGCAAAATTTGATGTAAACATTGTTAATGCAGCACTTTTTAAGATTATGCAATTACAGGCCTAACCAGCCCGGGCACACAAATAAACTAACCAAATAAATAAACTAAACCTTAAACTGTGAACAATACATTTATTTACAAACGAGCCACCTTAGCCGATTTCAGAGAAGCTATAGATGAGTATGGATGGGTTGTATATGAAAAAGCAATCAGTCAGAAATTAATTTCAGAAATCACCACAGGTTTTGAAACATCTTATCTTTTAAGGAGAGAAATACAGGTTTTGAATGGAATTGATGAAAATATGGAGGGCACGCTGCATCATTTGCTCGAGAAAGACAATTTTGCAATTGAACTTTTGAGCAAATTATACTGCCACAGGGAAATCCGCGATTTTTTGGGCGGTAACTATATCCTCAATGGCATTAACGGGGTAATTAACTCCAAAAAAAGTAAATCTTATATCCAGAATATCCACCGTGATGTGCGCACCTTTTCATCCGAATCGAAATTTATGATCCAGATGATTATTGTACTTGATGATTTTACCATTTTCAATGGAGCCACACATTTTCTTTCAGGTTCTCATAAGCTGGATATTAAGCCTGATGAAAAGCATTTTAAGGCTTTTTCTAAACAGGCCATTGCTAAAAAGGGTAGTATCATCCTCTTTGATTCCAATATCTGGCATGCTGGAGGAATCAATTTTACCCGTAAACACCGCAGGGCTTTAACTTTGGGCTTTACAAAACCTTACATTAAACAACAGTTCGATTACCCTCGTTTTCTGGGTTACGAATTTGGCGAAAAAATAGATAGCGATTTAAGGCAGATCATTGGCTATAATGCCAGGGTGCCTGCCAGCTTACAAGAATATTACAGGCCGGTAGAAAGCAGAATGTATAAAACAGATCAGGGATAGATGTGATTACAATGGAAACAATAACGCATGCAGCCAAAACAATTGGAGGCTATATACCACTCGAATTATCGAAAGGAGCAGTTTATTATCCAAATTTAATTGCCCTTAACACAGGTAGGAATGCTTTGGAATATATACTGAGGATAAGAAAGTACACCAGCATTTACCTGCCATACTTTACCTGTGAAGTTTTATTGGAGCCCTTAAAAAAATTAAATGTAAAATATCATTTTTACCATATAGACGAGGATTTAGATCCGGTAATTGATTTCGAAATTGGCGAACGAAGCTGTTTCCTTTACACCAATTATTTTGGGATAAAAACTGCTACCGTTAAAAGGTTGGCTAAAGAGATTAAACATCTGATTATTGACAATGCACAGGCCTTTTTTTGTGAGCCTATAGCAAATTGCGACACTTTTTATTCCTGTAGAAAGTTTTTTGGCGTACCCGATGGTGCGTACCTTAATATTTCTACCCAACTTGGTTTAAGTTTAAAACAAGATCAATCTACAGACCGTTTTTCGCACCTGATTAAAAGTATCGATCTGAATATTGAGGAAGGTTATGCCGATTATATTGCAAATAACAATGTGCTTTGCCATAACGAAATCAAAAAGATGTCTGTTTTAACAGCAACAATTCTGGCCAGCATTGATTATGAAAAATGTGCTCAAATTAGAAAGAGCAATTTTGCTTACCTCGATGAGCATTTAGGTGAGGAAAATATTTTAAGGCTAAATTTCTCAGGCAACGATGTTCCGATGGTTTATCCGCTTCTGCTAGAAGATCCTTCCATAAAAAAGCAGCTCATCAATCAAAAAATTTTTGTGGCTACGTATTGGCCCAATGTTTTTGAATGGGCCCCATGCCGATAGTTTTGAATTTTTCCTGGCGGTAAATCTGGTTTCAATACCAATCGATCATCGCTACAGCTTAGCAGATATGGCCCTGATAGTTAAAGCATTAAAGCAACTGATATGATCACGGAAATTTACCTTAGGCCATTGGCATTGAAAGATGCAGAGGTATCGTACAGATGGCGGAATGACCCTGAAGTATGGTTATATACCAAATTTATGCTTAAACAACCCATCACGGCCGAAATTGAGAAACAATGGTTACTGAATAAGCTTGATTTAACAAATGAAAAACGTTTTGCCATTTGTGTAAAAAACACCAACGAATATATAGGCAACATCCAGCTGCTTGATATTGCAAATGAAACCGCCGAATTCCATCTTTTTATTGGCGAAAAAAAATACTGGGGCAAGGGTATTGGCTACCATGCATCATTAATGCTGCTTAAATATGCCTTTTATAACCTTAACCTTAAAAATGTGTTTTTAGAAGTGCATGCAGAGAATTTGGCAGCATATTCAATTTATAAAAAAGTTGGCTTTCAACCTGTTTCGCAACAATCAGATTTTATAAAAATGGTAATTAATGCTTCAGTTCTAGCAACCATACATTAATCTATCCTGTAAAGAAAAACAATAAATACAACTTCCAAATGAGAAAGATTATTACAATTGATGATAAGCAAGAATGGTCTGACTATGTAAAACGTGCGCTTCACTACGATTTTTATCACACCTGGTATTACCATTCATTAGATAAAAGTGGCCTGCCAATATTATTTGTATACGAAGAAGATGAAAACTTTATTGCTTTTCCGCTTTTAAAACGAAATATTCCGGGCTCCGATTTTTTTGATTTTACCTCTGTTTATGGATATACAGGCCCAATATCCAACATGGATTTCGAATTCCTCGACGATGATTTTATGGAGCGTTTTAAAACATCTTTTGTCGGTTTTTTAGAAACAGGGCAAAATGTAACGGTTTTTTCGAGGTTACATCCATTTTTTAACCAGGAAAGATTGATGGAAAAGTTTTCGGGCGTACATGCAAATGGGAAAACCGTTGCGATTGATTTAACCACAACAATTGAAAGCCAGCGTGCAGGTTACCGAAAAAGTGTAAAAGAAAAAATAAGGCGTTTACGCAAGCGCGATTACGAAGTCAAAATTTCTACTGATATTAATGATGCAAGCATATTTTCTGAAATATATACAGAAAACATGATCCGCATTGGGGCCAAAGATCACTATCTTTTTAACAATGCATATTTTGTGGCACTGCTTTCTTCGGATGAGTTTGACAGTAAACTTTTTCTGGTGTACAAAGATGGTATAGCCATTTCGGGGGCGATTGTGGTTTGTACCAATGAAATTATGCAGGTACATTTGCTGGCCACCAAAACCACTTACCTGTTCGAGTCTCCTGCAAAATTATTAACAGATGAAATTACCGTAATCGGCAGGCAGCTTGGCTATAAGTATTTTAACCTGGGCGGTGGGGTTAACTTTAAAGAAGATAACCTCTTTGGCTGGAAAATGGGTTTTTCTAATTTATGCTTCGAATTTAACAGTTGGCGTTACATTGCCAATAACGATTTATACAATAGTTTATTAAACGAAAGATCGCTTGATCCTTTCTCAAACATCGATTTTTTTCCACTCTACCGTAGTCCCGTAATTGCTTCTTAATCAATTAAGTTTTTTTAAAACACTGTTATGCAGATTGAAAATAATGCTACCGGTACTGCTTTACAATTTACGTTAAAACAAAAAGACGATTGGATAAAGTATGTTAAGCTTGCTGCGGATTATGATTTTTATCATTCCTGGCATTATCATTCTTTAGCAGCAAATGGTAACCCCATTTTATTTGTATATGCAGAGGCGGGTAACTTTATTGCCATCCCGTTATTGGAACGTGCCATTCCGGATACCATCTATTATGATCTGCATTGTGTTTATGGTTATACCGGACCGATTTCAAACTTAAAGTTTGCCGATTTGGATGATGGCTTAATGGATAATTTTTTAAAAGCTTTTTTTTTATTTCTAGATAAGGGCAATTACATATCGGTTTTTTCAAAATTGCATCCGTTTTTCAGCCAGAATGAACTTTTACAGCGAACTGAGGGTTTATTTGAAAATGGAAAAACCATTGCCATTAATTTAAAGCAAAATATAGAAGAACAACGTAAACAATACAGGCAAACCACAAGAGATAGCATTAAAAAGTGCCGTAAATTTGGTTATGTTGCTGTAGAAAGTAAGTTGCAACCTGATATTGCTGCTTTTGCCAAACTCTATCAATCAAACATGACCCGCATCAGTGCGGCAGATTTTTACCTTTTTGATGAAGCATATTTTACTAACCTTATTAACTCCACCGAATTCGACTGTAAACTGATCTTGATTTATGCCAACCAGGATATTGTTTGCGGAAGTATTATTATGTGTACCAACGGCATTATACAAGGCCACTTAATTGCTACCAATGCCATTTACCTTAAAAACTCCCCGGCCAAGTTTTTAGTGGATGAAGTGAGTGAACTCGGGCGGAAATGGAATATGAAATATTACCACTTAGGTGGTGGCCTTGCTTTTAAAGAAGATTCCCTTTTCGAATGGAAATTGGGCTTTTCCAATATGGTTTTAGATTATTACAGTTGGCGTTATGTTGCCAATAAAGCCGTTTACAATCAATTGGTAGAAAACTCGGGTAACCACTTGCAAAGCAATGCAGATTTTTTTCCCCTTTACAGAATGATTCCTCACTAAACCAAACCTTACACAAATATTTAATGATTCTCAATTATGAAAAAGATTTTTTTTCCCGATAAAGCGCACTCAAGATGGTTGATTTTACTGATCGATCAGTTAATTGTGGTTTGGACATTGTTTGTATCAATCGTATTAACCAATACTTTGAGCTATGCAGATGTGTTTAGCTCCAGCAACTCCATTTATGTAGCCTTATATTGCTTTATTGCGGCGGGTGTTTTTATGTCGTTAAGGATCCACACCGGTATCATCCGCTATTCCAATACTGAAGATATTTTGCGGGTTTTTATGGCTGTTTTTGTAACCAGTTTGCTTTTTATCAGCGTAAATAAAATCTTGTCTCAACGGTTTCAATTGCTTTGGAGCCAGATGGATAAGGCCTTGATCCTGAACTTTTTTATCTCATCATCACTACTTATTCTTTTAAGGATTTTGGTAAAAGGGGTGTTCTTGTTTTTTAAAGAGCTTAAATCAGAAACCAAAGAAAATATTTTAATTTATGGTTCAGAAAAAAAGGCAATCCTTATTAAAAAGGCAATAGAGCAGAATGAAGATTCAGATTTGAATGTTGTTGGCTTTATTGATGATAACAGAGATCGTGTAGACAAATACCTCGAACAGAAAAAAGTTTATCATTCGTGCTCAGTTGAACTTTTGAAAGATAAACACAGCATTAAAAAAATTCTGTTTGCCGAAGATGCATTGAATACGCTGAATAAAAAGAAAATTATCGACATCTGCGTTAACCAGGGCATTAAAGTAATTATGGTGCCCCCATCAGATAAGTGGCTGTATGGCAAATTGGATGCCCATCAACTAAGAGATTTAAAAATTGAAGACCTTTTGGAGCGCGAACCAATTAAGCTGAACAAGAAAAATATCCTTAAAGATTTAAGCGGGAAATGTATTCTGGTAACGGGTGCTGCGGGCTCAATTGGCTCAGAAATTGTTCGCCAGGCTTTGCAGTATAATCCTAAAACTGTTGTTCTGTGCGATCAGGCTGAAACTCCGCTTCACGATTTAAAACTCGAACTCGAAGATAATTTTCAATCGGCCAACGTGAAAATTTTTATGGCCAATGTGCAGAATGTAAACCGCATCAGAACGTTGTTTGAACTCTATAAGCCCGAAATTGTGTTTCATGCGGCAGCCTACAAACATGTACCCATGATGGAGGATAACCCTGCCGAAGCCGTTTTAACCAACGTGTTGGGCACAAAAAACATGGCAGATGTATCAATGGAATATAACGTAGAAAAATTTGTAATGATTTCTACCGATAAAGCTGTAAAACCGACCAATGTTATGGGCGCATCCAAACGCCTTGCAGAAATTTATATTCAATCTTTAAACAGTCCTGAAATATTAGCCAATGGCGAAATTACTACCCAAGCATCCAGTACCCGTTTTGTAACCACCCGTTTCGGCAATGTATTGGGCTCCAACGGATCGGTAATTCCAAGGTTTAAAAGCCAGATTGAAAAAAGAGGTCCGATTACTGTAACCGATCCGGAAATTACGCGGTATTTTATGACCATCCCTGAAGCCGTTCAGCTGGTGATGGAAGCCGGAGCAATGGGAAAGGGAGGCGAGATATTTCTTTTTGATATGGGCAAGCCCGTTAAAATTGTAGATCTGGCTGTAAATATGATCAAATTGGCAGGTTTAACACCTTATGCCGACATCGATATTGTGTTTACTGGTTTAAGGCCGGGTGAGAAACTTTACGAAGAACTTTTGCTTATGGAAGAAGAAATTATGGCAACCCACCATCCTAAAATAAAAATTTCTCAAAAAGTAGCATATAATTACCTCTATGTTAACCAGATTATTAAAGATCTTATTGTGCTCAACAACAATGGAAATGATTTAAACATGGTAAAGAAAATGAAAGAAATTATACCAGATTACATCAGCAACAACTCACGTTACGAAGAGTTGGATCTGTTGGTGGCTAATTAACTACCGTAAAATCACCCTAATAAAATTATTTAGTATTAGTTATCTAAATAATTATTAAATTGCATCAAGTAGTCGTCCCAGATTGTTGATCGAGTTTAAATGTTTATTTTAAATTAAATTAACTGCTATGAGTTTAAATGTAGGCCAGGTTCTTGAGCGTGTTGTACGCCGGGATAGAATGGGAATAAGTGAATTATCCCGTAAATTGAATGTAAGTAGAAGAACCATTTACAATTGGTTTGATCAAAAAAGCTTAAACCCTGAAATTATCTGGAAAGTGGGTACCGTAATCGGTCATGATTTTTCTGTAGAATTACCAGAAACCTTTTCTAAAAGTGGAAATCAGCTTAACGAAGCTTTCGATACCCATACTGAAGATTATACAAAAGGCGATCCCAATTCTGTTTATTTCTGGATGAACAAATACATTAAGCTGCTGGAAAAATATAATGAAATATTAAGCCACACCAATCTTGAAAAAAACGCTTCTGAAACAGTGGCCCATCACACCATGCCCAGAAACAACCACCGTACAATTTCTTAACACCAACTTATAATCTTTTAGTTTCCATTAAAAATTCAATACATTCCTTTGAGTTTGCAGCCCTGCAGGCTCTTTTTTAATTAGTATTTATCTCTCTAAACACATGCGCCATAATTTTTTTTATGGTGCTGGATTTCTATTCACTAAATTTTTTTGAATCATGAAAACAATTAACGCGTTAACTCTACTGTTATCACTATTTATTTTTCAGGGCGCTAAAGCCCAATGCTCAGGTTTATGGTGGCACAGGTATCCGGTATTCTGTAGGTATCGAAACCGGCCTTGCAACTGGTTATTTGGCCGATAAATATGAAGCTCCACTGGGTGTTTCAGCTCAGGCGGAGTTTCCAATAACCGAAAGCATACTTTATGCTACCGTAAATACCGGTTTCAATAACATTTTTGCTTCTGCCAGCTATGCGCATTTGGTAGACGATTTAAAACTTGTTCCCTTTAAAGCAGGACTAAAATATTTTTACCGGAGCAATCTTTATCTCCAATCTGAAATCGGTTTTTCCTTCCTGCTCAACAAAGCAGATTGCGTTGAAGGAAAAAATGCAGCCTTTATTTATGCACCGCAGGTTGGAATGATATTTTACCTGCACGATAGCAATTATATCGATGCAGGGCTACGCTTTGAAAGCAATGGCAAATTCTACCTCTGCGATCATACCAACAACTTTGTTGGTTTCAGAATTGCCTGGGGCTTCAGCCTGTAAAAAGGTGAGGCGCCTCAGTGATCATCTTTAATCGCTTTATACATGAAAGCAAGTATACAGTACAATACCATGAATGGGTTGTGGATCCTTTTTATCGACTGCAAATACGAAGATTCGCCTAAGTATATCAGGATGATTACGAAAATTATAATCAAAATGCTCTCCGGAACAATTATTTCCGGTAACAGGCGCAGGGTTAGATCAGGGCGGCACTATCTGATTCATGAGCATGTGGTAGAACTGCACACCGATGAGTGGTTTCCATTGGTTTTGGCCAGTGATAGGAAAGAACTCCTGGAAGGTATAAAGTCTATTTTTATGGATATGAGCGGCAAAAAGTAACAGCCAGTTGAGCATTTTATTAAAATAACCGTGCAAAGCGGTTGCGGAATAAAGAAAATTCAATAACAACTAATTAAAAAATTATGTGCGGAATTATAGGTTACATCGGTTTTAGAGCGGCATGGCCAGTTGTATTAAAAGGTTTAAAACGGTTAGAATACCGTGGTTATGATAGTGCAGGCATTACTGTAATGAATGGCCTAAAGCAAAATATGTACAAAAAGGCAGGTAAGGTTTCTGTTTTAGAAGATTATGCCAAAAATTTCGATTGCACAGGTAATGTTGGAATGGGACATACGCGCTGGGCCACCCACGGACAGCCATCTGATCGTAATTCGCATCCTCATACCTCAAATAATAAACAACTTTCCATCATCCATAACGGAATAATCGAAAATTATGCAACCCTTAAAGAAGAGCTTTTAACCAGAGGACATCAGTTTAGTAGCGATACAGATACAGAGGTTTTGATTCATCTGATTGAAGAAATACAGAACATGGAAGGTACCGATTTACTAGAATCTGTGCGTTTGGCCTTAAACGAGGTAGTAGGTGCCTATGCAATTGTGGTTATGGACAAGCGGACACCAGATTGTTTGGTGGTTGCACGTAAAGGCAGTCCGATGGTAATTGGTGTAGGCAGTGGCGAATATTTTATTGCTTCTGATGCCACACCCATTATAGAATATACCAAAAATGTAATCTACCTGAATGATAATGAAATCGCTATAATTAGTAAAAGTGAACTTTTGATCAAACGCCTGGATAACGTTATTCAAACACCAACCATACAAGAATTAAACATGAAACTCGAGATGCTGGAAAAAGGCGGGTTCGATCATTTTATGCTAAAAGAAATTTTTGAACAGCCCCGTTCCATTCAGGATTGTATGCGCGGACGTATTTACCCGCAACAAGGCAAGGTACAATTGGGCGGGATTAAAGAATTTGCCGAAAAACTTAAAAATATAGACCGGATTATTATTGTGGCCTGTGGTACCTCCTGGCATGCGGGTTTAGTAGGCGAATACCTGATAGAGGAGTACGCAAGGATACCTGTAGAAGTAGAGTATGCCTCCGAATTTAGGTACCGTAATCCCATTATAACAGAAAAAGATGTGGTTATTGCCATTTCTCAATCTGGCGAAACGGCAGATACCATGGCAGCGATTGAGATGGCCAAAGAAAAAGGAGCAACCATTTTTGGCATATGCAATGTTGCCGGAGCATCTATACCGAGGTTAAGTCATGCCGGAGTGTACACCCATGCCGGACCAGAAATTGGAGTAGCCTCAACCAAAGCTTTTACCGCACAGGTAACGGTTTTAACCTTAATGGCCTTTTACATGGCCCAGCAAAAAGGAACCATCAGTAAAGAGAAATTAGTAAGCCTACTTGCCGAATTGGAAAATATTCCGAACAAAGTTCAGGAGGCTTTAGCGGCCAACGAGTTGGTTAAATACATTGCAGCTGAGATAAAAGAATCGAGCAACTGCCTGTTTTTGGGCCGGGGTAGTGGTTTCCCTGTAGCCCTGGAGGGTGCTTTAAAACTCAAAGAAATATCATACATCCATGCTGAAGGTTATCCTGCGGCAGAAATGAAACACGGACCAATTGCATTAATTGATGAGCAAATGCCGGTTATTTTTATTGCTACGCACAATTCATCTTATGAAAAAGTAATCAGCAATATTCAGGAGGTTAAGGCACGTAAAGGAATTGTAATTGCCATTGTAACTAAAGGAGATACAAAGGTACGGGATATGGTTGATTACTTTATCGAAATACCCGATGCGGATGAAGCATTTTTACCACTGTTGGCCACCATTCCATTGCAATTGCTGGCCTATCATATAGCTGTAATGAGGGGTTGTAATGTAGATCAGCCAAGAAATTTGGCAAAATCGGTTACAGTAGAATAATTTTTTAATAATATACGGGAAGGTTGCTCCGAAAGGAGTGGCCTTTTCTTGTTTTCGGGCAAATGTAAATGACAACCATACTTATTAATAACATCTATCATGTTGCCAGTCTGAAGCCTGTAAAACACCCATGAAGAAATCAAACTTTTAATATCGATGGTTTTCATTAAGGCAATCGCCACTGCTGAAGAACGAAGCAATCTTAAAGTAGACGCTTGGTAGCGATCGTTGTAGGATTGCTTCGTTGGCTGAAAAAGCCGGCTCGCAATGATGAATCCGTTTTTGCTTTCATCCGAAGTCAACGCTCCGATTTAGCGGCAATCGTTACTCCTTAATATTCGATTACAACCTTACCAATTGTTTTTCCGCTTTCTAACAAACGGTGTGCTTCCTTCAAATTTTCAACTGTAAACCCTTTTAATGTGGTGTTTAAAGTTGCCTGAAGCGTTCCGTTATCCAGTAGTACCGCCATTTTATTTAAAATACGGTGTTGCTCCTCCATATCTTCTGTTTGGTACATCGAACGGGTATACATCAGTTCCCATGAAAACGTAACACTTTTGTTTTTTAGTTTATTCAGTACAATTGGGGTGGCAGAGCCAGGTTATAGAAACAATATGTCCCTGCGGCTTTATCAATTCTACTATCGCATCCCAATAGCTGTTTAAGTCAACAAAATCAAGCACAAAATCTACTTCCTTGTAACCTGCCAGCCGTATTTCTTCAATTAAGTTGTTGTGGTTAACCACCAAATCTGCACCCATAGCCTTACACCATTCTTTGGTTTCATTGCGCGAGGCAGTGGTAATTACCTTTAATCCGCTTATTTTTTTTGCAAGCTGAATTGCAATTGAACCTACGCCACCAGCTCCTCCAATAATCAGTATACTTTTTCCTTTGTCCTTTTCAGCATCAATACGGATGCGGTCGTAAAGCGATTCCCATGCGGTTAGGGCAGTTAATGGCATTGCTGCGGCCTCAGCATCACTAAGTTTAGTCGGTTTTGTACCTACAATACGCTCATCTACCAACTGATATTCAGCATTTGATCCGCTGCGGGTTAAATCTCCGGCATAGTATACTTCATCGCCAACTTTGAAAAGTGTAACTGCATCTCCAACAGCTTCCACTGTTCCACTCGCATCCCAGCCAATTATTTTAGGCGTATCAAGCGTGGTATCCTTAGCCCCGCTTTGGCGAATCTTAAAATCAACCGGATTTATACTGATGGCCTTAATCTTTACTAAAATATCACGCCCCTGTGCGGTCGGAATCGGGGTTTCAAATTCGATAAAACTTTCATTTTCTGCAATCGGGAGCGATGTTTTAAATCCTATAGCTTTCATATTATTTGCTTATATAAATGTGCAATGCTTAATTATTTTATATAGCAAATATAAACTGATATTGTGTTCATATTCAGTATAACTTTGCTTTTTATTGGTAAATTTGCGCTATATTAAAGCGTAATGAATAGAGAAACTATATATAATCCCTACGAAATTGTTTACGAAAAATTAGATGAAAGCCCTAAGTACGGCCATAAACACCTATTTTTCGAACTGGTTTATATCTTATCAGGCACAGGGAAACAATGTATAAACAACAATAAGTTCGATTACCGGCCTGGCCATATGTTCCTGATTACTCCGGAAGATTGCCATTCGTTTGAAATTGAGACGACTACCGAATTTTTCTTTCTCCGTTTTGGTAATGTGTACATCCGCTCCAAAGATTTTAATACCGGTGATGTACAGCGGATGGAATATATTTTGCAAAATGCAAGTCACCAGGCAGGGTGTATCCTTAAAAACCAATCAGATAAACCTTTTATCAAATCACTTATACAAGCTGTAATAGCAGAACACCTTAACCACGATTTATACAATAAAGAGCTGATTACTAAAATGGTTGATACGATGATTGTAGTGGTTGCCAGAAATATTGCTAAATACATGCCCGCGGCTGTAAAAGAAGATGCTGAAGAAAAAACGTTGGCCTTGCTTAATTACATTCAGGCCAATATTTATAATCCGGAAAAGTTGAGGGCAGAAAAACTAAGTAGAGAATTTGGCATTTCGGAGAACTATTTCGGTAAATATTTTAAAAAACATACCAACGAAACATTACAACAGTACATTGCCAATTTAAGGATAAAACTTATTGAAGCACGTTTACGCTTTAGCAGTATGCGGATTAACGAAATTGCCTACGAATTGGGCTTTACAGATGAAAGTCATTTAAATAAATTCTTTAAATCGCAAAAGGGATTGAGTTTGAAAGCTTTTAGAAGTGCTGTTGCAAGTTAATTGCGAATGATTTGTTCTTAGTATCTTCAACATCAATTTAAGCGTTTTTAACCACAGTTAAAAACAGATATACACGAATCTTCATATCTGTGTGCATTCTTTTTATCTGTGGTTAAATTATAGTTGGCCAGCATTGGTGCTTTACACCAAAAATAACCCATCCCAAAAGCGATTTAGTTCCTATTAAAACTCCAAAAAACATTAATCAATCAATTTTTATAAAAGGATTGTAGCTCCAGAATCCGTTTTGTTTTTAAATCTTTTTCTCCAGAAAAAAACTGATCAATTACCTGGTTAAAAATAGGAGGTGCACCAGGCACCGAAGCGAATAAACTCATGCAAGAACAGAGTTTAAGGTCATCCGGACTGCCAAAAATCCTGTGTGCACTAAGCCCTTTGTGGCTTAACAGTTTCTCCGAAATTTCTATAAGCCTTTTACCCAATATGGGGTGAGCTAAATAATCTGAAGCCTGTTTAAGGTCGCGGATGGCATAATATTTAGCAGTATCAGAAAACCCCAATCCCTGGATCTGCGGAAATATATACCACATCCAATGCGACTGTTTTCTTCCTGAGGTAATTTCATCAAATGCCCTGGCATAATCACGTTCCTGCGCGGAAATGAATCTTTCCAGTTCCTGCTCATCCAGATTTTTAAAAGATTGCATTTGGTGGGTTGTATTTTTCATAACAGAATTTTAAACTACAATTATTTAACCATATGATTCTTGAAATGGTTTGGAATATTCCACTCAATTCCCCCTTAAAAACCAAGCTGCTGTTCTTATTGTTATAATAAAATACAAAAAGCTATGGAAAATTATCAGATCAATATCAGTGCAGATAAAGAAATTCATCATTTTGAGATTATTGAATACCTGCATCATAACGGTCAAAGCTGCAAAGTGAAAGTATTTCAGCAGGGCAAATTTGTAGCAGCTTTTGAGCCCGATCCGAATAATTTTCTTCACATCTGCCAAAATCCCGCGGGGCTTAATGAAGAACTGCTTCATTTACTGGCTGATAAAATTGAAGCACATCATCCATATGGAATTTATAAAGACCTATCCGAGGAAATATAAAATTAAACTTAAAGGGGACTGATTTTTAAACAATTCTGACTGTATTTTACAAAATGCGACCTTAAAACGCGATATATACTGGTCTACATCCGATAATTACCTGTTGGCGGTGCAAAAATACCTGTAATTCAAAAATGCCGAACTTTCGGCAGAATCAGCTTGTCATAATAATAGAACTGAAATAAGGGTAACTAAAACTTACAAAACTTCATTCACTTTAATTTATTGTTATGGAATTGCAAAACGAATCACAGAGCGAAGGGAAAATTGCCCGCGTAATCGAAGAACAAACATCAAAGCTGCCATCTGATACCTTTTTATGGGCTTCAATAGCTGCTATGGGTGTTTCATTAACGTTAAAATGCCTCGGTCACCGTCATAATGCTTTATTTGTGGGCCAATGGGCAGCTCCATTTCTGCTATTGGGTATTTACAATAAAATAGTGAAAACCCAAGGTCATGATCAACAAGATCCTCAACCGTAACGCAGCAAATACCGAAACGCAAGGCCTCTATATTTTTCCTTTAATCAATTAAATACCTCGTTATTAATGGCTTATGTTAATGGATAAGAGGAAAAGAAAAGGCATCAGAATATCAAATTCTTATTTGATGTTCTGAAATACGTTCGGCGTACGAATAATTTTTTGAGCTTAAATTTAGCGTAATACATGGATTTAATCGATATCATAGGCATTGTAGCGGGTATCCTTACCTCATCTTCAATTGTTCCGCAGATTGTAAAAACACTTAAAAAGAAAAAGGCTACAGAGGTTTCGGTATTTATGTTTATTGTAATGATGACAGGTAACGCACTTTGGGTATACTATGGTTTCGATAAATCCGACGTTGCAATTATTTCCACCAATTTTTTGGCACTGGGTTTAAACATCACCATGTTGGTGCTAAAATACCGCTATCGATCCTGATTATTAAGAAATTAATCTTCACTTCCAGTTATAATTTTCCAAACATTAAATTAAACAGATAATGAAAGCTATTATTCTTAAAGTTTATTGGTTTTTAGTGATTTTTCTGGTTGCCTGCGGCGGAAACAATACAAAATCAAATGTACAAAGTCCGGGAGATCAAGAAAACTGCAAAAGATAAGGCCCTGAACAGCGGGGCAGATTTGCTGCAGGATAAACGTCCACTTGCGGGCTTTGATGCCTATCTTGATGGTTTCCACTTTTATAACGGAAACCTCAATGCCCAAATGGAGGCACACCACTATGTTAATCAATTAAATGAAGACTTTTTACCAAGCCATCATTTTCGATGGAAATGGGCGGGATGCCAGCTTCATGGGGATCGAATACATTATAACGCCTAAATTATTTAAAATGCTTTCTGATGAGGAAAAGTTATTGTGGCACTCGCATCACTATGAAGTAAAATCGGGTTCGCTCATCGCCCCGGGAATTCCTGATGTTGCCGAGCATGAATTAATGGAGAAATTGGTATCAACTTATGGTAAAACCATACATACCTGGCATACAGATCAACAAAGATCACTGCCTGTAGGATCACCGATGATTATGATGGGCTTTACCAAAAACGGCCAGTTAAAACCCAATCTTTTAGTTGCAAGAGACAAGCGTTTTAAGGTTTCGAGCAAAGAAATTAAGCAGAAAAGGGCAGATATCGCCATGCCAAAGGTAGATCCATTGGCCAATGCATGGGAAAAAGGAAAAATCAGGCAGTTTATTATTTCCAGTGATGCAGACAGTGCCCAAACCAAACATCAGGGAGAAGCGCACATACATTAATATGTATTCTTGCTAATTTATTAAGGTTATTTTTGAGCAAAAATATAAATATTCATTCTTAACAGGAATAAAATGCCGCTATCTACCAAGGCCTAACATATATTCTTAAACTTTAATCACCAGGCCGTGTTGTTATGTTATTCAGTTGAAAAAAACATATCAATTTAAAATGGAAAACTTTAATATAATTACGGATGATGGCGAATATACCATCGAACCACAGGAAAATGGTACCTATCGTATTCTTCAGGAAGAAAATAAAATCGGTACAGTATATGCCGAGCCTGGCGATCAAGGTGTTGTTCAATGGCGCACCATGGATGAACTGGATGATCAACTCGTATTGACAATTGGGGAACAAATTACCGAGCATAACAACAGCATTTAGCAACCTGCCACAATATTTAAACAGCTTTAATAACCAAAACTTGCTGTTTTAAATTTCTATAACTGATGTTAATGTGCTATACATCAGTTAAATGCTATACAATCTATTTATAAAAGAGTTAAAGTTATTAAAATGGCGAAATGTGGCCTCGTGTGGTTCAAAAATGATTTAAGACTGCACGATAATGAAGCTTTAACCAAAGCGAGTGAAGCGTGTGAAACGCTTGTATTTTGCTATTGTATAGAAAAGAAAGATTTTGAAACGCTTGAGCTTGTTTTCAGAAGGGTAGATGTGGTGAGGTTCAGGTTTTTGGAGCAATCTCTTCTTGATTTAAAAAAGAATTTGAAATCTCTCGGTGTGCATTTAATCATCGGAGAGGTTTCGGCACTTGTTACCATTCCCGAGCTGATTGAAAAATATGGCATTACTGATGTTTATGCCGAAGAAGAATACGCAAGTTATGAGCTGGATTTGGTAAACAAGCTCATCGATAAGCTTCCTAAAACTAATTTTCATTTCTTCTGGGGAAAAACGCTTTATCATCAGGACGATATTCCTTTTTCAATACCAAATATCCCGCTCACGAGCAAAGCTTTTAGAATTCCTGTTGGAAACCAGGCTGCCCCACGTAAAACTTTTAGCCGTCCTACACAATTAAATGAGGTTCCGAATATAAAGAACAAGCCTTTTCCTGCTTACAGCATTTATGGATTTGATGAGGATGAATATAAAAATGCAAAGCCTTTGCTTAAAGGTGGCGAAACAGCAGCTTTGGAAAGACTTGAATATTACACCTTTAAATCGGAACTTTTAACAGGATACCGTTGGAGCAGAAATAAATCGGATGGGTTAGACTATAGTTCTAAGTTTTCGCCTTACCTGGCATTAGGCTGCATTTCGGCAAGGGAAATTTATGAAAAGGTAATCGACTACGAAAAAAACGTCAAAAAAAACCAGAGTACATGGTGGCTCGTTTTTGAACTGGTATGGAGGGATTATTTTACCTTTAAGGCCATGCATTTTGGTTCTTCGATTTTTAAAACCACCGGCTACAAAAATAAGACGATGGAGTGGGAAAATGACGAGGCGAAATTTGATAAGTGGTGTAAAGGTACTACAGGCATTCCTTTTATTGATGCTCACATGAGGCAATTGAACCAAACCGGTTACATCAGCAATCGGGGCAGGGTTAACTGTGCAAGTTATTTTGTGCATGATTTAAAGATAAACTGGACCTTGGGTGCAGCTTATTTCGAAGCCAAATTAATCGATTATGATGTAAGCTCAAACTGGATGAACTGGCACATGCAGGCTTTTGAAATTTGGTACACTAACCCCGTTCATCAATCCAATAAATATAAAGCACAGGATTTATCAGGAAGTGGGTGCCCGAACTATCGGATGGAAATAATATTGAAGTTCTAATCCCATGGATATTCGATATTCCTGCTTATCCAAAACCCATCCAGGTATATAAAAAATGGGATAGAGCGATAAATTTAATACAACAATTAAAGGTTAAATAATAAGTTGTAACCATTTGTTAATGTGTTACTTATATTAAGTATAAATTCTCTTGCTGAATTAAATTGGAGGATGATTCATGTTTAGCAGGCAGTTGCGTTTATTGGATTTTTTTAGTAAAAAATTTGAGATCAAATTTAATATTTGGTATGTTTAATCAAAATTAACCAACAAACAGATTAACGCCCCTCCAATGTTTAAAGATCCCTTTTCCTTTTATGGCAGAATCCGCCGTGCCGAATTAGCCTTAACGCAAATTTTCTATATGATTATTAACTTTTTTGTTATTATCCTGCAAGAAAATAAAACCTTTGGTAGCTGGATTGAAATTACGTTGCTTTTACCGCTCTATCTGTTAATTTCTCAGGGAGCAAAACGCTGCCATGATCTGGGTAAATCGGGCTGGTGGCAGTTGATTCCTTTCTATGCAATTTTTATGTTTTTTGCAGCTGGTGATTATGGGCCAAATGAGTATGGTGATAATCCCAAGGGTGAAGGGAATGATAATTTTGATGCCTTTGGATATGATTTTAAATCAGGTAAAATGGCAGAAGCTAATGCAAATAATATACCCCAAGAGTTGGATTAAACAAATACATTAAAGCTACATAATCAACCATTTAGGTATATGGTATGCACAACCATATTTTTTGACCTTCTTAATAGATTTACCCTCATAACAGGAATTTCTCTCCCAGGCTAAATTTTATCCATTTGATAAAGCAATTGAGGAAAATCCCAACTATTCTGAATACTGCCATTTAAATTACTCCACATATTAAAATAAATGGCTAAATGTGAAACTATATCCTCTTATGGCTGTTGAACAAGCAAATAAAATCAGAAAATATGAGGCATCATTTACAAACAGCTTTAATCCTTTTAATCACATTAACTTTTTCTTTTCAGGCCTGCAAAAAGAAAACGCCAGTTGAAAATCCTCCTGCGCCTACATCACAATTTGATATATATGCAGCTGGGAGAGAGGGTTATGTAGCCAAATACTGGAAAAACGGTAAAGCTGTAAATTTTGGTAGTGGTGTCGGCTCATCTGCTGCTAATGCCCTAGCCATAGCTGGTACTGATGTTCATATTGCTGGTTACGAAGTTAATGCACAAGGAAAATATGTGGCCAAATACTGGAAAAACGGAGTATCAACCTCACTTACCGATGGTAGCCGTGATGCTTTTGCGAATGATATATTTGTACAAGGAACTGATGTTTACATTGCCGGACAGGAAATTGCACCCGGCAAATCGACCTACCAGGCCAAGTATTGGAAAAACGGTGTGCCGGTTGTTTTAACTAATGATACACAGCAGGCCATTGCCACGGGGATAGCCCTAATTGGGAATGATGTTTATGTTATCGGCGAGCGGAGAAACCTCGATTGGCTTACCTCTATCACAGTATATTGGAAAAATGGCCAGCTTTTTGACCTTACCGACAGAACTACAGGTGCTTCAGAGCAGGCAATTACAGTATCTGGAAGCGATTTATATTTATTATGGTCTGAAACTTATAATAACTCCGGCCAGTCGCGAACCAGCTACAGTAAAAACTTAGGTAGCCCGACATTGATTAACGATGGTACCCCGGATGTGAGGGGAAACTCGATTTTTGTAAGTGGAAATGATGTTTATGTTGGCGGATCAGGCACTACAAATTTGAATAGTGCAATTATGGCTAAATATTGGAAAAACGGATCTCCAGTTATTTTATCCAACGGACCTGAAAGTGCTTTTGGTTTATCTATTGCAGTTTCGGGTTCTGATGTTTTTGTTGGTGGCTACCGCGATGGAGGTTCAGGATTTGCGCAATATTGGAAAAATGGAACGGTTGTACCCCTAACAGATGGATCACAGGCTGCATTGATAAGTAAAATCGTTGTCATCAAGAAATTTTAATGTAGTATATAAATTGCCAATTATCAATGTCCATAATAATAAATGATGTTCAGTTTATTAAAAAACTTTATTACAGAAAGAAGTGAGGCATCAGAAGCTACACTAAATTTAATCTGCAGTCACTTTAAAATTGTAAAAGCCAAACGCAATGAAATACTTGTTGGTTTTGATGAAGTATGTAAGGGATATTATTTTATAAACGAAGGCTGCTTAAGGTTATTTACCTATAGTGATGATGGAAATCCAATTACACGATATTTTGGATTTAAAGGAGGATTCTGTACCGCATTACCAAGTTTCATTCAACAAAAATCTGCTCAGGAATATCTTCAGGCAATAGAAAAATCAGAACTGCTGTACATTAATCACAAGCATTTTTTCCAACTTGTAGATAGCGTTCCTCAATTTGCCATGATTTACCGCGAAATACTTGAACAGGGATTTATCAACGCACAAAAAAGAATTTATGGTTTCCAGGGTTTCGATGCGCTGCAAAAAGTGCGTTGGGCGATTGAATTTCAACCCGATTTTTTAATGCGGTTATCCAATAAAATGGCTGCATCATATTTAGGCATATCACCATCTACGCTTAGCCGAATAAAAGCCAAAATGTAAATGTTGACCCAGGTCAACGTTTTTGCATAAATAGCGAGTTACCTTGGCTGCATGAAAATAAAGTATCCTTTATGCCTGCTTTTTCTAATTTCCTTAAACAATTTAATTGTTGCCCAGGTTAAAACCGCGAATATAAAACACTTCGAAAACCCAGTTTTACCTATCAATCTATATTTTACATCAAATACACAGCTTACCTTAAAAGCAGCTTATACCTTAACAGAAATTGCAAGAAATGCAGCAGGAACCTTAGGAAAAGATGTTAGTATTGCAATTCTCGATCAATCCGGCGTTACCATATTGATTAGTCGCGGTGATGGTGTTGGTCCACATAATACCGAGGCCGCCCGTAGAAAAGCCTATACGGCACTCTCTACCAAAATAGCAACGCTTGCTCTAGCCAGGAAGGTGAGGGAAGACCACGACAGTGAAAACCTTGCCAATTTACCAGAATTGTTATTGCTTGGAGGCGGAGTGCCTTTTGTGGTACGAAAACAAAGTGGTAGGAAGTATTGGTGTGGCAGGAGGCGGAAGTGCTGAAAACGATGATAGAATTGCAAAAGCTGCTTTAAATGCAATTTCAGATATAAACAAAAATAGATAAAAAATGAAGAGAATAATTTTAAGTATCCTGTTGGCAACAATGCTCCAACTTGCGTATGGGCAGGAGCAAACTTACCAGTTATCAAGCCATATATTGGATGTTTCAACAGGATTACCAGCCCCCGGGGTTACAGTTCAATTAAATAAGTTGAATCCAAAAACCAAAGTGTGGACTTTTGTTGCAGAAAAAGTTACTGATGAACAAGGAAGAATTAAAGATTTTTTGGATCAACGACAGGAAAATACAGGCATTTATAAGCTTACATTTTTGGTGCAGGAATATTTTTCCAATAAAAAAATCAAAAGTTTTTATCCGTTTATTGATGTGGTATTTGAAATAAATGACAAAAAGCATTACCATGTTCCCATCACGCTTTCAGCCTATGGCTACTCTACCTACCGGGGGAGTTAAATCAGATTTTTAAATCTTGCGTTTAAGTATTAATAAAATATGCACCTTAATTTGCTGCCTGGAAAAATTGAATGTTAGATTTTTCCAGGCAAAGCATTATTTCAATTTATCCGGCAGCAGCTCCGGCAGAGTCACTTTGGTCATCTTCTTCTTCTTCATCTGGTCCGTTTTTGTAAATATTTCCTGCTAAAGTTTCAAAGCTTAATAGCTGAGTAAATTTATTTTCTGCGTTTCCAAATGATGGTTTGTGGTTCTGGTTCATTTATTTTAAGTTATCATGGATCGAATCAGCTCGCCCATGCCTAAATTTATATTTATTTATCGGCCATTCAAAGTACAAAAGAAAATAATTCCTAGTTATATCGACTTTAGAATAGCTATAAAATGTTTGGGAAATTCTCTTATACGTAAATCTCTCGTTATCAAATAGATTCAGTAATTATTTACCCAATTTATGATTAATCATATCGGAGGATTATTCCCGATGAAATAATGGGTGAATACACTTTTTTTTCTAACCTGCTTATTTCTGCCAGAAGGTGGCGTAACATTAACAACGCTCACATATTTTGTAGGGTCGCCTTGTGATTCATAAATGATCACTTCTGCATAATCTGGCTGTCTGATGGCATCAGGATGGTTTTTTAAGATCTCAAAATTTTTATTTCTTAGCTCATTTAAAAACTGGTCCTTATCGGCAACAAATGGAATAAGAGGATTTGGAGTTCTGGCTTTCATCCAAGCATCATTCAACTCAGAAAAAGGCTTGCTTACCTGTCCATTCCAAGCTACAACCAAACTTCCGCCTATAATCACTAAAAATTCTCCAAACCAGATTATCCAAAGTAAAATGCCGGAAACATTACCACTTCCCTGAATGCTAAAAGTGCCAACGTTGTTTAGCGCCATTATTTCGCGAAACAGAATACCGGGATGTAAAAATAAAAAGCCCATATCTGCAAGTAACTGTTTAAGCTCAGCAGAACTTTGGTTAAAAGTAAAACCCTTTTGGCTATACATTACGGCGTCGAAGAAAACCCATTGCACATAAAATGCCAACAAACCACAAACGCAAGCAATAACCACAGCCGCCTTTAAGTTCCTTATTTTTCCTATTCTGATTCCCAAATCAATAGCCAAGCCTAACAACATGCCCAGTGAAAACGCACATATTGCAATAAACCAGATATTGGGAATCAATTGCGACAGAATAATATAAAGTATGGAAAGTAATAAAGAAGCAACGATGCCTATACCAAGGGTAATTAAAATGCTGGAAGCAGAGGCATGCCCGGCAGGAGTGTATTTTTGGTCCATATGAGTGTTTTTAGATTTATGTTGAACAACGAGTAAAGGAATTTGTTTGTGACTGTAAGTCAAACCCGCCACTAATTGCTTTAATAAGTATTATAATATTAGAAATGGTCAAACCTGGAGGCTACTATTTTGTTAATTGGGTTATGATATTTAAACTTCAAAAATGGCAGCTCGGTCTGGCCATCGGAATAGGTGCAGCAGCTGTGGCTGTTAATTTTGCGGCTTGCGTGTCTATTCCAAAAGGGGCGGTAGCCGTTAGTCCATTCCGTACCGATAGCTATTTGGGTAAATGGTATGAAATTGCACGAATGGATTTTAAATTTGAAAAAAATCTGGATCATGTAACTGCTGAATATTCAAAAAATGCTGACGGATCGATACGTGTGGTAAACAAGGGTTATAATTTTGTTGAAGAGAAATGGAAAGAAAGTGTGGGCAAAGCAAAGCTGGTTAAAGGAGAGGAAAGTGCCCGTTTGAAAGTTTCCTTTTTTGGACCTTTTTATGCCGGATACAATGTTATCGCACTTGATCCCGATTATAAATACGCATTGGTTGCTGGAAATAACTTAAGCTATCTATGGATTCTTTCCCGTGATAAGAGGATACCAGATGAAGTTAAAGCCGCCTACCTTAAAAAGGCCCAAAGTTTAGGTTATAATACAAGTAAACTGGTGTGGACTAAGCAGGATTAGATTGATTTGCGACATTAATTTAACTAATCACTTTTTTGTAACCGCTATCTTTGCCGGATAGATATACGATTATGAGCAACACAGATATTTTTGAAAAGTTACGTAATGGAGAAGCCATTTCGCCAAACGATCCGGATGCATATAAAATGTTAGCAGCTTCTTATGCAACAAAAAAACTTTTGGTTCAAATGAATAATGCCACCGAACCAGAAGAAATCAGAAATTTTTTGAGTCAAATTACAAATGCTGAAATCGACAGTACGGTTAATGTGTTCACACCTTTGTATATAAATTACGGTAAGCATATTAAAATCGGTAAAAATGTATTCATCAACTTCGACTGTGTGTTTCTGGACTTGGGGGGAATAACCATTGATGACAATGTATTTATCGCTCCAAAAGTTAGTGTATTATCCGAAGGTCATCCTACCTCAATTGAAGATCGCCATACATTAATTCCAAAAGCAATTCACATTAAAAAAAATGCCTGGATAGGTGCAGGGGCAACAATCTTGCCTGGAGTAACCATTGGAGAAAACGCTGTTGTTGCTGCCGGAGCAGTTGTTTCTAAAGATGTTGCACTAAATACAGTTGTTGGTGGCATACCAGCAAAATTTATAAAAAACATTTAAGCATAAAAAGCTTGTTTTAATTGCAAAAAGTGAAAATATCTTTTTAATCTTTTCTAATTAAGGTAGTCACTCTCGCCCAATGTGGTCCGCTCTCCGCCAACCACTTTTCCCTTTCCCCAATAATCATTACATTTGCTGGCAATGAGATACTTTGTATTGCTATTTTCTTTTTATCTGATCTTGCTGGGTATTACGCCTTGTCAGGATAGGGAAGATATGCTTACAAATAACCAGTTCGAAACCGTTGTTCATCATGATGCAGCCAAGGGAGAACATGCCGGAGGCGAAATGTGTCCGCCGTTTTGTAGTTGTGCCTGCTGCTCAGTAGCCCGGCATTTTCCTCTTGAAAAAAATGTTGTTGTTATGGCTTCCGTTTTTCAGCAATCTTACCCAGGCTTTTATTGTTCCGATTTAAAAAAACAGCCTGTTGATGTTTGGCAACCGCCTAAACTTGTTTAATCAATAATTTCTTCACCATGGCCCGGCCATTAGTTTAGTGGGCATTATGCAATAACCATAAGGTTACGTGCCAGGCTATGCCGCTATTTCCTAATTTTTGATTTATTACAACAATGCTGAACAAAATAATACTGTTCTCCATCAGGCAGAAATTACTGGTGGCGATTATGATGATGGCGTTAATTGCCTGGGGTATATACTCCCTAAAGCAATTGCCTATTGATGCACTTCCCGATATTACCAATAACCAGGTTCAAATTATTACCAATTCGCCAAGCAACGGTGCCGAAGATATCGAAAGGTTTGTAACCTATCCGGTAGAACAAACCATGGCAACCATCCCCGGAATTGAAGAAATTCGTTCATTTAGCAGGTTTGGCCTCTCCGTAGTAACGGTGGTATTTAAAGAAAATGTAGAAATTTATTGGGCACGCCAACAGGTAAGCGAAAGGCTTGCCGAAGTGGAACGGGCCATTCCAAAGGGGATAGGAACACCAGAAGTGGCACCTTTAACTACTGGTTTGGGCGAAATTTATCAATATGTTATCCACCCTAAAAAAGGATATGAAAAAAAATATGATGCAACCGAACTCCGTACCATTCAGGATTGGATTGTACGCCGTCAGCTTTTAGGTGTAGAAGGCATTGCCGATGTAAGCAGTTTCGGCGGGTACCTTAAACAATATGAGATTGCACTTAATCCTGATAAACTCAGGAGTATGGACATTTCCATCAGTAATATATTTTCGGCACTCGAAAAAAACAACCAGAATACCGGAGGTGCTTATATTGATAAGAAACCCAATGCCTATTTCATCAGAAGTGAAGGTTTGATTAAAAGCATTGAAGATATTGAAAACATTGTTGTAAAAACCAACAACAATAGCATTCCCGTACTGATCCGCAATGTAGCAGAAGTAAGAATTGGTGCCGCAACCCGATATGGTGCAATGACGAGGAACGACCAAGGAGAGGTTGTAGGTGCTGTGGTAATGATGCTTAAAGGAGCCAACTCATCAAAGGTAATTGCCAATGTTAAAACCAGGATGGCGCAAATTGCTAAAAACCTCCCCGAAGGTGTGGTAATTGAACCTTTTCTTGACCGTACAAAACTGGTAAACAATGCAATAGGAACTGTGGCCAAAAACCTGGCTGAAGGTGCGCTGATTGTTATTTTTGTGTTGGTTTTGCTATTGGGCAACTTTCGCGCCGGACTCATAGTCGCTTCTGTAATTCCATTAGCCATGCTCTTTGCGGTGTGTTTAATGAATCTTTTTGGCGTAAGCGGCAACCTGATGAGCCTTGGTGCAATTGATTTCGGACTGATTGTAGATGGCGCTGTAATTATTGTAGAAGCATCGCTTCATCATCTGGGTATTCGAAAAAATAAGAACCGCTTAAACCAACACGAAATGGATGCGGAGATTTTTGAATCTGCTTCTAAAATCCGCAACAGTGCCGCTTTTGGCGAAATCATCATCCTCATTGTATATCTGCCCATTCTTGCACTTGTAGGCATCGAAGGTAAAATGTTCAGACCAATGGCGCAAACCGTGGCTTTTGCCATTCTTGGTGCATTTATACTATCATTAACTTATGTGCCAATGATGAGTGCCCTATGCCTGAATAAAACCATCAGCACCAAAAGAAATATTTCAGATAGGATCATGTCATATCTTCAACGGGTATATACACCCATGCTTAATTTTGCGATAAGGGCAAAACTTGTAGTTTTAGGTATTGCTTTAACGCTATTTGCAATCTCATTGGTTATCTTCAGCAACTTTGGGGCAGAATTTATCCCCACTTTGGAAGAAGGCGATTTTGCTGTAGAAACACGGGTATTAACTGGCAGCAGTTTGTCGCAAACCATCGAGGCCTCAACACGGGCAGCAAAGGTATTGAAAGCCAACTTTCCGGAGGTAAAAGAAGTAATCGGGAAGATTGGTTCAAGTGAAATTCCAACCGATCCAATGCCTGTTGAAGCATGCGATTTAATCATTATCCTGAAAGATAAAAGTGATTGGACGAGTGCTTCATCAAGAGATGGACTTGCCGAAAAAATGCAGCAGAAGTTAGAACAGTATATTCCGGGGGTAACTTTTGGCTTTCAGCAACCTATTCAAATGCGTTTTAACGAGTTGATGACGGGTGCGCGACAGGATGTTGTAATTAAAGTTTATGGTGAAGATTTTGCCAAGTTGGGCAGTTATGCATCAAAGATCGGTGCCATTGCAGGTAAAATAGAGGGTGCTCAGGATATTTATGTAGAACAGGCCTCAGGCTTACCGCAAGTGATTATTAAATTCCACAGGGATAAAATTGCACAATTCGGGCTAAATATTGAAGATGTAAATACCGCCATCCGCTCGGGTTTTGCCGGTGAGGTAGCAGGCCTTGTATTTGAAGGTGAGAAACGTTTCGACATGGTGGTGCGCCTTGAAAAGGAGAACAGGCAATCTTTGGAAGATGTAAAAAACCTTTTCGTAACTGCACCCAATGGCAATCAAATCCCTTTAGAACAGCTGGCTGATATCCAATATAAGGAAGGGCCAAACCAAATTCAGCGCGATGATGCAAAACGACGTATTACTGTCGGTTTTAATGTTCGTGGCAGGGATGTAGAAAGCATTGTTAAAGAAATTCAGCAAAAAATAGATCGCAAAATTAAATTTGAGCCAGGTTACTATCCAACCTTCGGCGGAACGTTCGAAAACCTTCAGGCGGCAAATAAAAGGCTGAGTATTGCTGTTCCATTGGCATTGTTGCTCATCCTGCTCTTACTCTACTTAACATTTTCATCAATTAAACATGCGCTGTTAATTTTTACAGCTATCCCATTATCTGCAATAGGTGGCATACTGGCTCTATGGGCCAGGGGGATGCCTTTCAGTATCTCTGCAGGTATCGGTTTCATCGCACTTTTTGGTGTAGCAGTGCTCAATGGAATTGTATTGATCAGCGAGTTTAACCGCTTAAAAAAAGAAGGAATGACAAATATCATCGAAATTATAAAAAAAGGAACCACTATAAGGCTGCGCCCTGTAATTATGACCGCTTTGGTAGCCTCACTTGGCTTTTTACCAATGGCAATTTCTGGCGGGAGTGGGGCCGAAGTACAACGTCCGTTGGCAACGGTAGTAATAGGCGGCCTGCTTTCGGCCACATTACTTACCCTATTGGTATTGCCAATCCTCTACATTTGGGTAGATAAAATAGGAACAAGAAAACGCGGTACATCTTCACTTGCGGGGGCGCTTGTTTTGATAATGTTTCTTTTTGGATTACCATCCGTTAAGGCACAAAGTACTGATATTACGTTAAACCAGGCCATTTCATCTGCGCTTGAGCGAAACAAAACCATAAACAGTGCAAACCTCAACGTAGGTTTACAAGAGCAATTAAAAAAAACAGCTTTCGAAATGCCCAAAACGGATATTTCGATGCTTTACGGACAATATAATAGTTTGGTTAAAAACGATAAAAACTTTACCATTTCTCAAACGATTCCATTTCCAACATTTTTTACAGCCAATGCAGCTTTGGGTGATGAACGCATTAAAGCAGGTCAGTTTCAGGTTGCTGCTACAAAAAATGAGTTAATTTATCAGGTAAAAACCGTTTACACCAACCTTCAATACCTCAACACTAAAGAAAAACTGCTACAGCAACAGGATAGTATTTACAAGGGCTTTGTTAAATCAGCCTCGTTAAAATATAAAACTGGAGAAGGCAATCTTTTAGAAAAAGTAGCTACTGAAACACAGTTGAAAGATGTGCAAAACCAATTGGAACAAAATAATGCCGACATCGAAATTTACAAAAATCAGCTAAGTATACTTATTGGAGGGCCAATTAAAGAAATTGCCGAAAAGTCCCTCAAGGAGCAAAAAATGATCACTTTGACTGACAGTTTATCCGTTCAGGAAAATCCTTTATTGGCTTATTTTAAACAACAAATCGTTATTGCCGATAAACAACGAAAGATAGAGTTGGCAAAAGCATTGCCAGATATTACAGTTGGCTACTTTAACCAATCGCTTACCGGTTTCCAAAATGTGAATGGCTCAGAAGTGTATTTTAATCAAAATAAACGTTTCCAGGGTTTCCAGCTTGGACTAGCTGTTCCCTTGTTTTACAAATCGTTTTCGGCAAAGGCAAAAGCAGCGGCTATAAGTAAAGATATCGCCACCACCGACCTTGAATTGCAAGAACTTAAATTAACAGGACAGTTTCAACAGGTGCTTCAAGAATACCTTAAAAACCAACAGCGTTACGGTTATTACCAAACTTCGGCACTTGCCAATGCGGCATTAATCTTAAAAAACAGCAGAATTGCCTACCAGAATGGTGAAATTGGATACTCCGAATATCTGCTAAACCTTAAACAGGTAAATTCTATTTATGAAAGCAACCTGATGGCTTTGTTACAGGTTAATCAAAGCATTAACCATATCGAATTTTTGACTGGTGACCTTAAATCATTATAAAATAATAAACATGAAATCCATATATAAATATATTGTTCTAATCGTGGTAACGTTTTACCTTGCAGCATGCGGAAGCCCCAAAGAGGAAAATGCAGTAGAAAAAGAGCCCGTTCACCAAGAGAACGATATGGTTACTTTAACGCCAGAGCAGCACAAACTTGCCGGCATTACCCTTGGCGAGATTGAACTTAAAGCATTAAGCGGAACAACAAAAGTAAACGGGATGCTCGATTTGCCTCCCCAAAGTTTGGTTTCAATCTCTACACCGCTAGAGGGCATTGTAAAAAGCACGGATATGCTCCAGGGCATGAAGGTAAAAAAAGGTGCTTTGGTTGCTGTAATGCAAAATCCCGAATTTATTCAGATGCAGCAGGATTATTTGGATTATAAAAGTCAGCTGCAATTTTTAAAACAAGAGTTAGATCGGCAGGAAGAACTGGCAAAAGAAAACGTAAATTCAAAAAAAGCATTGCAAAAAGCCCGGAGCGAATACCAAAGTGTAAGTGCCCGATTGCTTGGTCAGCGGTCTAAACTTTCGCTTATAAACATCAGTTTTGCTGCGCTTGAGAAAGGTGAGATTCTAAAAACTTTTAACCTTTATGCGCCTATGGCAGGTTACGTAACACAAGTAAACACCAATATCGGTGCTTTCGCGAGTACTACGGATGAACTTTTTAAAATTGCCGATACCGAACATTTACATGCAGAACTTACCGTGTTCGAAAAAGATGTACCCAAACTAAAAATTGGCCAAAAAGTGCGGTTTACTTTAGCGAACGAAGATAAAGAGCGCATGGCTACCGTGCACCTGATCGGCAGGGAAATTAGTAAAGAACGTACAGTGCAGGTGCATTGCCACCTTGATAAAGAAGATACGCAACTGCTGCCTGGCATGTACCTCAAAGCTTATGTAGAAAGTGGTACCAATAAGGTAGAAGCTTTGCCCGATGCCGCTATTGTTGAATTTGAAGGTAAAAAATATGTATTTATAGAAAAATCTGCTTCAAAATCAGCCTTTCATTACCAAATGATAGAGGTGAAAACAGATGTATCAGAAAATGGCTTTACTCAGGTATCATTTGCAGAAGCACTTCCCAAACCGAAAATAGTGGTAAAAGGAGCTTATGATTTATTGAGCAAAGTTAAAAACGAAGAGGAGGAAGGACACTAATTGAACAACTCTTCATTTCTCGTAACCGTCATTTCGACCGTAGTGGAGAAATCTTTGAACATGTTTGTGCAACTTTAAAAGATTTCTCGGCTATGCTGCGCTTCGCTCGAAATGACGGAAATAGTGATAAATCCTCGTCGAATCGTCATTTCGACCGAAGTGGAGAAATCTTTGAACGTGTTTCTGTGCAGCTTTAAAAGATTTCTCGGCTGCGCTGCGCTTTCTCGAAATAACGGAAAAAGCGATAAATCCTCGTGTAATCGTCATTCCCACCAGATAGCTATTGGGTTGATTGGGAATTCTTAATGCTTAAATATTGCCTGAGTTGTAAGATCCCCGCCTGCGCGAGGATGACGACCGGTGAATTAAATATTAGTCGAATCGTCATTTCGACCGAAGTGGAGAAATCTTTGAACATGTTTCTGTGCAACTTTAAAAGATTTCTCGACTGTGCTCCGCTCGAATCGGACCCATCATTAAATCATCATACCAAACTTCAATGCCAATCTTAATGCACTTTAATACGTCAGTTTTTACTTCCTAACCTTGATTATACCACCCCTAATTTCTACTTATCCATTAAAGCTCATTGTAAAATAAATAAGGCATTATTATTGTTCAAGGCAGAGCAGCGTTGTTTTTAAAAAATTAGCGTAATTTTATAACCATAAAACCAAACAATTTTCAGTTTTAAACATTTTAAACAAATGCATTTCCCTCATAACCACAAATTACCACAATCCCGCTCCACACATGAACTATAAACAATTGCAGGAAGATGTACAAAAGCATGTTAGCGATTACTTCCATACCCACAGCGATCCGCGATTGGTTTATCATAATCTGGAACATACTCAGGAAGTTGTACATGCTGCACAACAGATTGCCAACCACTACCAGCTGAATGAGCAAGATTTTTTCACCATAACTGTAGCCGCCTACTTCCACGATACTGGTTATTTTGAAGATGCCTTAAATCATGAGGCTAAAGGTGCTGAACTTGCCGACCAGTTTTTGGCCAAACACAAAGTAAATCAGGAAGTTCGTGATAGTGTTAAAAGCGCCATATTGGCCACCAAAATTCCTCAGCATCCTAAAAATGAAATCGATAAGATTATTTGCGATGCAGATCTTTTCCATTTAGGGTTATCCGATTTCCGAGCGAAAGGAAAACTGATGCACAAAGAAAACGAGTTGATCTATAAAAAAGACATCAGCAAACTCGATTGGCGTAAAAAAGATATCCAGTTTATGGAATCTCACCATTACCATACCGATTATGCCAATTTGTTGCTAAGTGATCAGAAACAGAAAAATATCGATAAGCTGAAAAGTAAATTAACCGCACAGGAAGAAATCAGCACAGAACTCGAAGAACCTAAAAACTTTGCACCTGAAATTGTAAAAGAGAAAAAGAAAAAGGATAAAGACGACCGTCCAGACAAAGGAATTGAAACCATGTTCAGGATTACTTCGGCAAATAACCAGCGTTTGAGCGATATGGCCGATAATAAAGCACATATTCTCATTACTGTAAATTCAATCATGCTATCGTTGATTGTGAGTTTGTTGCTAAGGCGGTTAGAAGATCACGGCAACCTAATTATACCAACCTTTATATTATTAATGGTGAGTTTAACCTGTGTAGTGGTGTCCATCCTGTCCACCCGTCCATCCATTCCCAAAGGAGAATTTACTCAAGAAGATATGGACAATAAAAAAGTTAATCTCCTGTTTTTCGGTAATTTCTATAAAATGAGTTTGCCGAGCTATACCGATGGAATGATTAAGGTAATGAGCGATAAAGATTTTTTATACGGAACATTAATTACCGATGTTTACTCTCAGGGTGTGGTTTTAGGCCGTAAATACAAATTAATCCGTCTGGCATATAACATATTTATGTTTGGCTTAATTGCAGCAGTTTTGGCTTTTGTAATCGCTTACGCAGCTTACGGTAAACTTTAATGGAACAAATTACAGAAACCTCTTTTTTTAACAGAGATTTAAGCTGGTTAAAATTTAACGAGCGTATTTTGATGGAAGCCGAGCGGAATACCGTTCCGTTACTCGAACGAATTAAATTTTTGTCTATATTTTCTTCCAATCTAGATGAGTTTTACCGTGTTCGGATGCCTGTATTACTGGCACTCGAAAAGTTGAGCAATAAGGAAAATAATGACATCAGGATTGACGATAATTTACTAAATACCGCCAATCAGCTAATTTCCGATCAACAACAACGATATGGCGTTGTTCTAAAGTCTGATATCATTCCTCAGCTGAAAGAAAATAAAATAAATTTAATTTATGGTCAGCCCTTTCCAGCAGAAATTCAGAAAAGCATCACACGGTATTTTTTAAGTCAGGTAATGGCTTTTCTGCAACCTGTTTACGTTGATCAAAACACCGATTTTTTTCCTTCAAACAATGAACTGTACTTCCTGGTTACGCTAAAAAAAGAGCTTGATGCCGAAGTTATCATTTTAAACATCCCTTCCAACCAGCTGCCTCGCTTTTATAAGGTAGAAGCCGAAGGCGAAACCTTTATCGTTTTTTTGGATGATATCGTCCGCTTTCATTTAGACCGTATTTTTCCTGATGGAGAAGTTACAGGTTGCTACAGTTTCAAAATTACAAGGGACGCCGAAATTGATCTTAAAGATGAATATTCAGGCAGTTTATCAGAACAATTGGAAAAACAATTGCTCAAACGCGATGCAGGTTTAGCTACACGCTTTCTGCATCAGCCAGGCATACCAGCAAATGTTTTCGAGCTGCTAAAAAAACTTTTCAATTTAAAAAAAGCCAACAGGATAGAAGGCGGGCAATACCACAACCTGAAAGATTTTATGGGTTTCCCGGTAAATGTGCCCCAGCTTTCCAACCAAAATTGGCCAAAACTTTGCAATACCGATGTAATTGAAGGATCGCTGACAGAGGCAATTTACAAAAACGACATTATTGTACATACACCTTATCAAAGTTACGATAGCGTATTGCGCTTTTTTAACGAAGCCGCCATTGATGCTGATGTTAAAGAAATTTATGTGACACTATACCGCGTGGCCAGCGATTCTAAAATTGTAAATGCCTTAATCAGTGCAGCCAAAAATGGTAAAAAAGTTACGGTTTTGGTAGAGCTTAAAGCCCGTTTTGATGAAGCCAACAACATCAAATGGGCTAAAAAAATGAAGGAAGTTGGTGTAGACATTATTTACAGTGTAACAGCTTTAAAAGTACACGCCAAAGTAGCACTGGTAAAAAGGCAGATAGGCGATAGAATGCGCTATTCGGGTTTGTTTGCCACCGGTAACTTTAACGAAAGCACCGCTGCTTTTTACACCGATCATATTTTAATGACAGCCAATAAGGAAATGCTCCGAGAAGTGGAGTTGCTTTTTATCTTTTTGGCCAAAAGAGTTAAACCAAGTAGTGCAGATCTCATTAATTTTAAGCATTTATTGGTGGCGCAGTTTAATCTGCAGCAGGTTTTTCTTCAATTGATTGATAAAGAGATAGAACATGCCAAACAAGGTAAAGCATCGGGCATTACCATTAAAATGAACAATCTCGAAGAAAAAGTATTGATTAACAAACTTTACGAAGCATCCGAGGCAGGAGTGAAGATAGAAATGATTGTGCGGAGCATTTGCCGCTTAATTCCAGGTGTAAAAGGAATGAGCGAAAACATTAAGGTAACGCGCATTGTTGACCGTTATTTAGAACACGGACGGGTTTTTATCTTCCATAATTTAGGGAAAAATGATGTTTACCTCGGCTCGGCAGATTGGATGAACCGGAACATTTATCGAAGAATAGAGGTTTGTTTCCCGATTTACAATGAACAGATTAAAGAAGAAATTTTAGCCATTATCGAAATACAAAAACAAGATAATGTGCAGGCAGTTTGTATAGATGATAACATGAATAACATTCCCGTAAAAAGTGGCGGGATTCTTGTCCAGTCTCAACATGATATTTATGCATTATTGAAAAATAAATAACGCATGATTTTACTTATTGATGAGCTGTGATAACACAGACCATTAAAATTAATTTGTACCCTTATGAAATACAATAAAACTTTCCTTGCTTCCAGTTTACTACTTTCAGCCGCCTTTTTAGGCCTATCCTGCGTTAATGGTAACCGCAATGATAAAAAAAGTGATTCTACTGAAACAGTATCAACAAGTAGTGCTACAAAATCAGATTTTCCTTACGATTTATCTGCGCCCGTTAAATACAACATGCCACATAACCTCTTTGAAATTTCTGGAATTGTGTTTCATAACGGCGACCCAAAAGAAGTTTTTGCTATCCAGGATGAGGATGGAGATCTTTTTCACCTGGGTTTAAGCGATAAGGATTCTAAATACACCAAATTTGGAGGTAAAGGCGATTACGAAGATCTAACCATCATTAACAATTATATTATTGTTTTAAAAAGTAATGGTGAGCTGCATACATTTCCGATTTCTGAAATTAACAAACCCGAGGTTGCCAATGTTGTTAAAACCAAAGATCTTGTACCAAAGGCAGAATATGAAGGTTTGGCTGCGGATGAAAAAAACAACATGGTTTATGTGCTAACAAAAGATAGCAAGCCAGATTCAAAGGCAAAAGCATCAAGTATTTATGGCTTTAAGGTTGGAACTGATGCCACATTAACCCCTGCCGGAGAATTTAGCCTTTCGCATAAAGCGATTGAAAAAGCATCAGGAAGTTCAAAATCAAGGTTCCGCCCATCTGCACTGGCTAAAAACCCAAAAACGAACGAGTGGTATGTGCTTTCTTCAATAAATAAAATGATTGTGGTAACCGATGCCGATTTTAACGTAAAGGCAACATATCCATTGGATGGCAACCTTTTTAACCAGCCAGAAGGGATAGCTTTCGATCGCGATAATAACCTCTACATCTCTAATGAAGGCGGAACCCTAGCGGCCGGTAACATTTTGATGTTTAAATTGAAAAAATAAAGGTTGGTGTTGTTTCCTCAATCTTACGTTATGCTGAATTTATGTAAGCGTCTTTTCCACACGAAAGACCCTGAATTGAATTCAGTGTGACGTTATTATGGAATAAAATCCAAAAACATAATAATTTTAAAATAACTATATTTATACAAACGCTGAGTCTATGATCAAAAGATTTACTCTTTTTACAATTTTATTTTTAATCAATTTTATTGCCATTGCTCAGGATGATGTAAAATATCGGGTCATTCTCTTTGGGGATGCAGGGGAAATGAACCCTGCCCAAATGCAGGATCTCAAAAATGCTGCAAAGCAGATTCTTCCAAAAAAAACCACCGTTGTTTACTTGGGTGATAATATTTACCCAACCGGTATGGGGCTTCCGGGAAGTTTGGAAGAAGAAGAAACTAAAAAAATTCTCCGTTCACAATTCGAACCCATGCGTAAAATGGGGGCAGCAGTTTATTTTGTTCCCGGCAACCATGATTGGGACAAATCCGGCCCCAAAGGTTTGGCAAAAATTAAAGCACAGGGTGACTATCTTAGCGCACAAAACGATCCTTTACTTAAGTTAATTCCTGCAAACGGATGTCCTGATCCCGTTGCCATTAAACTTACCGATAAATTAACCATTATTGCCTATGATAGCGAATGGTGGGTTTTTCCTTATAATAAATCCAATCCAAATGGCGAGTGCGATTGCCGTAGCAAAGATGAGGTTTTAGTTAAAATGGAGCAGCTGTTAGAAGAAAATAAAGATAAAGTAATCCTGTTGGCTTCTCACCATCCATTTCAAAGTTATGGGCCACATGGAGGTTATTTTAACCTGCGCAATCACCTCTTTCCCTTAACTTCACTTAATAAAAATCTATACATCCCAATGCCTGTTTTAGGCTCTGTTTACCCAATGTTGCGTTCAACATTACTGAGTCCAGAAGATTTAAATCATCCTGCTTATAAGGATATGATCAAATCAATAACAGGCGTATTTGGTGATTATCCAAATGTTACCTACGTTGCCGGGCACGAGCATGGCTTACAATTAATTAAAGGAAAACAGTTACAGATTATTAGCGGTTCAGGTTCAAAAGTATCGCCAAACAAAGAAGGCAGAACTTCGCTTTTTCACGAAATGCAACAAGGCTATGTAGTAGCCGATCAGCTAAAAAACAATGATATGCGTTACGAATATTATATATATTCCGATACCAGCGTTAAAAAAGTATACAGTTACATCAAAAAGTTCGAAACCATTCCTCAAAAGGTAAGAAACAGAGATAAACCACTCACTGCCGATAGTATTTTTGTTCGTGTTAAACCAGAATACGATAGTGTTGGGCGTTTTCACCGCTACGTTTTTGGTGAAAATTACCGTAAAGAATATGCTGCACGAACGAAAGTGCCAGTTTTAAGGGTTTCGCAGATGATGGGTGGCTTAAAGGCTACACAGCGTGGCGGAGGAAATCAATCGCGCTCATTACGATTGGAAGATAAAAACGGCAAAGAATATGTGTTGCGTAGTGTAGAAAAATATCCGGAAGTGCTTTTGCCAGCAGCCCTGCGCGAAACTTTTGCTAAAGATGTAATTAAAGATAATATGTCGGCCCAGCATCCGTTTTCGGCCCTTGTAGTGCCCGAATTGGCCAAAGCAGGCGGTATTGCGCACAGTAACCCGATTATTGGATGGGTTTCACCAGATGATAATCTTGGAGAATTTGAATCCGCATTTGCCAATACCCTTTGTTTATTCGAGGAAAGAGAACCTACGGGAGAATCGGACAGTTCGCCAAAAATGGACAAAAAACTAACGGAAGATAATGACAATAAACTAGATGGCCCAGCCTGGGTTAAAGCCAGGGCATTTGATGTTTTACTGGGCGATTGGGACAGGCACGAAGACCAGTGGCGTTGGAAAGAAACCAAAACCAAAGATGGATCCTTGTATTCGCCGGTTCCGAGAGATCGCGACCAGGTATTTTTCAGATCAGACGGCTTTTTACAGCGTTACACCCAATCATCTTCACTTTTGCCAATGATGCAAGGCTACGAACGTGGCATCAAAAATATCAATTGGTTTTTATGGGAAGGTAGAGAAAT
This sequence comes from Pedobacter sp. AC402, assembly GCF_979252805.1. Classification (NCBI taxonomy): domain Bacteria; kingdom Pseudomonadati; phylum Bacteroidota; class Sphingobacteriia; order Sphingobacteriales; family Sphingobacteriaceae; genus Pedobacter; species Pedobacter sp. AC402. Next base: position 9,915 of record NZ_CEEDAI010000008.1, on the reverse strand, counting down.
AAGCAGCCGCTGGACAGCAAATATTGATGAAGAAGAATTTGATAAAATTGTAAAAGATTTTTGTGCAAACTACAACGATGCCGTTTTTGAAAAAGCATTAAAAAAGCTTCCTGAGCCAAGTTATTCGCTACACCACGATGCCTTTTTGGCGCAAATGCGCAACAGGATAGCCACTTTGCCAAAGTTAATGAACCAGTATTATCATTTCTTTAACCGGATTGTGGACATTGAAGTAACCAATAAAAACGAACTCATCCACATTTCTGATGCTGCTGATAATGGTTTGCGTGTTAAAATCAATAAAATTTCGAAAGAAGGCAATATTAAAGATGAACTTTTCGACCGTAAATTCGATCCCAAGGTAACTAAGGAAATTAGGGTTTACATGCACAATGGTAACGACAGTTTAATCCTGAACAATAAAAATTCGAACATTAAATTGAGGATTATAGGCGGCAAAGGAAACAAGGTTTATGATTTTGCAAACAGTAACGGTCCGGTAAAATTATACGGTAGAAAAGATAAAGCCACTTATAATGGAGAAGATGCCAGTAAAATCAGAAAAATAATTTCTAACGATACCTCGAATTTTAGCTACATCCCAAAAGATATGTATCGCCGCAGTTCTTGGCTGTTAAATGCAGGTTATAATCAGGATGATGGTATTTTATTGGGATTAATTTACAAACAAACCAATCCAGGTTTCAGAAAACAGCCTTATGGCAATTCACAAACCATCTCTTTTCTTCATTCTTTCTCTACAAAAGCTTTTAGGTTTAACTACAAAGGCGAATGGTTAAAAGCATTAGGCAAAGCCGATTTTGTTTTAAAAGCCGATGCTTTTGCCCCTAACAATACACAAAATTTCTTTGGTCTGGGCAATGAAACACCATTTAACGATGGAGACAACATCAGGTATTACCGCGCACGCTTTAACCTCTATCAGGTTGATGCAGCAATCAGGTGGCGCCGTCCGAAATCTACTTTCAGTGTTGGCCCGTCTTGGCAGTATTATAAGTATAACAAAGAAGATAACGATGGCCGCTTTATCGAAAATCCTTCGCTTCTGCACTCAGCCGATTCTTTAACCGTACGTAACGAAAAGATGTTTGCAGGTGCTTTTATAAACTTTACCAACAATACCCGCGATAACGATTTATTGCCAACCTTAGGGAGTTACGTAGATTTTAAGCTTTTAGGATATAAAGGAGTTAACAAATATTCCAATTCTTATGGACAGTTTACCGCAAGCATTGCTTTATATAAAAACCTCGATGGCAGAAAAAACTTCATTTTGGCAGATCGTTTTGGCGGAGGAGTAACCATTGGCAAACCAGCGTTTTATCAGGCACTTTATCTCGGCGGACAGGGCAATTTACTCGGTTATCGCCAGTTTAGATTTGCCGGTGAGCATACCTTTTATAACAACTTAGAGCTTAGGGCCAAACTTGGCGATCTGGTAAGTTATGTTTTACCCGGCCAAATTGGCTTATTGGGTTTTTATGATGTTGGCAGGGTATGGAAACGTGACGAAGCATCAACATTATGGCACCACGGCGTAGGAGGGGGCGTTTATTTTGCCCCGGCATCACTCACAGTTGTGCGATTTGTGATGGGACACTCCACTGATGGCTGGTATCCATACGTATCACTTAATTTTAGGTACTAAATTTGTGTAACATATTAATAGATGTAATATTCAAGTATTACGTTCAGCAGACTAACATTGCTTTGAGGAGTTTGTATCTTTGCAATGAATTAGTAACTAAATAGATAACTATAAATTTTACACTATAGCAAACTTATACAATGAATACCAATGTAATACAGATACACAAAAATGAATGTATACATTGCCAGGTAGAATCCTCACTGTCTTTTCGTCCCCTTGTGGAGTATTTAAAAGGCAGGTTAAAAACAGAGAAATCAGTAAAATCAGAATTTTACAGGTTCTTACTTCAAAAAATTGAAAAAGACGATGTGCTGCTTGGCAACATCAGTGCCGAAGATTTATCCCAATATAAAGATACTTTAGAATTAATTTTTACCATTCTAACACCTTTAATGGATAACGAAGATGATTTGTTTTGGGCTTTAAGTACCCCAATTCCAGATCAGATTTTCTTCAGTACCAATGCATTCTATAAATTTTTTAAGGATCATGATCCTAAAAATAAGGTAACGAAAGATAACGAGCCTGTTGAGAAAAAACAGCTTAAATTTATCTACAATATCATCTTGGGGCGTTTTTATAATTTCACCTCAGTATTGAAAAATGAGATTATTTATGCTCACATTAATCAGGAAACCACCCTTACGCAATACTATAATATTCAAACAGATACAAAGTTTGTTGATATTATGCACAAAGGAGATCTGCCAGAACTTAATTTTGAAGAACTTGGTAAACATTTTCAGGATGAAACCGAATTGGACTACCTGGTAGAGCATTTACCATTGCAAAATTTCCTTTTCGAGGGTTTCAGTATCATTTCGATAACAGATGTTACCCTACAGCATGCAATTGATGGTATACGCGATGCCTTGGTTAACCACAATTACCAAACAGAAGCATATACCCACGTAATCCATGCTTTAAAAACCCTTAGCGGAAACGGAAAACTGGAATTTGGTTTAATGCCTTTTTTAACCGTTAACAATAAGCTGGTTTTTGATAACAAGGAATTTTCGCAGAGTATGCTCATCAACTCCGCTAAATCATCCAATCTCGAAGAAGAAGTTTTTTACTCACTGGTAGATAAATATAAAGAAAACCCAAGGGCCATTTTCGTTAGTGCAATAAACGACGATCAGATTGATAAAGATCCGTTTTTAAGGGTTTTAAAAGCAGCAGGTGTTTGTTCTTATTCAGTACTGCCAATTTATTACAATACCCAATTGGCTGGTGTTTTAGAAGTGTATTCTAACGAGGAAGTTTTGGTTGATGATAAGTTGTTATCAAGATTACGTCCTGCAATGCCGCTAATAGGTCAGCTTTTCCAATACAGTATCGAAGAATTCGATTCGAAAATGGATGAAGTATTGATGGATAAATTTACAGCTTTGCAACCCTCTGTACAATGGAAGTTTAACGAGGCTGTTTGGCATTTTCTTCAACAAAACAACAGTTACCATAAGTTAAAGGAGATTGAAACCATCACTTTTAAACACATGTATCCTTTATTTGGTGCAATTGATATCCGTAACTCCACTATTGAGCGCAATAAGGCTTTAAAAGATGATATGGAAGTGCAATTGAACAGTTTAATTGATACCTTAAAATCAATTCGCAAACATGTTTCTTTAGAGCTAACAGATAAACTATTGTTCAATTGTAAAGATTGGATTAAACGTATCGGAGATTTCGCTTCATCAAACGAAGAAAATAAACTGAATGAGTTTTTAGAGGTAGAAGTTTACCCTTTCCTGTCGATTATTAAAGGAAATTATCCTCAGACTGCTGAATTTGTCGACCGTTATTTCGAAGTTATTATTCCAGAAACCGGAGCAGCTTTTGCAAACCGCAGGCAACTGGAAATATCAATGCAACTAATCAATACAGAGGTTAGTCAATATCTAGAAAAATCACAAGCAAATTTACAGGCTTCCTATCCATGTTATTTTGCCAAATTTAGAACAGATGGTGTGGAGTATGATATTTACATCGGTCAGGAAATTGCTCCCGATAAACCTTTTGATCTGTTATACCTGAAAAATATCCGCCTTTGGCAGTTAACATCCATGGTTGATATTGCACGTTTATCTAAAGGCTTAATTGGCGAAATGCCACGGCCATTGGAAACTACACAATTGATTTTTATCCATTCAAATGCGATCGATATCAGTTTTAGAAATGATGAACGTAGGTTTGATGTAGAAGGTGCATATAACATTCGTTATGAAGTGGTTAAGAAACGAATAGATAAAGTTCTAATTAAAGGAACAACCGAACGTTTAACACAGCCCCATAAAATTGCCATGGTTTATTTCAACCCCGAAGAAGCCAAAGAATATATGGAGTACATTAAATACATGCAGGTTCAGGGTTATTTAAATGATGATTTAGAGCAATTGGAACTGGATGAATTACAAGGTGTTTCTGGCTTAAAAGCTTTAAGAGTAGGAGTAAAATACCCCGAAAGTAAAACTGGTAACAAGGCTGATGCAGCAAAAAAGCTTAAACCTAAAGAGATAAAATCTATCGAAAAAGAAATCGCTAAAGTATTACAGCATTAATGCTCAAATTAAAGAGCTGAAATTATTTTAATGATAATAAATTTAAATCCTCTGGCATAAAGCCAGGGGATTTTTTTATTTCTTCAAATAACAGATGATGCTTTTGAGTTTATTTCATAAATACCTATAAATTAGGGTATTATTTATGATTTTCAATCTTCAACAGTCAGTCTTTTTAAATCGAATTTTCCATTTAAGTGTTTCTCATTTGCCTCGAGTGTTTAAGCTTTCAGCTTTGGTCTTTCTTTCCTATCTTCGCAACAAATTATTTGTATGTTTCCTACCGTTTCACATTTTTTAGAATATTTATTTGGCATTAATTTGCCACTTCCATTTAATACGTTCGGTGTTTTTGTAGCATTGGCCTTTGTAGCTGGTTATTGGGCTTTTACCAAAGAACTTAAGCGTAAAGAAGCACTGGGCATACTTCACCCATTTAAAAAAGACAATTACAGTTGGTAAACCAGCCACCACTTCAGAGCTGATCATGAATGGGCTTTTTGGTTTTGTAATTGGCTATAAATTGGTTTATGCATTATTGAATTACAAACTTTTTGTAAACGATGCTCAAGGTATTTTAATGTCTACCAAAGGCAATTTAATCGGGGGTTTGTTTTTTGCAGGGCTATTTGCCTACTGGGATTATACCGAAAAAAATAAACATAAACTGGATAAACCAAAAGAAACACTGGTAACCATTCACCCTTACCAAACCATGAGCAATTTAATTGTTTGGGCAGCAATTTGGGGTTTCCTGGGTGCAAAATTCTTTGATAATTTAGAATATTGGGATGATTTCGTTCAGCACCCCATCGAAAGGTTGTTGTCATTTAGTGGGCTTACATTTTATGGTGGCTTAATATGTGGTGGTGCCGCAGTACTAATCATTGCAAAAAGGTATGGTATTAAACCTTTGCACATGCTTGATGTTGGTGGACCAGGCATGATGCTCGCTTACGCTGTAGGTCGTATCGGTTGCCACCTGGCTGGAGATGGAGACTGGGGAATTGTAAACAATAATCCAAAGCCATTTTCTTGGTTGCCAGATTGGCTCTGGTCGTACAAATACCCAAACAATGTAGTAGGAGAAGGGATTCCAATTCCGGGCTGCAATGGTAAATTTTGTAACGAACTTGCGCAGGGTGTATATCCAACACCAATTTATGAAGTAATAATCTGTTTAATTCTCTTCGCTTTTCTATGGCGCATCAGAGATAAAATAAAAGCACCTGGTTTAATGTTTGGTATTTATATGATTTTGAACGGTATAGAACGTTTCTGCATTGAATTAATTCGTGTTAATTCAAAATACCATGTTTTTGGTTTAAGTTTTACACAAGCCGAAATGATTTCTACATTTCTTGTGGTTGGCGGCATTGCTTTAAGTGCTTATGCCTTAAGAAATAAGAATAAACTGGCTCAATAAGATCAATAAGTTCATTTAAAATCCAACAACAGTACATTTTTGTTGTTAAATAACTATGAATTACGAATTACTATGCAATAAGGTAATCTCTATTGTAAAACTTACCGGAAACTTTATCCGCAAAGAAGCGATGCAATTTGATGCCCAAAAAATTGAATACAAAGGTTTAAATGATATGGTTTCTTATGTTGATAAAACAGCAGAGCAGAAACTGGTTCAAAACCTGGAAAAACTAATTCCTGATGCTGGTTTTATCACCGAAGAAAAAACCATCAACAGAACAGGTAAAACACACACCTGGATTATCGATCCTTTGGATGGTACAACCAATTTTATACATGGTATTCCTGCTTATGGCATAAGCGTAGCGCTTTACGAAGATGGTTTGCCTGTAATTGGGGTAGTGTATGAATTAAATAGGGGAGAAATGTTTTATTCTTATAAAGGCGGATTGGCCTTTCTAAATAAGAAGGAAATTAAGGTTTCTGTAAATCCTGATTTGAAATCGAGTTTGCTCGCTACAGGTTTTCCATATTACCAATTTGATAAACAGCCCCAGTATTTGAAATTATTGGCTGAGATGATGCAGAAAAGCCATGGTGTACGCAGAATTGGTGCAGCCGCAGTAGACCTTGTTTATACAGCATGCGGACGTTTTGATGCATTCTTCGAATTTAACCTGCAACAATGGGATTTTGCTGCCGGATGCTTCATTGTTCAACAGGCTGGAGGAGAAGTTTACGACTTTTCCGGGGGTAACGATTACTTTGAAAAAAGAGAAATTTTAGCAACTAACGGTAAGCTTACTGCCGAAATGTTGACTGCGATTAAGCAATACTTTTAATTGATGTCGCCACCCTGGATTTAATTCAGTGTCTAGTCTTGAAGATGCTGAAATAAATTTAGCTTGACAAATATTTACAGGACGGCTGATTTGCAATAAAAAAAGGTCCCGATTCTCATCGGGACCTTTTCACTATATATACTATGAAAAATGCACAATTTTAAAGCGCTTCAGAAACAACTTCTGTAACCTCAGGTACCATTCTTTGTAATAAGTTTTGGATACCCGATTTAAGCGTAATGGTAGAAGATGGACAGCCGCTACAAGAACCACGTAATTCTACAGTAACAACACCTTCATCAAAAGATTTGTAAGTAATTGCACCACCATCCTGCCTCTACAGCCGGACGAACGTAGTCATGAAGAATTTGCTGAATTTTAATTTCAGTTTCCGAACCTTCAAAAGCAGGAGCTTCTTCAGCAGTTGCTTCTTTAATTTTTAATTCAGATTCAACAGCACCTTTAACAAATTCTTTCAAAATAGCTTCAATATCTGCCCATTCTGCATCTTCTGTTTTGGTGATGGTTACAAAGTTACTGGCGAAAAATACTCCAGAAACAAAGTTGAACTTAAATAACTCTTTAGCAAACGGCGAGTGTTCTGCACTTTCTTTAGTAGCAAAATCCTCACTGCCATTAATTAACAGCTTGTTTACCATGAATTTCATGGTAGCTGGATTTGGAGTCTGTTCTGTATATACGTTAATCGTCATGTCTTAATCAATTTGAATAAACAAAATTAACAATTACTCATTAATAAAACCTTGTGGTGCTGTCTGCTTAACGTCAATTTAATTCAACTAAAAAACGCCAGTATAATTAAAAGGAGTAATGGTTCTCAATTGTACTTTTACTGTTTCTGTAACAGCTAAACCTTCAATAAATTCGGCAATACTTACTGCATTGATTTTAGAATTGGTTCTGGTCAGCTCTTTTAACGCTTCATATGGGTTAGGGTAATTTTCTCTTCTCAATACCGTTTGAATGGCTTCGGCAACAACAGCCCAGTTATCATCTAAATCAGCATGTAAAGCTGCTTCATTCAATAAAATTTTATTTAATCCACGCAAAGTAGCGTTAATTGCAATCAAAGTGTGGCCAAAAGGTACGCCAACATTCCTTAATACAGTAGAATCTGTTAAATCTCTCTGTAAGCGTGAAATCGGTAATTTTGCTGCAAAAAACTCAAATAATGCATTGGCAATCCCTGCATTTCCCTCAGCGTTTTCAAAATCAATCGGATTAACTTTATGTGGCATGGCCGACGATCCAATTTCCCCTGCTTTGATTTTCTGTTTAAAATAGTTTTTAGAGATATATGTCCAGATATCCCTGTCCAAATCGATAATGATGTTATTGATGCGTTTCAATGCATCACATTGCGCTGCAAATTGATCGTAATGTTCGATTTGAGTGGTATGTTGCGCTCTTGTTAAACCTAATGTTCCGTTAACAAAATCGTTCGAAAAATCAACCCAGTTTACTTCAGGGTAAGCAATATGGTGTGCATTAAAGTTTCCGGTGGCACCACCAAATTTTGCGCTGTTCGGGATGGCCTTTAAGCCCGCCAACTGTATGCTCAAACGTTCGGCGAAAACTAAGAATTCTTTACCTAATTTGGTAGGAGAGGCAGGTTGGCCATGGGTATGGGCCAACATCGGGATATCTTTCCACTCTGTTGCCAGGGCATTTATTTTCTCAATTAAGGTAGCAATTGCAGGATAATAACTTTCATTTAAAGCCAATTTAATTGAGTATGGAATGGCCGTATTGTTAATGTCTTGAGAGGTTAATCCAAAATGGATAAACTCTTTATAATTTTGAAGTGATAAGGTATCGAATTTGCTTTTTATGAAATATTCAACCGCTTTAACATCATGATTGGTTACTTTTTCAGTTTCCTTGATTTCTAAAGCATCTGTTTCTGAAAAATTTTCATGTATCAGACGCAATTGTGCATAAAGATTTCGATCAAAATTTTCCAAGCCAGGCAAGTTGATTTCGCAAAGGGCGATAAAATATTCAATTTCTACAAAAACCCGGTATTTAATCAGGGCTTCTTCAGAAAAGTAAGCAGCTAAACCTTCGGTAGTTTTTCTGTAACGCCCATCAACAGGTGAAATAGCTTGTAGTGATGTTAAATTCATTATGCGGATTATATTTTTGCCGCAAATTTACTATAAATGGTCGGTTTATCCCTTAAAGAATGAAGCTAAAATAAAAAAGGCCTCAGATAAATCTAAAGCCTTTAAAATAGGTGTTGCTAAAACTACATTTTTTTAGTGCTGTCCATCTTAGCAGTGTCTTTCGCCATGCTATCTTTCATAGTAGTATCTTTTACTGTAGTATCAACAACTGTTGAATCAACTGTAGAAGAATCTGCAGCACCATCTTTCTTTTCTGATTTACATGCAGCTACCGATAATGATAAAGCAAAAGCTAAAAAGCCTAATTTGAATAAATTTTTCATGTTTTTGTGTTTTGTTGTGGTTCTAAAATTAATTATTTACTAATTTATGCAAAATACTCAAAAATTAATTCGTTTTTAGATAATAAAAAAGGTCGCGATATTAATATCGCGACCTTTTTTATTATAATTAGTTGATTAAACTAGTGTTTTACTTCAGTTTTCTCAGTTGTAGCTTTAACTGTAGTATCTTTTACTGTAGAATCTTTAACAACAGTGTCAACTTTAGTAGTATCAGTAACAATTGTAGATGAATCAGTAACTGTAGTATCAGCACCTTCAGCTTTTTTGTCTGAACCGCCACAAGCAGCAACTGTTAAAGATAGAGCTAGGGCCAAAAAGCCTAATTTGAATGCATTTTTCATTTTGATCTTTGTTTTAGGTTAAAATATACTGTTTATACTCAAAAGATAAAAAGGTAACCCATTTTTGTATAAAAAATAAAAAAGCCTCTTGATTTAACATCAAGAGGCTTTTTATATGGGTAAGGTAAACTAGTGTTTAACTTCAGTTTTTTCTGTAGTAGTTTTTACAGTTGTATCTTTTACTGTAGAATCTTTTACAGTTGTATCTTTTGCTGTAGTGTCAGTTACGATAGCTGAAGAATCAGTTAAAGTAGTATCAGCACCTTCTGCTTTTTTTTCTGAGTTACAAGCAACAACTGATAAAGATAAAGCTAAAGCTAAAAAGCCTAATTTGAATGCATTTTTCATTTTTGAGTATTTTTAAGTAATTAATTAATTTACCTGTTAATACGGGTTATTTAAAAAGGTAACCCAAAAAAATAAAAAAAAATGAAATAAAAATAAAAAACGGCTTGAAGGTATCTTCAAGCCGTTTTTTTATGAGTAAAATTAAACTAGTGTTTAACTTCTTCTGTAGTAGTTGTAGTAGCTTTTACAGTAGTATCTTTCACTGTAGAATCTTTAACTGTAGTCTGTT
>NZ_CEEDAI010000007.1:0-531660 GCF_979252805.1 Pedobacter sp. AC402 | reverse complement strand
TGTAAATTTGGTATTGAATGGATTGTAGAGTTTGATCCGGAGGGGGTATAGTGTGTCGTTTTTTGCAATGCTCGTCATTCTCGCGCATGCGGGAATCTTACTACAATTGCCAGGTTATAAGACTAATTTTTTTGACTCTTGCATTTTAAACGCTAAGGAATGCATTTCTACCATTTTTGAAAGTTACTCAGCAACCTTTATGCGTAACAGGTATTGCCTCGAATTTTAAATTCAGAGGCTATTAATCTTTTTCTGCTAATCACAGTCAAATTTGCTTTACCATAATTTTATAATGATGCAGGATCAGAATAATACTTTGATAACCTCAGCTAAAAAGGCAAGTGGAATGAGCGACGAGAAATTTCCGAAAGGTATATTACTTTTTATTCTTGTGCTCAGTGTGATGCTTATGGCCTTACTTTTATGGAGACATTAACAATTTCTGCATTTTGTTTTGATTAGCAAATCTGCGGGAATTATATTCTTGCTAATATTTTCAACATCTTCGACCTCTTTAAAGGCTTCAAAATCTACCTCCTAATAATTTAAAAACTAACTCCCAATTGCAAACCTGTAGAAAGTGATGCCGCCTGATCGTTACCAAACCGGACAGGAAAAGGTAGGGCTGCGTGTAAATTAACATTCTTTCCTTTTTTTATTACCTGGTTAAAAACCGGAGTAAAGCCATAACGGCCATTGGTTTCGAATGCCACACGGCCAATAAATGTAAATCCATGTTTAAAGCGGGCAAGCATTGCACCCGGGTGAAACAAAACCGAACTTACGTTAGACAATATCATGCTCCGTACGGATATTGGGTGCAATTTCAAAGCTAACGCCAAATTTGTCGCTCTTTAAAATGTTTATTCCAAATGGAAATGCGAGTGTGTATACTTTCGAAAAGTTGTCGTGAAATCCATTTTTGTCTAATGATCCGATCGGGTGGAGCAAGCTGAAATAACCGGTTACTTTTGGGTAAATTGAAGTTTGAGCCGTCTATTGTGCCTTAATTGATAAATTTAGTGTAATGGTGAAAAGCAAGATTAATGTATTGCTGATTATAAATGATCGTGAGAAAATGTTTTGCATATATGATGATTTAAATGAATTTGATTAATAAGCCTAATATTGCCGCAACACCAATAATATAGGGTTCTTGCAATTTCTTGATGTAAATAAGGGCGATTATTGCTGCTATGGCGATCAATGCTGTTGGAATATCATTTATGGAACGTGCAGCAATTACCACAACCGAACCCACCAGCGCACCAATTACCGCTGCGGTAATGCCTTCTACAAAGGCTTTAATGCTGATATTTTTTGCAATCCTTTTAAAGGAAGGTGCTAATGCTATGGTAAAAAGATAGCAGGGTAGAAATGTTGCAAGGGCTGCCACACATGCTCCAGGGAAGCCAGCAACAAGATATCCGATAAAGCCAACAGTGATTACAACCGGGCCAGGAGTAATCATGGCAACAGCAACAGCATCTACAAACTGAGTTTCTGTTAGCCAACCAAATTCCTTTACAACTCCACTGTGTAAAAAGGGCACAATAGCCAGGCCACTACCAAATACGAAAGCTCCTGCCTTGGCGAAAAACCAACCGATTTCTTGTAAAGTTTTGCTGTCGTAATGCCAAAAACTTGTACTTAACAGGATTCCAGAAGAAAGCGTTGAAGGCCTTTTGATCCATTTTGGCGGGGCTTTAACAACCATGTATATGATGCCGCAACCTATAAATAATAAAATTTCTTCTTTTTCGGTAATCACTGTCATTACCATCCCTAGGATGTAAAATACCCATAAAAGCCATTTGGATTTTATGGCGGTAACTTCGAATTTGCTTATGGATTTGACGGTTAGTTTATAGGCACTCATGCTGATGATGCCAATTACTGCTGCACCAACGCCATAAAATACAGCTTGCATCCATGCCAGGCCCCCATATAACTGGTAGGCCATGCCCAGTAAAACAACCATTATAAATGAGGGCAGTACAAAAGCCAATCCTGTTAAAGGTGGCCCCCAATAAGCCATAATGTACAAAGCCAATATAAATACCCAGCTAGCGCTTAGCCGGCCCCGGTGCCAGTTGCGCTAATGCCAATCCTTCTTTGTATTCGTCTTCTGTTAGCCAGCCTTTCTGCGCCACTAAATCGCGCTGCATATAACCTACAAGTGCAACCGGACCGCCAAACCCCCAGGTACCCAGTTTCAGGAAATAGGTTGTAATTTCGGCTAGCGAATACAGTGGTTTGGTTTTAGCTGTTTCTTCTCTCATCAAGCAAATTGTATTTCGTTACAATATTGCTTATTCGCAAAACCTTATAATTGTATGGATTTAACTATTTGTATCCATTTCACTTTTTTGGTGCTTTTTTCTGTAAATGGACGGATTTTCTCCTGTCTGTTTTTTAAAAATCCGGTTAAAGTGGCTTTGGTCTGAAAATCCTGTTAAATAAGCAACCTCTGTTAATGAGTAAGTTGTAGTTTCTATCAACAGCATGGCCTTTTCAATGCGCATTTTTCGGATATAGTCTCCAAAAGATAGGTTATCGAAGTATTTTGAAAACTCTCTTGATAAATAGGCAGGATTAATTTCCAGTTCATTTGATGCCTGTTGTAAGCTTAAGGTCATGTTGGTATCCATCTGGTCTTGAATCATGTTTTTGAGTTCGTTGGCCCATGCAGGTGCTTTTTTACCTTTGTTTTCCCTCAGGTATTTGGTATATATTTCCAGCAACATCTGTTCAACTGGTCCGGCTTGTGTGTGTTTTTTGTGGTAAAGGTGTTTAGCCCAGCTATACAAACCATCGTAAATCTGCATACCCAAAGTAAGCAACTCGTGGTCGTTTGTACTGTGGTAGGCCAAGCCTGAAAATACAGCTTCGAGTCCTGCTGATTGTGGCGCAAAATCATGCCGATCGGTATCTGCACCACGAACAATTGCTGCAATGCGATCAAGCGCCACATCTTTTAACTGGTGCTTTTTAATAAAATAATCAAATGTACACTGATCATTGTAATGTGTGTATTCTACACCCGGCATATCGAAAGGTGTGGCCCCGAGTTCTTCTGCTTTAATCATCACCTGATCTGCCGGTACATAAATTATTTCTGCCTCCGGATCGATAAAACGCCTGATGAGCCAGGGACAGGCAATCCGGTCAATTTTCGGATGTTCGCGGGTAATCCATTTCATATTTACATTTGTGGGGGCAAGCAAAGTTAATGATCCAAGTTGAATTTATGGATAGGGCAGGTGCGTGAATTTACTCATCGCATTCGAAATGTGAATCTCGAAATTCCTCGTTGTAAAGGAGGACTATATAGGCTATTTAGGGGAAATTTATGGTCGGTGAGACACAGATCATTAGGTGGATTATCTGATCGCATTAGAAATGCGAATCTCGTTAATCCTCGTTACAAACGAGGACTATGTAGGCTATATAGGCTATTTTGGGGAAATTTATGGTCGGTGAGAAACCGACCATAAGGTGGTTTATCTGATCGCATTAGAAATGCGAATCTCGTCAATCCTCGTTTTAAACGCGGACTATGTAGGTGTTTATTCGATCGCATTCGAAATGCGAATCTCGTTAATCCTCGTTACAAACGAGGACTATGTAGGTTGTTTATTTGATCGCATTCGAAATGCGAATCTCGTTAATCCTCGTTACAAACGAGGACTATGTTGGGCTATATAGTATTTATACGTATGTTGGAAAATTAATCGAAATTACATCATTTCACTTTCAAAATATAGCCTAATCCATAAACGTTTTCGATGCTTACCTGCTCCGAGGCCTTAAAAAGTCTGCGTAACCTCGAAATAAATACTTCCAGGCTTTTGCCGTTAAAATAATCATCATTTCCCCACAGGCCAATAGAATATCTTTCTTTTTAACCACCTGGTTAATATTACCCGCCAAACGGTCTAATACTTCCGATTCTCTTACTGTTAATGATACCTCCCTGCCATCTGGCATCATCACAAATAGCTGGTCTTTTTGATACCTGATATCGCCTACATTAATAAAACCCGGTTTAGCGGGAGCAGCTGGTTTTACATTACCCGAAAATTTATTAATGATATTTCCGATCCGTAAAACCAATTCTTCAATTTCGAATGGCTTCGATATATAATCTATCGCACCAATTTTTAACCCTCTTATCCGGTCTTGCTTTTCATTATGTGCAGTAAGAAAGAAAAAGGGCTGGCTTGGGTTCATCTTTACCATATCTGTGGCCAGGTCGAAACCATTCATATCCGGTAGCTGTACATCAACAATCACCAGTTTATTATCAAGTTGGTTTGCACTATAATAATCCAATGCTGCTGTAGCAGTTTTAAACCAAAGTACACTAAAGCCCCTTAACTTCAGGTACTCGGAAATTACGTTGCCCAGGTCTATTTCATCTTCAATTATTACAATATCATACAGCATAATTTGTTGGATTATTGATTTGCATTGTTTGTGGCTTGTTCAGCGGGGATATGCACCAAAAATTCAGTTCCTTTTCCTGGTGTTGATCGTATGCTGATTTGCCAGCCATGAATATCAAGGCATTGTTTAACATAGTATAAGCCAAGCCCAAGGCCCGAAACCGTATTATCTTTGCCTGCACGGTAAAACTTATCGAATATTTTTTCTTTGGTTGCCTCTTCAATTCCTTTCCCGTTATCTTTAATATGAAGGGTGTAACCATCTTTATTGGTGGTAATAAAAAGCACAGTCATTTTTACCTCACTGTGGTTGTGTTTAAAAGCGTTATCCAAAATATTTTGCAGCATGGTTGTAAACACAAAAGGATCCATCATAATCAGTATTTCCGAACCATGAGGATCAAAGGTAAGGCTATCTGGCGATTGCACTTTTATTTTATAATCGTTAACCAGCGTAAGTACAGCATAATTAAGGTCTGTTTCTTCGAGGTGGATGTTGTTGTTAATTTCCGAAATCTCCAACATCTGGTTAATGTGCGAATGGAGCCTCCGGGCCTGCCTTTCTACAATATTTACAAGTGTGTTAACGCGGGTACGGTCATTCAATACCTCATCTTCGTGCAAACTTTTACTGGCCACCAAAATGGTGGTTATGGGCGTATTAAATTCGTGCTTAATGCTATTCAGGAAATCAGATTTAACATCGGTTTCTTTTTTCTGCCGCATCCAGCTGATGTAGGTATAATAATTTATGCCCACTATAATGATAATGCACAAGGCAACGAGCGAAAATGTAGGCAACATTTGATAGGCCACTTTTAAGGTACGGCCCGGAGGATCTACAAAAAGATTAAAGGTAATTCTGTAATCGTAAACCAGTTTGCCGCTAACCGAAAGATTGGTTACCCTGTTCTGGATATTTGGATCCGTTAATGTGCCGTCGATAATTACCCCATATGGCGTTTTTTTCCCTGGCTTTAAAATCAGTTTGGCTATTGTTATCGAATATGGTAATGTTACCGATTTTATTGTCGAAGTTTATTTCAATTTGCTGAAAAGTGAGAAGGTATTGCAAGGTGCTATCCAAGCCGTTCCGTTTAACAATCGATTGGAAAACACTGTCCATAGTGCTTTGCTGCTGAAGATCTTTTAACAGTGTATTGCTTACCCGTTGCGATAGTTTAACAAATTCTTTTCGGTTATTTAAATAGGCTTGTTTGAGCGCAGGCATATTTTTGGCGAGGATGGAGTCGATAATCTTTCCGCCGCCGGTATACACCTTATCTTCCGATATACTGCGTCCGTATTCATCGTTAATCAGCGTTTTTTCCTTTAAACTATAATCCCTGTCTCTAAGTACATAAGAATTATAGGTTAATCTGAGCTGTACCAGCAGCAATATCAGAAAGCTGACCAAAACTACCGACTTATATATACGATCTTTCATTTTATTCATTAAAAATAGACGTATTATTTCATAAATACCATAACGTTAAGCTTTTGTTAGGTTTCTGTTACGGTTTCGTTCGACAAATTTCTTTGATGTGGGATGTAGCTTTGAATAATGAAAGTTGGATGATGTGCATCAACCACATTTTGATTAAGCGATTGAAATTGATAACCAGTTGTACATCAGTACATCTTTCTAAACAACTAACACAAATACAAGAACCAAAAAACAGAGAAATGACCTTTAAAAGGATTTTATCATTATTACTTATCGTTTCGGGTACGACAGCTATTTACCCGGCAATGGCCCAGCAAAAATCGGCCAATAAACCATTACCCGGGCTTCAGCAAGATTTTGTAGACCTTGGTTTGGGTATGTTTATCCATTATGGAATGCCAACTTTTATGGATCAGGATTGGTCGGACCCTGATGCAGATCTTTCCCTGTTTCAATCACCAAAACTCGACGCTGACCAATGGGCAAAAGCGGCAAAATCTGCAAACATGACTTATGGTTGCTTAACCACTAAACACCACAGTGGTTTCCCGATCTGGAATACCAAAACAACTGCATATAATGTAATGAATACGCCGCTTAAGCGCGATGTGGTAAAAGAATATACAGAGGCTTTCCGTAAAAATGGATTGAAGGTAATGTTATACTATTCTATATTGGATACCCATCATGGCATCCGTCCCAACCAGATAACTCCTGCAAACGTTAAAATGATCAAAGATCAGCTTACCGAACTGCTTACCAATTATGGCGAAATTACAGCACTGATTATTGATGGATGGGATGCACCATGGTCGCGTATTTCTTATGATCAGGTACCTTTTGAAGACATTTATTACTTAATCAAATCATTACAGCCAAACTGTTTGGTGATGGATTTAAATGCAGCAAAATATCCTACACAGGCATTGTTTTATACCGATATCAAATCGTATGAACAAGGTGCAGGTCAGTTTATTTCAAAAGAGAACAACAAACTTCCGGCACTTGCCTGTTTACCACTTCAGGCCAATTGGTTCTGGAAAACATCTTTCCCTACTACACCTGTAAAAAATGTACCCGAACTGGTAAACAAATTCATCATTCCTTACAATGGTGCCTATTGCAATTTTATTCTTAACGTAGCTCCGGGCAAAAACGGGCTGATTGATGATAATGCTTTGGCGGCACTTAAAGAAATGGGGCAGATTTATAAAAAACCTACCGATCTTCCGCGAATACCGGCTTATGCTGCGCCAATTATTTCGAGCAACATTGCCAAACATGTAAAAAGCAACAGCAGCTGGAGCGATGATATGAACATTATGGATTTTGCCAATGATGACGATTTCGGTTCGAGCTGGTCTTCAAATCCAACTGTAAAATCTCCCTGGTATGAGTTAAATTTCGAAAAAGCAGTTCCTTGCAATATGGTGGTATTAACTGCCGGTAATAACCGTAAAGCCACCTACACTTTGCAGTATTATGCAAATGGTAAATGGAATGCTTTAGCTGCTAAAAACGAAGGAGAAAAAAAGGTAAGTATTTTTAGGTTTGAGCGCATTTGGTGCGAAAAAATAAAGGTAAGCATTACCAATTTCGACAGCCCGCCTGCTATTGCCGAAGTAGGTGTATTTAACGAAAGAAAATAAGATATAGGTTAGCCGGATCAGTTTTGGCCCGGCTAATTTATTAATTGCTCTTGTTTGCCAGGTACAGGTGGGAATTAACTACTCCAAAACATATCTACAAGCATTTTTTGAAACAATCCTAACATAACCAACCAAACTTTATGAACCAAAATTTTACTGCTAGGGTAAGGCATTTGCCTTATCTGGGGAATCTCTTGGTACTGTTTTCAGTATTTAGTGTCTGTTTACTGCTCTTGGGCAGCCCCATACATGCGCAACAGGGCGCAACAATCAAAATTACCGGAACTGTTAAAGATTCACTCGGTTTAGGTATTCCCGGGGTGAGCCTTCAGGTTAAAAGCCAGGGAGGTGCCGGAACAATTACCGATGCCAATGGTAAATTTGCACTCAACGTTACAGCCAAATCTACAGTTGTAGTATCATCGGTAGGTTTTAAGCAGATTACTTTTATTGCCGATGCCCAAAATTTAAAAGTAGATCTCGTTCTTCAATCTGATGATAACAACCTTACGGATGTGGTGGTTACAGCCTTTGGCAAAAAGGAGCGGAGAGAAGCCATGGTAGGATCTGTAACCAGTATTACACCTTCTAAACTTAAAATCCCTTCCAGTAACCTCACCAATGCCATGGCCGGGCAAATTGCCGGGGTAGTGGCTTACCAACGCAGCGGCCAGCCAGGGCTTGATAATTCAACCTTTTTTATCCGTGGCGTTACCACATTCGGATATAAACAAGATCCCTTGATTTTGGTAGATAACGTAGAACTTACCCCAACCGATCTTGCGAGGTTACAGGTTGATGATATTGCCAGTTTTTCCATCTTAAAAGATGCCAGTGCCACAGCTTTATATGGCGCAAGGGGGGCTAACGGCGTAATATTGGTAACCACAAAAGAAGGTGTAGAAGGCAATGCAAAAGTAAACGTACGTTTCGAAAACTCGATTTCGCAGGCTACGCAAAACCTAAAAATTGCCGATCCCATCACTTTTATGAAAATGTATAACGAGGCCATTACCACAAGGAACTCCTTAGGTGTACCCAGGTTTAGCCAAAACGATATTTACAACCGTGAGCAAACTTTAAGTGGTGCACCAGGAAGCAACAGATATGTTTATCCTGCTGTAAACTGGATTGATGAACTTTTTAAACAAAGTACCAACAACCAAAGGCTTAACGGTAGCGTAAGCGGTGGCGGCAAAATTGCCAGGTACTACATTGGTACTTCTTACAACCGCGATAACGGGATACTAAAAGTTAGTCCGGTAAATAATTTTAACAATAATGTAAAGCTAGAAAACTATCAGCTCCGTTCTAACGTCAACATCAATGTTACGCCTACTACTGAGGTGGTTTTAAGGCTTTCGGGTACTTTTGATGAGTACAACGGCCCTATAACCGACGACGGCTCTTTCTCTGCCGATCTGTATAAAAAGGCACTTCATACCAGTCCGGTATTGTTTCCTGCATTTTTTCCTGCAGATCCATCATTGGGTATTGATACACACATTCTTTTCGGCAACAGTTCAACTGAGGGTACCGGAAACACAGTTGGTTTTTCCAATCCTTATGCAGATATGATGAAAGGCTATAAATCTTTCTCCAGGTCAAGAATGTCGGCACAGTTAGAACTTAATCAGGATCTTAACTTCCTTACAAAAGGTTTATCATTTAAAGGAATGTTTAATACCAACAGGTATTCTTACTTTGATTTAACAAGGCAATATTCGCCGTTTTTTTACAATATAGCTTCTTATGATCGGGTGAGCAATCAATATACGCTTAACTGGATTAATAACCAGCCGGGGCAGGCTTCAGAATACCTGAGTTTTGATCCGGGTTTTAAGGATATCAATACTTTTGTGTACATGCAGGGCGTATTGGATTATTCGCGACAGATAGGCAGCAAACACAACATTAGCAGTACATTAATTGCAACCAGGCAGCAGCGTCTTTATGCTAATGCCATCGATCCTGCAACCAATTTATCCAGTTTGCAGTATTCACTTCCTTACCGGAATGTTGGTTTATCGGGTAGGTTAGGGTACGCTTATGATAACCGCTACTTTGCCGAATTTAATTTTGGCTACAACGGATCGGAACGCTTTGCAGATAAAAACAGGTTTGGTTTCTTCCCAACAATTGGCGGTTCATGGGTAATCTCGAATGAGAAATTTTGGGATGGCGGTTTAAAAGGAGCGGTTAATAAACTTAAACTACGTGCGAGTTATGGTTTGGTAGGTAACGATGCCATTGGTGCACAACGTTTTTTCTACCTGTCTAATGTAAACCTTAACGGGGGCAATCCTGCCTTTTTTGGTCAAAACAATGGTGTAAGCAGGCCAGGTGTAAGCATTACCAATTACGCAAATGACGCGGTAACCTGGGAAACTTCGAGGCAAACGAATATCGGACTGGAGATTAGCCTGTTTAAAAGTTTAAACATTATTGCCGAAGTATACAAACAACACCGTTACAATATTTTAATGCAACGTGCATCTATCCCTACCAGTATGGGGTTAGAATCGGGTGTGAGTGCAAACCTTGGCACTGCTGATTCGCGCGGAATTGATTTTTCTGCTGATTATAGTAAAACCTTCAGAGGAGGCTTTTGGATGTCGGGCAGAACAAACTTTACCTTTTCGCAAAATAAATACGGACAATACGAGCAACCTGCATATAAAGAACCATGGAGAATACTTTCGGGCCAGAAAATCGGTGTAAGGTGGGGTTACATTGCCGAGCGTTTATTTGTTGATGACCAGGAGGCGGCTGCTTCGCCAACACAGCTTTTCGGAGCAGGTGCTTCTGCCCCAAAGGGAGGTGATATTAAATATACCGACGTAAATAATGATGGCAAGATAACCGAAGCCGATCAGGTTTTTTTAGGGCTGCCGGCTACACCCGAAATTGTGTATGGTGCAGGCCTTTCAATGGGATTTAAAAAGATCGATCTTTCCTTGTTCTTTCAAGGCGTAGGCCGTACAAGTTTTTTTATTGATCCATCTCAGGTAAGTCCCTTTCTCGAAAACAGACAGGTATTGCAACAATTTGCCGATAGCCATTGGACAGAGGAAAACCAGAATCTTTATGCCAAGTATCCCCGTTTGGGAACCACTTCATCTGAGATCAGCAACAACCTGCAAACCAGTTCGTGGTGGATGCGTGATGGTGCATTTATCAGGTTAAAATCAATAGAGATAGGTTATACCTTGCCAGAAAAGTTGGCCAAAAAAGCATTCTTATCCAATTGCCGGATTTATTTTAATGCCTTAAATCCATTTACCTGGAGTAGGTTTAAAGATTGGGATCCGGAGTTGGCTTCAAACGGCTTTAGCTACCCGATCCAGAAAGTGTACAATATCGGAATCAACGTTAACTTATAAGCGCACCTGTAATGAAATTTAACATCAAACTTCTCCTACTCATTGCAGTGGTTACGGGAACAACCGTATCCTGCAAGAAATACCTGGATGTAACACCAGATAATGTGGCCACTATCGATTATGCTTTTAGAAACAGAAATGAGGCCGAAAACTATCTTTTTACCTGTTACTCTACCATACAGAACATGGGCCCCTCAAATACCGATGCGGCTTTTACCTCCTCAGGCGAAATTTATTTCCCCAATACTTTAACCGAAGCCACATTGGGTAGCAGAGATGCTGAGCAAGGTTTCCACCTGATTAGAGGGGTGCAAAGTACTGATAATCCATCTTTAAATTACTGGGATGGTGAGCAACTTGGGCAGCCGATTTTTAAAGCCATTAGGAGGTGTAATATATTTCTGGAGAATATTAACCGACCAAAAGACCTGCCTCAATTTGAACGCAACCGCTGGATTGCTGAGGTAAAGTTTTTAAAAGCTTATTATCACTTTTACCTGTTGAGGATGTATGGCCCGGTTCCTTTAATTAAAGAGAATTTGCCTATTGATGCCGGTACTGAAGATGTAAGAATAAAACGTGCACCTGTTGATGAAGCTTTTGCCTATATCGTATCATTATTGGATGAGGCCACACCCGATCTTCCACGCACCATTCAGGATCCTGCAAGGAGTTTAGGCCGCATTACGCAAAACATTGCTTTATCAGTTAAGGCAGAAGTGCTTACCACGCAGGCAAGTCCGTTTTTTAACGGCAACCCCGATTATACTGGTTTTAAGGATAAAGATGGGGTTAACCTGTTTCCGGCTGCTTATAGTGCCGAAAAATGGAACAAAGCCATGCTTGCCTGCCAGGGGGCAGTAAAATCATGCGAAGAAAGCAATCTTTCACTTTACCGTTTTACTTCTCCAGGCAATCTTCCAACTATACCAGCGCCTTTAAAAACGGTTATGGATATCAGGCAGAGCATTACCGAAAACTGGGAGAAAAATCCGGAAGTAATTTGGGCCCTTAACACCGAATTCGAACTCCAATCTATGGCTATGCCTAGGCTTACCAATGCCATGGTACAAAATATGGGTGGTGCACCAGGCAATTTTGCCGTACCTATCGGGATGGCCGAACTGTTTTATTCTAAAAATGGAGTGCCGATGGCAGAAGATGCAAGTTACGATTACCGGGGCCGTTATGCTGTTGCTGCGGCACCTGACGAAAGCAAATATTATTTAAAAAGTGGCTATCAAACCATTAAAATGCACATGGGTAGGGAACCCCGTTTTTATGCGGATTTATCTTTTGATGGAAGCTGTTTTTTTGGGAACGGACAAACAGATCCTGAAAATATGCTGTATGTGCAGGCCCGCGGTGGAACTTCATTGGCTGGGCCGAAAGATAATATCAGGGTAAACGTATCAGGCTACTGGCCAAGTAAACTCGTTAATTACCAGTCGGTTTTTAATACTGAGGTAACCCAGGCAAGCTTTAGGGTGCCATTAATCAGGTTGGCCGGCCTTTACCTGCTTTACGCAGAAACACTTAATGAAGTAAATGGCCCTACGGCCGATGTGTATACTTATATCGATAAAGTACGTACACGTGCAGGTTTAAAAGGTGTTAAAGAATCCTGGGCGCAGTATTCGGTTAATCCGGGCAAAGCATCAAGTAAAGATGGTTTGCGTTCAATTATCCAGCAGGAACGGCGCATTGAACTGTGTTTCGAAGGTAGAATTGGGTGGGATTTACGCCGTTGGAAAGTGATGCAGGAGGTATTAAGCAAACCGCTTCAGGGCTGGAATATTCAGGATACCACACCAGAAGGTTATTACCGCCAGCGCAATCTTGTAATCCCGGTATTTGGTTTAAAAGATTATTTATGGCCGCTTAAGTACAACGACCTGATTGTTAATCCGAACCTGGTTCAAAATCCTTATTGGTAAATTTTAAACATACGATGATGAAAATTAGCTCAAAAATATATAACCGGCTTAGCAGCTTGCAATTTCTTGCGCTGTTACTGGTAGCCTTCTCGCTTAATTCCTGTAAGGAAAGTGAAGGTTTTAATGATGTAGTATCAAATGATATGACAAAACCCGGTGCACTTACCGGAGTAAAAGTAGATAACCTGGCCGGTGCCGCAGTAATTTCTTATAAACTACCCAATTCTGAAAACCTGCTTTATGTACAGGCAGAATACCGGATCAATGCGCGAACGGTGAGGCAAAGCAAATCTTCCTACTATAGCGACACAATTAAGGTAGAAGGTTTTGAAAAAAGCGGCGATTATGATGTTACACTTTACGCAGTATCGCGTGCAAATGTGAAAAGTGATCCAATTCAGGTGCGCGTACATCCTGCAACACCATCTTACCTGTCGGTTTACCCAACCGTTCAGCCTCCAGGCCGATTTTGGCGGTGTAAATGTAACAGCCAGTAATCCTGCTAAAAAAGCAATTGGTGTTATTGTGATCTCCAACGATAAAACAACGGGAAAAATGCTGCCGATTGAGCAGTTTTATACAGAAGCCGAAAGTATTAATTTTAGTGTAAGGGGATTTGATACCTTAAAACGCGATTTTGGCGTATACGTAACCGATAGGTGGGGAAATATATCCGATACCTTATATAAATCCATCAGCCCGATATTTGAAATTATGGTGCCAAAAGCTCAGTTTAGCGAATATAGGTTACCATCAGATTCTCCACTTGGCGCAACTGGCCTGGGTTGGAATACAACGAGGCTGTGGGACAATAATACCACCGACCCGGGGTGGCATACTGAAGCTGGTTATGGAAAACCATTACAACTCTGTACTTTCGATATGGGCGTGCTCACCAAGCTTAGCCGCTATAAATTGTGGGAAAGGGGTGAAGCCTATGGAAACGATTACTCCTATAACCATGGTAACCCTAAAGGGTGGACACTCTGGGGATCGGCCAAAACCGCACCGGCAGATATCGATTTACCTGTAACATCAGCAAAAGGTACTGTAGTTGGCGATTGGATTAATCTTGGCAATTTTACCTGTCCGCCTCCGCCATCAGGCAATGCGCCCGGGCAAACCACACCCCTTGATCTTGCAGCTGTAAAAGCTGGCTTTGAGTTTAATATCGCTTTGGATATACCGAAAGTGAGGTTTATCAGGCTGGCCGTTAACACTACGTGGGGCAATGCAGATTTTGCACACGTAATGGAATTATCTTTTTGGGGAAACACCAATTAAAAATTAATGAAGATGACAACTAAACATATAAATGGCATTTTAATGGTTTTTATGGCCATTGCAGTGCTTTGTGGCTGTAGTAAAGATGCGCTCGACTACAGAAAATACCTCGATGGAAAAGAAAGAATCTATCCTGGCTTTGCGGGTAAGGTTGGTGCAGCACCAGGAAATTACAGGGTTAAACTCAATTGGAAAGCAAGTCCTGATCCGAGTGTTACCCATTACAGAATTTTTTGGAACAACTTTGCTGATTCTTTGGAAATGAAAGCACCAGATCGGAACATTACTGATGTATCGGTAATTATTCTTAAACTGGTTGAGTATAACTATTCTTTCACCATTTATTCTTACGATAAAGCGGGCAATAAATCGGTGCCTGTTCAAATCAGTAACATAAAAATTTATGGCGATAGTTACAAAGCCAGTTTAACCAACAGGTTTCTGGTTTCAGCAGATCCTTATCAGCTGGATGATACAGGCATTACGCTTCACTTTGAAAAGCCCGATACCATTAACATTGCAACAGAAATAAAATACACTTACAAAGATGGAACAATCCATAAAAGCTCGTTAAGGCCGGATGAAAATTCGATCAGGCTGGCCGACTACAAAACCGGAACAAAAATTTATTTTAAATCAGCATATATCCCTGTTAAATCGGCAATTGATACCTTTTATACAGCAGATTATGATTCTTTGAGCAACATCTTAATAACCTGTGGATAAATCGCTCTTCCGCCCGTTAAAACTCGCCAATGATGTTGGCACTTATTCGGATGAAACCACATTATCTCAACTGTGGAATGGAAATAAAACACCAACAGATTATCCGGATATTTTCCATAGTGACGATCAAACTCCGCTTCCACATCACTTTACCTTTGATATGGGTAAACAGATAAACAACCTCGCACAGTTCGAAATTATCGGGCGCAACGGCTACAATAACCCCACTAAATTTGAGATCTGGGGAATTGCAAATCTTACAGGAGCAGTAAACGCAGTCGCCAGGTAATTCGCCAGGCTGGACCGCAGAATCTAAAGGAAGAGGGTGGACTTTGCTTAAAACTGTAGAACGTTCAGATGATGGATCGGCACCATTTAAAGTAAGCCTCCCCGATGGTTTGCCTGCAATACGGTATATCCGGATCAGAGTGATTCAGGTAGCCAGTGGCGATGCCTATTACAGCAACATCAGTGAAGTTACTTTCTGGAATAAATAGGTTTGCTCTGGTAAAATGGAAGAATAATGTAAATGATGAATAAGAATAAAACAATAATTTATGTGCTTGTCCCAATTTTATTATTGGGACTGGTTTCAAGGTCTGAAGCGCAGATTAAGGATCAATTTAATAAAGCCACAAGTACTCCCGATTCTGTTTGGAAAGAACATTGGTTTGAACACCATGAAGAGCTTAAACTGGTAGCAAGCAATGCTGATGTGGCTGTTTTTTACGATAAAAATATGCCGATAAACATTAAATGGCCTGTTTCGGTAATGGCCGATTGTTGGGCATATGTTAAGCATAATTATGGAAATTTTGGACCTGATCCGAAACTGTATGTGATTTTGCACCGCGCAATGGGTAAAGATTATGGTGGTGGCCACCCATCACCATTTTTTGATGCCAGTCATGATTATCGTAACGTTATCGATTGTGGTTTGGGGCAATGGGATAATCCAGGCGGAGAGCAGATTGGCATGCCGATACATGAGATGGGTCATATTGTAACCAGTGCCAGTCATGGCACCAAAGGATCGCCTTCTGATGTACTCTGGGGAGATAGTAAGTTTATGGAGATTTTTAATTATGATGTACTTAAAAATATAGGAATGGCCGATGAAGCCAATAGGGTGTTTACGCAGATGCAAAGCCAGTACGACGACTTTCCGAGGCCGGGTACGCAGTGGTTTAAAAACTGGTTCTTTCCTATTTATAGCAAGTATGGTGAAGGAAAAGTATTGAACAGGTATTTCGAAGTGCTGGCTTTAAATTTCCCTAAAAATAAAAACGGACGTTTTATCAGGGATTTAAATTTTGGAGAGTTTATTCATTTCTGGAGCGGTGCAGCTGGAATTAACCTACAATTGGTTGCAGAAAAAGCTTTTGGCTGGCCGATTGAGTACGATCTTCAGTTTAAACAGGCGCAAAAAGATTTTCCTAAAGTACATTATAAAACTGAAGGCAATACCAGGTAGGAAGGTGCTTAGCTAACAAAATGTTCACATAAATGGGGTACTTGTATCAAGTATCGGCATAAACCATTTATGGATAAGATACCCGGTGTGGACCGGTCATAATAAGCTTAGGTGAGGTTTATGCTCATTAAAAGCTAATTTAAATTTGGTAAAAACATAGGTTGTGGTGGATACCCAACCTATGTTTTATTTTTAACACAATTTTTTTTCAAATCTGTCATCCTGAGCCAGCCGAAGAACCTTTTTGAATATTATAAAGGCATTTCTACAAACTTAATTGCACAAATTCCAAAAACGGTCGTCTTTCCCGCGCAGGGGGGAATTTTAATACAACCTACCAAAGCATTATGATTCCCAATCGAGTTGGGAATGACGCAAGATTTTTAGCGATTTTTCACCTTAATTAATGATAAATTGCGATAAATCATCATTTCGAATGAAGCGTAATCTGTCATTCTGAGCCTGCCGAAGGACCTTTTTAACCAATTTACAAGGCATTTCGACAAGCTCAATATGACAGTTTTGTTTAAAAAAACTTACGATTTAATAAACGCTAAAAGATCTTTATTAATCGTTTCTGCTTCCGTAGTTGGCATACCGTGAGGGAAACCCGGATAAGAAATCAATTTTCCGTTTGTTAAAAGCTTCGCTGCTCTTGGTGCCTGGTTAAAAGGAACAATCTGATCGTCTTCACCATGTAAAACCAATACCGGAATTTCTACACTTTTTAAATCTTCAGTAAAATCAGATTCTGAAAATGCTTTAATACCTTCATAATGTGCCAATACAGAACCCATCATGCCCTGGCGCCACCAGTTGTGTTTAATACCTTCCTGAACTGTTTTACCTTCGCGGTTCCAGCCATAAAATGCCACAGGAAAATCGTAGAAATATTGTGCTCTTGTAAAACCGGTACCTTGACGGATTTCATCAAATATCGACATTGGCACGCCTTCCGGATTGTTTTCGTTTTGAATCATTATTGGTGTTACTGCACTAATTAATACCGCTTTTGCAACGCGGCCTTTGCCATGTTTTGCCACATAACGGATAACTTCACCACCACCGGTTGAGTGACCAATGTGTATGGCATCTTTTAAATCGAGTGCTGCTGTAAGCTCTGCAATATCGGCAACATAAGTGTCCATATCGTTGCCATTTGCACTTTGTCCAGAACGGCCATGTCCACGGCGATCGTGTGCAATTACACGGTACCCTTGTTTAAGGAAAAACATCATTTGTGTATCCCAGTCATCTCCCGATAATGGCCATCCATGATGAAATACGATTGGCTGTCCTGTACCCCAATCTTTGTAATAAATTTCAGTTCCGTCTTTTACTTTAATAGTACTCATAGCTTTTTTAGATTAAATTTTAATTATTTAAAGCAGCTTCGCTAATCACCGCATCTGGATCACCGCTTAGCCTCGATATTTTACAAATCCATTTATTCAAATTATGGGCCATTGCTTTAAATGTTTGAAATATAGGGGTTTACGATTGGGATGTGGATTATTCTATTGGCTTTATTTCGTTAATTTACGGTAATGATTTAGTAAAATGAAATTACCTGCTTTATGTATTTCTACTGAGGTGTTGCATTGTTTAATCTGCCTTCCATTATTTAGTAATAATTAATTTTTTACTCCATTAAAAATTGTGTTGATGGCTTGCTCGTTTAGGTTTAATAGAATAGCTAAACGGCATATTTTTGTGTAAAATCACGATATATCGTCATTAATTTTTTTGTGTTTTAATAAATCCGGCAGTCAAATAACTGATTGTTTGTTGATTATATTTGTGGTTTATTCTTTGAAGAGAAAAAGCCATGCATTACACCCTTTTACAGTTTCTTATTTTGCTTTCTGCTGCTTTCCTGTTGATTATGCTGGCACAAAAGGTAAAAATTTCTTATCCTATCTTTTTGGTAATTGCGGGCCTGGGAATTAGCTATATTCCGGGTATCCCGCCAATGTCTATCGATCCGGAAATGATATTCCTGATTTTTCTTCCTCCATTGCTTTATGAGGCAGCCTGGTACACCTCATGGAATGATTTCTGGCGTTGGCGCCGGCCAATCAGTTTGCTTGCTTTCGGCCTGGTTATCATCACGTCAGTAGCAGTGGCATTTTTAACCTCATCCATGATTCCGGGTTTTACCCTTGCTATGGGCTTTTTACTTGGCGGCATGGTTTCTCCCGCCTGATGCCATTGCAGCAACCTCGGTTTTAAAAAATATAAAAATTCCAAAGCGAATTACCACTATTTTAGAGGGTGAAAGCCTGGTTAATGATGCATCCAGTTTAATTGTACTCCGTTTTGCACTGGCAGCCGTAATAACCGGGCAGTTTTCTTTTTCAAATGCAGCAGGCGATTTTTTCTTAAGCACTGTGATGGGCATTGTAATCGGTTTGGCGGTAGCACATGTACTGTATCTGATTCATCGTTTTTTACCTACTACACCGAGTATAGATGCCGCAATTACGTTAATTTCTCCTTATTTCATGTATCTGGCTGCCGAGCAGTTTCTCATTTTTCGGGGGTAATGGCTGTAGTTAGTGGAGGTTTGTTTTTATCATACCGTTCGCACGAGATTTTTGTAGATGGCCAGAGCCGTTTACAGGCCATTAATGTATGGGCAACATTAACGGTGATCCTTAATGCGCTTGTATTTATATTAATCGGGTTAGCGTTACCCATCATTATGGCTGGTTTAGAGGGGTATTCCCTTTGGGAAGCTTCTGCTTATGGTTTGGTTATCAGTGCCCTGGTAATTGTGCTGCGTATTGCGTGGATTTACCCTGTTGCGTTTATTCCAAGGTGGTTATCGGCAAAGGTAAGAAAGAGTGAAGCCCATCCGGGTTGGAAAGGACCGTTAATTATCGGCTGGGCTGGTATGCGGGGTGTAGTTTCTTTGGCGGCGGCACTCTCATTGCCCATTACCACTGCGGCAAACATTAATTTTCCGCATCGAAACTTAATTATCTTCATCACTTTTGTAGTTATTTTGGTAACCCTGGTTTTTCAGGGCCTTACGTTGCCTTATATCATCAAGGCAATTAATATTTATGAAATTGATCCATTGGTGCCTGATGAACAGCAAGAAGCCAGCATTAAACAACGCTTGTTAAGCGTATCATTAAAAAGGCTGAAAGAAAATTACGCCGTTGAAATTGAAGGGAATGGCTTGATAAATGGTTTAAAAAATGAGTTGGAAAACAGTTTAAACCACGCAGCCAGGCGGTTAGAATCGATGGAGTGCGAAGCCATAGAAAGTGCAGAGATGGAAATTTACAACCATATTTTAAAAGATATCTATCATATTCAAAGACAGGAACTGCATAAAATACGGAAAGAAAAACAGTTTAGTGATGAAGTAATCAGGAAGCAAGAAATGCAGATTGACTTATCGGATACGAAAGTTCCACACCAAAAATTGGGTTAATTTAATTAAAGCAAAGTATTTGTTTAATTGTTAATTAAAGCAGGAAAATCGAGACTGATTTTAACGCCAGCATCGGAGGTTATACTCACTTCACCGCCCAGCTGACCGCCTAAACCTTTAATCAGTGTAATGCCCAAACTCGAGGCATTTTCATCTTCATGGTAGTTTGCCAAACCAATTCCATTATCTTCTATGCTGAAATGGTAATGGCCGTTGTTTAAATCGGATAGCGAAATTAAAACCTTTCCTTCGGCATTATTTGGAAAGGCATATTTAATAATGTTTGTTATGGCCTCATTAATAATCAGCCCCAGTGGCATGGCCTGTATGATATCCAATTCAATTTCCGGCACGTCGAATTCGAATTTTATTTTTTGATTTACATGAAAGGTATCGCATAAAAACTTCATTAAATCCACAATGTAGCTGTGTATGTTGATTGAGGCCACATGATCAGACTGGAAAAGTTTTTGATGGATAAGTGAAATGGATTGAATCCTGTTCTGGCTATCTTTAATTGCTGCCAAAGCTGCGTCGTTTTGCAGGTAGTTGCTTTGTGCGTTCAGTAAACTGGTAATTACCTGTAAGTTATTTTTTATCCGATGGTGAATTTCTTTAATCAACCATTCTTTTTCCAGTAATAATTTGGCTTGCTTATCAATCAGGTGTTGTAACGATTCATTTTTAAATTCAATTTCATGCTGATGCGATACCAGTAAACGGTTAGCTTTCTGCCGGTTACTAAAGCCGTATAACGAAAGCGCCACAATTACCAAAAGTGCTAAAAGGCCAATAACGGTTACCTTGGTTAACCATTCTGCCCTTTGTAATTTATTGTGTTGTAAAGTACTTTCTTTACGTAAAAGCTCATTGTCTTGCTCTTTTTGGTTGGCTTTGTATTGAATGAGCAACTCCTGCATATCGCGGCTGCTCCTTTGCCTTAAGTAACGAATCGTTTATCTGTTTATAACTTTTATAATGCTCAATGGCTGCTTTGAGGTTATTTTGGGCAGAATCGGCCTGGTATAAATTATAATAAATATTTCTGATACTCGATAATGGGGTAACACCTTTGGGCAATGCCAGTACCTTTTCGTAATAATACTTTGATTTTGCAAAGTTGTTTCGTGAGGCGTAAAATTGGGCTATGGTATAAAAGCTTTCGGCTGAATGAAAAAGATTGGATTGCATTTTCGATTCCCAATCGATCATTTGCAGGTAGTATTTTTCGGCAATATCATACCGTTTTAAGCTTTGGTATACATTGCCTTTTACGGTAGCCAGTATTACTTTTGCAAGTGGTGTTTTGCTGTCGGCCTCGTAAATTTTAGTGAGCGATAACACTTCACGATAGTGCCCTTCTCTAATCAAGCCATCGGCCAGCATTTTTAAACTGGTAAGCCTGGCTTCGGCACTCTGAAACTGCATGGCCTCAAGCGATTGCTGGTAAGCTTTAACACTTTCTGGTGTATTGCCCAATTCGGCATAGGCACTGCCCAGGTTGTTTAAAAAATAACCTTTAGCTGCATCGCTTCCTGTAAGTTGCATGTACCTGATGGCCAGGAGCGAATTGGATAACGACTCTTTTAATTTACCCTGCAGCCTGTACACAACCGAAAGTAGATCGTAAGTAAACTGCAGGTTTTTGTAGCGTAAATTTTTATATTGAGCAAGTACGGATAATAAGCCTTTTTCTGCACTCTGTAAATCGCCCATATTTAACTGAACATCTGCAATGGCTTTTTGCATACCTATATATTCCTGTACATTGCCACTCTGTTGGTACAACCTAGCGGCAGCTTGATAATAAGCTAATTTTTGCTGCGAAAAGGGCAGGTGATCTCCCCATCTGGAACTTGCGGCTGCTGCGGTTTCATCATCGCCCGCTTTTTTACATTTGTCGATTAATGTTGTAAAAGCAATCTGAGCACGTAAATTTTCGCCCCGTTCCCGGTACACATCACAAATATAAAACTCTGCTAAATGCTCAAGTTTAGGTAAGGTGAGGGTTTTTGAGCGCTGTAATGCCTGGTTAAGGAAAAGCATAGCACTGTCCAGGTCACTTTTTTCTTCTTTGGCTTTATAGAGGTAATAAGACCCTGTTTCAATTAAAAACTCAATTTTTGTGTCTTGCCGCTGCGGCTTTAGTTGAGTTAAAATAAAACCAACATCGTTAAGTTTTAACTTTGCTTTTATCAGGCTTAACTGGCTTTGGCCGTATAATTTACCTGTAAGCTGAGCTGAACTTTCTTTTTGTGCAATATTTGCGAAATAGATGGCACTGTCGATATTTTTTTTACTGAAAATTTTATTGTTTGCGTAAAAATTGCTGATGCGGTTGTTGTAAGCAATCCGTTCTTCTGCTGTTTTGCTGTTTTTTAGTAATTGATGAAGTTCTGGTAAAGAATATTTCAGCTCAGTTTGCGCAAACAGCTTTTGGAGCGGCAAACTAAGTAAAAATAATATCGGAAATATTTTCAGATACTTCAACATAATTCTCTTTTATTCCACATCAATTACCTGTGTAGATGTCTGAAATTAAAATATATACATTCAGCCTTAAACTGTTATTTAACATATTCGAATTTTATTCCCAATTTTTTAATTTTTGAATTTAAGGTTGTTGAGGGAATGTTAAGAATTTCTGCAGCACCACCCGGACCAAATATTTTGCCTTTACACATTTTTAAAATGCTCATAATGTGTTCCCTTTCCATCTCTTCCATGGTTTTAACTTTAAAATGGTCTCCTTCGGCAAAGTTAGTGGCAGCAGTAATATTAGGAAGTTCAACTTTGGTTATTGTATCTCCTTCTGTGAGGCAGCATGGTTCTTTCAATGAGGTGTTCCAGTTCCCTGATATTTCCCGGCCAGTCGTAATCCTGCAGTTCATTCAGCGCATCAGCAGCTATCGCAGTAACCGATGAAGATCCTTTTTTGCCATATTTATCAATAAAATAAGCAACTAAAGCAGGTATATCCTCTTTTCTATCACGTAAAGAAGGTAATTCAATCGGAAAAACATTCAATCTATAATATAAATCCAGGCGGAAACGGCCTTCTGCAACTTCTTTCTCCAGGTTTCTGTTGGTGGCCGTAATAATCCTGACGTTTATTTTCTTGGTGTAATTTCCGCCCAAACGTTCAATTTCTTTTTCTTGCAGTACCCTTAAAAGTTTTACCTGTGCTTCTAAAGGAAGTTCTCCAATCTCATCAAGAAAAATCGAACCTCCGTCGGCCTGTTCAAATTTACCGATACGTTTATCGTTAGCACCTGTAAATGAACCTTTTTCATGTCCAAAAAGTTCCGATTCTATTAATGTTAAAGGCAATGCCGCACAGTTTACGGTAACCAGTGGTTTGTTTTTCCGCGGAGATAATTTATGAATGGTTTGTGCTATTTTTTCTTTTCCTGTACCACTTTCGCCCAAAATAAGCACCGAAGTGTCATCAGGTGCCACCAGCTCCAGCTTTTTAAAAGCGGCATGCAGTAAACTGCTGTTCCCGATAATGCCATTAAAATCTTTAGGCTTTTCTATTGCCTGCTCCTTTTTAATAATGTTTTTTTCAACTGCTGGTGCGGTTATCACAGGAGCTTCTGCAACACTATCCTTACTTAAAATGATTTTATCTAAAACGAGCTCAAGGCTTTTTTTGAACTGATTAATTATGCCCGAATGCACTTTGGTATAAATATCTGAAAGTTTATTAAAGAAAACGAACTGAAACACTTCGCCATCCCTTTCAATTTCGGTAATTAAGGCCGATTCAAGATTGTAATGATTAGAAAGTGCCTGGATGTACAAACTTTCCATTCTCAATTTTCGAAAATCGTAACCGTTAAAAATCGATTTTCCATTATAAATAATCGCATTGCTGTTCCATGCCTTAAAATCCCGACCAGAAATACCGGTTTCTTTTAATAAGGCATCGGTATTCAGGATGTTGAATTTACCCTCCGCGCTGCGGCTGATGTATACATCTTTCGTTGTGGTACGCGGTGTTGATCGGGTAATCCACAAAAAATCAAAAGGTACCACAGGGTGCAAAACGGTGCTGATTTGTTTCAGCCTTTCTGAGCCAGATTCTTGCTTTTCGGCAATATGTTCGATTTGGTTTTGTAGCGATGGCTCTGCATGGTGATTGTATTTCTGGTTTTGTTCATGCCTGTAGCGGGCAATGTCCAGCATCACCATCAAGTCTTTCTCGCGGAACGGTTTAACCAGAAAGCCATAGGGCAGGGTTGCTTTTGCGGCTTCCAAAATCCCCTGGTTGGTGTTTGCAGAGATATAAATAAAAGGAATGCCCATTTTGGTAAGTTCACCAGCTAAATCGATTCCTGTTTTATCACCCTGCAAAAAAATATCAAGCAAAATCCAGTCGGGTTCTTTTGTTGCGATTAATTCAAGAGCCTTTACTACCGATGGTGCAATCCCACACACTTTATAACCAGCTTTTTCGAGCATAATCCGCAGATCGTTGGCTACAATAAATTCATCTTCTACAATTAAGATCTTCTGTTTCATGTTCAATTTCAGCGAGCGTAAGAATAAACCCACAATTAAGGTTTGTGGAGGTTAACATGGTCTCATCAAATCAAGAAAAATACCATATACTAAGCTTTTGTTTATCAGCACTTTATTTGCTTTACTATATTTTAGAATTGATGATATATCGTCGATTTACTAAATATCATGAGCGTTGAATATTGAGTTTTTTTATTTTTGAATTTAATGTGGTTGCCGGGATGCCCAATAGTTCGGCTGCGCCACCGCTGCCGGCAACCTTGCCTTTACAGAGTTCTAATACCCTGATAATGTGATCTCTTTCGTTTTCGCTGATTGATTTTATTCCACTTTGCGAAGTAACATCATCATTTTTAATTCCGGGTTCGAGCACAGATGGATCGAGTTTGCCGTTTGAAGAGAGGAGGATGCTCCGAAGCATAACATGTTCCAGCTCACGGATGTTACCCGGCCAATCATATAGCATAAGTTTATCCATAAAATCGAGCGTTATTTGCGGCACACTTTTTCCAATGGCTTTAGCGTGTTTCTGCGCAAAAAAATCGGCCAATACCGGAATGTCTGTTTTACGCTGCCGGAGTGGAGGAGCCTGTATCGGAAAAACATTGAGTCGGTAGAAAAGGTCAAGTCTGAACCTCCCTTTGGCAATCTCTTTTTCTAAATTGAGGTTGGTGGCTGCAATTATCCGTAAATCAACCGCAATGGGAGCTTTACCACCAATGCGCTCAATTTCCTTTTCTTGCAATGCCCTAAGCAGTTTTGCCTGAAGATCGAACGGCATTTCACCAATTTCATCTAAAAAGATGGTGCCGCCATTGGCCTCTTCAAATTTCCCTATTCTGGTATCAATTGCACCTGTAAAAGCTCCTTTTTCGTGCCCAAATAAAATAGATTCAATTAAATCGCCTGGTAATGCAGCACAATTTACCGCCACCATGGGTTTTGTATTTCTGTGTGATAAGCGGTGCAGGCTTTTTGCAATTTCTTCTTTTCCTGTTCCGCTTTCTCCGGTAATTAATACCGATGTATCCGTTGGAGCAACGATTTTTATCTTATCTAAAACGCTCAATAAGGCCGTGCTTTTGCCAATAATGTTTTCGAAATCTTTTTTTGCCAGTGGGTTATGATCGCTTTCTTTATGTGAAACAGGTTCTATTCCGGCTTTTTCAAGTTCGATGATATGTACCAGTTTTTTTGCCAGTGTGCCTGATAAGAAATTAAGCATTTCCATATGTGCCTGATGGTAAATGTTTTCTGTTCTGCTGTAAAATGAGAAACTGATCTGATCGCCATTTTCGAGGTGAAATGTTTTTACCAGATTGGAATGAAGGTGATAGGTGGTGGCAATTAAATTTTTCATCGCGGCAGCTTTTTTTACCGCTTCAAAATCATCGCCGATATAAATGGCATCGGCTGTGGTTTGTGGCACCAGCTGGTTAATTTTGTTGTATTCGGCCCTGCTTAAACCCGTGTAGGTTAAAAATTCGTTTACAGTAAATAAATCATATAAATCGAAATTTTTTCTGGTAATTCCAATTTCGCTGTACCGCTTTTTATCTTTTCCAATGCCCGAAAGTGCGATAAAATCAAATGGAATATAGGGCTGAAAAGCGCGTGCAATCGACAAAATTTTCTTTTGCCAGGTTAACGATTTTAAGGAAATATCAACAATAAAATCGCGCATAAAAAGCTCGCTGCTCATTTTCATGTTGTTGTTGTTTTCCTTTCGGTACCTGGCAATATCTATGCTCATTAAAACGTCACGATCCCGATAGGGTTTAACAATAAACCCATAAGGTGCGGTAGATTTTGCCGCCTCCAATACTTTTTCGTTCGAGTTTGCCGAAATATAAATGAAAGGAATCTGGCTTTTCATCAGCTGCTGTGCCAAATCAATTCCGGTAAGCCTGCCTTTTAGGTAAATATCCAAAAGAACAAGATCTACCGATTGTTTTTCGAGTATGGCCTGTGCACTTTTTACTGAATCGGCAATGCCTGCAACGGTATATCCGGCACGTTCTAAAATCATTTGCAGATCGTGGGCTACAATAAACTCATCTTCAACAATTAGAATTTTTTCAGTCTTCATCTTCATTTAATCATTCGATAATAATAAGTCTTCCGGTGTGTTTGCAAAAATCAGGCTTACCAATACACCGTTATTATCTTCCATGTTAAAAATACCATCAATTTGCGCACTTAGGCCTTTCATTAAGGTAAGGCCCAGCGTACGGCTTTGTTCATAGTCAAAATCAGGTGCTAAACCAATTCCATTATCTTTTATTGATAATTTATATTGTGTTTCCTGGTACTTTTTTAAACTAACCGAAATCTGTCCGCCAGTTGTGTTTGGAAATGCATATTTAAAAATATTGGTAATGGCCTCGTTAATAATCAAACCCATCGGTACTGCTTTTGTAATATCCAGTTCGAGGTTTAAAATATCCAATTCAAAATTTAACCTTTTATCATCCGAAAGGCTTTCTTTTAAATACTCAACCAATTCCATAATATACGGCTGAATATTGATCGTGGAGACATTATCTGTTTGATAAAGCTTTTGATGAATTAATGCGATGCTTTTAAGCCGGTGCTGGCTCTCTTTTATGGCTTCAATTGCCGAAACATCTTCAAGGTAATAGCTCTGGCTGTTTAACAAGACTCATGGTAAGCTGAAGGTTGTTTTTAACCCGGTGGTGCACTTCCTTAATTAAGCTTTCTTTTTCTTCAATCAGTTTGTTTTTTGTTGCACATTAACTTCAAGTGCTGCATAGGCGAGGTCTATATCTGCTTTTTTCTTCACCAATGTATCATGAAGTTTCTTTTTCAACCTAAACCTGCCATAAATGAGGAGGATTAAAACGGTTAAAAAGGCGAGACCAACAACTGTAGCATTTTTTATCAGTTGAATGCGGTTAAGCTCCTGGCTCTGCAATTGTGATTTTTTACGCAGAATTTCATTTTCATTTTCTTTTTGCGAGGCCTGAAACTCTACCTGTAAACGCTCAATGGTATTTAAATTTTCCTGACTAAGCATGGAATCCCTAAGCTTGTGAAAAGTTTGGAGGTGGGTAATTGCTTCTGCCGGATGCTTTGTAGATAAATCAATTTTGTAAAGAATTTCATTTAAACGGATCTGCCTCGGCAACGTCATGCTGATTTGGTTTTCGCGAGCCTTTTCGGCAAATTGTAAGGCAAGTTGGTATTTGTTCTGTGCAAAGTAAAATTCGCTTATGGAGAAGAATACAGAAGTTTGAAAAGTATTGGAGTAGTTTTTTAAGGTGCCATCTACAAGCAGTTGATCGAAGTACTTTTTAGCGAGATCGTATTTTTTTAATGCCGAGTAACATTCGCCAAATGCCAGAAACATAAAATATTCGTGGCCGCTTGAAGGATTATTAACTTCCTTCCAAGTTCTTTCCAGTATGGATAATGCTTTTTTTGCCTGCCCCAGTTTAATCATCTGGCTGGTAATAGAATAGGCGGTAACAAACCGGTAAGGATCATTTTTTTCCTGATTGTTAAGGGTTTTACTGTACCAGGCAATGCTTTCTTTTGTTTTGCCCATGGCTTCGTAAGCAGAACCAACGCGGTTTAAATACGTATCAAGCACATCTTCGTGATTGTTTTGGGCAATTTTTACGCTTAGCAAAGCGCAATTTAGTGCCTTACTTAATTCTCCCTTTCTTTCGTAAACTGCAGAAAGTAAATCATAAGCCATTGGCAAATCGGGCAGTTTAAACTTTCTATCCAGTGCAATAACCTCAAATAGTTCTTTTATCGACAGATCAAACTTTTCTTCCTCTAAATGAAAATCGGCCATAGCCTTTAAAACTGTTGCCTCTCTGTATTTTCTCGTCAAAAGAAGTGCCGATTTCCTTATATAAAGCATGTGCATTGGCGGCACGGTTGTAAAATGATTTGTTTTTGTAATCCGAAACCGTATCCGGCACATTAATATAATAGGTGTACCAGGCGTTCGCCTCAAATTGTTTGTTTTTGATTGCTTTTGCTATAGAAATTGCTTTTTCATAGGCCAAAGCCTGTTGCACCCTAAAATGTTTTTTATTGTAAAACCGGCCGTACATCATCCAACTGCGGTATTCCCAATTTGCGGAAATAATTTTTTCGGATAGATTTAATGCATTTCTCAGGTACAATGAAGCGCTTGCCAAATTTTTAGGATTATTGCCTTTTTGCCTGATATAATGGCTGGCAAGACTTAAAAAGTATTTTACCCTGTTCGTATCGGGTTTAGACTCAGCAAGAAGTGTTTTTAATGTTTCTAAAGAATCTGTATTTGAATTGTTTAACTGGATTCGGGCTGAGGTATTTTTGCTTTTGATGAGGATTAAACTAAAAATTCCGAACATAGCAAAAAGCAGCACAAGTTTATTGATGCTTTTTCTTGCAATCGTATATTTAAGCAGTTTTTTTAAATCAATCATCAATTTTACTTATTCAGAATATGTTCTCTTGTAATTTTAAATTTTTTAATTTTTGAGTTTAGGGTAGTAGCAGGAATATTTAAGATTTCTGCAGCACCACCAACACCGGAGATTTTACCTTTACAGCGTTTTAGTATTGATAAAATATGGTCGCGTTCGTTTTCGTGGATACTCTTGATCTTTTGCTCCTCAGTATTGTTTATGGCTTCATTCCGATCTATTTTGGGTAAATGTATTTCCTTTAACACGTTGCCCGATGTTAACAATATGCTCCGTTCTATCAGGTGCTCAAGCTCCCTCACATTGCCCGGCCAGGGGTAAAGCATTAGTTTGTTTAAGGCACTTTTTGAAATAGAATTTACCTGGCGACCTGTTTTTTTCGAAATGCGCTCAATAAAAAATCCTGCCAGGTTTGGGATATCGTCCAATCGCTCTCTCAGTGGCGGAATAGAAATGGGGAATACATTTAATCTGTAATATAAGTCGCTTCTAAAATTCCCTTTTTCTACTTCTTTTAAAAGGTTTCTGTTGGTTGCAGCAATAATTCTAACATTTGTTTTAATTACGGTTTTACCGCCAATTCTTTCAATTTCCTTTTCCTGCAAGGCCCTTAACAACTTCACCTGGAGATCAAGCGGAAGTTCGCCTATTTCATCCAAAAAAAGTGTTCCGTTATGGGCCAGCTCAAACTTCCCGATCCGCCGCTCTGTTGCGCCTGTAAAACTGCCTTTTTCATGTCCAAAAAGTTCACTTTCAGCCAAACCTGTGGGAATTGCAGCGCAATTAATTTTTACCATCAATTCCTTTTTCCGTAGTGAGGCGTTGTGTAATGCCCTTGCTATCAGTTCCTTTCCGGTTCCGGTTTCTCCAATAATGAGCACTGTGCTATCAGTAGTCGCTACATGATCAATGAGGTGAAAAATTCCTTTTATTTGCTGGCTCTGACCAATAATTTCTGAATGGTTGTATTTGTGTTGAATTTCTTCCTTCAGGTAACTTTTTTCGCCTTCTAATTTCTCTTTGTATGCATTGATTTCTACTAGTTGCCGCTCGATTTTTTCGTTTGCGATAATGTTCGATATTGCGATTGAAATTTGTAACGAAATACCGTGAAGTAAATCAAAATAGATGTTGGATAAAGAATTTATATTTTTAGTGTAGAGGTAAAAGAAACCAATGCATCCCGATCGATCGACCATTTTAAGTCCGATCATTTCTTTAATGCCTTTATTGTGCCAAAATTCCAGCCAGGCAGGTGCATCATCCCAGGTCAAAACATTTTTTACGTTAAAAACGATTGGTTTTTCTGATGAAATCATTGCCCTGCACATGCCATCATCAAGTGTATATTTCTTAGAAGCTTCTGGCGCTACACCTGCTGTTTTAAGGAAATCTTCTTTTTGGTTATAGATAAAAGCACTATGGGATTTCCGGTCTTCATTGATCAAACAGATTACAAAATCATTGAAATCGAAGAGTTTTTTAAGCTTTTGGTCAATCACTTCAAAAAGATCAAGCTTATTGCGAATGGAAGCTATTGAATTGCTTAACGATAACAGCACTGCATTTTCTCTTTCTTTTTGCTCAAGCTTTTTTTTCAGAAGTGCATTTTCATTTTCAAGAGAGGACGCTTCATCAAAACTTACGCCGGCATGTTCTTGATTTTGAACTTCAGATAAATTGCCCTTGCTTTCCATGCTGCTAAAGTAAGGTTTATAATTTTAATTAATGATTACTGGTGTGTTAAATGTGTAACGAAATTTCGTGAGGAAGTTTATTTTGTTTTTGACTTTTAGCAAGTTATGGTTGTTTATTATGATTTATATTTTTTGTATTATTTCGTTATAAGTATTGTTTTCTCGGGCAGATTTCCGAGATTTTATCACCCATATTTCGTCCTGCTCAACTTGTTTCTGTCATTCACAGCGAGTCGTCCTGCTGAACTTGTTTCAGCATCTTATCTACACAAAAAAAGATCCTGAAATAAATTCAGGAAGACGATGTGACGGAAGAAGCTTCTAATTATTCAGCTCCGTGTTCTCTGTGGTAAAAACCAAAATACCAAGTCGTCCTGCTGAACTCGTTTAAGCATCTATCAACACAAATGAACAGATCCTGAAATAAATTCAGGATGACGGTGTGACGGAAGAAAACTCTAATTACCCAGCTTCGTGTTTTCCTTTGTGTTCTCTGTGGTAAAAACCAACAAACCAAGTCGTCCTGCTGAACTTGTTTTAATTACTACACATGTATCGTCCTGCTGAACTCGTTTCAGCATCTATCAACACAAATGAACAGATCCTGAAATAAATTCAGGAAGACGGCGTGAGGGAAGAAGACTCTAATTACCCAGCTTCGTGTTTTCCTTTGTGTTCTCTGTGGTAAAAACCACCACACCAAGTCGTCCTGCTCAACTTATTTCAGTTATTCACAGCGAGTCGTCCTGCTGAACTCGTTTCAGCATCTTATCCACGCAAAAACAAATCCTGAAATAAATTCAGGAAGACGATGTGACGGAAGAAGATTCTAATTACCCAGCTCCGTGTTTTCCTTTGTGTTCTCTGTGGTAAAAACCACCACACCAAGTCGTCCTTCTGAACTTGTTTTAGTCATTCACAGCGAGTCGTCCTGCTGAACTTATTTCATCATCTATCAGTACAAGTGAACAGATCCTGAAATAAATTCAGGAAGACGAAGTAGTGGAACTATTTTCCTCAGCACCCGTGTTGTTAAAAAACTCAAAATTCGTAAATCAACGATATATAGTTAATTGTAAACTAGCTTTTTAATTGTAAATAATTGATATATAATATCTTAACTGATGGTATGTTTCTTGGAAAGAGGATAGAAACAAAAAATATTATAATTATGAAACCATCACCAGACTTATTATCCCCAGAAAACCACGCCTTAGTATTAATTGATTTTGAAGGACAAATGGCTTTTGCAACAAAGAGCATTGCCATTACCGAACTCCGTACCAATGTAGCCATTATTTGCGGTGCATCTAAAATTTTTAATATACCAACCATTGTAACCACCGTTGCTGAAGAATCTTTTTCAGGACCAGTTTTTCCGGAAGTTGAAGAATTTTATCCTCAGGCCACTTCAAATTATATTGATAGAACTTCGATGAATACCTGGGAGGATGAACCTGCTTACAAAGCAATTACCGGAACAGGAAAAAAGAAACTTGTATTGGCTGGTCTTTGGACAGGCGTTTGTATCGTTGGTCCGGCATTATCTGCTTTATCAGAAGGTTTTGATGTTTTCGTAATTACCGATGCCTGTGGCGATGTAAGCAATGAGGCACATGAACGTGCAGTACAGCGAATGGTACATGCAGGGGTAAAACCAGTAACATCGGTTCAATATCTGCTCGAATTGCAGAGAGATTGGGCAAGAACAGAAACCTATGAGCCTGTAACTACATTGATGAAAAAATATGGTGCGGGTTATGGTCTTGGCATTCAGTACGCACACAAAATGTTAAAACATTAATCCTCATTTACAATAAAAATGAGAACCAATTATCCCCATTTGGCATTTATTTTGGCTATTTGTTTTTGCTTATCAACAGCAACTGCATTTGCCCAGAGCATTAAATTAATGCGCTACGATGAGGATTATAGCAATCTGAAAGATTCGGACAGGAATTTCTACAATACATTAAAATTCCTGCCGCTTTCTGCCAGTAAAAAAGTTTACTTCAGTTTTGGTGGCGAATTAAGAGCCGAATATGGGGGCGAAATAAATGAAGACTGGATTAAAAGCCAGGGTTATAACCACTCATTTCTGCAAAGGTACTCGCTTTATACCGATTTAAATATTGGTACAAGATTGCGTTTTTTCGCCCAGGTAAACAGTGCCCTCGAAAATGGCAGTAAATACGGACCATCTCCGGTTGATGAAGATCAGCTTGCGGTACAAAATTTATTTGCAGAATACAGGATTCTTAAAGATTCTACACAAAAATTAGCCATTAGGGTAGGCAGGCAGGAGATTAATTATGGTTCGGGCAGGCTAATATCTGTTCGCGAGGGTACAACGGTGCGCCAGTATTTTACAGGGGCCAAACTGATGTATAAAACACCGCGTTTTACTGTGGATGCATTTGTGCTGGCGGCTGATGAAGTTAATTTCGGCGTATTCGATAACCATACAAACCACCAGGCCAACCTTTGGGGAGCATATTCAAATTTAAATATCCAGCAAGGTGGAAACTTCGATTTTTATTATTTAGGTATCAGGCGTGATAATGCCGAATTTGAAGAAGGTATTGAAAAAGAAATCAGGCATACCCTGGCTACACGTTATTGGAAAGGTGGAGGTGGCTTTATTTATAACCTGGAAGCGGCCTACCAGTTTGGAAAGTTTGGAAATGGATATATCAATGCCTGGACAATGGCCATTGAGTTTGGCTATACTTTTGAAGAAATCAAATTTAAACCTTCTTTAAACCTGCGTAATGATTACATCTCCGGAGATAAAAAAGCTGGCGATGGAAAGCTTCAAACTTTTAATCCTTTATATCCAAAGGGAGGTTATTTTGGATTCAACCCACTCATCGGGCCTTCCAATTTAATCGATCTGCACCCATACCTAACCCTTAACCTAACCGATAAATTAAGTGCACAGGCAGATGTTGTTTTCAACTGGAGATACTCCTTAAATGATGGGATTTATCGCCCAAGCGGAAATTTTAACACAGCAGGCTCACTTTCAAACCACCGCTTTATTGGTACAACTTATTTGCTCAGTGCAGATTATAAATTCAATAATCATCTTTCATTCAGCTGCGGAGGGCAATATTTTAAGGTAGGTGGCTTTATTAAAGATCTCGTACCACTCAACGATAACTCAAAGTTTTTTAATGCACAAGTATCATACAAATTTTAAATAAAAGAAAATGAAAAATAACTTCACAAAACAATCAAAATCTGCTTTTAGAAGCATTAGGGTAGCTATAACTATATTTTGTGTATTTGTAGCAGGAACAACTTTTGCACAGAGCACAACAACCGCAATTGGAACCTCAAAAGTATGGGGAACAGTAGATGGAATTGCAATCGAAGGCGTAGTTCAAGGTCCTTCAGCGCAGGTTAGCGAATTACAGGTAGCTTGTGTTTTCGAATACACTGAAGGTGATATTTTTAATTCGCCCCCAGCGCTGCCACCAGCTTTAAACGGTTTGGTACATTTAGATCAGGATACCAAAGGTTTATTAACTGAAATCCGTAAGAGTGGTAAATTTCTTGGTTACGCCAACGAAACATTACTAATAACGCCCCCAAAAGGCATAATTGGTGGCAAACATTTGCTTTTAATCGGTTTGGGTGATCGCAGCAAATTTACACCAGAACTTATGACAGGCGTAGGCAGCGTGGCGATGAGAGAGGCATTAAAACTTGGTGTTAACAATTTTGCTTTCGCAAGCGATTTAAAAGACGCCGGAATTGATTCGCCAACAGCTTTGGTTGCAGGCAATGTGGTAAAAGGTATTTTCGAAGCGTACCGTACCCAGGTTTGGTTAAAAGAAAAGAAAATGACTGCTATTAAACCCATCACAAAGGTAATTCTACTTGCAGGTCCGGCATTTTTTACCACAGCGGGAGAAGGAATTCAGGAAGCCATTGCAGCAATTAAAAATTAATCACCATAAAACTGATGAACACGATGAGTGCAGACATGATTTTATTCAATGGTAAAATACATACCATTGCCAAACATACAAGTGAAATAACTGCGGTTGCCATTAAAGACGGAAAGTTTGTTGCCGTGGGTACCGATGCAGATGTAATGGCTTTTTCAGGTTCAGAAACCAGGCTGATCGATCTTGGAAAAAAACGTGTGGTACCTGGTATAAACGATTCGCATATCCATTTAATCCGTGGTGGGTTAAACTTCAACCTCGAATTGCGTTGGGATGG
Organism: Pedobacter sp. AC402; assembly: GCF_979252805.1. Lineage (NCBI taxonomy): Bacteria > Pseudomonadati > Bacteroidota > Sphingobacteriia > Sphingobacteriales > Sphingobacteriaceae > Pedobacter > Pedobacter sp. AC402. The sequence goes on along the minus strand of NZ_CEEDAI010000007.1, from coordinate 496,965 downwards.
CGTGCCATCACTTGCCGATGCACTCAGGATGCTTAAAGAGGCAGGTAGATATTACCCCTTCGCCTCAATGGGTACGCGTGGTAGGAGGTTGGTCTGAATTTCAATTTGCAGAAAGAAGAATGCCAACGCTGGAAGAAATAAATGCCATAGCACCCGAAACCCCGGTTTTTATCCTTCATTTATACGACCGTGCTTTTATGAACCGCGCTGCCCTTAAAGCAGTTGGCTATACAAAAGATACGCCTGCGCCTCCGGGTGGCGAAATCCAGAGAGACGCAAATGGCGAACCTACCGGATTAATTATCGCCAGCCCCAATGCCATGATTTTATACTCAACTTTGGCCAAAGGACCGAAACTATCGTACGAACACCAGGTAAATTCTACGCGTCATTTTATGACGGAGCTAAACCGCTTTGGTATTACCAGTGTAATTGATGCAGGGGGTGGTTTTCAAAATTTTCCTGATGATTATAAGGTAGTAAACGAACTCAACGAACAAAAGCAACTCACCGTTCGAATTGCCTATAATTTATTTACCCAACGCCCAAAACAGGAATTTGAAGATTTTGACAACTGGACCAGCTCGGTAAAACTTTACCAAGGTGATGACATGTACCGTCATAACGGAGCAGGCGAAATGCTTGTTTTTTCTGCAGCTGATTTTGAAGATTTTCTTCAGCCAAGGCCCGATCTTTCTGATAATATGGAACCCGAACTTGAGCGTGTAGTGCGTTTACTGGTGGAGAAAAGATGGCCGTTCAGATTGCATGCTACCTATAACGAAAGCATTGGCCGTTTTTTAAATGTTTTTGAAAAAGTAAACCGGGATATCCCTTTTGCAGGCTTGCCTTGGATATTCGACCATGCCGAAACCATTGATGAGCGGAATATCGAACGTGTAAAGGCGTTGGGTGGAGGTATCGCAATTCAAAGTAGAATGGCTTATCAGGGCGAATATTTTACCGAACGTTACGGTGCTAAAGCGGCATTGCAAACACCGCCGGTTAAAAAGATGCTCGAAATGGAAGTTCCTGTAGGTGGTGGTTCTGATGCTACCCGGGTAAGCAGTTACAATCCATGGGTTTCGATGTTTTGGCTAACCGCTGGTAAAACAGTTGGTGGCTTAAAAATATACAATGAAGAAACTGTTCTCTCAAGAGCAACCGCTTTAGAACTTTATACCCGGGGCAGCGCATGGTTTTCCAACGAACAGCAAAAGAAAGGTGATATCGAAGTGGGCATGCTGGCCGATTTAGCCGTACTTAACCACGATTATTTCGAAGTGGCTGATGATCAGATCAAAAGTATCGAATCTGATTTAACCATTGTTGATGGTAAAATTGTGTATGCAAAAGGAGATTTTTCGCCTTTTTCGCCGCCAAAAATTCCAATTCTGCCCGATTGGTCGCCAATAAACAGTTACAACGGCTATTATTCAGCAGCTACCCACAAAACAAATCAGCAGGGAAAAACAAAAGGAGCGAACGGAACCGATGCTGTTTTAGCCATGGTGCACTCGTGTGTAGGCAGTTGTAACGTGCATAACCATAACCACGATGCAGTAAGAACCAGTAACCTACCTGTAAACAACTATACCGCTTTTTGGGGCGCACTGGGTTGCTCATGTTTTGCTTTTTAAATTATGGAAAATATCATCAAATACCTGCTTTATTCTGACTTAGGGTCAGACATAAACAATTGGGCCGTACTAATTTTCAGGGTGTTGCTCATGCTTGAACTTTTCAGGGTTCATGGAATGAAAAAATTCCGTGTACAAAACGGAGAAAAAGAACATGTTCCCAATCCGCTGGGTTTACCAGATAAACTGAATGGGCTTGTGGCTACTTTTTCTGATACCATTGTGCCATTTCTGGTTGCAATAGGGTTCGGAACCAGGCTTTTCCTGCTGCCTTCAATAGGGGTAACGGCAATCGGTTATTTTGTAGTGCACCGTAAAGATTCGATAGAAGTACGTGATGTACCCTATATGTACACCCTCGCCATGCTTTTTTTATGGCTCATCGGACCAGGAACATTATCAATAGATCATTACATATTGAACAATTTTTTTAACTAATAAATAACATCAAAATCACAAAAACATGGAAGCTAAAATTGGAATCAGCGCAGAAAACCTCGCAGAGGTGGCACATTCATTAAGCAAAATTCTTGCTGATGAGTACGTTTTATACACCAAAACCCGCAAGGCACATTGGAATGTAGAAGGACCGGATTTTTACAACAAACACAAGTTCTTTGAGGAACAATACACGCAATTGGAAGATATTGTAGATGAAGTTGCAGAACGGATCCGCAAACTCGGTCACTTTGCCCCAGCCTCACTTAAACAGTTTCTTGAATTAACCCACTTAACAGAAGATGACCGCGGTAAAAACGATGCCCCAACTTACATTAAAATGTTATTGGCAGATCATGAAAGTATTTTAATTCACCTAAGAGAGAATATCGATAACTATGCTGGCGCACTTAAAGATGCCGGAACCAGCGATTACATTACAGGTTTAATGGAAACGCACGAAACCATGGCCTGGATGTTAAGGGCCCACTTATCATAAATTACAAATAGAATGGAAGAAAAACAGAATAATATCTGGTTTGTAACCCTTGTATTAACCATCATTGCGGGTTATTGTGATACGATTACTTTTGTATCTGCTGATAAAATTTTTTCGGCACACGTTACCGGGAACTTTATTGTATTTGCCTATCAAATGATTAAAGGCTCTGATGGTGACGCATGGATCAAACTGCTAACTTTTCCAATATTCATGCTCTCGGTAATGGCTGGCGGCTGGATATCGGCAAAATTTTCGAACAGGCATTTTCTGCTTTTATGCGAAGGGATTATTCTTTTGCTCGGTGGCGCATTGGCCTACTCACTAGGCTATATCGATAATACCGAAATTACCTGGCCAATGTACCTGGTTACCATGATAGTGGTTTTTGCTATGGGTCTTCAAAATGCTTTCGGAAAACTTTTTGCCAAAGAAACCTACGGACCAACTACCATGATGACGGGTAATGTAACGCAGTTTGCGCTAGATATCAGGTCTTTTTGCAACTCAGGATTTAAGAATACCGATTTCCTTTCGGGTATAAACAAAGGTTTAATTACGCTTGGAGGGTTTTTAACCGGCTGTATTTTGGGAGCGTGGATTGGGCAGCTTTTTGGCCTGGTGGGTATTGTGCTGCCAGGTATTGCCATGGTAATTTGCTACTACAGCACAAAACCGGTTAAAAACGATGTTATAAGCTAAGCATGCCAACCCATAACAAAATACACCATTTTTGCAGCCATAGGTTTTGGTTAATTACTTTAATGCTAATCAGCCCTGCCCTTGCAAAAGGGCAGGGCATTAGAACCGCAAAAGAAGTAGAAACTGCAGAAATTAAACTCCGCAGGCTTGGCCAAACAGAAAGTAAAGTAGATTTATGGATCGATTTGGGTACTTATTACCTCAATTTACCCGGCGAATTAAAAACCGACCTCGCTAAGGCGATGCAACTCCGTGAACAGGCTTTTTCGCTTGCAGGCAAAATCGAATATCCTAAAGGCATTGCCAAAAGCTTGGTGCTTAAAGGCAATATTTTACGTGAATCGGGTAATAAAACTTTGGCAACAAAAATATATGAACAGGCAATTGCTTACACCTCAAAGTTAAACCTGAAAGATCAATTGGCAGAGGCATATTCTGCCATGGGTAATCTGTATGGTAACGAAGGGGCAGATCTGGACAAAAAAATCGCTTACAATGAGAAATCGCTGAAATTATACCGCCTTGCAGAAAATAAGTTAGAAGAAGGTAATTCGCTTAAAAACCTGGGCGATTATTACAATATAAAAGGTCAGCCAGCCTATGCCATAAAGCTGATGGACACTTCGCTTGCCGTTTATAAAACTGTTGGTTTTAAAGAACTGCAAGGGGTTTACAATAACATGTGTATTACCAATATCAGTTTGGGTAACTTTTCAGAATCCCTAAAGTATGGTTTACTGGCCGAAAAAACTGCCGATCAACTGGCCGATACAAGTTTGCAAAGGAGTTCAATAAATAACCATTTAGGTTTAACCTATTATTACCTCAGGAACGATCAAAAAGCCCTTGATTATTGGTTAAAAGCAAAAAATATTGCTGAGCGATACAAAGATCCCGGTTATATGCAAACCATCATTGCCAATGTGGCCACAATTTATGTCAGGATGAAAAGGTTTGAAGAAGGAATTGCAGCACTGAAAGAACTGATAAAAAAATATCCGCCAACAGATACACAGATGAAGCTGCGCATTCCCTACATTTTATTCAATACCTATTATGATATAGCACAGTATGCGAAGGCAGAACCCTATTTTAAAACCTTAATTAAATTTCACCATGAACTACCGAAAGATGATCCGAACCAGATTTATTTATACCGGAGTATTATCAGGAAACTGATTCATGATAAGCAATTTATAGCTGCCGATAGCTATTTAAAAGAACACGAAAAACAAAGTATACAGCAAAAAAACTTACTCGCACTCTCACAGTTGCACAGGCTTTGGTATGATGTAGATTCTGCTTTAAATAAACCATGGTCTGCTGTGGCGCATTATAAAACCTATAAAAGGTTAACAGATTCCATCTGGAACAATGATAAAAACAAACAGATTTCAGGATTGGAAATTGAATATCAAACAGAGAAAAAAGACAAGGATATTGCGCTGCTTCATCAAAAAAATCAGTTGCAACAGTCGCGTATCGGTAATGAGGAACGGGCAAGGTATTTTTTTATCGGTGGCTTAATTATAGCAGCACTGTTTGTTGGCCTCATTTATAACCGTTACCGTTTAAAAAAACGGAGTAATCTTATTTTAGAGCAAAAGCAGGAAGAAATTAACACACAAAACGAGCTGCTGCGAAAAATACTCGGAGAAAAAGAATGGCTGCTGCGCGAAATTCACCATCGGGTAAAAAACAACCTTCAAATAGTAATCAGTCTGCTCAATACACAATCCGCTTATCTCGATAATGAAGATGCACTGGTTGCCATAAGGAATAGCCAAAACCGGATGCACGCCATGTCGCTCATTCATCAAAAACTGTATCAGTCTGATAATCTGGCAGAAATAGACATGAAGTGGTACATTAAAGAACTGGTAGAATATATGATCGAATGCTTCGGAACCGAAAAAAGAATTCAGTTTGTTTTAGATACAGAAGCCATTAAGTTAGATGTGGCACAGGCAGTTCCGCTAGGATTGATTTTAAATGAGGCGATTAGTAACGCAATTAAATATGCTTTTCCTGCCGGAAGAAAGGGAAATGTGAAAATAACTTTTAAAGCAAAAGACGATGGAACCTGCATACTCAGTATTTATGATGATGGAGTAGGTTTGCCCCTGAATTTTGATGCCGATGATAGCGAATCGTTGGGCATGAGTTTAATGACGGGGCTTACCGATCAGCTAAACGGTAAAATAGAAATGTGGAATGATAACGGTTTAACCTTAAAGGTTTCTTTTTTGCGCCACAATGAATTGTTAGTAGAAAACACCAGATAACCATAAATAAATAGTCAATCAATAAAATAAATTTAACAATATGAACAACAATATTTTAGGCTTGCACCACATCACAGCGATAGCGGGCAATGCGCAACAAAACTTCGATTTTTATACCAAAACAATGGGTTTAAGGTTGGTTAAAAAAACCGTAAATTTTGATGATCCTGGTACTTACCATTTATATTATGGCGATGAAACCGGCTCAGCAGGTACCATTCTTACTTTTTTTCCATGGGATGGAATAGGCCCGGGTACCGAAGGTGTTGGTATGGCGACAGAAATTGGTTACTCAGTACCTGATGGCAGTCACCAGTTTTGGCTCGAAAGATTTGGTGCGGCAAATGTTAAAACCAAAGAAATTATAGAGCGTTTTGGTGAACAGGTACTGGCTTTTAAAGATCCTGATGGTTTATCATTAAGTTTAATTGTACCCAAAAATGCAGATGTTAGAAATCCATGGGAAACTGCTGAAATAAAGAAAGATACTGCTACCAAAGGCTTTCACAGTACCACGCTAACTTTGCAAAGTATCGATCAAACGGCAAAAATTTTAACCGATTTATTTGGTTACCGATTACTAGGACAGGAAGAAAACCGCTACCGTTTTATTACCGATACAGTAGAAAATGCAGCAATTGTAGACCTTTTAGAAGTGCCCGCTGGTCATAGAGGCAGAAATGCAGCAGGTACAAATCACCACGTTGCATTCCGCGTTAAAAACGAAGATATTCAAATGGAATTAAGGGAGCAGATACTAAGTAAAAACCTGCAGATTACCCCTAAAATCGATCGCGATTATTTCTATTCACTGTATTTCCGTGAGCCGGGAGGCGTGCTTTTCGAAATTGCGACCGAAAATCCTGGCTTTACTGTTGATGAACCGCTTAATGAATTGGGAACACATTTAAAATTACCACATCAGCATGAGCATTTACGCGAAGATTTAGATAAATTACTTCCAAAATTAATTTAGAAAGTTATGGCACAAGTAAAATTAAATATCCAGGAAGGCGAACCAAGTTCATTCGATATCTACGATGAAGACGGAAAAGTTGGCGAAATGATTTTTGATATCAAAGATGCAGACCTAACCGTTTACCACACCGAAGTAGAACCTGCAAAAGAAGGAAAAGGTTATGCCAAAATGTTGCTCGATGCAATGGTAGCTTATGTACGCGAAAATAAATTAATGGTTATTCCAATGTGTCCTTACGTGCATGTTCAGTTTAAACGGCATGAAGCGTTGTATGCAGATATCTGGAATAAAACAAACGAAGAAGAATAAAATGAAAGAACTTATAAAAGCCGGTAAAAACTTTAATCAGGCAGAAAAAGTGCTGATCATGATTCATGGTCGCGGCGGTACTGCGCAGGATATATTATCAATGTCCGAATACCTTAATGTGTCTAAATTTGCACTCGTAGCCCCGCAAGCAGAAAATAATACCTGGTACCCACAGTCGTTCCTTGCACCACGAACAGCCAATGAGCCATCGCTAGGCAAGGCACTACAAACCTTAAAAGATACTGTCCTTTATCTCGAAGATGAAGGTTTTTCAAAAGAACAGATTTACTTTTTAGGTTTTTCACAGGGTGCCTGTTTAACGCTTGATTTTGTTGCAGCCAATGCTGCCCGCTATGGTGGTGTGGTGGCTTTTACAGGTGGACTTATCGGCGAGCAGGTAGATCACCGCAATTATCATGGTAATTTCGATGGCACACCCATTTTTATTGGCAGCAGTGATCCTGATATGCATGTGCCTGTATCAAGGGTAAAAGAATCAACAACTTTACTCGAAAGTATGGGTGCACAGGTAACCGAAATTATTTACGAAAACATGGGTCATACCATCAGCCATTCGGAAATTGAACAGGTAAATAAGCTGATTTTTAAAGATTAGTAAAGCGAATGGAAAAGGAAACAGAAAGAATAGAAGCCTTTAGTGATGGTGTTTTTGCCATTTCAGTAACCCTTTTGGTGCTCGAATTGCATGTGCCTGCACTAAAAGAAGGCAATACTGCCCTTCATTTATTTGAAGAACTAAGGCTCCAGTGGCCCGGTTACATTGCTTTTATCATCTCTTTCTTTAGCATTTTTATTATTTGGGTTAATCACCACAAGGTTTTTAAACAGATATACAAACGAAACACAGGGCTGATGTTTGCTAACGGGCTCATTTTGTTCCTGGTTTCGCTTGTTTCTTTTCCCAGCGCCTTATTGGCCAGGTTTTTTTTAACAGATTCCAAACAGCTTTCAGTAACCATCTACACCGGCTTGTTTGTTTTAATTAACCTTGCATTTAACCTGCTATGGCAACAGGCCACTGCTGATAAAAAAATATTGCGCCCAGGGATAAGCAACGCTGCCATCAGGCAACTCAGAAATAACTATCGCTATGGCTTCCCCACATATTTACTCGCATTTTTGCTCTCATTCTTTTATCCCAATTTTGCGCTGCTCATCTGTATTCTGCTTTGGATATTCTGGGCAGCATCATCAAAGAAAATTAACTTTACCGAAACACAACCCCTGTAGTTAGAGAGCTTTAAATTCATAAAATATGCAAAAATATAAAATTGCCATACTTGATGATTATCAGGATGTGGCAAAATCATATGCCGATTGGACCGTACTTAGCGAATATGCCGATATTAAAATATTTACCGACCATTTGCACCAGGAAAATGAAATTGTAAATCGTTTAATGCCTTTTGATATCATTTGCGTAATGCGTGAGCGTACTCCTTTAACCGCAAGCCTGTTGATGCAATTGCCCAACCTGAAATTGATAGTATCCACAGGTGCCAGAAATCGATCTATCGACCTTGTGGCCGCAGAAAAACTGCAAATTGAAGTGCGAAATACAGGTTATTTAGGTCATGGCGCACTAGAGCTCACCTGGGCTTTGTTGATGGCTATTGCCAAACATATTCCGCAAGAAAATGCCAATCTCCGTGCCGGCGGATGGCAGCATATGGTAGGGAACGATTTAAAAGGTAAAACCCTGGGTATTTTGGGCCTTGGTAATCTTGGTGCACAGGTTGCAGCAGTAGCCAAAGTTTTTGAGATGGATGTAATTGCCTGGAGCGAAAACCTAACCACCGAAAAGGCAGAAGCAGGTGGGGCAAGGTATGTTGATAAGAAAACGCTATTTGAGGAATCGGATTATTTAACCGTGCATATGGTATTAAGCGATAGGAGCAAAGGAATTGTTGGTGCTGATGATTTGGCTTTAATGAAAACAACGGCCTACCTGATTAATACTTCAAGAGGACCTTTGGTTGATGAAAATGCATTAATTAAATGTTTGCAGGAAAATAAGATTGCCGGAGCAGCTTTAGATGTTTTTGATAAAGAACCACTAGATGCCGATCATCCTTTTAGAACATTAAAAAATGTGCTGGCAACACCGCATATTGGCTTTGTTACGCAAGATACCTATCAGCTTTTCTTTAACGATATTGTAAAAGTTCTGGAGGAATGGCTGCCGCAACATTCAAAAAATTAAATTTAGTATTTGAATTAATTCCCCTCTTTCAGAGGGGTGTCCGCAGGACGGGGTGTTCTTTTGTTGTAGCCTTTGCTTTTATATTCTATAAGGACGTTATTCCCGCTCATGCGGGAATCGTAATGCGGTAGCTATGTTTTACTGATATGTTGGCCGCTATGCCTAAGGCGATCGTCATACTGATCCAATTGCTATCGGATTTATTTCAGCACCTTTCTTGCTGTGTTTAAAACGTTGAGGGAATGCGTTAAATTCGTCATTGCGAAGCTGGGGGAGAGCGAGCTGAAGCAATTTTTTTAATGGTATTTATAACACGGTCGTCATTCTCGCGCATGCGGGAATCGTAATGCGGTCGCTATGTTTTACTGATATGTTGGCCGGTATGTCTAAGGCGATCGTCATGCTGATCCGATTGCTATCGGATTTATTTCAGCACCTTTCTTGCTGTGTTTAAAACGTTGAGGGAATGCGTTAAATCCGTCATTCATGGATTAATCCTAATGTTTTCGCTCCGCTCGGGCTTGCCTCGGTTCGCCGCCACCGAAGGGCTCTTACTTTTGGCTTGGCCCAAAAGTAACAAACCTGAGCGCAGCGAAAGCATGACTACCTATAAAAACAACAAACAATAAGGCATAACTGAAAGGCTTGGAACTGATGTCGGATAAATTCGTTAAAGCTTTTTGGTCGTCAGCACAAGTTCCGCCGAAGGGGGCGGAAAGTGTGTGCTGCCTTAATGCAACGATGGAAGGAAAGGTAATGATAAAGCTTTAACGTTTTCTCCTTCCATCATTTCCTATGCCGGATAGCAAGGAGGAAATAGCAAAGCGCATCTCGGAGGTGCAGTAAGTTTTTAATACGGTCGTCATTCCCGCGCATGCGGGAACCGTAATGCGGTCGCTATGTTTTTCGCTCCGCTCGGGTTTGCCTCGGTTCACCGCCACCGAAGGGCTCTTACCTTTTTCTTGATAAAAAGGTAACCAACCTGAGCGCAGCGAAAGCATGACTACCTATAAAAACAACAAACAATAAGGCATAACTGAAAGGCTTGGAACTGATGTCGGATAAATTCGTTAAAGCTTTTTGGTCGTCAGCACAAGTTCCGCCGAAGGGGGCGGAAAGTGTGTTCTGCCTCAATGCAACGATGGAAGGAAAGGTAACGATAAAGCTTTAACGCTTTCTCCTTCCATCATTTCCTATGCCGGATAGCAAGGTTCAAATAGCATCATGTAGGGAATGTGTTAAATCTGTCATTGCAGTTAATTCCACATTTTGGAAACCAACTTTACTAACCTGAACAGCCGTTTTAATGGGTAATGATAAAGAAACTTCAGATTAACATTCAATCATACTCTAAATCATTTAATACTAGAAACCTCCTTACTTTATTTCGTCTCCAAAGTCGCTTTTTAGCGAAATATCGTGAGCCATTTAAGGTAAATAGATCATCCTTTAGCCTTACAAGGCACATTTCTTCCTTTGGCATGTTCTTTGAATTCGCGGAATAAATAATCACAGCAAAAAATCCCTATTGAATCTGTATTCAATATGCTGTAATGTCTAAAAATGCAGCATTTGGTCCAAGATGGTGATTGATGTAATATTTAGTCAACCCAATTCCTTTAGGTATTTGGGAAAATCAATTTTGAAAAGAATGAGAAAGCAAGAATCAGATTATCGCTCTACTACAAATGTTGATGAAAACGATGCTCAGCATATTGCAAACACTTATTTTAAACAAAGGGCTGAAACGATTGCTGAACTTGAAAAGAATTTTAGTTTAAGTGAACTGTTTCAAGGCGTGTTTTCTAAGTTGAACCCCTTGTTTTCGATTGATTGTGCTGCATTGGTATTGTATAATGAAAACATAGATCACATTACGCGTGCTTACCTCACCGAGGCTATTTCCGGCCAGGTATCCTGTACCGAAATCATATCCGATCCCATCAGTCTTTCGCTCATTACAAAAGAAATTTCGGATTTTGATTTTCCTGTGCTTAAATCTCGGCTAGATTGGATTGCTGATTTTGGCGAAAACCATTGCTTAATCAATCATGCTACAGAGTACCATTTTCATTGTTATATTCCATTAGAAAATAACGGACGCATATGGGGCACTTTCGAGCTACACAACAATAACCGAGAATTAAGTGCAGAAGGCTTAACTTTTTGTTGTAACATAGCCGATTTTATTGCAGGCTTATTGGCCGTAATGGAAAAACGGAATACTTTGGATTTTAATCTTGAAACAGTTCACAAAACTCAGGTTACAGATGTTCCAGGAATATTGCTTGCCGAAGCAAAAATTAAAAATTTAGAAGACGAAATTGAAAGATTAAATACACAACTGGCCCAATTTTTAGTTTTTACACCCGAAAACGATGTGGAAACCTTTACGAGCACCGAAATTGTAGGCACCAGTGCAGAAATGCAAGAAGTTTACAAATTACTCAACAGGATCTCTTCCTCAGAAACAACCGTATTAATTTTAGGTGAAACAGGAACCGGAAAAGAACTGATTGCAAAGGCTATTCACAATGGATCACAACGAAGAGAAAAAGAAATGGTTAAGGTGAACTGTGCCGCCATTCCGCCAAATTTAATAGAATCAGAACTTTTTGGCCACGAGAAAGGAAGTTTTACCGGTGCCACAGAAAAAAGAATAGGTAAATTTGAACAGGCCCACAAAGGCACCATATTTTTGGATGAAGTAGGAGAATTACCGCTCGATTTACAAGTAAAACTCCTTCGGGTTTTACAGGAAAAAGAAATAGAACGTGTAGGTGGCAAAACAACCATTCCGACTGATGTACGCATTATATCAGCAACCAACAGAAATCTTTTAGCAGAAGTAGAAGCAGGAAGGTTTAGACGTGATTTATTTTACAGATTAAATGTTTTTCTTGTTTCGCTGCCTCCGCTTAGAGATAGAAAATCTGATATTCCGGTACTCGCGTCTTATTTCCTGGATAAATTTGCAATAAAATCAAATAAAAAGCTCCAGGGATTATCAAAAAAAGCAATTTCAACAATGATGGCCTACAGCTGGCCTGGTAATGTTAGAGAGTTGGAGCACCTGATAGAAAGGCAGGTAGTAATGGCGCAAGGAGCTTTAATTAAAGATGTCGAAATTCCTGCCAGCACAGAAAAATCCAAATCTGTTGTTGCCGGAGTTAAAACCATTTTTGAAAATGAACGCGATCACATTTTTGCTGTTTTAGAATTGTGCAACGGAAAAATCTCTGGTAAAAATGGCGCAGCAAAATTATTGGGTGTTCCTGCAACAACACTTAATTCGAAAATTAAAAGACTTGGTTTAGCTAAAAAACACATTTATTAATCACTGTAATGCAAAAGCATTTGCGCCGGCTATTTAAAAAGTCTTGATAAAAAATGGCGATACCTTGTAATTAAAGATATCGCCATTAATTTTTTAAGTTACAATTGGCTTAAATATCCAATTCGTAAGATGATCTTGAAGCTTTATCAGCTTGATCGAGTAAATCAGCATCGTGTTCGCCAGCCATCTCATCACTTATTACCGTGCTTTGATTTAAGGCATCTTCTTCACTTGTTAATGCATCTTCCTTATCGTCAGAAAGTTCTTCTTTATTTGGGTCTATAATCATGGCTTTTTTATTTAAAGATAGCCATTTAAAATAGTTTAAAGCTAATTTTTTTGCATCAAAAAACTCAATTTTTAATTGTCTTAATTACTGTAAAACACATTTCCTGAAACTGATCATAAATTCACTTTATATCGTCAGTTTTATAATTGTTGTATGTATTTAAGTGTTTGTTTAGCAATGTGTTGTGTGTTGGTTTGTTTTTTGGTAAATTAAACACGTCATCCTAAAACAGTACACGATTATGGCCAACGATAATTTGAAACACATTGGAGAAATGACTTCACTTTCTGAAGTAATCAATGCACTTGCAGCACAAGGTTATACTTTGGATTTTAACCTGAGAAGTAGCCAGATCAATGGTGGAGAAAATCCACTGCAAGAATTTCCTGAGCAATTTTTGATTGATAAACATTACCGCTTCGAAGGCGAATCAGACCCGGAGGATGAGGCCATTGTATATGCCATATCTTCTGTGGATGGCAAAACCAAAGGAATACTGGTAAACGGTTACGGAACTTCATCCGAAAATTGTGGTGAAGAAATAATCAGCAAATTAAAAACAAGAACCGAATAATATTTTATCCATGAATAAACTGAAGCTCTACGGTAAACCAGATTCTCCAGAAATTTATCCAATAAGGGATTTTTTAAAACGCAGTGTTGTCGATTTTGAATGGTTTGATATTACCCATGACGATTTGGGCTGGGGACAGGGAATAACCTCCTTTAATAATCCCGATAAACTTCCAGTTATAGAATTTCCTGATGGCAAAGTTATCATCAACCCCAGTTTATCACAAATTGCCTGCAACCTCGGCTGGATTACGCAACCAAAATATACAGAATACGACCTTTCCATTTATGGAACAGGTCCCGCCGGTTTAAGTGCTGCGGTTTATGCAGCATCAGAAGGTTTAAAAACCATCCTGATTGAACGCGAAGCTATTGGCGGGCAAGCGGGAACAAGTTCCCTGATCGAAAATTATTTAGGCTTCCCCGAAGGTATTTCCGGAGCAAACCTTGCTGAAAGGGCCAGGCAGCAAGCCCTGAAATTTGGTGTAGAAATACTGCTTTTAAAAGAGGGGATTAAAGGCACATTTTATAATAACAGAATACATGTTGATTTTGCTTCCGGTGAAAAACTGGTTGCTAAAACGAATATTTGTGCCACAGGTGTAGAATATGCAAGGTTGAACCTTCCTGATGAAAACCGCTTTTTTCATAAAGGTGTTTATTACGGGGCTGGTGCAAGCGAGGCGTTTTTCTGTCAGGATAAAGACCTGTATATAATTGGTGGCGGTAATTCGGCAGGGCAGGCAGCCACTTATTTTTCTGGCTTTGCCAAACGGGTTTTTATGGTGATCAGAAAAGGAAATCTTGCAGAAACCCTCTCTGAATACTTAATTAAGCGCATAGCTTCTATCAAAAATATTCATGTATTGTATTATTCGCAGGTAACAGCACTCGAAGGAGATGATTATTTGCAACGCATTAAAATTGTTAACAGCCAAAACGGAACTGAAACTTGGCACGATACCTCAAAATTGTTTATTTGTATAGGAGGGAAACCGAATACCGAATGGGCCGCCGAAACCGCAATCTGCAGAGATCGGAACGGATACCTGTATACCGGAAATGATTTAATCAATCTCGATCAATATCAGGGGTGTTGGACGTTAGACAGACCACCTTATCATTTAGAAACCAGTGTTCCCGGATCATTTGCCGCTGGCGATGTAAGGTTTAATTCAGTTAAAAGAGTAGCATCAGCCGTTGGAGAAGGGGCCATGGCCGTTACACAGGTTCATCAATACTTATCAAAACTATAATTATGGAAAGCAAAAATATATGCAGCCATATAATGGCCGTAAAAGCTTTAAAAACAGCAAAAGAGCGCGTTTGTGAAGAATGTATAAAACAGGGTACCGATTGGGTACACCTTCGCACCTGCCAAACCTGTGGAGTTACTTTATGCTGCGATTCATCTCCAATGCAGCACATGTCGCACCATTGCCGTGCAGAAAAACATCCGGTTGTTATTTCATCAGAACCTGGAGAAAGATGGTTATATTGTTTCGTAGATGATGAAATGGCAGAATATTAGGTTTTGCCATTCATCAATTTTTAGCTTTTTGTTATTTGCATCCAGACAAGATTAAAACAGGTCTCGTTACAATTTTCCCTTGTTTATCGGTTATTTCTTCAGTAATTTTCTTTAAGCCGAAAGTTGTAAAGCCTGCTTTATAAAAGAAATCCTGTACCTGGTCGGTTTCATAAAAAGTAAAATCCATTTGCGTCCATGGCAAATCTCCCCCGAATTTTTTTTCAATAAAAGCCAGGTCAAATCTCCCACCAGGAGTTAAAACCCGATAAATTTCTTTGAAATATTCTACCGGATTCTTCCAGAAATAAAGGCTGTTTACCGAGAAACAGTAACTGAAAAAATGATCCTCAAAGCCTAATTTTCCACTTTCTTCAATCCTGATGAATTGTCTCCACTTTTCTTTATTCGTTAATACATTGCTCGATAATGCCTGTTGCAGCTGAATTTCGGAAATGCTAGCACTGTAATATTGACTTTCGGTTATTTTTTGAAATAAAAAAGGAAGATGTTCCCCATCACCAGCACCAATTTCCAATACTTTGGTGTCGGCCTCTAATTCCAGTTCATGTATAAGTTTAAAAACAATTTTATTTTTAGGCAGCGGTGTATCAATTTCAACATCTTTAACACCCGTTTTGCTAACAATAGCCATTTGTTTGCCTTTTGCTGTAATATCTGTCTGCTCGTCCATAATCACATTTTTTTCTCCTCCCGGAATTTTTTCCGTTCAGCGGTTTAACAAGTCGGCAAAGGTGGATAATGCCCATTTTATGTATTTACACAAAAGGGATTTTCTTTTACAAAAAATAGAATTGTTGATAACCGATTTATAATAGTTCCGTTTTTTTTATGATAATTGTCATTATGGGAATCAATGTTGGTAAGGATTACGGGAGCTGGAAAAAGGTAGGGGGCAGTTTTGATGATTTTCCGGTAGAGGAACAATTGGTAACTGAACGGAAAGAGAAATACAGTTTTTCATTTAGTGATGCAGAGCTCGTTCAGATTAATACACCAGATATTTATATCGTTTATGGCGACATTCTTTTTAAACAGCATTATATGTACTTCAGGCCAACTTATGATGTTCCTGATATGATAAAATTGCGCTTTACACTATCCGGTAAGGGAACAATATTTAATAAGGTTAACAATCAGAAATATATTTTTAATTCCAATCAGCAGAACATCATTTATATGCCTGAGTTGGATGGCACCGGTGAATATGATACCGGAAGCAACTATCGTTTTTTTGAAGTACATTTTTCAAAAGAGAAATTTTTGCAGCTCGCTGAAAATTCTTGCAGAACGCTGCAGGTTTTAGCCGAACATATGGATTCAGGTCATTATGCCCAACTGGCAGAATATAATCTTCCCATTTCTTGGGCAATGCAAAATTGTATATCCGAAATACTAAATTGTAAGTATTCGGGAGGATTAAAACTCATGTTTCTTGAATCAAAATGTATCGAATTGCTTGTATTGCAAGCCAATGCTTTTGAAGCAAACACATTTAAAATGAAACAACCTTTATTGGCCACATATGAAAGAGATTGTTTGTTTTACGCACGGGATTATTTAATTGACCATATTGATCAACCACCATCAGTAGCTGAACTCGCTAAAATTTGTGGTATTAATGAATTTAAACTTAAACAGGGGTTTAAAAGCCTGTTTGATAACAGCATTTTCGGTTACTTAAGCGATTACAGGTTAAATTTTGCAAAAACTTTATTAAGTGAGGGTACGCCGATAAAATCTGTTGCTTTTGAAATGGGGTATTCCTCTGTTCAGCATTTTAGCAACGCATTCAGAAAGAAATTTGCAACATCACCAGGGAAATATTGCCATTCTTAATTCAATATAAAAGGTTATCTCTGTAATGGATTGATACTACACCCAATATCTAAAAATTAAATATACAATTTAAATTAATTCCCCTTTTTCAGAGAGGTGTCCGCAGGAAGGGGTGTTCTTTTACTTTAGTCTTTGCTTTTCTAAAACGGTCCTCATTTCCGCCTATCAAGCAACCACGTAGTCCTCAGTGCAACTAATCTTAATGCAGACAGTTATAACCCCTCCTTTTACACCGCGATATTATTCGTCATTTTATATTCAGAAGGAGTGATTCCTGTTTGCTTTTTAAAATACTTGCCAAAAAACGAAGAATTACTAAAACAGAGTTCATTGGCAACTTCTGAAATATTCATAACATGACTCGTTAACAGTAATTTAGCTTCCCTGATTACCATTTCGTCGATAATTTCTCCTGCTGTCCGGTCTGTAACCTGTTTAACCACCTGCGACAAATGTCTTGGCGTAATCCGCAGGCAATTTGCATAAAAAATTACCCGTTTTTCCTCCTTAAAATTTTCCGATACCAAGGCCAAAAAACGGTTTGTGAGCTCTGTTTGGCTATTATGCACAAATGGAGAAGTCTCTTTCTGCTTGTTTTTCAATAGAAATATATCATAAACAAGCTCCAAAAAGCTGTTATGTACAATGTTTTGAATCTGCGGCATGTCTTTAGGCACATTAAGTTTTTTGTGCAATGCCAGCATATCATAATAGATAAAAGTATATTCCTCTTTAGATAGTGAAAATTTATGCGATTGGCTATCCTGCGACATTCGATAGGTTTCGCCGCTATTAAAGAATACGCCTTTGTTTTTTAAGTAACTTTTATTGAAGTGGATGCTGATAAATGAAACGTTGCCATTATCGGTAATTTCGTAAACAGAATGTGGCAAAACCAATAAAATATCACGGTGATTGAGTATATGATCCACAAAATTAATCTTAATGTTCAGCTTACCTTTTGTGATCAGTATCAAGGCATAACTGGATACGCGGAAAGGTTCAGAACTGCAATAATTTGGATCGTTGCTGTTGTGGATTTTGGCCATCAATCCATCATTTAAAGACAGCGCTTCCTCATGGTTTATTTCTGAAAAAGTTTTATTAAGTAACTGTTGTTGCATAAAATCGTTCAGCGGTTTTTTAATAATTTCTTAACAGATACGATCATCTTTTACACACCAATTCCAGCCATCTTCTTTTTGATGGATTTTGCCCTTTATCTGTCGGATTTTGTAATGGCAAATGTAATATTCGAGATCAATTTTGCAAGTATTTTTTTTTAAAATGACTAATTCGTGATTGATTTTTAAGTTTTTGATTAATAAGCACTTTTTCTGTATCGTGCTTTATTACAGTATATTATGTTGTTTTAAACGAATTTTTGACTGGTTTTTATTTTTTTACTATTTTATAATAAAAGTCAGATTGTCAATTGGTCAATTCATTTGAATGTCACATTTTGCCAATCCTACATTTTGACCAATATATCCCACATTTGAACCTTTTTTTCGCTTCAATTCCGCGTTAAAATTGTGTTATCAAATCGTATGGTTAATGCAACCTTAATCTACAGGGTTGATTTCGGTATCAACATATAGTTACAGGAGCAGGCCAAACTTTCAGAACAGGGTTTTAAAAAACTGAAGAACAATAGCGTTCAGTATGCGTAAAAAATTACAAGATAGAATTGCCTCTTTTAAGGATGCAGCTATGATAAAGGAAAAGGGATTATATCCTTATTTCAGGTCGATAGAATCTGCTCAGGATACCGAGGTAGTAATCGACGGGAAAAAGGTATTGATGTTTGGTTCAAACTCTTATTTAGGGCTTACCAATCATCCCAAAATAAAGGAAGCAGCAAAAGCAGCCATCGAAAAATATGGTACAGGTTGTGCCGGCTCAAGGTTTTTAAACGGATCACTTGATATTCACCTCGAACTGGAAAAACGCCTTGCCGATTATGTTGGTAAAGAGGCTGCTGTGCTTTTTAGTACAGGCTTTCAGGTAAATTTAGGTGTAATATCCTGTTTGTTGGATCGTAACGATTATTTGCTGCTTGATGAATACGATCATGCTTCAATTATTGATGGGAGTCGCTTGGCTTTTGCACGCACCATTAAATATGCACATAACGATATGCAGGATCTGCGCCGCAAAATAAGCCGTTTGCCAGAAGATGCAGCTAAATTGATTGTATCAGATGGTATTTTCAGTATGGAAGGTGACCTGGTTAATTTGCCCGAAATGGTAGAAATAGCCAATGAATTTGGTGCAAATATTATGATGGATGATGCGCACAGCTTAGGGGTAATTGGCTTTAACGGATCAGGAACCGCTTCACATTTCAACCTTACCGAAGATATAGATTTGATTATGGGCACGTTCAGTAAATCGCTGGCCTCATTAGGCGGTTTTATTGCTGGCAGTACCGAAACTATCGAATACATTAAACACCGCGCCAGATCGTTAATGTTTAGCGCAAGTATGCCTCCATCGGCTGTAGCGAGTGTTATTGCAGCCCTTGATATTATAGAATCGGAGCCAGAGCGCATCGATAAACTTTGGGCCAATACCGAGTATGCAAAAAAACTTTTAATCGAAGCTGGTTTCGATATCGGGCATAGCAACAGTCCGATTATTCCGGTTTACATCCGCGATAACATCAAAACTTTTATGATAACCAATATCCTGCAACAGAATGGGGTATTTGTAAATCCTGTGGTTTCTCCTGCGGTTCCTTCAGATTCATCATTAATCAGGTTTTCTTTAATGGCCACACACAGCTTCGATCAGATCGAATCGGCTATAGAAAAATTAAGTGCAGCTTTTAAGGCCGTTAACGTAGAATTAGTAGGAAGCCAATCATGAGAGAACTTATAAAAGTTTCAGGTAAAAAAGCATTGGCCGCATTTGTCGATTTTCCACATGAACTTTATGCGGGCGATGTAAATTACGTACCAGAACTTTTTATTGCCCAGCGCGATCTGCTTACCCCAGGCAAACACCCTTTTTACGAACATTCCGAAATACAGCTTTTTTTGCTGTACAATGATGGCAAAATAATAGGCAGAATTGCCGCAATAAATAATACCAACCACAATAAGGTTTACGGCGGACAAGATGGTTTTTTTGGCTTTTTCGACTGTATAAACGATGTGGAAGCTGCCCAACAGCTGTTAAAAGCAGCACAAGACTGGCTTTTGGAAAAAGGGCTTACAAAGGTTTTAGGACCGGTAAATTTCTCTACCAATGAGGTATGCGGATTATTGATTGAAGGTTTCGATGGACCTCCAGTGGCCATGATGCCATACAATCCGCAGTATTATTTGCCGCTTTTGGAACAGATTGGATTTAAAAAAAATGTTGATTTAAGGGCTTACCGTTACACTGCAGGTAATTACAGTGAACGATCAGTTAAACTGCTGGATAGGATAGAAGAGCGTTTACTCCGGAATGATATCGTGTTGCGCAAAATCAACATGAAGAAATTTAAGGAAGAATGTAATGCTGTAAGAGAGGTGTACAACAAAGCATGGGATAAAAACCTGGGTTTTGTACCGATGACGGATAAAGAATTCGATTATACAGCAAACGACCTCAAAATGATCCTTGATCCTGAGTTTTGTATTCTTGCCGAACAGCATGGTAAAATTGTAGGCTTTGCTTTGGCCATACCTGATATCAACCAGATCCTAATCAAGATTAAACGCGGCAGGTTATTTCCTACAGGGTTGATTAAACTATTGGCCAATAAAAAGAAAATAGACGGCATCCGTATTTTATTGCTGGGTGTGGTAGATGGCTACCGTAAAATGGGTATCGAAGCCTGCTTGTATGGGCGTATCATTAAACATTTTAAGGCCAAAAACATGAAATATGCTGAAGCCAGCTGGACTTTGGATCATAACGACATGATTAATAAGCCTATTGAAGATATAGGTGGCAAACTGTACCGAAAATACAGGATTTTGGAAAAAGCGATATGAAAAAGCGCGTGTTGATAACAGGAGCAACGGGATTTGTGGGCTATCACCTGATTAAATCTGCTTTGGCCAACAATTTGGAAGTTTATGCAAACGTTCGCCAATCTGCTAACGCAACGCATTTAAAAGATTTTCCGATCAACTATGTAGATCTCGATCTTTCTTCGATATACCTGTTAAAAGAGAATATTGAAGATAAAAAGTATGATTATATCGTGCATGCTGCTGCGGTTACCAAAGCAAAAAAACTCGATGATTATAATCAGGTAAATGCTATTTATACCCGAAACCTTGCTGTAGCGGCTTCAAAAGCAACACACCTTATTAAAAAATTTGTATTCATCAGCAGTTTGGCTGCATTGGGGCCTTTAAATCAAAAAAGCGAACGGTTAACTGATAAAAGTGCATCACATCCGGTAACCAATTATGGCATCAGCAAGGCACTTGCAGAAACTTACCTGGCTCAGGTTCCAAATCTGCCCTTAATTGTATTCAGGCCTACTGCGGTTTATGGTCCACGGGAAAAAGATATTTTCATCCTCATTAAAACCATAAAAGCTGGCCTGGAGCTTTACATCGGCAAACAGGAACAAGAACTTAGTTTTGTGTATGCAACAGATCTGGCCAGTATCATTATTAACGCATTGGCCTCTGATGTGATTGGCAAAAGCTACAATATTTCAGATGGAGCTGTATATAGCCGCTCATCGCTCGCAAATTATGTAAGTAAAGCACTTGGCAAAAAAACGCTGACTGTAAATGTACCTGTGCCACTTATTAAAGGCTTAGCATGGTCTATGGAACGTGTATACAGCATATTTAATAAAATTCCAGCCTTAAACGTAGATAAAATTAAAGAACTCACAGCCCTGAACTGGGGTTGCGACATAAAAAATATCCAGAAAGACTTTGGCTTTACACCTCAATTTGGGCTTGAGCAAGGTATTAATGAAACGATAAACTGGTACCGTAAAAACAATTGGTTATAAGATTTTAAATAAAAATAGAATGAAACAACAAGTAAAAGCAGCTGAAGGCAAGTTGGGTATATTAATGCCAGGACTTGGCGCTGTAGCAACAACCATGATTGCCGGAGTTGCTGCAATTAAAAAAGGGATATCTAAGCCTATTGGTTCGTTAACCCAGATGGGAACAATCCGTTTAGGTAAAAGAACTGAAAATAAACAACCAAAAATTAAAGATTTTGTGCCTTTGGCAGGTTTGGAAGATTTAGTATTTGGTGGCTGGGATGTTTACGAAGATAACGTTTACGAAGCAGCATTAAATGCCCGCGTACTCGATGCAAACCTTTTGCGCGATGTGCGTGAAGAATTGCAGGCCATTAAACCAATGCGTGCAGCTTTTGATAGAAATTATGTAAAAAACCTTGATGGCAAATACGTAAAAGATATTGATAACCGTTACGAACTGGCTTTAGCCGTAATGGAAGATATTAAAAACTTCAAAGCAGAAAATAATTGCAATCGTATTGTTTTGGTATGGTGCGGTTCTACTGAAATTTATTTCGAAGCATCGGAAGTGCACGAATCGCTTGCTGCATTTGAGCAAGGTTTAAGAGATAACGACCCACGCATTGCACCAAGTATGATTTATGCTTATGCTGCTTTAAAATTGGGTATTCCGTTTGCCAATGGTGCGCCAAATTTAACGGTAGATATTCCTGCATTAATCGAATTGGCTAAAGAAACCAATACACCAATTGCCGGTAAAGATTTTAAAACCGGACAAACTTTAATGAAAACCATTTTAGCCCCAGGTTTGGCTGCACGCTCTTTAGGTGTAAATGGTTGGTTTTCTGATAATATTTTAGGTAACCGTGATGGTTTGGTACTGGATGATCCGGATAACTTTAAAACAAAAGAAGTATCTAAACTAGGCGTACTGGAAGATATCTTCAAACCAGACGTTAACCCGGATTTATATGGAGAAATGTACCACAAAATCAGGATCAACTATTATCCGCCTCACGGTGATAACAAAGAAAGCTGGGATAACATTGATATTTTCGGTTGGTTAGGTTATAAAATGCAGATCAAAATCAATTTCCTTTGCCGCGATTCTATTTTAGCTGCGCCAATTGTGTTGGATCTTGCCTTGTTTATCGATTTGGCTAAACGTTCAAATATGTCGGGCATTCAGGAATGGTTATCATTTTACCTTAAATCGCCACAAACGATACCAGGTGTACCTGCAGAAAACGACATTTTTAAACAGTTAATGAAACTTCAAAATACCTTGCGTTACATCATGGGCGAAGAATTGATTACCCATTTAGGTCAGGATTACGAAGAAGAACTGATAGAAACCGTATAGTGTTTATCCACAAATTTCTTTCAACGGCTCTGGGAATAGGTTATATCGGCAAAGGTGCTGGTACTTATGCTGCTATAGCAACCTGTATCTGCTGGCACCTTACCCAGAGCCCTTATAGCAACCCCTACTTATGGCCTGTATTAATCACCATATTAATTATAATGCTGGGCATAATGAGTGGAGATCGGGTTGAAGAAATTTGGGGAAAAGACCATCAAAGGGTGGTAATTGATGAAGTGGCCGGAATGTGCATTACGCTGTTATTTGTGCCATTAAAGTGGCAATATACGCTTATCGGATTGATACTTTTTAGGTTTTTTGATATCCTTAAACCTTTTTATATCCGCAAAATGGAAGAATTGCCAGGTGGCTGGGGTGTAATGGCTGATGATGTATTGGCTGGTATTTATGCCAATGTGGTTCTTCAGCTTGTTGTTGTTTTAGCACTTTTTTAATACCATGTTTACTTTTTTAAAGGCACAGGGATCTTCATTAATCGCTTCAGCAATTGATTTTGGCGTAACGGTTATGGCTGTAAATCTTTTAAGTTGGTGGTACCTCGCAGCAAGCATAACCGGAACCGTTTGCGGTGGGATTGTTAATTTCTCGATAAATCGCAAATGGGTTTTCGAAAGCCAGTCTAAAGCCATCAAATGGCAAATATTAAAATACATTTTGGTATGGGCGGGCAATTTGGCCATTGTTACAACCGGTGTATTTGTTTTTACCCACTATTTTAACCTCAATTACGTACTCGCCAAAGTTTTTAGCTCTGTTTTAACGGGCGTAAGCTACAATTATATCATGCAAAAGCAGTTTATTTTTTCAAGTTAAATGAAACCCAACTATTCGTTTTTTCTCACTGTAGCGCTCAGTTTTATCCTGCAGGTAAATGCTTTTGCTCAACGCACCGCAGTTTCGGGTACCATACGCGATGCCGTAACCAAAGAAACTTTACCAAATGTTTCTGTTTTTTTTAAAGATACCCAGATTGGTACACAAACAGATGTAAATGGGAAGTATACCCTGGTTTCGCCAAATCCGCAAAGCGAAATCAGTTTTAATTATGTAGGGTACCGTACAGTTTATAAAAATATTCTGCCAGGTGCAACTCAAGAATCTGATGTGACCCTTGTGCCTGATGCCAAAGCTTTAGATGAAGTAATCATTGTTGGAGGCAAAAAAATAAAATACCGCAATAAAGATAATCCAGCGGTAGAACTTATCCGCCAGGTAATTGACCATAAAGAAGAAAACCGCATAAAAAGTTACAATACGGCATCGTACAGGCAATACGAAAAGATGTTGTTTTCGTTAAGCAACGTTTCGGATAAGTTTAAAAACAAAAAAATGTTCCGCAATTACCAGTTTTTGTTTCAGGAACAGGATTCGACTTTAATTGGTGGAAAAAATCTGTTGCCGGTATATATCCAGGAGAAACTTTCTGATAGTTACCTCAGTAAAAATCCTGAAAAAAATAAAACCATTGTAATTGCCGAGAAACAGGTAAACTTCGACAGTAGATACATTGATAATAAGGGAATGAAAACTTATTTCGACCGGATGTATCAGGATATCGATATTTACAAGAACAACATTTCGGTTATCAGTAATGAGTTTTTAAGTCCCATTTCGGATGGTGCGCCAGCTTTTTACAAGTTTTTTATCACCGATACACTAAAGAATCAAAAACCTCAGATCATTGAGCTTTCTTTTACGCCCCGTAATACGAATGATATGTTGTTTGAAGGCAAAATATATGTAACCAATGATAGTCATTATGCCGTTACCGGTGCTTCATTTGGGGTAAACAAAAACATTAACCTCAACTTTGTACGCTCACTAAAAATCGACCTTAATTTTGAAGCAAATGACAAAGGAAAATACAGCCTGAGTAAAAGCAACCTATTGGCCGATTTTGGTATAGGTAAAACCAAAGGCATAGGCTTTACAGGAGAGCGAACGGTTACTTTTAAAAATTATCAGTTCGATACCGTATTGCCTGATACTATATTTGAGGGTAAAAGTACTGTTGTATTGGCCGATGCAGCCAAGAGGGACGATAAATTTTGGGAAAAGAACCGTTTGGATACGATTTCGAAAGATCAATTAAAAATTTATGGAAATATAGATACATTGCAAAACCTGCCGTCGTTTAAACGCACAATGAAAATTGTTACCCTTTTATTTGCAGGTTATCAGAATTTAGGACCCTACGAAATTGGACCGGTAAATACCTTTTACAGTTTTAATAACGTAGAAGGTTTAAGGTTGCGTGTTGGCGGAAGAACCACACCAGAGCTGAGCAAGCGATATTATTTCGAAAACTATCTGGCTTATGGCATTAAGGATGAAAAATGGAAGTTTTTCCTATCGGCAACCTATTCGTTAAATAACAAATCGATCTATGAATTCCCTCAAAATTATGTAAGGGCAAGTTTTCAGCGTGATACCAAAATACCAGGGCAGGAGCTACAGTTTGTACAGGAAGATAACTTTTTACTATCCTTTAAAAGAGGGGTTAACGATATGTTGCTGTACAACGATTTTTATCGTTTAGATTATGTAAAGGAATTCGAAAATCATTTTTCTTACAATCTTGGCTTTAAAAAATGGAGTCAAACACCAGCAGGTGGACTTAATTACATCAATTCCAATAATCAATTCGTTAACAGGTTAACCACCAGCGAAGTATCCTTACAGTTAAGGTATGCACCAAATGAAAAGTTTTACCAGGGAAAAATTTACCGGGTGCCCATTGCCGATCGTTATCCGGTATTTAATTTGCGCTATACCGCAGGTTTAAAGGAGTATTGGGTGGAGAATACAATTACCATAATATTATGGGGAGCATTGATAAACGCTTTTATTTATCGCAGTTGGGTTATAGCGATGTAACTTTTGAAGGCGGTTATATTGCCGGCAAAGTGCCTTTTCCATTGTTGGATATACACCGCGCCAATCAAACCTATGCTTATCAGCTCAACTCATATAACCTGATGAACTTTTTAGAGTTTGTGAGCGATCATTATGTAAGCATTAATATCGATCACAATTTTAACGGCTTCTTTTTTAATAAGGTGCCTTTAATAAAACGTTTAAAATTAAGAGAAGTGGTATCATTCAAAGCATTGTATGGTGGTTTACGGAATGAAAATAATCCAAATTTTCAAAGCGGATTATATCAGCTTCCCATTTATGAAAACGGTGCACAAAGAACTTATGCTTTAGGTAACGAACCTTACATGGAAGGAAGCGTTGGCATAGGAAACATTTTTAAATTATTAAGGGTTGATTTGGTAAAGCGTTTCAATTACCTCAACAATCCAGAAGTTTCGGAATGGGGAATAAGGGCAAGGGTTAAATTCGATTTTTAATAAAAAGTTATGGAAACTAAATTGCGCGACAGACTGCAGCAAGGCATCTACAAGGTAATTAATCCTTTTGTTAAGGGCTTAATTAAGATTGGCTTAACGCCAAATATGGTAACCTTAATTGGCTTAATTCTGAATATTGGAGTGGCGGTTATTTTTGTACTTGGTGCCGAAAAATCAAACCGTGGCGATATGTCGTACATCGGTTGGGGAGGAGCATTGGTACTCTTTGCAGGCCTTTTTGATATGCTCGATGGCCAGGTAGCCCGGTTAGGAAACATGAGTTCCAAATTTGGTGCCTTGTTCGATTCGGTTCTTGATCGTTATAGCGAAATGATTATGTTTTTGGGCATTTGTTATTACCTGGTGGCGCATCATTATTTCTTAAGTTCCCTGTTTGCTTTTATTGCACTAATTGGCTCAATGATGGTAAGTTACACCCGTGCCAGGGCCGAAGGTTTAGGGGTAGAGTGTAAGGGCGGTTTAATGCAACGGCCAGAAAGGGTAGTTACTATTGGTGTATTTGCCATTGCCTGTGGTGTTGCAGGGCATTTTATTGGCGGCGATTATAAGGTGTATATGCCGGGTATTTCATTCCATGTGTTCGAAACGATGTCTATTTTTACCATGCCCATTACCTTAATGGCGGTATTAACAAATATTACCGCTGTAAAACGTTTGCAAGATGCTAAGAGGGGCTTAGAGGCGCAGGAGTATAACGAGCGTAAAGGCAATAACAGGGCGGCCCTGGTTGCTGGTTTGGTATTGATGGGAAGTTTAAGCCTTGGGTTATCTTTCAATGCAAATGCACAGGGGGCAGATCCTTCTCCAATTACTTTTCCTACACCAAATGGCATCAATAACCAGTTGTTTTATTTACAGCGCGATCCGAATACAAATACCATTATCTGCCAGTTAAACGTAGATAAACGCGGTGTAGTGGATAAAAACCAACCCGTTAATGTATTTTGGATGCGGTATGGTGACAATGGAGAGAAGAAAGATTTAAGTTATATCCAGCGGAAATTTGCCTACGGAATTATTAGTAAAGATTTGGGCAATGGCCAGTTTGAGCTTCGATTTACCTCGCATAAAAAGTTACCAATGTACCTCAATAAATTAGGTGCAGATAAAAAGTACCATGTATTTGCCACCATTAATAATAAAAAAATGCAGGTAGAGCGCATATTTCTTCGCATTGAAGGAGGTACATTCTGGTTTCCAAATGTGAAATATGTAGAAATAAAAGGGTTTGATGCTTCAGAACCCTCAAAAGTGTTGGTAGAGCGGATTAAGGTTTAGCGGAGGGTGTTGAGCGTTTTGCGGGTGGCGTTCCCACCCAATCCGTCATTGCGAGAAGGCTTTTTCAGCCGACGAAGCAATCTCTCTTGAATCGTCATTTCGAGCGGACCCTATAGCTATCGCGTGCAACGGAGCCGGGAAATCTAATAGCAAAGATCTCTCCATTCCGCTACCGATGAAGAATTGGAAAGCTACAGTCGAGATGACGACCGAACATAAATAGAGTTGAATGTCAGTCCAAGCGTAGGCGAAGACAAAAAATAATTTTATCAAATGAAAAAGAATTTTGTATCTAATTCAACTGCATCCATCAGGATGTTTAAAAACGACTTTTTAGAAAGCCTGTCGAAAGTGCGGTTTTATGTACCATTGGTTGTTTATATCCCTGTAATTGCCTTCCTTTTCTGGAAAGCACTTGGCGAATTACAAATGCCTGTCTTAATTTTTGCGGGTTGGTTTCTGCTCGGTTTGGCCATCTGGACCATCACCGAATACATCCTGCACCGTTATGTTTTTCATTTCGAACCTGATGTAGAATGGGGTAAAAAGATCCATTTTATTTTCCACGGCGTACACCACGATTATCCCAATGATGCCAAAAGATTGGTAATGCCACCTTCGGCCAGTATCCCTATGGCTTTGGGCTTTTATTTTCTTTTCGATTGGTTATTTCCAGAAACGATGGTTTATCCGTTTTTCTCTGGCTTTATGATTGGCTATTTATTTTACGATATGGTGCATTATGCGCTTCACCATGCCAATTTTAAAAGCGGTTTCTGGAAACAGTTAAAACAACACCATATGCTTCACCATTATTCTGATTCGACAAAAGGCTATGGGGTAAGCTGGACTTTCTGGGATCATATTTTTAGATCTAACTTTGATAAAAAATAATATGCAGCAAGAGATTTTGCTCAAAAACAATTTTTATAGCATTCGCAATGTTTATCTAACAGTTGCTATATCTGTTGGGTATCTATTGTTATCAGCATTTCTGGTCGGCTTTAAAACCGATCAGCTCGTATTGATTTTTATTTTTAACAGTCTTTTTTACCTCTCTGAAGGTACCCGTCGCTTTATACTGGGCTTTTCGATTTTCATCGTATACTGGATTCTTTTCGATTATATGAAAGCATTTCCTAACTATCTTTTTAATGTAGTTCACATTAAAGATTTATACGAAATGGAAAAAAATGTATTTGGCATACATCAACATGGCCTAACACTTACGCCCAATGAGTATTGGCAACTGAACAGCAACTCTTTTTTGGATGTATTAACAGGTATTTTCTACCTGATGTGGGTACCGGTTCCCCTTGCTTTTGCCACTTACCTTTTCTTTAAAAATAAGGAACAGTTTGTACGGTTCTCGCTCACTTTTGTTTGGGTAAATTTATTGGGTTTCGTGGTTTATTATGCTTTTCCGGCAGCGCCACCTTGGTATATTCAGGAGCATGGCTTTACATTTGTTGCCAAAACTGCAGGCAATACAGCAGGCTTGGCCAGGTTCGATCATTATTTTAATATTACCCTTTTTCAAGGGATTTACAGCAAAGGTTCTAACGTTTTCGCAGCTATGCCCTCGCTGCATTCATCATATCCGGTAATTGTGGTATATTATGGGTTAAAGAACAAGCTTGGAAAAATTAATATTTTCTTTTTGGTAGTGATGATAGGCATCTGGTTTTCTGCTGTTTATACCAGTCACCATTACTGCCTTGATGTTTTAGCTGGAATAAGTTGCGCTGTAATTGGGATTATTAGTTTTAACTACCTGGTTAAACAAACCAGATTAAGGGAGTTTATCGGGTATTATGTTAAGGTATTAGCAAGGCACTAAGATCATAGAAATAGCGATAAACCCTTATTGCAAAGATGCTTTTTCTGCCGGATGAGTAATCTTTCGATGATCTCTACAAATGTACGCATTAAGATTGTTCCCTCAAAAATCGGCGCAGGCTGTGCTTCGAAATTCCTAATGCTCTTTGAGGTTAGTTAATGGTAGCGAATTGAAAAACACTTTAATTAATTGGAGTTAAAAATATAAATTGAACCATTTTTTTTATGCGGGGTATTAAAAAGTTGTAAATTGAGTGCTCAAACCCTGCATGAACATGAAATACAACCGACGGAATTTTATTGGAGGAAGCCTAGCCTTAACGTCTGCTTTATTTTTAACCCCAACAGATACATTCAGTTATCCTGATACTGAACCAGTAAAAACATCAAATGGATTTGCTTTACTCATTATGGCACCATATTGGGGATTTAATGGCTCGGTATCTGATTTTTGCAAAAAAGCAAAAAAGGATGGTTACGATGGAATAGAAATTTTATGGTCGGCAGAAATTGCAGATGAATTATTTAAGGCCTTAAAAGAACATCAGTTAGCAGTTGGTTTCCTTTGCCGAGGAGATGAAGCCCAGTTCGGTACACATTTTACAACGTTTAAAAAAGTATTAAAAGAAGCTGCAGAAAATAAAGCGCAAAAACCACTTTATATCAATGTTCATTCGGGCAAAGACTTTTTCACTTTCGAAGAAAATAAAAGATTTATTGATTTTACTGTACAGTATGCTAAAGAAAGCGGTGTTCCGATTTATCATGAAACCCATAGATCCAGGATGCTGTATTCGGCACCGGCATCTTTACCGTATTTAAAAGAAAAGCCTGATTTAAGACTTACGCTTGATATTTCTCACTGGTGTAACGTAAGCGAAAGCCTTCTAGAAGATCAACCCGAAACAGTTGCACTCGCCATTTCCAGAACAGACCATGTACACTCAAGGGTTGGCCATGCGGAAGGACCACAGGTAAGTGATCCGAGGGCTCCGGAATGGAAGGAGGCAGTAGATGCCCATTTTAAATGGTGGGATAAAATAGTGGCCCTTAAAAAACAGCAAGGGAAAATCCTTACGATGTTAACCGAGTTTGGCCCACCTAGTTATATGCCAACAATTCCATATACCAACCTTCCAGTGGCCGATCAGTGGGCAATAAATGTTTACATGATGCAGGTTTGGAGAAAAAGGTACCAGTAATTTAGCAATTGCTTTTTTCCATAAAACACAAAATCCGCTTTGGCCAGCAACTTATTTAGCCAATTGTACCAGTGATTGTGCAGTTAATGTTTCTTGAGATTTATCAACATTTGGCAAACGCATTTTAACCACTTTAGTTTCCAGATTTAAAGATGGGTTGTTGGTTTTTGTAAGTGCTGCGATGTCTCTGGTTGTTGTAGATAACATTTTTAATGAAAGCAGGAATAACCTTTCATTTTGAAAATCGTTATCAGATTTTTCACTGTAGCTGTATTGAGCGACTATCCAGCAACACTAGTTTTTGCGTAATTTGAGCAAGTACCTCCGTAGATAAAGCTAAACCTTGTATGCCTATTACGCGATTATTTTTTACAAGGTAATCAAGGCCGTTAAAGGTAATGATGGTTAAATTTTCTCTGTTGATAAAATACTCAGGTTTAGAAAGTTTTCCTTTTTTACGGTTCTTAATAAATTCGTCACCCAATCTTTCGATCATGTGATTCCCATTTATTCTGTCAACATTTTCGAAAGAAACAGCTTGTTTATTTAAGTTTTGAGCCAACACCTGGATTGATGTTGAAGAGATTGAAGTAATTACAAGAAATATAAATAACGTTTGTTTGGCAATTTTCATGGCGCAAAGATAAAATTTCATTTTCTATTTCGGAACTTTATGTATTTTTAATACTACAGATTTTAACGATTCTTGAAATTTTAATGATGATAAAAATCAACATTTTAATTTTTACACATATTTTGCCTCATAATACCCTGATAATTGTAATTATAGTGTCAGCCAGCTCTTGTATCCGTTATTTTTCCGTTCCTGTAACACCTCGTTTGCAAAAAGAGGTTAAGCGATTTTAAATGCTTAAATTTTGGTAACAAATTTTTAGGCATCGCCTGCTTCATTTTTGGAATATCTAAATGCCTATGTTAAATATCCTGATATTAACACAACCTTAATATTTGGTTTATAATTCAGTCCTACTTTTGTGGTGTAAATATTTGGTTAGTATTATACAGTTTAGTTAGTTGATTAGTAAAAGGCTACAATGGATATTGTAGCCTTTTCCGTTTTAATAACTTAAATAATCTATTTTCTGAGCTAGAGAGCAAGCCAATGAAGGGTTGTTAATAATTAATTTCTGGTAATTTTTCTTTGACACTTCTTGCTTTTTTTGTAATGCCTGGTTAGTTAACTTAAAGAAGATCAGGCAATATCGCCTAAATAAAGAAATAGATCAGTGTTAAAAGAAAAGGATTAATTGATGTGAATGCTTCATTGTTAATAAAATTATTAGTTTTGCGGTCCGTTTATTGTAGATCGGAAAGAATATATTTAATTACGGATGGTCTATCATCCTATTAAAAAGAAAACATTATGGACAAATTTAAAGAAGTACAAGATCTGATTTCTTCAGTTGAAGCAGATGTAACCAAGTTTTATGATGGTGGTAATGCAGCTGCTGGTACACGTGTACGTAAAGCAATGCAAGACCTTAAAGTTTTAGCTCAAGATATCAGAGCTGAAGTAACAGAAAAAAAGAATAGCGCGAAATAATAACATTATTGCGTTTTGGGAAAAACAAAGCCTCCTGCCTCACGGTTGGAGGCTTTGTTGTTTTACAGGCATTACATAACCTTACACAGTTGCGTGTGGAACAAACATGAGTTCTTGGATGTACCCTTTGAGATAATATTAAGTTACTTTCCTGCTGTTTAAATACTAAGGGGATGAATATAATCCTCATTGCGAAGATTTGGGAGAGCGAGCTGAAGCAATCTTTTAAGTTGTGTTTCTAATATAATCGTCATTCTTGCGCATGCGGGAATCTTAATGTTTTCGCTTCGCTTGAGCTTGCCTCGGTTCGCCGCCACCGAAGGGGCTCTTACCTTTTTCTTGATAAAAGGTAACCAAAAATCAAGGCTTGGAACTGATGTCGGATAAATTCGTTAAAGCTTTTTGGTCGTCAGCACAAGTTCCGCCGAAGGGGGCGGGAAGTGTGTGCTGCCTTAATGCAACGATGGAGGGAAAGGTATTGATAAAGCTTTAACGTTTTCTCCTTCCATCATTTCCTATGCCGGAAAGCAGGGTGCAGATAGCTAGGTTTAAATAGCATGATGCAGGGAATGCGTTAAATTCGTCATTGCGAAGCTGGGGGAGAGCGAGCTGAAGCAATCTTTTCAGTTTTAACTCG
Source organism: Pedobacter sp. AC402 (assembly GCF_979252805.1). Lineage (NCBI taxonomy): Bacteria > Pseudomonadati > Bacteroidota > Sphingobacteriia > Sphingobacteriales > Sphingobacteriaceae > Pedobacter > Pedobacter sp. AC402. Next base: position 464,064 of record NZ_CEEDAI010000007.1, on the reverse strand, counting down.
CGGTCGTCATTCCCGCGCATGCGGGAATCGTAATGCAGTCGCTATGTTTTGCCTCCGATCGGGCTTGCCTCGGTTACTGATATGAAAGCGGTACAGGTCAGCAACCACCAAGTGGCTCTTACTTTTGGCTTAGCCCAATATTAACAAACCTAGCGCAGCGAAAGCATGACTACCTATAAAACAACAAACACTAAGGCATAACTGAAAGGCTTGGAACTGATTTCGGATAAATCAATTAAAGCTTGTGCTGCCTCACTGTAATAAAAGAAGAAAAGTTAATGATAAAGCTTTAACGCCCTGAGCGTAGTCGAAGGTCTCTTTCCATCGTTTCGCAGGGGCCTAAAATCGCGCAAAATTATCAGTCGCAAACTTGCAGGAGATCAAAATCGCATAAAATTGGTCGTTACATTTCTGCAGGGGCCCAAAATCGCGCATAATTATCAGTCGCAAACTTGCAGGAGATCAAAATCGCATAAAATTGGTCGTTACATTTCTGCAGGGGCCTAAAATCGCGCATAATTGGCAGCTGCAAACTTGCAGGAGATCAAAATTGCATAAAATTGATCGTTACATTTTTGCAGAAGCCTAAAATCGCGCATAATTGGTAGCTGCAAACTTGCAGGAGAGTAAAATCGCATAATATTGGTCGTTAACGATATGCACATTGATTAAAAGTTTGAAAAATTTAAGTCCGCTGATCATCAGCTGTATTTATTCGGGATTCCACTTGGATGATATGCCGGCTCAAGTTAAAAATATGAGCAAGGGCAAACTTATGTTGGGGTTTGAACAGTCAGATATAGCAGATTTAACAGCTCAACCTTTCGATGTTTGGTTTGCTGCAAATCTTAAACAATCATTATCTTGGTACTCAAATCAAATCCCTGATAAAAAAATAAGCGCATATCCCATGACAGATTTCAGCAAACTTAAAATGCATATCCAAAAACGCCATGCTTTCACAGATAGCGAAGCCGATGATTTTTGCGGGAACTTTAAATTGATGAGGGTAAAGAAAAGACAGTTTATTGTTCAGCCCGAATTTATTGCGAAAAACAGATTTTATGTAGTACAAGGAAGTTTCAGGGCTTATGTAATTGGTGATGAGGGCAGGAACATACCATTCAGTTTGCCATAGAAGATTGGTGGATAACCGACTACAATAGCTACATTTTTCAACAGCCGGCTTCAATGTTCGTAATGGCCCTGGAAGACAGCATTATTTTGCAAATCAGTTATGAAACAGAGCAGCAACTAAAAAAACAGAAACATCTCTTCGAAACTTTCTTTCGGGTGCTGGCCGAGCATACCGCTGCACACATGGCCCGCCGTGTAATTTTAAACTTAACCAAAACGGCAGAACAGCGTTTTGAATTTGTTCAGGAACGTTATCCCGATATTGTAAATAGAGTACCACAATATGCACTGGCATCTTTCCTGGGCATTACTACAGAATACCTTTCAAAGTTGCGCAATAAGCGTGTAACTCAAAAAAGTTAATCTACTTCAACTTTTTACATTGAACCAGTTTGTGCTCATTTCCTAAACCAGTTCATCGTTAGAGAGATAAAGACTTGCCAACTTTGTATTGTTACTGAAACACATTTTAAAAAGTAAAAACACAAAATATAATGGCAAATCTAACGAAAACCCAGGTATTGATTATGGCTACTACAGCAGGAATTGCAGTTGCCAACGTTTATTACAGCCAGCCTATTTTACAGGCCCTGGCAACACATTTCCACATCAGCATTGAAAAGGCCGGTAACATTTCTGTATTTTCTCAAATTGGCTACGGGCTTGGCCTGTTCCTCCTTACACCCATAGGAGATATGATTGAGCGTAAGCAACTGATATTTTATCTTCAAATTGGATTGATAGTTTCTCTTCTGCTTATGGCTTTTGCGCCGAACATCATACTTCTTTATTTAGGCAGTTTACTGATAGGAGTTTTTTCAGTAGTGGCTCAGGTAATTCTGCCCATGGCTGCCAGTTTAGTAAAAGAAAACCGTGGTAAAATAGTAGGGCAGATATTTACCGGTCTGTTAATTGGAATTTTGGTTGCAAGAGTCTATAGCGGTTTTATAACAAGTATGTTAGGGTGGCAATACGTATATATTATTTCTGCAATTATGGTATCGGTTACAGCAGTGTTAATGCAGCGCGATTTCCCTTCAACAGCAGAGCGTTTTAGTGGAACCTACACAGGTTTGCTAAAATCTACTTTTGCCCAGCTTGGCAGGTTCCCTTTATTGCGAAGAACTGCACTTACCGGTATGTTGGCATTTGGTACCCTTAGTGCTTTCTGGGTAAGCCTTACTTTTTACCTCAGCGGTGCCCAATTTAATTATTCATCATCAAGCATCGGCATGTTTGGTTTGCTTGCAGCCGCAGGTGCCCTGGTTGCTCCGGTTTTTGGTAAGATGGCAGATAAAGGATCTCCTGCAAGATCACTGATATTTTCAACCGCACTAACCCTCATTAGTATACTGCTGCTAAAGCTGTTTCCAGGATCAATTGCTGTTATCTGGGTTACTGTTATGCTTTTGGATATTGGTGTACAGGCCACTCAGGTTACCAATATAGCCGTAATATATACACTTGATGAAAAGGCAAACAGCCGCATAAATACGGTTTACATGACCAGTTATTTTATTGGTGGTGCATTGGGTTCTTACATTGCTATTCAATTTTACCAATTGGGAGGGTGGAGCTTATCCACTACATTCATGGCCGTGCTGGCTTTGGTGGCCATTGCAAATGTGGTACTCACAAAACGTTTTTCTAAAAACACTCAACAACTTAAGAAATGAAAATAACAATAATAGGAGGCTCAATTGGTGGGCTATGTGCCGGAATTGCACTGATGGAGAGGGGCTTTGATGTAGATATTTATGAACGCTCAGCTAATGAATTGAAAGATCGGGGTGCAGGGCTTGTAATCCAGCCCGATATGATGGATTACCTTATCGAAGCTGGCGTATCTACAAAGGAAATCTTTGGTGTTTTGGCAGCCCAACGTCAGGTACTCGATGATAAGGGGAATCCATCATTGATTTATCCAAACGATACGGTTTTTACTTCATGGAATTACCTGTGGAAACAACTCAGAAATGCTTTCCCATCCTCAAAATATCATCAGGGATATGAGTTAACAAGTATTCGTAATGAGGAAGGACAGGTTTGGGCGAGTTTTAAAAATGGCCGGGTTATCCAGGCCGATCTGCTTATCGGTGCCGATGGAGTAAACTCTGCAGTAAGAGCACATCTATTTCCAGGAATTCATCCGAGGTATGCAGGTTACATTGCTTACAGGGGTTTGATTTCGGAAAGCGAGCTCAGCACAGCTGAAATTGATTTCTTTTCAGATAAGTTTTCAATATATCCCTATGCAAACTCACATTTGCTTTGTTATACCATCCCAGGGCCTGGTGGTGAACTCGGAGAAGGAAAACGTATCCTGAACTGGGTATGGTTTCAGAATAAGTCATTACAAGAGCTTAAAGATCTTCTTACCGATAAAAATGGAAACGTCCATGAATTTTCCCTTCCCGCCGGCTGACCTGAGTGATAAAAACTTAAGTGAGCTTAGGGCAAGGGCAGATGCCGAACTACCAGAAATTTTGAGAAAAAGAGTGTACCAAACTAAAGCACCCTTTATACAGGCTATTATGGATATGGAAGTGCCGAAGATGTTTAAAGGGCAGGTTGCTATATTGGGCGATGCAGCCTTCCTGGTGCGCCCCCATACGGCCTCAGGTTCGGCCAAGGCATATAGGGATGCAATTACGTTAGCCATGGCCATTCATGATGCTGGCAATCTTCAGAGCGCACTCGAAGGCTGGAACAATCAGCAGATTGTACATGCAAGAGCGTTGGCTATCCATGGCACACAGCTTGCATTAAGGAGCCAGCTAGGCCAGTAATATCAGTGTACATCATCATGAATTGTAGACTGGCAAGCCAGAAAGGTTGGATAAAATGCTGGCGATGGTGGCGGTTTAGCTATCAGGTTATTTGTAGGTATCGATAACAAATCGTTATCGTTCCAGATCAATACCTTTCGAAGTATTCAGGCAATTAAATGCTACTATTTTTATTATGGACGTAAATCCTCATTTTCAAAAACGGTGCTGCTTAATTTAGGCAATATAATTTGTCCTTCCTCCGGATTACCTATCGACTCATATTGACCAGCAATGAAAAACAGACCAGCTATAGCAGCTGTAATGGCATCTGCTTCATCATGGCTTATATTTGTTTTTAAATACTCACCTCTTATACCCAATGCCGAAATGCCTGCAATAAGTTCTGGCAAACCTTTTTGCTTGCGTGTTAAACCAAGTATATCCTGGCAGCCGCCGGGAAACGTCTCAATTACAGTATACCCAAGTTGCCTGAATTGCAATGCCAGTGATTTACCTCTTTGGGTAAGTTGTTGCATGCTTTTAATCAACGGCGGATAAGATCTGATGCCACGCTTTAACAACAAGCGTTCGCACAACCTGGTAATTCCGAATTCACTTCTTCCAGGGTCGTCGTCAAAAACCGTAAGCCTGCCATGGGGCAGTGTAAGCGGAGCATCAATGGAGATAACTGCTGGTTGTTGTTCAATAGCCAGGTCAATCATTTCCTGATCAGTTTTAACCCTTTTGGTTTCAACAATATTGTTCTTCAAAACTGCCCAGCCAGAAGGTTTCTTTTCGGAACCGGTAAGATCAATACCAATTACCGCTTGCTGAGCAATATTACCAGTTTCGGCATTGTTTTGTTGATATAAGGATGTTAACATTTTTTTAGTGGGCTCTATAATAAATTGCTGATCATTTTTTGATAGCCATTAAGGCTTTCGCCTTTTACAATGAACGTTACAGATGGCAAATATCGGTGAAAGTAAAATGATATACTGAAGGATTCATACTGCCGAACCATTTTAACGGAATTATGATTTTAGCTTATAAATTAACATCATTTTTTAATAGGATATGAAGTTGGAAGCTTTATAGAAACATAAAGGGGAAGGTTTTTTCACATTATCCTTTGTTTAAGTTAAACAGGTTCGAAAAAACACTTTTGTAGCGGTTTATTATCAAACTGTTAAGCTTTTGGTTAACGCTTTTTAATGTCAGCTAAGTCACTACTTTTGCGGTGATCAATAGAAAATGATCGATGTAGAGCGCTTTTTGGTAGCAGGCTGAAGGTTCGATTCCTTCCTCTACAACTCCAATAACGAAAGATTTGTCGTTCATCTGTTCAATGCCCTGCATTGATAAAACTTCATTTATTTTTCATCTTCCCGTGTTAGTTTTGAAGAATAAATATCATAGATATTGGTTATATTTGGTTAGTAATAAGCTGCAATGGATGTTGTGGCTTATTCTGTTTTACCTCAAACCATAATTCAGCTAATTGAAATCAGGCAGTTACATTCTTCTCGAAGTAAATGATATTATTATCGAACTTACCCTGGTAAGGATTCCCTTTTTGCCTAAAACCATTGAACAGCAAAAAAACGCTGACTGCTGGGAGTGGCCGTAGTTGAAAAACAGGATGCCCTGGTGATCATTGATTTTTTTGAGTAACATTCGTTTCAAGGTACTGCTGATTCCTTTTCTCCGGACAGATTCACGCGTAAAAGAGTAACCTACCTCCAGAAAATTTTGATGGATTCCATTGCTTATATCAGCTTTTTGATGTACATCTTTCAGATAAGTTAAGCTAGGCTTTTTAATGGCTGAAATACCTACCAGCCTTTTGCCATTGTAGCAAAATGCCAGAAAAGCTGCACTGAAAATCTTTAGTGGCAAATCTACAGGCGAAACCTTGTTACCCTTTTTTAACAACATATAAAAATGGTGGAGTTGTGTGATAGAACAATCTGCCGGTTTTTTGATCTCGAAATAGCAATTGCCAAGAAAATTCGGCTCATCGTATTGGTCCTGGTAATATACCAGGCCGGTAGGGGCATGCTGGTTCATAAGAATAGGTTTAGGTAAAAAGCAGAGATGGTTCAGCCTTTAGGCCAGCTTATCTGCGTTTGGCTCTCATTGATTCTTTTAATGATCCGGACAGCGAAAGCATTTCACAAACCTTATCATTCCAATCGATTAGGGCGTCTTCAGGCGAGGTGCCCAGGCCCGAAACATCGTGTTCATCTTCGAATGATAATACGGCATAGTAAGAATCACCATCCTGATAGACGGATGGTTTAAATTGCATCACAAATGTAGGTAGCCTGTACCTGTTATAATCAAAATCCACAAGTCTTCCCGGATCGTTCTGGCCTGTTGTTTCATAATGTATCCGTTTTTTTTGATTGTTATGCAATCGCTAACTGTTTCCGACAAACAAACGTGTTTCCAAATTAAGTCTTTCATGTTTCCTTAAGGTTAGAACCTTGTTGTCTGTTTGTTAAATTTATTTGAGTATGCTCGTGGCTTTCGGTCAGCGTCGTAAGCTTGACCTGAATAAACAGCATAACTCACAAAAATATCTTGTCGGTTAAAACGGATTTAGACTTTTTTGAGACCGGGAAATTATGCTTACTGAATTAAGTTTAAGATAGGAAAAAGAGGATGCTGGTATACACCCTCTTATTGAATTCGCTGGAATTTTGAATATCAGGAAAAATGCCAATGCGCTAAACCTTTGCTACTGGCAAAAGTTGTACGGCGGGATCTGATAAATGGTTATGGTTTGGTTTAGAATAGTCATCCGAGCCCCTTTTATTACTAAATCCCAATCAAATAAAAAAAGCCTGCAATCATACGATTTGCAGGCTTTTTTATTTTTAAACCATTTAAGCGGAGAGCGAGGGATTCGAACCCCCTGGACCTGTTACAGTCAACAGTTTTCAAGACTGCCGCATTCGACCACTCTGCCAGCTCTCCGCTGCAAAAGTACAAACTCAGCTTAAAACTGCAAACTCCGAATGCTTTTTTTTTATTTAAACTTGATAATTCCTTAACACAGAGGGAGAAAAAATTATTTTTTCTGTATGTTTTCTTCTATTGGCTCAGATTTTTTGAAAAGATTAAACGTAGGGCGGATAATCTTAACGCTCCGTTTGCTTACATCAACGCTGGCATTTAATTCGAAACCGATTAATAAAATCAACGAATTTAAATATAACCAGATCATTACAACGATTAGTGTACCAATGGAGCCGTAAACTTTGTTATATGAAGCAAAGTGATTGATGTAGAAGGAAAAACCCCAAATGGTAATGAAGGCTAAAAATTGTGGCAAGCCACGATCCAGCACTAAACAATCGCCATTTTTTGGTATGTGAGGGCCCATATCGGTATAAAATAGAAATGGTAATAAAGTAGAGGGTAGCCAATAAAGCCCATCGTGTAAATTGAACAGCGTAAACTAAAAAGCTATCTTTAATGTGCAATTCGTTGGTAATTTTATTTAATAGTACCTCGCCAAGGGCCATTGCACTAATGCAGATAATAATTGAAAAGCAAATAATTGTGGTAAGTACCAAGGCTATTAAACGCTGTTTTAACCAGCCTCTGGTTTCAATAATCAGCGATGATTTATTAAAAGCTTTCATCAGGTTTTTAACGCCATTGGTAGCAAAAAATATCGCCGAAAGGAAACCAAAAGATAATAAGCCCCTGTTCTGGTTTTTGATGATATCTTTTAAAGTGGCTTCAAAAGCATCAAAGGCATTGTGTGGCAATACCAGTTTGTATTAAGTTTAAAAGCTGATCCTGGAAACCTTTAATCGGGATAAAGGGAATTAATGTAAACAGGAAAATAATACCCGGAAAAATGGCCAGCATAAAACTATAAGCCAGAGAAGAAGATTTATTTACCAGTGAATCTTTTCCGATTTCGCGAAAGAAAAAATGTGGCCACGGTATACAATGGGAGTGGACTAAAACCGGGCAATATACAGCCTTTGGTCCATTCGATAAACCGCGAATAGAGCTTAACATGTAATAATTGCCTGTGTAACCATTCCATTTTATTGTTACTTAAAAAATACCGATAACTTCTCCATAAAGTTCTGTGGCGGGTTTGTGGGTTCGTTTTTATGCATATCCACAAATACAAGGGTGGTAGCCCCGATATTTATCAATTCTTCTTTCTCATTATACAACTCATAATCAAAGAAAATTCTGACACCCGGTAATGTTTTAATAATTGTTTTTACGGTAATCTCCTGATCGTAAAGTGCAGGTTTAATGTATTTGCATTTCAATTCTAAAACAGGCATCATAATGCCGTCGGCTTCCATTGCGCTGTAACTCATGCCCAAACTGCGCAACATTTCTACACGGCCAACTTCGTAATATTGGGCATAATTACCATAATACATATAACCCATCTGATCGGTTTCGCCATAACGAACCCTGATTTTTGTGCTGTGGCTATACATTATTTAAATATATTTCTTTTATTTAAAGCCTCGCGGTATTTCCTTGCATTAATTTCGTGCTGTGCTTTATCAGCCGCAAAGTTATGGTAGCCCGAAAAATCTTCTTTCGCACACATGTAAATGTAATTGTTCTGGTCGCGGTTAAGCACGGCATCAATGGCATTAATACTCGGCATCATAATCGGGCCCGGAGGCAAGCCGGCATATTTATACGTATTGTAAAGCGATTGTACCTGCAATAATTTGCCAGTTACCCTTTTAACAGTAAAATCATTATTGGCAAAAATAACTGTCGGGTCGGCCTGCAATAATATTCCCTTATTTAAACGGTTCAAATACAAACCAGCAATAATCGGCATTTCTTTATCGTAAAGTGCTTCAGCATCAACGATAGAAGCCAGAGTATATACCTCGAAGGAGTGAGGTTTAAACTTGCTGCCTTTTGCTTACGGTCTGCCGTCCAAAATTTATCGTATTCTTTATGCATACGCTCAAAAAAATCAACTGGCGAAATATTCCAGTACATTTCGTAAGTATTGGGGATAAACATGGCGTAAACATTATCCTGGTTAAAGCCATACTTGCTGCTTAATGCAGTCGAATCCAAAACATGAATAAAACTCAAAGAATCAGCCTCCAGGTTACTGGCTAAGTAAGCTGCAAAATTTTCTTTCTTGCGGATGTTGTGAAATTTCAATTTAACAGGATCCTGGTTACCCGCTTTAATTAAATTGATCAGGGTACGGTTTGTCATCCCTTTCTTCAGGCGGTAACGCCCTGGTTTAACATTGGTAGCCAGGTTCATTTTTCCAGCTGCGGCACTAAAAGAAGAAATACTTTTTACCACGAGTCTTTCTTTTTCATTTCAGCAACTAAATCGTCGTAGCTGCTTCCGGTTTTAATGTATAGGTATTTTTGGTTTTCGGTAACGTTAGGGGCAAAATATAGCCTGTAAAGGTTTAATGCAAAGTAACCGGCAATTAAGATCACAACAAGGGCAGCAATAATTGCCGCTTTTTTGCCAGTAGATCTCATGTTCTTTTTTTTTCTACTTCAGTCATCTGTATAATGTGCGTATTTTATTGTTGTTTGTTAGATAATGTAATGTTGATTTTTGTGCCGATAGCTACTTTTGTTACCGAATCAACCAACATAGGATCCTGTTTGGTAATAATGGCTGCAGCACTGTCGGTAATTGGTCCATCGTAAATAATGGTGCCCAAACTTAAATTTGAACCCCTTAAACTAAATTTAGCCTCATCCATGGTTAATCCCATTAATTGTGGAATGTCCACTTCCTCATTGCCACGTCCGTCTCCCAATACCAGATTGATTCTCGAACCTACAGGTACAATCTGCCCGGCTGTAATCGGCTGACCGCCAAAAGAGGCTTCTAAAACTACATCACGGCTTACATCAGGTTTATAAGTGGTATCGCCAAGTTTTAATCTCGAACTTTCAATTATGGCGGTGCCTCCCGTAAGGTTTTAAACGCAACATCAGGGAATTTGGTATTAGGTGTTTTGCCTGCATTAATGGTTAAATAAATCGTCCGGTTATCTTTAACAAAGGTATTTGGGTCAGGATCCTGATCAATTACAATCCCCGCTGGCTGATCCATGATGAAAACAGAATCTACTTCATATTTCAATCCGGCATCTTCCAGTTTCTTTACCGCCTGCTCAAAAGATAAGCCTTTCACCATTGGCACATTTAAGCCTTCGCCATGTTTTGTATAATACCTTAGGCTAAAAAAAGCGATCAGCAGCAGGGCAACAACAGTTAATATAGCAGCTAAAATGTTGTTTCTAAACGATTTGGTTTTTAAATAATCTATAAATTTAGACATGAATCTTAATTTGGGTTATGCGTACAAGCTCAAATGTAACTATTTTAATTATCGAATGACTTACTGAATCTGATTCACCACTCAATCAATAACTAATTCTCTCATTCAATCATTTAATATTTCTATCCTTCGATATTATTAAAGCACAAAGATATTTATATTTTTGAGGATATATTTACATTCAAATTCAATTTAATTAAGGATTTCTGACATGAAGAAAACGATTGCGTTGTTAACAGGCGGTACCACAGGCGAATGGGTTGTTTCGGTAAAAAGTGCAGCTACAATTGCCCAAAATATCGATCCAAACTTATACGATGTATATAAAATTATGCTTAACGATAAGGGATGGTTTTATGAGCCTGCCGATTCTGTTAAAATTGATGTAGATAAAAACGATTTTTCGATAACACTTGAAGGAAGAAAGATAAAGTTCGACGGGGTGTTTATTGCCATTCACGGTTCGCCGGGCGAAGATGGAAAACTCCAAGGGTATTTCGATATGCTGGGCATTCCTTACACCACTTGTGATGCCTTAACTTCATCAATTACAATGAATAAAGGGTACACAAAAGCCATTGTAGAAGGAATTGACCACTTGTATACAGCCAAATCAGTTCAGATATTTAAAGGTGGAAACTACAGTCTGGATAAGATTAAACAAGATTTAAAATTACCCTATTTTGTAAAACCAAACAGTGGAGGCAGCAGCATCGGCATGAGCAAAGTGAAACATGCTGATGATCTTGACGGGGCGATTGATAAAGCTTTTCAGGAAGATGACCAGATTTTAATCGAAGAATTTGTTAGCGGGAGAGAGTTTTCAATCGGCGTTTTTGGTGCCGAGGGTAATATCACGGTTTTACCTACAACGGAAGTAATCCCTCAGAATGAATTTTTTGAATTCCGAAGCCAAATATACACCAGGATCTACTGAAGAAATTACCCCGGGGAGGATGAGCGATGAAGAACTGGTTCGCGTGCAACAGGTAGTTACAGCCGTTTACAAAAAGTTGAATTGCAGAGGTGTGGTAAGGGTCGATTATTTCCTGGAACACGAAACTGGTTAAGTTTTATTTTATTGAGATCAATACCATTCCAGGCGGCAAACCGCTACCAGTTTTATTCCTCAGCAAGTAGCTGCAATGGGCATTACATTAAAAGAATTTTATACACGTTTGATGAAAGAGAACACTTGGCTAGTTTTGTTCGTTCGCAGTCATAAGCCTTATAGTTGAAGATTAAAGCGAGTAAGGAATTCAGAAATTAACAGATTAATCAAACTACTCAATGACATAATTTGTTGAGAGATTATGGCGGTATTATCGAAATTTCAAGCTTTTATACAATGTAAATGTCCACGCTGCCGTAGAGGGAGATATCTTTAGCGGAAGTGCCTATGCTTTTAAATTACAGAAAAACAAATGTGCACTGCCCGCATTGCAATTTAAAATTCGAGCGCGAACCTGGTTTTTTCTGACGTGGCAATGTTTGTGAGTTACGCCATGAATGTTGCTGAAATTATCACCATCGGTGTTGCATCCTATGTTTTAGTGTCTCTGATTCGGTTTATGAAAACCTCTGGTATTATGTAGGTTTCATATTGGCCGGTATTTTATTGCTCTCCCCAATTAATTATCGTTATTCGAGGGTTATCCTATTGCATTACCTCACACCTGGCTTGCATTATGTGCCCGGAAGTCGGCGATTAGGTCGTATTTTGATAAGAAAAGCGAGAAAATTTATCGTTGTATAGTTTTGCATAAGTGCCATTTCTTAAGGATAAACCTTAAATATGCTTGGCTAAAGAATGCTTTCGTTTGGTTAAACCAGCAATTAAGTTAATAATAGGTAAAGATTGAAACAAGTATAAAGCCAGAAATTGCTACCATAATTTGTGTGTTTGTAATGCTGGAAATAATCAATCGAATTTTCATCTGTTAATTCTGCCAAAGCAAATAACTTACTCAACCGGTAACTCATAAATGATGCAGCAAAATATAGCGAAAATTGATAGTAGAACATGCTATCCAGCTTAATGTGTTCCAGGCTAAATAGGGGCTCAATAGTTTATACAATAAAGCGACGATAAATAAGAAAATAGCTAAATATCTTATACAATTGATGTTTGTAATTACATAATAAGTATCATGTAGATTAATATCCAGATTGACTAAAGGAATGAAAAATGAAATAATTAAAAGCAAAACGCCTAAAAGCACAAGAAAGTTGTAAGTTTTAAAAAGTAATTTCATTTTTAGTCTTTGTGTATCAAATATTAACTTGATCGTCAGCTTGAGCATAGTCGAAGACGGCTTAATTCATCGTGTTCTTTTGTAACAAGGATGACAGAGAAAGGCGATTTTATCGCCATAATTAACGCATTAAAAATGCGAATCTCTTGAATCCTCGTTAAAAACGAGGACTATTTACCTTTTGATTCATCGTCCTCGTTTGTAACGAGGATGATCGAGAAAGGCGATTTTATCGCCATTAATTCTGATTATTTACGCATTAAAAATGCAAATCTCTTGAATCCTCGTTACAAACGAGGACTATTTACCTTTTGATTCATCGTCCTCGTTTGTAACGAGGATGATCGAGAAAGGCGATTTTATCGCCATTAATTCTGATTATTTACGCATTAAAAATGCAAATCTCTTGAATCCTCGTTACAAACGAGGACTATTTACCTTTTGATTCATCGTCCTCGTTTGTAACGAGGATGATACGAGAAAGGCGATTTTATCGCCATTAGTGCTTATAATTACGCATTAAAAATGCGAATTTCATAAATCTTTGTTAAAAACGAGGGCTATTTACCACTTAATTCATCGTCCTCGTTTGTAACGAGGATGATCGAGAAAGGCGATTTTATCGCCATTAATTCTGATTATTCACGCATTAAAAATGCGAATTTCAGAAATCCTTGTTATAAATAAGTACTATTCACCTTTTGATTCATCGTCCTCGTTCGTAACGGGAATGACTGAGAATGGCGATTTTATCGCCATTAATTCTGATTATTCACGCATTCAAAATGTGAATTTCATAAATCCTCATTACAAACGAAGACTATTTACATAATAATAAAATTGTCAGTCTGAGCGTAGTCGAAGATCTTATCAAATACCTCTTAAACGCTAAATACAACTTCTTTTTCTACTGCTTAGCTAACAACTTCATTTATACAATCAACCAAAGCCTTAACTTTTTTTTCTGAAGTGAGCTCGTATTGGTATTCATCTTCAATGCTACCCATTTTGGTTTCGGTGTTTCGGAACTTCATTTTGCTGGCTACAAATTCTTTCGCCGAAGCATGAAACTGCGTTGCACCCGTTAGTTCCATTAAGTTTTTAATGTTGTTTTCGTTTATGCCTGCACCGGGCATAATGATGATGCGGCCATCTGCTTGTTTTATGAGTTGGGCGAGCTTTTCGGCACCAAGTATGGCAGAAGGAGCGCCTCCTGAAGTGAGCAACCGCTTAATTTTAAGTGAAATTAAATCTTCCAGAGCCTGATCCATATCATTACTCATATCAAACGCACGGTGGAAAGCAACTTCCATCGGTTTCGCAAGTTCAATAAGTTCCGCACATCTTTGTATATCAATAGAACCGTTTTCTTTAAGTATTCCTATAACAATGCCTTCGCATTTTAATGATTTACAGATTTTTATATCCTCTTTCATTAACTCAAACTCTATGTCGTCATATAAAAAATCGCCACCCCTCGGGCGGATAATTGGCCACACCTCGATTGATAAATTCTTCTTTGCCAAAGCAATCTGAGCATAACTTGGTGTGGTACCACCTTCGGCAAGGTTATCGCAAAACTCAACCCTTTTGGCACCACCGTTTTGGGCAGCCAATGCCGAACGGTAAGAATTTGCACATACTTCCAAGCAACCAATTACCTTTTCACTATTCATATTTCTGTTTAATTGATTAAAATTATTCCTGTGGTCCTGCCGGACCTAAAACCACCCATCCCTTTGGCGATTTGTAAGTATTAAGCAGTTGTACCGATTTTCCTCCGTCAGGGTACCAGCAAACCTCAGTAATCAGGTAGTGGGTATCGTCGATTTTTTTACGTTCAGGAAAAGCATTTTGTACGGTAGAGAAATCTGGAAAACCATGTTCTTCGATGCTGTTTATGAAAGATAATTCGAGCTACTTCAGCGGTTTCATTAATAATGTCATGGTTGATTTTCATATTCATTACCGAAAGCAGTGATTTAGCTTCCTCATAAAAATCTTTACAAGCTAATGCTGCATTTAAATCTTGATTGATGTAAGCCTGTTCAATTGCCAGAATAGCACCTTCAGGTGTATCGAGATTTGCTTTAAAATGATCTATGCCTTCGTCAATGTATAAGCCTATGCTATTGTCAAAAGCTGCTCTATCTTTTTCCGGAACGCCGTCTCGTATCGCCCTTATGGTATATCCCCCTATTAAACGGCCATTTTCTTATACTCATCCAGTCTGATATCAAATTGCGGTTAATTCCAATTTTTTGATTCAAACGAACAGTTTTTACATCTACAGGTTCATTACCAACTGTACCGAAAAGATTGCCTTCATCATCAAAATGCGGCTCTGTTAACCAAATATGTTCACTGTTTTTGCCATCGATAATATGAACCTTAACCGAGAAATAAGCATGGTGTGGTTGTGGGTTGGCAAGGCTTTCTTCGAAATACCAAAGTGTTAACCTGGCTTTTTCTATTGCCCATTTCATGCGTTCATCTTCGTTGGGGATATAAACCATATCAGGTTCACCCTTACGCTCCTCCACATTTTTTTTGCCGAAAATTTTAGATAATAATCCCATCGAGCGTTTTTTTTATATTTTTTGGGATGTTACTTAATAATAACTTTTACCTTTTATTAAAAGATCTTGTTTCTCTGCATTGCAAACCGCATAACTGAAACCTTGTTGAATGGCATAGGCACCATATTCGCCCTTTTTGTTGATGGCCAAAAAACCCACCTGAATATTTTTGGCTGTTTCTGGTTTCTTTTTGATAATTCGCATAACTGCCTCTTTACAAGCTGCTTCTGGAGTATAACCCTGGCGCATTAATTCTACTACTAAGAACGAGCCAACATTTCGCACCACTTCCTCGCCAACACCCGTTGAAGTTGATTCCACCTACCTCATTGTCTACGTATAAACCAGCTCCAATAATCGGACTATCGCCAATACGGCCATGAAGTTTGTAAGCCATGCCACTTGTAGTACATGCACCAGAAATATTTCCTTTGGCATCAATTGCCAACATGCCAATGGTATCGTGGTTGTACTGGTTACCTGGCAATTTTTGTGGAGCGGCTTTTTCGTAAAGTTTATTCTCGATATTCATTACCGGAGCATACTTCGCTGTTTTTAACCACTCTTTCCATGCCTTTTCGCTGGCAGGCGTAAGCAGGTTTTCTTTTTTAAAACCCTGTTCCAAGGCAAACTGTAATGCTCCATCGCCAGCCAACATTACATGTGGTGTTTTTTCCATAACCTTGCGGGCTACTGAAATTGGATGTTTAATGTGCTCTAATGCCAAAACAGCACCACAATTGCCCAGTTCGTCCATAATACAGGCATCAAGTGTTACATTACCATCGCGATCAGGCAAACCGCCATAACCAACTGATTGATTTTTTTCATCAGCCTCGGGCACCCAAACCCCTTGTTCAACAGCATCTAATGCTCGTCCGCCAGATGATAGTACTTTCCAGGCATCGGCATTTGCCGCAATTCCGAAATCCCAGGTAGATATAACAATAGGATAGTTTTTTTCCTTTGAATCTTTTTGAGGCACTATTTCGGCAATACTACTTTTATCAATAGCCAGTAATCCGGCAGATAGGGCAGATGTTTTAATGAATTTACGGCGGTTAAACATGTAGGTGGTTAATTGTTAGAATGGGGGTTAACTGGTTAAATTGTTGAAATTAGTTAATCGTTTAACTGATTGCTGGGTTTTTTAATGCTAAATTATGAATTTGCTCATTGGTATTGTTCAAGCTGTTGATTGATTTTTTAGATCATCAGTTACTCAATGGTAAACCTGTCTGCATCTTTAAGAAAAGGGAATTGTCGTCTGATTTTTACCAGTTCCTCATAATTTATGCTAAAGGTATACAAATCTTCATCTTCTGGTTTGTAATAAACGGTATTGCCATAAGGATCTAAACACATGGATAATCCGCTGTGGTAAATCTGGTTTCCGTCATGACCAACGCGATTAACGGCAATTACATAACTTTGGTTTTCTATCGCCCTTGCCGGAATTAAAGCCTTCCAGTGTGCCGAACGTTTATCAGGCCAGTTGGCAACCAAAAGCAGGATATCATATTCCTGGTCTACATTGCGCAACCATACAGGGAAACGGAGATCGTAACAAATGGCCAGCCTGATTTTCCATCCTTTAAGCTCAACAATCAATTTTTCTTTACCTGGGCTAAAATGATCGTCTTCATTGCCCATACCAAAAAGATGGCGTTTATCGTAATGCTGGTGTTTACCATCTGGTTCCATCCAGATTAATCTGTTGTAATATTGGTTGTTTTCTTTTATAATTAAGCTGCCGGTAACCACACAATTGTATTGGTGGGCCATTTTTTGCATCCATTGCATGGTTTTTCCACCCATTTCTTCTGCCAGCGTTTCCGAATTCATACTGAAACCTGTATTAAACATCTCTGGCAAAATAATGATATCTGTTTTCTCCCGAACACCCATCGATAAACGTAGGGCCAGGTTTAACAGGTTTTTTTCTATGTTTTCCCAAAAAAGATAAGCTTGAAAGACAGTTACTTTCAGGTTTTCTATTTGAGTGTAAACAGGTGCTTCCATTTTTATTTATTTGGGATGGTTAAACATTTTTTAATTTCTCTGCAGCCAAAGCAAGCGTTGCATTTTCTTTGGCAAAGCAAAACCTGATAATTTTATGGTCGGTAGCTCTTTGATAAAATGCAGAAACCGGAATAGTAGCTACGCCAAATTCTTTAATGAGCCTCATACTGAAATCGGTATCTTTTTCATCACTGATATCGCTGTAACTAACGCATTGAAAATATGATCCGTTGCAGGGCAGGAGTTTAAATCTGCTATCAGCTAAAAGTGTTCTGAAATAGTCGCGCTTTTGCTGAAAGAAACCAGCGATTCCGTTATAATTTTCAGGTTCTTTAATGTAATTGGCAATAGCCTGCTGCATGGGACTATTAACGCTGAAAACATTAAATTGGTGTACTTTCCTAAATTCTTTCATCAGTTTCTCTGGCGCTAAACAATAACCCAGTTTCCAACCAGTGGCATGCAAAAGCTTGCCAAAAGAAGCTATAATGAAGCTGCGGAGTCTTAATTCAGGGTAGAGGATCACACTTTGATGTTTTTGTTCATCGTAGATTAAATGTTCATAAACCTCGTCGCTTAAAATTAAAATATCGGTGCCAGTAACAAGTTTTATCAGCGATTTCATATCATCTGATGATAAAATACTACCTGTAGGGTTATGTGGCGTATTTAAAATAATCATCCTGGTATTGGCGGTAAAAAGTTTTTTTACCATGTCCCAATCTATGCCGTAATTTGGTGGGGCAAGCTCATAAGTTTTAACCAAACCGCCTAAAAGTTTTACCGTGGGCGCATAACTATCGTAAGCTGGTTCGAAAATAATTACCTCGTCGCCAGCACTAATAATTGAGGCCAATGCCGTAAATATCGCTTGTGTACCGCCAGCGGTAACGGTTATTTCTGTTTCAGGATTATATTTTACATTGTAAAGTTTTTCAACTTTCTGAGCGATGGTTTCTTCAAAAAGTTGGCTCCTGGCATTGGCGCATACTGATTAAAACCATCTTTCATGGCCTCATTTACCAAATTTATCAATTTTGGGTCGCAGGCGTAGTCGGGAAATCCCTGTGCAGTAAATTGATGGCGATTGTGTTCTGCACGCAAGTTTCGCGATTGCCGAAAAAATGGGTGAGTGCTTACGCCGGGAGGTTTAAGATTGTATATTAAGACATCGTGTTAAGCGAAAATAGGAAAAAAAAAGCTTAAACCTTAAAAATAGGAGGTAAAAGCTGCTTAGAAATTGGTGATTATTGGAAAAATATAATCAAATTTTGAAAAAGTGGATAAAAATATCCTGAATTGTAATTAAACCCTTGATCGATACGATGGTCAATAAATTTTAATAAGACGAATCGATTTAACCCCTGTAAAAACGAGCTGATTGTATTATTTCAAATATATTTTCATCTTATTTAAAATTATTCCAAATAAACTATTTTCTTTGCATTAAAAATCTCCAAATTATCCATAACATATGAAGTTTAGACATCTAGTCGCAGCCTTTTTAGTGGTAATAACTGCATCAGCATTTGTTAACCCAAAAAAAACCTTAAGAACATACGTTTCCAATTATGAAAATGTATTGGGAACATCATTAGAATTAAAATTTAAAGCAAACAATCAATCCGATGCAGATCTGGCAGAAGAAAATGCTTTAAATGAGATCGATCGTTTAGATAATATTTTAAGTGCTTATAAAACAACTAGTGAGTTTAATAAATGGATAAATAACGGAAAACAAACAACTAAAATCTCCGCCGAATTATTTGAAGTGTTGCAACAGTTCGAAAATTATAAAGGTTTAACCAATGGTGCACTCGATGCTTCCGCTGCTGTAATCGGTAACGTTTGGAAAAAAGCAGCCAGCGAAAATCGTTTGCCATCTGCGCAATCGCTTCAAGTTGCGGTTAATCAGGTTAAACAACAACACTATGTGCTCGATGAAAAAACAAATCCGTTACCCGATTGGATGATGTGCCTTTGGCATTAAATTCTTTCGCAAAGAGTTACATCATTAATAAAGCTGCTGAAAAGGCAATGCAAACCTCAGGCATCGAAAATGTTGTGGTAAACATTGGTGGCGATATGGTTATTAAAGGAAATCAGCCAGAAGCCATTGAAATTGCCAACCCTAAAGCCGACGCTGAAAATGATGCTGCGCTAACAACCATCAAAGTTTCTAATATGGCTGTTGCTACCAGTGGTAATTACCGCAGGGGTTTTAGTGTAAATGGAAAGTGGTACTCGCACATTGTTGATCCGCGTACTGGAAATCCAGCTACAAACATTATCAGTGCTACTGTGATTGCAGCTAATGCAAGTGAAGCAGGTGCGCTGGCAACTTCATTCAATGTGCTCTCGGTTTCAGAAATCGAAAAACTAACCGCAAATAGGAAAGATATTGCCTATTTATTGGTTACCAAAGATGGAAAAGAGCTTAAAAGCAGAGAGTGGGCAAATTACGAAGTGGCCTTAAATAAACCTGCACTTGCCATAACTAAGGCAAATAAACCAGAAAAACCATGGAATACGAAATATGAATTGGTCGTAAATTTAGAGATTGCCAATATCGAATCAACTGATGGTAAGCGTGTTCGCCGTCCATTTGTTGCTGTTTGGGTTGAAGATGCTGCGAAAACACCAGTGCGTAATCTTGCAATCTGGTACAATAAACCACGTTGGTTGCCTGATTTAAAGTCGTGAAGCACGTGCCAATGGCGACGAATTTAAAAAAGGAGCAGAAGGCAAATTAAGTTCTACAAGTTCGGCTACCCGTGGCCCTGGCAAATACAGCCTTTCATGGGATGGAAAAGATGATAGCGGCCAATTGGTAAAAGCCGGAACATATACCGTTTTTATCGAAGTAGCCCGCGAACATGGATCATACCAGGTAATTTCTAAAGAAATGAAATTTACCGGTTCAGCACAAAAAATAGAATTAACCCCAAATACAGAATTAGCATCAGCATCCCTTGACTACAGAAAAATCCCAAAAAAGTAATCCAATTCCCGTACCAAGTGGCCTTGGGAAAAAGCCGGTTAAAAAGGATAGCGGAAAAGGAAAAGGTAAAAAACGTTTAGCCGGACTATCACGATGGCTGCATATTTATTTGTCGATGGTGAGTTTTACCATCCTGCTGTTTTTTGCAGTATCGGGTTTAACACTTAACCATGCAGACTGGTTTACTTCTGGGAAAGAAGTGGTAACCAAAGATTCTGGATCGGTTGATTTGAAGTGGGTGAACCAACCAGATACCAATAAAATTAATAAGCTTCAGATTGTTGAGTTTTTTAGGAATAAGCACCAGGTTAAGGGGGCTTTAAGTGATTTTAGGATGGATGACAGAGAATTGAGTTTAACCTTTAATGGCCCGGGTTACCTGGCTGATTCTTTTATTGATCGCGAAACCGGTAAATATGAATTAACAACAACAAGATTCGGAGCTGTAGCTGTAATAAATGATTTACATAAAGGAAGAGATTCTGGTAAGGCCTGGTCGTGGATTATTGATATTTCGGCAGTACTGATGACTTTAGTGTCCATTTCAGGAATTATCTTAATCTGTTTTATTAAAAAGAAACGATTAAGTGGCTTTATCATCGCAGCAGTAGGTACACTTGTTTGCTATCTGATTTACAAGTTATTTGTACCATAATAAAAAACCACAAAGGCAAGAAGAAAATTGCTTTTGTGGTTAAAAAATTAATGCGCAACAACAGCCGAATCAGCAGAGGCTTCTACTTTAGTGGTGATAAATCTTCTGCCGATTAATAAACAACCTAAAGCAATAAATGCAGCAGCCGTCATTACCAATGGCATAGGCACAACAGAATGTTCGCTGAATAAACTTACCATTACAGATGCTAAAGCACCCAGGCCCATTTGCAGGGCACCCATTAATGCCGAGGCACTTCCTGCATTTTTGGTAAATGGTGCAAGTGATAAAGCGGCAGCATTTGGATTGATTAAACCTAAACAGGCCAGAAATAAAGCAATAAAGCCAATGGTTGAGTATAAATTTAACCAGTTGTTTAAAGCAAATATCAAAAATATCAGGCTAAAAATACATTGTGCAATAAGCGCATAGCTTACAATTTTTTTGCTCGTAAACCACCTTAATATTAAGCTGTTTACCTGGCTCGATCCAATAAAAGAAACAGAAAGCAATGCAAAAATCCACCCGTAACCCGTTTTGCTTACTTCATATATCTTCATAAAAACCTGAGGCGAAGAAGATACATAAGCAAATAACCCTGAAAATGTAATCGAACTGATTAAGGCATAAGTGTAAAATTGAGGTTCTTTTAAAACCGTTAAGAAATTGGTTAAAATAGGCTTTGGCTTTAATGAATAGTTCGGATCAGGTTTATAACTTTCTGGCAATTTAAAAATAGATGCCAAAAGCATTAATATGGCCATTAATCCTAAAAATACAAACACATATTTCCAACCTAAGGCCGAAATTAAATAGCCTCCAGCCGTTGGGGCCAGCATTGGCGAAACAGCAATAACCAGCATTAATGAAGCAAACACTTTTGGGCTTTCTTCAACAGAAAAAAGATCCCGTACCATCGCTACAGATGCCACAGCAGTTGCACAACTCCCAATAGCCTGTACAAAACGTAAAACAATCAGTTGGTTTACATCTGTTACAGCCAGGCATAAAAAGGAAGCAACAATATAAAGGGCTAAACCAAAGTATAAAGGTTTTTTTCGGCCAAATTTATCCAATAGCGGACCATACAATAACTGCCCGGCAGAAATTCCGATAAAAAAGCTCGATAAGGAGAGTGCTACAGTAGATTCTGTGCTTTTTAAATCTTTTGCAATATCAACAAAACCAGGTAGATACATGTCAATTGAGAAAGGGCCAAGTGCTGCCAATGAACCTAAAATGAGTATAAGATAGAAGTGTTGTTTTTTAGCCATGAAAATTACTGGTTTTGAAGGCGCAAAGATTGGGAGATTTAATTGGTTAACCTATTTTTAAGGTCGAATGATTGTAAAAATCATATTTTTAGTTAAAATAGCTGTATATGCGTAATCTTTGTGTTATCTCTGTTAAAAATACACTAATCAATATACTAAATAGGCTATTTATTTCTAGATTTATAGTCTATGACTTTTAAAACAAAAGAAAGCCGTTTGCTCCTCATTCTGGGAAGCTTTTTTGTGGCAAATGCTATATTATCAGAATTTATCGGGGTTAAGTTGTTTAGTGTTGAAGAAACACTTGGAATTAAAAAGTTCGATATCAATCTGTTGGGGGTGCCCAATTTGTCATTTGTGATGTCTGCAGGCGTATTAACCTGGCCCATCATTTTTATCATGACAGATATAATAAATGAATATTTTGGCGTAAAACAAGTCCGTTTCCTTTCCATTATGACTTCGATTTTAATTGCTTTTGCTTTTTTGGTTGTATGGGGATCAATGCATTTGAGTGCTGCCGATTTTTGGGTGCATCAAAAAATCAATGGTGAAGATTTAAACATGAACAATGCTTTTGCCGGCATTTTCGGACAGGGAATGTGGATTATTGTAGGTTCAATCACCGCTTTTATAATCGGACAGCTGGCAGATGTGGTCATTTTCCACCGGATAAAAAAAATTACCGGAGAACGTGCCTTGTGGTTGCGCGCAACAGGATCAACGCTGGTTTCGCAGTTAATTGACAGTTTTGTGGTGATTTTTATTGCGTTTTACTTAAACCCGCAATACCATTACAGTTGGCAAATGGTTGCTGCAATTGGATTGGTTAATTATACCTATAAATTTGTGGTAGCCATTTTAATGACACCAATATTGTATGTGGTGCATACTATTATTGATGGCTATTTGGGAAAGATCTTGCGCACAAATTAATTAAGATGGCTGGGAGGGGATAATTTTAAGAATACCATAACCAAATAATTGTACTTATGAGATTAAACATTGTAACGTTACTTGCTGCGCTTACATTGGCCTCTTGTGCCAATAAAGATAATAGCAAAAAAGAGAATCTTGATATTCAAGGTAACTGGCAGTTATTTTCTGCTACAACCATCGAAAATGGAAAAAGCCAGACCACCGATTATTCAGGTAACTTAAAAATGATCAAAATGTTCAACAATACACATTTTGCATTTTTAAGACATAGCATTAACCCTAAAGACACAAGTAGTTTTGATGCTGGAGGGGGGCAACATTTACCTTAAACAAGGATGATTATACCGAACGCCTTGAATATTATAAAGATAAAAACTGGGAAGGCAAAACCTTTAAATTTAAACTGGCCGTTCATCAAGATACGCTGATTCAAAAAGGTATTGAAAAAGTAGAAAAGCAGGGGTTGACCGGGTGATTATTGAAAAATATATCAAAATTAAATAGAAATTAATTCGATCCCTGTTGTTTAATATCAGGTTCTCTGTAATGGGAATAAATAAACAATTTATGGGGTTGATTGCGTTGTTCTATAATCCATCATTATATTGTTTTATATTAAAACATTTGTATCTTTGGGTATGGGATACGAATTATCAAAAAAAGAAATCGGAGAAGGAATTGCTAAACTTCGATTAAATAAAGGCTTTTCTCAAGAAGATTTGGCTAAGAGTATCGCCATTTCAAGATCATCATTAACTCAGATAGAATTGGGCAATAGAGTGGTGAGCCTGAGCGAAATGCAGAAATTATCGATGGTATTGGGCTTTTCTCTTGATGGTTTTATGGCTAAAGATTTTCTGATCTCCCAGGATTTAAATTTATCTGAAGAGACAAACGAAGATGTTATTGAGGAACGTATTTCTGTTCCAACCCTGAATGTAAATAAATTCAAAAATGTTTTGCTTTATATTTTAGAGCGTTGCGCAGGCAAGCCGAATGTTGGTGAAACTGTACTTTATAAATTGCTTTATTTCTCTGATTTTAATTACTATGAATTATATGAAGAGCACTTAACAGGAGCAAAGTATAAAAAATTACCTTATGGCCCGGTTCCTCAAAAACTAGATGCAGTTATAAACCAAATGATTGATGCCAATATGCTCCAAAGGATTAAAACGGAGTTTAAGGGCTATCCACAGAAACGTTACTTACCATTGGAAAAAGCAGATTTAACTGTACTTAAAGCAAGTGAGAAGGATGTTATTGATAAAGTGATCGAACAAATGAGTGATTGGTCTGCCACGGCGATAAGTGATTATTCACATAAAGATTTACCTTGGGAAGTTACAGAAGAAGGCAAAGATATTAGTTACGAATTGGCCTTTTACCGGGAACTGCCATATTCTGTTAGGGTGTATGATGAAGATGATAATTAAATTATGCACTTCAATTCGCTCAATGAATTTAATAGAGATTTAAAGTTTTTATTAAAAAAATATAGAACATTAAACGACGACTTAGAAATGGTTAAGGCAATTATAAATGTCAGACCAAGTCAGCAGCCACCATTTAGTTTTACCATAGATAATTTGGGTATTCAAACCTGTGTGATTAAAATAAAACGGATGGCTTGTAAATCTTTAAAAGGCCGGGGTGTAAATTCTGGATTGAGGTTAATATATGCCTACTTCGCCGAAGAAAAAAGATTGTTTTTATAGAGCTTTACCATAAAAACGACAAGCAAAACGAAGATAAGCAACGCATTTTAGAAAATTTTAAATAAACGCAAAAGGTCGGAATCGCTCCGACCTTTGTACTTAACAACAAAACAAATAAAAAAAATAACCCTAAAATAAATTATAGGCTTGCCAGCTCCCGGGCAAAAACATTTTCACTTAATTGCTCTTGTTTGTAAATCTGCCTGCCGGTATATGCCACAAAAACAGATTTATCCAAAAGCAAGTCGCGGTTTTTAATTAAGCTTTCTAGCTTAACGGTTCCAACCACATATTTATAGCTGCTGGCAGCATAACGTTCGCTAATGATATCAAATTCCAATAGCGTAATCAAATCTTCATCTGCATAACGCAAATAGATTTCCAATAAAATTTCTTCAGTATGTTTTACACCATTTTCCGAATGGTACTTTTTATATTCATAACGGTAATCATAGCGTAATGCTGCAATATCCGAAAGTACAGCTGCGCCAGTTGGATGGCCGCCAGCACCTTTACCATAAAAAAACTGTTTATCTGCAAAAGCAGCCTGAACAGCAACCGCATTGTATTCATTTTCTACATTGTATAGAAAATCATCTTTAGCTACTAGTTTTGGCAATACATAAGTCACTATTTCCTTTGTGTTCACTTTACGTGCTGTAGGAACTAATTTGATTTTAAAATTCTTTTCACGTGCATATTTAATGTCGTATTGAGAAAGATTCTGTATTCCGATGTTCAATATAAAATCAGGATTTACAAATAATCCATAGGCGTGCGCTGTAGCGATAGCCAATTTGTATTTCGGATCGTAGCCTCCTACATCGAGGATTGGATCTGTTTCAGCGAAACCTAAATCCTGTGCTTCTTTTAAAGCAGAATCATAACTTTGGTTTTCGTTAAATATTTTCGATAAAATGTAATTGGATGATCCATTAAAAATGCCGCTTAAAGCATGGAAAAGCTCATTGTCGTAATATTCTTCCAGGTTTCGAATAATCGGAATACTACCACAAACAGCTCCTTCGTATAATAAAGATGTACCATGTTCCTGCTGTAAATCAACAAGTTCTTTCAAATGTGTAGCAATCATTTTTTTATTGGCCGATACTACATTTTTGCCATTTTTTAAGGCTGTAGTTACAATTTCGTAAGCTGCATCAGCATCATTGATTAACTCTACAATTGTATTGATCTCTGTATTATTCAGTATTTCGTTACGATCGGTAGTAAACAGATCTTTATTTAGGGTACGTTTCTTTCTTGGATCTTTTATCGCAATTTTAATAATCTCCAAATTCAGGTTCTGGCTTTGGATAATATCCAATAAACCTTGTCCTACAACTCCGAAACCAAATAAACCGATTTTTAAATTCTTACTCATTATTGTATTTATGATTACGCACATAGATGGTTTATCCCCACACTAACTGCTTTTATTTTGTGATTTGTTTTAACTTGCGGCATCTGGTATTTAACTTTCAATCTTTACACCCTCAGCCTTGTAGCTTTTTAAGCCGTATGCTGTAATTTGATTATCTTTTTATTACGGCTTTCTTTAATAAAATTCCCGATTACATTGGTAAGCGCATCGGTTTCAATTAGAAACCCGTCATGTCCATAATCAGAATGCAATGCGATAAATTCTGCACCATCAATATGATCAGCTAAATATTTTTGTTCGGATAATGGAAACAAAACATCATTTTCTATTCCTATTACCAGCGTATTTGCCGTAATTAATTTTAAAGCTTCAGCAATGCTTTTGCGGTTTCGGCCTACATTATGACTGTCCATAGCTTTAGTTAAATAATAATAACTATATGCATTAAAGCGGTTGATCAGCTTTTCTCCCTGATAATTCTGGTAAGAAGACGACCTGAAATTATCGGTTTTATCATTTACGCTTTCTACCTGAGTACTGCCATAAGCACTGTACGTTCTATAACTCAAAAGTGCAATACTACGTGCAGTTTTTAAACCTTTGCTGCCTCCGTTTGGCTGGTTGGCATAAAAAGTTCTGTCGGTTGTAATGGCCAAACGCTGACTTTCGTTAAAAGCAATTCCCCAAGGTGAATGTGCAGCATTAGTTGCTATCAAGATCAGGTTTTCAATTTTGCCAGGTTCAGAAATACTCCATTCAACAGCTTGTTGCCCACCTAAAGAACCACCGATCAACAGTTTAATGTAATCAATACCCAAATGCGCAGCCAATAATTGATGGGCTGATACTAAATCCCTTATCGTAAACTGTGGAAAGGATAAGTAATAGGGCAGGCCATTTACAGGATTTGTACTTAATGGATTTGTACTTCCATAATGCGAACCCAAAACATTGGCGCAAACGATATAATGATCTTCCGGATTAAATAAAGCATTATCGCCAAACAGGCCTTCCCACCATTCAAAAACATCTGCATTGGCTGTAAGTGCATGGCAAACCCAGATTACGTTATCCTTATTCGCATTTAATTTGCCATAAGTTTGATAAGCAATCTGAAGGTTTCGGATCTTTTTCCCGCTTTCTAATTTGAATTGTTTATTGTAATTATATGTAGCGCCTAAATTTCCCGAAGAAGATTTTGGAGTATTATCATGTTTAGCGTTATGCATTTTGTAATGTTGTTGTTTTTTAATCCCTTAGGCAGGGTTGGGTTAAGCTTGTAAATGAGCTGCTGTAGTTAAATTATTGATACTTGCGAATGCCTGTTCGAAATCGGCTTTAATATCATCAATATGCTCAATACCGACCGAAACCCTTAATGCGTTTGGTTTTACGCCAGCCGCCAGCTGTTCTGTTTCACTTAACTGTTGATGGGTGGTTGCTGAAGGCTGAATAATAAGCGTTTTCGCATCGCCCACATTTGCCAGGTGAGATACCAGTTTTAAATTATCAATAACCTGTGTTGCGTTTTCTTTGCTTCCGGCCAACTCAAAAGATAAAACTGCGCCAAAACCATTGCTTAAATATTTTTTAGCCAGATTGTTGTATTTACTACTCGCTAAGCCCGGATATTGAACTTCTTTAACCAGCGGATGGTTTTCTAACCAGGTGGCCAATTCCAATGCATTATCTACATGGCGTTGAACGCGGAGCGATAGCGTTTCTAATCCCTGCAACAAAAGAAAAGAATTAAAAGGTGATAGGGCAGGGCCAAGATCTCTTAATCCCTCAACCCTTGCACGGATGATAAACTGAATATTGCCAAATGGTCCACCGATGCCAAAAACATCGCTGAAAACCAGTCCATGGTATCCTTCAGCAGGTTCTGAGAACTGCTTAAATTTCCCGTTGCCCCAATTGTAATTTCCACCATCAATAATAACACCTCCAATACTTGTACCATGACCACCAATCCACTTTGTTGCAGATTCTACAACAATGTTTGCGCCATGTTCTAATGGTTTAAATAGATAACCACCTGCGCCAAAAGTATTGTCTACAACCAAAGGAAGGTCATATTTTTTAGCAATTGAAGCAATTTTTTCAAAATCGGGGATACTAAAAGCAGGGTTGCCGATGGTTTCGAGGTAGAGCGCTTTGGTTTTATCCGTAATTTTATTTTCAAATTCTTCAGGCACATCCGGGTTGGCAAAATCAACATGTATGCCTAATCTTTTAAATGCTACTTTAAATTGGTTGTATGTTCCGCCATAAATATGAGAAGAGGAAACGATGCTATCTCCGGCTTCTAAAATATTGTTTAATGCAATAAACTGAGCCGCCTGACCAGATGCTACCGCTAGTGCTGCAACGCCACCTTCTAATGCAGCGATACGTTTTTCGAAAACATCATTTGTTGGATTCATAATCCTGGTATAGATATTTCCGAACTCTTTTAATGCAAATAGATTTGCGCCATGTTCTGCATTTTTAAACCCATACGATGTGGTTTGGTAAATAGGTACTGCTCTGGAACCTGTTGTTGGGTCTATTTCCTGACCCGCATGTAATTGTAAGGTTTCAAATTTATATGAAGTTGACATAATTTCTTTTTTTTTAATGTTGATTGATGAGCTACAGGTAAAGGCTTAGCCTAATATTAACCTAACAGGGCGTATCCCGATTTCCCGGGACCTTCCAGTTTGAATGAAACAAAAAAGGAAGATTTTTAAACTACTGTATGCAACAGCACATACAAGTAACCTCACGCATGTTGCAACAAATAAAAGAAATAGAATTTTTTTCTGACTTTTTCAGGTTTGCAATGGGCTCGCTTAGCGATTGAAGATTTAATGTTTTCATCAGTTCTAATTTTATATCTCCAAATAACACCTTGTTATCCGGTCAGGAATTGGCACCTTCTCTCTCGAGGGTTGCCAGTGGGTCGTCGAGCCAGTCTCTCGCCACTTCTTTATAAATCAACCTGCGAAGATTGACTTTTATTTAGCTTTCCGCCAAATAATATTTCAAATGTCTGAATTTAATTTTAATTCACAAAATAAAATTCCGAATTTAAGTTAACTTTATGAAAATGAGGTATGTATTTTTTGTTAAAATATTGGCTTAAAACTTTTAATATAAAATTAACGCTTAAAATTCTAAGTTTGTGTTACCTATCTAAATTTAATCATGATGAAAAATACAAAATCCCTATGTTTAGTGCTACTATTTGCCATAGGAAGTTTAAACAATGTAAGCGCTCAATTCGGAGGTTTAAAAGATAAATTATTAAAAGTAGGCACTGCCCAGGGTGCTAAAGCTTTAGGTGTAGATAGGTTTTTGAAACAACCAGCAGCCATTACAACTAATTTTGAAGATGTAAACAGAGGGGCCAAAAATTGCCAGATTTTATCACCACTTTAAATTTAAAAGCACAACCTTTATATCTATTGCCGAAAAATCCTGATGGAGGATTTGTACTATGTGAAGGCCTTTACGAAATGACCAATAAAAGTTATTGCTTAAAAGCAGGAACTTTTGCTCCATCAAAAGGAGACGGTTATATGTTTGCGCCTGTTTTAGGTCCGAAAGAGGAAATTGTGGTATCTATTTTAAAAAGTGCTGAAAAACATCCAGATGTAGAACAACACGATATCCAGGCTTTATTATGGACAATAATTGCAAGAACTAAATTTGCTGATTATAACGGTCAGATTAAATTAACTGCAATTAAATTATTAACACCAAAACAACTTACTCAGCTGGAAGGTGGTGCATTGGGCGTTTTGCCATTTGATGTGATGGAAAAAGCAAAAGATCAATTGCCATCGGGTGTGGAAAGCGGTTTTTGAAGCTGAAAATAACATTCGCCAATTGGTTGCTTCCGGAAATTATACCTATGCGGATCTTGAAAAATATGCAATTGTTGCGGGTATGGCTCCGCCAAGAAGTGATGTGCCAAGTGGCATCTGGACGAAACACCCTGATGGTTATTATGTACGTCATCTTCCTTCGGGATACTCAATTACCAAAGTACAGGTATACGTACCGAAAGAATTGTTAGCGAATGGAACCAAATTAATTTGACGATGCAGCAGGAGATATTGCCTGTCCTGCCAATACAGGTTCTCAACGTTTGGCAGCAAAACTAACGGAACCATTGGAAGCAAACTATTCGTTAAAGTTGAGTACGGTTTGGTAATCCGAAGTAAATTTTAAGGCCACGCAGGTTTTAAAACCTGGCGCGGTTTAATTAAATTAACCCAGTGCCTGCGCTAAATCGGCTGATAATATCATCTACGTGCTCTAGGCCTACAGAAATTCGAAGAAAATTTTTTGGTGTTTTACTATCCGGTCCTTCTACTGAATAGCGGTGTTCTATTAAACTTTCCACGCCACCTGAACTGGTTGCCTAGCAAATAACTGAACTTTGTTCACCACCTCACGTGGCAGCTTCAACATCTCCTTTAACTCAAAACCGACATCATTCCGCTAAAATCTTTCATTTGTTTTTTAGCAATTTCGGTGCTGTGGGTGGCTTTCAAGTCCTGGGGCAAAAAAACAGCCTCAACTTTTGGATGGTTATTTAAATAATCGGCTACAATTTTTCCATTTTCGCAATGGCCTTTCATGCGATAAGCCAGGGTTTTAATGCTCCTGGTTAATAAAAAACAATCAAAAGGAGAAGGAACAGCCCCACCAGTTTGTTGAATATATTGAAATTTCTCCCATCAGCTCATCTTTTTTTGCCGTAACTCAAAATTCCACCAAGCACATCACTGTGGCCGCCAAGGTATTTAGTGCTGCTATGCATCACAATGTCGGCTCCTAATAAAATCGGGTTTTGCAAAATTGGAGAGGCGAAAGTGCTATCGCAAACCAATGTAATGTGATTTGATTTGGCTATATTAGCAATTGCTTCAATATCAGTTACTTTTAATAACGGATTTGATGGTGTTTCAATCCAGATCAGTTTGGTATTGGTTTTAATGCTCGATTGTATCAGATTTAAATCAGTTTGATCTACAAAATCGAATTCCAGGCTATCATTAAAAATGGTTAATAACTGTTTTTTAATTCCCCAGTACATATCATCGGGTGCAATAATATGACTACCCGGTTTCAGTGCTTGGAACATGGCCAAACCGCAGGTGTTACCAGAAGAAAAAGCTGCTGCATCTTCGCCATACTCTAATTTAGCCACAGTGTTTTCTAAAGCAGACCGGTTTGGGTTGCTTACCCTGCTAATACGTGTGCCCGCCGGGATAACCGCCATCTTCTCCACGAAAAAAAGTTGTTGACAGATTAATTGGGGGCGTTACATCACCTGTGGTACTTTTTAACTAGATTAAGAAGCGTGAATAGCAAGGGTTTCGGGTTTCATGAGGATTTATGTTTATCGAAATAATATTGGAATACAATTTAATAATTTGGTGCTAATTTAAGGTTCGTAATCGTTTTGGCAAGATTTATGTATAAAGTTTGACGAAAATTAAATTAAACAAAAATGAAAAGATTATTTATAGCTATCGCAATAGCATGTTCTACTTTAGTAATGTTACAAAGCTGTAATACCGCAAAAAGAGTAACTGCAGGTGTAACGGGTAGCAGGGGTACTGTTGTTCGTGAGTGGGTAGTGAGTAATATTGCTTTGGAAGGTTTACCAGATGGTGCTGTTCAAGGATTATTTGGAGAAAAATCATACAAATGTTTTCGGGAAGTACCTGGAATTTAACCAATAGCGGTAATGGTTCTTATACTTTACCTGCATCAAGTGCATGTGGTTCGGTAATGCAAACCATTTTCTGGTCGGCTGCACCTAAAGACCAGACTTTCCAGTTCAAGAAAATATTTGAAGGAGATAAAGCTAAAAATGTAACTGAAGGTTATCGTTTGGTATTAACTGATCTTTCTAGCACACAAATGATCTTAAAATCACCAATTGAATTTGGTGGTAAAACGGCAAACATCGGTACTTACATTTGTACCTGCTGCAAGATAGTTAGCTTAAACATTTACCTGTGAAAAACATAATAAGAGCACCTCTGTAAAGAGGTGCTTTTTTTGTTTACCATCTTTTAGGATTGCCACGAAAACACGGATTTACACGGAGTTTCTTAGACTCTTTGTAGTAGGTTTTTAACCACAGATATAAATTAGAATCAGGTTTTGTCTTGCATATCTTGCCATCAAGCGGGGAAACATCAATTTATACTTGAGTTTGACTGTTATTTTCAGTGACTTCCGTTTTTCCGTGGCTAATATTAACGCCACAGCTAAGCTCACCTAAAAAAGCAATCAATATCTGTGTTTATCCATTTTCATCTGTGGCTAATAATCAAGAACAACATTCAAAAATCGCGGTTTGTTACAAGAAAATGATTTTCAAATCAGCTCATTATTGTATTTTTGTTCAAAATAAATCAGGAATGAATACAACTGAGCAAGTTGAAAAAATATTAGCTGATACCAATTTATCAACTGAATTACAAAACATAGCACACAAAGTTCTTCACGGAGAACGGATTACATTTGATGAAGGTGTGCATCTTTACGAGCACGCCGAACTGGGTTACCTGGGTGTTCTCGCAAATTATATTCGCGAAAAGAAACATGGCGATAAAACATATTTTAATCGTAATTTCCACTTAGAACCAACAAATCTTTGCGTTTACGACTGTAAATTTTGTTCTTATTCTCGTTTAATCAAGCAAAAAGAGGAAGGTTGGGCATTAACCATGGAGCAAATGCTCGATATTGTTAAAAAATATGATGGCGAGCCTGTAACCGAAGTCCACATTGTAGGTGGGGTACTTCCTCAGTATGATGTAGCATTTTATTCTGCTTTATTTACCGCAATTAAGCAACACCGCCCTGATTTACATGTTAAAGCCTTAACACCTGTTGAGTATCATTATATTTTTAAGAAAGCCAAAATCGATTATGCAACAGGTATGCGTTTGATGAAAGAAGCCGGATTGCAATCGATACCAGGTGGTGGAGCGGAGATTTTTCACCCTGAAATAAGAGAGCAGATTGCCAAAGATAAATGTACCGGACAACAATGGTTGGATATACATGAAGAATGGCATAAACTTGGTATGCGCAGTAATGCAACGATGCTATACGGACATATCGAGAAATACTGGCATCGGGTAGATCATATGGAAAAACTGCGTGAGCTGCAAGATCGTACGGGTGGTTTCCAGACATTTATCCCATTGAAGTTTAGAAATCAAAATAACCAGATGAGTAATGTGGCTGAATCTTCAGTAATTGAAGATTTAAGGAATTATGCCATTGCCCGTATCTACATGGATAATTTCGACCACATTAAAGCCTATTGGGCAATGATCAGTCGTGAAACAGCGCAGTTATCTTTAAACTATGGCGTTGATGATATTGATGGCACTTTAGATGATACCACCAAAATTTATTCAATGGCCGGTGCAGAAGAACAAACCCCTGCTATGAGCACTAAAGAGTTGGTTAATTTAATTAAACAGGTAGGGCGAAAAGCAGTTGAACGGGATACTTTATATAATGTGGTTACGGATTTCGAAAATGTAGTTTTTGAAGAAGAAAAAAAGCCACAATATTATAAGTTACCTGTTGTGAATTAAGGATTGATTGAATTTAATAGGCAATTCCCATTAAATTATTCAAATTTTCTAATTCGAGAATCAATAACTCAACTATTCAAAATCAATCATTATTAATGAAGGAAATATACATCATACGCCACGGCGAAACGGAACTTAACAGGCAAGGCATAGTACAGGGCAGAGGTATAAATTCTGACTTAAATGATTTAGGAAGAGCACAAGCTGAAGCCTTTTATCAAACTTATAAAGATATTCCTTTCGAGAAGATTTATACATCAGATTTAAAACGTACCTGGCAAACCGTTCAGAAGTTTATCGATTCAGGCTTGCCTTGGGAAAACTTTCTGGGCTGGATGAACTGGCCTGGGGTGTTTGGGAAGGAAAACCGAATACTGAAGATGCACGTGATGCCTTTCGTGAGATGTTACAAAGCTGGCAGGATGGCAATTATACAGCTCATTTTGAGGGTGGCGAAAGTGTTCAGGATGTTTACGAACGTTTAAAACAGCCCATGGAAGTATTGATGAGCAGACCTGAAGAAAAAACAGTTTTAGTTTGCATGCATGGCAGGGCAATGCGTGTTTTCTTTTTATGTTTATTGCTCGGAAAACCTTTAAGCGAAATGACTGAATTTCCACATCAAAATACAGTACTTTATAAAATGGGTTTCGAAGATGGTAAATCTTCTGGTCTCGAGTTTAACAGTGCCGTTCATTTAGACGGCTTAGTAATTGAATAATACGCTTATTGCAAAACGCGAAGCGCAAAATATAACACCTTGAATAAGATTAAAATATCGGCTGTTGCCTATACCAATACCAAAGCGTTTATATACGGATTAACACATTCGGACATTATTAATAAAGTTGATTTAAGTTTAGATATCCCTTCAGATTGTGCTGCCAAAGTGATTAACGGTGAGGCAGATCTTGGTTTAATGCCGGTAGCTGCAATACCTTTGGTTCCGAATGCAAATATTGTGGCCGATTACTGTATTGGAAGCGATGGGGGAGTAAATTCGGTATTCATTTTTAGCGATGTACCTGTAACTGAGATTAAAACAGTTAGGTTAGATGCCCATTCGCGTACATCTAACAATTTAGCCAAAGTTTTACTGAAATTTTATTGGAAAAAGGAAGTGGAGTTTACGACACATCCAACGGTAAAAACAGATGCATTCGTTTTAATCGGCGATAGAACTTTTGGTAAAAAAGACGATTTTGCTTACGCTTATGATATGGGAGAAGAACGGAAAAACTTTACAGGATTACCATTTATGTATGCCGCCTGGCTGGCAAATAAAGAAATCTCAAAAGAATTTAAAGAAGAGTTTAATGCCGCTTTAAAATTTGGACTTGAGCATAGAAAAGAAGTTTTGCAAGAGCTACCGATAACACAAAATTTTGATCTTGAGGATTATTTATACAACAAACTTCAGTTTGATGTTACAGAAGATCGTAAGAAAGCATTAAATCTATTTTTGGGTTATATTGAGCAGTTGTAGAATTTGATATTTGTTAGAACGTCATTCCCAACTTGATTGGGAATCTTAATGCATTTGCTTTTAGTGCATTAAGATTACCGCCTGCGCGAGAATGACGTCCGTACTATAATTACTTAGTGACTTTTCATTTTTCCAGCCACTTTTTCCAATGCGCTTTTCAATTTTGTTAATGCTCCGGTAATGGCTAAATCGTAAGTATTGCCTAAATTGGTAACAGCAACAGGTTCTTTGCCAGAAATTCTGGCCTCCAACAAGCATCTTTTATCGTCTAATCCTTCTTTGCTTCCGTTTTCATCTGATAAATGCACCTCCAAGCGTGTAATTAAATCACTATATCTGCTCAAACCTTCATTTAGCTGAGTTTGAATTTTTTCGTCGTATTCCTGGTGGATGGTTAAATTTTTGTCGGTATTAAGTTGGATCGTCATAATTAAAAAATTAGGTTAAATTTATAATAGTTTAACATACAAGTAGGTGAATTGTTTAAATTGTTAAGGTTGCTTAATCTATTAATCTTTTATATTGGTTAACTGTAATATCCTACGATAAACCAATTCAAATGGTTAAACAGCATTTTTTTTAACTTTTCAACAAAACAGTTGTAAAATGCTTATTCGTGTTATCTTTATGGCTTTTGTAAATTAATTTCAATTTTGGCTAAAGACACGAATAAAGAAACCCCGTTAATGCAGCAATACAACGCAATTAAAGCGAAGTATCCGGGCGCACTTTTACTATTTAGGGTTGGCGATTTTTATGAAACCTTTGGCGAAGATGCCATTAAAACGGCACAAATTTTAGGTATAGTACTTACAAGAAGGGGTACTGGCCCAAATGGCGGTGCATTGGAGCTGGCTGGCTTTCCGCATCACTCTTTGGATAACTACCTTTCTAAACTGGTAAGGGCTGGTCAAAGGGTAGCCATTTGTGATCAGCTTGAAGATCCAAAAACTACAAAAACCATTGTTAAACGTGGTGTAACAGAGTTGGTTACCCCTGGTGTAGCTTATGGCGATAATATTGTAAATCAAAAATCAAATAATTTCCTAGCCTGCGTTTTCTTCGATAAAACACAATTGGGAGTTTCTTTTTTAGATATATCAACTGGTGAATTTTTAATCGCACAGGGCAACAGCGATTATATAGATAAACTTTTACAAGGATTTAAACCTACAGAAGTAATTTTTCAGAAATCAAAGCGACAGGTTTTTACAGAAAACTTCGGCGATCGTTTTTACACCTTTGGCCTGGATGAATGGCCATTTACTACTGATTTTGGGAACGAAACCCTGATGAAACATTTTGAAGTTTCTTCCTTAAAAGGTTTTGGTGTAGAGCGTTTGCAAAGTGGTGTTGTTGCTGCCGGGGTTATTTTACATTACTTGGGTGAAACTGAGCACCGCAACTTGCAGCATATCAGCTCGATAAGCCGTATCGAAGAAGACCGTTACATGTGGTTAGATCGTTTTACCATTCGTAACCTCGAACTGGTGAATTCGCCAAATGATAATGCGGTAACCTTATTCGATATTTTAGACCATACCTGTACCCCAATGGGTGCACGTTTGCTGCAAAAGTGGATTATTATGCCACTTAAAGAATTAAAACCAATCCAGGAACGTTTAGGAATGGTGGATTATTTTGTACAGCATGAAGAACTTCAGGGTGAGTTTATAAATAACATTAAACAAATAGGGGATCTGGAACGCCTGATTTCTAAAGTAGGTTTACAACGTGTTGGTCCCCGAGAATTGGTGGCTTTAAAACGTGCGTTATACCATATAGAAGCAGTTAAAAAACTGGCTGCTGATTCGAAAAATCCTTTTCTGATCAAAATAGCTGATCAGTTAAATCCATGTTTGGCCATTAGAGAAAGAATTGAAAAAGAGTTACAGCCCGAGCCGCCAGCCTTACTGATTAAAGGAAATGTTATCGCGGATGGAATTGATGAAGATTTAGACCAGCTGCGTAAAATTGCTTTCGGAGGTAAAGATTACCTGGTTCAGATTCAGAAACGGGAGGCAGAAGCAACCGGTATTCCATCTTTAAAAATTGCTTTTAATAATGTTTTTGGTTATTACCTGGAAGTTACCCATACCCATAAAGATAAAGTGCCCGAAGGTTGGATACGGAAGCAAACCCTTGTAAATGCCGAGCGATACATTACCCCCGAACTTAAAGAATATGAAGACCAGATTTTAGGGGCGGAAGAAAAAATTCAGGCTATTGAAATCCGTTTGTATAACGAACTGATGTATGAAACGGCCAGTTACATTAAACCAATTCAGCTCGATTCCTTTTTAATTGCCCAGCTGGATTGTTTATTGTGTTTTGCGCAATTGGCAGTTAAAAACCATTACAATAAACCTAAAGTTACTACCGATAAAGTTCTGGATATTAAAGGTGGTCGCCATCCGGTAATAGAAAAGCAATTGCCTGTAGGCCAAGAGTATATTACAAACGATGTTTACCTGGATACCGAAAGTCAGCAGATTATCATGATTACCGGTCCCAATATGGCAGGTAAATCGGCTATTTTAAGGCAAACGGCTTTAATTGTGCTTATGGCACAGATGGGCTCATTTGTTCCGGCGAAAGATGCAGAAGTGGGCATTGTAGATAAGATTTTTACCCGTGTAGGGGCTTCAGATAACATTTCTTCCGGAGAAAGTACGTTTATGGTCGAGATGAACGAAACGGCCAGTATTTTAAATAATATTTCTGATGACAGTTTGATTTTATTGGATGAGATTGGTAGGGGAACCAGTACTTATGATGGAATTTCAATTGCCTGGGCCATTGCAGAATTTTTACATCAGCATCCTACCGCCAGACCGAAAACACTTTTCGCAACCCACTATCACGAATTGAATGAGCTGGCCAATACCATGCCACGCATCAAAAACTTTAACGTTTCGGTAAAAGAAATGACCAATAAGGTAATCTTTTTAAGGAAACTGATTCCTGGTGGAAGCGAGCACAGTTTTGGTATACATGTAGCGAAAATGGCGGGTATGCCATCCAAATTAATTGGGCGCGCGAATGAAATATTAAAGAAACTGGAAATAGACCGCACAGAAGGACAAAGCATTAAAGACAGTATTAAGAAAGTGCAAAACCAGGCTTACCAGTTGCAGATGTTCGCTATTGACGATCCTGTGTTGGTGAAGATTCGTGATACACTGAACAATTTGGATGTAAACGCATTAACCCCGGTAGAAGCATTATTAAAGCTGGATGAAATACAGCGATTGATAAAAAATTAACCAAAAATTCGAATGATGAATACTGCAGTTCATTAAAATAGTTGAGTGAATGTTGATCAAGGAATTAAAAATTATGCTAAAATCTAAATATTCTTTTTCTATAATTTTAGTGCTCTCTATCTTCATAACTTCTTGTGGAACAAGAAAATATACCGTTAAAAGTGATACAAAAGCTTCCAAAGCCGCCGATGCCATGGCAAATTTAAAAAGTAAACCACTTTACCGTTTTATCACTGATTGGACAGGGGTGAGGTACCGTTTTGGCGGGCTTGATAAAAGTGGTATTGATTGGCTCTGGTTTTGCTTTTTTATTGGAGAAAGAGATTTATGGCATTACGCTTCCACGCATATCACGCGATCAGGCCAATGCAGTAAGAAGAAAAGATATCGATAACTTAAAAGAGGGAGATCTAGTATTTTTCTCATTCGGTGGTAACGATGTAGATCATGTTGGTGTTTATCTTAATAACGGTTTTTTTGTGCATGCCAGTACCACAAGGGGGGTAATTGTTGATGATTTAATGTTACCCGCCTATCAAAAGGTTTTGGTTAAATCAGGATCGGTGAACTAATCATTTTCGTAATTTCGACTGGAGTGCGCTTCCTATTAGAAATAGGTGACGTCAGTAAAAATGACTATCGCTTTCTAGGTTACAATCAATAAAACAAACGCTATCATTTTTCGTTATTCTTTTATGCGTATATTTTTTATAATCTGCTTATCTTTAGTTACTTATTCAGTTAATGCACAGGTGAAATTGCTTAAACTTGATGATTTGGATAAACGCATTGCCAACGGGAACGATACTACCTATGTCATCAATTTATGGGCAACGTGGTGTTCGCCATGTGTAGCCGAATTGCCAAATTTTGAAAAATTACGTTTAGCCAATTTAAAAAAGCCGGTTAAAGTACTTTTGGTGAGTTTAGATTTTAAGTCAAAATTGCAAAAGGAAGTGATTCCATTTGTGAAAAGTAATAAAATTAATGCTGAAGTATTTCTTTTAAATGAGCCTGATCAACAACAATATATAGAAAGGATCGATAAGAAATGGTCTGGTGCTATTCCGGCTACTCTTTTTGTAAATAAGAAAATCAGGCGTTTTTATGAGCGGGAATTTACAGAAACAGAACTGAAAAATACTTTGTTAAACTTAAAATAGATGGCAATGAAAACAATTATTTTGATGGCATTTATGCTGATTTCACGATTCGCATTTGCACAAACTGAAGGCTATAAAGTGGGCGATGTAGTAAAAGATTTCTCGCTGAAGAATGTAGATAACAAAATGGTAACCTTAGCCGATTACAAAGATGCAAAAGGATATATTTTTGTTTTTACCTGTAATACCTGCCCTGTGGCTAAAGCTTATCAAAATCGCATCGCTGCTTTAAATGAAGTTTATGCGCCAAAGGGTTATCCAGTTATAGCCATCAATCCGAACGATGCAGGCACTATTCCTGATGAAAGTTTCCAAAAAATGCAGGTGCTGGCCACAGAAAAGAAATTTAATTTCCCTTATCTCTTAGATCCTGACCATTTGGTAACCAAACAATTTGGTGCTTCAAGAACGCCCCATGTTTTTGTGCTGAATAAAACCGACATGGGTAATAGAGTTGAATATATCGGAGCGATTGATAATGACCCCGAAGAAGCCAGTCCAACAAAAATCGAATATGTAAAAATTGCCGTTAACGAATTATCTGCTGGTAAAAAACCGATAGTATCATCCACTAAAGCTGTTGGTTGCAGCATAAAATGGAAAAAAGCTTAAACATAGCTTAACCACCACTGTTTGTGGGTTTCTTTGTA
The DNA here is from genome assembly GCF_979252805.1 of Pedobacter sp. AC402. Lineage (NCBI taxonomy): Bacteria > Pseudomonadati > Bacteroidota > Sphingobacteriia > Sphingobacteriales > Sphingobacteriaceae > Pedobacter > Pedobacter sp. AC402. Next base: position 423,809 of record NZ_CEEDAI010000007.1, on the reverse strand, counting down.
TTTCTTAAACCATTTACATGGTAAATAAAGGGATGCTACGGCACAAAACCATATCAGGTATACAATAGGGAGATTAAAACCAAATGTTGCCGGCCTAAACCAGAACGGAATTTGTACAATTTCTTTATCGGTATGCCCTGTGGCAAAAAATACGATTACTAGTAGCGTATGCAGCAGATAAAAGTGTAGCACATAATAAAAAAATGGCACAGCACCATATACAGATGTGATTCGGGTAAACCAGTTGCTTATGTTTTCAGTAAAGGCCAAAATCAGCATTGCCGTGCCAAGAGTCATTGTTGCATATTGTAATGACGGCGGGTATTTATTGACGTTAAAAAAAGCAAGCAGGTTTTTAAATAGATCATGGTATTCTTTTCTAGGCACCAGGATCTCCATATACATTGATCAATCTTAATGCTATAAATGTAAAAAGAGTGAGTGACCCAACTATTAATAAATTACGTTTTCTACGATCAATATTGTAGCCTTTTTTGTACCATGCGCCAATGCCATAACCCACAAACATAATTCCCGTCCACGGGAGTATGGCATAAAAATCGCCGATAAGATGGTTATTGGATAAGGGAATTACAGTTCCTGATGCCGTAAAAAACACTTTCAGAAATAAACCGCCATTGCCATCCGCTGTTGCAGGGAATACATTAAAAAGATTATGGCCGAAAACCAATACCAAACCAGTAATTAAAACCATTTTATAAGAAATACGGCTAAATAGTGCCAAAAAAATCATGCTAAAGCCAATAGCCCATATTACCTGAAGGATAATAAAATTGTAAAATGGATTAAAGGTTAAACCAATCGTAATCAATGCAATTTCTATTACAATTAGCCATAAGCCACGCTTTAATAAAAATGAGCTTTGCTTGGGCTGGGGTTTTAACTTTGGGCAGATAAGTATGCAGATAATCCGGATAAAAATACAAATGTGGGTGCGCAGAAATGAGTTATCCAACGGGTAAAGAACAAAATTCCGGTTGTGGTATCAGGATTTAATGGATCAGCAGTCATTGCACCAATGTGGAAGAAATCTCTGGTATGGTCTAAAGCCATAATGATCATAACTAAGCCACGCAATATGTCAATGGATAATATGCGCTTTGATGGGGTACTGCTGTCGGCACTCATAGCAATTAGTTTGGTTGCTTAAAGATAACAATTCACAATTATTTATAAGACCTTAATTTATTACCTTTAAATTTACCATATTGATCTTTACAGGTATTATAATGTATTGTTTAAGAAAATCGATTTAGGAATAGTTTAATTGCTGATAATGATTTTGATGTTCCGAAAATTATAATAATATTTGTTAAGCGCTAACCGAATAATATCTTATCCTTAAATTGATCATGATCAATACCAGATGGCTTTCGGTTATTTAAAATTGACCAAATTATCATAACACATCATAATGAAAAGAAGAACATTTATACAAAACACAGGCTTGTTGGGAGCAGGCGTAGTCGCATCGAAATTCTCCTTTGCGGCTAATCTCGCACCAGAATTTCCTGTGGTACGTGTGGCTGCTGCTAAACGACATTTCCAGAGTAAAGCTGTAGATGCAGCAATCAAAACTTTTCAGGCAAACGTAAAAAACCCTGAGCTTGCCTGGTTATTCGAAAATTGTTTCCCGAATACGCTGGATACTACCGTTTATCATTCTGAAAAAAATGGCAGACCAGATACTTATGTAATCACTGGTGATATTGATGCGATGTGGTTGCGCGATAGTTCTGCACAGGTTTGGCCTTATCTGCAATTTGTAAACGAAGATGCACCACTTAAAAAGGTAATTGCAGGTGTAATCATTCATCAAACACAATGTGTTTTGAAAGATCCTTATGCCAATGCATTTTACGGGGATGCTACCAAAGTTGGCGAATGGAAAACAGATAAAACCACCATGCAGCCCGGCGTACACGAGCGCAAATGGGAAATAGATTCTTTGTGTTATCCAATCCGTTTAGCTTATCATTATTGGAAAAAAACAGGTGATAAAACCCCTTTTGATGGCGATTGGAAAAAAGGAATTGAAGCAACTTTGAAAACTTTCAAAGAGCAGCAGCGCAAAACAGACAAAGGTCCATATCATTTCCAGAGAGAAACTACCCAACCTACAGATTCGTTGCCAATGGCGGGTTATGGTTTCCCGGTAAATCCGGTGGGCTTAATCTGCTTTTGCTTTTCGTCCGAGTGATGATGCTACAATTTTCCCTTTCCTGGTGCCTTCAAACTTTTTTGCAGTATCTAGCTTAAAACATGCAGCAGAGATGATTAAAGCTTTGCAGCCTGATAAAACTTTGGAGAGCAATTTATTAAATCTTGCCGATGAAGTTAATGCAGCTTTGCAAAAGCATGCGATAGTTAACCATCCAAAATATGGTAAAATCTACGCTTTTGAGGTTGATGGTTTTGGAAGTTCATACCTTATGGACGATTCGAACGTACCGAGTTTGCTTGGTTTACCATATTTAGGAGCAATGAAAGTAGAAGATCCCATTTACCAGAATACAAGGAAATTCGCCCTTTCAAAAGATAATCCTTACTTTTTTAAAGGTACAGCAGCAGAAGGTATTGGTGGTCCGCATGCCGGGCAAGATATGATCTGGCCAATGAGCATTACCATGCGTGCCTTAACCTCAAAAGATGATGCAGAAATTAAATACTGCATCGATACTTTACGTAAAACGCATGCTGGTAAAGGTTTCATGCACGAATCTTTTAATAAAGATAATCCTGCTAATTTTACCAGGGCCTGGTTTGCATGGTCTAACACCTTATTTGGTGAATTGCTTTGGAGAACCTATCATGAAAAACCAGCTTTATTGAAAGCTTAAAATCAAGACGGTATTTATTCAAAATCGATTGCCAATAAATACAGCTTGTTCATATAATTTTAGAGTGGAATTGAATTAATTCCACTCTTTTTGTTCTTTTCTGATTCAGCAATCAATTTGTTCTGATCACTTTGGCAGTAAAAAGTCCTGTTACGAATACTCTAAAGCCATATTTTAATGTTTTTATACATTTTATATCCAAAATGTTACATTCTTTGGTCGAATTGTGTTATTTTTATTCAACATGAATTGACCGTCTATCCGTTCACTGTAAATAGGTCTGTTTAATTTGTGATGACTTTAAACAGGAAAAGGGCGAACGTAAATAATGTTTGCCCTTTTTTGCATTACAAATTGTTGCACAAATATATAATTACATTGCAGTTCAATAATAGACCTTAAATAATACCATTTATAAGTTGATTGATACAATAATTAATCATGTTCGGGTTTTTACCTTTGGTAAACGAATTTCATTATGGAAAACACAATTAACAATCAATTCTCAGATTTAAAATTAAGTAATCAAAAAACCTGGCGGTTTCTCAATGGAGTGGTTTTATTCATTCAAAATGCCCTAGGTGTAGAATGGGATCGGTTTTTACCGGAGCAGTTTACGGACTTAAAATTCAAAAAATGAATGAATTTTGTAAGGTGTGTGCATTAAAATTCGAACGTGAACCTGGTTATTTTTATGTATCAATGTTTGTGAGTTATGCCATGAATGTTGCAGAAATAATTTCGATTAGCGTTGCGGCCTATATTTTAGGTCTTGATATTGTTTATGAAAACCTGTGGTATTTCGTTTTGGTAATATTTACTGGGGTTGCTTTGCTTTCACCTTTTAATTACAGATATTCCAGAATGGTATTGTTGTATTGGCTTTCTCCGGGATTGCACTATGATCCAAGTCGGATTAATGAGCATACCGTAAAAAAATAATTTCTAATTGAAGCGCTTTCTTAAATGCATTACCTTTCGCAATTGTTAAATTTGCGAATGAAAGACGTTATACCAATTCTGGATTCCTGTACATTAATTGATGGCAATCATGGTGATATTTTAGTAGATCACCTAAAGCATTATTTAGCGGTACACCAGAATCTGATCTTTCCACACCGCCACACTTTCTATCATTTCGTTATTTTTACCGCAGGCTCCGGCACTCATTCTATCGATTTTAATAAATATAAAGTTACGCCCTGGCAAATTTATTTTATGTCGCCAGGACAGGTGCATACCTGGAATTTTGATGATAAGGTAGATGGTTACATTTTCAATTTTGAAAAGGATTTTTTCCAGTCTTTTTTGTTGAAACCAGATTATTTGGAAGGTTTTTCTTTTTTTGCAGGGGCAGACCAAGGAAATGTGAAAGATTTACCGCCAGGAATTAGAAATGATGTAGAGGTACTATGTAATCAATTATATACCCAGGTAAACATAAATTCAAATAAGAATACTGATTTTCAAAGGGTGCTGCTACTTTCTCTTCTGCATTTGGTAGAACAGCAAACGGCTGTTACACAATTGCAGCAATTTCAAACCCATAACATGGTGGTATTGCGTAATTTTCAGAAACTGGTTGAAGAAAATTACTTGCTGAAAAGGATGCCAAAAGATTATGCCGAAATGCTGTTTATTACTCCAAACCATTTGAATGCAATTTGTAAAGAATTAATAGGAGCTACAGGCGGGAGAGGTTATCAGGGAACGTATTCTACTTGAAGCTAAACGTTTGCTGGTGAGTGGTGAAGTAAATATTTCTCAAATCGCTAATGAACTTAACTTTAACGACAATTCTTATTTCACCAAATTCTTTAAAAAATACTCAGGTTTAACCCCAGAGCAATTCAAAAGGGATTACACCACATAGGTTACTATTAAAAGAATGTTTTGAATAAAAAGCTATCCTCATCAAAATTATGCCAATAATAATAAGCTAACATACCTATCTGAACGCAATTTAACAGCCTTTTGTTAGCAGATTTATAGGCTCATTTTAAAGAAACCGCATTTATAAAAATAAATAAGAAATTATTCAACCTCATTTTCAGTTGATTGATAAATTGCCCTTGTGGTTATGAGATAGGTTTTTATTTTTGCACACATGGTGGTTACGGTATTGGCTATCCTGGAAACTGATTTTGTTCCGGATAAGGCACTTTCGAAGTTGATGAATGAACGGTTACAGCGGGCAGCAGAAGAATTGCGTGATAAACATCTCGAATTCCTATCCGATGTTGGAGAGCGTAATGCAGACCTTATTATCTATATCAGTTATAATCCTAAGTATAAAATACGTTTTCGCGTTGTAAATGATGTGCCTGCAAAAATTGAAGAGCAAGTAATCGAAATCTGTGGCAACCTGGGTTATCTGCATTGGCGAACAGGAGTACTAAACGTAGTCAGGAATCTTGGTATTGCTTCCAACGATGATGAAGCAGGTTCGTAAAAATAAATTGTAATTCAAGACCAAAACCCTTTAATGCGGATATTGGCATGCCCTAAGCTTTTTAATAATTTGCGCAATTCCGTAACGAAATGGTGGTTACCAACAAGGTAAAACCAGGTGTGTGTTGTGCAATATCCTTGTTTTAACAGCCAATCTGTAATTTCTGTAACTGTGGTTAAGGGATTTAAGGATACAGAAAAATATTCAGATAGCAATTTTCCGCAATTTAGGTTTGGAAGCAGTGCAGCACCCTCAAAGCGGGCTTTTGGCATGGTGAGTTGTTGCAAAGCAAGCAGATGACCAAGGCTGCTGGAATCGCCCAATCCCACCACAAAATCTGTTGGATGTGGTGCCTGGCGCGTACTTTCCATTTTTAAATAGTGAATGGTATCACCGTTATGAAGTGCTTTGGCCCAACGACTCCCCGGACCGTCATGATCAGTATCAATCAAAAGCGAGCAGGTTGCTGTTTCCGCATCCCAGCCAAACGGTGTATAGTCACGAAAAGTAAAATCATCCACACAGAGTTTGATGTATGGAATCTGGTTCCAATTTTGCATTTCTGCATGGGGAAGGTGGAGATCAATTTCAATCATATCAGAAGATTCCCAATACCGCACATCCAATACGCGTCCTGGTTTAAGCAATTGGCTTTCAATTACTCTTCCTGCCTTTTTTCTGATTCGTGTTAATATAGAGGTTTCCATTTCGTATGTTTTTACACTACAAAGAAACCTGGTTTTTGAGAAGGATAAAATAGCCGAATCGTTGTAATGATAGGACTATTTCCGGTATTGCTGTCTAAACGCTATTGCTGGGGTTCCCGTTACCTTTCTAAATAAACGGCAAAAGTATGAGTGATCGTTATAACCTAAACTATGGGCAATTTCTTTAACTGTGAGTTCGCTGTAGTATAACAATCTTTTGGCTTCCATCATCACTTCCTGCTGTATCCAATAACTTGCATTAAAACCAGTATGCTTTTTAAGGGCTTCACTCAGATAAGATTCAGAAATATTTAAAAGTGAGGCATACGCAGCCGGACTTTTATTAGAATGCATTTCAGCACTCAGCAATTGTTTAAACTGCGAACTGATCTGCGCCGGACGTGACAAATTAAGGTTTAACCCAGTATGTTGACTGTAACAGCCTGCCGCCATCCCGATAAAGGATTGAAGTAAAGAATGTACAATGGTGGTGTAAAACGGACTGTTGGTGTCATCACTCTGTTTTTCGGTAAGAAGAAGCAATAGTTCGTGGCATTGCCTCAGTTCGTTGGTATTGAGTGGGTAGGGCTGCTGGAGTGATAACTGCCCCTCAAAAACATTCCTGCATTCGCGTGGAATGAGGGAAGTATCTACAGCCACAAACCATCCTGTTGCAGCTTCATTCCGGATTCGGTGATGCACCTGGGCAGGTAAAACATAATATAGCATATTTCCCGACAAGTGTACTTCATTAAAATCAATCATTAATGATCCAATACCTTCTTCCAGCAGAAAGAAAATATAGTGGTCATCACGGTGCGCACCAAGTGTTATTGCATCATCATTCGGCAGCTCATCTTTATTAAAATGTTTAATCTGCAAGCCATGTGCAGTTCTGTCCTGTAACGAATGTACCGGGATGTAGTTCATGCCCAAAGTTACTTGTTTTGTACGCTAATTAATTTCTAATTAACTGAATTTGATTCCCCATATCGATTAACAAATTCACATTTTTGATTCTAAAACGATATAAACTTTAAGGTGAATTCACCACATATTGGCATGGTTTATGAATAAGTAAATGAAGAGCAAATAAACTTTATGAACAAATTGATCAGTGCAGAAAAACTACTTTTTGAATGCCTTTTAGAACTTTCTTGCAAAGATGGGCACGAACAGCTTGAGGTAAGTAGTGCAGTTAATGAGGCTGTTTTATGCGCCATGCACCGCCATACCGAGCAATTTCTTCTTCCTTTATCAAAGCTATTGAAAAAGTTTTCGAAGTTAAAATTGATGAAATCTAACTCAACCATCAAGGAGCTTGAACGCTTTCGGAAAAAGATTAAATCTTATCTTGGAGATAAAGATCCAAAAGAACAAAATGCAGAATAAAGCCAATTGAATTCTGATGATTTGTTAAAGTCAATCACAAATTATTTATGCAGTCCCAGGTTCAAAAAAGTACAAAAAATCGCCGCTTTTAGCGGTTGTTAACAAAATATTAAATAGCAGTATATAATTTACATATTTTAATGCAAAAAAAGCATTCAGTTTAAATAACTTTGTTTTTGAATAAAGAATCGGGAAATCGATTTAGCTTGTTTTAAACCAAATAATTTAAAATGCTTTTAATTATCCTTAACATTATTTTTTGTATCTCGTTTTTAGGTTTTGCTTATGTAAACTTAAATGATAACGATGCTTTTCTTTGGGTTTCCATCTACTTAAGTGCCGCTATATCATGCGGATTGGCTGCTGCAGGTAAATTTTATCCTTTTGTATACCTTTTTTTAATTGCCTTTTACCTTATTTATGCCATCATTCTTTTTTTTGCAAAGGATGGGGTACGCGATTGGATTACAAAATACAGGCGCGAAAGTTTAGTACAAAGCATGCAGGCAACAAAACCCTATATTGAGCAAACACGTGAATTTTTTGGCCTACTGATTATTGCAGGAGCTTTGCTGATCAATTATTTTGTTTCAGCCGGAATGACAAGTTAAAAGCGTTTATGATGATGAGAGCGGATGATAAGAAATTGATCGATGAAATTTTATCGGACATTGTAAAAAGTAACGTAAACCACGAGTGTAAAAACTGGCTTGATGTAACCCTGCAATCAACCGATAGCAATGCACAGATTAGCAAGGCTTTTGTAATGGTGCCGCGAAAGACAGGGAAAGCCAGTATTAAAATTAATGATGCACAAAAGAAATTGTTGGATAAAGCTGGAATCGGCTACATTGATACGTGGACAATTGATAGGCTAAGCAGGTTATGGCTATTAAGTACTTTAAATTCAGAAAATCAGGATCAGTTATATTCCACCATAGATAGGTTATTTTTATCGGCCGAGATGAATGAGGCTGTGGCATTATATTCAGCATTACCGTTTTTAGCCCATCCCGAAATTTGGGTAAAGCGTTGTGCAGAAGGAATCAGAAGCAATATCGGTTCTGTATTGGAAGCTATTATGGAAAATAATCCATATCCATCAGAAAACCTTAATGAAGCCGCCTGGAACCAATTGGTGCTAAAAGCCTTTTTTACCGAAAAAAATGTTAAACTGATTGTTGGTTTGGATGAACGTGCTAATTTAGCACTGGCTTTAACGCTTACCGATTATGCAAAAGAACGTTGGGCAGCAGGGCGAGATGTAAACCCACAACTATGGCGCCTGGTGGGCAAATTTATCAATGCAGAAATTTTTGAGGCCTTAAAAATTGGTTTACAGCGTTATAATCAATCCGAACAACGTGCCATAGCGCTTGCAGTTGATGAATCTGAGTATCAACCTGCTAAAGATTATATAAATACCTTTCCGGAACTTAAAATCGCTCTTGCTGATGGGCAGTTAAACTGGAATTCATTTTAAAGATTAAAAAATCAAAATAGATAGTATATGTGTTGCAGTAGTTCAATTGAAAGAGATAAAGCATTAATGGGAACGCCTGAGGCTTTTGATATCAGTGCAGTAAAGGGGATGAAGTTTTTCGATCCGCATGTGCATATGACTTCTAGAACAACAGATGATTACCAGGCGATGGCCGATGCAGGAGTTGTTGCGCTGATAGAACCTGCATTTTGGTTAGGCCAGCCACGTACAGGATTGGATAGCTTTCGAGATTATTATAGTAGTTTAATTGGCTGGGAACGCTTCCGTTCATCACAGTTTGGCATTAAACATTATTGTACCATTGGCCTTAATTCAAGGGAAGCGAATAATGAAAGTTTAGCCGAGCAGGTGATGGAAATATTGCCTTTATTTATTTATAAAGAAGGTGTGGTAGGTATTGGTGAAATTGGTTTCGACGACCAAACCGCTGCCGAAGAAAAATATTACCGCCTGCAACTCGAGCTGGCTAAAGAAGCTGGCTTGCCTGTGCAGGTACACACCCCTCACCGCGATAAGAAAAAAGGAACACAACGGAGTATGGATATTGCTTTGGAACATGGCCTTGATCCTTACAGCATAATTATCGACCATAATAATGAAGAAACCGTAAAAGAAGTATTAGACAGAGGTTTTTTTGCTGCTTTTACCATTTACCCTTTTACCAAAATGGGCAATGAAAGGATGGTAGAAATTGTAAAACAATACGGAGCCGAACGCATTATGGTTAATTCTGCCGCAGATTGGGGTATCAGCGATCCATTGGCTGTGCCTAAAACAGCTGCCTTGATGAAAATGCGTGGTTTGAGCGATCAGGACATTGAGTTGGTTACTTACCGAAATGCGATTACTGCATTTGCTCAGAGCGGACAGATTGAGGAAGCTGATTTTAATGTACAAAAAAATGTAGACCTAACCGAGAAATTTGAAGGTAATACCATTTTACGTGGCGGACAGCAACCAAAACCAGACAAATCTTCGATTATTATTAGTTAAGCGTATTGAAAAAAATAATTGTTTATCTGCGCATGATGCGCCCAGCCAATATTGTTACATCGGTAGCTGATATTTTGGCCGGAATTGCTATTTCTGGCATTTTAAGTAACGGTTTGTCCATTCCATGGCTATCCATTGTACTTTTGGCCGTATCTACAGCTTGTTTATATGGAGGTGGAATCGTTTTTAATGATGTTTTTGATGCCGATCTTGATAAAATAGAACGGCCCGAACGTGCGATTCCAAGCGGATTAATCAGCCTAAAAAAAGCTGCTGTTTTAGGGAGCTTTTTGTTGATCGCTGGGATAGTTTTGGCTACATTAAATAGTGTTACATCGGGCATATTTGCTTTTTTAGTCGCAGTTTTTGCATTGCTTTATAATAAATTTGGCAAACACCATTCTTTTTTTGGTCCATTAAACATGGGATTATGCAGAGGCTTTAATTTACTTTTGGGTTTAAGCATCGTTCCGGCTATGCTTTACAGCCATTACTATTTGGCCATTATTCCGGTAATTTACATTTTTTCTATCACCATAACCAGTCGTGGAGAAGTGCATGGCGGTAATACTAAAAATTTGTATCTGGCTGCAGTTTTGTATGCCATTGTAATTTGTGCCATTACATATTTCGCTTTTGTAAACGACAGGCTTTTGTGGTCGTTATTGTTTTTGGTTCCTTTTACCTTTATGATTTTTAAGCCTCTTTTAAAAGCAATAAAACAGCCTGTTGGTAAAAATATAGGTGCTGCGGTGAAGGCAGGCGTAATATCCCTCATTTTAATGGATGCTGCCTGGGCAGTAACTTTTGATGCCCTTATTTTAGCTTTTATAATTGCTGCATTGTTGCCACTATCCATGTGGCTATCTAAATTATTCGCCGTTACTTAACAGAACATTACATTATCCAATAAAAATGGAACATTTACAACAATCTTTTACGGTACAGTACAATTACAATGTATTTTTTACTTCAGCACTTTTCTCACCTGAAAACGAGTTACTGAACAGTTTTTTAGTGAACCTAAATCCAGCTGTTACCATAAAAAAAATCCTTTTTGTTATAGATGAAGGCGTAGCAAACACACACCCAAACCTAAATAATCAGCTTAAAGCATATTTTTCAAAATATGCTCAAACGCAGCTTATTCAGGATATTTTAGTAATTCCAGGCGGAGAGCTGGTGAAAAACGATACAAAGTATTTCGACCAGGTTTTGGAGGCGATCAATGTTCATGGTATAGACAGGCATTCTTTTGTGGCTGCAATTGGCGGCGGGGCTGTACTCGATATGGTGGGTTATGCTGCTACAGTTGCCCACAGAGGTATAAAACACATCAGGATACCAAGTACAGTGCTTTCGCAGAACGACTCTGGTGTAGGCGTAAAAAACGGCATTAACTATTTTAATAAAAAGAATTTCCTGGCACATTTTCACCTCCGGTTGCTGTTTTTAATGATGAATTATTTTTGAAAACATTATCCGACCGTGATTGGCGTTCAGGCATTGCAGAAGCGATTAAAGTTGCATTGATAAAAGACATTGAATTTTTCGAATGGCTTGAGGCCAATGCTGCTGCACTTGCGGCCCGCGATATGGCTGCAATGAATTATCAGATCTGGAAATGTGCCAAACTTCATATGGAACATATCCGTAGCGCCGATCCTTTTGAAAACGGTTCGGCAAGGCCGCTTGATTTTGGTCATTGGAGTGCCCATAAACTCGAGTACTTAACCAATTTCGAAATCAGACATGGTGAAGCGGTTGCCATGGGTATTGCATTAGATACTGTATATTCCAATTTGTCCGGAAGGATCAGTGCTGAGGATGCACAAAGGGTAATTGCCTTAATTCAGGTGCTTGGTTTCGAATTAACCCATCCATTATTGCAGGTTACTGAAGGCAACAGTCCGATTTTGCAAGGATTGGAAGAATTCAGGGAGCATCTTGGTGGTGAGTTAACTATCACTTTGTTAACGGCACTGGGTAGTGGTGAAGAAGTACACGAAATAGATACCGAAATTTTGAAAAAGGCAGCCGAAATTTTAAATAATCAAGCACTATTTATCCAACAATAAACACATGAAATTAACTTCCGGACATTTAACTTTCTGTACCAATATTTATGCAGGCGAAAACTGGATGGCGCATTTTGAAGTGTTAAGGGATAGTTTTCCCATATTAAAAGCACAATTATCGCCCGATGCACCCATGGGTATTGGTTTGCGCCTATCTAACCTGGCCTGCATAGAACTATTGCAGGAAGATCATTTAATCACCTTTAAGCAATGGCTTGATGTAGCGGGTGGTTACGTGTTTACCATGAATGGATTTCCGTATGGTGGTTTCCATAATACAAAGGTGAAAGATCAGGTACATGCACCCGATTGGACCACCAGAGCACGGGTAGATTATACACTTCGTTTGGCTGAAATCCTTACGCAGTTACTTCCAGAAGGTATGGATGGTGGCATTTCTACCTCACCATTGAGCTATAAACCCTGGTTTAAAGATGCTCAGGAAAGGCAGGCAGCAACAACTACTGCAACATCGAACATAGTAGAAGTGGCCACTGGTTTAGCAGTTTTGCATAAACAAACCGGTAAAATTATCCATCTGGATATTGAGCCTGAACCCGATGGTTTTTTAGAATCGGGACCTGAATTTATCAACTGGTATCAAAATGAACTTTTACCCGCCAGTAAGGATCATGATGGAGAAACGATAGTTAAAACACATATCTGTTTGTGTTATGATGTTTGTCATTTTGCCATTGGTTACGAACCGCATACAGCCATCATAAATGAGTTGAACGAACAAGGCATAAAAATTGGGAAAATACAGATTAGTGCTGCCCTGAAAGCGAAGTTACCAGCAATTGTTTCTGAACGGACGGTAGTTTTGGATCAATTGAGGGGTTTTGATGAGCCTACTCTATCTCCATCAGGTAATTGCCAAAAAGAAGGATGGTAATTTAGTGCGGTACCCCGATTTTCCCAATGCATTACTTGAAGGAGGAGACACAACAGTAGAGGAGTGGAGAGCGCATTTTCATGTGCCGATTTTTGTTGAGGATATGGGATTGATCCAATCTACACAATCTGATATTACAGAGGTATTAAATTTGCACAAAAGCAATCCCTTTACCAACCACCTGGAGGTAGAAACCTATACCTGGGAAGTTTTGCCTGCTGCTTTAAAAGCACCTTTGAACGATTCAATTATCAGGGAGCTGGCCTGGGTGAAAAATTTATTAACATCTTAAAATCATGCACAAAACAGTTGTTATCGATATTGTAGGTTTATCTGCTTCCGTAATTGGAGCACATACACCTTTTATTCAAAAATACATTTCTGAAAATCATTTAACTCATATCGAACCTTTATTGCCAGCGGTTACAACAGCGGTTCAATCCAGTTATCTAACGGGTAAGTTTCCTGCTGAAAATGGCATTGTAGGCAATGGATGGTACGATCATGCAGATGCAGAAATTAAATTCTGGAAGCAATCCAATAAACTGGTAAATGCCGAAAAAATATGGGATCAGGCTAAAAAAGAAGATCCAGATTTTACCTGTGCCAATATGTTCTGGTGGTACAATATGTACTCTACTGCCGATTATTCGGTAACACCACGCCCGAATTACCTTGCTGATGGTCGTAAACTGCCTGATTGCTATTCACAACCTGCCGAACTCCGTGATCATTTACAAAATAAACTTGGGCAATTTCCATTGTTTCAGTTTTGGGGACCAGGTGCCAATATTAAATCTACTAAATGGATTGCTGATGCCTCGATTGAGACTGAAAAGCTTCATAATCCAACATTAACACTGATTTACTTGCCACATTTGGATTATTGCCTGCAAAAATTTGGTCCTGATTTGGAAAAAATCAGTACAGAACTCACAGAAATTGATCAGGTGGTAGAAGAAAGCTGGTGCGCTTTTACGAAAGCAGAGGTGCTAAAATTATGCTGCTTTCCGAGTATGGTATTTCACCAGTAAATAACCCGATCCATTTAAACCGTTTGTTGAGGGAAAATGGTTTACTACAGATCCGTGAAGAAAGAGGGTTAGAACTTCTGGATGCAGGAGCATCTAAAGCTTTTGTTGTGGCCGACCACCAGATTGCGCATGTGTACATTAACGATAAAAGTGTAACCGAAAAAGTGAAGTCGATATTAAAAGGTGTTGCTGAGATTGAGTTGGTACTTGATAAAGAAGAACAGAAAAAACATCACATTAACCACGAACGTTCTGGCGATTTGGTGCTGGTAGCGAAGGAGGGGAGTTGGTTTACTTATTATTTCTGGTTGGATGATGCCAAAGCCCCAGATTATGCGAGGGTGGTAGATATTCATAAAAAACCAGGATATGATCCGGTAGAAATGTTTATGACCTCCAAACTCAGGGCAGGCTATAAACTGTTAAGAAAGAAAGCCGGATTCCGCTATGTGATGGACGTTATTCCGCTTGATGCTACCCTGGTTAAAGGATCTCACGGTCGTACAAATGTTGAAGATGCATTTAAACCTATTCTGGTGACTTCAAAAGCTGTAAATAAAAAATTACAGGCACCCGATGTATATCAGGTAATTTGGGATAGTTTAATGGGATAATTAAATGTTTTATTATTTGCCTATGTTGGTGCTAAGCCCTAGCTACGGGCAAACTTAATTTAACACAGATAAAAAGAATGGACACAGATATAATCCGTGTTTATCTGTGTCCATCTGTGACTAAAAAAACGCTTTTAATCGAATTGGTACCTCATCAACCGAAACTGAATGTGATTTGCTTCTAATTTAAGCTTGAAATTGCTTCGCACGCTGAAAAAGCCTTTTCGCAATGACGACGCCTTGATGGGATTTGATCTATAATGTTGGTGTTAAGCCCTAGCTACTGACAAATTTAATTTACCACAGATAAAATGGATGGGCACAGATATAATCCGTGTTTATCTGTGTCCATCTGTGGTTAAAAAAACGCTTTTAATCTTTCTACCAAGATAATCCGCTTTCTCATTTGAAGTTAAATAGTCATATTTGATTATGAAAACTAGTGATGAATACAATGGTTACAGGATACCAGTGCCAGCTGAATTTGACGAACTGATTTCACATTTCTACTTTGCCGAAAACAAATCAAGCAATCCCATCATCCAGACCTTTTTGCCCACTTTCCAATCAATAATGGTATTTAACTTTGGTGCGGCAATTTCGCTTATTACAAAAGAAAAGGAAGAAATATCAATGGATAAATGCCTGGTTTTAGGGCCCGTTAAGCAAGCTTTTACGTATGTGATGCCATCAGGGGGTGAAATGCTGGTAGTGAATTTTAAAGACGATGCTTTTTTCCGTTTTTTTGGTACAGCGTCACTAATGGAACATGTTCATCCGGATGATTTGTTAAATGATAATTGTTTCACCATGCTTTGGAAAAGCCTGAGTAAAATGGATCAGGTTAGTGATAAAGTTACGCAGTTGCTCCAATTTAGTAAACCGTACATCCAAAACCGGCATCCACTAACCGAACAAATTATTGCTTTTGGCAATAGTGCAGTTAGCCCTGTGAAACAAATCGCTGATCAGCAAAAAATATCAGAACGATCGGTACAAATGAAAGCAAAAAAACATCTGGGCTATTCATCTAAAGAGATTGGCCGTTACATGCGTTTTTTAAAAGCGGTTGAGCTTGTTCAGCAATTAACTGTAAATAACAATGACGTAAATTGGTTTGAAGTAATTGAGCGTTGTGACTTTTACGATCAAAGCCAATTAATTCATGATTTTAAACATTACCTTAATTTAAGTCCATCCAGGTATTTAAAATTTCAACAAGGTATTTGTAATTCGAGGAGCTAATGCTGCTTTTACGTTATTCTTTCACAAATTTATAGCCGCATCCTTCAAAGCAGGGAGGATTAAGTTCCAATGCTTTTGCTGAAACTTTGTAACGATAAATAAGCGGCCTTTTATAGGTATTATTATAAACTTCCATTTGAACACTGTCTAAAATCTTAAAAGATGATAAGTCTGGAAGAGCATCTCCCTGAAGTTTTCCTGATTTCTCAATTGTGAGGTATTTTGCATCGCCCATTACTTTTCTATATTTACCACTTCCATCACCGGGATCTTGATAAGTTTCTGTTAGTTTCCATTTGCCATAAACTTCACCAGGTCCGTCGGTACTATTTGTTTTTTTACACGATAAATAAAGAGTGCAGGCAATTGCAAAGAGAGATAATAATATTTTTTTCATAAGGCATTAATTTAAAGCTTAAACGGTTGTGAAATGGAATACGCTACATAAGCACTAAACTTTTGTGAATATACATGTTCTTTTATTCCTCCAAGTTTGGAGAGGTTTAATGGTGGTTATAAATAAAGAATTTGTTGCAACCATAATTTTAAGCGTTTTTTCGTAACTATTGTTTCCTTTTAGCAGGTAATTACTTTCCATGGCGTTGCACCAGCCAGTAATGTGATCTATATGGTAAAATCCTGTTGAGTTTATTTCAGTAATTTGATTCCCCGTTTTCTTAAACCAATTATTGAAATCGGTGATATTCATGAGGTTTTCACATTCACCAGAAAAGGTAATCAAATGGCCTGTTGCTGAGGTTTGAAGTAGCCACTTCTCATTAAGTTTGATGGGGAATGGGCATAAGCCGTGTACTGTTCGTTTACAGGTAAAGGTATCTTGGTGAAAGACGGCATCATATATCGCCCTAAAATATTCGTTAAGAAATAAATCTTCCATAATGTAATTGGTTATGGCTGCTCCCGGCAACATTTTCTGATCAATCTCTTTCAGCGCAAAATCAATCCAATTTCCAGTAAAGCTATCTGCCAGGTTAGCTCGTATAGCCAACCAATTTAACCAAAGTTCATTTTGTTGTTCAATACCTATTGGCATTCCATTAAAACCTAATTTAAAGGTGATCTGATGTAGCGTTGTAGAAACCTGTTGCATAAATGCATCAGCAACATTATGGGCTAAATCATTTATTGAATTAAGTCTTCGAATTATTTTTATGCGCTGATTTCCTGTCCAAAAAGAAGTTTCATCTGGTAAAATATCTATTTCATAAAGCCTTGTTGTATTTTTAATTTTTAGAGGCGTTTTTTCAGAGATTTCTACATTAAAAAATAACTTTAGCGGGCTTAATAAAGGTTTGTAGGAGTATTCTCATTGTTCAATGTTTTCTTTATTTAATATTACATATCGCCGCCATACCCTATAATCATAAAGTAAATAATAAATTCTGCCACGAATGAAAAAGCGGTAAATAGTATAATGATAACAGCGGAACGATTATCTAATTTTTTTAGAGATCTAATTAGAAATAATGCAATAGAAATGCACAAAAGCAATAAAGATAAAAACGGTGCAAACAAAACAACTAGCCCCAGATCCAAGCTTTCAAAATTTAAGTAAAAAACCAAAATTATAGAGATTAGAAAAGCTATCAATAGTATGATATTAAGGTATAGTATTATTTTCCAAGGTCTTTTCATTTCAAAAATTGTTTTTAATTGTCTTCTGCATCCTTAACTAATAAAACTAATTCTCTAAAATTTCTTGCCTTAGTATGTACCTTGCATTTGCAGCTTTTATCCTCAATAGCTTCATATTCGCCATATACAACTTTGGTTCCGCTCTTTAATACCACTTCTTTGGCAGCATTAAAACTTATATTTCCATTTGTGGCTACCCATTTAATACTTCCTGCATTTTCGGTTATGGTTTTAGCAATATATTTAATAGTTCCCATTTTAAAACAGCTTTACTTTACTACCACTTTTGTTTGTAATCTCTTTAGAACTGTGAAATTCAATGTTCTCCTTAGTACTGTTTATATTAATTTCTTCGGCATTTTTTTCAATTTGAGTGGCAGTTTTACTAACGTTGTCATTCGCAACCATCATGATGTTTTGGGCCATTAATGAATAATTTTCGCCGGCATTACTCGCAATATTTTCTGCAGCATTATTATAAATATGGTTTCCTGCTGATAATGAAATGTTTTGCTGGGCATTAATATCTATATTTTTAGCTTTAATACTAATGTTTTCAGGTGCAGAAATCTCTATACTTGAGGCATTGGTATCAAACCTGATGATGTTCTTATTTTTATCCGTTATAGTAATGGTTTCAGCACCTGATGTATCGTTAAACTCAACCAAATGCCCACTTTTGGTCGAAATCGATTTTAAATGATTGTTTTCGTAACCTCCAGCACCGTTATTGCCATGAAAAATACTTCCCATTACAATTGGTCTGGCAATATTCCCTTCTTCAAAAGTTACCGCCACCTGGTCGCCCACTTCAGGAACAAAAACAAAGCCCCTGTTTGTATTTACCTGTACGCTACTGCCAGCATCTGGTGTTATAATTCTCAGCCATTCGGTAACATCATTGCTTAAACAATCCCATTTAAATTTCACTTTAATCCTGCCTTTCCCTAGTGGGTCATTATTATCTACCACATCAGCCAGATGCGTATCCGAATGAGGTTTTCGGAAATTTTTAACTGAAATACGTTCAGTTGTTGCCACTAAACCTTCAAATGTGTTGTGGTATTTACCCGCTACATTGATGTGGTGATTAACGCTTGTAATCAGGAATTTACCTAAACTTTCGTTCATGAAATCAGCATCCTGCTTAACGCTCATTATAATTTCTGCAATACAACCAATGCCAAGTGCAGCATTATCACCTTTGGCATTTATTTTTAAAAGCTCCGAAACAGTTGCTTTTTCTAAATCATCTACATGGTTTTGTATCTCATTATGGTTATTTACCCTAATTAATGATGATTGATTAAAGCTTTTGCTGAAAGTATTATTTGATGCCTGTATTGCATGAAGCAAGATTTGGTAGATTATCACTTTCAATAGTATCTTCACTTTGCAACATTTCATCTTCGGTTGGATGGTAGGAAAAATGTTTTGATTTGATCGGGGCAACTTCCATGGCATATTGCAGCTGCTGCACATCGCGACCATAAAATAGAGAAACTTCCTTCAGTTCGTCTGGTTTGCCAAAATTTAGTTGCTTACCATCATAAAAAAGCCATTCGTGGTACTCTCCAGATAACCGGTTAAGAAATTCAAAATCACTTTCCTTATACTGGATAATATAATCTATGGGTGTTTTGCGCCTCGTATTGCAAACAATTTTAAGGTCATTAGCAGGAGTATCCTTTGCAATTAAGACAGCAATTTCATTTAAATCTTTGCCTAGATAGGAACCTAAATCTGCTCCGCGATCTATTAAGATGGTTGGACTATATCCACTTACAATCAATTCGCCATGATAACCATGGCTTTGGCTGAGCTCCACCTTGGTAATGAGGCCTGCAAATTCCTGCATTTTCTCTGCATGATATCCAAATGAAATGGTAAGTGTTTTGCCAACATAATCCCGACTATTATCAAGGGTAATTAAACCGGGTAGGCCAATTTGGTTAGGCTTAAACCGAAGTTCGAAATGGTGGTGACTGTTAAATTGTTGTTTTAAATCAAAAGAATCGAAATGGGTAATGCGTTTGCCTTCAATATTAATTTCAGTAATGAGTTTGTTTTCCATGAGCGTTAGTTAGAACAAATTAAGTTAGTGTGCATCATTTGCCAGCTATCTCTAAACAAACCTTTAACCAGTTTTGAAATCCGAAGGATATAAAACAGTTTTTGAAGCATGTTAGGTACTAAATTTCCGGTAAAATGTTCATTTGTTGTTCGCAAATGGTATTTATAGACTTTTGCTAAGACTGTGAAAAAATAATAACATTGACATTTTTGCTTTTAAGATTTATTGCAAATGGAGCTAATTTTCCCCGATTGGGTTTGTAGTTGTGGAAATACTTCTACATGTTTTAATTATGGAATTGTATTATGACTAAAGTATTTTGGCTGTTGCAAAAAATTAGTCAATCGTTTGCGCTGTGATTTATGTTGTTTTGCTCATTTGCTTGTTCTACTTTTAAAAAATACAAATCAACAAAACCGAACAAATGCGTTATCGTTTGCTTAAAACATCTCTACACTGGTGCTATAATATAATTGATGCATTCCCGTATGACAGAAGCAATTCAGTCAACATGTTCAGGCTTAGTGATTATTAATATATAGAATAACCTGTGCGAAGTTAATTGTCATAAAAAATGCTTCAGCAAGGGATGGATACAAGCTTAACTTACGCAATTGAAAGATTAAAGTTATTGTAATGGCGGATATTGCAAATGGAAGGTAAGATGTTAAAGGGAATACTTTAAAATAAACACCACTTAAAAAGAATTTAGCAGAATAAAAAGCGCGAAAGCAGAGTTAGTAAAACGTTTGTTCAGCACATTAAGGGATCAATTAAAAAACTAAACAATAAATATTAAACAACACAAATGGAACGTAGAGATTTTATCAAAAATGGGGCATTTACGGCTGCTGGTTTAACCATCCTGCCAACCGGAAGTTTATTTGCTTCATCAGACAGTGGGAAAGTAAGATTGGGATATATCGGAGTAGGGGCCCGTGGAATGAGCCATATTTCTGAAGGTGCACTAAGAGATGATGTAGAAATTGTTGCAATTTGCGATACACAAGAAAGCTCACTTAAAGTTTGCCGTGCATTTATTGCCAAAAAAGGCAGACCAGCTGCAACCGAATATACAGGTGGTACCGATGCCTACAAAAAATTAATCGAGCGTAAGGATATTGATGCCGTAATTATTGCTACACCATGGCAGTTTCACCGCGACCAAGCCGTTGATGCCATGAAAGCAGGTAAATATGTAGGCTGCGAAGTTATTGCGGGTTTAACCGTACAAGATCATTGGGACATTGTAAATACATCCGAAAAAACCGGTATGCCTTACATGACTTTGGAAAATGTTTGTTACCGCAGAGATGTGATGGCAGCTTTAAATATGGTTAGACAAGGTCTTTTTGGCGAATTGGTACATTTAGAAGGTGGCTATCAGCATAATTTACGAAATGTTCTTTTTAACAATGGTAAAGATTATTATGGTGGTGGGGTAGAGTACGGGCCTAAAGCACTCAGTGAGGCGCAATGGCGTACCCAGTTCAACATCGATCAGGATGGCGATTTATACCCAACACATGGGGTAGGGCCACTCATGCAATACGCCAACATCAACAGGGGTAACAGCTTTACCAGTTTGGTTTCATTCAGCTCTAAAGCAAAAGGTTTGGCTGCATATGTAGAAGAAATGTCGCCAGGCCACCCAAATGCCAAAATAAATTATAAAAATGGTGATGTAACCACTACAATGATCAATTGTGCAAATGGAGAAACCGTTTTATTAAGTCACGATACCCATTTACCGCGGCCATATTCTATTGGTTTCAGGGTTCAGGGCACAAAAGGTTTATGGATGGATGTAAACAAATCTGTTTATATCGACCACAAATCGAAAAAGGATGATGTTTGGGATCCGGCTAAGGAATGGTTTGCTAAATATGACCATCCACTTTGGAAAAAATACGAATCAGAAGCTGTGGGTGCCGGGCATGGCGGTATGGACTGGTTTGTGTTTAATGGATTTATCCAGGCGGTTAAACAGAAAAAACAAACGCCAATTGATGTTTACGACTCGGTTACAATGAGTGTAATTATGCCCACTTTCTACAAAATCGTTGAAAGAAGGAAATATGCCACAGAAATTCCCTGATTTTACAAAGGGAAAATGGAAAGACAGAAAAAATACTTTCGCTTTAGACGATAGCGGCTTTTAGTCTCGTTTGCGTGGCAATGCTTTAGGGCTTGCCCGCCCTTTTTAACAAGAAACTTTATCCAGTTACCTGGAACTATTTTTATATAAATATATCACCATCTTATGTTTCAAGCAGTATTAGGTGCTTATGGACTTAACGCAGAACAATTTAAAGTTGAACCTTTCGGCTCGGGTTTAATTAACCATACCTGGAAAGTTTACAACGAACAGCAGGCCTACATTTTGCAAGAGGTTAATACGGAGGTTTTTCGTGAGCCTCAGCACATTGCACATAATATAGAAACCATCAAAAAATATCTTGATCAAACCGCACCAAAATATTTATTTGTTGCACCAATCGAAGCCACAAATGGCGGTGATTTTGTTGTGATTGATGATCACTTTTACAGGATTTTCCCTTTTGTTGAAAACTCTTGCTCCATTGATTTTGTGCACCATCCTGAGCAGGCTTACCACGCTGCAAAGCAGTTTGGTAAATTTACAAGGATGCTTTGCGCTTTTAATGTGAAAAAATTAAAAGCCACCATCGAAGATTTTCATAACCTGCCGCTGCGGGTTGAGCAATTTAAAAAAGCTTTGGAGCAGGCTAGTAATGAAAGAATTAGTGAAGCAAAATTTGCCATCGAAGAAATTATCAAACATTACCACATCGAGGAACAATATGTGCACATGGTTGATAGTGCTGCGCATTGAACCTGCGTGTAATACACCACGATACCAAAATTAGCAATGTACTTTTACAGGTAGAAACAGGTTTGGGTTTATGCGTAATTGATTTGGATACGGTAATGCCTGGCTATTTTATTAGCGATGTAGGAAGATATGATGCGTACTTATTTATCAGAAGCGAATGAGGAGGAAAGGGATTTTAACAAAATAGCCATCAGAACAGATGTATTTGCAGCCATCCATAAAGGTTATATGGAAGAAATGGACCAGGTTTTGGGTTTTGCCGAGAAACAGTTCTTTATTTATGCTGGTAAGTTTATGATTTATATGCAAGCTGTACGGTTTATTGCCGATTTTTTGAATGGTGATATTTACTACAAAACCACATATCCTGAACACAACCTGGTAAGGGGTTTAAACCAGATCGATTTATTGAATAAATACATTGCTAAAGAACCGGAATTTGAAGAAATCATTAAAAAGATTAACGAAGATAGACTTAGCGATTCTAAAACAATATTAAATTAATAAGGTAATTTAAGGTGTTCAGTTTTTTATGCTTCATCGTTTGAGCTGGACATCCTTTTGCCTTTTTTAGCTAATTATTTCGATTTTTTTGCATAAAAATCAAGTTCTCATACTCAATATTATTGCTTTTAAGATTCATTCATCAAGCGAAAAATCTGCTCAATAATTACGTCATTTCGATAACAATCATTTCTTACTTATTTAACATAAGCTAATGGTTTGAAAAAAGCGCAAACGTTTGATGGGGCTAAATTATGTGTACTGAAGAGGGTAGAAGCATATAATTAAGCCCTTTGTTTTTCGCCAAACTGCTCATAATAATCTTCTTCGTCAGCCTCATAATCGCTGAATTTATTGATCTTGAATACCCAATATTTCATTAATGGATAATTAAATCCATAAGAAACCACGCTATCAATTAAAAGTCTGCCGATTTTATAATCCACATTCAAAGTTTGCTGGAGCAGGTAAGTTCCACCGGATTTTAATGAGATACTTCCTAAAACCACGGTAAAAAATCGAATCAACTGTCCGCTTGTAGAACTGCAATAGCCCTCATTGGTTTTAAATGCCCAGAAACGGTTGATGCAGAAATTAACAATGCCTCCCATTGTTCCTGAAATTAAAATGGAAATGGTAAAATGAATGTGCAACCATTCTGTGAGCAAAATCATTAAGCCATAATCGGTTACACCACCAGAAAAAGCCGATACTTGTGCCTTGAGGAAAAGTTTAACTGAAGACCAGGTCATGATATTTTCTCCTCTTTATCTTTAGCATCGCCAGCTTTTAAAAGCTTAAACGTATCGCTAATATTGATAACCAGTAAAAGTGCTACCATAGCAATTGCAAAATAAGTAATGGAACCTGTAAATAAGGTTTCGGCAATTAAGACAAGTGAAATAATTACCCGCAATTCCGTCGGACCTAAAGCGCCTGCATCAATTTGATAAAAGCCTGTAATTTTATAACGAAGTTGAGAAATAATCATCGACCAGCCGTATAATACCACAAAGAGAAACGCAAAAATCTGTGTGCCGCCATCGGCATAATAATAGTAGCCTAAACCAATCAAGATGATGCTCAGCCAATCCATCACAATATCGATGGCAAAGCCATACCATTTTCTAGGAATTTTACGGAAGTAAGCCAATCGGCCATCAAGCGAATCGCCAAGCCAATTAATAACAAAGCCTAAAATTCCGATTAATAAACAGCTTTTTGCATAAAAACTTGCTAAAATGAAGCTTAAAAACACAATCAGTGAGCCAAACATGCCAATTCCGGTCATTATATTTGGTGTAATCCACGCAGGAACCCTTTGAAGCAAAAATAAGATCAGTGCTTGTTCGCCTTTGCGTAAAACATTCGTTCTTTCGCGGTCTGCAAATACCCTTTTGCCATCTAGATGGTCTTTTTTTAGTTTAATAATAGCCTCCAATTTAAGTGCCAACCAAAATTACACCAAAGAGGATGGCTGTTTCCGGTCGGTAAAATTTTAAACTGATCTTCTTAGGAATTCCTTTAGAATAATCAGTTATTCGCTTTAGCTTCCCCGATCTGACCAGGTAAGTAAACAATAGGGCAAATAACATAAAATTATTTTACAATTCCGGCGAAGCGCTGATAAAATACTGTTGGACTATTCTCATTTTTTGGGGCATATTTACCAGCAATGATCGGTACATAAATTACACGTCGTCTACTTTCTTCACCACGTATTGCCGATTCTGCAACCCTGTGCCATAACCTGCCATCATGAATGGTTAAATCACCTGCTTCTGGTAAAATCGATACTTCTTCAGCATCTGGTTTATTATCCAGGAAATATTTCTTGCGGAAAAGCATCTGGTAAATACTTTGTTTGTGTGTGCCCGGAATAATCTTCAATCCGCCATTTTCTGGCTTTAAAGTACTCAGGTGGATTCCAACATTCAACATTGGGTTCAGTTTTGCGCCATAAAAAATATCCCTTAAACCATCTGTATGCCAGCCCATTTTACTGAATTTGCTATCTGGTCCGTTAATGTAATGGTTAAAAACCATACCGTCTTTTTCTTCGGTGCCCAGGCGAGCACCATCACCAGCCAATTGCAATAGGGCATTAAAGCGTGGGTCTAACAGCAATCCGCTTAAAGTTTGATGTTGTTGATTAATAAACGCGAAACGTTGTACAATTGCTGAGCCATCAAGATCTTTTCCATACTTAATCGGTACGCCATTTATTTTTTTAATATCTTGCTCAATCCATTTTTGCTCTACCTGTTTAGAGGCATCAATGATGGATGAAACAGTTTCTGGTTTAATGAAATTTTTGAAATGGATAAACCCA
Organism: Pedobacter sp. AC402; assembly: GCF_979252805.1. NCBI lineage: Bacteria > Pseudomonadati > Bacteroidota > Sphingobacteriia > Sphingobacteriales > Sphingobacteriaceae > Pedobacter > Pedobacter sp. AC402. The sequence continues at coordinate 398,614 of NZ_CEEDAI010000007.1, read as the reverse complement.
TGTGTGTTAAAAAAATCAAGCTGCTCTGCTGTTAATTGTTCAGATAAGGTGAAGGTTGGATACGATGTGGCCATGTGTAAAAAGTTAAAAGATTAAAGGAAATAATAGATAGAAAATAGAATTATGCGCAGCAACAGCACATTCGCATTCGCACGTGGTTCGGTACTGAAGGAAAATAAAACAGGGTTGTTTTATCCGACATAGTCTATAGAATTAGTAGTATTTAATACAAACGTAACATAATTTTAATACTCCAAAGAATTTTATTTAAAATATTTTAAAAATAATTTCTTTATGATTGAAGTGATGGCCAAACGATAGTTGCTTTGGGGCACGGAGGTATTCGAATAATTGAGTTTATGGATACCTTTAAACTTAGACTATTTGTTATGAAGGTAGCATCTTGCAGCACCAAATCTCGGCTAGACTTATGTACCCACACAAGCCAAACTTCCAACTCTTTACATCCAACTAGCAGTGTTTTATGTCTTATATATCCCTGCGGCCATTTTTTCTATAAACCCTTTTGGTAAAATCCTGTTGGCATACACACTAACGATATTGGTGAAACCTGGAATAATTTCTGATTTTTTAGCGAACATACCATTTAAGGCAATTTCGGCTACAACATCCGGTTTCATGTTAAATTTCTCGGCCATTTTACTAAAAGCATCCAAGCCTGCGCGGTGTGCAAAACCAGTATCAACAGGGCCCGGACTCAAACAGCTAACCGAAACAGGTCCATCTTTAAGTTCAAATCTTAATGCCCTTGTAAAGGATAAAACATATGCTTTAGTTGCCGAATAAATGGCTAATGTTGGCACCGCCTGATAAGCTGCAGTGCTTGAAACATTAAGGATATAAGCTTCATGGTGTTGTGAAAGTGCAGGAAGAAATGAATGACACATTGATGTAACAGTATTCATATTTAACTGACACATTTCTAGCTGGCTGGCCAAACTAAGCTCGCCGAATTTGCCCCACAAACCATAACCAGCATTGTTAATCAGAATATCAATGGCATAACCTTTTTCTGTTACCCAATTTAATACGAGCTGTGGAGCTTCAGGTAGACTAAGATCTGTTGGTAAAATATCTACCTGAACGCCATATTGCGCAATAATGTCTGTTTTGAGCGCATTTAATTCATCAGCTGAACGGGCAATAAGCAACAGATTTCTTTTTCTTTTGGCAAGGGCAACGGCCATCGCTTTGCCAATGCCTTTACTAGCTCCGGTTACCAGTGCATACTTAATTTCTGTTTTCAACATCCTTCTTAAATCAATATGGTTGATGCACAAATATCAAATAAATAAAATCTTATGCCTTATTTATTTTCAAATGTTGTGCAATTACTTTTGATCTTTTTTAACTTATTATTTTTAACCAGTCTAAATAATGTTAGCTTTGCCGAAAATTCCAACTTCATGAAGCACTTATACCTCCGATTTTTATCTATATCGCTTTTCACATTATTGTCGATTACCTTATTTGCACAAACACAACAGGGAGCAATTAGCGGTAAGGTGGTCGATTCGTTAGGAAACAACATTCCCTTTGCCAACGTACAGATCAAAAAGCAGAATTTAAAAACCACTTCAAACAAATCAGGAGCTTTTAAATTAGCCGCTGTGCCTGCCGGATATCAGGAGGTTAAGGTTTCGATAACCGGATACGATCAGTTTGAGCAGCGTGTTATGGTTGTTGCGAATGATACCACCCAGGTTACTTTTATTTTAAAAGAGCAGCATTCAGAACTGAACGATGTAATTGTTTCTGCAAGCAGGCGACCTGAATCTTTATCGCAAACACCATCATCAGTAACGGTGCTTACGGCAAAAGAACTTAACACTCAATCTACCATCAGTCCTAATTTAGCCAATATACTTTCTTACAGCGTACCGGGTTTGGGTTTTTCTACCAACCAAACAGGTAATTCTGGTCAAACTTTACGTGGCCGGAATGTTTTGGTATTGATTGATGGTATTCCACAATCTACACCTTTAAGGGCAGGAGGGAGGGATATCCGCAGTATTGATCCTTCGGTTATTGAGCGGGTTGAAGTAATTAAGGGTGCAACTGCCATTTATGGAAATGGTGCAGAAGGTGGTTTGATCAATTATATCACCAAGAAAGCAGATAATGGCAAATCATTTGGTGGATATACACAGGCCGGTATTACCGGAAACTTAAAAGGCGATAGCACTATCGGTTACCGTTTTTCGCAGCAATTATATGGCAAGGAGGGTAAATTTGATTACCTGGTAAGTGGTATGTTCGAAAAAACGGGCGTTTTCCGTGATGCAGATGGTTTGGTACTTTCACCTGAGTATGGTTTAGGCGAAACCAAATCATACAATGGTTTTGTAAAGCTGGGCTATAATTTTACGCCAAAACAACGCTTACAGGTAATGTACAATTATTTTAGCTCGAGGCAGCATTCTAAATATGTTACCAAAGATGGTGTTTATGGTCAATTGCCTGCCATTGGTATTTACGGTACGCGTTTGGGCGAAGATGAAGGTACAAGGTTTAATCACAATGCCAATTTACAGTATACCAACCAGCAAATTTTTGGCAAAACCGATTTAACTGCCAATGTATATTATCAGGATTTTTATACCATTTATTCCAATTCTGCATCATTTTTTGGAAGCGGTCAATCGGCCATTACCTCCACTAAAAAGGGAGCAAGGGTAAACTTAAATACACCATTTAACATTACCACACAGGTACCAATGCAGTTAAATTACGGTTTGGATTTAATGAACGATAAAACAGCTCAAAGTTTAACTGATGGCCGTTTATGGGTGCCCAACATGAATATGATAAACTTTGCACCTTATTTACAGGCTTCGGCAACTTTAATAAACGATTTAACAATTAAAGGTGGTTTAAGGGTAGAAAATATCAATATTGATGTAGATGATTTTAATACGCTTGCAACTGGTGCAAATGGTGCAGGAAGCATTGCTGTGCAGGGTGGTAAATTAAACTACAATGCTTTGGTATTTAATGCAGGTGCGCGTTATTCTAAATTCAAGTTTTTTAACCCTTTTATCAGTTATGCACAGTCTTTTTCGGTATTTGAGCTGGGCAGGGTTTTAAGGGCAGCGAAAAGTAATACTTTATCTCAATTGGAAACTAAACCGATTATTGTAAACAATTACGAGGCTGGTTTTAGCAGTACAATAGGCAAATTAAATTTTAGTGCCGCATACTATTACAGTACTTCTAAATTGGGTGCAAACTTATTGGAAGTTAACGGAACATACATTTCTCAACGGATACCTGAACGTGTTTATGGATTTGAAATTCAGGCAGATTACCAAATTTTAAGCGATTTAAGCGTTGGTGGTAATTACGCCCAGGTAGAGGGTAAAGGTGATGTAGATAATGATGGCAAATTTGATGGCGATAAAGATGTGTACCTGAATACCACACGGATCCCACCATCTAAAACCACGGTATACCTTAAATATTCGGGCATTAAAATGTTAAGTGTGGATGTAAACTGGATGCGTGTAGGCAACCGCGACCGTTTTAAAACCAATGCTGCGGGTAAATACTTAATTGGAGAAGGACCGGTAAAGGCCTTTAACTTATTTAATGTTGCTGCGGTTTACCAGGTAACGCAACCTTTAAAACTATCTTTAGGGGTAGAAAACTTATTAAATAAAGTTTATTATCCTGCTATATCTCAATTTTATGGCAGCAATGTAAATTATGTACGCGGAAATGGCCGGAGGTTTAACCTTTCTGCCGGCTATGCTTTTTAAGCAATGAAAAACAAGAAATTTAAAAATGCCATCAGGAACATTCACCTTTGGCTAGGCCTCGTTACTGGCCTGGTGGTTGTTATTATTAGTATAACGGGAGCGCTTTACATCTTTGAAGAAGAAATCAGGGAAGCTACCCAAAAAGATTTCCGATATGTAAAAGCTCAGCCGAAACCTTTTATAGGCTTGGATAAAGTTATTTGGGGTTTCGAAAAACTTTCGCCTAAAGATCCCCTAAGGTTAATCAGGATTGGGGATGCTTTGCCAAATGCTACGGTAGAGCTAACGAGTAAAAAGGGTAAGGTTTATTATTTTAATCCTTACAATGCCGCTTTGGTAAAAAAGGGAAGTGAAGATTGGCTGGAAACTGTTGAGCATATTCATACTTCGCTATTATTGGGCAAAACCGGGCAATTTATTATGCAGTGGTCGGTGGTTATTTTTGTGCTGATGCTGATAACGGGGCTCATACTTTGGTTCCCCGGGCAAATGCGTTTGCTAAAACAATCTTTAACCATTAAAAGAAAAGCCTCTTTTAAAAGGCTCAATTACGATTTGCATAATGTGCTGGGTTTTTATGCATCTGTAGTACTATTGGTAACTGCTTTAAGTGGTTTATATTTTGCCTTTAAGGGTGTAAAAAATGCAGCAAGTTTTTTTACAGGCAGTAAATTAAGTCAGGGGAAGGCTATTGTTGCTGCCAAACCCTTACAAATTGATCCGATACCTGTACGGTACAATAAAATTTATACTGAAGCTAAAGCCAAGTATCCAGGTGCGGTATCTACCAGTTTTTCGTTACGTGGTAAAGGCGAGTTGCGGTTAAGAATGGTTTATCCTTATCGATGGGCACGAAACCAAAATACCTTTTTTTACGAGGAAGCTACGGGTGCTATGACTAGGGCCAAACTGTATAAGGATTTTAACGGCGCCGACTTGATAGAGGCCACCAATTATGATCTGCACACTGGCAGACTCCTTGGATTGCCGAATAAAATACTTTCCTTTTTGGCTGCTTTAATTGCAGCTAGTTTACCCATTACAGGTTTTATCATCTGGTTAAAAAAGAGAAAGAAAACTAAAAAGAAGCCTGTTATATTTGCTCAGCATAAGCTTTAAGCTGATTAAGCCCCGATTGGCAGAATTCATGTTGCATTTTAAGATCAAGACCTGCAACGGGTTCAAAAATCTCGGTAAGTGTTACCGGGTTATTCCCTTCAAAAATGATCAGGCTTTTTCTATGATCATCCAATGTATAGGCAATGCGCTGATGTTCAATAATCTCAGTATAGGTGCCTCTGAATTCGAAATTTTCACTGCCATCTTTTTTGGCCATAACGTACAAAAAACATCCGCCCAGGCTGAGGTTATTTTCAATGTTCTTGTTTATCCACTCGTTAGCTGGCGCATTCCATTTGGCAATGTGCTCTGGTTCATTCCATACTTTCCATACCAGATCGATTGGTTGGTTTATGGTAACGCTTGCTGTTAAGCTATCTTTGTTCATATTGAAAAAATATGTCCTAAATTACATGCTATCGATTTAATTTTGATGGTCATTACAGACAAATAAGGGGCTGTTTGGGTAAACTTATTTAATTTTATTGCCTTGCTTTACCGCTTGGTTAAAATGACATTCCTTTTGGGTGTATGTTGAGTATTATTTTTATTGGTTTTCTTTCATTAAAGGCATCAATCTATATTTTAGCTGTGTAATGCTTCAATAAAGGTAATTTTAACCGGCTTTACGCCAAATGCCAATTTAGTTGGCAGTATAATTGTTGAGAAATGAAATCTTCTGCTTTCCCTGAGCATTGGATTTCCTTCAAAAAGATAGTCAGAAATGTCAGATAAAAGAAACTATGATGCAGAGTTCTGCGGAAATTTACCTATTCACCACATCAATTCTATCCAGGATTATGGATACCTCCTTGTATTGGATAACAAAACATTAAATCTTATTCAACTCAGTGAAAACCTAGTGGAAGTTACCAACCAGGTACCGGCACAAATGGTTAATAAGCATTTATCATCATGGTTTAGCCAACAGGATGTAGATCAGATTGCGAAATTGATTAAGGGAGATGCCAAGGATAGGATTCCAATTACACTAAGCTCGGATATTGAAGGCAAACAACTGCGTTTTGACGGTTTGATTCACATAAAAAAAGATTTTACCTTATTGGAAATAGAAGCGGCTTCAACGGATGGACAGAAAAGTTTTTCGGATGTTTTTCAAGAAGTTAGGCAGTTTATATCGGCGATGGAAAGTGCAGCTACGCTTGAGGAAGTGTGTAGTGTTGCCATTAAGCAATTGCGTAAAGTTTCGGGCTTTGATGGCATAAGAATGTATCAGTTTGATGCTGCCTGGAACGGGACGGTAATTGCGGAGGAAATTTCTGGTGAGCTGGAAAGTTATCTTGGGCAAACTTTTCCAGCTTCTGATGTACCAAAGCAGGCGAGGGCCCTTTACCTTAAAAACCCCTTCAGGCTAATTTCCAACAGGGCATATAAAGCCTTTAGGTTATTCCCGGTTATCAACCCTATATCCAATGCTTTTATCGATTTATCTGATTGCAACCTGCGTGGTGTGGCATCAGTGCATCTGGAGTATATGCAAAATATGAATGTTAGCGCGTCAATGTCTATCAGGGTGCTGCGTGATGGTAAACTTTGGGGCTTAATTTCCTGCCACCACATCGAACCAAAACATCCAAATGTGGATATGCGTTATATTTTTGAATGGCTTTCGGTAGAAATTTCCAACCGGATTACCGCTATCATAAACCAGGAAGATTATCAGGAATCGGCATTGAGACTTGAGAAAAGAACTTCAGTTACGGATCTTATTTATGCTAAAGATGATATTATTGAAGGTTTGCTGGAAGATGAAAACCTAAACATTCTTTCTTTGTTTAGTGCAGGTGGCGTTGTGGTAAAAATCGGTAACCGGATCGAATCGCGTGGCGATATACCCGATAAAAGTGAGGTTTATAACCTGATGCTTCTGGCTTGAAGGAAAAGGAATTGAAAAAGTATATTTCAGCGATCAGCTTAGCGGCCAATATGAAGAGGCAAAAGCTTACGAAAAACTGGGAAGCGGGATTCTCGTAATCCCTATTGATGGCAGAAATGGCGATTATATAATCTGTTTCAGGCCGGAGGTTATCCAGCAGATTAAGTGGGGCGGCGATCCTGAACAGGTAATTAATTTTGATAAAGATGGTAAAAACTATCATCCAAGAAATTCGTTTAACCTCTGGCTGCAAACTGTATATGGCCAATCATTACCATGGCATAATAATGAGCTGGAAATAGCAGAATCGTTGAGGAATTTTATATTTGAATTTAGAACAAAGCAACTTTATAATTAGCTTAATGGACAACAAGCAGGAAAAGGAAAAGCAAGAACTGGTATTAAATAAGCGTTACGACAAATATATTGTTGCCATTGGCGCATCGGCCGGGGGCTTGGAAGCTATTCACGAATTCTTTGATCACATGCCGGCAAATTCGAGTTTCTCGTTTGTCGTAATCCAACACCTTTCTTCAGATTATAAAAGTTTATTGGTTGAGCTTGTAGGTAAACACACCCATATGAAGGTGTTTGAAGCTGCAAATGATATGGCTATTCAACAGGATTGTGTGTATATCATTCCCAATAATAAACTGATGACTTTGGTTAAGGGCAGGCTCAGACTTGCAGAGAAATCGCAGATTAAAGCTCCTAATACCGCTATTGATCATTTTTTACATACCCTCGCAAAAGATAAAAAAGAGAAAGCCATTGCCATAATCCTTTCAGGTACAGGTACTGATGGCACAAAGGGCATACAAAGTATAAAAGAAAACGGAGGGATGGTTATTGTTCAGGATCCATCTTCTGCCAAATTTGATGGCATGCCTAATTCTGCCATCGCATCAGGCAATGCCGATCATGTAATGATCCCGTCGCGGATGCAGGAAGAACTTTTTAGCTATGTAAATGAAGAGCCTGTTAAGGTGCTCGAAAACGGCAAAATTAATGAAGAACTGCTTGATGAGGTTTTTAAACTGGTGCATAACAGTAGCGGCAATGATTTTAACCTTTATAAAACCCCAACCATCATCAGGCGTATTGGCCGGAGAATGAATGAACGGGGCATAAAAAAGCTCGATCGTTATGTTGATTTTTTGCGCAGCAATGCTGAAGAAGTAAAAATTTTAGCTCAGGATTTTCTTATTGGTGTAACTAAATTTTTTAGAGATGACCAGGCTTTTGCGCAGCTTAATGAATTTGCCATTCAGGATATCGTTAACCGTAAGGAAGATGGTGATGTAATTAAAATCTGGGTTTGTGCCTGTAGTACCGGGCAGGAAGCATATTCTATTGCTGCTCTTGTAAACGATTGCGTAGAACGATCGGGTAAAAAGATTGATATTAAAATATTTGCTTCTGATATTGACGAGAAAAGCATCGAAATTGCTTCGAAAGGACAATACCCGATTTCGGTTAAGAAAGAGATACCGGCTAAACTTTTTAAAAAGTATTTTATACAGGAAGGAAAATTTGTTAGCGTAGTGGCCAGCTTGCGTAAACAGGTGGTTTTTGCCAAACATGACGTAATTAAATCGCCTCCTTTTATTAAAAATGACCTGGTTACCTGCAGAAATATGCTTATTTATGTAAATAGCATCCTTCAGGAAAAAATACTTTCGATTTTCCACTTCTCCCTTTTACCAAACGGATACCTTTTTCTTGGATCGAGTGAAACGGCTTCTTCTATGAAGGCCGGCTTAACAGAAGTTTCGAGTAAATCAAAAATTTATAAGAAAACCGGAAAAATCAACTATTCTACCTATAATACTTACAATACTGGTGCTAAAACTGCCTTGGGCCAGGAGCGTAAAAAAGGAAGTATTACCGAAGCAATTCAAAGTCCTTTAGAAAAACGTTTGGCCGATTTTCTTTCATCAGATCTTGGTTATGTTGCGGTATTTATTGATAAAGGGTACATAATGCAGGATGCCGTTGGCGACTACCGCAAATATTTATCCTTGCCTGAGCAAAGTATCGAACTTAATATTTTAAAAATGGTACCGCGTGAGGTATCGATTGTAATCAATACGGGTTTAAGAAAAGCCTGGAAAGAAAACATAAAGATAGAGTTAAAAAAGATTCGCTTTAAGCAGGGTGCTGAAGATGTTTTTGTGGATATTTCCATAGTGCCTGCATCCACAGATCATACCAATGGTTTCACGATGGTTGTTTTTGCAGAGCATCTTTTAGAAATTGTTGCCGACAGGGATGAATCTGCCGTGCCTGGTTTCCATGATGCAACGCATTCTGAATATGTATTTGAGCTCGAAGCGGAACTGAACGAAACCCGCTCTAACCTACAGATGGCTGTAGAAGAGATGGAAACCACAAATGAGGAACTCCAATCAAGCAATGAAGAACTGCTTTCTGCCAATGAAGAACTGCAATCGAGTAATGAGGAACTGCAATCATTAAACGAAGAACTGCATACCTTAAATACTGAACACCAGTTAAAAATCAAAGAACTGATTGAGCTAAATGATGATTTGGACAATTATTTCAGGAGTACCGATATCGGGCAGATTTTTCTGGATTCAGGCATGTTTATCCGCAAATTTAATCCTGCGGCAATAAGTATGGTAAACCTTATTGAGGCTGATATAGGCCGTTCGATAGAGCATATTTCGAATAACATTAAAGCTGAAAACCTTACCGGCGACATTAGAAAGGTGTTGCTGAACGGACATGTGATTGAAAAGGAGGTGCAACTGAAAAACAATACACGCTGCCTGATGCGGGTGATGCCTTATTTAAGAAAAGATAAGCGGGCAGATGGTGTAGTGATTTCTTTTGTGGATATTTCTAAAATTACCGAACTTAACAACATCATCAGCGGTGTTTTTAATGCAAGTTTGAATGGTATTTTAGCATTTAAAGCGGTTAGGGATGCCAAACATTTCATTATCGATTTTGAGTGCAGCACCTTCAACGATTCGGCTTTAACTATTTTAAAGAAAACAAAATCAGAGCTAACTGGTGCAAGGATAATGAAATTGATTCCTGAGCTTACGGTAAGTAATCTTTTTAACAAATATGTTGGCGTGGTAGAAAACGGTAAGGTGCTCGAAATAGAGCTTCAGTTTTCTAAAGAGCAGTGGTGCCAGTTAATCGCCGTAAAAATGTCTGATGGTTTTGTAGCGACAATAACCGATATCAGTCAGCAAAAGTTGGCCGAACATAAGCTGAAAAAGAACTATAACGAACTTTTAGGTACGCGGGAAAACCTGCGCCAACTTAACACCGATCTCGAATTGAAGGTGAAGGAGCGTACAATGAAACTTTCAGAAAGTGAAGAACGTTTCAATCTTGTATCGCATGCCACCAACGATACCATATGGGATTGGAACCTGGCACATAATACCATGTGGCGCAGCGATAATTTTACTTTGATGTTTGGTTATCCGAAAGAGCTGCAAACGGAAAGTGTTGCATTTTGGTTTGATAAAATTCATCCGGAAGATAGGGAACGTGTTAAAAATAGTGTTTACGATGCTATAAACCACAACGAAACCCAGTGGACAGCCCAATACCGCCTTGAAAAAGCTGATGGAAGTTATGCTACATTGCTCGATCGTGGGAGTATCTTGCTCGATGATCTGCAAACGCCTTATCGTATGGTTGGCTCTATAGTAGATATTTCAAAACTGGTTGATACAGAGGTGAAATTGAATTCTACAGAACGCAAATTCAGGAAAATTTTCGAATCAAATGTGATTGGCATTTTGTTCAGCGATATTGAAACCGGAAGAATTGAAGATGCAAACGATATTTTCTTGAAGCTATTGGGTTATTCGCGTTCTGATTTCGAAGATGGAAATATCGATTGGAGGCAAATCACACCTGAATCTTTCTTACCGATTAGTAATATATCAGCTAAATTGTTAAAGGAAGAGGGCTTTTGTCCGCCGTTCGAAAAACAATACCTCACTAAATCAGGCACCCCTGTTGATGTTTTGGTTGGTTCGGCATTATTGGATGAAGAAGTTGCAAATGGTGCAGTAACCTATGTAATCGATATCACGAAACAAAAGCATACAGAGAAAAAACGGAGTGAACTGCAAAAGCTGATCAAAAAACAGCAAGATGAGTTTTACAGCATCTTTAAAAATGCTCCGGCATTAATTACCATCCGCAGGGGAAAAGATCTGAAGTACGAATTTGTTAACGAAGCTTTTAAAACCTTTGATGGCGGTACCGATTATATCGGGCGATCAAGAATTGGAAGTGGTTCTAAATTTGAATCGCCTGAGTTGTTGGAGATAGAGAAAAACGTATTGGAAACGGGCGAAACTTATGTGGCTAACGCTTACCGGATTGAGCAGGTAAACAATGCAACAGGTAATGTAGTAGAAAAATGGTTTGATATTATTTTAAACCCGGTTTTTTCTGATCATGGGGTAATTGACGGGATTGCTTTCTTTGGGTTTGAAGTAACCGATTTAATGAAAGCGCAACAGGCTACCAAAGAACTGATGCACCGTAAGGATGAGTTTATGAGTATTGCCAGTCATGAGTTAAAAACACCGATTACGAGCATTAAAGGATTTTTGCAGTTTGCTTTGCGAATGGCTGAACAGCAGAAGTTTGAGAAAATTTATGAGTTTGTAGATAAAGCAAACCGCCAGATTGGAAAACTGACTGCCCTTGTTGAGGATTTATTGGATGTAACTAAAATACAGGCTGGTAAAATGACATTCAATTTCTCTGATTTTAACATCGCTGGTGTTATTGAAGATGCTATTGATGGTTTACAGGAAAGTATGCATGGGCATAACATTATTCAGGATATTACTGATGTTGAGGTGCATGCGGACCGAAATCGTATTGAGCAGGTGCTAAGCAATTTTATGTCTAACGCGATTAAATATTCGCCAGATGCTGATAAAATTATTGTGCAGGCCAAAACAGAAGGTAATTACCTGATGATTTCGGTACAGGATTTTGGAATTGGTATCCCTCATGATAAATCGCAGTTTGTGTTCGATCGCTTTTTCCGTGTGGAAGCTTCTTCTTATAGTTTTTCTGGTCTTGGTTTAGGATTATATATTTCAGCAGAAATTGTAGAGCGCCATGGAGGTGAAATTGGGGTAAACAGCAAAGAAGGTGAGGGCTCTGTATTCTGGTTTAAGATTCCGTTAAAAGATAAATAAGCGTGTATTTATTTACAGACCAACGATGTATGATGATCTAGATGAAGCAAACAAAAAGTGCTTAATAAATGTAATTATAATTCCTCTAACACGGGAGTAATTAGAAAGGGGTAACTATGGATATGGTTACCCTTTTCTATTTTGACAACAGTTTACGTAAGCAGTTGTTTAGTTCATTTTGTTCAGTTATCAGTCTTGCTTACCCTCTCAGGTTGTATATAATTCTCAACTATTCATTAATAGTGGTGTTGTTTAGGTATGGACGACAGGGCAAATTTAATTTTAGGGATTATATTTTTATTGGCAGGTGTATTTGTTTTCTATATTATTTTTAAGCCTGATCGAGAGAAGAGGAGGTGATGGTTTGGTAGGATTTTTTGGTTATTCATTCTCGCGCGTGCATAATGCTTTCGCTCCGCTCGGGCTTACCTCGGTTACCGATGTAAAATCGGTACAGGTCAGCCACCGAAGGGCTTTTACTTTTGGCTTGGCCCAAAAGTAACAAACCTGAGCGCAGCGAAAGCATGACTACCTATAAAAACAACAAACACCAAGGCATAAACCCAAGGCTTGGAACTGATGTCGGATAAATTCGTTAAAGCTTTTTGGTCGTCAGCACAAGTTCCGCCGAAGGGGGCGGAAAGTGTGTGCTGCCTCAATGCAGTGAGGAAAGAAAGGTAATGATAAAGCTTTAACGTTTTCTCCTTCCATCATTTCCTATGCCGGATGAGCAGGGAGGAGATAGCGAAGTGCAGATACAGGCATGTGTAAATTGATTATTCTAAAACTATGAGGGAACGCATGAATTCGTCATCTCGACCGTAGTGGAGAGATCTTTGGATTTACTATCTATATAAATTCGTCATTGCGAGGCAGGGAGAGAGCGAGCCGAAGCAATCTTTGTTGTAATGTTTCTAACACGGTCGTCATTCTCGCGCATGCGGGAATCGTAATGCGGTCGCTATTTTGGCCACTTTGCTATATTTCGCTCCGCTCGGGCTTGCCTCGGTTGGCCACCGAAGGGCTCTTACCTTTTTCTTGATAAAAAGGTAACCAAAAATCAAGGCTTGGAACTGATGTCGGATAAATTCGTTAAAGCTTTTTGGTCGTCAGCACAAGTTCCGCCGAAGGGGGCGGAAAGTGTGTGCTGCCTCAAATACTGTGATGAAGGGAAAGGTAATGATAAAGCTTTAACGCTTTCTCCTTCCATCATTTCCTATGCCGGATAGCAGTGAGGAGATAGCGAAGTGCAGATACAGGCATGTGTAAATTGATTATTCTAAAACTATGAGGGAACGCATAAATTCGTCATCTCGACCGTAGTGGAGAGATCATTGGATTAGCTATCACCAAGTTTCTACAACGGCCGTATTATATAGTTCTGAAGTCGCAGTAGATAGTTCTGAAGTCGCAGTAAGTAGTTCTGAAGTCGCAGTAGACAGTTCTATACTCGCAGTAGACAGTTCTATACTCGCAGTTGATAGTTCTATAGTCGCAGTAGATAGTTCTGAAGTCGCAGTAGATAGTTCTGAAGTCGCAGTAGATAGTTCTGAAGTCGCAGTAGATAGTTCTATACTCGCAGTAGATAGTTCTGAAGTCGCAGTAGATAGTTCTATACTCGCAGTTGATAGTTCTGAAGTCGCAGTTGATAGTTCTGAAGTCGCAGTTGATAGTTCTGAAGTCGCAGTTGATAGTTCTGAAGTCGCAGTAGATAGTTCTGAAGTCGCAGTTGATAGTTCTGAAGTCGCAGTTGATAGTTCTGAAGTCGCAGTTGATAGTTCTGAAGTCGCAGTAGATAGTTCTGAAGTCGCAGTAGATAGTTCTGAAGTCGCAGTAGATAGTTCTGAAGTCGCAGTAGATAGTTCTGAAGTCGCAGTAGGTAGTTCTATACTCGCAGTAGATAGTTCTGAAGTTGCAGTAGGTAGTTCTGAAGTCGCAGTAGGTAGTTCTATACTCGCAGTAGGTAGTCGGGTCTGTTCAATAAACTGTGTCCAAAAGAAAATTAATAGTTTTATACTTGCAGTCGCTTCCAATTTACCTCTTTCACCATTTTTTGTAACTTGTGTAAAAATACTACAATGGAAAAACCACTCATCAGTATCACTTATTGCCCTAAATGCGGGTGGATGTTACGTTCGGCATATATGGCACAGGAAATTTTAACCACTTTTGTTGATGAGGTAAAAGGTGTGGTTTTAATGCCAAGCGAAACATCTGGTGTTTTTACTGTATTGGTTGGCGAAAAGCTCATCTTCGATAGAAAAGAAATGCAGCGATTTCCCGAAATTAAAGAGCTGAAACAGCTTATCCGCAATGAGGTAGATCCTTCAAAGCATCTCGGTCATTCGGATATTAAATAGCTCATGTTTAATGCATCAGCTTATTCAGCACCTTTTTATAATCATTTACTTTATTAAGCGATCCTGATTATAAACTTAAGAAATACCGTCTCAAATACTCCTTGTAGGAGAAATTTCATGGTTTTTACTATTAAATCCTAAATAAACGTCCATGTAACAGTTTTAGGAAAATATGTATATTCGTTTCATACCAAGTATATGCCAGTACTGTTCTCCTATGTTTAACCTAAAAAAGATTTCCGTATGTTTTATGCTTATCGCATGGATGTATGGAGGTATGTGTTTTGCCCAGCCTTCAACTATTCCGATTAAATATCTGGGGGTAGAAAACGGACTGTCTAATAACGTGGTAAACTCCTTATACCTTGATCGTTTTGGCTTTATGTGGATGGGTACCTACGATGGCTTGAACCGTTACGATGGTTACCATTTTAAAGTTTTCAGGAATGGTTGGGGCGACGAGCATTCTTTGGTAAACAACCACATTACGGTACTTAACGGCGATGCGGAAAACCGGGTATGGGTAGGTACACAAAAGGGAATTTCATACTATGATTATGCCGATTCTAAATTTCATCAGCTTATTTATGAAGAAAAAGGGAAAAAAAACGAGGTAAGTTATGCCATCACTTCTATTGCGGTTAGTAAGGCTACAGTGGTTTACGTTGCTACGGATGAAAAGGGATTGTTTATGCTTAAAAAAGACAGTGAAATTGCTCAGCGCATTCCTTTCGGAAAAAACAGCGACTTCTCTGTTAAAGCCTTGTATGTTGATGAAGCGCAAACGCTTTGGCTTTTTATTAAAGATGTAGGCTTGTGCCGGTTCGATCCTGGCAAAAATACCCTCCGTTTGGTAAATGCGGCACTGCGTTCGGTAACCAGTATTACAAAAGGCGATAAGCAAAATATATGGGTTGGAACGGAACGCGGCCTTTATCAATTTGATACCGTTAATGAAACTTTAACCCGCTTTAACCAGCATCTTGGCAATGAGAACATCATGAACCTTTTGGTTGATAAACAACAAAAGTTATGGATTTCTACAGACGGGGGTGGAATTACGGTTTATGATACCAAAACCCATAAAATCAATTATTTATCGGCCGGTAAAGAAAAAAGTTTATTAAGCAGCAACTCCATTGCGCAGGTATATGAAGACCGTGAATCGAGAAAATGGATTGCTACTTTACGTGGTGGGGTAAACATCATCGATCAGGAAAGCGAACAGTTTAGTACTATCAAACATGATCCTTTAAAAAGCAATTCGCTCATTAACAATTTCGTACTTTCATTCAGTGAGGATGAATACAATAACATTTGGATAGGCACTGATGGCGGCGGTTTAAGTGTTTGGAACAAGAAGCTGAATACCTTTACCAATTATGCAAAAAACAGCGATCCCAATTCTTTAACAAGTAATTTTGTAACGAGTATTTTAAGCGATTCGGATCGGAATACCTGGGTGGCTACCTTTAGCGGCGGGATAGACCGTTTTGATAAAACCACCAAAAAATTTGTTCATTACAACTGTTACAATACTTTTAAGGGGGTAGATGATATCAACATCTGGAAACTTTATCAGGATAAACAGCAAAACATCTGGGCAGGTACTACCAAAGGTGGCGCACTGTACCGATACAATAAAAGCACTGATAAATTCGACCTTTTTGATCATCAGCTAAAAGATATACATACATTATTCCAGGATGCCAAAGGCAGGCTTTGGGCCGGTAACTATACACAACTGATTAAAATTGATCCTGTAAATAGGAAGCACGAGTATACCAAGATCAATTTTGCAATCAGGGCCATTCAGGAAGATTTTAACCACCAGATCTGGATCGGAACTGAGGGTGGTGGCTTATTGCTTTTCAACCCTGAAAACAAAAAAATAAAACGCTATATCCAAAGCGACGGACTACCGAGCAATTCGGTGCTTAATATTCTGCAGGATGGGGCTGGTAATTTATGGTGCAGTACCTATAACGGGCTATCTAAATTTGATGTAAAACACCATACCTTTAAAAATTATTATGCTACCGATGGTTTGCAAAGCAACCAGTTTAATTATAATGCAGCTTTAAAGCTTGCCAATGGCAACTTTTTGTTTGGTGGCATTGGCGGTTTCAACCTCTTCTCGCCAGATCACATTAAAAAGAATAAACGCACACCCAAAATGGTGCTTACCGATTTTAGGATCAACAATATTCCCCTCGATCAGGATTCTGGATACAAAAATATATCAGTGGTAAACTTAGCGAAGATAGAAATACCTTACAGTGCCGCAGTAATTTCTGTGGATTATGCGGCGATCGAATTTTCGTTTCAGGAGCAGATTTCTTATGCCTACTACCTGGAAGGATGGGATAGGGATTGGAATTATGTAAATAAATTAAGTACGGCCTATTACTCCAGGTTAAATGAAGGGCAGTATAAATTGCACATTAAAAGTACCGATACGGAAGGGGCCTGGAGCGATAACGAAAAGGTGGTAATCATCAAAATTTTACCACCATGGTACCGCACCTGGTGGGCTTATACCTTCTACGTTATTTTGGGTTCTTCTTTGTTTTACCTTTTTCAAACTTACCGCAACCGCCAGCGGAGATTAAAACATGAGGTAGAAATAACCAACCTTAAAATGGAGCGGGAGAAGGATTTAAACGAGAAAAAACTAAATTTTTTTACCAATATTTCTCATGAACTCCGAACTCCCTTAACCTTAATTGTGAATCCAATTAAAGATATTATTACTAAAAAGGATGCCGGACCGGAGAAAAATGATTTGAATGTGGTTTACCGCAACTCCAGGCGTTTACTTAGTTTGGTAGATCAGTTATTGCTTTTCAGAAAAACGGAAAGCGAAAACGATGTGTTAAAAATTGTACGGATTAACCTCTACAAGTTTACCCACGAAATTTTTCTCTGTTTTAATTACCTGGCCAAGCAAAACCACATCGATTATACTTTTGAATGTGATGAATTGGAGCTTGATATTTTTGCCGATAAGGATAAACTTGAAATTGTATTTTTCAATCTGCTTTCCAATGCATTGAAATTTACACCAAAAGGCGGTTTTGTAAAGTTTAGTGTTAAAACGGTGGGCATGCGCGTGCAGGTAGAGGTAAGCGATAGCGGGCCGGGCATTCCTGTACATGTAGGAGAAAAGTTATTCGATAAGTTTTATAAAGTAATGTCTAACGAATCGTTAAAAATGGGTTTTGGCATTGGTTTATACCTGGCCAAAAACTTTGTTGAGCTGCATAAGGGAAAAATATCTTTCCGCTCCAACCAGGGCAAAGGAACCATATTTTTGATTGATATTCCGGTGGGTGAGCCTAACCTGCAACAGGGTGTAGTTTTTCAAAACGAATTAACCTACGTAAACGAATTGATTGCCCAGGAGGAGGAGGCCGAAAGTAGCGACAGTGAAAATGTAGGCAATCTGGAGCTGTTGATTTCTGATCTGCATTCGATTTTAATTATTGATGATAACCCTGAGATTATCGATTACATTAAACATATTTTTCAGGATAACTTTAAAATATACCGTGCCGCAAATGGTACCGAAGGATTAAAACTTTGCAAAGAATATTTACCCGATATTGTAATTTCTGATGTAAACATGGATGGATTAAATGGTATCGAACTCTGCAAGGCAATTAAAGAAGATTCGGCTTTAAGCCACATCCCGGTAATATTGTTAACAGGAGACCCTAGTCCTGAAGTAAAACTCCGCGGAATTGAAGTGGGTGCTTATGATTTTATTACCAAACCTTTCGATAAAGAATTGTTTACGGCAAAAATTAACAGCATTATTAAAAACAGAACCAATCTTCAATCTTATTTTTATAATGAAATTACTTTAAAATCCGATGCCCATAAAGTTTCTCAGGAGGATAAAGGTTTCCTTCAAAAATGCATCACTTTGATTGAAGAAAACCTGATGGAAGATAGTTTTAATGTTAAAATATTAGCTTCTGAACTTGGTATGAGCCATTCTAACCTTTACAAAAGAGTTAAGGCAACCTCAGGCCAGTCTATTAACGGTTTTATCCGTTTTATCAGGTTAAGAAAGGCTGCCGAGTTGTTAATCAATACCAACCTGAACATTAATGAGGCTGCTTTTAGGGTAGGTATTAACGACAGTAAATATTTTAGGGAGCAGTTTCAAAAACTGTTTAAACTTACCCCATCTGAGTTTATTAAAAAGCACCGCAAAAGTTTTCATAAATATTATAATATTAATGCTACCACATAAAAGTTACGCTATTTTAGGCTATAAAGGGCACTTATGCTAATACGCCCCCTGCAAAGTATGATTTAACCCCCTGTATAAAATTTAAAAATTTCGGTACTTCGGCATTACCAAATGTAAAAAACCGAGCATCCCCAAACCATATAATGTATCCATCCCTCACCAAAAGTGTATTTTTAATTTGCGTTTTTATAGGCATAAACTTCATCAGCGTTGCGCAAAATGCACAACTCAGTACCATTGCCGGTAACGGGTGGGCCAACAACTCGGTTAATACCGTTATATTCCGTAAAAATGCTTTGGTCACCTTTAAAGGTTTTCAATATGCTGCTTACTACGATAGTGCACAACATGTTGTTTTGGCGAAACGGAAAAGTGGCACTGCCACTTGGATTACCCAAACCACACTTTATAAAGGCGATGCTACCGATGCGCATAAATCAATCAGTATTATGGTTGATGGTGATGGTTTTTTGCATGTTGCCTGGGGCCAGCACAACAACAATTTAAATTATGCCAAATCGGTTTCTGCGGGCTTGCTCACTTTAGGCAATAAACAACCGATGCTTTCGGTTAAAGAAAATAAAGTGAGTTACCCTGAGTTTTACAAACTGGCCAATGGCGATTTGTTGTTCTTTTACCGTGATGGCGGATCGGGCAATGGAAACCTGATGATTAACCGGTATAGTTTACAAACTAAAAAGTGGACGAGGGTACAGGATGGGATGATTAACGGTGAAGGGGAGCGCAATGCATACTGGCAGGTTGCTGTAGATCTGGTTGGCACAATCCATTTATCGTGGGTTTGGCGCGAAAGCCCTGATGTGGCGAGCAACCATGATTTGTGTTATGCAAAATCTACCGATGGTGGCTTAACGTGGTTAAAATCTACTGGCGAAAAGTATGCGATGCCCATTACAGCAGCCAATGCAGAATATGCACTTAAAATTCCGCAAAAAAGCGAACTCATTAACCAAACATCAATGTTTGCTGATGCAAAAGGCAATGTATTTATTGCTGGTTACTGGCATGATGTGAATGAGAGCGTACCACAATATCACCTGGTTTTTAAAACCGGAGGGGATTGGAAGGTGAGTAACCTCAAATTTAGAAAAACAGCATTCAGTTTAAGTGGTACGGGTACTAAAAAGATTCCGATTTCGAGGCCACAGATTGTGGTTTGGTCAAAAGGAAAAGAATATGCTGCAGGTTTACTTTTTAGGGATGCTGAGCGGGGCAACAAAGTTTCAATCGCTATAAATGAAGCACTTGGATCAGAAAATTGGAGCATTAAAGACCTTTCTCAAACAAGCATGGGTGAATGGGAACCCACATACGATACCGAATTATGGAAAAGTAAAAAGATACTGAGCCTGTTTCTGCAAAACGTTACCCAGGTAGATGGTGAAGGAAAAGCCGATCAGGCACCAACAAAAGTGCAGGTATTGGATTGGAAACCTAATTATAAATAGCAAAATAGCCCATTAAATGAAATATCCCCATATAAATAATAAACTCGCTCTGCTGGCGGTTACGTTGCTGTTATCAGTACAGCTGTTAAAGGCGCAAACCAAAAACACCGCATATTTATTTGCGTATTTTACCGGAAATACCAAAGCAGAAGAGGCCATCCGTTTTGCGGTAAGTACCGATGGATATCGTTTCAGGGCCTTAAATAACGATAATCCAATTGTTTCATCTGCGCAGATTAGCAGTACAGGCGGTGTGCGCGATCCACATATTTTACGTGGCGAAGATGGCAAAACCTTTTATATGGTGGCAACGGATATGGTTTCGGCAAATGGCTGGGATTCGAACCGGGCCATGGTATTGTTAAAATCCACTGATCTGATTAACTGGACTTCGGCTGTGGTTAATATTCAAAAACGCTTTCCTGATAATGAAGATTTGTTGAGGGTTTGGGCACCGCAATCCATTTACGATAAAGCCACAAAAAAATACATGGTTTATTGGTCGATGAAACATGGTAATGCACCTGATAAAATTTATTATGCTTATGCCAATGCCGATTTTACCGACCTTGAAACAACACCAAAACAACTCTTTTATAGTCCAACCAACGGCTCTTGTATTGATGGCGATATTATTTACGACAATGGAAAATACAACCTGTTTTTTAAAACAGAAGGCAATGGTAACGGCATAAAAAAAGCAGTTTCTACCAGCTTAACTGAGGGTTATGTATTGCAGGATCAATACCTGCAACAAACTAAAGATGCGGTAGAGGGTGCTGGCGTTTTTAAATTGAAAAATGGTACAGGATATATTTTGATGTATGATGTGTACATGAAAGGCCGCTACCAGTTTACTAAAAGCAGAGACCTGGAGCATTTTAGCGTGGTGGATCAGGATATTTCGATGGATTTTCATCCCAGGCATGGAACAGTTATGCCGATTAAACAGGAGGAGTTAAACCGCCTGTTAAGCAAATGGTACAGCGCAGAAGCAGTTTTGCAAAACCCATTAAATGCATCCATCAATCAGAACAACATTGTTTTGGATAGTACAAATCAAAAACTGTATTTGCCGGTAAATTATGGAACTGATTTGAAGGCTTTCGATCCGCAGTTTGGTCAGTTTAATCAGATCGGTATTAATCCAAAAGGTAAACTTGATTTTTCTAAAGGTCCGCAAAAAATTAAAGTAACAATTCCCAATCAGGAGTCAAAAACCTACACGGTAAGCATTGCCGTGGCCAATAATCCTGTGTTAAAGGGCTATTATGCCGATCCGGAAGTGTTATATTCCAATAAAACCGGTAAGTATTACATTTACCCCACCAGCGATGGTTTTAACAACTGGAGTGGCACCTATTTTAAATGTTTCTCCTCAACCGATCTGGTAAACTGGAAGGATGAAGGAAAGATATTAGACCTGGAGAAAGATGTTTCATGGGCGAAAAGGAATGCCTGGGCACCTACCATTATTGAGAAAAAGGTAAATGGCGTGTACAAGTATTTCTATTATTTTACAGCGGCACAAAAAATCGGTGTAGCGGTTGCCGATGGCCCTACCGGTCCGTTTAAAGATAGTGGCAAGGCATTGATTTCGGGTAAGCCTAAAGGAATTAAAGGTGGCCAGGAGATAGATCCTGATGTATTTAAAGATCCTAAAACGAATAAAAGCTACCTGTATTGGGGCAATGGATACATGGCTGTTGCACCCTTAAATGATGATATGATTTCGATTGATACCAATGCGGTTAAAATCATTACACCAAATAGGGGCTTTAGAGAAGGAACCGAGGTTTTTTACCGCGCGGGTAAATATTATTTTTTATGGTCGGAAGATGATACCCGGAGCGAAAATTACCGGGTGCGTTATGGCTTTTCTGATTCTCCTACAGGTAAAATAACAATTCCGGAGCATAACCTCATCCTGGCGAAAGATGCTGCACAGGGCATTTATGGTACCGGGCACAACAGTGTAATTAAGGTTAACGGGAAAGATGAATGGTATATGGTTTACCACCGGTTTACCCGGCCAAAAGGGATTTCGATGGGCCAGGCCGCAGGTTATAACCGCGAAGTGTGCATTGATAAGATGGAATTTAATCCCGATGGCACCATTAAACCTGTAATACCAACCGTTAATGGCATTAAACCAATACGCTAATGAAAATAAAATTATTTAAATATCTTTTTTTGCTGCTTTTCTTATCTACTATCGCTGCTAAAGCGCAAAATAAGGTAAATAAAGAAGAAGTACTTGAAATGCTTAACAGGGCAAATGTATACTGGCAAAGCAATAATAAAGCAGAGGTTCGCGCTTTTTGGGATCATGCTGCCTACCATACCGGAAACATGGAAGCTTACGCACTTACCAAAAATGAGGCCTATCGTAAATATTCTGAAGATTGGGCTGAATATAATAAATGGATGGGGGCAAAATCTAAAGATCAATCGAAATGGAAATATACATATGGCGAAACGGATGACCATGTACTTTTTGGCGATTGGCAAATCTGCTTTCAAACCTATATAGACCTCTATCACTTAAAACCGGAAGACTATAAAATTTCAAGGGCCAAAGCGGTAATGGAGTACGAAATGAGTACCCCAAATAACGATTACTGGTGGTGGGCTGATGGTTTGTATATGGTAATGCCTGTAATGACCAAACTGTATAAAGTTACCGGAGATCAAAAGTATCTTGATAAACTGTACGCGTATTTTATGTACGCCAATAGCATTATGTACGATAATAAGGAAAAACTTTACTACCGCGATGCCAAGTATGTTTACCCAAAACACAAAAGTGCCAATGGTAAAAAAGATTTTTGGGCTAGGGGCGATGGGTGGGTTTTTGCCGGGCTGGCAAAAGTGTTAAAAGATCTTCCTGCCAATGATGTACACCGTGATGAATACTTAAGCAAATACCTAAACATGGCAAAGGCAATTGTTAAAAGCCAGCAGCCCGAGGGGTATTGGACCAGGAGTATCCTCGATGCGCAGCACGCACCCGGACCTGAAACCAGTGGTACAGCATTTTTTACTTATGGCTTGCTTTGGGGCATTAACAATGGTTATTTAAAGGAAAAAACATACCTGCCTGCCGCAAAAAAAGCCTGGGGCTATTTAACTAAAACAGCATTGCAACCCAATGGAAAATTAGGGTATGTGCAGCCAATAGGAGAGAAAGCTATTCCGGGCCAGGTGGTTGATGCAAATTCTACAGCAAACTTTGGTGTGGGTGCTTTTTTACTTGCAGGATGTGAAATGTACCGCCATTTATCAAACAACAATTAAACATTAACACAAAAATGAACTTAAAAAATAGCTGCATTTGCCTATTACTGATTGTTTCGGTCGGGGGATCTGCCTTTGCTCAAAAAAAGACTAAAACCACCAAAAACGTAGTGTTAAACGACCGTCAGTTTTGGTTACAGCAAATGGATAAGATGGTTAAGCCTGTATTGTACAATCTGGCAAAAGATAGCCTCCGCATTGCAATGCCGAAAGTTACCTCAATTCATATTGATAATAAAGAACACCGCATTAAGGTGCAGTATGTAGAGGTTTTAGGAAGGGTTTTAAGTGGCATTGCGCCATGGTTACAGTTAGAAGGTGGTTCGGCAGAGGAAGTAGCCCTCCGGAAACAGTATCGCGAATGGGCGATTCAGGGATTAAAAAATGCGCTTGACTCTAACGCCAAAGATTTTATGAATTTCGATATCGGCGGCCAACAATTGGTAGATGCTTCTTACGTAGCCCTGGCGTTAGTACGTGCACCATGGCTTTGGGAGAACCTGGATAAGAAAAATCAGCAGCTGATGATGCAATCTATTGTTACTACCAGAAGATTTAAACCTGTGTTTTCTAACTGGTTATTGTTTTCGGCCATGAACGAAGCTTTTTTGGCCAGGTTCGGTTACAACTGGGACCCTATGCGTGTTGATTATGCCCTGCAACAAATGGAACAATGGTATACTGGTGATGGCATGTACACTGATGGCACATCTTTCGCATTTGATTATTACAACAGCTATGTAATTCATCCTTACCTGGCTACACTGGCCAACATTATAGGTGCCAAAACGAACAGTTATAAAGAGATGTTCGAAAAGATTAAAAAACGCAATGAGCGTTATGCAATTATACAGGAAAGGTTAATCAATGCAGATGGTTCTTACCCTGCCACAGGCCGCTCCATCATTTATCGTGGTGCTGCCTTTCATCATTTAGCCGATATGGCCTGGCGGAAAGCTTTACCAAAACAACTGAGTGCCGCCCAGGTGCGTTGCGCTTTAACTGCCGTGATTAAGAAAACTTTAGAAAGCCCAACCACTTATAAAAATGGCTGGTTAACGATTGGTTTATATGGAGATCAACCAAATCTGGGCGATTTTTACAACAATCAGGGTAGCCCATACATTGCTTCCAATATCTTTTTGCCCTTGGGATTACCTGAAAATGATCCATTTTGGGCCAACCCGGCTGAGAAATGGAGTGCGCAAAAAATATGGAGTGGTGAAAACTTCGAAAACGACCACAGTGCAAGTTTAAAATAATTAAATACAGCCAACTGTATAAATAAGAATAGTTGATTGAAATAAAGTTTATATAACGTTAAAAATTATTAATTAAATGATGAACAAGAGAATCAGTTTTATTTTGAGATTTATCGTCTTCGGTTTATTACTGAACACCCATGTATCGGCGCAGCAGGCTTATACCTCTTTCAATCCGGGTAAAATATGGAAAGATGATAAAGGTGTTCACATTAACGCACATGGTGGCGGTATTGTAGAATATAAAGGAACCTATTACTGGTTTGGAGAGCATAAAATAGAAGGCGAAAAAGGAAATAGTGCGCAGGTTGGCGTGCATTGTTATTCATCTAAAGATTTATACAACTGGAAGGATGAGGGCATTGCGTTGCCGGTTTCAGATGATCTGAAGAGTGATATTGCCAGGGGATCTATCCTGGAACGCCCTAAAGTGGTTTACAACAAGAAAACCAAAAAGTTTGTAATGTGGTTCCACCTGGAGTTGTTGGGGAAAGGTTACGCGGCAGCACGATCGGGCGTTGCAGTGGCCGATAAACCAACCGGGCCATATACTTTTATTAAGAGTTATCGCCCAAATGCTGGTAAAATGCCATTTTATGCAGCCGGAACGCCTGAAAAAGATCAGGTAAACTGCGAAAAGCCAGCAAATAAAAGTGATGGCTTTTTCTGTAGAGATTTACCTGGTGGCCAGATGGCAAGAGATATGACCGTTTTTGTAGATGATGATGGGAAAGCCTATCATGTGTTTTCTTCGGAAGAGAATTTTACGCTTCATTTAGCAGAGTTGACTCCAGATTATCTGAGTCATACCGGAAAATTTATCAGAATTTATGTCGGACAGCAAACTGAAGCTCCAGCTTTATTTAAGAAAAATGGAATATACTATATGATTGGTTCTGGCTGTACAGGTTGGGCACCAAACCCTGCAAGGTGGTTTAAAGCAACATCAATTTGGGGGCCATGGACATACATGGGCAATCCGTGCGAGGGAGAGGGTGCTAAATTAACTTTTGGCGGTCAAAGTACTCATGTATTGCCTGCACCAGGTAAAAAAGGGCAATTCATTTTTATGGCAGATAAATGGGAACCAAAAAATGCGATCGATGGTCGTTATTTATGGCTGCCTATCAAATTTGATAACGATAAAATTTCAATTAACTGGATGGATCAATGGGATCTGAGCGTATTTAAAAAGTAAAGAAAAAACACATTTAATATAATAAACCGGGATTGATGGATTGCGTAGAAATGCGCAAATTGGATTCTTTTTGCCTGATAAAAGCCAATCATCTCATAAAAAAAATTAAAAATGAAAACAAGATTAGTATGGCTGGCGGCACTATGTTTCTCCTTATCGGCTTTTGGTCAGCAAGCCAAACACAGTTTTAAGTTAGGGGATAACAGTTTTCTGTTGGATGAAAAGCCTTTTCAAATTATTTCCGGGGAGTTACATTATCCGCGTGTACCAAAAGAAGCCTGGCGCGCCCGTATGAAAATGGCCAAAGCCATGGGCCTTAATACCATTGGCACTTATGTTTTCTGGAACCTGCATGAGCCACAGAAAGGTAAATTCGATTTTGCTGGCAACAACAACATTGCCGAATTTGTAAAAATTGCACAGCAGGAAGGTTTGTGGGTTATTTTAAGGCCCAGCCCGTATGTATGTGCCGAATGGGAATTTGGTGGATATCCGTATTGGCTGCAAACAGAAAAAGGCCTTGTTGTACGCAGTACGGAAAAACAGTACCTGGCCGAATATAAAAAATATATACTGGAGGTGGGCAAACAGCTTGCTCCATTGCAGATTAACCATGGTGGCAACATTATAATGGTACAGGTAGAAAACGAATATGGTTCTTATGCCGCCGATAAAAACTATTTAGATATTAACAGGAAGCTGTTTATCGAAGCTGGTTTTGACGGATTGCTTTACACTTGTGACCCTGCTGCAGATGTGAAAGATGGCCATTTAAACGGCTTATTGCCCGCCGTAAACGGAATCGATAATCCGGCAAAAATCAGGCAGCTTGTTAATGAGAACCATAATGGTAAAGGGCCATATTTTATTGCCGAATGGTATCCTGCCTGGTTCGATTGGTGGGGAACGCCTCATCATACTGTTCCGGCGGCACATTATACCAAAAAACTAGATTCGGTATTGGCAGCAGGCATTTCGATTAATATGTACATGTTTCATGGTGGTACTACCCGCGATTTTATGAATGGTGCCAATTATAAAGACATTTCACCTTATGAACCACAAACCAGTAGCTACGATTATGATGCACCTTTAAACGAAGCAGGTAATGTAACTGAAAAATTTAAAGCTTTTCGAAGTGTAATAGAAAAATATTTACCTGCCGGGCAAAGTTTGCCACCTATACCGGCTGCTAAACCGAGTATTGCCGTTGCACCTTTTAAACTGAGCAGCAAGGTGGCTTTGTTTAATGTGCTTCCTCAACCCGTAAAAAATATTAACCCGCTTACTTTTGAAGCACTAGGCCAGGATTATGGTTATGTATTGTACCGCACCACTATAAAAGGTGGTAAAAAAGGCGAATTGCAATTGAAGCAACTCCGTGATTATGCTTTGGTTTTTATCAATCAGAAAAGGGCAGGCATTTTAGACCGCAGGCTTAACCAGAATACCTTAACACTAAACCTTCCGGCAGGTGATGTACAGCTCGATATTTTTGTTGAAAACATGGGTAGGGTAAACTTTGGTAAATACTTACTGGAAAACAAAAAAGGCATTACCGAGCAGGTAACTTTTGCAGGTGCAGAGGTTAAAAACTGGTTAATGTATGGTTTCCCTTTCAGTAACGACCGCTTAACTGCTAAAACAACAGCCAATGCAAGTGGAAACGGACCAATTTTACAAAAGGGATCGTTCGAGATTTCGACGATAGCCGATACTTATTTAGACATGAGCGATTGGGGTAAAGGTGTGGTTTGGATTAACGGACACAACTTAGGGAAGTACTGGGCTATTGGGCCGCAACAAACCTTATATGTTCCGCAAGAGTGGTTAAAAAAAGGGAAGAATGAGGTTGCTGTTTTAGAACTGATCAAACCTGACCAAAATATGTTAAAGGCAATTGACGAACCGATTTTAAACACACTCAAAAAGTTAACCGTAGATTAAACGTTTAAAAATCTTAAAAATAGGGGTTAAAGGCTAAAATCAAGCAAAAAGTAACGATTTAACCCCTATTTATTACCGTATTACCCCTCAATAGAGGGGTTTTTTAATAGTTACTTTGCCATAACCAAATCCCTATTCATGAGTAACTTTCACAGCAGATCAGACTAAGCGGTTGTACCGCATTAATTTCCCCCTCTATTTTATCCTTAATCCCAAACAATTAATCATATGAAAAAAGATTTACTACTGCGCTAGTCGGTTGTAATTATCATCTCTAACAATTTTACCAATTGTTACCGGGTGATTAAATACGCTAAACCAATATGGCTATAGTCATTTTGGTGCCTAATTTTTATCAACACTGTTTGCGAAATCCCTAATTCGAAACCGCTGCAAGCTGTGTAACCAACTAACTAATATAAAATTATGAGTGAAAAAAGAATACTCAAACTCCTGGGCTTCGTCCTTGTATCCTTGGCATTTCTGAATTTTGGCAACCTGAGTTATGGCAATTCGGTAAATTCAATCCTCCGTCAGGATACTTCGCAGCTTAAGCGCATCACATTTGCCATCCTTGATGAGAATGATTTCCCATTAATAGGGGCTGATGTAATCAATGTCCGTTTAAATAATGCCATTAAAACAGATAGTACCGGAACAGCAAAGTTAAATGCTGAGAATAATGATGTTATACGCATCCAATATAAAGGTAAACTATTAAAAGATTATACGGCTAACGGCAATGTAAATCAAATTATCAGAATCGATGGTAACAATACTCTTGTTAAGTTACAAAAGCAAGTGGTATTAACCAATGATATTAAACTGGCAGCAAATTTAACAACATCATCTACACAGGCTGTTTACAATAACGATCTGATAAAATCAACAGTTACAAGTGTTAAAAATGCACTTACAGGTCGTTTGGCAGGTTTATACACCAATCAAAGCAGCGGTCGCCCCGGGCTTGATGAGGTATCTGTATTGTTGAGGGGGCAGAATCCGATTGTACTTATTGATGGAATACCAAGAGATCTTACGATGATCGATCTGGAAGAAATTGAATCTGTAACTGTACTTAAAGATGCTGTTTCTACTGCAATGTTAGGTCTTCGATCATCTGGTGGTGCAATTGCAATTACAACAAAGAAAGGTTTTATTGGTGCACAGCAAATTTCACTAACCGCACAGGCGGGTATTCAAAGTCCACTTAAATTACCCAAAACATTAGGTGCTTTTGATTATGCCAACTTATATAACGAAGCGAGGCGAAATAGTGGCGACCAGCCGGTTTACACACAATCTGACCTTGATGCATTTAGAACCGGATCTGATCCTATTGGGCATCCGGATGTAAATTGGCAAGATCAGGTTTTAAAAGATAAATCTACATTTAGCCGTTACGATCTTAATTTCAGAGGCGGTGGTAATACTGCACGGTACTATGTTGGCTTGGAATACCAGAATCAAAAAGGCCAGTTTAACGAAAGTGATTTAAACGAATACTCTACCAATACAAGCTTTAGCAATTATACTGTACGTTCTAATGTAGATATTAATCTTACGCCAAAAATGACACTCGGACTTCATCTTTTTGGAAGGATTGGTAATTACACACAACCTGGAAACACCGCAGCCACCATTTTTAATTCTATATTGAATACTCCAAATAATGCATATCCTATTTACAATGAGAATGGTAGTTATGGAGGCAACACACAGTTCCAAAATAATATTTATGCGCAAACTGTTAACTCTGGTTACCGCTTAAATTACAGACGGGATATTATTACAGACTTAACTTTGAGACGGAATTTAGATGACATTGTACCTGGTTTATGGGTACAGGCATTGGTATCATTTTACTCGGGTTTATCAGAAAATACGGATAGAAGCAAATCATTTGCGGTTTATAAACAGAATGGTTCAGGTTCTACAGCTTCTTATCAGCTTTTTGGAACAAACGGAACTCAGAACAACAATACCTCTACCGATTACCAAAACAGGCAATCATACATTGAAGGCGCAGTTGGGTATAAGAGAAATTTTGGTTTGCACCAGATTGATGCACAAATTAGGGCCACCAGCGATAATGTTAATAATGGGGGAGACCTTGGCCTGAATTATTATGGGGGATCGGGCCGGGCGGCTTATAGTTTTGATGAGCGTTATACCGCTGAGGTAGCGTTTGGATTAAATAAAACCAACAGGTATCCAAAAGATTCTCCGATGGGATTTTTTCCTGCTGTGGGTTTAAGCTGGACATTAACCAAGGAAAAATTTATGCCTCAGCTGGAATGGTTAAATGATTTAAAATTATTTGCAAGTTATGGCCGTACGGGTAATGATGCGGCAGGTTATTTTGTTTTTCAACAGTTTTATGTAGGCAGTCCGAGTTCGTATTTCTTTGGTACAAGTGCTTCAAGTAGTTCTGCCTTACGCCAGGATGTATTGGCCAACCCTAATGTTACCTGGGAAAAAGGCGATAAGCTGAATCTGGGTTTAAAAACTACCCTATTTAAGAACCAATTATTTATGCAGGCAGAATATTTTAACAACAAATATTCAGATCTGCTTACCTCGCCAAATTTATCTACCATTGTGGGTACAACATTAAGAAACCTGAATGTAGGTATCAATAGGTATAGCGGTGTAGAACTGCAATTAAACTGGCATCAATCTTTTGGAGATTTTAGTTATTTCATAGCTGGTAACGCAAGTACGTTAAAATCAAAAGTAATTTATCAAAACGAGGTTTATAGAGCATACAGTTACCAAAGCCGTACCGGCCAGCCGGTTGGGCAGCAGTTTGGTTACATTGCCGACGGGCTTTTTCAATCGCAGGCAGAAATAAATTCAGCTGCTAAAATTGCAGGATATAATCCAGTTCCGGGAGATATCCGCTATAAAGATCTTAATAGTGATGGCGTAATCGATCAGTTTGATCAAGCCAAGATAGGCACCGATAAACCTTTGGTTTATTATGGCGCAAACATTGGTTTTTCTTATTCTGGCTTTGATTTTAGTGTGTTGCTGCAAGGAGTTGCAAACAGGAATTTATTGTTAACGGGCAACAGTGAATGGGAATTTCAGAACGGCGGGTTTGGGCAAGCTTATGAGCATAATTTGGAGCGTTGGACGCCAACAACGGCTGCAACAGCCACCTATCCCAGAGTTACTGTTGGCAATAACTTCAATAACAATATTGTTTCTTCATTCTGGATGCACAGTGGCAATTATTTGCGGTTAAAAAACATCGAACTGGGTTATACCATTTCATCGCGGTTTACCAATAAAATAAAAGTTTCGAGCATCAGATTATTTGTAAACGGTACAAATTTGTTTACAAGTGCCTCGTTTGAACGGGTTGATCCGGAAACCAATGGTGGAGTATATCCCATTCAGAGGGTAATTAATGGCGGTTTAAGCGTTAAATTTTAATCTCATCACAGATGAATACGAGAATAATACTTTTCATGATTGCGCTAGTAGCCATGGCATCATGTAAAAAATATGAAGAAACCCCATTACAGGGAATTAATAAGGGCAATGTTTACGATCCTTTGGATAAAAATGGCGATTATGCCAGGCAGGTACTGTCGGATTTATATACTTCACTTCCTGATGGTTTTAACAGGATTAGCGGTGATGGTACCGTTGGTGATTTTCTTGATGCCGGCAGTGATGATGCAATTCCATCAAGACCAAATAAAGTTGTAGAATATTTCACCAATGGAAGGCTTAATTCAACCAATAATCCGGATAATAACTGGGAAACTGCTTACCGGGCAATTCGTGCCGCAAACGATTTTTTAGCCAATATAGATGTTGTTCCTGTTGATGCTAATGCACCTAAAACACTTCAATATTGGAAAGCTGAAGCACGTTTTATCAGAGCGATTAATTATTTCGAAATGATTAAAAGATATGGTGGCGTACCGTTAATAGGTGATAAAGTATTATCTCCTGACGATAATTTACAGATTCCACGTAATACTTTTGAGCAATGTGTAACGTATCTGGTAAGCGAATGCGATGCCATTAAAGGCTTATTGCGGGTAGAGCCGGTTGCAGATTCTGACTTAGGCAGAATTACACGGGGTGCAGCTTATGCACTAAAAGCAAGAGTATTGCTATATGCGGCAAGTCCACTTTTTAATGGTGGAGGAATAGCAGCTGATGCAACCAGAAAAGCACTGGCAGGTTACCCAACATTTGATGCCGGAAGATGGACGTTGGCTTTAAATGCACTGCAAGATTTAATCAACTTAAATGCTTATCAGCTTACATCAACATTTAATGCTGCATTTATTGGCAGAAAAAATACAGAGGTAATATTGGCCAAACAAAGGGCTAAAACTTTCGATCTGGAAACCAACAATGCACCTATAGGTTATACCACACCACTGAGTAATGGTTTTACGAGTCCAACGCAAGAACTTGTAGATGCATTTCCGATGCTGAACGGGTTGAATATTACAGATCCGGCTTCTGGTTATGTGGCTGCTAACCCTTATGCAGGGAGGGATAAAAGATTGGATAATACTGTTTTTTATAACGGAATTAGGTGGTTGAGCCGTAATGTAGAAACTTTTGATGGTGGTAAAGATAAACCTGGAGGGGTGGCTGTACAAACCAGAACAGGCTATTACCTAAAGAAATACATGGCAGATTTTTCTGCTGCAACGGCCTATGCTACGCAGGATCATAACTTTATTATTTTTCGCTACGGTGGCATATTGCTCGATTATGCAGAATGTTTAAATGAGGTAGGGCGAACGGCAGATGCTTATGCACCGTTAAGATCACTGCGTTTAAGGGCTGGAATTACAGCTGGTACAGGTGCAGATGCCTATGGAATTAAAGCCGGAATGTCTCAAACAGATATGCGTGCTTTTATCCAAAATGAAAGAAGGGTGGAGATGGCTTTTGAAGAACAGCGCTTCTGGGACATCAGACGTTGGAAAATTGCAGGCCAGGTGTTAAATGGTTCACTCCATGGTACACAAATAACAAAAGCAGCAACGGGTACTTTAACCTATACACCTTTTACGGTAAGCAATACCACATTTAATCAGCGGTTTTACCTAATGCCTATCCCATATTCAGAGGTGATTACAAACAGAAGCCTGATACAGAACGAGGGTTGGTAATTAATAACAATTAAGTTAAAACTGAAAGCATTTATGAGAAAATATATATTCTTTTTAGCATTTACCATTTTGTCGAAGTTACTCTTTGCGCAAAATGTTAATATACAAGGCCAGGTTAGCGGATAAGGATGGCGGAATTCCTGGAGCGAGCATTATTGAGAAAGATTTTCCGGGTAACGGGGCATCTACCGGAACGGATGGTAAGTTCCGAATTACCTTACGGGGTAAAAGCCGGATATTGGTGGTTAATGCTATCGGTTATCTTGCAAAAGAGGTAACAGTTGGCCAGTCGGCTACCATTAACATAGCTTTAGAAACTGATGTAAAAGGTTTAGAAGAAGTGGTTGTGGTAGGATACGGAACCACTAAAAAAGCCACCTTAACAGGAGCAATTAGTTCGGTATCAGGGCAGGATATCAGAAGAAACCCATCGGCAAGTTTGCAAAATACATTGGCTGGTAGATTGCCAGGTTTCAGTTCACAACAAACCAGTGGCCAGCCAGGATCGGATGGAGCAACATTTTTTATCCGTGGAACAGGTTCTTACACGGGCTCAAACCAACCACTAATTATTGTTGATGATATTGAATTTACTTATGCCCAGTTTGCACGCCTTGATGCAAATGAGATTGAAAGCCTAAGTATTTTAAAGGATGCATCAACAACGGCTGTTTATGGTATTAAAGGGGCAAATGGGGTTGTTTTGGTAACTACCAGGCGTGGGGTAGTTGGCCCGCCCAACATTACCTTCCGTACTGAATATGCACTGTCTCAACCAACAAGATTGCCTAAATTTCTGAATGCTTACGAATCTGCCAAGCTGTTTAACCAGGCACGGATAAATGATGGCCTTGCCGTACAATATACCGATGCCGACCTTGAACACTGGAGAACGGGTGATGATCCATACGGGCACCCGGATGTGGATTGGAAAGAAGTTCTTTTTCGCAAATTTAGTTACCAATGGCGCAATAATTTCGACATTAGCGGCGGTAACGATGTGGTTAAGTATTTTGCATCATTAGGAATGGTTACGCAAAATGGTATTTTAAACGATTTTGGGAAAGGTGAAGATGTAAATAACAATTTCTATTACAAACGGTATAATTACCGCTCTAACATTGATATTAAGGCAACCAAAACCTTAAACGTTAAGCTGGATCTGTTTGGTAATATTGGTGAACGGAATAATCCGGTAATTCCAAATATTAATGGCATTCAGAACATCTTTTATTTTTATAACAGTTATTTAACACTGGCTCCTTTTGCTTACCCCATTAATAACCCCGATGGAAGTTATGGTTACAGCTATGCGCAACCAAACCGTTATTCATCACCCAACATTGTACAGGCATTAACGCTGGGCGGATACAGCAGAGATTTCGAAAACAATATGAATATCAATGCCGCCGCAACACAAAAGCTTGATTTTATTACACAAGGCTTATCATTAAGAGGGGCTATTGCTTATGGCAGTACATATACCTATTCAAGAGGATTATCGAGAGGAACTTTTCCTGCCTTCATTTATAATCCAGTTGATGGAAGTTATACACCAAAGGATCCGAATGTGTTCAGGGTGGGTACTTATTCACTAAATTATAGTCCAGGTTCAACCACAAGAACAATTAACCCTCAAGCCTCATTAAATTACGATCGTACTTTTGGTGCACACCACATTTCAGGTTTGGCATTGTATAACAACAGGAGTTTTTTCGGCTATCGTGACCCTGCCAACACCAATAGGATTTTAAACTTTATCCCTATTCCAACAAGTGGTTTTTCAGGTCGTGTGGGTTACGATTATAAAGGGAAATACCTGGCCGAATTTAATGCTGGCTACAATAAATCAGAGGTTTTTGCTTCAGGTAAAAAATATGGCTTTTTCCCTGCCGGATCAATTGGTTACAACATCTCAGAAGAAAAGTTTTTTAAAGATAACATCAAGTTTGTAGATCGGTTAAAATTCAGGGCTTCTTATGGTCTTGTTGGTACCGATGATATTGGTAACTATGCATATGCATACCTACAAACCTACAATAACAGTGGTAACGTATCTTTTGGAACATCGCACAATGCATACAATGCCATATTTGAAGGGCGTTTAGCCAACTCGGATGTGACCCTGGGAAAAGGTTAAGAAGTTAAATATCGGTATGGATTTAAGCATGTTTAAAGGTCGTGTAACCTCAACATTAGATGTGTTTAACGATAACAGGTACGATATTTTAACCAATAGAGGAACAGTATCTTATGTATTTGGTCAATCTTTGCCTCCCGTTAACTTAGGAAAAACAAATAACAGGGGTTTTGAACTCGAAATTGCGTATAATGATAAGATCGGTAAAGATTTTAATTACCGTGTTGGTGGCAATATCTCTGTGGCAAAGAATAAAATTGTTTTTCAGGATGAAGCTTTACCCGTTGTTCCCATATCAGCAATATACCGGTAACCCGATTAACACACCAAGGCAGTTTAAATTCTTAGGTTTTTATCAGGATGCAGCAGATGTTGCCAGCAGTGCCAAACCTTTAACCGGTGTAAAACCTGGCGATATTAAATATGCTGATTTAAATGGCGACGGTGCAATTACCGATGCCGATCAATCTTACTTTGGTTACTCAAATACGCCTAATACAATTGTAGGTTTTAATTTAAGCGCAAATTACAAAACGCTGAGTTTGAATGTACTTTTTCAGGGAGCATTAAATTTTAACGTTGCGGGTATCCGTGAATCCATCCAGGCATTTGGTTCTAATTTACAGGCCATCCACCAACAAAGCTGGACACCAGAACTTGGTCAGAATGCCAAATATCCAATTTTATCAACGTCTCCAAATGCGATTTCTATTCCTACAGCACCTTCAGACTTCTGGAATGTAAGAGGAGATTATTTACGTCTTAAATCGATTGAACTGAGTTATGGAATTCCACAGAGTTGGGTAAATAAAGTTCGTTTAAAAGGGGCAAGGATCTATGTTAATGGTACAAACTTAATTACCTGGACAAAGCTTGGCTCGTTATATGAGTACGATCCAGAAATATCGAGTAACAATACCAACACCAACTATCCGCCACAAAGGCTATACAATATGGGTTTATCGGTAACATTTTAAGTTTTAACCATGAAAAGATATATTTTATTTGTTTTAATATTGGTAGGATTAGCGTCCTGCAAAAAAGCAACCAGTTATCTCGATCAGCAAAATGCTGGTCAGGATGCTACAGTTGTGTTTAGCGATAGTGTAAGAACACTGGGTTTTTTAAACGGTATTTATCAGGGCAGGGGCTTTTCCTTTAATAAAGGCCGTTGGGATAGCCATGGCAACCTTGAGGAAGCTACAGATGATGCTGAATACCGGTACAGTGGCTCAGGCCAATATGCTGTAATTCTGTATTCGGGCAACGTAAACCCACTCAATGTTGTAAAAGGTACAACGACTGATTTTTATGTACAGCCATATCTGCAGATACGTGCAGTAAATTTATTTCTGTCTAAATTGCCAACAACGCCCTTAGCCCCTTCAACACAGAAAAGGGTTGCTGCTGAAGCCAGATTTTTACGTGCATGGTATTACCATTATTTGGTTAAATCTTTTGGTGGCATAGCTCTTTTAGGCGATAAATTGTTTGATAAAGATGACATTATCGATATTCCAAGAAACACATATGAAGATTGTGTAAATTACATTGTAAGCGAATGTGATGCTGCGGCTGCAAACCTTCCGTTAGATCAATTGGATCAAGACTATGGCAGAATTACCAAAGGAATGTGTCTTGCATTAAAATCAAGGGTATTGCTTACGGCTGCCAGTCCGTTATTTAATGGAGGTGGCATAGTTAAAACAGGTGCAATTGCCAATATAATTGCATACCCAACTTATGATGCAGGCCGATGGGCAAAAGCGGCACAGGCTGCAAAAGATGTAATAGACATGAATAAGTACGACCGCTTGTTGTAGATAACACTACTGCGCCGGGTTTTGGTTTTTATAAAACGTTTATCAGCCGCGCCAACAATGAAATGATTTTTACTTTTACGCAAGCTCCAAATAAAGATTTTGAAGGTCATTTTTTACCGCCATCGCGCAGTGGAGGATTTTACTCGACACCTACGCAAAATTTAGTCGATCAGTTTGATATGCGTAACGGTAAACAAATTACAGATCCAACTTCCGGTTACAATGCTGCAAATCCGTACATCAACCGCGATCCAAGGTTTGGATACACTGTTATTTACAACGGTTCTGCTTATGCAAACAACAGCGGTGCCCAAACGCCAGTTTTTACTTATGTTAATGCACCAAGTGATGGTAACGGAATAGGAACAACTTCAGGGTATTACGGCCGTAAAATGTGCGATGTAAATGTAAGTTATGGAGGCAGTGCCAACGCAGATAGGGGTTATCCGTTAATGCGTTACGCAGAAATATTGCTTAATTACGCTGAGGCCCTAAACGAAACCGGACAAAGCAATGATGCCCTTGTTTATATTTTTAAAATAAGAGAACGTGCAGGTATTTTACCTGGAGCTGATGCAAGGTTTGGCATAAAGGCGAATATCAGCCAATCAGAACTCAGAGATTTGATTATTAAGGAACGCCGTACCGAAATGGCTTTTGAAGATATGCGTTTTTATGATGAGAGAAGATGGAAAATTGCCGAAGTAACGGAGAATGCTTTTAACAAGGTAATGTTGATTACTCCTAAAACCGGCACCACATCTACATCTACCGACGGTACCTCTTATAATTATCAAATTGCCAACTCGATTAGAAGACACAACTTCCGGCCAGCAAATTATCTTCTTCCTATTCCGCAAAGTGAAATTTTGAAACTTCCTTCATATTTGCAAAATCCGGGTTATTAAGTAATAACGCTCAAATTCAATGCGCTGCAACTTTCAATTTAGAAAGTTGCAGCGCATTTTTATTTTAGGGTAAGTTTTTTAATAAATCTTACGCAATGCCATAACAGTCATATTTAGGTTTATTTTAAATAAATTCAGAGTGTTGAGGTAATATATTCAGTTATTGGGCACTTTAACATTTGAATAGAGACTTTAAGATACATTCAAAATGTTTTTTATTAAACGTTGTTTCGACGTTTAATTTTTGTCAAAGTGATTGTTTGCATCAAAAAACACTAAAAAGTAACGATTTAACCCCTATTTATTACCGTATTACCCCTCACTACATTGGCATTTTTTATGGTTAATTTGTTTCAACCAAGTATAACAAGCTCCGATGCACCTATCCAAGATTAACTACCTAGGATAATTGATGGTTGTAACTTCATTAACGATTGTTACCGCCAGTTCTTCAGCATACCAAATAACATTGATAAGATTATGACCAGAACAACACGATTAAAATTACTTTATTGCTGTGCACGCAATGATGAATAGCCCGGTCGTTCTTGTCTACCCTCAAACCTAACTCACTACAAACTCAGAAATCTATCTTTATGAAGAAATTTAAAACAAACCATCCCTATCATTAAGGCACAGTTTTAAACTGCAATTACTGCTGTAAAACAATTACATCAAAAGCATTGGGCTAAATTCCCACAAAGCATTACCGATTGAATATTCGACCGGATTGGCTTCCTATTGCCTAACTGAAGCTTAAGGAATCTAATTAATGCGCTGATTAATAATAAACTAACCAATTTAAACCAATTTTATGAAGAAAAAATTACCGAAGAAGGTCCCGCGCCAAAAGCAGGGTATTGCTTTAAAATCGATCTTAAAACTGTTGTTCTTTTTATTTACCACCGTTTCGTGCGTTACTGCATCAGCACAAAACGATGTAACCGTAAAAGGATTAGTTAAAGATACTTTAGGCGGCTTGCCAGGAGTAAATGTAAAGGTTTCTGGTACCAACAGGGGAGTATCAACAGATGAATTTGGCCGTTATTCGATTAAATTACCACGAACTGGTAAACTGTTATTTTCATTAGTTGGTTACAAAGCTAAAAATGTAGCCATAGCCAATTATGATAAAAATGCCGAAGGTGTTTATGTAGTTAATGTAACGCTTTTATCAGATGATAATTCTTTGGATGAAGTTGCTGTTGTAGGCTTTCGTACCCAGAAAAAAACAAGTGTCATCAGTTCTATTACGGCCATTAATCCTAAGGAGCTTAAAGGCCCAACCAGTAACTTAACTACGATGATGGCCGGCAGGGTTGCCGGGATGATTGCGTACCAGAGAAGTGGCGAACCTGGTGCTGATAATGCACAGTTTTTTATTCGCGGCCTGGGCACTTTTGGTGCTGGTAAGCAAGATCCATTAATTCTTATTGATGGAATAGAGTCAAGCCAAAATGATATGGCGCGCCTGCAACCAGATGATATTTCATCGTTTAACGTACTTAAAGATGCTACAGCTTCGGCAGTGTATGGTGCAAGAGGTGCAAATGGCGTTGTACTCATTCTCACAAAATCTGGCGTAGCCGGACAAACCAAATTTGGTTTTAGGGCAGAATCATCATTATCCTCAAACACCAAAAACTTCCAGTTTGCAGATAATGTAACCTATATGAAATTGGCCAACGAAGCCGCTTTAACGCGCAACAGGTTAGCCATTTTGCCATATCTGCAAACCAAAATCGATGCTACTGCCGCAGGAGAAAATGAATTGCTTTATCCCAACAACAACTGGATAGAACAGCTGATAAAAGATTATACCATTAACCAGCGTTATAACCTTAATATTTCTGGCGGTGGTACAAAAGCAAGCTACTATATCGCGGGTACTTATAACATCGATAATGGAGTATTAAAAGTTGCCGATTTAAATAATTTTAACAGCAACATTAAGTTAAAAAATTACTCAGTACGTTCCAACGTCAACATCAACCTAACCAATACTACAGAAGCAATTATACGTGTTTATGGTCAGTTTGATGATTATACCGGACCTGTAGGGGGTGGTGGTGCTACCTTTAACAGGGCAATTTGGTCTAATCCGGTTATGTTTCCGGCTGTTTATCCCGCCAGCTTATCACCTTTCAGCAATCACCCGCTATTTGGCAATGCCATTTCTCCACGCGGAGGCCTTTATATGAATCCTTATGCCGAAATGGTGAAAGGTTATCAAGATAAAAACTCCTCAACCTTACAAACTCAGATCGAAATTAAGCAGGATTTAAAATTCATTACACCGGGTTTAACCGCAAGGATGATGACTTATGCCAGGAGGTACTCGTATTTCGATATTTCGCGTGCTTACAATCCATTTTATTATTCCGCTACCGAGCAACCGGATAAATCTATCAGCCTAAGCTTAATTAATGGTGGTGGTGCGCTTTCCATTGGCAATGTTGGTACCGAATATTTAGGTTATTCGGAAGGCACTAAAGACCTTAACTCCACCTTTTATGCCGAATTTTCTGCAAACTATAACCGTACTTTTAAAGAGAAACATGCTGTAGGCGCAATGCTCATTACCACAATGAGAAATTACCTGGCGGCCAATCCCGGCAGTCTTCAGCTTTCGCTTCCATCACGCAACCAGGGTGTATCAGGAAGGGCTACCTATGGATACGATAATCGTTATCTGGCCGAGTTTAACTTTGGTTATAATGGTTCAGAACGATTTGCAGAGAACAACCGCTTCGGTTTCTTCCCATCATTTGGTTTAGGGTATGTTGTTTCGAACGAAAAATATTTTAAGCCACTTACAAAAGTGATTAACAGTTTAAAGTTAAGGGCAACTTATGGCTTGGTTGGTAATGATCAGATTGGTAATGCTGCTGATCGTTTTTTCTACCTATCGGAAGTAAACATGAATAATGGAACCTTTGGAGCAAGTTTTGGTGAGGATGGCTTGTACTACCGTGATGGGATTTCGATTTCGCGGTATTCTAACCCATTAATTACCTGGGAAAGATCCAAGCAAACAAATATTGGTTTGGATATGACCTTGTTTAACAGCTTAAACTTAACCTTTGATATATACAAGAACGAACGTTCGAATATTTTAACGGATAGAACCTTTATTCCAAGTACAATGGGCTTACAGGCCGCAGTAAGGGCAAATACTAACAAAGCAGAAAGTAAAGGAGTAGATTTTTCTGCGAGTTACAACAAATCATTTAGCAACAGTATGTTTCTTCAGTTAAGGGGTAATTTTACTTACGCTACCAATAAAATTTTAATCTATGATGAGCCATCATTCAAAGCAAATGAAGCTTACCGTTACCACATCGGTTTACCCACTACACAAGCATTTGGTTACATAGCCGAACGTTTATTTGTTGATGATGCCGAAGCCAAAAATTCACCGGTGCAATTTGCAGGCGTACCTGGGTTAGATTATGGTGGCGGAGACATTAAGTACCGCGATGTAAATGGAGATGGTATAATCAGTGATGTGGATCAGGTACCCATAGGTTTACCTACAAGTCCGGAAATTATTTATGGCTTTGGTGGCACCTTTGGATTTAAAGGTTTTGATATCTCTGCATTCTTACAAGGTTCTGCCCGGTCATCATTTTTTATCAATCCGGGCAACATTTCTCCATTTGTGCTCAATAACGAAAGTGGAAACCCAAATGTAACGCAAAACGGCTTATTGGATGTAATTGCAAATAGCCATTGGTCTGAACAGAATAGAGATAGTTATGCTTTCTGGCCACGTTTGAGTCCTAATTTTGTGAACAATAATACCCGCACCTCAACCTGGTGGATGCGCAACGGCGCATTTTTAAGGCTAAAAAGTGTAGAACTTGGTTACAACTTACAAACTAAGCTTCAAAAAAGACTTGGCCTCAACAGTGCCCGGATTTATGCCAATGCCACTAACCTTTGGGCTTTAAGTGCATTTAAACTTTGGGATCCTGAAATGGGCGGAAATGGTTTGGGCTATCCTGTTCAAACAGTATATAATTTAGGTTTAAATGTTTCATTCTAACGATTGAACTTAAAAAAGAAAATATGAAAATCAATAATATATTATTTAGAAAATATATGGCAAAGCTTAGTGTAGCAAAACTTATGCTAACCATGCTCTTTATCATTTTATCCACAAGTTCTTGTAAAAAGTATCTGGATATTGTGCCTGATAACGTGGCAACCATCGATAATGCCTTTACCTTAAGAAATGAGGCCGAAAAATACCTGTTTACCTGTTATTCATATCTTCCAAAAGATGGGGAGCCGTTATTGAATGCGGGTTTTATGGCAGGAGACGAAATTTGGACCTCATTAGATGAAAGGGAATTTATTTCTTATGGCTGGAGAATGGCCAGGGGAAGCCAGGGTGCAGAAAACCCATTTCTTGATGCCTGGAACGGCCGTTACCAGGGTGGTGGCAATGTTTTTAATTATACTGATAACCCCGATGGCAATTATGGATTGTTTAAAGCCATTAGAAATTGTAATATCTTTTTAGAAAACGTACAGGATGGAAGCAAAATACCAGATTTACGCCTGGATGAAAGGCAGCGCTGGATAGCAGAGGTGAAATTTTTAAAGGCCTATTATAATTTTTATCTCCTGAGGATGTATGGCCCAATTCCGATTATTGATGCCAATTTGGGGATTAGTGCTACCGAAGAAGATGTGCGGGTTAAAAGAATGCCTTTTGATGAATGTGTAAATTACGTGGCCGGATTACTGGATCAGGCTATCCCCAATCTGCCTCAGATCATTACTGATAAAAGTACTGAATTAGGACGCATCACCAAACCGATCGCCCTTGCAATTAAAGCCAAACTTTTACTCATGGCAGCAAGCCCGCTCTTTAATGGAAATACAGATTATAGCAATTTTAGGGATAAAGACGGTGTTGTACTTTTTAATACCACTTACGATGCCGGAAAGTGGAAAAGAGCAGCTGATGCTGCCAAAGCAGCAATTGATGGTGCAGAAGCTGCGGGATTTAAATTGTACCAGTTTCCGGGTACTACGTTTAAACTATCAGATACCACACTAAGACAGCTGACTATAAAAGGTGCCGTAACAGAGCGTTTTAATGTGAATTTAGAACATGTTTGGGCAAATCCGAATTCCCGTACTTTCAATATGCAAAGAGCGGCTATGCCACGTTTGGCTGCAACTGTGGTTGTAGGTAGTGCCAGGCAACAGTTGGCACCACCCTTAAAAATTGCTGAAATGTTTTACAGCAAAAACGGGGTGCCGATTAATGAAGATAAAACGCTCGATTTTACAAATAAATATACTTTACGTACTGCTGTTAAAAGCGAGCGGTTTTATGTTAAAGAGGGCTACACCACTGCAAGAATTAATTTCGACAGAGAGCCAAGGTTTTATGCTGATTTAGGTTTCGACGGAGGTATCTGGTACAAATACGATAGTCCAACAAATTCTGATGAAGGAACTTTTGTTTTAGAAGGCAAATCTAATCAGGTAGCCGGTGCCAATAACTTCGGCTGGTATAATGAAACAGGTTATTTTATAAAGAAACTGGTAGACTGGAATATGATTAATGGTACAAACGGTGCGAGTTACCGCGATTATCCATGGCCACAGGTAAGAATGGCAGATTTGTATTTAATGTATGCCGAAGCTTTGAATGAAAGTTTATCAAGCCCATCTGCTGATGTTTACGAATACCTTAACCGGATTAGAACCAGGGCAGGGCTGCAAACGGTGCAAACCTCATGGTCAAATTTTTCAAATAATCCTGCCAAGTACACTTCAAAGGATGGTTTACGTGAAATTATTCAACAGGAACGGCTTATTGAAATGGCATTTGAAGGGAGCCGCTATTGGGACATTAAACGCTGGAAACGTGCTGCTGAAATGTTCAATCAGTCGATTACTGGTTGGAGTGTTTACCAGCCAACAGCATCAGAATATTACCGCGTTAGAACCATTTTTAACCAAAACTTTGTTGCACCACGCGATTATTTATGGCCTTTAAGAACATACG
This sequence comes from Pedobacter sp. AC402, assembly GCF_979252805.1. Lineage (NCBI taxonomy): Bacteria > Pseudomonadati > Bacteroidota > Sphingobacteriia > Sphingobacteriales > Sphingobacteriaceae > Pedobacter > Pedobacter sp. AC402. The sequence continues at coordinate 354,757 of NZ_CEEDAI010000007.1, read as the reverse complement.
ATTTAACTGTTAACCCTAAACTGGTACAAAACCCAGGCTGGTAGTTTTAATTTTTATAAAAATATTCAAAATGAAAAAGATCAATAAAAGCCTGATGGTATTGCTGTTTGGTTTAACAGTAGCGTTTTCGAGCTGCAAGGAAGATGTACTTTCTCCATTAGAAAACAATACAACGCCTCCCGGAAAAATTTCAAACATATCGGTTACTAATGGACCAGGTAATGCATCCATAACGTTTAGTTTGCCAACTGATAAAGATTTGTTATATGTTAAGGCTGTATATTACCTGGCAAATGGGCAGGAAATGGAGGTAAAAACTTCTTATTATGGCAATACACTTCTGGTAGAAGGTTTTGGTGATACCAAAGAGCATGAAGTGAAAGTTTATAGTGTAAACAGAAGTGAAACTGCTTCGGAACCAATTATTGTTAAAGTTAAGCCACTCGAAAATCCGATATGGGGTGTTTACAGGAGCCTTAAGGCTGTAGCAGATTTTGGGGGCCTAAATTTTAAAGGCAGTAACCCCTCAAAGGCAGATCTGGCAATCGAAGTACTGGTTTTCTCAAAAGGAAAGTACGTACCAACATCAAAAAATATCTATACGGCAGCTATCGATATCGATCAATCTATCAGAGGGTTGGATACCTTAAGTCAGAAATTTGCCATTACCATTAGAGATCGCTGGTTAAATTACAGTGATACCCTTTTTACAACCTTAAAGCCCCTTTATGAAACCGTGTTATCTAAATCTACCTATAAAGAAGTTATTCTACCGTATCGATACACCACAAGAATATTCAAATACCGGAGTATCAAAAATGTGGGATGGTAACATTATTGACTGGCCTAGTGTATGTTTAACCAAAACTACTGTATTAACGCCACAGTGGGTAACTTTCGATCTTGGTAAAACTGCAACCTTAAGCCGCATTGTGGTATGGAATTATCCTGAATACCTAAATGCTGGGCGTACGTACTATTATGGTGGCAATTTAAAGGATTTTGAAATCTGGGGAACCGATAATCCTCCTGCTGATGGGAGTTACAATAATTGGGTATTGTTGGGTAAATATACTTCACAAAAACCCTCTAAAAGTGCTTATGGTGTGCAAACCAGCGAAGATTATGCATTTGCCAATGCAGGTATCAGTTACAATTTTGCTGTTGGCCTTAAAAAAGTTAGGTATATCAGGATTAAATCCATCAACAATTGGCAAGGTACTTCTTTTATGAGTATATCAGAAGTTCAGCTTTACGGAGATCCAAGATAAGGGCAATTATTTAAAAGAATTTTAAGATGAACAATCGAACAATAAATTTACAATCCATAAAACTGGCTTTTATGGTAATTTTGGCAGGGGTCTATTTTTCCTGTACAAAATCTGATGATTACAAAAAGTTTACTGAGCAAGGTGAAATTTCTTACACTGGTAAACTAGATTCCGTTAAAATAATGTCTGGTAGTAACCGTGTATATATCCGCGGCTTGTTTCTATCCGATCCTAAAGTAACGCAATGTAAAATTTTCTGGAATAACAGGGCCGATTCTGTCATTATCCCAGTTAAAAAGAAGTATGCAATAGATACCTTGAAATATTTTGTTGAAAATGTAAAAGAAGGTGTTCAAAATTTTGAAATTTATACTTACGATGGCATTGGCAATAAATCAATTCCTGTATATAAAACAGGAAGATCTTACGGGGCCAGGTATCAGGCTTCGTTATTTAATCGGCCAATAGAATCTGCATTTACCGATGCGAGTGGCGCAACTAAAATTTCATGGCAAGGGATGGATCGGTTAACAGGCGTATTTGCCACAGAGGTAGAATATACCAATCTGAATAACGTGCTGAAAAAAATCAGAACAAAGATTGACGAAACCACAACAGCTATTGCCGATATTAAACCCGGAACAAATTTGAGATACCGGACGCTGTTTTTACCAGATACAGTTTCGATTGATACTTTTTCTACAGCTTTCCAAACCCAAAGGGTAGGTGCGGACATTACCGCAACCTACTTTAAAAATAAAGGCAATCCCTTTTTGGCTGCTGCAAGTGGTGGAAGGTGGAGAAATATTGCCGATTGGATAGTTACACCTAACATTAAAAATCATGGTGGTTTAGGTGGTTGGTGTGCTGATTCTGGAGGCTGTTTGGCCATGGAAATGGGATGGGATGGTACCGCTAAAATTACCAATGGTAAAATTTTTCAAACCTTTACGTTACCTGCAGGGAGTTATAGTTTCGAAATTACCATGGCTAAAAATGAAGCACTTGATCCCGTTTATATTGTAGCTGCGGCCGGTAATACTTTACCGGATGTTGCCGACATTGCTACTTCACTGGGATATACCAATTTTGCCAATAATAAGTTTCAATTTACATTAACACAATCAACAATGGTTTCGCTGGGTTTTCTGGCTACCATGACTACAGGAAATCAATTTTGGATTGTGAAAGAAGTTACACTAAAATCTCTTTAACCTACCTTATAATCCATTGCCAATTCTCTGGGATATTCACAATGAATCCCAGAGAATATTTTATTTAAGATTAACTTTAAATTAGCAAATCAAAAAAAATGATATGCAACGCAAATTTCGATTTCCTTTTATATGTTTTATTCTACTAATCCAATCCTGTGCGCTAAAAAAAGCTCAAAATTTTTCTAACGCTTACTCCACCGAAGGTTACAAACTCGTTTGGAGTGATGAGTTTGAAAAAGATGGAAAACCCAACCCTGCCAATTGGGATTATGAGAAAGGTTTTGTGCGCAACGAAGAGTTACAATGGTATCAACCAGAAAATGCTTTTTGCAAGGGCGGTAAACTGATTATCGAAGCCCGAAAAGAAAAAAAACCTAATCCATTGTATGTTGAAGGAAGTAACGATTGGCGTAAAAAACCAAAAAACATCCAGTATACTTCTGCCTGTATCATTACCAAAGGTTTGCAAAGCTGGCAATATGGCCGGTTCGAAATGAGGGGGAAGATTGATATTTCTGATGGCCTTTGGCCTGCATTTTGGACGCTGGGAGTGAAAGGCCACTGGCCTGCCAATGGAGAAATTGATATTATGGAATATTACAAAGGTAAATTACTGGCCAATATTGCAAGCTTGGGTGCCAATAAGAAAGCAAAATGGTATAGCAATACCAAGCCAGTTAGCGAACTCGGTGGTAAAAAATGGGCTGCAGCATTTCATACATGGCGTATGGATTGGGATAGTGAAGCAATCAGCCTTTTTGTAGATGGAATGCTTTTGAACAAAACTTTGTTAAGCGACCTAAAAAACGACGACGGATCAGATTTTAATCCCTTTAAACAACCCCATTATATATTATTTGATTTGGCAATGGGTGGTATGAACGGTGGCCCGTTGAACGATAACAAATTTCCCAATCGTATGGAAGTAGATTACGTTAGGGTGTACCAAAAATAAATATTGTTTAATATGTTACCCTTAGCGTAATGGAAGGGCTTATAACTTAAAGACCTCGCAGGTTTTTAAAACCTGCGAGGTCTAAATAAAATTACTTCTAATACTTGTATCGTCATTGCTGCAAGGCTTTTTCAGCCGACGAAGCAATCTTACAACGATTGCTACTCAAACGTGCTTAGATGTTTCGTATTTCGCAATACCGATTATTCTACTGTAGTCTATTACCTGAGCGTAGTGTAAAGGCTTATAACTTAAAGACCTCGCAGGTTTTTAAAACCTGCGAGGTCTAAATAAAATTACTTCTAATACTTGTATCGTCATTGCTGTAAGGCTTTTTCAGCCGACGAAGCAATCCTTAAAACGATCGCTACTCATCAAGCTTTAAGATGTTTCGTATTTCGCAATACCGATCCATCTACTCATCTTTTACCCTAAATGTAGTGGAAGGGTTTATAACTAAAGACCTCGCAGGTTTTAAAAACCTGCGAGGTCTAAATAAATTACTTCTGAACTTTAATTTCTGTTCTTCTGTTCACCATTCGGCCTTCCTCACTGTCGTTTGAGCTGATTGGTTCTTTTTCTCCATGCCCAACAACAGTAAAATTGCTGCCATTTAAACCTGCGTTAATAAAATACGATTTTACTGCATTTGCACGGTCTATAGAAAGTTGCATATTGTGATCAGGTGTACCTTCAGCAGAGGAGTGCCCATTAAGAATAAATTTGGTGGTTGGCGATTTTTTCATTTCAGCAACGGCCTTATCTAAAATAGCGAATGAAGAAGTTTTAAGTACAAAGGAATTAAATTCGAACTGAATATTATCTAAATTAAAGTTTGGTTTTTCCTCAGGAGCCGGAGCTTCTTCTTTTTCAGGAGCCGGAGCTGGTTTTTTCTCTTCAACCGGTGGTGCTGGCTTTGCAACAGGCGCAGCCGGTTTTGCTGCCAGTTTTTTTGTTTTACAAGAATACATGGTGAGTGTAAACAATGCAATAAGCGTGGTAAATAAAAGGTTTTTGGTAATGTTCATGTTTTAAAATTAATTTAAGTTTATTGTGCGTTTGTTGCCCAAACATACTAATAAATGATTACAGCTATAACGATCTTTTTTTGCAGAACTTATATTTTTACATTTTAACCTTAAAAAATGAAGTCTGTTTTTCGCATTGTTTTCACTTAATTTATATTCAGTCCGGACTTTTTTTAATACAATTTCTTCAAACATATTCCTTGAAATTTACTTTATCTATTATAATATTCTGATATGAACCGATTTGAAAACAAAGTAGCTTTAATTACTGGAAGTAGCCAGGGCATTGGTGCAGCATGTGCCTTAAGATTGGCTAAAGATGGCTGTGATATTATTTTAAACGGCCATAAATTTGATGAAAGAGGAGAAAAACTTATTGCTGAAATTGAAGGGATGGGAAGAAAAGCAGCCTTTTTGGTAGCCGATTTAAGTAAAGCAAAAGAAGCCATTAAACTCGTTACCGACGCTGTTGATACATTTGGCCGTTTAGATATTTTGGTAAATAATGCCGGCGTAGAAAAAAATGCAAACTTTTGGGAAGTAACAGAAGAAGATTATGACCTGGTAATGGACACCAATTTAAAAGGGGTTTTCTTCGGAGTCCAGTCGTTTGTAAATTATTGTAGAAAAAATAAAGTGGAAGGAGCGGTAATTAACATGAGTTCCGTTCATGAAGAGATTGTATTTCCACATTTTGCAGCCTATTGTGCCAGTAAAGGCGGTTTAAGAATGCTAACCAGAAATTTGGCCACAGAATTAGCTCCTTTTAACATTAGGATTAATAATGTAGCACCTGGCGCGGTATCAACACCAATTAACCAGGATTTACTCGAAGACAAAGCGCAATTGGAAAAAGTGCTTCAAAATATTCCATTAAGAAGAATGGGAAAGGTAGAAGATGTAGCTGGTGTAGTGGCTTTTCTCGCTTCTGATGATGCCGCCTACGTAACCGGATCTACCTATTTTGTTGATGGTGGTTTAACCTACCATTACGAAGAGCAGTAAATAAACTTAACTGGTTTCACGATTAAGCTGTTTATTTAGTTCAACGGCAGCACTGATTAATGCCAGGTGCGTAAAAGCCTGCGGAAAATTACCCAGGTGTTCACCTTTACGGCCAAGTTCTTCACTAAACAATAAAAGATGGTTGGAATAACTGATCATCTTTTCAAAATTTTCTACTGCACGTTCCAGTTCTCCACTTTTGGCCAATGCCTCAATAAACCAAAACGAACACATGTTAAAAGTGCCTTCTTCGCCTTCCAAGCCATCAATTTTAGTCATTCCGTTTATATAGCGGTAAACCAGAACATCAAGCACCAGTTCTTCATCAATCTTTTTCATGGTCGAAAGCCACCGTGGTTCAAGGGGAGATATAAAATGTGTCAAAGGCATCAGTAATGCGCTTGCATCAACATGTTCTGCGCCTTTATATTGTACCCAGGCACCGAGTTTTTCATTCCAGAAATTGTGGTAAATATCTTTGTAAATTTCGCTGCGGATGCTGTGCCATTCATTTTCAGGGTAGGGGAATGATCGGTTTTCTGCAATTTTTATAGCCCTATCCATGGCCACCCAGCACATTAAACGCGTATGTAAAAATTCTTTTTTATCGTTCCTGATTTCCCAGATACCATGATCGGGTTTTTTCCACTGTTTAATTACACATTCCACCTGTTTTTCTATCAATGTCCAAAATTCATAAGTAATCGGTTTGTGCGATTTGTTATAAATATAAACCGTATCAATCAATTCGCCATAAATATCTATCTGCAACTGTTGAGCAGCTTCGTTGCCAATGCGTACTGGTTTAGAATTCTGGTAACCTTCAAGTTGGTCCAGCTCAACTTCCCTAATTTTTGGATTGCCATCAATTTGATATACCAATTGTAAATCTATTTTGTGGCATAAATTAAATATCCATTCCATAAAGGCCGTAGCTTCATCAAAAAAGCCAAGCCTTTAAAAACGCATACATGGTAAACGCAGCATCCCTGATCCATGTAAAACGGTAGTCCCAGTTGCGGTTGCCGCCAATGGTTTCCGGTAAACCGAAAGTTGGTGCAGCCACTACAGATCCAAATTCAGCAGATGTTAATAATTTCAATGTTATAGCCGATCTTCTGATAATTTCATCATAGCGGCCTTTATAAGTAGTTTGATTAATCCAGCTTCTCCAGTAATCAATTGTCTTGCGGTAACCGTGCTCAGTATAATGGTTTAATTGAGACGTCTGCCTTTTCCGCCTCAATAATTTCCATAACAATATGAACCGTTTTCGATTCCTGAAGGGTAAATTCAGCGTAACCACTTCCTTTTTTGATGTGTAAAGGCACATCCGCTTTCAATTTGATGGTCAGTTTTTCTGCTTCAGAAAAAAATACAAGTTCATTGTTTTCATGCTTGGTACTGTGCTCACTTTCGGTATAACCAAAACTCGGCACACAAAATACTTTGAAAGTAATATCGCCCCTAACTGATTTTATTTGTCGCACTATTGCACTCGGAAAATCAGTTTCTTTCGAAAGTGGCATATAATCGGTAAGTTCGGCAATGCCTTGCTCAGCAAAAAAGCGCGTTAATAAAACCGCTGTCCGGGCAGGTAAAGCTGTTTGCTGGTGTAATTTTCCAATTGTGGCTCCACAGAAAAATAACCTCCTTTTTTCGAATCCAGCATGGTGGCAAAAACAGTGGGCGAATCGAACCTGGGTGCGCACAAAAAATCTATTGAGCCTTGTAGCGAAACTAACGCAACAGTTTTCAGGTTGCCGATAACACCATAGTTTTCTATCGGCTGGAATGTTCTTTTCTCGTGGTTGGCCATATTAAAGTATATCCTACCAAAGGAATGAAACCGTGGTTTTGTTTTACCTATTATAGCACCAGAAGCGCTGAAGATACAGCATATGGCTAACTCTTTAAATTGGGCATTAAGTTTAAAAAGGCCTGGGCATTAGCAGCATATTTCTTTTTATCCAGTTTAAAATAAAAAGCACCTTTTTAGATCCTGTTTATCTTTTTCTGCCAACTTAATCAATAAACCCGTTGAAGTAATTTTACGGCTGAAGTTGCGCGTATCTATTTTAGTATCGTTAACCTCCTCAAAAAGAATGTGCAATTGCGGAATGGTAAACTTTTTAGGCAGCATTTCGAACAGAATAGGATGGAGCGCAGCCTTATACCTTAGTTTTGTTCGCGCATCGGCAACCATTTGGTTATGGTCGAATATGAGTTTAGGCCGTTCGTTAATCAAAAACCATTCCGCCTCATAATCATCATTTAACTGCGCCTCATATTTATGGATGTCGATTAAAGCAAAATAACCTACAGAAAGTGTACGCTCTATAGGATCGCGGGTGGGCTCGCCATAAATTTGCATCTGCTCCAAGTAAACGCCTTCTAAACCAGTCATTTTTTTGAGTACCCTGTTCGCTGCATCATCCGGACTTTCATCTGCACCAACAAAACCGCCCATTAAACTCCATTTGTTTATTTCGGGCTCTAAACCACGTTTAACCAACAGAATTTTAAGGTGTTCGCCATCAAATCCAAATACAATGCAATCAACAGCAACAAGATAATGCGGCTGCCTGGAATATTCAATCATTTTTTGTCAGAGGTTTTAAAGGGCTTAATATGTTCAAATTTTTACGAATATAAAAATTAATATTAATTGTCGTTTTGACAATTAATATTAATTTTATAATTTGGCGGCTTAGATGGGTTAAGCTAAGTGGCTTTCTTTTTTCTAACCAATTGAAAAATATAAAATGAACCAAACATTCGAACTCGATAGTAACCCGCATACCAGGTTAAATATATTAACTGGCGAAAGGGTATTAGTATCTCCACACCGCACTAAAAGACCATGGCAGGGTAAGGTTGAAGACATTACGCCTGATAACCGCCCAGAATACTGATCCTAAATGTTATTTATGCCCGGGCAATGGCAGGGCAGATGGCGATAGCAATCCTGATTATACTGAAAGCTTTGTTTTTAACAATGATTTTGCTGCCCTGCTCGAAGATACTCCCGAAGGCAGGATGAATGAAGATGATTTGTTGGTAGCCACTAACCAGCGCGGCCTTTGCAGGGTAATCAGCTTTAGCCCTAAACATAACTTAACGCTCCCAGAAATGAGTGTAGAGGCGATAACTGCCGTGGTAAATGTTTGGCAGAATGAATTTAATAGCCTGGCAGAACATGAATGGATAAAATACATTCAGATTTTTCGAAAATAAAGGCGAAATAATGGGTTGCAGTAATCCTCATCCACATGGCCAGATTTGGTCGCAGAGTGATATCCCTTTAGAAATTGCCAAAGAAACTGAGCGTCAGAAAACTTATTACGCCATCCATAGGAGGAGTTTGCTGGCCGACTATTTAAAGCTGGAGCAAAAGAAAAATGAGCGCATTATATTCGAAAATGATCATTTTGCAGTATTGGTGCCTTTTTGGGCAGTTTGGCCATACGAAACCATGATTATCAGTAAACGTCACGTTAACAGCATTAAGCTTTTCACTGCTGACGAAAAGAAATCACTGGCCGAAGCAATTAAAATATTAACAACCAAATACGACAACCTTTTCGAAACCTCTTTCCCTTACTCGGCAGGTATGCACCAGGCACCTGTAAATAACGGTTATTACCCCGAATGGCACTGGCACATGCATTTTTATCCACCATTATTACGCTCGGCATCTGTTAAAAAATTTATGGTAGGTTATGAAATGCTGGCTAATCCACAGCGTGATATCACCCCCGAGTTTGCCGCCAACCGTTTAAAAGAAATGTCTACAATCCACTATAAAATCAGCAAGGCTGAAGACTAAAATTTATTAAATAATGAATGCACAACATTTAAAAAGTACATTTAAAAAGCTTTTCAATGCCGAACCGATTTTGGTACGTTCGCCGGGAAGGATCAATATTATCGGTGAGCATACTGATTACAATGGCGGTTTTGTGATGCCGGCTGCGATTGATAAAGCCATTTATGTAGCCATATCTAAAAGAGAAGATGATGAAATCCATTTATTTTCAGAAAGTTACCAGGAATTTGATATTTCATCTGTAAAAAACCTGAAAAAATCCGAAAATAGCTGGGCCAATTATATCTTAGGGGTTGCCGATCAATTAAAAGAAAGAGGTTACCAGTTGGGTGGCTTTAACTATTACATTGATGGAGATGTGCCGCTGGGAGCAGGTTTATCCTCATCTGCTGCTGTAGAGTGTGCTACAGGATTTGCACTCGATCAGCTTTTTTCGCTTAACGTTCCGAAAATGGACATTGCTTTAATTGCACAAAAGGCAGAACAAACCTTTGCAGGCGTAAACTGTGGCATTATGGATCAGTTTGCATCTGTATTTGGCAAAAAAGATCAGGCGATTATGCTCGATTGCAGATCGATGAAACACATTTACATTCCACTAAAATTAGATGGATATAAGCTTCTGCTCTTAAATACCAATGTAAAACATGCGCTTGCAGATTCTGCATACAATAAAAGAAGAGCACAATGCGAGCAGGGGGTGGCCTGGGTTAGGGAGCAATACCCAAATGTAAATACCTTAAGGGATGTTGATTTGAGCATGCTGGAAACACTTGTAAAACCAAAAGATTTAGAAGTGTATACCAAATGCAGTTTCGTGGTTAAAGAAATCGGCCGTTTGCTTACCGCTGCAGAACAGCTCGAAAACGGTAATTTAAAAGGTTTGGGTAACCTGATGTTCGAAACACATGAAGGTTTAAGCAAAGATTATGAAGTAAGCTGCAAAGAATTGGATTTTCTGGTAGAGGCTGTTAAACCGCTCGACTATGTATTGGGTGCCAGGATGATGGGCGGCGGCTTTGGTGGTTGTACCATTAATATTGTTAAAGAAGAAAAAATTGACGAGCTTACGGAAGAACTAGCCGCTAAATATTTGTTGCAGTTTGGTTTAAAGCTTGATGCTTATACCGTACAAACCGATAATGGAACCAGTTTATACAATTAAATATAAAATTACTCAAGGTATACTAACCAAAATAAATCAATGAAAAACAATTTATTAGACACGAAAGATTACATTGTATTTGCAGTCTATTTCGTTATTGTAGCGGCTTATGGGCTCTACATTTACAATAAGAAAAAATCAGAATCCACAGGTTCCAAAGATTATTTTCTTGCAGAAGGCTCTTTAACATGGTGGGCCATTGGTGCATCGTTAATTGCATCAAATATCTCTGCAGAGCAGTTTATCGGAATGAGCGGTTCAGGCTTTAAAATGGGTTTGGCCATTGCCACTTACGAATGGATGGGCGCACTAACCTTAGTGGTGGTTGCGGTATTTTTCATTCCCGTATACCTCAAAAACAAAATTGCCACCATGCCGCAGTTTCTGCATCAGCGTTATAACGGTACCGTGGCTATGATTATGGCTGTGTTCTGGTTATTGCTGTATGTGGTGGTTAACCTTACCTCAATCCTTTATTTAGGTGCATTGGCAGTAAGCAGTATTTCTGGTTTCGACCTTAACTTCTGTATGTATGCAATTGCAATTTTTGCCATTATCATTACCCTTGGAGGGATGAAAGTAATTGGTTATACAGATGTAATACAGGTGTTTTTCTTGATTTTAGGCGGCTTGGCAACAACCTACCTGGCTTTAAACCTTGTATCTACCCATTATGGCACAACTGGTATTTTTGAAGGTTATAGTTTAATGACTTCTAAAGCATCAGAACATTTTCACATGATTTTAAAGCCTGATAATGAGAATTATATAGATTTACCAGGATTAAGCGTATTGGTTGGCGGTATGTGGATTGTAAACCTGAATTATTGGGGCTGTAACCAGTACATCACACAACGTGCTTTAGGTGCCAATTTGGAAACTGCGCGGGGTGGTATTCTTTTTGCCGCTTTCTTAAAACTGTTAATGCCAATTATTGTGGTATTGCCAGGTATAGCAGCATATGTTTTATATAAAGATGGTGCATTTCAATCCGAAATGATTCAGGGCGGTTCTGTAAATCCGGATCGTGCTTACCCGGTATTGTTAAACTTGCTTCCTGCCGGATTAAAAAGGACTTTCGTTTGCTGCATTAACAGCTGCCGTTGTAGCTTCATTAGCTGGTAAAGCAAACAGTATTGCCACCATTTTTACTTTGGATATTTATAAAAAAGTTTTAAATGTAGAAGCTTCAGAAAAAAACCTGGTAACAACAGGAAAAATTTCTATTGTTGTGGCTATGTTTCTTGGTGTAATCATTGCACCATTTTTAGGGATTGATAAAAAAGGTGGTTTTCAATACATTCAGGAATATACAGGTTTTGTATCGCCTGGTATTTTTGCCATGTTTATTTTAGGTTTCTTCTGGAAAAGAGCAACATCAGGTGCTGCATTGTTTGCAACCATCGGTGGTTTCGGCTTATCTATTTTCCTTAAATTCCTCCCTAACATGGCCGATCTTTCTTGGTTGTCGAAATCAGGTTTCTCTGTTAAAAATGCAGCTGGCGTATACGAAATTCCATTTTTAGATCGTATGGGCTTCGTATTTATTTTCTGTATTGCAGGTATGTTCATCATCAGTATGGCCAGTAATAAAGCTAAAGCAGAAGAAAAAGGACTTGCAATTGATGCCAAAATGTTCAAAACATCAACTAGCTTTGCAGTAGGTGCACTATTGATTGTTGGCTTATTGGTTGCACTTTACAGTGTGTACTGGTAAACAATTGCTTAATATTTAGAAAAGGGATAAAATCGGAAGATTTTATCCCTTTTTATTTATGATCTTTCCGTAAGATGCTGAAATAGCTTTAGAGTGAAATTTGAACTTGGCAGTTACTTTAGATTGTTAACAGCAATTACTTTTCCTCATCAGTAGCCAGCTTTTTAACCAACCAGGGTAAAGTAAGTCCTTGCCCAATTAGTGTAAAAAGTACCACCACCACCGATATAAATATAATGGCATTACGTTGCGGAAACGCACTTCCATCAGCTAATGTTGCAGGTAATCCAATTGCAATAGCTAATGATACTATTCCGCGCATACCCGACCAGCTGATGATTAAACTATTTTTAAAATCCAATAATGCATCTTCGGTAATCCGGTGTTTCCCTTTCTGAAAAGCTTTTTGTAGATTAAACCTTTGCAGAAAAACACGGGCCATTCTCAATAGTAAAGCCACAACGGTAATTACCAGCGAATAGCCGATATAAGGTAATATATCTCCACTGTTTATGTTTTTATATACATAAGGAAACTGCAATCCGATTAAGATAAAAATGAGTCCGTTCAATAAAAAGATAATGATGTCCCATATATTTTTCGATTGGTTTTTAAGCGCTTCAGGAAATACCATATTACTGAATCTCGATATGCCCAAACCCAGCATCACCACGGCAATTACTCCCGAAACATGTATTTCTTCTGCAATTAAATAGGTTACAAAAGGCATTAACAATAAAAAGCTAATGGTTGCCAGTCGGTTATCATGTATTTTTTCAATAATAAAAGCCAGTATTCTTGCCATTACTACACCCACTAAAAAGCCTCCAACCATTAAAATGGCAAATTCGAGCGATGCTTTCCAGAAAACGAAAGCGGTGCCGGTTACAGCAGCTACAGCAAAACGATATGCTACCAATGCAGAAGCATCATTTACCAAACTTTCGCCCTCCAGTATCGTATTCGTTTTGTGCGATAAACCTAAGCCCTTGGTGATACTCATGGCCGCAACAGCATCTGTAGCCGATAAAATAGCACCCAATACAAAAGATATCGGCCAACTGGTCCAGGGATCATGTAATGTGCAACCACAGCAATGCCAATAGCGGTTATAAATACCAGTGTTATGGCCAGCGCAAATATGGTATTGATATTCGTTTTAAATTCCTTAAACGAAATGTTAAAAGCAGCATCGTAAAGCAATGGAGGTAAAAAAATCAGAAAAATAATTTCAGGATTAATATCAATAGGCGGTAAAGAGGGTATAAAACCAACGGCAATACCGGCAACAATCAATAAAATAGGATAGGGGATTTTAATGCGATCGGCAATGGATGAGAGGCCAATCATTACCGCTAAAATAAATATTACAATGGCATAATTTTCCATACTGTTTATGTCGGTTGTTTAATCAGTATCAAAACAACAGGCACAAAATATACGTTTAGTATGGCATTACAAAGTTTTGAGTCAAAAACTAATCAATAGAAGCAAATAAAGATCAGGAACTTCTGTATTATAGATGAAGCAATTTAAAATGACAACATGAAAAAAGATTAACGCTGTAACCTTGGTCTTTTACTTTTAAATGGTTGACTGCCTTGTGGTTTTGCTGTTTTGGCAGGAGTTTCCTCTTCAGAAATTTTAACTGTAATCACGTTGCCTTTAAAAGTTTCCCCATTTAAGGTAGAAACAATATTTTTTGCATCGGGCAGGCTGTATATTTCAAGAAAAGCATAGCCCTTGCACTTTCCCGTTGATCTATCGCGAACAATTTTAATCGTTTCTACTCTACCGTGGAGGCTGGCCAATATTGCCAAATCCATTTCTTGAATATTGTCCGGAAGGCCACCTATAAAAATCTTAACCATTTATGCTTTAATTTGAGAGAACGTCCGGTAGAATTGATCTTAAATCCAGAGCTGTTCTTTTAGACCTGCAAAATAAGCAAAATGATATTCTTACCCAAACTAATTGAATGAATTTTGATTCATTTTTATCATAAATCAATGATCAGCAGATATATGTATTGATGTTGAGCCACAGAAAATGTACATTCGCTTTCTAATCATCAAAAAATAGGTAATATATGAGCAACTATAGGTTAAAATCTGTAATTCTAATCGCGTTTCTAGTATTCAGTTCAAAGTTTATACAAGCTAAAATTTTATTGCCTTCGGTTTTCAGTGATAATATGGTTTTGCAGCAAAAAACGAATGCAGCCATTTGGGGTAAAGCCACTGCTGGTAAAGCTGTTAAAATAAATGTATCATGGAATAAAGTAAATTATGGAACCATAACCGATGCCAACGGCAACTGGAAAATTAAAGTTGCAACGCCCGCTTACGGTGGCCCATACACCATCACCATTTCTGATGGCGAATTACTTGTGCTTAATAACGTACTAATTGGTGATGTTTGGATTTGTTCAGGCCAGTCGAATATGGAAATGCCCCTCGCCGGATGGGGTAAAATTCTTAATTATGAAAAAGAAATTGCCGATGCTAAATACCCAAATATCCGTTTGTTGCAGGCAGAGCACATCACCAGTAATGTTCCTTTGAATGATGCTAAAGTCGCAAATAATGGCTGGCAGGAATGTAGCCCTAAATACATTGCCGAATTTTCTTCTACAGCTTATTTCTTTGCCAGGGAAGTTTACGAAAAAACAAAAATTCCGATCGGATTGATACATACCTCCTGGGGAGGAACAATTGCCGAAGCCTGGACAAGTGCCGAATCACTTAAAAAAATGACCGATTTTTCTGCCGCAGTCGATAAGATTAAAGCAGAAGCTACAAATCCTTCAACTGTTTCTTACGAGGAAAAATTGCAAAACTGGATTAAAATAACCACCGATAAAGATTCGGGATATCAGGCCGGACAGTTAAAATGGGCCACCGCAGAAACCACCAATTGGAAAAGCATGAATTTGCCAACCTTATGGGAAGATGCAGCACTTAAAAATTTCGATGGTATCGTATGGTTTAGCAAAACGATTACCATCCCTCAAAATTGGAAAACAAGTGGCATCAAATTGAGTTTAGGTGCCATTGATGATAATGATATCACCTATGTTAATGGTGTAAAAGTTGGCGAAACAGCAGGATGGAGCCTCGCCCGTACCTATACCATTCCTGCAGATTTACTTAAACCAGGCGAGAATATTATAACCGTAAGGGTTTTTGATAGCAGTGGTGGCGGTGGTATATATGGTGAAGCCAAAGAATTGAATTTAACCAATAATGCAGGAGAAAAAATTTCATTAACCGGCGATTGGAAATATAAAGTTGGCCTTGATTTTAAAAATATAGCAGCAAAACCCTATGAAGACAATGGCCCTAACCGCCCAACCGTTTTGTATAACGCCATGTTGCACCCTTATCTCCAGTTTTCAATAAAAGGTGCCATTTGGTATCAGGGAGAAAGCAATGCCGATGAAGAGCTTATCAATACCGTGATTTGTTTCCTATAATGATTAAAGATTGGCGTCAGAAATGGGGACAAGGCGATTTTCCATTTTATTTTGTGCAACTGGCTAATTTTATGCAGGTAGATAACACTCCGGTAGAATCGGCATGGGCCGAATTGAGAGAAGCACAGCAAAAAACACTGGCATTATCAAATACAGGTATGGCCACCATTATCGATATTGGCGAAGCAAAAGATATTCACCCTAAAAATAAACAGGAAGTAGGCAGAAGATTGGGATTAATTGCGCTTGCTAAAACTTACGGACAAAAAAATAACTATTCAGGTCCTGTTTACCAAAGCAGTAAAACCGAGGGGAAACAGATTCGGTTGTCTTTTTTAAATACGCAAAACGGATTAAAGGCCGGTGGTGATAAAGAATTAACAGGTTTTGCCATTGCAGGGGCTGATAAAAAGTTTTATTGGGCAAAAGCAAGCATTCAAGGCAATCAGGTGGTAGTGAGTAGCAGCCTGGTGGCAAATCCTGTTGCCGTCCGCTACGCCTGGGGAAATAATCCGATATCCAATCTTGTTAGTAACGATGATTTGCCAGCTTCGCCATTTAGAACCGATACCTGGCAGGGCATTACCTTCGGAAAGAAATAATTTACTTAAAATTTGTGCAATTTGTGTGTGTAAATCCGTGTAATGCAGGCAATATTTAAAGTTCCATAATTCTTTGTGGCTTACTTTTATACTTTTACTGCCTAACCGGAAATTATGCCAAACACTTTATCCGATCAGGAAACAATTCTTCTGATTGCCGAGCTTGAAGAAAAATTACTAGATGGGTTTAAAAAAACAGATCTGCCAACACTCGATTTGTTGTTTGCCGATGGAATGCTTTTTCATGATCAATATGGTAACGTACTGGATAAGGAAATGGATATGGAGGCTTATCGAACCGGTATGATCAGGATCAATAAAATCGATGTATCCAGGCGCGAGATACGTGTTTTCGAATCCATAGTTATTGTTTCGGCATGCCTGTTTATAAAGGGAAGTTATTCGGATATTTTACTCAATGGCAAATACCAGTGGTTACGTGTTTGGGGGAAAGTGCGCGAAGAATGGAAAGTAATTTCGGCCAGCTGCACCAGCATTTCTGTATAAAAGATTAGCTAAAAAATAAGAACGGGGAATAACCAATGGCTACCCCCCGATTCTAAATTAACGCTCTCTAAATCTAATATAAAACTAATCTCATCTTCTACCAAACTCACGGTTAGTTGGCACTAAAATTAGCCCACAACCAAGAGGTAAAATTGATGAATAAAGAATAATAGTTGTAAAATACTACCTAACTAACTGTGCAAATTATTTATTTAACCAATTGCGGTAATGAGCTGTTCAGCAAGGTTTTTCAAGATCAGTATTTGATTGAGATTATTTAAAAGGTAGTTTAGTAAAACGTTTTATTATTCGTTCATAATGATTAGTTTTATGGCATAATGATCTAACCAATAATCCCTTTATGAAAAAAGTAGTAACCTCAATTTGTTTCTTGGTTTCCTGTATATCCATTAATACCTTAAAAGCGCAAAATTTAACCGAATTTAATAAAACACCATTAAAACAAGGCGTTTATGTACAATTGCCAATAGGCAGCATAAAAGCCAAAGGATGGTTGTTAAAACAGCTTGAGCAACAAAGGGATGGGGCAACTGGTATGGCAGAAGAACTCTATCCGGAAAAAGATAATTTAGGAAAAGATTCTGATTGGCTCGGCGGAGATGGTAATGGATGGGAACGTGTACCATATTACGTTAAAGGTTTGGTGGCTTTAGCTTACACCTTAGATGATGCTGCCCTTAAAGCAAAGGCTCAAAAATATATCGAATGGACTTTAAACAGTCAGCAAACCAATGGATTGTTCGGCCCGCCAAAAATGAAAGATTGGTGGCCACGCATGCCAATGATGTATGCGCTGCAAAGTTATTACGAAGCTACAAACGATAAAAGGGTAATTCCTTTTTTATCTAAATATTTTAAATACGAACTGGCAAATCTCGATGCCGATCCATTAAAAGAGTGGGGAAAATCCAGAGCTGGTGATAACATGGAAATTGCCATTTGGCTTTACAATAAAACAGGAGATCAGGACCTGTTAAAATTGGTAGAAAAATTAAAGCAGCAGGCTTACCCCTGGATCGATATTTACACCAATAATGAGTTTTACTTTTATGGTGATGATTTTCAGCCAAAACATATGGTAAATGTTGCTCAGGCATTAAAATTTCCAGTTGTTTACGCACAATTAGAGGATAATTTAACAAACCGGGATGCACTGGCCAAAGGCATAAAACACATTATGCACGATCATGGTCAACCAGAAGGCTTAGGTTCGGGTACAGAATTTTTGGCAGGCACCAGTAGTGTAGAAGGTGTAGAAACCTGCACAGTGGTAGAATGGATGCAAAGTTTAGAAACAGCTGCAAAAGTGCTTCATGATGCAAACATTGGCGATCAGTTGGAAAAAGTAGCATTTAATGCCTTACCCGCTCAGTTTAGCAGAGATTTTAAAAATCATTCTTATTACACCCTGCCAAATCAGGTACAAAGCGTGCATGGAGAACATGGTTTTAATCAGGATTATAGTTCCGGTATTGTTTCCAGTCCCTATTCTGGTTATGGCTGTTGCCGTTATAATATGCACATGGGTTGGCCATACTTTGTTAAAAGTAGCGTGGTAGCAACACCCGATCATGGCCTTGCAATAATTACTTACGGACCAATGGAGATTGAAACGTTGGTTGCCGGAAATAAAAAAGTAAAAATTAGCGAAGAAACAAATTATCCTTTTGAAGAACAGATCAAACTAAAAATTAATCTTCAAACTTCAACAGCATTCCCGCTTATCTTAAGAATTCCGTCATGGAGTGTAAAACCAACAATTTCCTTAAATGGCAAAATACTAACTGGTATAAAAGCTGGAGAAATGTTTACAATTAACCGCCAATGGAAAGATCAGGATCAATTGACACTTGATTTTCCTATGGAAATCGCCTCGCAAAAACAGGTAAATAACTCGGTAAGTATCACACGTGGCCCTATTGTGTATGCCCTCGAAATAAAAGCTTCAAATAATATTACCAAAACGCATCCTGTACCTGGTTTTACAGATTATGAAATACGGCCGGAATCAGCATGGAATTATGGTTTATCTTTAAGTAACGGCAACCTCAATCACGCAGTTAAAGTAGTAAGATCAACCATGACTGAAAATCCTTTTATTGCAACAAATTCTCCGGTAAAATTAAAAGTGATGGGTAAAAAAATTCCATCCTGGGGCATGGGTTACAATAAGGTTTCAGCCTTTGATGTGCCTTACAGCCCCGTTATATCAAATGAAAAGGATGAAGAAATTACCTTGGTACCTTATGGATCTGAAAATATCCGTTTAAGCTGTTTTCCGGTAATTGGTCAGCCTAAAAAAGTGAATAAGACTTTAACAGAAAATTTTGAAAATGGAATGGCTTCTGATTGGGTTTTTTATGGTGGCGGTTGGTTCTGGAAAGATGGTCAGGTAAATTCAGCTTCAAATGCAGGTTCAGGCGGTTATGGCATAAACGGTGCTAAATATGTGGCCAATGGAACAGATTTTAAAGACTTTACCTATCAGGCCGATGTTAAAATTAATACTGCTGGCGATGCAGGCCTGATGTTCAGGGTCTCTAATCCGGCAATTGGTGCTGATGCCTATGAAGGTTATTATGTTGGTTTGAATCAACTTAATGGTACCGTACAGATAGGAAAGGCGAGCGATCAAAAATGGATTGTTCTGAACTCGGGAAAATACCCGGTTGAGATGAACAAAATGTATACTTTAAAGATAGTGGCCAAAGGGGATAAATTTGATGTTTTTATTAACGGATCAGCGAAACCAATACTATCTGCAACAGATGCCCAATACAAATCTGGTAGCATAGGTTTAAGAGCTTACAAAGCTTTGGCCAGCTTTGATTCTGTTAAGATTAACGCTTTTTAACACCACATAAACACGATAAAAAACATTGCGGCAAGGAATTTGTTAACGTATTATCAATAACTAAAAATAAAATTATGAAATTATACAAATCAATACCACTAATGCTCTTTGGAATTGCACTTGCAGCAGGTTGCGTAAGCAATAAAAAATATGCCGAGCTCCAGGATACTTATTCAAAACTGAGAGAAAGAAATCAGGAACTAAGCAATAAATATCAGGATAGCCAACGCGAATTAAGCGGCACCACCAGCAGAGTTAAAAGTTTAGAAGAGCAGATTGCTTCAGAAAAAGCCAATGTTACCGCTTTACAGGATGCGCTTAACAAATGTTTAAATTCAAGTAGCCAGGGGAATGTAAACATTTCTAAACTGGTTGATGAGATAAACAGTTCGAACAAGTACATTAAACAATTGGTAAATGCTAAAAATAAAAGTGACTCGCTTAATATGGTGTTAACCAATAACTTAACCCGTTCATTAAGTCGTGAAGAACTTGGAGATGTTGATGTTCAGGTACTTAAAGGTGTAGTTTACATCTCTTTGGCTGATAACATGCTGTACAAATCTGGTAGCTATGAAGTATCTGATAAAGCAGGAGAAACCTTAAGTAAAATAGCTAAAATCATTAAAGATTACGATACTTATGATGTTTTAATCGAAGGTAATACAGATAATGTGCCGATTACCCAAACAAATATCCGCAACAACTGGGATTTAAGTGCTTTACGTGCTTCATCAGTTGTACAGGTATTACAAACAAAATATGCGGTTGACCCTAAGCGTTTAACAGCTGGCGGACGTGGAGAATTTAATCCAATTGCCGATAATGCAACAGCAGGAGGTAAGGCCAAAAACAGACGTACCCAAATTATTATTACGCCTAAGTTAGATCAGTTTATGGATCTGATTGGAAAAGCGCCTGAGCAATCTCAAAAATAAATTTTAGATAAAAAAAACAAAAAAGGGTTGAAATTAATATTTCAACCCTTTTTTGTTTATATAATTTGTTGATTGATTCGTATTTAAGTTATAATGGAACGCTGGTTGAAAGCAATTTTATAGCATTTTGTATTCCATACTTCTTTAAAACTTGTGGTTAAATGCAGTAGTATAATTTGTTCTTTCCTATAGCTTTTTAATTCATTGTTTCCTTTAGATTGACGATTTTATCATGCTAAAACAAATGTATTTTTAAAGAAAATCAACATCAAGCCTAAAAACATAAAAAGATACGTAACTAGATCTCGTTCTTCTTTCGTAATTATAAGTATTTTTCGAAAAAGAATAAACTTGGTTGTGCATCCTGAATAAGACCTCGGAACACAAAAAAAGCAATCTGAAAACGATCGCTATTAGCGTTATCTTCAAATTGCTTTCGGTATTGCAACAGCTAAAATTAGAATCGTTACTGTTATTCAATACTAATTATTCAAATGTGAAATAACTGGTGTGTTATTCTGCAGCTGCTTCTTGGTTGATGAAACTTTCAGCAATTTCTGTTAAAGTTACATCTGTGGCTTTTTCATTCTCTAAAGTTTGCGCCAATAAATCAGCCACTTCAGTATGGCCCATATTTTCAGCAAAAACTTTTAAGGTACCGTAAGTAGCAATTTCATAGTGCTCTACTTTTTGCGCGGCTAAAATTAATCCAGCATCGCGAATCATTGTACCTTTTTCTGTTTCTTCAATAATTCCATTGGCCTCTTCCAATAATCCAGCCATGGCTTCGCATTTTTTCGCACTGGCTTTCTCGTCTAAAAGAGAGAATATCTGTACCAATGTTTCAATGTGGGTTTCAGTTTCTGCGGTATGCTTATCAAATGCAGCAGCCAATTCGCTACTGGTTGCAGCTTTTTTCATTTTAGGCAAGGCTTTAGCCAAATGTTGTTCTGCCCAATAAATATCTTTTAATTCATCTACAAAAAACTTGTGGAATTCAGAATCTTCCATTTTACCAGTTTTATTCTGAGGTTTTGTCGAAGATTTTAAATTCGCTGATGATGATTTTGTAGCAGCACTTGCTGTTTTGCTTGCTGCTGTCTTTGCTTTTGTAGCGGTAGACTTTGTGCTTGTTTTTGTTGTGGTTGCCATAATTCTATTTTTTTATAGGTATTTGTATAAAGAACCATGGCTTTTGATAAAAGGTTTAAACAATCTCATATAATAAAAAAAGCATCAACCAATGGCCAATGCTTCTGCGCAAATAAATACAATTTTATAATATAGTTTATAAAGAATTAAGAAATACTGATGGTTTGCTTTTGCTGATTTAAATAAGCAGTTACCTGGTTTAAAGTAATGCATCTTGTTGCCCTTACTGCAGATTTAAGTGCTTCTGATGTTACTCCTAAACGGTCTGCCCAGTAATTTCGGTCTGTTTCTTCAGATAATAAGATGATTTCTTCTTTAATGCCTGATGTTTGGTTGAGATTTTTCATAATTGGGATGATTAATTCGGTAAATAACAATACAAGCTCGTTTTTGTTTTATAAAAATAACTTTTTTTATTTAAAATAACAATATGCTAATCAGTTAGTTGCGTAATTCTTTGTTTTAATACGCTTTTTGCGAATTATTTTATCCTTTAGTAATTATAAATCACCAAGGGATTCATATTTAATCAATTAATACAAACAATTTGCTGATCGGAAGTGTAAAGCATTAGAACAATAATTTTATACTTTATAATGGTTGACTGGAATTCTCGTAAAACGATTTAATAGTACTAAAAGTTGTGCTTATTTTTATGCTGATGTATTTTTAATTCTACGAATTTTTAGTATAATTGTCCACTTTTTATAAAACCTTATGAATGATAGAAGAAACGGAAACGTTACACTGATCGATAATGAACGTGGCTATGGAGTTATTATTGATGCAAATGGCCAGGATATTCAGTTTCTTTTAGCCGAAACCTTAGTCAACATCACTGTGAATTCGAAGGTTACTTTTGAAATTGTACTTACAAGAAACGGATTAATGGCTGCAAACGTAATACTTGATCAGGAATTGGTTAACGTTCGTTCGTAAGCATTTCTTCTACAGGCAAACTAAAGAAGAATGTAGAGCCTTGTCCAAATTTACTTTCTAACCATATTTTGCCTTTATGTCTTTCCATTACCTCGGCACAAATATATAAACCTACCCCAAAGCCCGCTATGGTTTGCGTACTTATACTTTCTACGCGATAAAAACGATCAAAAAGCTTAGGGATATCGCTTTCTTTAATACCAATACCTTCATCTTCAACACTAATAATTGCTTCGCCTTTTTGTTTCTCGCACTTTATGGCAATTAACGATTCTTTTTTCGAGTATTTGGCAGCATTACTGATCAGGTTGTTAATCACATTGCCAATTTTTTCACGGTCTGCATTTACAATAATCTCTTCCAAACCAACAACTTGTATAAAATGACTTGGTAAAATCACCCTGTTTTCTTCAGCTATAGTTTTGATAAGTTCCACCAGATCAAAATCCGTTTTATGCAGTAAAATTTTGCCAGATTCGAGCAGTGATACATTTAAAAAACCATCTATCATCAGCGACATTCTTTTTAACTGTACATTTATTTTATCGAGCGTTTCAATCGTAAAAGAATTATCGGTATCTTTTAGTTTAAATTGTAAAAGCTGTGCGTATGCACTTAAGGCTGTTAAAGGTGTTTTCAATTCATGACTTACCATGCCAATAAAGTCGTTTTTTCTAATCTCATCCTGTTTATGCTCAGTAATATCCAGCACAGCCCCGGCAATGTAAATGGCTTTGCCATCTTCATTATAATAGGCTTTACCTGCCGTTCTTAGCCATTTGGTTTTGGTATTGATACCATTTATATTAATCCGGTATTCTATATTAAAAGCTTTCCGATGGTGCAATGCATATCGGATTCCTCCGGTAAGTGCAGAAAAATCATCAGCGCTGATTAAAGCTTTAGCTTCTTCAATGCTTAAATTATTGCTTTCCAGTTCATAAATTTGTTGTGCCCTATCGGATAACAGCACTTTTCGGCTTTCAATATCTATATTCCAGGAGCCCATTTCTGAAGCATCCATGGCTATTTTGAGGATATCTTTCGCCTTAAGCAACTCTTTTTTAAAATTTACCTGTTCTGTAATGTCCTTAATAATGACTAAAATTCTGGTTACTTCATTTTTGTCGTTTTTTAAAGGTTGGTACATGGCAATAAAAAAGCCATCAGTAAGTGCCGTTGCAATCTTCAACTCATTTAATACCAGGGGCTCACCAGTTTTAAAAATGCCTTTAACACGGTTCAATAGCGATTTTTGTAAACCTAATTCAGGCCTGGCCTCAACTTGGGGTATACCGATGATTTCTTTTCTTGTTTTTCCCCAAAGTTTTAAAATATTATCATTCGCATATTCAGTTACAAGCTCTTTACCTCGCAACACACACATGCCTAAAGGTGCCTGCTCAAAAAAACCTCTAAACCTGGCTTCACTTTCTGATAGCTCCAGTAAAATCTGTTCAATGCCGTTTTCATTCGTTGGTATTTCTTTTAATGAGCAGATGATGTACTCAATAGGCTGGTTGCTTTGTAAAACAGGGGAGAATGCCAGTTCCCAATTTACATTCGGCGAATTGGAATAAATGGGATGAATAATCAGGTTTGCCTCTTCCTTTCGTTCGCTAACCTGATTAACAGTTTCAATCAACAACTCTTTTTCCTGATCGGATATGAGGTTGGGAATAATATTGATATCATAAAAAGCTAAATCTACTCCAATCCGCGCTATTAAATTCCGGTAGACATCATTATGCTCAACAACTACAAGAATTGGTTTTATCTTAAATATAATGATCGGCGATTTAGAATGCTTTAATAGTGCTTTTAAAAAAGAGGAAGTTAAATCGATCATAAATTTAAGTGGCGCTTACCCAAATATACTTCTTAAGACTTTAATTGCCAACCCGTTTGCTGTAATTGTATAACATTTATACTACAAAAACGTCTAACACATGCTATAGGGGCGTATTTTGCTAGAAATTGCACGCTACTTCAACTAAGAAAGGGCTTTTCGCAAAACATTTTCGTTTATTTTACTGTTCAAAAAAAGGGTAGATAGTATTTTCGTTTGCCACCAAATGGTGGCTGTTTGCAGTTACATTTTAGATAAGCTTATGAGTCCCGAAAACATTTATACACAAGATAAATGGTTGCCATTTAATGGATACTCCCCATTAATCAGGGTTTATAGATCATTTCATGATTTAACGCCAGAGATAGAGTTCATCATCAACAACCATACTTTTCCTGTAAGTTTTAAAAAGAATAAATTTATTTCATCTCCGCTACACCGCGATAAATACACCTACCTGTTGTTAAATGGTGTTGCCAGGGGTTATATGAAAGATGACGATAAAGAAATTACGACCTGGATTGCCAAGGAAAATGAATTTGTAGGCAACATCAGCAATTTTTGGGATGAAGCTTTGCCAAGCGAAGAATATGTGCAGGCCATTGAAGATGTGGTTGCAATTGCGGTGCCTTACAGCATGTCGAAGCAGTTATACCTCAATCACCATATTGCCAATTATGTGAGCCGGAAAATGACACAACTCCATTATCTGCAAGCCTGTGAGCGGGCATTAATTTCGAGGTTGCAATCAGCCGAAAAACGATACCTACGTTTTGTGAAATCTTACCCTGATCTGATCAATAGAGTGCCATTAAAATACATTGCTTCTTTTTTATGCATGAGGTTAGAAACGTTGAGCCGAATTAGATCTAAACTGGCTTCCGGTACGAGTGCTTTATCTCCGTCTTAACAAATATTCAATGAATTTTAACATCGATAATTTTTAATTTACTGTTATGTTAATAACAAATAATTGTAAAGGCAATTACTCAAATTACAGGGCAAATCATTAGGTGTATTGCCTTATTGAGTAAAATTGACTGATTTGTAAGACATATTTTTTGATAATGTTGTATAAAATCAAGCTTTTTTAACACAAAAATCAGTTTTTTGTTATTTTTCGCGAAAATTATTTACCTGTATTTCAGTGTGTTATATTTAGTATTTGATTTATGTCCGTCATTTACACGATTTAACACTTCTCACTTATATTTTTTTAAAAATTTATATATATTTGTTCTTACCCTTTCGAGGGTATGTTTTTCATAGGTAGATGTAGGGTCAGAACAATGTTCTGGCCCTTTTTTATTTAGTATCTTTCACAAAACCTATTTTTGTATGATGATAAAAAAGAAAGTGATTGTTGCGGTTACCGGAGCTAGCGGTTCGATATATGCAAAGGTGTTATTTGGACAGTTATTGAAACTTAAAGACCAGATTGAAGCAGTAGGGGTAGTAATGAGCGACAATGCTAAAGAAGTATGGAAATTTGAGCTTGGAAACCAGGATTATGACCAATTCAGTGATTTTACTTTCTACAATAAAAATGATTTTAATGCCCCTTTCGCATCAGGATCTGCAAAATATGATACAATGATTATCGTTCCATGCTCTATGGGTACGCTAGGGCGTATTGCACATGGTATTTCCAACGATTTGATCTCCAGGGCTGCTGATGTAATATTAAAAGAACGTAGAAAGTTAATTGCTGTGGTTAGAGATACACCTTTTAGTTTAATCCATATCAATAATATGAAAACTATTACCGAAGCAGGTGGAATAATATGTCCTGCAAATCCTTCTTTTTACAGTTTACCCAAAAGCATTGAAGATGTTGCCGGAACAGTTGTGAGCAGGGTATTGGATTTAGCCGGCTTTGAGCAGGAAAGTTACCGCTGGCAGGAAAATTAGCTGGGCGTGTTGAGTTGTATGTTTGCCGTAAGTTAATCTATTTAGGGAATTTTTAAGCTCCAAACGCTCAAATCTAAACCTATCTTTTGTTAATTCACTGTAATATGTGCGGTATAACTGCCGCAAACTCCCAACTCCAAACAAATTTCTTATCTTTGCAACCTCAATGAAAAAGGTCGCATTTTATACATTAGGTTGTAAACTAAATTTCTCAGAAACTTCAACCATTGGTAGGTTATTTACTGATGCAGGATATGCTGTAGTAGAGTTTCAGGATCAGGCTGATGTTTATGTGATCAATACTTGCTCGGTAACCGAACACGCAGATAAAAAATGCCGTAAAGTTGTTAAAGAAGCATTAAAATATTCTCCTAATGCTTTTGTAACCATAGTAGGATGTTACGCACAGTTAAAACCACAGGAAATTGCCGAAATAGAAGGCGTTGATATGGTTTTAGGTGCTGCAGAAAAATTCAGGATTGTTGAGTACATTACCGATTTAACAAAACAACCTAAAGCTGTTGTTCATCAGCAAAATATAGAAAAAGTAAACCACAATTTTATTGCTTCTTATTCTATCGGCGATAGAACCCGTACTTTTTTGAAAGTACAGGATGGTTGCGATTATCCATGTACCTATTGTACCATTCCGTTGGCCCGTGGCGCAAGCCGTAGCGATACCATCGAAAATGTGGTGAACCGGGCAAAAATGATTGCCGAAAGCGGTGTAAAGGAAATTGTGTTAACAGGGGTAAACCTGGGAGATTTCGGGATTCGTAATGGCCAGCGGGAAGATAAATTCTTCGACCTTGTTAAAGCTTTGGATGAGGTTGAAGGAATTGAAAGAATCCGTATTTCATCAATTGAGCCTAATCTCTTAAGTAATGAAATCATTCAGTTTGTGGCTACATCAAAAAGATTTGTTCCACATTTTCATATTCCTTTACAATCAGGTTCTGATAAAATTTTAGGTTTAATGCGCCGTCGGTACCGTACCGATTTATATGTAGAGCGTGTTGCTAAAATTAAAGAGGTAATGCCACACTGCTGTATTGGTGTAGATGTTATCGTTGGATTTCCTGGCGAAACCAAAGAAGATTTCCTGGATACTTACCAGTTTTTAAACCAACTTGATATTTCTTATTTGCATGTATTTACCTATTCAGAACGTGAACTTACGGCTGCTGCCGAAATGAAAGGTGTTGTTGCCGGTAGCGTACGCAATGAACGGAGTAAAATGCTCCATATCTTATCTGATAAAAAACGCAGGGCTTTCTACCAATCGCAAATTGGTACTGAAGGAGAAGTGCTTTTCGAAGCTGATCAAAAATCAGGTTACATGCATGGGTTTACAAAAAACTATGTTAAAGTTCGTGCTAAATACGATCCGGTGATGGTAAATGAACTAAAAGCAGTAAAGCTTTTGGAAATTACTGCCGATGGCGAAGTAGAAGTTGCCGAATTGGAAACCGCTTACGCACATCACTAGCCTTATTTTGCTTCAATAATTTTTTTAATTGTAGGCCATCTTTCGTTTTGTGAATATTACTTCAAATCATTATTGGTGAAAAAATAAAAGGCTTTCTGATCAGATCAGAAAGCCTTATTTCATTAGTGTGTTTTAATGTTATTTAATTGAGGCAATCTCTTTTTCTACCGCAACAGTTTCTATCGAACTGATGTTGGTTTTTAAAGCTGCAAACCTATCTATGGTTAGTTTTTGGGAGTTGCCCATCACCAATGAATGGTTATCGGTAAAGCTCGCTTAATTTTAAATCTGCATTTTCTGCAATTACAGTATATAAACCTTCAGTGCTGGTATTGATTTCTGCATGGGCATTTCCTTTTAAAAAGATTTGAAGATATTTTGTAGTTAATTTTCCTTCAGTTTTAACAACGGCATTTTCTGATGCTTCAATTCTGTAGAAGTCGTTTACATAAATTGTTAGTTTTACTTTTTCAATGCTGGTTGATGTAATTTTTAAATTGTCTCCATCTTGCATCACTTTAGCGGTTCCGGTATTGTCATCATTATATGCAACACCGATAGCATTTCTCTGTATAATGGTTAGCTCGATATTTCCTTTTACAGAAACTCTTTTAAAAGCGGCAATTTTGATAATGTTTTCAGGATCTTTTTCTCTTGCTGATACACTTGTGGTAAATGCAGCTGAAGTAAGAACGATTGCTGTTAATGAAGTTGCGATTAGGGTTTTGAATGAGGTTTTCATAATATCTTTATTTAAAAATTAAATGTTAATTAATTGTTATTTAAATGTTTAAGTGTTTTTGTTTAAGTTTTGTAGATAAGACGCCATGAAATGAAAAACGTTGCAGGCCATATTGCATTATTATACAACCGATAACTAATAGTCGACGAACAGGCATTAATTCAAGACGAAAACTTGAAATTTTCTTTTCCAATTGTAAAATATTTTAAGAAGCATTCCAGGATTCTAGTTTTTCTTTATATTTAACAAGATTTTAGTCTGTTTTATTTATGAAGAAAAAGGTTGTACTTGTTCAGGATAATAAAGATATCCTTGATATAATGGACCAGGTATTGGAAGAAGAAGGTTTTGATGTTACAGCATCACTTACCACTGAACCGATAGACAATATAGATAGAATAGATCCAGACCTTGTTATTGTAGATGACCACATCAAAGGAAGAAAAAAAGGTTCGGAAGTAATTAAAGCATTAAAATCTGATCCGGATACTGAAGATGTATCTGCCGTATTAACCTCTACATCCAACAATCTCCCACAGCAGGCTGAAGATTGCAAAGCTGATGATTATATCGAAAAGCCATTCGATATCGACCATATGGTAGAAGTGGTAAAGAAAAACGCTTAATAAAATACAATCATTTCTTATACCAGATAGTGAGGTGCTGATAGTAACATTGAGGGACCGCTTAAAAAAGATTTTTCTGAATTATAGATCATCGTCATTCCCAATTACTAGAGAATGACGGTTTATATTTCTTTTTAAAGATTAACATGTGGTTTAAAAGTATCTGTTTTAACAGTTGCTTTCAACTCATGTAATATGGTATATAAACCAAAGTTGGTGCGGTTTACATAAATGAAGTGTTTTACGCCACGGGCTTGCTTAAACTCAGGCATTTTGGAAATCTTTTCACCATAAATATACAGTTGCTCGAAGAAATCAGGTTTGCTAAAATCAAAAGACTCACTGATATATGGTTTTGCAAACAGGCTGATCATTTCCTTGTAGGATTTGTGGTAAAATTCTACTTGTTCCGGAGTATCATCTGTATGAATCATATCCAGTTTTCTAAAGGCATCAACCGTTTTGTTTTTATCGTTAATCACATCAGTAGAAATTAATGCGAAAAATGGATAGTAAAAATCATCAGGTAGCTCTTTAATACATCCAAAATCGATTACGCCAAGGTTTTCATCAGGGGTAATCATAAAATTTCCCGGATGTGGATCGGCATGTACTGCCCTGAGTTCGTGTTGTTGAAAATTATAAAAATCCCAAAGGGCCTGGCCAATTTTGTTCCTCAATTCCTGCGAAGGATTTGTTTGTAAAAACTCTTTTAAGTGCAGCCCTTCAATCCAATCCATGGTAATAATCCGTTTTCCTGATAGCTCTGGATAATATTTTGGAAATACAACATGATTGAGGTTTTTGCAGGCTTCAGAAAATTCAATGGAGCGTTTAACTTCCAGTTCATAATCTGTTTCTTCCAATAAACGTTCTTCAACTTCTTTAATGTAAACATTTAATTCCCTTTCAGACATGCCGAGTAAACGGAATGCGAAAGGTTTTACCAGCTTCAAATCAGAAGAAATACTGTCGCCAACCCCTGGATATTGAATTTTTATTGCAAGTTTTTTTCCATTGAGCATGGCTTGATGAACCTGGCCAATTGAGGCGGCATTGCTCGAAATAAGGTTAAAACTATCGTAAATATCTTCAGGTGTTTTGCCGAAATTTTTGGTAAATGTGCGTACAATTAAAGGACCAGAAAGGGGTGGGGCATTGTAATGCGATTGTGTAAATTTATCGACGTAAGATTTTGGCAGGATATTTTTATCCATGCTCAGCATCTGTGCAATTTTTAAAGCACTTCCTTTTAGTTCGCTTAGCGATTTATAAATGTCTGTTGCATTATCCTCATTCAACTGATCGCGATCCATATCCGGATTGAACAGTTTTTTTGAATAATGTTTTATGTAATTGCCCCCGATTTGGATTCCTGTTTTAACAAATTTTGCAGAGCGTTCTACTTTCGTGGTAGGAATACTTTTTTGTGTCTTCATTTATCGTTTAAAACCTCATCTTATCTGCAAACTTTCCATTTCTAGATAAAAACTTGCCGTATTCTAGTAAATTGTCAATTGGCGAATGCTGAAAAAGATCAAAGGTTACGTTAATGCCTTTTTCTATTGCTTCGTCACTTTTTTCAAAACCTTCACTGTCATCGTTAATCCAGAAATTAACAATAAAAGCAAATTGGATCCATAAGGCATCTTTATATCTTTTGCTTAAAAAACGGCGTTCGGCAAGTTCTCCGCTGTCTAAACCTTCTTCAATAATCTCCTGTGCAAAGTTTTCAAAAATGGGTTTTACACCGGCTAAAACATCAGGGGTAGCAAATTTACCGCGGTGATTTTTTAAACTGTATATAATAAAACTGCGTTGATTTTTAAGGTTTTCCAGGTAACTGTAAAAGAAAGAAAGCATTTTTTCTCTTGCTGTATACTGGAGCCAAACTTCCTGTTCTTTTATTTTGCTGATGGTTTCAAACGTAAGCTCAAACCAAATGGTTTTTTCTATGCTTTCAAAAGAAGAGAAGAATTGATAAAAATCCGCTTCGGTAATTTTAATTTTCTTTGCGAAAACATAAACCGATTTTGGTTTTTCATTGTTGCTTAATACATAATCTAAATATGCATTTCTTATTTGTTGAGCGGTTGCCATAGCTGTTTTTTTACAAGTATAACGTTTAATTTACTGGCTTGTTTTTTCGCCATAGGCTTTGTTGATCATTAAATTGTAATAATAGCTTTCAAAATATTTGAAAGTTGGTTTTTAGGCTAATTATTTTAGCTTTGATTATTTTTAATGTGGATAAATTTAAATGATAAAGCTAAATTATTTAGTATTTTTGAGCCTGATTAATCCCTAAATTTAAATTTGAAAATATGATTCAGCTTAATGATTTTTTATACGGCAAAATGGAATTACCTGAAGTATTTTCAGATCTTTTAGAAACAGCTATTTTAAAAAGATTGGCGGGGGTACATCAAAGTGGTGCCATATTTTTGGTTAATCCTGATATCTGCCATTCGCGTTTAGAACATGCCATCGGAGTAACCATGTTGATTAGAATGCTTGGTGGTTCTGAACTTGAGCAAATTGCGGGTTTGCTACATGATATTTCGCATACGGCTTTTTCTCATGTTGGCGATTATGTTTTTGGTAATACAGATGAAGATTACCATGAAAAAGTTTTTGCAGCGGTTTTGTGCAAATCGGAAGTACCTGATGTATTGTTAAAATATGGATATGATGTTAACCAGATTTTATATGGCACATTTGATATTTTAGAACAGCCTTTGCCAGCGCTTTGTGCAGATCGGTTGGATTATACTTTACGGGATGGGGTGCATGGAGGGATAATTTCGCGCCAGCGCGCACGCGAATTTTTAACCGCTATTGTTTTAAAAAATGGGAAAATTGCGGTAAATGCAGAAACTGAGGCAAACTGGATTAATGACGTTTTTGAAAAACTAAACAATGAAGTGTTTAAACTCCCGCTGCACCTTTATGCCAATGGGAAGATGGCCGAATTGATTAAAAATTTTTTAAGTAAAGGGATTTTAGTGGAAAACGATATGTTTAAAACAGATACCATGTTGCTGAATAAAATCAGAACATCATATGAAGGATATGAGGCCATTAAATCCATTAAACAATTAAAAGGTTACGCTGAATTTTTAAGACATGGTGCAGTACCAAAAATTAAAAAAAGAACTTTAAATGCTATTTCTGTTTAGGGTTTAAAGTAGAATATACTATTATCGGATTGCTCATTGAAGTGCTGAGATAAATTGTAATTGTGTGTGGGTATTTTATGTTTTCAGGATCTTTCTTGCTGATGGTAAAGCATCTTGTTCCGGTTGGATCTCATTACAAAAATCTAATTAAACCAATTCAGGAGAATTAACGTATATTGTTCAAAATATATAGGGATATGTCGGCAATAGAAATTATTTTAATAGGAGTGGTGATTTTGCTCATTTTCGGGGGTAAAAAGTTACCAGAGTTAATGCGTGGGATAGGGAAGAGTGTTAAGGAATTTAAAGATGCTAAAGATGAACCTCCGGTTAAATAATTGCGGTGAATAAAACTTTCTAGTTAAGGTGATGTTTTAAATGAAATAAACCTCAAAATGGATAATCAAAAACAAAACCAGGCCAAATCTAAATCCGATTTTACTGAAGAAAATAAACAACATCCTGATCAGGGATTGAATGATTGGAATGATCGATTAGATGAAAATTTAGAACCGGAAGATCATAACAACGTTAATGCGGATGAGCAAGCAAAAGATTTCTCTGCAAAATATGGGAGCGGAGATCAATCCGATCAAAGTAACAACTGAATATTTATATTATAGCCAATTTTAATAAGATTGGCTTTTTTGTTTTCTGTTCTATCCGATTTCAAAGGATTTTTTTTGCAAAATTATTCCCTAAACTGCTAATTGAATACTCCTCAGGTGCTATTTGCTTCAAATTTGTTAAATTGCAGTAATTGTTTTTCTTGTGTGCTGATTTGTAGTATATTGCCTACTATATCAAACAAAAATGTATAACGTTTTCAACTAAACTGATAGGTAATGAAAAGGCATTGGTTATTGGTTTTATTGGTGTCTTTGTTTTTTCTTAAAGCATTCGGACAAAATATTTCTAATGAAGGAACTGATTTTTGGACGGTTTTTCCAACCCATGTGCCCTCAAGAGCTGTTAATGGCGTAGTTCCATATGGAAATATAGCGGTTTTTGTTACTTCAAGATCCACTTCAGAGGTAACTGTTACCTGCGGAAACGCTGCCCCGGTTACTAAAGTTATCCCTGCCAATACAGCTGTTAGGTTTGATGTACCAAGAGCCAATGCCTATATTGATGGACAAACAGAGGCAAACCAGGTTTTAACAAATAAGGGGATACATGTTAAGGTTACAGATGGCAAACCAAAGGTTTCTGTTTACACGCATATTTATGGTGCAGCAAGGTCTGCGGCTTCTTTAATTTTGCCTTTCGAAACTTTAGGGCAAACATATTATTCCATGAACTTTACCCAAAGCAGCGGTGGAAATAATTTTTTAACCTTAATGGCGGTAGAAGATGAAACAAATATTATTTTACATGAAAGCAATAATACAACAATACCTATAACCCTACATAAGGCTGGCGACGTTTATGAATATCTGGCTTCGGGAACACAGGATTTGACTGGGGTTTTTGTAGAAACTGATCCCGCAACATCATCCTGCAAACGTTTTGCTGCATTTTCTGGAACTTCGGTAATAGGTATTGTGTGTAATACTTCTCAGGATCCATTGTTCCAGCAGCTTTATGCTACAAACAGTTGGGGAAAAAATTATGGTGTTGTACCTTTTATAAACAGGAAATACATCGTCAGGATTCTTGCTCAGGAAGACAATACCAGTGTTACTTATAATGGCAATACCTACACCGTTAATAAAGGCAGATTTATAGAAAGCGATCAGTTAACAGCTTCTACTTTTATCACTGCTAATAAGTTAATCAGTGTAGCGCAGTACTCCTTATCGCAAGATTGTTCTGCAGCCAGCGGAGGGGGGATAATCGGCGATCCTGAAATGGTAATCTTGAACCCGATAGAATTTAACATTAAAAGTGTTACCGTTTTTTCATCTGGTTTACAGAATATTAGCAACAAATATGTAAACGTATTAATTAAGACTGACAAGATAGCGGGCTTTAGGTATAATGGGATAGCCCCTGGTACCAACTGGACGGTATTGGATGGTAATCCTACTTATTCTTACACACAAATACCTGTTAATGCGGAGAGTATAACGCTTACCGCTGATGATGGTTTTAATGCGATTGCTTATGGCTTTGGCGATCATGAATCTTATGCTTATTCTGCGGGTACAAATTTATCGTCGAACAACTACCTCACAGTTTTTAATACTGCTAAAAATGAAGAGGGACAAAACGGATGCGTTGGGGAAACGTACAATATTAAGCTTTCGCTTCCATATAAGCCTGATTACATCAATTGGTCGCTGGATAATGAAACTGTTATTAATCAAAATCCACCCGTGCTTATCGAAACTAAAACTTTGCCTGATGGATCGAACATCTTTACTTTTGAATCGCCTTATACCAAAACCTATGCTGAAAAAGGTAAGCACAGTTTAGAAATTGTTGCCCATGTGCCCAATACATCGTCATGCGTATCGGGTGATTTAACAACAAATTATACGTTTAATATTTACGATCTTCCGACTGCAAAGTTTGATCCTGTTGTTGGTTGTTCAAATGCTGCTGTGAAATTTACAGATGCGAGCATACCTAATAATGCCGATTTCGCTGTAACCAAGTGGTTATGGGATTTTGGTGATGGTAGTACGCCTGCTACCGCACAAAATCCGGAGCACATTTATACCAAAGCAGGTAAATATATAGTAAGGTTAACTGTTACCACGGGTTCGAATTGTTCGGATACTTCGGATCCTGTCGAAATTTTAATAAATCCTTCGCCATTGGCCAATTTTGATGTGAACGGATTGTGCACCAATACGCCAACTGTTTTAACAGATCAATCAAGCATCGAGGCCACCGGAACCATTGTAAAGTGGACCTGGAATTTTGGTGATGGAAGTACTCCTGCAATAACGGATAATCATGTAGCCCCTGTGCATCAATATGCTGCTCCTGGTGCTTATACCATTACTTTAACTGTTGAAAGTGATCTTGGGTGCTCAAATGTTAAGCGCGTTAATATAAATGTGTATGATCCTCCTAAGGATTTGAATTTTACACTTCCTGATTTCTGTTTGGCTGATGGGGTAGCCAGGTTTAAAAATACTTCTAAAAATACCGATGTTAGTACAACAGGTTTAACTGCAAAATGGACTTATGCCTTTAATGGCAATACAGTTGCTACATCTACCGGTTTTGATGGGGCTTTTACGCCAACAAGTTTAGGAGTTTACACGGTTACACTAAGTCTTAAAAATGCTGAAGGCTGTGAAACATCTTTCGCGCAAACCTTTAATGTTAATGGTGATGTAAAAGCTGCTGATTTTGAAATTATAAATAATAATAGCTGCGCAACCGAAGATATTTTGATTAAGAATACTGCTTCTGTATTTACCGGTCGCATTACAAAGATTGAAATTTACAGAGATTTTGGCAGGGAATCTTCCATTTATAAAACAATCAATTATCCGGATGATAACGAAATTTTTGTTCTTAAATATGATAACTTTGGTGGTGCTGCCGACCAAACTTTTACCATCAGGCTTGTAGCTTATTCAGGAGAAAACTGTTCTAAATTTTCAGATCAAACACTTACCTTAAAACCAGTTCCTCAATTGGTATTTGATGATATTCCCCCTGTTTGTGAGGCCGATGGTACGGTTTTAATCACGCAAGGCAAACAGAAAACCGGATTAGAACTGAATGGGCCTCCCGGCGTATACAGTGGTGATGGTATGCGTGCAAATGGCACTTTTAACCCTAAAATAGCCGGAGTTGGGCCACACACCATTACTTTTACCTTTACCGGAGATAATGGCTGTTCCACTTCCATTTCAAATACCATTACAGTATACAAATCGCCAGTGGCTAATGCTGGTACGCTGATTTATCTTTTGGCTGGCGGACAAGTTGAAATTCCGGCAAGTGCTGAAGGAAATAATTTAAAATACGAATGGGCTCCGGCAAAGGGGCTGAATAGAACCGATGTCTTAAATCCGGTGGCCTCGCCGGATGAGGATACTGAGTATACTTTAACGGCCACTACGCAGCCCGAAGGTTGTGTAACCACTTCAAAAGTATTGGTTAAGGTACTACAGGTTTTAACGCCTCCAAATTCTTTTACGCCAAATGGGGATAATGTAAACGATACCTGGATTATTAAGTATTTAGAATCTTATCCAAATGCAACTGTAGAAGTTTTTAACAGAAACGGAAATAAGGTGTTTTTTAGTACTGGGTATAAAATTCCATTCGATGGTACCTACCAGAACGAACCATTACCTGTAGGGGTTTACTACTTTATTATAAATCCGCGTAATGGCAGGAAAACTATAACCGGACCGCTTACTATAATCAGATAAAATTGAAAAGAATCATCTTCATATTTGCACTTTTAGTGTCGGTTAAAGCTTTTGCGCAACAAAAACCACAATATACCCAGTACATTTTTAATCAATATTTATTAAATCCGGCACTTTCGGGCATCGAAAATTACCTTGATTTTAAAGCAGGTTACCGCAAGCAGTGGTCGGGTATTACCGATGCGCCGCAAACATCTTTTGTTTCTGCACATTGGGCTTTGGGAGATAAGCAATTATGGAGTAATGCGTTAACTTCTTTTCCGGAGCAAACCGGAAATCCGATGGATCGGAATTACATGCAAAACTACATGTCGTCGCCTTCACATCATGGGATGGGGGTTACAGCTGTGCTGGATAAAACCGGGCCGATAAAAAGGTTGGATGCAAATGTTACCTATGCTTACCATTTGCAGTTAAGCAATAATTTTAACTTATCGGCTGGTATTGCCGCTGGGATTTCGAGTATATCATTGGATGTTAATGCACTTACTTTTGATATGCCGATTGATCCGGTATTAAACAGAGCCTTGGTTAACCAGATTAAGCCTGATTTAAGTATTGGTTTATGGTTATACGGCGCAAGGTTATTTGCAGGTTTATCTGTTCAGCAGATTTTGCCACAAAAACTAAGTTTTTCAGGTGATAATAATTATAATTTAGGAAAGGAAGTGCCGCATTATTTTGCCACAGCGGGATATAAATTTTTTGTTGATGATGAAATTGCAGCTATCCCGTCGGTGATGTTTAAATACGTTTCTCCAGCACCGGTATCTGTCGATTTAAACCTGAAACTGGCTTTTAAAGATAAAATATGGTTGGGTGCGAGCTACCGTAAAGATGATTCTTTTGCCGCAATGGCGGGTTTTAATATTGGTAAAATGGTTAACTTAACCTACTCTTACGATTTTACTACTTCGGAACTGAACCAGGTAAGTAGTGGGAGTCATGAAATTGTTTTAGGGCTGTTGCTGAATAATATTTATAAAGTACCGTCTTATATTAAAATGTGGTGATGAGGGGGAGCTGTTTGTAGTTTTTCAGCATTGAAGGGATGTATAATATCGTCATCTCGACCGTAGCGGAGAGATCTTTGGACTTGCTAGCACCATAAATCCGTCATTCTCGCGCATGCGGGAATCGTGATGCTTTCGCTCCGCTCGGGCTTGCCTCGGTTCACCGCCACCGAGGGGGCTCTTACCTTTTTCTTGATAAAAAGGTAACCAAAAATCAAGGCTTGGAACTGATGTCGGATAAATTCGTTAAAGCTTTTTGGTCGTCAGCACAAGTTCCGCCGAAGGGGCGGAAAGTGTGTGCTGCCTCAATTCAGTAATGAAAGAAAAAGGTAACGATAAAGCTTTAACGTTTTATCCTTCCATCATTTCCTATGCCGGAAAGCAGGGAGCAGATAGCATAATTCAAATAGCATGATGCAGGAAATGCGTTAAATTCGTCATTGCGAAGCTGGGGGAGAGCGAGCTGAAGCAATCTTTTCAGTGATGTTTCTAAACGGTCGTCATTCTCGCGCATGCGGGAATCGTAATGCGGTAGCTCGGTTTTACATACATGTTCGTCTCTATGCCTAAGGCGATTGTCATGCTGATCCGATAGCTATCGGGAGTATTTCAAAAACTTTTCTGCTGTTTAAAACATTGAGGGAATGCGTTAAATCCGTCATTGCGAGGCTGGGAAAGAGCGAGCCGAAGCAATCTTTTTAGTAAGTTTTTAACACGGTCGTCGTTCTCGCGTATGCGGGAATCGTAATGCGGTCGCTATTTTGGCTAGTTTGCTCGGGCTTGCCATTCTCGCAGTCTTGCCTCGGCTCACCGCCGCCGAGGGGGCTCTTACCTTTTTCTTGATAAAAAGGTAACCAAAAATCAAGGCTTGGAACTGATGTCGGATAAATTCGTTAAAGCTTTTTGGTCGTCAGCACAAGTTCCGCCGAAGGGGGCGGAAAGTGTGTGCTGCCTCAATGCAACGATGGAAGGAAAGGTATCGAGAAAGCTTTAACGTTTTATCCTTCCATCATTTCCTATGCCGGAAAGCAGGGAGCAGATAGCATAATTCAAATAGCGAGGTTTAAATAACATGATGCAGGTAATGCGTTAAATTCGTCATTGCGAAGCTGGGGGAGAGCGAGCTGAAGCAATCTTTTTAGTAATGTTTCTAAACGGCCGTCATTCTCGCGCATGCGGGAATCTTAATGCTTTCGCTACGCTCGGGTTTGCCTCGGTTAGCCACCGAAGGGCTTTTACTTTTGGCTTGGCCCAAAAGTAACAAACCTGAGCGCAGCGAAAGCATGACTACCTATAAAAACAACAAACAATAAGGCATAACTGAAAGGCTTGGAACTGATGTCGGATAAATTCGTTAAAGCTTTTTGGTCGTCAGCACAAGTTCCGCCGAAGGGGGCGGAAAGTGGGTGCTGCCTCAAATACTGTGATGAAGGGAAAGGTAGTGATAAAGCTTTAACGTTTTCTCCTTCCATCATTTCCTATGCCGGAAAGCAGGGAGCAGATATCATAATTCAAATAGCGAGGTGCAAATAGCATGATGCAGGGAATGCGTTAAATTCGTCATTGCGAAGCTGGGAGAGAGCGAGCTGAAGCAATCTTTCTAGTAATGCTTCTAACACGGCCGTCATTCTCGCGCATGCGGGAATCTTAATGCTTTCGCTCCGCTCTGGCTTGCCTCGGTTGGCCGCCACCGAGGGGGCTTTTACTTTTGGCTTGGCCCAAAAGTAACAAACCTGAGTGCAGCGAAAGCATGACTACCTATAAAAACAACAGACACCAAGGCATAACTGAAAGGCTTGGAACTGATGTCGGATAAATTCGTTAAAGCTTTTTGGTCGTCAGCACAAGTTCCGCCGAAGGGGGCGGAAAGTGTGTGCTGCCTCAATTCAGTGATAGAGGAAAAGGTATTGATAAAAGCTTTAACGTTTTCTCCCTCCATCATTTCCTATGCCGGAAAGCATGGAGGAGATAGCATAATTCAAATAGCATGATGCAGGAAATGCGTTAAATTCGTCATTGCGAAGCTGGGGGAGAGCGAGCTGAAGCAATCTTTTCAGTAATGTTTCTAATACGGCCGTCATTCTCGCACATGGGGGAATCTTAATACTTTCGCTTCGCTCGGGTTTGCCTCGGTTACCAATATGAAATCGGTACAGGTCAGCCACCGAATGGCTCTTACCTTTTTCATGATAAAAAAGTAACAAACCTGAGCGCAGCGAAAGCATGACTACCTATAAAAACAACAAACACCCAGGCATAACTGAAAGGCTTGGAACTGATGTCGGATAAATTCGTTAAAGCTTTTTGGTCGTCAGCACAAGTTCCGCCGAAGGGGGCGGAAAGTGTGTGCTGCCTCAATGCAACGATGGAAGGAAAAGGTAACGATAAAGCTTTAACGTTTTCTCCTTCCATCATTTCCTATGCTGGCGCAAGATATCACTGTAGTTAAAGCACCATAGCCAACAATAGCAGATAAGTTGCTTTTAGGTAGCGAGTCGGAGCTTTTAGGTAGCGGGTCGGAGCTTTTAGGTAACGGGTCGGAGCTTTTAGGTAGTGAGTCGGAGCTTTTAAGTAGTGAGTCGGAGCTTTTAGGTCAAACGATTAGGGTCAGAGGTCAAACGATTGAGGTCAAAGGGCAAACGATTGAGGTCAAAGGGCAAACGATTGGGGTCAGAGGTCAAACGATTGAGGTCAAAGGTCAAACGATTATGGTCAGAGGTCAAACGATTGGGGTCATAGGTCAAACGATTGGGGTCAGAGGTCAAACGATTGGGGTCAGAGGGCAAACGATTGGGGTCAGAGGTCAAACGATTAGGGTCAGAGGGCAAACGATTGGGGTCAGAGGTCAAACGATTAGGGTCAGAGGGCAAACGATTGGGGTCAAAGGGCAAACGATTGGGGTCAGAGGTCAAACGATTGGGGTCAGAGGGCAAACGATTGGGGTCAGAGGGCAAACGATTGGGGTCAGAGGTCAAACGATTAGGGTCAGAGGGCAAACGATTGGGGTCAGAGGGCAAACGATTGGGGTCAGAGGTCAAACGATTAGGGTCAGAGGGCAAACGATTGGGATCGGAGGTCAATTATAAAGTTCGCCATTTAAGTTTTAGAAAATTTGTAGTAAACTAAAAACCGAAAATCAAAAACTACAAACTGACCTATAGTTCTTTTCTTAACCTTGCAACTGGAATATTCATCTGCTCACGGTATTTAGCAACCGTTCTCCGCGCAATATTGTAACCTCTTTCTTTTAAAATTTCGGTTAGCTTTTCATCTGCCAAAGGTTTACGTTTGTCTTCGTTACCGATACAATCTTCCAATATTTTTTTAACTTCTTTATTCGAAACTTCTTCGCCATTTTCGGTTTGAATGGCTTCTGAGAAAAATGATTTTAACAAAAACGTACCGAATTCTGTTTGTACATATTTAGAGTTGGCCACCCTTGATACGGTTGAGATATCCATATCAATCTTATCAGCAATATCTTTTAAAATCATCGGGCGCATTTTACGCTCATCAGCTGTTAAAAAGTATTCATATTGATAATGCATAATGGCATTCATCGTTTTTAACAAAGTTTGTTGTCTTTGTTTAATGGCATCTATAAACCACCTGGCCGAGTCTAATTTCTGTTTAACAAACTGAACGGCTTCTTTTAGTTTTTTATCTTTTGATGAAGCTTTATCGTAATGCTCAAACATTTCTTGGTACGAACGGCTTACTTTTAATTCAGGAGCATTTTTTGAGTTTAAAGTAAGAATTAATACACCGTCATTATTGCTGATGTGAAAATCAGGAATAATCTGCATTTGTTTGGTGGTTACCTGGTTGGCATCACCCGGTTTAGGGTTTAAACGCAAAATTTCGTTTACAACCTCTTTTAGTTCTTCGCTATCTAAACCTAAACTTTTTTCTAGTTTATCGTAATGCTTACGCGTAAATTCATCAAGGTAGTTTTCTACCACATTCATTGCTTTGATAATGATGGGGTTGCCCGGATCTTTTCTCTTTAACTGAATCAATAAACACTCTTTCAGATCTCTCGCACCAATACCCGGAGGATCAAAACTTTGAATCAGTTTTAACATTTCCAGTACGTCTTCTTCCTCAACCATCACATTTTGCGAAAAAGCAAGGTCATCAATCATCGAACCTAGCGGGCGGCGTAAATAACCATCATCATCTAAACTTCCTATTATTTGCTTTCCAATGATAAAATCCTGATCGGAAAGGGGAATAAGGTCGAGCTGCTCTTGTAAACTTTCAAAAAAAGTACTTTCAATAGCGATTGGCGTTTCTTTTTTCTCCTCGTCGTCGTCACCATTGTTATAATTGGTGCTATAATCGTTTGCCGAATCATCCTGTAAATAATCATCTACATTAAATTCGTCCATGCTGGTATCTTCTGATGACTGTTCGTAATCTTCCGGACCGTCGTTTAAGTCGTCGTATTCGCTTTTTGGCTCATCCTGGGTCATTAAACTCGGATCTTCAAGTGCCGGATTTTCTTCCAGTTCTTCTTTTACGCGGGTATCTAAAGCAACGGTTGGCACCTGTAACAGCTTGATAAACTGTATTTGTTGAGGTGATAACTTTTGTAATAATTTTTGTTGTAAGTGTTGCTTTAGCATATTAATTATAAAAGAATGGGCCAAAAATAAACAATAGATTTCAGATATTATGCTGATTTGCCTTAAATGCTATCGATATGTTTGGTTTTAAAATTATTTCCTAAACGTTTGTATTGAATTTAATGTTTGCTACTTTAGTAAATATTTAAACTAATACTAAACAAAATATGGGGTTTGTAAAAGAATTTAAAGAGTTTGCCGTAAAAGGTAATGCCTTCGATTTAGCTGTCGGCGTAATTATTGGCGGTGCCTTTGGTAAAATCGTTACCAGTATAATTGAAGATTTGATTATGCCGGTTGTTGCCGCCATGGTTGGTAAGCCAGATTTTAGCAGCATTTATTTTGCTATGGGAAAAGGTGCAGAACTTATCCCGGCAGGAGCCTCACTAGCTGATGCGAAAAAAGCTGCCCCCGATGCTGCAATTTTTGCCTATGGCAATTTTATTACGGTTGCCATCAATTTTCTGCTGCTGGCACTTATTGTTTTTATTATGGTTAAAGCCATAAACAGAATGAAGAAGAAAGAAGAAGCGGTGGCTGTTACTGCACCTGTTGTACCAACAAAAGAAGAAGTGCTTTTAGCAGAAATAAGAGATTTGCTAAAAGCTAAAGCATAATACATAAAAGCCGTTTCGTTAATACATCGAGACGGCTTTTTTGTTATTGATAACTTCTTTTTACGGCTGGATTGGTTATAATAATGTAATCGCCAAGATTTGTAAATTTTCCCCAATCAGGATTGGAAAAGCTTTCATCAGAAAAAGATGAAATGTTCAGGATTTTTAATTTAGGGTTGGCTTTTGCCAGTTTTGCTAAGGTGCCCAATTTTTCATCACTATGAAAACGCCCGTTAAGCTGTAATACTTTTGTTCCTTTATTGGCTTTAATAAATTTGTTGATAGCCCACGCCATTGTAGCATCCCATAAATTTTGAGTCTGATAAATTTTCATCGTCCCCATGTTATGGCCGCCCAGGGTTTCGTTAAACTTTTCATAATATCTGCCATGTGCGGTATCGATAGGCAATGATGGCAAAAAATTAAATGATGTTTTAGGAAATTTTTCCAACGCTTTCAATCCACCCATGGTAACTGCGTTGCTATAGCGCGTGGCTGCATTTGCCGCAATTACCCGGAGTTGGTGCTGTTTGGCATAATCTACCATAGGTTTATAGTCGCTATAGTTTCCCCATGCCCTGGCTTCTTTTATAAAATTCTTTTCAGAAATTACGCCTGCCAAAAATTCATCCATTTCCGGCTGTACATCTGTAGCGAACATTTCTAACGATAATGCTGTTTTTGGGTATTTGGTGTTAAGTTTTTTAAAGAGTTCTGCTTCCAGGTAATGTCCTATAGAATCGTTATGGTCTTCGCCATAAAATAAAACATCAGTTGTGTTCATATCATTAACAATTTCATCTATCGAAATTGTTTTCTGCTTTTTTACATCGTAAATCT
Organism: Pedobacter sp. AC402; assembly: GCF_979252805.1. Taxonomy (NCBI): domain Bacteria; kingdom Pseudomonadati; phylum Bacteroidota; class Sphingobacteriia; order Sphingobacteriales; family Sphingobacteriaceae; genus Pedobacter; species Pedobacter sp. AC402. The sequence goes on along the minus strand of NZ_CEEDAI010000007.1, from coordinate 310,845 downwards.
TATACTGCTTATTAATTTCCTGCGCACATAAGCCGGTAGAAATTGTAAACATCATTATAAACAGGGAAATTTTCATATCTCAAAATAACAAAAATATTTTCACCGATAAAATAAGGTTACTTACCGCCATTTATGCGCTTGTTGCATGGATCATCTATTTGGTTCGGGTGCTTATCAATACTTTTGGATTATTAAATATGAACACACATGGAAAATATTAATCATAACGATAACAACCAGCTTAAAAATTCGGGAAGGGTTTGGAGGGGTTTCCTCATCGTAATTATAGGGTTTGCATTTTTATTAAACAATATGGGGCTAAATATTCCGAGATGGATTTTTAGTTGGTCTAATTTTTTAATCGTTTTAGGTGTATTTATCGGTGTTCGTCGTAACTTTAAAGGAATAGGCTGGCTGGTTTTAATTTTGGTTGGTGCTTATAATACTTTAACCAATATACCGGGATTAAATTTTGATCTTTCTAAATATGCCTTGGGAATGGGTTTGGTAATAGTAGGCGGTTTCTTAATCTTCAGGCCAAAGGATAATGCTTTTTTTAAGAAAAAACGTAAAGACAAGAATAGACCTGAATTTGATTTTGGCACTGCCACCGATGACAAAAACGCAAATAATAACGATGTTATTGATGTAATGGCGGTATTTGGAGGCAGTAATCAAACGGTTTATTCTAAAAACTTTCAGGGGGGTGATATTACGGCTGTATTTGGAGGGGCGGATATTGTAATGACGCAGGCTGATTTCCCCGAAACGGTATCGCTTGATGTTACTGCTGTTTTTGGAGGCGTAAAACTAATTGTGCCGCAAAATTGGGCCATAAAATCGAACGTTACTGCATTGTTCGGTAGCGTGGAAGATAAAAGATCGCATTTGATGCCAGTAGCTGAAATGACAAAAACATTAATTTTAGATGGGACAGCACTGTTTGGGGGGATTGAGATAAAAAGTTTCTAAACATTTAATAAAACATCGCCTATGAAATGGTTTGCAGTAAATTGTATCTATCAGGTAATTTGTGGTGAGGGGAAACATAGTCCCCAGTTTAATGAGCAAACGCGTTTAATCCTAGCAGAAAGTATAACGCAGGCCTTAGATAAAGCCAAATTAAATGCCGTTCATTTTAATCCCTCTTTTAACAATTGCCAGGGAGAAAAAGTAGTATGGAAGTTTATCGGTGTAGGTGGAATATCGGAAGTGGCAGAACTTACCGATGGTGTGGAAATCAGTTCGAAAATTGTTGAGCCGAAATCAGTAGACCATTATCTGGAAAAGCTGAAACACCACAATAAATCATTAACTAATCAAAACCATTTTGACAACTAGACCTTTATCCGTTCCGCAAATACAGAAAACATCCCTTTCCATTGCAATAGTATGGACTGTACTGTGTGGTGTTGGATTGCATTATGTAGTAAATTTTTCGTGGTGGATTTCGGTAACGGATAGCCTGATCAATAATTTTTTACTGGCCCTGGCCTGTATTGGTATCAGCAATATGCTGGGTTACTATCAACCTAAAAATGAACGGATATTGTATGTGCTCATTATTACGCTTGCACTTACCTTTGTAATTATTTTTGCTGCTAAATATGCAGTGCTCTATATTTTTGCCGATTATAAAGAGTATAAAGATTTCTACAATTTTTCTTTTGCTTTTAGGGGATTGATTTCATTTATGTGTTTGGCCTGGTGTGCTTTGGCCAATATTCTATGGTATAGGTTAGAAGAACAATCAGAAACGCACGAAAGGCTTTCTGCGGTCAAAAGTTTGGCTAAAGAGGCCGAACTGAATAAATTAAGGCACCAATTACAACCACACTTCCTTTTTAACAGCTTAAACTCGGTATTTGCCTTAACCATGGTAAACCCGAAAGAGGCAGGGGTAATGATTACCAAACTGGCTTCTTTTCTTCGTGGAACTTTAAAACGTGATGATGAATTGTGGGTTTCGGTAGAAGAAGAAATGGAGTATATTCAGTTGTACCTGGATATTGAGAAGGTAAGGTTTAGCCATAGGTTAAATATCGAAGTAAATGTTGCCGAAGATACCTTAAACCTTTGTTTGCCCGGTACATTGTTGCAGCCTATTGTAGAAAATGCCATAAAATTCGGCCTTTACAATACTTCTGCCGGCATTACTATTAAAGTAGATGTTACGGTTGAACACAACATTCTGCAGTTGCGTGTACAAAATCCTTTCGATCCGGAAATGAAAGCAGCGGGAGGGACAGGATTTGGTTTAACTGCCATAAAACGAAGGTTATATCTGTTATTTGCGAATACTCATCTGTTGCAAACCGATATTGAGGCAAATAATTTATATATTACAACCCTAAAAATTCCACAAAAAAATGATCAGAACAATACTAATTGACGATGAGCCTTTAGCAAGAGATATTGTAAAATATTACCTTTCAGATCATGCAGAAATAGAAATTGTAGCCGAATGTGGTGATGGGTTTGAAGGCTTAAAAGCGATTACCTTGCATAAGCCTGATTTAATTTTTCTGGATATCCAGATGCCCAAAATCAGTGGTTTCGAAATGCTCGAACTGGTTGAAGATAAACCTGCGGTAATTTTTACCACTGCTTTCGATGAGTTTGCGATTAAAGCTTTTGAAGTTAATGCAGTAGATTATCTGCTGAAACCTATTGATAAATCGCGTTTTGATGCCGCGATTAAAAAAATACCCAACAAATTAAACCAAACCGCAAATACCGAGGCTGTTTTGGATGCTGCAGCTTTAAGTCCGGCGCAAAACAATAGGGTAGTGGTTAAAAAAGATGGCGTAATAAAGATTATTCCTGTCGCTGATATCAACTACCTCGAAGCGGATGATGATTATGTGAAATTGAGTACGGTAGATGGTGCTTTTTACAAAAATAAAACAATGGCTTATTTCGAACAAACACTCGATGTGAGCCAGTTTATCCGCATACATCGGTCATACATCATTAATCTCGCACAGGTAACCAAAATAGAGCTCAAAGAGAAAGATAGTTACGTAGTGTTGTTAAAATCAGATATCTGGTTACCGGTGAGTAAAACTGGTTACGTAAAGCTAAAGGCAGCGCTGGGTTTGTAATTAACCCTTCAATTCCATCAATCGGTTGGTGTTTTACCGGATTAATATTTTTTGGAAGGCAATTGAGTGCTAAAGTTATTATTAGTTCTGCTTTTCATTACATTTAATTACGGTTTCTTATGAGTAAACGCTTCAAAGTAGCTTAAAAGATGCTGAAATAAATCCGATAGCTATCGGATCAGCATGACGATTGCCCTAAGGAATGTTTAATGAAGAGCAACAAATAATGCAAACAATCAATTATAAACAGACCATTAGTCGCGTTTTTCGAAAGATTTTATAAATTTGCATCAAATAGAAAAAATAATAATTAATCACTCTTGCATTTGTAGAGAAATCGCTTTATATTTGCACCTCTTAATTTTACAATAGATAATATACAGTCATGAAAAGAACATACCAACCTTCGCAAAGAAAGAGAAGAAACAAACACGGCTTCCGCGAAAGAATGGCAACAGCTAACGGCAGACGAGTATTAGCATCACGTCGTGCTAAAGGAAGAAAAAGATTAACAGTTTCTGACGAACGCAAGCATAAAGCATAATTTTTGATTGCTTTTCCGTTAATTCGGAATTGGCAGATCAAAATCTGCAATTATCAATCAAAAATATATGTACACATTCAGAAAAGAAGAACGGTTATGCAGCAGGAAACATTTAGACCTGTTGTTTAAAAACGGTTCTTCTTTTTTATTATACCCATTTCGGGTTTCCTATCTTTTTATAGATCATCCGGCTGATGTACAGGCGCAGGTGGTGATCAATGTTCCTAAAAAAAGATATAAACGGGCAGTAGATCGTAATCTGCTTAAACGCCGTATCCGCGAAGCTTATCGCTTAAACAAACAAGATAAATTGTATCTGCCATTGCCTACAGATAAGGGCTTGCTTTTATTTTCTATTCAGTTTGTGGGAAAAGATAAATATGAATTTGCTTTTATCGAGAAAAAATTGATTGCAACCTTTAAACGCTTTCAAAATTTAATCCAACCCAATGAAATTCATCAATAAAATTTTCGGTTGGTTTTTTTTAGGACTGATTAAAGTGTATCAATACGCTATTTCGCCAATGTTAGGGGCAAACTGCCGGTTTACACCTACCTGCTCGCAATATGGAATTGAAGCCATTAAAAAGCACGGACCATTTAAAGGTGGCTGGCTTGCCTTGAAACGTATTGGCCGCTGTCATCCCTGGGGTGCACACGGCCACGATCCTGTTCCTTAGTAGGTTTATTCATTCCGTTATTCATTAGTCATTAGTTTTATCTTTCGACCACGCTACTATTGACAGGCTTCAGTAGAGCGGTCGACATTGCTGGTACGAAGCAAATGCTAAAGCCCACGCTAGTAGCGATTGTTATAAGAGTGCTTTGTCGGCTGAAAAAGCTTTCTCAGCAATGACGCCCCTCAGCGTAAATTTATTTACCTGAAATTCTTCTGTCACTTATATTAGTTAAATAAATCACCCCTCAGGATGATATGCCAAGAGGGATAGTTTTTCAAACGAGGTCTTAAATAGTTTATCTACTCCAAACGACTAACTCCAAACTTATCTTTGTTTCATTTTTACTTATCTTTGGGCAATGGCTAATATACTTCAAATAGAAACGGCTACTGCTATCTGTTCTGTGGCGTTATCTGTAAACGGCGAAACAATTTCATTAAAAGAAGAGCAGGGGCAAAACCTGCATGCGGCTAACCTTACTTTATTTATAGATGAAGTAATTAAAGCTGCTGGATTGAACTATCAGGAATTAGATGCCATTGCAGTAAGTAAGGGGCCAGGATCGTATACCGGTCTTCGCATTGGGGTTTCTACGGCTAAAGGACTTTGTTATGCTTTGGATAAGCCTTTAATTGCAATTGAAACTCTGGCCATGATGGCCGCAGGCTTTCTTGCTAAAAATCCTCATTATACCGGTTTAATCTGTCCGATGATTGATGCCCGCAGAATGGAAGTTTATACCTCTATTTTTGATCTTTCTTTAAGTGTAATTACGCCAACTGAAGCTAAAATTATTGATGAAACAAGTTTTGGCGATTTTCTTCTACAACAACCTGTAACCTTTTTAGGCGATGGTGCTGCAAAATGTGCAGCAGTATTAACGCATGTACATGCAGCGTTTGATGCAGCAAATTACAATTCGGCAACTTATATGTCGCGTTTGGCAACCGAAGCTTTTAATAAAGGCAATTTTGAAGATGTAGCTTATTTTGAGCCTTTTTATTTAAAAGATTTTGTGGTTACGCAATCTAAAAAGCAGCAGGCGCAAAGTTAGTTTGAGTTATTTCCGCTTAAAAACAGAAAATAGATTTTTAAAGAAACTTCCCTCTTCTTTATCATTAATGCCTGGTATTACATCTGCAAACTGTGGATGGTTAACCACATTGCCGAATTTTATGCCAACACCCATGTAAAAAGAAGCCCCGTTTGGACCACTGCCTATAGTTGCATCTTTTTTAATGAGGCCATAAGTTTGAAAACTGGTTGCAACTAAATTATCGGTACCCATAAAGATTTCGAAATTAGGAGTTTGGTATTTCCCTTGCAGTCCGACCATAAAAACGTCGTTAAAATTATATAAAGGAGTAATACTTCCCGAAAAGTTATTGGCAATAAAAGTATTTACAAGGGCTATATCTCCACCTTTGTAAAACAAACTTTTAGAAACCGCTAAACCAGGTTTATAAAAACCATAGCGTTTAGATAGATAGATATCTAATTTTGCATTAGTTGGTGTTAAAAATTTTTTGCTTTGTTCTGAAAGGAGAAAAATATCTTTTATTTCCTGGTTGGTATTGTTTCGATCTTCTAAATCCTCAATTATTTTAGATTGGTTAACCGTAGTTCTTTGGGTATTGCTTCTCCACCAGATAAAGCCTAAATCTTTAATATTAGCCATTAAAAACAGCCCTTTTTTTGTGGTGTAATTTGTTCCAAAGCTTAGTGATAAACCTGGGTTTTTAAAATTTGGAAAGAAATTTTTCTTATCTACTTCATTAAAATCGGAGAAATTACTCGAATATGTGCCATTTAATCCAATCAATAATGCCGATGCGGTAGGATCTATATATAAGTATGAATTGGAAATATCAAGTTTGTTGTAAAGTATTCCGCTTAACACACTGGCCTTAAGCCCAAAAGCCAGTCTTTTGTTCCAGTTTTCACGGTAAGTAAAGCTAAATTGATGGTAACTTTGTTCGTATCCTTTGGTATCGAGTAGGCCATAGTATTGCTGGCCTTTATTAAACCGTTCAAAGGAATCGAAAATTGCCAGGGTTTCATTCGTATAATCAATATTTGCATCAGACCTGATCTGCCAGGAAAATCCCATTTCTTTTTGGTACTTATAGGATTTAAACAGGCGGAAGGTAGCCAGATAAATGTTACTGTTTTGGAAGAAATGATTAATCTCTCCTGTTCCTATCGGTATCCCTGTGGTATTATATTCGCCTTCCTGCGTCAGTCTGCGGATAAAAAATTTAGAACCTCCCTTGTTAATCGCATTTACGCCAAAATAGGGCAGCAGAAAATTTGAAGAAAATTTTCGGGATGAATCAAGGGTGAATGATTTTTGGGAAGGGTTCTCGAAAGCATCAAACATTGTTTTCGTTCCGAAAAGTGCATACTGTTGAGCATTTGCAACCCCGAAGCTGGCCAAAGCCAGTAACGCAAGTAAAAGTTTCTTCATGTAAAATGGTTTTCTGGCTTGTTTCTAATTAACGGTTACTTAACGAATCTGGTATTTCCGGTTTTAAATATTTGTTTAAAAGCAAGTTAGTAATAAACTTGTTCTTGTCTGCACTCATCTGATAATAAAAAGTGTCGAAACTTTTTAAACCACTATCTGCCCTTAAATGTTTGTAAAATGGAAGTTGAATATTGTTCCTGAAAATTTCTGCCGAGTTTTTAGTGTTAATGTAGTAGCTAACATTAGAGGTTGTCGAAATTTGGTTTACCGCATTCAGGTATTGTGGCGTTTGGATTAAAAGCCTGTTGTTTTTATAATCATTTAAAAATGACTGCACTGTACTTGCGTTGTTGGCCACCACCAAATTGTTATCAACAATGGCATAGTAAGGCCTTCCGAATTTTTTAAAAGGCTCGCCAAAATAGCTGTATAAAATGTCTGATGATTTAAACAACTTAATGTCTTCATTGTAATCGGCACTAACATCCAATAGCAGCTGTTTTGCTTTTTCTCCGTTTGATAATGCCACAGCGCCCAGTTTTTCGGTAGTACTGAGCTGAAACAGGATAAACTGGTTTTTAGTGTAGGTAGAAAATATGGCGTTTAAATCTATCCTGTAATTATTCTTAACGTTTTCAATAACGCCATTAACTTTGTTTGTTACTTTGGTTTGCTCTTGCCAGGCTTTAAGCTTTTTGAGCCATTTATTATAATCATCGTAAGCATAAAGGGCATAATTTGCTGTATTATCAGGTAAAATATTTTGTATGGATGTGTTTTGGGCAGCGGTATTTTCGAAAAGTTTAAGGTAGTTAAGCTGGTCTTTCAATTCTGTATTTCCACTGAAAAGTACTTTTTCTTTACTAAAATTATAATTGAGTACGGCAAAACTGTTCTGCTGATTAAAAATCGATATTTCGCCGTTCAGGTTACCTGCTATAATACTTTTCAGCAATAATGGAGCTTGATTGAAGTTGATATACACGTGGGCCAATACATTTTTAATCTGCCTGTTGTTCTCTTTAATGTAATCAGTAAATGGATTTTCAGTTAAACGCACATTGGCATCATTAATCAGTTTTAAAGAGGTAGAAGCAGTGAGTACCTGGTTGTTGATACCCAAATAAATAGATAAACTATCATTCACTTTAACGGTATAGCGGTTTTTCGACTGTTCGGAAATTGCTTTTTTAAGTTTCAATTGCTCGTACAATTTTTTTAAGTCCTTTTCTTCCTGGAGCTGTAGCGTAATCAGAAAATTTAATGTTTTGTTCGAATCCGGAAGTACACTGATGTAAATCTGTTGATCTTTAAGGTATCGGTTAAGCTGATTATCGTTAATGATAGCTGTTTTAAGTTGTTTTAAGAGGTTTGTTTTGTCTTTACCTAAAACCTGCTGGATCAGCTGTTGGCCTTCCATAATGTCGTAAAAACCCTTGTCGTTCTGGAAAGAAAATACCAGTGCCGCATTGTTTGTGGCAGATTGCAAGGCAAGATCTTTTGCATCATTATCCGTTCCCAATTTAGAAAAATAGATGTAGGCCATAAAGGCTACACCCAAAAATAATGCACTTGTTAGAATTACGATTTTTTTCATCTGCTATGCAACAAATTTAATTTATTACATTGATTAGTGAGAAGTTCTTTCTCAATTTATTAATTTAGCGATTGCTATTGGCAATAATTATGAATAAACGAATAATCCTTACTGCTTCTTTTTTTGGTGCTGTTGCTGTTTTACTGGGTGCATTTGGTGCCCATGGCCTTAAGGCCTTAATTGATGGTCCGTCATTAGAAATCTGGCAAAAAGGTGTTGATTATCAGTTCTATCATACGTTTGCTTTGTTATACCTTTCTACCTTTGCACGTTACCGGAACAAGCTGATTAATATTGCCTATTTCTGCTTTACATTTGGTATTATTCTTTTCTCGGGCTCATTGTATTTATTGGCCACCAGAAGCATATCCCACTTAGGATTTACTGAATTTATTGGCCCGATAACGCCAATTGGCGGTTTGTTATTTGTATTGGGATGGATAATGCTCTTTTTTGCAGCATTTAAAGATAAATAATGAATATTTACGAAAACGATATTTTTGCAGAAAGAGAAACACTTTTTGTAGAAGTTATTTTGCCATTATCTTTGGCAAAAAACTATACTTATCGTGTGCCTTTTGATCTCAATGACCAGATTGCGGTTGGGAAACGTGTTGTAGTGCAATTTGGTAAACATAAAATTTATACCGCACTCATCAGCGGGATTTCTACAGTACCACCTACCGTTTACGAGGCGAAATATATTATTGATGTAGTAGATCACGAACCGGTAATTACGCCAACGCAGCTTAAATTCTGGTCGTGGATGACGAATTACTACATGTGCAACGAAGGCGATGTAATGGCAGCTGCCTTACCGGCAAGTTTAAAACTGGCGAGCGAAACCATACTGATGTTGCGCGAGGAGTACAATGAGGATACTGAACTTACTGATAAGGAAGAAATTATTATTAATGCCTTAAAGCAACAGCAAAAACTAACAGTTAATGATGTTTCTAAACTCTTGGGGCAGAAAACAGTTTATCCGATTATTAATCACCTATTGGATAAAGAGCTGGTTTTAGTTGCTGAAGAAGTGGTGCAGAAATATAAACCTTTACTAAAATCATTTATCCTTTTAAACGATTTTTATAGCGAAGAGGAGCACCTGAAAGAACTTTTTAACGTTTTGGAAAGAGCACCTAAGCAGCTTGATGCGCTGTTGGCCTATCTGAAATTACAAAAATCCAATCTTCCCATTTCTAAAGAACAGCTTTTAGAAGAAAGTAATTGCGGCCCTGCGGCATTAAAAGCATTAACCGACAAAGATATTTTTGTGGTAATGAAAAGGCCTGTTAGTCGTTTGGCTGCTCATGATGAAGAATTTAGTGTAAATTTTGAGCTAAATGAAGGTCAGCAGAAAGCTTTAAATCAGATTAACCAACATTTTGAAGAAAAAGAGGTGGTTTTATTACATGGCGTTACGGCATCAGGAAAAACGCAGGTATATATTAAACTGATCGAAAAGATTATCCAAAATACAGATGGCCAGGTGCTATTTTTGCTGCCCGAAATTGCTTTAACTACGCAGATTGTAGAGCGGATTAAACGTTATTTTGGCAACTCAATCGGGGTATACCACTCCAAATTTAACAACAGTGAGCGCGTAGAAATCTGGAATAAAGTACGTACAGGTGCCTATAAAGTAATTTTGGGTGCACGATCTGCTGTTTTTCTTCCTTTTGAACATTTAAAACTTATCGTGGTTGATGAGGAGCATGAGCCTTCTTATAAACAATATGATCCGGCACCACGTTACCAGGCCCGTGATGCAGCTATTTACCTGGGTTATCTCCATCAGGCTAAAGTTGTATTAGGATCGGCCACACCCTCATTAGAAAGTTACTATAATGCCTTGCAAGGTAAATATGGACTTGTAGAAATGAAAGAACGTTTCGGTGGGGTTCAGCTTCCGAACCAGCAGGTGGTGAGTATCTCCGAAGAAACAAAGAAAAAAACAATGAGCTCGTACTTTTCGAGTGTGTTGATTAAAGATATAGATCTGGCCCTAGCTAAAAAAGAACAAATAGTTCTGTTTCAGAACAGAAGGGGTTATGCAACCATCTTGATTTGCGCTACCTGTGGCTATACCCCTAAATGTGTAAACTGCGATGTAAGTTTAACCTACCATAAAAGCAGTGGTAAATTACATTGTCATTATTGTGGCTATCAGCAAAGTAGTGTTAACATTTGTCCGGCTTGCGGCTCAGTGCATGTAGAACAAAAAGGATTTGGTACAGAGCGTATTGAAGAAGAACTCAGGTTACTTTATCCTGAGGTAACAATTGCCAGACTGGATATGGACAGCACCCGCACAAAAAACGGCCTGCAACAGATTTTAAACGACTTTCAGGAGAAGAAAACGGATATTCTGATCGGTACACAGATGGTGGCAAAAGGATTGGATTTTGATAACCTGAACCTTATTGGGGTAATCAATGCGGATACGCTTTTGGGTTACCCTGATTTCCGTGCTTATGAACGCAGCTTTCAACTACTGGCCCAGGTTGCGGGTAGGGCAGGGCGAAGGGCCGACCAAGGGAATGTGTGCATCCAAACGTACGATGCCGAAAACCGCATCATCAAACAGGTTGTAAATAACGATTATGAAGGGATGTATAACGATGAAATTGTAGAACGGGAGAAATTCCTGTATCCACCATTTTCACGGATGATATTTCTTTACGTAAAACACAAGGATTCGCATGTTTTGGACCACGCTGCATTTACGCTTGCCAATATCTTAAAAGCAAAGTTTGGCAAAAGGGTTTTAGGGCCCGAACAACCTTTGGTTAGCCGTGTGCGCAATCTTTATATTAAACAGATCATTATTAAAGCCGATAAACATACTGCCATTCAGAAAGTTAAAGATGCCTTAAGAGAAACCCTTACGCAATTTAACGCGACCAAAGAGTTTAAGGGCGTTTTTACACAAATCGATGTAGACCCGTATTAAACTGGGTGAATAATTGAGGGATGGAATGACTGAATGATTCAAAGAAAACCAATTATTTAAAGCTCACCCATTCAAAATTCATTCATTCCATAATATTTTCAATGTGGAAAATGTATCAATCTCTAATTCAGGTAATCCATTTATTAATTTAATCATTCTCACATTTTGCCATTGTATCACCGTTTAAAAAAAGCTAATTTTGATGCTCATGGCGTATAAATTTGTTGATAATTACCGGGAACGTGGAGCGAGAAAAAAACTTGTAGAGTTGTTGAGATCTCGAGGGATTGAAGATGAAAATGTATTAAAGGCTATTGGTAAAGTTCCCAGGCATTTCTTTTTTGACGAAACTTTCTGGAACCAATCTTACAAGGATATAGCTTTTCCGATAGGTGATGGGCAAACCATATCACAACCTTATACCGTTGCCTATCAAAGCGAACTTTTACACATTAAAAAAGGAGATAAGGTACTCGAAATCGGAACCGGTTCTGGCTATCAAACCTGTATTTTAATGGAACTGGGCGCAAATGTTTTTACGATTGAAAGACAAGAAAATATTTACAACAGAACCGTTCAGGTTTTGCCTGGCATGGGGTACCGGCCAACCTTTTATTGCGGAGATGGCTCAAAAGGTATCGCAGCTCATGCGCCATACGACAAAATAATTGTAACTGCCGGAGCTCCTTTGGTTCCTGAAATTTTATTAAAGCAATTAAGGATAGGTGGCATTCTTGTAATTCCGGTTGGCGACGAGAAAACACAAAAAATGGTAACTGTTATCCGCGTAAGTGAAACCGATTACGAGAAAATTGTACTGGATACTTTCAGGTTTGTACCTTTAGTAGGCGACCAAGCATGGTGATTGAGTTGGGAGTTTGAGTTAATTTAACTCCCAGCTCCAAACCCTCAACTCCAAACTAATTTACCTCTTCATCGCTCTATCCAACTCCCGTTTTGTATCCCGATCTTTAATGCTATCGCGTTTGTCGAATTCTTTTTTACCCTGAGCAAGTGCAATTTCCATTTTAGCAAAGCCTCTTTCGTTAATAAAAATACGCAGGGGTACTATGGTATAGCCCTTTTCTTCTCCCTTTAGCTTTAATTTTCTAATTTCTTTTTTCTGTAACAATAGGGCACGGTCACGCTTAATATCGTGGTGGTAAAAAGAACTGTGAGAATATTCAGAAACATGAAGATTGCGCACGTAGAGGTTGCCTCCTATAAACATGCAAAATGCATCCGTCATGTTGGCCTTCCCCTGTCTTATTGCTTTTATTTCTGTTCCTAAAAGGGCAATTCCTGCTACGTATTTATCTAAAAGATTGTAGTCGAAATAAGCTCTTTTATTTTTTATGTTGATATCGTTTTTCAAAATTTAATAAAGTATGTGATGTTGTAATGCCCAACAAGTATGTGAAATATAAATGTTGGGTTGCAAATATCCTAAAAATTGGCGTGATAATTTTTTTTAATTTTTTATAGCAGCGATTAAATATGTGAAATTTGAGTGGCCAAATCGCTAAGAAACATGAATCCTCCATATGTGGATATCATTTGAAAATGTGTGGTGAATGCTATTGGCAACTTCAATCCCGCTTTTTGCTGCAACAAAAGCAGAAAAAGCTTTTGGTTTCCGCGTCAATCGGGTTTATTTAACACAGGCCTGTGCATTGTACTTACACCTTTCATCCGCCTACCAAACCCTTGTTCTTAAACCTGACAGGAGCGAACATTCCGATCCTTCATCGGAATAAAGTGGATGGCGGGGCTGCAATTGCTATGGAATGCCGGCAATCATTTCCAAAATATTACAACGCAACTGAAGCTTTAAAATACATTATACTGTGCATGTAAGCTTACTTGGCTATTAAATTTTTCATCTGTTTGTAAAAGCTAAGGATATATTATTATGTTCGTATTTATTCGTTTAAGTTTGAAGTTTAAATATCTAAAATGAAATTCAGAAACCTACTTTTAATCTTATTATTCGCCATCACTTTCCAGGTAAAAGCACAGCAGCCTACCTTATTGCCCCAATTTACCTTTTACCGTTTAGATGGAAAGGCATTTTCCAATACTGATATTAAACAAGGAAAGAAAAACCTTTTTATTCTGTTTGATTGTACCTGCGAACATTGCCAGAGAGAGAGTAAAGTTTTAAATGCCAATTATGCAAAGTTTAAGGATGTAAATATTTACATGATTACGATGGATGAGGGCTATATTATTCCGCAATTTTTCAATTCATACGCTAAAGGTTTAAATGCGAAACCCAATGTATTGGTGTTGCAGGATAAAAAACGCATGTTTATTCCAACTTTCTTACCTAAACAATACCCGGCAATGTATTTATATTCTCAGGCAGGTAAACTGTTAATGTACGAATCTGGCGATGGTGGCATTAAAAAATTAATGACAGTGGTAAACAAATAATGCCCATTGCTTTAGTGCTGTTTAATCAATTTGGTTGTGTTCAATTTTAGCAAACAATCATAATTTTAGCCCTGCGTTAGGTAAAACAAGTTGTTTATAATTTTTCCAAGCAGCAGGTGGCAGAAAGGTATCATGACCCTCATGATTGGTCGCTGCCCAGCGCAGGAAGGTTTCATGACCCTCATGATTGGTCGCTGCCCATGGCAGGAAGGTTTCATGACCCTCATAATTACTCGCTGCCCAGCGCAGCGAGGTTTCATTAAAATTACCTTATAATGAGTACCGGGATGTTAACCTTATGCCTAACAGAATCAACAGTGGTACCAAAAACAAGGTCTTTTAAACCCTTGTGGCCATGTGCACCCATTACTAGTAATTCCATTTCATTCCTGTTGCTGATATCGGCTATGGCCTTTCCTGTATTTCCGAAACCAATAAACGGTGTGGAGTCGTAGCCGAGATCTTCAAGATTGGTTCTGTATTTTTCCAGGTTAGCTGCATCACTTTGAGTTTCATGGTCCATAACGTTATTGCCATGATATCTTGCAGCAGCCGTTTCTACCACGTGGATCAGGAAGTAATGTGCTTCTTTTCCGCCCTGAATTAATGCATGACGAATGGTATTCCGGTCATTTTTAGAAAAATCTACTGCAATACCGATTCTTTTATAATTTATCTTATCTATTTTACCAATATCCAATGCATTTCCATGTGGCACCATCTGCCGTGCATCATTTTTCTTCTTTTCTAAAAGAGGATGAAGAAATACATAAAGAAGTAATAAAACGATCAGGATTAATGCTGGCAATACGATTACGTAAATCCACCAGTTGTTGCCGCCTTTTGCCCATCCGCTTATTTCTTCTATAACCAGTTTTACATTAAGGGCAATAATAACAACCGCGCTTGCCCAGGCCAATACCTTAATCCAGGGTTTAATTGCAAAATCTTTCATCAGTTTCCTGTCTGATGTGAAATGTATAAGCGGAATAATTGCAAAGCCCAATTGTAAACTTAATACCACCTGACTGAGCACCAATAAACCGCCCAGGGCATCATCGCCATAATGTAAAATGGTAAAAAAGGCGGGTATTATGGCCAATAAACGGGTAATCAAACGCCTAAGCCATGGTTGGATCCTTAAGTTAATATGGCCTTCCATAATAATCTGTCCGGCTAAAGTACCCGTAACCGTAGAGCTTTGTCCGGCGGCAATTAATGCAATTGCGAATAGGGTTGGGGCGATATTGCCAAAAATATTCGACAATAATTTATGTGCATCCTGTATTTCGGCAACTTCATGTAAGCCATTTTTGTAAAAGGCAGCAGCCGCAAGTATTAAAATGGCAGCGTTAACAAAAAAGGCAAGGTTAAGGGCTACAGTGGTATCAATCAGGTTAAATTTTAAAGCCTCTTTAATTCCTTTATTGCTCCGCTCAATTTTTCTGGTTTGCACCAGTGATGAATGCAGGTACAGGTTATGTGGCATTACGGTGGCACCAATAATCCCGATGGCGATATAAAGAGGCATCTCCATTTAATATAGAAGGTTCGAAACCTCTTGCAACTTCTTTTAGGGAAGGTTCTACAATAAACATTTCTACCAAAAACGAAATGCCCACAATAAAAACCATCGATACGATAAAGCCCTCCATTGCACGCATGCCTTTGTTAAGCAAAAAGAGCAGTAAAATGGTATCAAATATGGTGATAGAAATTCCCCAGATTAGTGGCAAACCAAACAGGAGTTGTAAACCAATGGCCATACCGATAATTTCGGCTAAATCGCAGGCTATAATTGCCGTTTGCGCCAAAGCGAATAGTGGAATGTTTGCCCAGCGCGGATAGGCTTGTTTAGAAGCCTGTGCAAGATCTAGCCCCCTAACAATACCCAAACGGGCACTTAACGATTGGAGGAGCAGCGCAATGAGGTTCGACATCAATAAAACCCAGATCAGTTGATAACCGAATTTGCTACCC
Source organism: Pedobacter sp. AC402 (assembly GCF_979252805.1). NCBI lineage: Bacteria > Pseudomonadati > Bacteroidota > Sphingobacteriia > Sphingobacteriales > Sphingobacteriaceae > Pedobacter > Pedobacter sp. AC402. Next base: position 295,081 of record NZ_CEEDAI010000007.1, on the reverse strand, counting down.
CCGGCAAGGTCTGTAGCCCAGTTGCCAGGGTCCATATAACCAACGCTAATTAAATAAGCGGGACCAATAAAAGCCAAAATCCGCTTCCAGCCCTTTCTTTTATCTGTATTTACGCTTTGATGTACTTCACTTAAGGATTCAGTTTTTGCCATTACTGCTGATTAAAATGTGTTTTGCAACTTCTCTACTAATATTAACTTGTTTATCGGATAACAGGATTTCTACCGAACCATCAAAATCGGTAACATCATTGATCTGGATTTGTTTGCCCAGAGTGAGCCCTAATTTTTCTAAGTGTTTTAAAAATGCTGAGCTATGCTGACTAACGCCTGTAATGGTACCAGCATCTCCAACTTTTAACTCAATAAGTTTTATAAACTGGGTTTTAGCAAACCTACCGTTTTTATCAGGTATGGGATCTCCATGCGGATCTGCCTTAGGGAAGCCCAAAAATTCATCTAATCTTTCAATCAGTTCAATAGATTTGATGTGTTCGAGTTCTTCGGCCACATCATGCACCTCATCCCATTTAAAATTTAATTTATCAACCAAAAAAACTTCCCATAAACGGTGTTTACGTACAATATCAATCGCAGTATTTTTTCCCGTTTCAGTTAAGGTAACGCCCTGATATTTGATGTAATCTATTAAACCTTTATCGGCCAATTTTTTAATCATATCGGTAACAGATGCAGGTTTGGTTTGCATTTGTTCTGCAATTGCATTGGTTTGAACGTTAGTAGTTTTATCTGCTAAATGATAAATAGTTTTTAGATAGTTCTCTTCGGTATAACTTTGCATTTATATTTATCTAATTTTATTTTTAGGTAAATCTAAAAATAATTATTTAAAATATATATGATAAATTATGTTAAAATTTAGAATATAATTTGGTTATGTTTGTATTCTCAAATACCTTTAACACCATATGGCATCTGAATTAGATAAAATTGACTTCAAAATTTTAAGAATTCTTCAAGAAAACGGAAGAATTACCAATTTACTTTTATCCCAGGAAATTGGTTTATCACCTGCACCAACTTTAGAGCGTGTACGCAAGCTCGAAATGGCAGGCTATATTAAAAGTTATCATGCACTGGTAGATGAAGAAAAGCTGGGTTTAGGGATTAAAACCTTTATTCAGATTCAGCTGGATTTTCATAAGAACAACACTATACAAATCTTTTTAGATGAAGTAAACCAGATTAAAGAAATTACGGAATGCCATCATGTTACGGGGCAGGCCGATTTTTTATTGAAAGTTTACGTAAAAGATATTAAAGCATACGAGCGTTTAATTATGGATAAAATCAGTAAGATATCTGTGGTTAAAACCTTTCAAACGATGATGATCATGTCGACCACGAAAAAGGAACCGATTGTGCCATTGGAGTATTAAATCCATAAACAGCTTATTAGTCTCTGAAATAACTTTATGCTAACGTGTGGGGTTATTGCGTATTACTAAGTATTACGTCTTGCTGAATTTATTTCAGCATCTATATATTAAGTCCCTGAAATAAATTCTGGGTGACGTTGGGGTAAATGCGTCTTGTGAGTTTTACGTCTTGCTAAGTATTGCGTCTTGCTGAATTTATTTCAGCATCTATCTATCTGTTAAGTCACTGAAATAAATTCAGGGTGACATGTGGGGTAAATGCGTCTTGTGAGTTTTACGCCTTGCTAAGAATTTCGTCTTGCTGAATTTATTTCAGCATCTTTCTATCTGTTAAGTCCCTGAAATAAATTCAGGGTGACGTGTGGGGTAAATGCGTCTTGTGAGTTTTACGTCTTGCTAAATATTGCGTCTTGCTGAATTTATTTCAGCATCTACTTATCAGTTAATCCCTGAAATAAATTCAGGGTGACGTTGGGGTAAATGCGTCTTGTGAGTTTTACGTCTTGCTAAATATTGCGTCTTGCTGAATTTATTTCAGCATCTACTTATCAGTTAATCCCTGAAATAAATTCAGGGTGACGTTGGGGTAAATGCGTCTTGTGAGTTATACGTCTTGCTAAGTACTGCATCTTGCTAAGAATTACGTCTTGCTGAATTTATTTCAGCATCTATTTATCTGTTAATCCCTGAAATAAATTCAGGGTGACGTATAAGATGAAATTAGTCGGTTCCGTTATTCAAGATAATATGGTCAATAATTCCTGATATTTCCTTAGCATTTTGATAAACCATGAAGTGCGTGCCGCTCTTAATCACATAATCTGGTTTTGCTTTTTTGGAATATAAAATCTTATCATTTGTGCCATGGATGTGATAAGTGTTTAATGGCCGGATATTATTCTTCCAAGCCAAAATACTGCCAATGGCCCATTTCAAAAAGTAAGGATCAGTATCCTTTATAATCTTGCTTAATAAGCTTTTTTCACTCCCCGAGCGTGTACCGAAATAGTAATTTTGTGTGAGTTTGTTCGATGATTTCAAGAATTTTGCAGGTATCAGTTTCAATAGTCCTAGTTTACCTGCAAAACGATAAAGCATTGGTAACTGAAGCAGCCAAAACTGTACTCGAGATAATGATTGTTTTTGTTGGGTTTAAAATTTTGGCAATCTCAACAGCAATCATTCCGCCAAAAGAAACACCAACTAATGCAAAGGGTTTTGTGGTGTCGATAACATTGCTTAACCGCTTTGCATAAGAAGAAAGTGATTCACTTTTATTAGGCTGAATCCAATCGATGTGTATTTCATTGAGTTGATCGTCAAACTTTAATTTTGAGAAAATCCTTTTGTCGGCACCCAAACCGCTTATAAAATAAACATTCATTAGGCTGGCAGGTTCCAGTCAATCGGTTTAAGGTTATTCTGTACCAGAAGTTGATTCGCTTTAGAGAAATGCTTCGAGCCGAAAAAACCATTATACGCCGAAAACGGTGAAGGGTGCGCTGCGGTTAATACATAATGTTTCTTTTGGTCGATTAAAGCTGCTTTTTGTTGTGCATATTTTCCCCATAATAAGAAAACAATGTGTTCGCGTTTTTGAGATAGCGCCTTAATAATTTCGTCTGTAAAAATTTCCCAGCCTCGGTTTTGATGCGAGCCAGCTTCAGATGCCCGAACCGTTAATGTTGCATTTAAGAGCAATACGCCTTGTTCTGCCCAATGCGTTAAATGCCCGTGATTTGGTGTTTTAAAACCTTCAATATCTGTTTCTAATTCTTTGTAAATATTTTTTAATGAGGGCGGAACGGTAACACCACGCTGAACAGAAAAAGATAAACCATGGGCCTGCCCAACACCATGGTAAGGATCCTGACCTAAAATAACCACCTTAACCTGATCAAAAGGTGTTGTATTTAAAGCATTAAAAATATCTGCTCCTTTAGGGTAAACCGTTACCCCATTATTTTTTCTTCCTGTAAAAAAGACTTCAGGTTTTTCATGTAGTCTTTTTCAAATTCTTCTTCTAAAACGGCTAACCAACCTGGTTCTAATGCTGCAGACATGTTTTTAAATGTAAAATGTATAATGTAATGTGGTTAATAGTATAATAGTTGATAGTCAATGGTAAGGTGTTGAACAGAAGCCTATGGAGTGACTATAACCATTGATTATATGACTATCAATCTATCAACCATTGACCATCAAACTATCAAGCATGGACTATAAAACTATGAACCATCGCACTCTCAACCATGGACTATAAGACTATGAACCATTGACAATCAAACTATCAACCATGGACTATAAGACTATGAACCATCAGGCTATCAACCATTGACCAAAAGACTATGAACCATGCCCCATCAATCTATCAACCATAATTCTTTTCAAATTTTATGATTTCTTCTTATAAATTGCTAACAAATCTCCTTCAAGGGTTGTTTTCGGGCCTTCAATAATTCTACCCAGCTCTTTACCCTTTTTATCCAAAACAATAAATGTGGGAACTCTTAAAATATCCAAGCCGTCTAAAATGCCATTTTCGGCCTTCTTATTACCGTCAACAGCAATAATTTCTACGTTTTTTTCTTTGAAATGAAGTGCATCCAAAATTTTGAAGAAATTAGGGACATTCACTTTACTATCTCCGCACCAGGTACCAAAAACGATTTTAATTTTTTCATTTTTAATCAGTTTTTTAAGTTCGATCATTGTTGCTGCATCTGGTACGTAAGCTGCATACAGTGGATCGTACATTTCTTTAAATTCTGGGAAAGTGCTTATACCTTCGCGGGTGCAGGCGTTAATCAGAATATCTTTATTGTGGACTTGATCGTGGATTTTTTTATTCAATTCCTGTGCAGAAACGTTCATTGCAAGTACGATTAGGGTTATAGATAAGAGGATTTTCATATTTGTTAGATGCTTTATTGTTGCTTTGAAATTTTTAATGAAATTATTGTTTTAAAATCTAAATTCTGCCATTTAAAAACGATATTTGCAAAAAAAAAATAATTAGAATAAAATTTATGCCAAATATTATCAGATTAATTGCGGGGTTTGCTTTACTGGGTGGCGCAGTAGCTTTATTTATTTTCGGCTTTTGGCCTTGGGGCATTGTTGCCATCTTATTGGGAATAATTGTGCTGGTAACTTACTTCTTTAACGAAAACATGCTTTTAGCACAATGGTTTCTTAGGAAAGACAACATGCCTAAAGCTAAAATGTTTTTAGATCGGATTACCAATTACGAAAGTCAGTTGATAAAGGTTCAACATGGTTATTATAATTTGTTAATTGGTTTAATTGAAAGCAGAACTGCTCCAATGCAAAGTGAAAAATATTTTAAAAAATCGCTTGCTTTAGGTATGCAGATGGATCATAATATTGCTTTAGCAAAATTAAGTTTAGCGGGTATTGCAATGGCGAAACGCAACAAACGTGAAGCAACCATGTATCTGGCCGAAGCAAAAAAAGCAGATAAAAATAAATTATTGGCTGATCAGATTAAACAAATGAAAGATCAGATGGGCATGATGGATAAACAACAGCAAGTTCGTTACCGATAGAATTGAATAATACTGAGAGAAGCCATTTCATCATTTGAAGTGGCTTTTTTTTTGAAAATATAATCGCAAGATGTCTATTTCTGATTAAGGTTTATCCCTCCCGATGAATCTTTCTTTACCCAAAAGAAAACGAATAGCCCGTTTAACATTTTGATCTACAGATTCATCTGTTTTGAGATTGGCGATATAACGGCTAATCTCTTTTTGCAAATAAGGAGGAAGGTTCTCGAATATTTCTTTTGCTTGTTTATTTTTTGCCAAAGCATTGGTCAATTTTGGATGCACGGCTATTAACCTTTCTTTAGTATCAAATTCTATTTCAAAATCTGCAGTGTCCCCCACATCCTTACCAGCAGCTTTACGCATGGGCATATTCAGGTACAAGCGCCAATCGCCAGCATACTTAATGAGGGTTTGCTTAAACTCAAAGCCATCAATTTTCATTATGACCGGCAGTTTACCTTTGTTTTTTCCGGCCTGATTAAAAATATAATTTAATGTTTCTTCTGGTACAAATACATAAGGATTGATGCCTATAATTTGAATCTGAACGTTAAAAGGTTTTGGTTTTTTTACTTCCATCAACTAAAGTTATTCTGTTTCATTAAATGCTATAATTTTATTCAACAAAATATGGATTGGTTTCACTCCGAATGCTTTCACCATGCACTTATTGCTTTTCCTGCTGTACACAACACAAAAACTCAAAACTAAACTCCATCTTCCATTGTAGTTTATATAAAAATATATTAACTATGGCAACATCACAAGAAGGGAGTACTAACAATACTCAGGAAGAAAATAATATCAAAGATTTAGGTGGCAAAGCGGCTATCGATAAGTTAAGAGAATTGGCAGACAAAGCCGAAAGCTGTTTTTTTTGTACCAATATTAAAACGGGTATACCTTTATCTGTTAGGCCTATGGCCATCCAACAAATTGATGATGAAGGGAACATCTGGTTTATGAGTATGAAAGACAGTCATAAAAATGAAGAGATTTCAACCGATCCTTTTACACATTTGCTGTTTCAGGCCGGTGCACATTCGGGTTTTGTAAATATTTACGGAATCTCTGAAATTAGCAGGGATCAGGCGAAAATAGATGAACTTTGGAGTCCGTTTATTAAAACCTGGTTTCAAGGTGGAAAAGACGATCCAAATATTACATTGATCAAAGTTATCCCTTCAGAAGGATATTATTGGGATACCAAACACGGTACAGCAGTTGCATTTTTGAAAATGGCAGCATCTGTTATTACCGGAAAAACTATGGATGATTCGGTAGAGGGAACTTTGGAGGTTGATTAAATTTTTCGTCATGCTGAATTTATTTCAGCATCTTATAGACCCTGAAATAAATTCAGGGTGACGGTCGTATTTTATTTATCTCCTAAATAATCAAATCCCTCAAATTCTTCTCTTTGGGCTCTTTTGCTTAAGATATCTTCTTCTTCGGCTTGAACTCTTGAGAAAAATAAGGCTTCGGCCTGGATTCTTTTTATTAATTGGCGTACCAGGGTTAAGTCAAAAGCATCTTTACTTAGTTTGATGCAGTACTCTCTTTCGTTGATTTCTAAACTTGACGTATTCATAGGGCAATGATTTATTTATCGATTGCTGTAAATATAGAAAAGGCTTGCTAAACAATTGTTAGCAAGCCTTTTAAGTTTATGTTATGTTTTTGTTAAAATCAAATCCACTATTCCCGTTTAGGAACATCAATTTGACTACTTATGTGATAAGAATAAACCTTCGTCGGTTTTATTTACTTTTAAGATATTTTTACCGGTTAGGGCTTTCAATGTAGTATCCCACTTCTTATTGCTCCAATCTGCCAGTTTTGCCTTTACCTCAGTTAATAAATATTGCTCACCTTCGGTAATTAATGAATACAATTCAGTTTCTTCCGGTGTCATTTCGATTTTCTTTTTCTCCGGGCGCATCTGCGGGAAGAATAAAACTTCCTGAATGGTGCTTTGGTTGGTCATTAACATCACAATACGATCGATACCGAAACCTAAACCTGATGTAGGCGGCATACCGTACTCTAAAGCACGAACAAAATCATCATCCATGGCCATTGCTTCTGCATCGCCACGATCGGCAAGTTTCAACTGATCTTCAAAACGCTCTTTTTGATCAATCGGATCGTTAAGCTCTGAATAAGCATTTCCAATTTCTTTACCATTTACAAATATTTCGAAACGCTCAACTAATCCGGCCGCAGTACGGTGCTTTTTAGCAAGCGGAGTCATCTCAATTGGATAATCGGTAATAAATGTAGGCTGTATTAAATTGGCCTCTACTTTTGCACTAAAAATTTCATCTACCAATTTACCTCGACCCATTGTAGAATCGGTTTCAATGTTTAACGATGCACAAGTTTGTAAAAGTTCATCTTCGGTCATTGCAGATACATCAATCCCAGTATATTTCTGGATCGATTCGTACATCGTTAATTTTTCGTATGGTCCTTCGAAATTGATGTTGTTTTCGCCAACTTTAACTACTGCCGAGCCATTTGTAGCGATGGCTACTTTTTCTAAACATTCTTCTACCATAGCCATCATCCAGATATAATCTTTATAGGCTACATATATCTCCATCGAAGTATATTCTGGATTATGCGTACGATCCATCCCTTCATTACGGAACATTTTACCAAATTCATAAACGCCATCAAAACCAGCAACAATTAATCTTTTAAGATAAAGCTCATTAGCAATACGCAAATAAAGCGGCATATCCAATGTATTGTGGTGTGTAGCAAAAGGACGTGCAGCAGCACCACCGTGGATAGGTTGAAGGATAGGGGTTTCTACTTCCATCCAGCCTTGCTCATCAAAGTAATTGCGCATGCTGTTAATTACCTTGCTTCGTTTGATGAAAATTTGTTTGTAATCAGGATTTACCGTTAAATCTACATAACGCATGCGGTAACGCAATTCAGGATTGGTAAAACCATCGTATACGTTTCCTTCATCATCACGTTTTACAATCGGTAGCGGACGTAAAGATTTTGAAAGTACTTTAAATTCGGTTACATGTACAGAAATTTCTCCTGTTTGTGTGGTAAATACATAACCTTTCACACCAATGAAATCGCCGATATCCAAAAGCTTTTTAAATACGGTATTGTATAGGGTTTTATCATCGCCAGGGCAAAGCTCATCACGCTTTAGGTAAATCTGAATTCTACCGGTAGAATCCTGCAGCTCAGTAAAAGAAGCAGCACCCATAATGTTGCGGCTCATAATTCTACCCGCCAAAATTACTGTCTTATATGCCGTCTTATCTGCTTCATAATTGGCTAATATATCTGCGGCATATGCATTAACTTCAAAAGCTTCTGCCGGATAAGGCTCAATGCCCAATGCGCGTAATTGTTTTAGCGACTCACGTCGTAATATTTCCTGTTCTGATAATCCTATACTCATTTTGGGTATTTTTTGCAAAAGTAATGATTTGCAATTTGTTTAAAATTTGTAATTGCAATCTAGTTATTAAAAGAATAATTAATTGTTACCAATAAAAATTATCTTTTAAAAATAGATTTTGGCAAAGATAAGAAAGGTATTGTAATTAATAAATGCTTTATTGGAGATTACAGCGCATTTAATCACTAGAGATCATTTAATGGATCCCAAAATATCTTTTTAAGGTTTTGAACTTTAAGGTTCCTGACCTCAACACCTTCATGCTCCAAAAATTGTTGTCTTTTTTGAGTAGAAGATGGATCTCCACTGAGTGCACCATTGCTACTGATTACGCGATGATAGGGTACAGGCGGCCTGGCGTTACCACATGCACCTATGGCACGGGCAACCATTCTTGATAGGTTTGGTGCACCAATGGCTTTGGCAATTGCACCGTAAGATGTTACCCTGCCTTTAGGGATTTCGCGGGTTAAATCCCAAACCTGTTCAAAAAATAAATCCTGTTTCATGTGGTGCAAGTAAAATATAAAGCTATTTATTTTATTAAATATTTTTATAACACTTACCCTTATAATGTATCGGGGTATTATCAGCCGAATTTGCGCACCCTGTATATTAATGACAGCATAAAGTATCTGCCCAGGCGATTTACCTGCCTATCTACAATCACATTATCGAAAACATCTCTTGATATACCCGAATTCTGATCGAAAAGGTCAAATCCTTCTACCCGGAGTGCAGCCATATCGTTTTTCATAAATTTATATTCCATTGATAAGCGTAATAATGTAGGGTTTCGCACTGCACGCATTATCAAAACCAGAATTGATTTGTTTGCTAAAATCATAACCGAGTGTTAAGTTCTTAAAAAAATAATTCCGGCCTTCAATACCGTATTCAAAGCGGTTCGATTGGCGATCGGCAAAGGTATCGCTACTGTAATTGGTTAGGTTTTGCGAATAAGAAGTTTCGATCTCAAAATTTGTAATGTCTTTTAAATCAACCCTGAATTCAAGTTCCTGTCGCCATGCAATATTCCTTGCTTCAATTTTACTGTTGTCGGTAAATGTGATGTTATTATTTACCTGTCCGGAACCAGAATAACCAATGGTAAATTTACGTTCAGCAGAAAGCGGTTGGCTAATGTTGTAGTCGCCTTGCAGGGTGTAATAACCATCTGCATTGATATAACTCGTGCGCTGGTTCACGGTATTAGATTCCTAAGACTCCTTAGTGGTTACAATCCTGTCGTTTGTCTGTTCGAATTTTAAATTGGCCTGAATCACTTTTCCAGCATTCCAATCTGCTTGTTTGTAATGTGCGTTAATGCTGTGGATAAATTCAGGTTTCAGGTTTGGGTTTCCTGTAATGGTATTCTGGAGGTTAGAATTGTCGGTTATAGGTTGCAGTTGGAGAAAGCCAGGCTGATTGTTTCTGCCCCAGTAATTAATATCAAATGATTCCTGGTTGGAAAATTTATAAGAAAAACGCCCTGAGGGTATGAGGTTAAAAGTACGGTTAACTGTTTGAATATCATTGTTTAAATTCTGTCCGCGTAGCAATGCAGGCTGTGCATTTAAACCGAGGGTATAATTTAGCTTTTCGCCTATGTAACGGTAATTTAATCCAACTTTATTGGTAATAAACTGGTAATTGTAAATGTTGCTTAAGTTTTGGTTAAAAACCTGTTTACCATCAACAACATCATAGGTATCTTTAGCATTATTGGTTGCCGATCGGTTCCAATTGTAATTCACTTCGAAAAAAGTTTTTTTCCAGAGCGGTTCCATATACGATGCACCGGCGTTTAGCCCGAAGTTTCTGTTATCCTGGTTGTTCAGCTGATTTTGGATTACAGAATCGGCAACATTGCTATGCGTATTGATGTAGCTGTTGTACGAATCGCGGTAATTTTCGCCATTAGTGTAATTAATACTGCTCCAAACTGTTAAGTTGCGTCCTTTTTTTGCGAACTTATGGTTAAAGAATAAGTTCGTTCTTGCATTTACATTGTTTGAATTACTAAATCCTGAACTTTCTTTGCGCGTAGACAGTGTATCCTCTGTAATTATAGAACCTCCTGTATTATTTCCATTATTGATGCTATAAGAAAAGTTTGGTGAGATTTTGAGGTAATTCATCGTATCTATTTTATACTCCAGATTACCGCCAAACCAGTGATTGCGATTGTTGTTTATACTGTTGTTATTTGCATTTTCCAGTCGGCTGATTGGATTTTGAGCAGCATCCTGTAAAAAATTTTGTGTGTACGTGTTGCTGATGGTGTTATTTTTATCATTGTTGAAATTATAAGCAGCATCTGCAGATAATTTAGTGCCGAACTCATTTTTGTAGTTTAATCCGATTGCATTCCTGGTGGTAACCCCATCGCCTCCGCCTCCGCGCATATTGGCATTGGCAGATGTTCCGTCAAAAGAGATTTGCTGTTCGCCTTTCATGCTATTGCCTCTGATGTTGGTATTGTAACGGTCTGAATTGCCTACACCGGCAGATGCCCTGGCAAAATAGCCTTTCTTTTTATCTTCCTGGATGGTAAGGTTTAGTATCTTTTCCGGCTCGCCAGTTTTAATTCCAGTGAGTTTTGCCTGATCACCATAATCATCTATAAATTGAAGGTTCTTTATAATATCGGCAGGAAGGTTTTTAATGGCCGTAGCTACATCTGTTCCAAAAAAATCTTTCCCATTCACCCGTATTTTGGTAACAGGGGCTCCCTGACTGGTTACATTACCATCTTTATCTACTTTTATACCCGGGAGCCTTTTCAGTACCTCATCAACTGCATCCCCATCCCTTACAGGAAAAGCTTTTGCATTAAAACTTACCGTATCTTCTGTAACTTTAACAGGCGGTACGCCCGAAATCACTACAGCATCTAAAGTGTTCGATGATGGTTTCAGTTTAATATCGGTTATATTTATACTGTTGCCTTTTTCAATCAGATACTTTTTGATAAAAGTATCATAACCAATAAATGCAGCCGATAGGGTGAATTGCTTGGATTTAATTTTTCCAATTGAGAATGTGCCATCTGGGTTGGCAGAAGTACCTATGCTATCTGTAATTGATTTTATCCTAACCACAGCACCTGGAAGCGGCAGACCTGCAGTATCCAGTACTGTGCCTTTTACAGTGTAGCTTTGCGCATTACTGCTTTTGTAAAGTACTGCCAGGAGCAGGAATAAGAAAATCGATTTAGTAAAAACCCTCATTAATTTATTTGTGTGTGGTATAAAAATACAGACAGGATTTCTAAACCTATTGTGCGTAATCAACATGTTACTGATGTTAACAACTGTAAATGTGCAACTTGTAGGGTAAATATGCCATTGCAGATGGTATAAAGTAAGGGTTAGCCCTTCATTAAAATTTCTGTTACTTTCTAATAGTAAGATGTGATTGATATTTTTTTACTAAAAATATTAGTAATATTGTGGTTTAAAATGCATATTTGTAATATTAGAATGCGTTCTATTTAAGGCCGCAGATGTGCCATGTTTATAATCAATGATTGAATTAAATTACTTTTTTGAAACACCGGATGGGAATAAATTTACCTACCAGTTAATCCAGTTTACTAACGGCGGTTCTTGGTCTATTTTAGATGGAGATGAGTTTTTAGGCAGTATAGAAAAAAGAGCAGGGAAGTGGGAAGCAGTTTTAGGTGAATGCCTTCCTCCTGAAATGATTAGAGGAGCTGGGAAATTGATCGACCGGCAAAACTATCATATTTTATCAGCAGAAATTTGTAACCGATGGCCCAAGTTAATTGCGGAGGTTATTGCGAAATCAGATTGCGAATTTATGCTTATCTGTAAGCCAGCAGTAAATTTTGAAGCTTTTGAGCGCATTTTTAGCAAATATGTATCAGGAATGATTAAAGATGAATGGCCGATTGATTTCCACATCTACAATCATGATTTTAGTGAGGATTTTATATTAAAATCTGTAAGTAGGGTAGAAGAGTTGCCGAATGAACCAATGATTCGGTGGAAGTGTTAATGTACAAAACTTTCTAATTACCTATTTGAGTAGGTTTTAAATCAATGAATTATTAAAAGCAATTTTGTTGCATTTACTTTGGAATACCAATAATGATCTTTACTTTTGGTTTAAGTTATTAGGTTAATAAGTTGATGATTTGGAGGGGTAGTGGTTCACCCCTCCTTAATTTAACCTTAAAGATGATTTCTTTTATCAATTACCCCATAGGAGAGCATATTTCTAGTAAAAAGCCATTGATATCCTGTACATAGGCAACTGCTTGTCCCCAGGGTTTTATTTTAATTTTTTCAAGTGGAGTAGCACCCATTTCAACTGCCTGGTTAAAAATAAGTTCAACATTTTCAGTTGTAAATCCCAACTCAATTCCAAAAGGTTTTTCGCCTTTTAAACTTTCTTTAAAACCGTTTGATAGATTTGAATTGGCAAGGTGAATATCGGCAAATGATAGGGTAGTGTCACCACTTAGTAATTCTCCATAATTATTTTCGGGAGTAATAAATTTTCTTTTGAAACCGAATGCTTTCTCATAAAATTCTATCGATTCAAGTACGTCTTTAACGTAGAGTATTGTGTAGCCAAATTTTACCATGATGTTATTTTTTATCAAATATAAGGCTAGAAATAACCCTGTTTTTGGAAAAATGCGACAAAATCTATAAAAGTGTAGGAACTGAGCCGGTAAATTTTTTGATCTCATTGGTGAGATGAGCTCTGGTCATAGTAACCTGATTCGAATGCTATTTCGCCCAAACATTTATTCTGATTATGTTTCTTAATTTGGCGATGCGCAAATTGATAACGCACAAGATTGATAAATTCTTTTGGACTTACGCCCATTGAATTTTTAAAAGAGCGTTCAAGTTGCCTTGTTGTGGTGTAATGTTTCTTAGCAAGCTCAACTACTCTTAATTTGCCATGCTGAGCCCGAATATCTTCCACAATAGTAAGGATAGGATGCTTTGGTAAAGATAATTTATTGAGAAAAAAATGAATCGAGTTTTGCAAAAGTGTACTCATCTATGTAACGTATTACAGGGAGCAGCCTATCTTTTAACTCAACACTTTCATCAGTAAGTTCATGTAATGATGGAAATTTGAAGAAATGGGTGAATGCGGCAGGTTTAAACCGAACGCCCAAAATTTTTACTTTACCAATTGTATTATATTCTTTGAAGCGCATCATTGTACCAATAAGATAAATGGCTTCACTTCTCATTAACACACATCCATCATCAGTACGGTAATCATCTTCAATATTAAAAATGATGTCTATACATCCATCTGGTAAAATCTTGTTCTTGTAAAGCGTATATTCAGTAACTTCAACTACCCAATAGGCATCAATATAAGGTTTTAAGACCAAATGAGGCTGTATTTCTGAATAGGCCATTATTTAGAATATGTAAATCAATACAATACGTGATCCTTTGTTTTAATATTCTTTATATACTACAGATTACCTTTTAAAGGCATTCTATTCGGCCTCAATACCTTCCTCATACATTTCATCAATCGCCTCAGCATATTTTTTTTCTACAATACGGCGTTTCACTTTCATTGTTGGAGTAATTTCACCTTCATCTATGTTGAAAGGATTACGTTTGATCTTAAAATTTTTGATACGCTCAAATTTGGCAAGTTCACTTGATATTTTTTTGATATCCAGTTCCATCCAATCCAGAATTTCCTGTTCACGGATAAAAGGGTCTGACTCATCGAAAAATGATGGCTTAAGCTTAAATGTTTCTTCTAAAGTTTCTCTGTTCGGAATAATAATAGCAGTGATAAATTCGCGTTTATCTCCAATTAAAAACAGCTGATCAATCTTCGGGCTTTTTAAATAAATGTTTTCAACCGGGGTAGGATAAACATTTTTACCATAAGCATTTACGATCATATTTTTCAACCGGTCTGTAATCTGTAAATTACCCTTGTAAAAACGGCCAATATCCCCAGTATGGAACCACATGTCTTTATCAATCGCCTCTGCAGTTTCAGCAGGTTTATTAAAATAGCCTTTCATTACACAATGGCCGCGAACAATTACTTCGCCTTCTGCACACTCAAATTCTTCATTAAAAGTATTATGTGTTTGAATGCTCAACATTTCTTTGCTTTCTACATCCTGAATACCCACTTCGATGCCAGGAATAACACGACCTACAGTACCATAAACCTGTCTGTGGTATTCAGTTACCGACATTACAGGTGATGTTTCTGTTAATCCAAAACCCTCCAATATTTTAATACCCAGATCGCCAAAAAACTCACCTACATTTTTCGGAAGGGCAGCGCCGCCAGAAATCATAAATTTCAGCCGGCCGCCTGTTTTCTCTTTAATTTTACTAAAAACCAGTTTCTCTGCTATTCCTTTTTTAACGGATAACAGCAACCCTGGATTTTTACCTGCTTCTTTTGCTACGCGGAATTTATTGCCGGTTTCTAAAGCCCAGGTAAATATTTTTGCTTTTGTACCTCCGCCAGCGGTTCCACCTTTAATCGCTTTATCATGTATCCGCTCTAACAAACGCGGTACACAGCTCATTACCGTTGGTTTAACTTCGCCCATGTTTTTTGCCAACAACTCTAAACTTTGCGCAAAGGCAATTTTACAGCCTTGGGCACAGCAAACATGATAAGTTGCGGTCCGTTCGAATACGTGAGAGAGTGGTAAAAATGATAAAAAGGTTTCAGTTTGATCGATTACGGGTATTTGCTGTAAACAAACTTCAACATTTTTTACAAAATTATAATGAGTAAGCATTACGCCTTTTGGTGTTCCTGTGGTTCCTGAGGTATAAATTAATGAAGAAACATCATCAGGTAAAACCAGACTTCTACATTGGTCGATTTCTGCTTTTTCTGCTGCAGTTACCTGATGTTTCAGCGCAAGGATGTCGGAAAATGCAATTACCTCTACATTTACTTCTGAAGGAATAACAACTTTTTCAAAATCCTTAAAAGCAGGAATGATATATTTTAATGCTTTACAATTGGCTGCAACTTTGAGTACTTTACGATAAAGAAAATTATTCCCAACAAGAATGGCTTTTATGCCAGAATCGTTAATGATGTAAGCCACTTCCTGCTCAGAAAGGGTTGGGTAAATCGATACGTTAATTACACCGATCTGTTGTATGCCCTGATCATAATAAACATATTCTGGCGAATTTTCAATCATCAAACCTAAGCGGTCTCCTTTTTTTATTCCTTTTTCTAAAAAGAAAGCAGAAACCGCATCAGCCCTTTTTAAGGTATCTTCATAAGAAATTTCAGTCCATTCTGCACCTTGTTTGTGAATCAAAAAAGTTTCTTGTGGCTTATGAATGTTTTTTACAACATTTCTCAATAAGGTAGGAACAGTTGAAAATTCGTTTATTAATGGCATGCTCGTAATTTGGTTCGCTAATATAATTGACAATTATAAGGCTTTTTGGTTTAAAAATACAAATTGGGGCTGGTGTTTCGTTGGTCAGGTAGCTTTAAGATTGCTTTGGTTGTTGATTTTTTCGGCAGATTAGACAGAAAATAGGTGCAGATTAAACTGATTTTTATTTAAGGTGCTGAATGTTTCTTTCACATAATAACCAAAATTATGCAACAGGTTTAAGAACTGTGTAAATCTTAGAAAAAAAATTAAAGGATAATGAAATCTCTTAAAACGCAAAAAAGGTTCCATAAAATGAAACCTTCTTGTATAATTTATTGATTAGATTAAACTGAAAAACTTTCGCCACAGCCACAGCTACGACTGGCATTTGGATTTATAAAGTTAAAACCTTTTCCATTTAAACCATCAGTGAAATCTAATTCAGTACCGGCCAAATAAAGGAATGATTTCAGTATCCAAAGCAATTTTAATTCCTCTGTCTTTCAAAAAACTGATCGCCCTTTTGTTCTTCGTTATCAAAATCTAAGTTATATGATAAACCCGAGCAACCACCACCTTTTACCGAAACACGCAAAAAGTAATCAGAACCCATTTCTGAATCCTGCATTAAGTGTGTGATTTTATCTTTTGCTTTATCTGTTATTGTAATCATTGTGATCGAGATTTGTGATTTGAGAGATTAGATTTGAGAAATATTTGAGACGCCCCTAAGTTAGGTGCTCTCGCATCTCAAATCTATTGTCTCACATCTATTCTAATGGTGCGATTTTTCCAATACAATTGCTTCTAAGCCATTTTTAACGCGGTAATCGTTAATAGCCGATTTAATTGCATCTTCTGCTAAAACTGAGCAGTGAATTTTTACTGGAGGTAAAGCCAATTCTTCAACAATATCCATGTTATCGATAGATAATGCTTCATCAATTGTTTTTCCTTTTAACCATTCTGTAGCTAATGAAGAGGAAGCAATAGCCGAACCACAACCGAATGTTTTAAATTTGGCATCTGTGATTACGTTATCTTCTCCAACTTCAATTTGTAAGCGCATTACGTCGCCACACTCAGGTGCGCCAACTAATCCTGTCCCTACAAATTTGCTGTCTTTATTTAATGTACCTACGTTACGTGGGTTATTGTAATGGTCAATTACTTTTTCTGAATATGCCATGTTTTCTATTTCTTAAAACTCCTTTCGGAGATAGTTTTATTTATTAATTATCAGTTTCAATTATCATTTAGCAACTCAATACTGCGAACTGCCAATTCAAACTGTCCTAGTGTTCTGCCCACTCAATTTTACTCAAGTCAATTCCTTCTTTAAACATTTCCCAAAGTGGAGAAAGTTCTCTTAAGTGGTTAACTGCTTTTTGAGTAACTTCAATAGCCTGGTCAATTTCTTCTTCTGTAGTAAATCTTCCTAAACCGTAACGGATAGAAGAGTGCGCTAAATCATCAGATAAACCCAAGCTTTTTAATACATATGATGGTTCTAATGAAGCTGAAGTACAAGCCGATCCAGAAGATACTGCTAAATCACTCATGGCCATCATTAAACCTTCACCCTCAACATATTTGAAAGAAATATTGGCTACATGCGGTAAACGGTGTTGTGTATTACCATTAACATAACTCTCTTCCATTTGGTTTAGCGTGCTTTCCAATTTATCACGTAGTGCAGATAAACGGATTGATTCACTTTCCATTTCTAAACGGCAAAGTTCGCAGGCTTTTCCTAAACCAACAATACCAGGAACATTTAACGTACCAGAACGCATTCCACGCTCGTGGCCACCGCCGTCCATTTGTGCAGTTACTTTAACCCTTGGGTTTTTACGACGAACGTAAAGTACGCCAACACCTTTCGGACCATACATTTTATGTGCCGAGAAAGCCATTAAGTCAATTCCGTCAGTATTTACATCAACAGGTATTTTACCAACTGCCTGCGTAGCATCAGTCATAAATAAAGCACCGTGTTTGTGCGCAATAGCTGCAATTTCTTTAACCGGTTGTATTACACCAATTTCGTTGTTGCCATACATAATCGAAACTAAAATCGTTTCAGGAGTCATGGCAGCTTCCAATTCAGCTAAATCAATTAAACCATCTTCTTTAACGCCTAGATACGTTACACGGGCACCGTTTTTTTCTAAGTGTTTACAAGTATCTAAAACTGCTTTATGTTCAGTAACCGCAGTAATAATGTGGTTACCTTTTTCTTTGTACATTTCAAATACACCTTTAATCGCCAGGTTATCGGCTTCGGTAGCACCTGATGTAAAAATAATTTCTTTTTCAGTACAGCCGATTAATTTGGCTACCTGCTCACGAGCATAATCTACACCCTCTTCAGCCACCCAGCCAAACGCGTGATTACGACTTGCGGCATTTCCAAATTTCTCTGTAAAGTAAGGTAGCATTGCTTCCAACACCCTTGGATCTAGTGGGGTTGTTGCATTATTATCTAAATATATCGGCTGTTTCATCTCTATTCTGTTAATTATAACACAAAGATACGAAAAAACTTATTTAACAATTATAAATATTAGCTATGACCTTATAGAGAAAAGCCGCATTTTTACATTCACATAACCTTATAATCTATGAATAAGATAGAACACATCGGAATCGCGGTAAAAGACCTTAACAGTTCGATAGATCTTTATCAAAAACTATTAAATACCGATTGCTATAAAACAGAGCAGGTTGCATCAGAATTTGTAAATACGGCTTTCTTTAAAACAGGCGAAAATAAGGTTGAGCTCCTTCAGGCTACGGCTCCGGATAGTGCAATTGCTAAATTTATTGAGAAAAAAGGGGAGGGAATCCACCACATTGCTTTTCTTGTTGATGATATCCTGGCCGAAATGGAACGGTTACACAAAGAAGGATTTGTGCTGCTTAGCGATTCGCCCAAAAAAGGGGCGGATAATAAAATGGTGTGTTTTGTGCATCCAAAAGATACCAACGGTGTGCTGATCGAAATTTGCCAGGAAATTAAATGGATTTAACTCGGGCGTCACCCTGAATTTATTTCAGGGTCTTTTGAAAACGATTGGTCCCGCATTCCATAGCCTTTTCAGTCCTGCTAACCGCTATAGTTCCGATGAAGAATCGGAAGCTGCCGCTTTTATGAGGTTTATTTAATTTTGGCCTGTGGTTCTTCTGTTGGTGCAAATTACCTAAGGCTAATGTTATAAAACTGACCATTGTTTCTTCAACTCTAAAAACCTTTTCCATGTCATTAATTAGCATTATCAATAAAGATTTCGATATACCAGCTAACCTTTCAGAAAGTCAGCTGCGTAGTGCAATAGTAGATGCTTTCGCTTACCTTATCGATAACGATTTTCCAAAACTGATTCAGATTTTATATAAAGCGGATGTAGATCAGTATAAATTAAAAGAATTATTAGAAACTGTGGAAGGCTCAAGTTCGGCTGAAGTAATTGCCGATGCTTATATCGCCCGTCAGAAAGCCAAAATAGAAACCTGGGCACAATACAGCCCTAAGAAAGATTAGTTTAGCGTATTTATTCCTGCGCCGGATTAAAACGGTTATACATATCCATATCAAAAAATGAAACTGAATTAATTTTATCTGCTTTTAATACAAGGTCGGTTTTTAATTCATTTGTATTTTCAACAGAGCCATCTTCAATATAACTGGCGTAAACCGTTAAATATTGCGTGGTAAAAACCAGTTCTTTATCGTCAGCCTTGCGGTAGCCGCTAAATGCAGGGGTAATGCGGATATAACTTGTGGTAAAAGGTTTGGGAAGCTCTTTAACCCAACCTACATAAAATTTGCCGCTATCCATGGTAAACTGTAAAAGGTGCGCATCAAAAAAAGACGAACTTAATAACAACTCAAATTCATTTCCTGAGGTAGCAATTGCACTTTTAATGGCTTTTAAACGGTTAATAAAAAGATTTGCAATTTCTGTTGCAGCTACGGCTACAAATAACGACATGCTGGTGGTTCCGAAATAAGAGGTATGTATTGGGAGTAATTTACTTAGCTGTTCAACTGTTTCCGGCCAAATGGCGATCAGTATTGCCCTGAATATAAAACATGCACCAAGTAAAAGGATGCCGGCAAAAGCAGAGTTTAATAATATGCGTTGACTTTCGAGCCGATATTGCACATACCTCAGGTATCTGAACCTGATTAAGATATAATAGCCACCTACAAGAGGAAAGAGCAGTAGGTTAAAGGGCATTATAAACTATTTTCTTTTTTTATCTTTTTCTATTTTTTTAAAGATGCTCGATTCCATTAAGGAGCTTACCATTTGGATAACCCTTGGCTGTGCAAAGAAATCGGGACTTTTAATGTAGAGTTTTCCGCTGCTGTTGGCATGGATTATTCCATCAAATTCGCTGTCTTTTCTCATATATCAAAATTACATATATTTTTTAAATATCTGAAAAACAATATTAAATCCAAAAAAGTTTAATTTTGTTGCGGTTATGGTTAACTGTGGTATCATTTCAACCAAACATTTTGATGATCTGTTTTTCAAAATTAAGAACCGAAATGTCTTATAATTTAAAATTTTAATTTTGGCTTGTAAATCAGAAATAAAATTAAGATATTTGCATCCTCTAAAATAGAGGTAGAAAGACTAATAGGAAATGTCATAAGCGTTGTTGCCAGCAAATTGCAAAAATGTTCTTGATGCTTTCACACAAATAACTAAAAATAATATTCAAATGAAAAAAGATTTGCACCCAACAAGCTACAGACCAGTTGTTTTTAAAGATATGTCTAACGAATATGCTTTCTTAACAAAATCTTGCGTAGATACTAAAGAAACAATTAAATGGGAAGATGGTAACGAATATCCTCTTTATAAATTAGAGATTTCTCATACATCACACCCTTTTTATACTGGTAAAATGAAATTGGTTGATACAGCAGGACGTATCGATAAATTCAAAAACCGTTACGCTAAGAAATAATTTTAGCAGTAAAAAGCATTTTTTGAAGTCCCTTTGCCAAAAGCATCGGGACTTTTTTTATTTTTGTGGCTTATGACAATCAATCTATTTGATGATGCTTCCTGGATGTCGCTACGTCCGCTTACCTTTACCAGGCCGGTAGCCGATTTACGCATTGGTATTTTAACCATTGCCGAAAAATGGGCCAAATATTTAAAAGCTGATTTTGGTTTTCATACGCAAGATTACCTTTCTGTAAAATTCGCCCCGAAACCTAATGCCGATTTATGTATAAATGGTTCCATTTGTCCGGATGAAGCTTTAGTAAATGCTGTAAATAGTTTAAAGAATGGAGAAGTACTCTATAAAAAAGATGTAATTATTGCTTATATCTCAGCAAATCATGATATAGAGTCCGTTAAGTCAGTTAAAACCAATTGAGTATGCACGTGATTTTGTGCAAATTGTGTATCCTGAGCATATTTTTATTAATAATCCAGGCGAAATCAGGAAAGATTTTAAATTATTAACTGAAGGCCGAGTTTCAGCTAAATTAAGTGGCACCAATCAATTACTGGGCGAAGATATTTTTCTTGAAGAAGGTGCCAAAGCCGAATGCAGCGTTTTTAATACCACCTACGGCCCAATTTATCTGGGTAAAAATGCCGAAGTTTGGGAGGGTAGTTTAATAAGAGGATCTTTTGCGCTTTGCGAAAATTCATCAATTAAAATGGGTGCTAAAATATATTCTGGCACTACGATAGGTCCAAACAGCCGTGCCGGAGGCGAAATTAACAATTCAGTTATCTGGGGCAATTCGGCAAAAGGGCACGAGGGTTATCTTGGTAATTCAGTAATGGGCGAATGGTGCAATATTGGTGCTGATACCAATAATTCGAACCTCAAAAATAATTACGCTGAAGTAAAACTTTTCGATTACGAAAGCAAAAAAATGCGCAATACCAATTTGCAATTCTGTGGTTTAATCATGGCTGATCATGCAAAGAGCGGTATTAATACCATGTTTAATACCGGAACTGTAGTTGGAGTTGGAACGAATGTTTTCGGTGCAGGTTTTCCGCCAAACCATGTTCCTGATTTTAGTTGGGGAGGGGCTAGTGGTTTTGAAGCCTACAGGCTGGATAAGATGTTCGGAACAACGGAAAAGGTATTTTCAAGAAAAGATTTGTTGTTTGATGAAACTGAAAAAAACATTGTTGCCAAAATATTTGAATTAACTGAATCGTATAGACGATTTTAATATAAAACCGATCTGAAAAAGATCAACCAACCATTAAATAATACAAAATGAGAAAAAAGATTGTTGCCGGTAACTGGAAAATGAACTTAGATTATAATGAAGGCGTTTCGTTATTCAGCGAAATTGTAAATATGGTTAAAGATGAGCGCAAAGGCGATCAACTGGCCATTATTTGCTCACCATTTATTCATTTAAACAGCTTGGCAAAATTGGGTGGTAACGATGTTAAAATTGGCGCTCAAAACATTAGCGATAAAGAAAGTGGTGCTTATACGGGCGAAACTTCAGCTAAAATGGTAAAATCTGTTGGTGCAGAATATGTTATTTTAGGTCACTCAGAACGCAGACAGTATTTTGCAGAAAGCGATGCTTTATTGGCTGAAAAAACAAAGGTAGCTTTATCCAACGGTTTAATTCCTATTTTCTGTATTGGCGAAACTTTAGATGAAAGAAACAACGGCAGCTACTACGAAGTATTAAAAAAACAATTGGTAGAAGGTATTTTCAGCTTAACTGAAGAAGATTTTAAAAAGATCGTTATTGCTTATGAGCCGGTTTGGGCTATTGGCACAGGTTTAACCGCTTCGCCAGAGCAGGCACAAGATATACATGCTTTTATTCGCAGTGAAATTGAAGCCAATTATGGTTTTAATGTTGCTGATGATACAACCATTTTGTATGGTGGTAGCTGTAATCCTGGTAATGCAGCAAGTTTATTCTCTCAAAAAGATATTGATGGTGGCTTAATTGGTGGTGCATCATTGAAATCACGTGATTTTACAGATATTATCAAAGCATTAAATAGCTAAATGCAATACATAAAAGCAATATTTACATTCAAAGGTATCGAAGATTATCAACAGGATTTGCTGATCAGCGATCTTGCCGATTTAGGCTTCGATACCTTCGAAGATAGTGAAAGTGGATTTACAGCCTTCATTATAAAGGATAGTTTTAACGAAAAAGAGTTAAAAGAACTTTTAGCAAATTATATTGAGGAGTTTGCAACAGATTATGTTTTGGAAGATGTTGCCGACGAAAACTGGAATGCTGAATGGGAAAAAAACTTCAGTCCGCTGATTATTGATGACGTTTGTTACGTAAGGGCAACCTTTCATGAGCCTCAACCTTCATATCCATACGAGATTGTAATAGATCCTAAAATGGCTTTTGGCACCGGTCATCATCAAACCACAACTATGGTGATGCAATATATTTTAGCAGCCGATTTAAAAGATAAAGATATTTTGGATATGGGTTGCGGTACTGGTATTTTAGCGATTTTGGCCTCAAAATTAGGTGCTAAAAGCTTAATGGCAATTGATTATGATGATATTTGCTATGAAAGTACCATAGAAAATGCTGCGCTTAATAATGTAAATAATTTAAAGGCATTATGTGGCAGTAAAGAAGTAATCCCCGACGAAGAATATGATGTTATTTTTGCCAATATCAATAGAAATATTCTTTTAGATCAGATCCACCGTTATGCCGGGGTATTAAAAACTGAAGGTAAAATCTTCTTCAGTGGCTTTTATTTAGATCCTGATTTGGGTATGATTACTGCAGAATGTGCTAAATACGGCATTAAGTATGTCGATCATAAACAAAATGGCGACTGGGTTGCGGCTCAGTTTGAGAAAAAGGTAGAAGGGTAGAAGGCGTAAGGTTTAGGATGATGGGATTAAGGTCTACAACGCAAAACTTGTTTTCACATATCCAGTCTCCAATCTTGTGTCTCATATCTCAAATCTAGCATCCCAAATCTAAAACAGAAAAAATATGCGCATACATTTTATAGCAATTGGTGGCAGTGCAATGCACAATCTGGCTATTGCTTTACATAAAAAGGGTTATCAGATTACAGGTTCTGATGATGTTATTTTCGAACCTGCCAAATCCCGTTTGGATAAATATGATTTATTGCCTGCCGAAATGGGCTGGGATGAAAATCGCATTGCGAAAGATCTTGATGCTGTAATTTTGGGTATGCACGCGCGGATCGATAATCCTGAATTAGTGAAAGCACAGGAGCTTGGTGTTAAAATATATTCTTATCCGGAATATATTTATGAGCAAAGCAAAAATAAATTACGTATAGTGATTGGTGGCAGTCATGGTAAAACAACCATTACCAGTATGATTTTGCATGTGCTTAATTACTATAAACATGATTTCGATTATTTAGTTGGCGCACAGCTGGCTGGTTTTGAAACCATGGTTAAAGTTACCGAAGAAGCGCCGGTAATGATTATTGAGGGAGATGAGTATTTATCCTCTCCAATTGACAGAAGACCTAAATTTCATCTGTACAAAGCAAATGTTGCTGTAATTAGCGGCATTGCCTGGGATCACATTAATGTTTTTCCTACGTATGCCGATTATACCTTGCAATTTGATAAATTTATTGATACGATTGAGGAAAACGGAACCTTAATTTATTGTAAGGCTGATCATGATTTAAATGAAATAGTAGAACATTCAAAAGCAAATGTTACCAAAATTGGATACGCTATCCCTGAGCATGAAATTAGAAACGGAATAACCTATTTGCTGCCTGAAAAAACAGCATTAAATGTTTTTGGTGATCATAACCTGATGAACCTAAATGCAGCCAAACTGGTATGTAAGCAGTTAAATATAAGCGAAGATGAGTTTGATGCTGCCATTGCCTCATTTACGGGTGCTGCCAAGCGGTTAGAGGTTATTTCTGCCGATGATTCAACAAATGTTTATAAAGACTTTGCACATTCTCCATCAAAATTAAAAGCCACAATTGATGCCGTTAAAGCGCAGTTTGCTAACCGCAAATTGGTAGCTTGTATTGAGTTGCATACTTTTAGTAGTTTGAACAAAGATTTTTTAAAAGAATATTCCGGAGGCAATGAATAAAGCCGATGAGGCAATTGTATTTATCGATATAAAATCTTTTGAACAAAAACGGATGGAACCATTTTCTGAGGATGATGTTCAACAGGCATTCGCCAATCCAAAGCTGAAGTTTTTTAATAATGCGGCAAAATTAAAAGCTTATCTGTTAAGTCTCCATTATGAAAACACCAATCTGCTAATGATGAGTTCTGGTAATTATGCAGGTTTCGATCTGCCTGAATTGGCGGCTGCTTTGGAGAAGTGAGATTTGAGAAATGAGATTTGAGAGGTAAGATTTTAAAGATCAAACCCCTCTCAAATTTAATATCAAGGAATCTCAAATCCCTTTTTTGTCTCATATCTGGTATCTCAAATCTCATATCTAATCAATGAAAAGCATCGGAGAAAATATCAAACAAAGCAGATTGGCCTTAGGTTTAAGTCAGGCTGATGCTGCTAAAAAATTAAATATCTCTACCCCGGCTTTTTGTAAAATAGAAACGGGTCAAACCGATCTCAATATTTCCCGTTTAATCCAGATTTCCAAAACCTTTAAAGTTCCTGTTGTACAATTGATCGATGGTAAAACAGCAGGATCAGAACCATCCGCTGAATTGACTTTGCTAAAGAAAGAATTGCTAGAAAAGGAAGATGAAATCAATAAACTTCGTAAAAAAGTAATCGACCTATACGATAAACTTGGGATATAAAAATTCGGTTTATTTTATATTTTTAAGATTTATTGTCCTTATAACGCTATATGAAAGAATAATATTCATTTTTATTATAATTATTTTGAATTTTATTCAAAATAATTATAATTTTATCGAATGGTAATCGATAACAATTTTAGTTTAGATCATATCGATCTGGCTATCCTCAGACTGATGCAAGATAATGCACGCATTTCGAATGTAGATTTAGCCAGGGCATTAGATTTAGTCCCTTCAGCTGTACTAGAAAGGGTTAAAAAGCTTGAAAAGAAAAATGTGATTACCGGGTACAATGCAAAGGTAAATCCCATTGCTGTAGATTTGAGATTGCTTGCTTTTATTTCCATGAAATCATCACAGAGTTTTAGTTGTAATGATACCGCTATCGAGCTGGCAAAAATTCCTGATGTGCAGGAAGTGCACGTAATTGCGGGAGATGACTGTTTTCTTGTTAAAGTAAGAACCGCAGATTCAGCTTCATTAATGGCCTTGCTCCGTGATGAATTTAGTAAGGTTCCAAATATTTTATCTGTGAAAACTACAATCGTGTTAGAAACGGTAAAAGAGCAGCAACAATTGGTTATCCCTCAAAAATAATTTATGGCAAATTTAAACAAAACAGCATCTCCGGTAATGGTTTACATTGCTTTTGCTATTGTATACATCGTTTGGGGCTCAACATATTTTTTCATCCAAAAGGCATTGGTCGGTTTTCCTCCGTTTATTTTGGGAGCTTTCCGGTTTTTTGTTGCCGGAATTTTAATGTTGACCTGGTGCAAGGTTAAAGGGGAGCAGATCTTTAACCTTAAAACGATAAAAATTGCTGCTGTCAGCGGAATTTTAATGCTGGGTTTGGGAAATGGCATCGTAATTTGGGTAGAACAGTATATACCTAGTGGCCTTGTGGCCATAATGGTAGCCTCTGCTGCAATCTGGTTTGTGATATTGGATAAATCGCACTGGAAAGAAAATCTGAGCAATAAATTTATTGTGTCCGGATTGGTTATTGGCTTTTTAGGTGTTGTGCTCTTATTTGGCAATCAAATCGTGCAGGCATTGGATAAACAACAAAGTAATTTGCAGATTATAGGCATGGTATTGCTTGTTTTCGGGCCAATTGCCTGGGCTGGAGGATCGCTTTATTCCAAATATCACCCCACTACAGAGAGTTCGGTATCCGCAAATACAGGCTGGCAAATGTTGATGGCTAGTTTGGCATTTTTACCAGGAGCAATGTTGAAAACAGAATTTAAATTATTGGATTGGAATCATATATCACTAGATGCATGGCTATCAATTATTTACCTGATTCTTTTTGGATCAATTGCTGCATTCAGTGCTTATGTATGGTTGCTCAAAGTACGTCCTGCAACTCAGGTAAGTACTTATGCATATGTAAATCCTGTGGTTGCAGTTTTATTGAGTTTAACCTTTACCAACGAGGTAATTGGCCTTACGCAGGTTAATTGGACTGGTTATTATATTAGGTAGTGTGCTTTTGATTAACCTGCCGAAGTATAAAAGTGCGTAGACTCAAACTCATGTAATCCATGGTTGGTGGCTCAACAACCACATCTTTTAAAAAAGAAATGGAGAAACCTATATCAGAAAATTTAAAAAGCTTGGTGAGTCACCAAGCTTGGATTAGTAATATAAACCTCATTTGCAACGGGGATTAACGAGGTCTGCATTTATAATGAGAAGTAAGAAAGTTCGATGGCGATGAAATCGCCTTTCTCCTTCATCCTCGTTACAAACGAGGACGATGAGGACTTAAAAAGCTTGGTTGATGCATTAAGCTTTTTAAATTTATACGTGTTTTATGTGTTTCCGTTGCAAAAAAAAAGGTTCGAAGACATGAACCTTTGCAGGTGAAGGGCCTGTTAAGGTTAAAATACTTTGCGCATCGTTAAATGCTTTTTGCCAAAAGTTGCGCCTGTAGCTTTGTGTATAGCAATCATTTGTTCATTAAAATCACCAACCCAGCTCAATTCAAGCTCTTTATATTGATTTTTAGGCAACACATATTCACCTAAACGGATAAAAAGTACCGATTCTAAGCCATGTTTCTGAAATTTAGGTTTAGTGCCCATAACAATTGCGCGCATACGTGTAACACCAACCCAGCGGCGATAAGCAAACTTTAATTTTTCTATTAAACCTAACTTTCCGTTAAAACCCTTAATCATCTGGTTGGCATCAGGAATTAATACTACAAAAGATGCCGGTTCGCCATTAAAGTAAGCAAATTGAATCAAATGCTCATCCATAATAGGCTCCATGCTTTTGAAGCTTTCTTCGAGTGTTTCCTTCTTAATTGGAACAAAGTTTTCAAAATCCTGCCAACCATCATTGTAAATTTCCATTAAATCATTAATGTATTTAGTCGAATTTGCCTTGCTGAAATATTCGAAAGTATAACCTGGTTTATTTCTTACCCAGTTGGCAATTTTGGTGAAACGCTCTGGGAAGGGAATTGTAAGGTTTATATGATTGGTTAACTGTTCGTATTGGGTAACAAAACCATATTTTTCAAAAAAATTCTGATAGTATGGGAAGTTATAATTCATTCCGAAAGAAGGAGGAGTGAAGCCCTCTACCAATAAACCCCAAAAAGTATCGTTTTCGCCAAAATTAATTGGACCGTCCATCGCTTTCATTCCATTTTCAATTAACCAGGCTTTAGCAGTATCGAATAAAAGGAAAGCTGCTTTTTCATCATCAATACATTCAAAAAAGCCCATTCCTCCAGTTGGCTGATCATAATGGTAAGCTTTTTTCTCATTAATAAAAGCTGCTACACGGCCAATCAAATTTCCTGCATCATCTTTTAAAACCCAACGTATACACTTTCCATGCGCGAAAAAAGTATTTTTTTCTGGATTAAAAACATTTTCTACTTCGCTATCTAAAGGACAGATCCAGTTTTTATCATTTTTGTAGAGAATTTTTGGGGTATCTAGAAAGTCCTTTTTTAATGATGAATTGTTTACAGCTATAACTTGCATGGGCAGATTTTAAAATAAAAAGCATCCAACCAAGCGGGCGGATGCTTTTTCATATATATGTTTTTTTAAATATTAATAATCGTCGTCGTCGTCATCGAAATTATCGAAGTTGTCAAGGTCATCTAATGGCAGATCAAAATCATCATCATCTTCATCATCCTGAGGCTTCTTGTTCGTTGTCTGAATATCGTCATCATCTTCAAGATCATCATCTTCATCTACCTGTTTTTTGGTAGTTGGCTTAGTTGGTAGTTTCTTTGGCGCTTTCATAACACAAAAATAAAAATTGCTTTTATAGTTTAAAAATACAAAAAAACTTTTTTTAATAACAATCTGGAAGCAAAGAAATTAATTTATTTATTCAACATTTTCCCCCACCGAATTTTCCTCTTTTACGATGTCTTTTAACTGTGGAAGCTGGCTAAGGTTATTCAATCCGAAGTAATCCATAAATAGCGTACTGGTGGTGTATAGAATGGGCCTGCCAGGCGTTTCAGCCTTTCCTTCAATGCTGATAAGTTCTTTCTCCAATAACCTTTGAACAGAATAATCGGAATTAACTCCCCTGATCTGTTCAATTTCCAATTTGGTAATGGGCTGGCGGTAAGCTATTATGGCCAATGTTTCCATGGCGGCCTGACTTAATTTTTTCTTTGAGCGATGTAACTGAAGTTGATTAACAGTTTCGTGATAATCTTTTTTGGTAAGAAACTGATAACCGTTATTTAAAAATACCAGTTCGATGGCAAAATCATCATGGTTATACTTTTTTTTAATGAGCTCAATACTTTCGAATACCTGTGTTTCTATAAATTCTTCCTTGAAAACGGCATTTAAGGCAAGTATAATTTCTTGTGTACCGATGCTTTGGCTGGAAGAAAATATAAGGGCTTCGATGTGCCTGGTGATGTTATGATTGGCCATATGCAAAAATAGAATTTTCAGGCATAAAAAAAGCGGTCTCGCTTTTAAAAACAAGACCGCTTTCAACACACAAATGAAACCTGAATTAAGATATAGTTTTAGGTTAGGTTATTAAATATCTATATCAATTCTATAAGAACGTCTTTGATAAACACTATCGTTTATTTCTAACACAAGTTTAAGGCTAAAGCAGGTTTGATTGTGATTCTATTTAGTGAGTGGTATTAATAATTGAGTAAACGGTAAATTTTCTATTTTAACGGTATAGAAATGGATACAGTTGTACCATTTATCGTATTTTGTGTTACGCTTAGGTGTATAGGTTTTGCTCCAATCTGCCCTAAAAGGTGTAATCTTTCTTTCGTAAGTTGCATACCCTTGCTGATGTGGGTATCCTTTTTCTCCTTTAAAGAGTTATCAATTCCAATTCCATCATCAATAATTTCAATGTTTAAATAAAATTCATCCTGCAATTTAATATTGATCTGTATTTCACCCCCGGTTTCTTTGGGCATTATGCCATGCCAGAT
The DNA here is from genome assembly GCF_979252805.1 of Pedobacter sp. AC402. Lineage (NCBI taxonomy): Bacteria > Pseudomonadati > Bacteroidota > Sphingobacteriia > Sphingobacteriales > Sphingobacteriaceae > Pedobacter > Pedobacter sp. AC402. Next base: position 265,006 of record NZ_CEEDAI010000007.1, on the reverse strand, counting down.
CGCGTTTTCAACATAAGGTTGCAGAAGCATAGAAGGTATGAACGTTTCCTCCTTATCAATTTCTTCGTCAATATTAAAAATGTACTTCAATTTATCACCAAAGCGGTTTTTTTCCAATTTTAGGTAAAGGTTTAAATATTCCAGCTCTTCTTCTAAAGAAATATAGCTTTTTGTACAAATTTCAAGATTTTTTCTGATCAACCTGGCAAAACCTGTTAATACTTTGTTTGCAGAGGCTGTATTTTGAGTATTGATATAGTGTTGAATGGAATTCATTACATTAAATACAAAATGCGGATTCATCATGGCTTGCAGAGCTTGTTGTTCGAGCATCAAAACTTTATTTTTCGAATAATAGTTGCTCTTGCTCCTTATCTTTTTGCTTGCGGGTAATGTAAACAGCCACTTTGTAGAATATATATGCTACAAGGAGTATTAAAATTGATAAAAACCACAAACTTTGCCAAAAATGTTTTTTAATTGTGAAGGAGATTTTGGCAGGTTGGCCCCAATTCCCATTCTGACTTTTTGCACTAACTTCAAAAACATAATCGCCAGGTTGGAGAGAAGAAAAATCCAGTCGCCTTGTTCTGGTTTCTACCCATGCCGAATTTTCGTTTAAACGGTACCGGTAAGTAATATCACTTGTGGTAAAATCTACCGCACTAAAAGTAAATAATATGGTGTTATTGCCTGTTTCAAATGTGAAATTTCCCTGGTCCACAGGTAGCCGCTGCATTGTCTTTAATAATAGAGGTAACATATACCTTCGGCAAATTTTTAATAATATTTTTGTTATTGTATTTAAATAAAATCAAGCCCTTGTTTGTGGCAAAATAGGCTGTGCTGTCATCAATAAATAAACTATTGATATCATCACTTAAAAGGTCTTTTCCATAATCGAAATTGGCCACGCTGGGTTGATTTGGATAATCTGCTATTTTATTTACGCCTTTATTGGTTAACACCCATATTTCGTTGTTTTTAACAAATATTTTGGTGCAAATATTATTGGTTAATCCATCTTTTTGAGTTATCTGCCTGGTGATTTCATTATTTTTATAAAAGATTAAGCCATATCCATCTGTAGCTAAAATTAACGTTCCATCAGCAAGTTGTTTAATGTCATTTATCCTTTTAGTAAGTAATGGATGATTTTCATAGTGTTTAATCAGTTTTCCCTTTGAAAATTGAGATAAACCGTTAATATTGGAAAACCATAAACTGCCTTCGCGATCATAAAAAACATGATAAGACCGATCTTTAAAGAAATCTTCTTTTTCGCGGTATTTTGCAGCGTTAAATTCGAATTTGTTTCTCCTGTCTGATAAGAAAACAACACCTGAAGAAAGTGCGAGTGCTAAATGATCATTATTTTCACTTACACTGAAATGTTTGATTACAAACATCGAATTATTAGATTCCTTTAAATAACTTACCTCATTATTTTTGCTGTAGATATTTTTGAAAACACCCATTCCATAATCGGATGCGAAATAAATGGATTGATCTTTTGGATCGAAGGTAATCTGTTTAATTGTTTTGTATTTCTTAAAATCGTCTAAACCAATTTCATCTACCTGATAATTATTGATTGTTAAAACGTCAATCACCGCATCATCCGTTCCCAGCCATAGTCGGTTTTTAGCATCTTTTGTAATGCTTTTAATAACGTTACTGCTCAAACCCGATTCTGCATCAATAATCGATAGCCTGTTGTTCGCATTAGGAAGCATATAAATGCCCTGATTGGTGGCAAACCACATATTTTGATTACTGTCTTTAATAACTTGGTTAACCGAAATATCCTGTAAATATTGAACAGTTTTTCCACTCTTGTTTAAAGCAAAGGCACCATTTGCATTTGATAACCATACTTCTTTACTGGTGTTATCGTAATAAAAGTATCCCGACATGTTTTTGATCAGGTTCTGAGGGATAGGAATGAGATCGTTAATGCTTCCATGCCGATACTGTTTTAAGCCCCCGGCATCTAAGTAGAATAAAGATCTGTGACTGGAGTTGGCGGCCGTCATATAAGAAAGTGGCTGAACTTTCGACTTCACCATGGAAAAAGTTTTTCCATTAAATTGTTGAACGCTTAAATCGCTGTATGCAATTATATTGCCCTGTTCATCCTCATGTATAAAGGCATTTATAAACTTATCATTCGGATTAGGAGAAATGTATTTTTTGATCGTTTTACCATCCCAGCATACAATTAAATTGGCATTTGTACCTAACCATATTTTTCCGCTCCTATCCACTAAAAATGAAACAATTACCGTATTGAAGTTTAACTTTTTTAGTAATTCGTCATTATCCTGGTTATAGAACTTGCCTTCTTTTAAGTAACTGAGCTGGCCATTGAGTGCAAAAAACCACAAGCGTCCCTCTTTATCTTCTTTCATTTGAAGAATCTGGGTATCGGGCAAGCCATCTTCAATTGTAAAATTCTGAAAATTTGTGCCATCAAAACGGCTTAAGCCATTATCTGTAGCAATCCATATAAAACCTTTTTTATCCTGTAAAATGTAATAGCAATTATTGCTGGCTAAACCGTTTTTAGAGGTGTAATGGGGGAGATAAGTAGTTTGAGCTGCTGTATTTTTTGAACAAAATGAAGCAAGAAGCAATAGCAAAAAAACATAAAAAGTACGTCCGATGGCTAACCCCGGTTTAACTGAAAAAACTTTTATGTGTTGATTAATGATCACTATTTGTTTTTGTAAATAATTTTATTTTCTCGAAAAAATCGCTTGCTCTTCTTCTGGAGATGTTAATGCTTTCTCCATTTTTTAAAAAAACCTGAAGTCCGTTTTTAGAATTGTATTCTTTTAAATGGTTAAGGTTAATGATACTGGATTTATGAATTCTAACAAACTGATCGCTCGGTAAAAGTTCTTCAAACTCACGTAAAACTTTCGATACGGTAATTTTATCGTGGTTGTTTAAATGCACGATAGAATAGTTGCTGTCCGCTTCTATGTAAATAATGTCATCAATATCAATCATTTTAAAGCCTTGACCATAGGGGAGGGTAAGCTTTTTAATTTCCGATCTCGAACTTAAACTCGATGCCAGGTTGTTAATTCTTTCGTCGTTCTCATTTTGACCTTTAAAAAGCTTTATATGTTGAAAAACCTTATCTACAGCAACTTTAAGTTCATCAATATCGATTGGCTTTAATAAATAATCCAGTGCATTTGCCTTAATGGCTTTTAGTGCATATTGATCGTATGCAGTGGTAAATATAACAGCCGCATTATGCTTTTGTGCATCAGGTATGAGTTCAAAACCATTACCTCCTGGCATGGCAATATCCAGAAAGATTAAATCGATCCGGTGGTTTGCTAAAATATCCTTTGCCTCCGCTACAGATCTGGCTATACCGGTAATTTCTACCTGTTGACAATTCTGTTGCAATAAAAAAAATAACGACGATCGGGCAAACTCCTCATCATCAACAATAATGGCTTTTAATGTAGTCATGGCTATAGGTTGGTGAATGTATTAAAATGCGCTTATAAAAAAAAATGCAAATCAAAAAAACCAGCGTGCAAATTGTCACGTATGTATCACCAAACGAATTCAAAACCACTAAACATAGATGACTATGAAAAACAATGAACTAGAAACAAAAAGTGAACTTCGGGAAGAAAGTTTATTTGACAAAACTGTAGGCAGAAGATCTTTTTCTTCAGTATGCAGGTGCTGGTGCAGCAGGTATTGCATTAGTAGCGGCCGGTTGTAAAAAAGATCGCGGTTACGAAAACCCAACAATGAATGGGGGAGTAACGTTAGATTTTAAAGATGATTTCGGCGTATTAAATTATGCTTATGCTTTAGAGCAATTAGAAGCTGCATTTTATATTAAGGTTGCATCAGCTCCAGCTGCAGATTTTACAACAATTCAAAAAAATTATTTTACTGATGTACAATTTCATGAAATTGCCCACAGAGAATTCTTTAAAAAGGCCTTAAGTACTGCAGCAATTCCTGGTTTGGAAGTTGATTTTTCTAGTATAGATTTTACAAAAGCTTCAAGCGTACTAGCAGCTGCAAAAACTTTTGAAGATTTAGGAGTTGCAGCATATAATGGGGCTGGTAGGTTATTGGTAAGTGGCGATTTTCTCTCTGATAGCAGGTAAAATTGTTTCAGTAGAAGCGCGTCATGCCTCATGGGTTAGGGATCAGATAACTCCAGGGTCATTTTCTGATTTAGCTTCGCTTTCAGCATTTGGTGCAGATAATACCAATGCATTAGATGGAGCTTTATCTCCAGATAAGGTTTTGCCTTTAGCAGCACCATTTATCAAAACAAAAATTAATGTTATCAACCTTAAATCTCAAAACTAAGCAATCATGAATATCTTAAATATATTAGAAGAAATTGAAAAAGTTGATGGAGAAATCTATGAAAGATTAAATCCACGACGCAAAGCCATGAAAGATTTTTATAACATGGGTAAAAAAATCTCCTTAGCTGCACTTCCATTGGCTATGGGTTCAATGTTTCAAAAAGCATACGGTCAAACAGCTACAAGCACTGTTACGGATGTGTTGAATTTTGCTTTAGGGTTAGAGTATTTAGAGTATAATTTTTACAATCACGCTTTGGCAGCTCCAGTTCCAACTCCAATTCCATCTGGCGCAGCAACTGCGGCAATTACGCTTATACGTGATCATGAACGTGCACACGTGAACCTATTAAAATCGGTATTAAAAGTTACTACCCCCACAGATCCTGCTAGTGATGGTACTAAATATGCTGACTATCAATTCGAAGCTGTATTAGCTGATGTTTTTACCAACTATACAAGCTTTTTGAAAGTTGCTGTTGCGTTAGAAGATACTGGTGTAAGAGCTTATAAAGGCCAGGCGGGTATTTTATCTCAAAAAGGAGATTTAGCTAACAATGCTGTTTTAAGAACGGCTTTACAAATCCATTCGGTAGAAGCACGTCACGCTGCACATTTACGCGGAATGGCTGCAGCTGCTGGTTTGCCTTTAAAACCATGGATTGCTTATGCAGCCAATGGCAATGATACCGGTATTGGATTAGTTGATGCTAACTATGCTGGTGAACAAAATACCATGCAAGCAGGTGTTGAAATTAATGGTTTAGGTGGTGCATCTCAAACTCAAGCTGCAGAATGTTTTGATGAGGCATTAGATGGTGTAAGTGTTAAAAAGATCGCAAATCTTTTTATTAAATCATCAAGCGGTAAACAATTCACATAAGAAAAACCACAATATTTACATTATTGATTAGGTAATGTTTAGTTTAAGGTAGGGAGGTAGAACTTAGGTTTTACTTCCCTTTATTATTAGTTTTTTTTTCTTCAGAAAATCGAACACAGCCTATGGTTGTGTTTTTTTGTTTTTAATTTAATTTCATTAAAACTATTTGAATTATAATTAGTATATTAGTTGTAATTAATATTCTACATAATGTATGTTAAATAGCAATGTGTAAACAGTTTAATTTCTTGTGTTTATATTTAAAATCCATCACTAGGTTAAACGCTTAAGCTAAAATTAAAATCATTTCTCAAAAATCTATCTAAAAACTCAATTATGAAAAAAAACATCTTATTAACGTTACTCATTGGTGCTACCGCATTAATGTTTTCTTGCAGAAAGCAAAATTTAAAAGAAGATTTTGCTGAAAAAATCTCAGCTAAAAACTCAAAAATACCTGATAGTTTACAGTATTTAGTGAATTATTTAGTGTCAAGAGGCGATAAAGCCTCAAATATCGAATTTTCAAGTTCTGATTCTTCTTTTCGAATTGATAAGGATATTATTATGTTCAAAAAAGATGTAAAGCTAGCTATGGAATTAGAATTAGGCAAGAGTAGCCTTAACCAAAAGAATTTAACTATTGATCAATTGGCATCTCTAAGGAAATCATCTGTTAGGCCAGATGTAATAGGGCAGCGCCAATTTTTATATGGAAGCGGCGGAAGCCCATGGTTTGTAAACGATCAGTTTATAACAAGTATAAAGGTGAAAATTAACTGTTCATCTGCTGAATGGCTGAGCGCAGCACAAACAGCTATCACAAATTTTAATATAGCAAGTTTAAAAACGATATCGAAAATACAGATACGCGAAACTTACATAGGAGAAGCAGGTAATGTAACAGTATATGAGACTGGTACAACTCATGAGAACCCTGGCGTAATAGCTGATGCCGAAAGACCACATTATGCATTAATACCTCCCGGACAATTTGTAGTTGTTCCTGGTTCAAATGTTAGAATATATAATAATCATGCAAACCTAACATTAGATGAGAAAATTTTAGCAATTACTCACGAGTTAGGGCACACAATTGGATTGGCTCATACAGACGGTACAGATACAGACGAAATTCAAATTTCTGGTACAGCAGCTAGTGATGCTTTTTCTTACATGAATAGTACTTTGATTCTTGATTCATTTAGTGGTTTCACCAATAATGATCTTATCGCATTAAGAACAATGTATCCAAAAGCAATAGGGGCTTGGCAACAACTTCCATCAAAAGCAAGTACTATATCTGGTAGTGCAGGTTACGAAGTATTTTCAACAGGGAATGTGATTTCAGGAAGTGGTAATTATAATATGCAGCATTGGAATTCATCAACAAATGTGTGGGATATCCTCCCGCCTTCTTATCAAGCTGTTAAAGTTGCTGTTGCTATAGCGTATGCAGATAATTATTTTTACTGGATAAATAGTGCTAACCAAATTTTTAGAAATGATTATCCTTCAACAACTCCGGTGCAATTACCAGAGACAGCAACCGACATTACAATTAATGGAGGTAATGAGTTGTATATAATAAGCACAACACCTGCCGTAAACTATCCTGGTAATTATATAATAAAAAAATGGAATGGGAGTAGTTGGATTGATGACAGTTCGTTTGGCGCGGTTAAAATTGCTTCAGGGAGTGGCCTTGCTGTTATAAATAATGAAGGTTATGTATATTTTAGAAATTACGGAACTTCTAACTTTTATAGGGCTGGTAATATTAAGGCTACAAGCATTGCTGTTAACGGTATTCCAGGAAATGTTCAGAGTCAAATATTTATTACTACTGATAGTCAAGAAGACGCCGATGGAAATCATTCTATAATGAGATGGACCGGAAGTGACTGGTATAAATTACAAGCTACTGCAAAAAGTATAACAACTGATAATTTCGGACACCCATGGATTGTTAAGCAAAACGGTGATATATATAGAAATTTAACTTTATAGAAATAAAAAGGGCTACAAGGTGTAAAAAATTGTAGCCCTTTTTTCCTATGTTATTGTCGTTAATAAGTAATCACCTGTTCTTCCAAATGCTCAGGTAAATCCCTGTAATTATATTTCTGGCCACGCAATTGTGGTTCAAAACCTGCCGATTTGATAGATTGTTGTATGCCATTAGCTGTAAAACGGTGTGGTGCACCAGCAGCTGATACTACATTTTCTTCTATCATAATCGATCCGAAATCATTTGCTCCTGCATGTAAACATAATTGTGCAGTTGCTTTACCAACGGTTAACCAGCTGGCTTGGATATTTTTGATATTCGGTAACATAATACGGCTCAAGGCAATCATGCGGATATATTCATCAGCAGTTACATTGTTGCTTATTCCACGTAATCTTTTTAGTAAAGTACCATCATCCTGAAAAGGCCAAGGTATAAAGGCAAGAAATCCATTTGCATCAGCAGGCTTTTCGCTTTGTACCTGGCGGATCCATACCAAATGTTCAAAACGTTCTTCAATGGTTTCTACATGGCCAAACATCATGGTAGCTGAAGTCGTAATATCCAATTGGTGGCAGGCACGCATCACGTCAAGCCATTCTTGCCCGCCACATTTTCCTTTTGAAATTAAACGCCTAACCCGATCGTTCAAAATTTCTGCTCCAGCTCCTGGCAAAGAATCCATTCCTGCTTCTTTTAAAGCTTTTAACACTTCAGTATGCGTCATCCCTTCCAATTTTGCAACGTGTGCAATTTCCGGTGGACCTAAGGCATGAAGTTTTAAATCAGGATATAATTCTTTGAGTTTTTTAAAAAGATCAGCATAAAAAGATAAACCCAAATCCGGATGGTGGCCGCCCTGCAACAACAATTGATCCCCACCTAAGCGAAAAGTTTCTTCAATTTTTACTTTATAGGTTTCAATATCAGTAATATAACTTTCATCATGACCTGGTCTGCGGAAGAAATTACAGAATTTACAGTTGGCAATACAAACGTTTGTGGTGTTTACATTCCGGTCTATCTGCCAGGTTACTTTGCCACTTGGCACCTGGATTTTTCTTAACTCATTGGCTACAAACATCAATGATGCCGTATCGGCGTGATGATATAAATGTACGCCTTCTTCGAGGCTCAGAAAATCAAAATGTAATGCCCGTTGCAGTAAATCGGCTGTATTCATAGTACAAAGATAAATAAAAGTCGTTAGTCAAAAGGTGTAAGTCGTCAGGCTTTAGTAAAAGAATTACCACTTTATAAGTAATATATTCTAATGTTTTAATTTTGTGTCCTTCCTCTTACATTTTCCATCTTCCAGTTTCCCTTAAAATAATATCTTTACGGTTCTAAAAATTGATATGGTAGATTTTAATCGTTTTACGCTGGCCAATGGCTTAAAAGTTTTGGTGCATGAAGATGCAACAACTCCAATGGCAGTTTTAAATATTTTATATGATGTGGGTGCCCGCGACGAGGATCCTGAAAAAACGGGTTTTGCCCATTTATTTGAGCATTTAATGTTCGGCGGATCGGTAAACATTCCTAATTATGATGAACCGCTGCAACGTGTAGGGGGCGAAAACAATGCTTTTACCAGTAATGATATCACCAACTATTACATCACTTTGCCTGCAGAAAATATTGAAACGGCATTTTGGTTAGAGAGCGATCGTATGCTGAGCTTGGCCTTTTCTGAAAAAAGTTTAGATACACAGCGGAATGTGGTAAGTGAAGAATTTAAGCAACGTTATTTAAACCAGCCTTATGGCGATGTTTGGTTAAAATTACGACCACTAGCTTATAAAAAGCATTCTTATCGTTGGGCAACAATCGGCAAAGAACTTTCGCACATAGAAAATGCGACGATGGATGATGTAAAGTCATTTTTTAAAAAGCACTATACCCCACAAAATGCAATTTTGGTTGTTGGTGGGAATGTGAAAACCGAGGATGTGAAAAAGCTTGCCGAAAAGTGGTTCGAACCGATTCCTGCCGGAGATAAATACAACCGTGACTTGATACAGGAAGAACCGCAAACGGAGGCCAGACATGAAACGGTAAAAGCCAACGTACCTTTAAACGCCATTTATATGGCTTTTAAAATGCCTGGAAGGTTAAACCAGGATTATTATGCTTTTGATTTATTGTCTGATATTTTATCACGTGGACAATCATCACGTTTGTATAACAGTTTGTTAAAAGAACAACAGCTATTTAGTGATATAAATGCATATATATCAAGTAGTTTAGATCCCGGGTTATTCATTGTAGAAGGAAAACTTATAGAAGGCGTATCTATTGAAACTGCCGAAAAAGCGATCTGGGCAGAATTAAATAAATTAAAAACAGAACTTGTAACCGATATCGAATTAACCAAAGTAAAAAATAAAGTAGAATCAGTGCTTGTATTTTCTGAAATGAGTTTGTTAGATAAAGCAATGAACCTGGCTTACTATGAGCTATTGGGCGATGCGGCTTTATTAAACAATGAAACTGCGGAATTTTTAAAAGTGAATGTAGAGGATATCAAAAGAATTTCTAACGAAACCTTTAGTCCTAATTCATCATCTACCTTATATTATTTAACCGAAGAAAATGCTTAACAGACAACAAGCGCCTGATTTTAAGCAGGTATCGACAATAAATTTTATCCAGCCATCGAAAAAGGAATTAGACAATGGTGTACCTGTTTTTACAATATATTCTGGTGAACAGGATTTGGTGCGAATCGAATTTATATTTGAAAACGTAAACTGGAAACTCGAAAAACCATTACAGGCCATTGCTGTAAGTTCGCTTATCAATAATGGAACAAATAAACTATCGGCAAAACAAATAGCCGAGCAGATTGATTTTTATGGTGCATTTTTTCAAACGGAATATGTTCAGGATCAATCTACGGTAACACTATACACCTTAAATAAACACCTCCATTCGGTGCTACCACTTGTAAAAGATGTTTTATCAGAAAGTCAGTTTCCTCAGCAGGAACTGGATATTTATATTCAAAACCAAAAACAAAAGCTGCAGGTAAACCTGAAGAAAAATGATGTTCTTTCGAGAAAAGAATTTGCCAATGCTTTATTTGGCGATACTGCTTACGGTGTTAACATCAATGCAGACCATTACGATGCTTTAAAGCGAGATGATCTGGTTGATTATTTTAAAGCAGCTTATGCGCCAAATAATTGTACTATCGTTATTTCTGGAAAGTTTGATGATGGCAGCTTCAATCTTTTAAACGATACTTTTGGAAAGGATTGGGAAAAGAGTAATGCTGTAAAAAACAGTTTTAGTTTCACTACCACAGAAAAGCAGTTCGTTTACACTGAAAAACCAGATGCCTTACAATCGGCTATCCGTATTGGGCAGTTGGCCATTAACCGTAAACATGAAGATTTTTCTGGTTTGCAAATTTTGAATACGGTTTTAGGCGGTTATTTTGGTTCACGTTTAATGAACAACATCCGTGAAGATAAAGGCTATACTTATGGTATCGGTTCTGGTATTTCTTCGTTACAACAAGCTGGTTATCTTTTTATTGCTACAGAAGTTGGGGCTGATGTTTGTTCGGCTGCATTAACAGAGATTTATAAAGAAATTGATATTTTAAAAAATGAACCGGTAGGAGAAGAGGAGTTAAATCTTGTTCGTAATTACATGTTAGGTTCGATGTTGGGCAGTTTGGAAAACGTTTTTTCACATGCCGATAAATTTAAAAATATTTACTTCTCAGGGCTTAACTACGATTATTATACCAATTATATCGAAAAAGTAAAAACTGTAACTGCTGAAGAATTGCTTGCCCTTGCAAACAAATATCTCATTACAGATCAATTTACCGAAGTAGTAATCGGGAAGAAATAGATAAGTTACTTAATTTAAATAGTCTTAATTATTTCACTAAATATTAAAACTGAGTCTGTCGAAATGCTGAACATGTTATATGTATTTTCCGACAGGCTCAGAATGATATCTATAATAATTTACGGCTTTTTACCGGTATTGGCAAAGGTATGCAGTTTGAACGATAGCTTTAACCTTAAATGATGAATTTTCAGTTACTTCAAAGCTGCTACCCGCTTTAATACTTTTCCATTCTGTTTCACCTGGAAGCTGTGCAAATAATTCACCTTCAATAACATGCATAGTTTCTTTTTGGGTGGTGCCAAAAGTATATTCTCCGGGATTTATAATCCCAATGGTCGATTTACCCTCTGTGGTTTCATATCCTAACGATTTAACATTTCCCTCAAAGTATTGGTTCTCGGTTATCATATCTAATTTAATGTAGTTTGGTTAAAATTGCCCCTTTTTCGTCTGCATGATCATTAATGTGCCAACTTATCAGGATTTTTTGAGTAAGTGCAATTATATAAACATTCTACCGATTATCCATAAAAACTGTTGTCGGTTAAGAAACTTCCTGTCTGCGTTTTTCTAAATATTCCATTCTCACCAGTTTTGCTGTCTTATGGTCTTGGTTGTGGCTCCATCCAGGAGGCATAAAAATGTAAAGAAATTTGTTTTTCAGTCCCGGAGCGCGCCATACATCCTTGGCTAAAAGAATAATTTCACCAAAATAAGCATCTAAAAAACTATTCTTTTTCATTTCACGGGTAATGCCATATTCAATTTTAATGGTTTTATCCTCTTCCTGGTAGGTTTTAAAAATTCTATCCCAAATCGGTAGCAGATTGCAGAAGTTGGTATCCATATACAAGGCATTTTTTGCATGGTGCACACGGTGGTGGGAGGGAGTGAGGATAATTTTGTTCAAAAAACCAAAACGGCCATCTTTAGAAATATTCTCGCCGATATGAATAAATGAGCCCCAGAAACCATCAATAAACATAATTAAAAAGAGCAGTGCAGGACTCACCCCTAAAAGAATGCAGGTGGTGGTACGGATGAGATCGGCATAGGGAGCTTCCAGAAAAAAGTGGGCAAAATTAACAGATAAATTCATGGTTTCGGGCGCATGATGAGTGGAATGAAGACACCAGAATAACCTGACCTTATGTGCTAAAAAATGATAAATAAAATGCCCGAATTCCCATATTACGTAACCATAAATAAGCCAGTACCAGGTAATCTCAGTTTTAAATATGGCATATTTTCCAAAAAGCCCGATACATAGTGAAACCATACCGATGGAAATTATGCGACCAATGAAAGAATTGATTACCAGTGAAAAGAACGAAATCCGGTAATCAACCACCTTAAAACGGCGGTAAAATGTCATCCTGATAATTTCGAAAACCAACAAAAAAGGAACTAAAGGGCCAATGAGGGCACCAATTCCATTCCAGGTCATAAACTGACTGTAATCGTTTGTTTTAAGCAGGTTAAATAGGCCTGATAGACCGAAAAAACCTGTGAGCCATTCTTTTACACTTTCAAAAAAATCTAACATATCATATATTTGGTTTGATGAATTTATATAAAACTTAAACTTTAATCAAATATTTATGCTTTTGCTGATAATAATGTTGCAATATTTTTTTTTCAACAGTAATTTTTAGCAAGCTGACATTTGTCAGCCAAGCTCAATATTTAAGCATTTTTGATTTTATAATTTTATATTCCCTCAATTTTCGTATCTTTGCCTGGCAAATAATAAATCCTAATTTATTTGCTATGCAACTCGATTCCACAAAGTTTATTGCTACAGGTTTAACGTATGACGACGTACTATTAGTACCCGCATATTCTGAAATTCTGCCCCGTGAAGTAAATACATCCACTTTTTTAACAAAAAAAATCAAACTTAATGTTCCATTGATTTCTGCCGCAATGGATACAGTAACAGAAGCCGAACTCGCCATTGCCATTGCGCAAAATGGTGGTATTGGCATGTTGCATAAAAACATGACTATCGAAAGACAAGCTGCAGAAGTTCGTAAGGTTAAGCGTTCTGAGAGTGGCATGATTCAAGATCCGGTTACTTTGCTTGAAACAGCAGTTGTGGCCGATGCTTTCAAAATTATGAAAGAGCATAAAATTGGTGGTATTCCGGTAGTAAGCAGCGATAATAAATTGGTTGGAATTATTACCAACAGGGATTTGCGTTTCCAAAAAGACATGAAAAGACCAATTTCTGAGGTGATGACCAAAGAAAATCTGATTATTGCACCAGAAGGTACTACTTTGGTACAGGCCGAAGAGATTCTTCAGAACCATAAAATAGAGAAACTGCCTGTAGTAAGTAAAGATGGCTACTTAAGCGGCTTAATTACTTTTAAAGACATATCAAAAGTTAAAAATTACCCGGTAGCCTGTAAAGATGAGCGTGGCCGTTTACGTGTAGGTGCTGCCGTTGGTGTTACTGCCGATACCTTAGAACGTGTTGATGCTTTGGTACATGCAGGTGTTGATGTAATTACAATTGATACCGCTCATGGCCATACTAAAGGTGTTGTAGATAAATTAAAAGAAGTTAAAGCTAAATATCCTGATTTACAGGTTATTGTTGGTAATATTGCTACTGGTGCGGCAGCCAGATTTTTAGCAGATGCCGGTGCAGATGCCGTTAAGGTTGGTATTGGTCCGGGTTCTATTTGTACCACCAGAATTATTGCCGGTGTTGGTGTACCACAATTATATGCTGTTTACGAATGCGCCAAGGCTTTAAAAGGCACAGGTGTACCCGTTATTGCCGATGGTGGTATTAAACATACAGGTGATATTGCGAAGGCAATCGCCTCTGGAGCAAGTACTGTAATGGCAGGTTCGTTATTTGCAGGAGTAGAAGAATCGCCAGGTGAAACCATTATCTATGAAGGACGTAAATTTAAATCTTACCGTGGCATGGGTTCAATTGAGGCCATGGAACAAGGTTCTAAAGACCGTTATTTCCAGGATGTAGAAGATGACATTAAAAAATTAGTGCCAGAAGGAATTGTTGGTCGAGTGCCATTTAAAGGTACATTGGCAGAAGTAATGTACCAATACATCGGTGGTTTACGTGCGAGTATGGGCTATTGCGGAGCAGCCAATATAGAAGCCTTACAAGAAGCACAATTTGTACAGATTACTGCGGCAGGTATGCGCGAAAGCCATCCACACGATATCACAATTACGAAAGAAGCACCTAATTATACCAGATAGTAGTTTTTCCAATAATTAATATTACAGGAAACGAAGCAATCTCATTAGGCAGAATTTTTATAGATTAATACAGCGGGGCATCTTTACGATTGCCCCGTTTTTATGTATAGCTATTTTATAAATTTAATCATAAAATTATTACGGGCGTTACCCAAGCTGCGCAAGGGGCGGGCTTTTACAGGGCTGCGCTTTGCTCCGGTACGGTGAAGAACCGGTACTAAACCCTTTCAATCCCTAACGCAAAAATACAGGTCTAAAATCGAGGCCCGTAAATCTTTAAACTTCTAAGAAAACAGAAAAATAACAAAATAAAATTTGGCAGCTAGAAAATTTTAATATATTTGTCGACTAAATCTATAGGTTTTATATAATTATTATGAATATGGATCAAAAATCACGCTCTTATTGTTGTTGTAGTCATTCACAAACATTAATCGAATATTTTCGAACTTGTCATTATTAAACAACACTTAAACAAACTATATAAACAATCATGAACAAAAGTTTATTTTTTCTCTTTTCATTTTTAATCTTTGCAAGCTTTACATTTGCCCAAAGCCCTTTAACCGGGGTAATTAAAACATCTAATGGCACTACAATTCCGCATGCAACTGTAAAAGTAAGGGGCACTAACCAGGCTGTGGTAGCCGATGATAATGGAGTTTTCAGCATTAACATAAAACAAGAAACCCCATTTTACCTGCAGGTAAGCTCAGTAGGCTTTAAACCTCAGGATTTTCAAATATTAAAACTTCAGGATACTCCGATAGAATTGGTTTTGGTAGAAAACGC
The DNA here is from genome assembly GCF_979252805.1 of Pedobacter sp. AC402. Lineage (NCBI taxonomy): Bacteria > Pseudomonadati > Bacteroidota > Sphingobacteriia > Sphingobacteriales > Sphingobacteriaceae > Pedobacter > Pedobacter sp. AC402. Next base: position 249,849 of record NZ_CEEDAI010000007.1, on the reverse strand, counting down.
ACTTTTGGATGAAATCGTGGTAACTTCCAGAAGGCGTTCAGAGGTATTACAGGATGTGCCAATTCCAATTACCGTTATCGGTGGTCAGGCAGCAGAAAATGCAGGTGCATTTAATGTAAACCGATTAAAAGAATTGGTGCCATCAGTACAGTTATATGCTTCAAATGCAAGAAATACAACTTTAAATATCAGGGGATTGGGGTCAACATTTGGTTTAACCAATGATGGTATCGACCCAGGTGTAGGTTTTTATGTTGACGGCGTTTACCATGCCCGTCCGGCAGCAACCTCTACCGATTTTCTAGATATCGAACAAATTGAAGTAATCCGTGGCCCACAAGGTACATTATTCGGAAAAAATACTACAGCTGGTGCATTCAACATCACCACCACAAAACCAACTCAAACGCCAAGTGCAAAAGTAGAAATGAGTGTTGGTAATTATAACTTTTTGCAAGCTAAAACATCAGTTTCAGGAGGCGTAGCAAAAAATCTGGCTGTAAAAATTTCAATTTCCGGTACACAGCGCGATGGTACCATCTGGAACACCAGGGAAGAACGTAAATATAGCGGGCAGAACAACCTAGGCTTTAAAGGACAACTGTATTTTACACCATCCGATAAATTACAGATTTTATTGAGTGGAGATGTAAGCATTCAGCATCCGGCAGGTTATCCATTGGTTATTGCAGGTGTAACCACTACAGAGCGAAGTGCTTATCGCCAGTATGCAAAAATTGTATCCGATTTAGGTTATCAACAACCTAAAATTGATCCTTTTTCAAGAGAAATCAATACTAATACCCCTTGGAAACATAACCAATCGATTGGTGGTATCTCATTAAACGTAGATTACAAAATAGGCGGAGGAACACTTACTTCGACAACGGCATGGCGTTTTTGGAACTGGGATCCTACAAACGACAGGGATTTCTCAGAGCTGTCTGCTTTAACAAAATCACAAGGGACTTCCCGTCATGATCAATATTCGCAGGAAATCAGGTACGCAGGAAACATTACTGATAAATTGAGTGGTGTAATTGGTGTATTTGTGCTTGCACAAAACTTAAAAGGCTTATCTCAAACAGAAGAAGTTGGTAAAGACCAATGGCGGTTTGTACAAACCAGCAACACTGGTAGTCAGGCCTTATATTCAACCCCAGGCTTATTAGATGGTTTCGGCATTAAAACAAATTCAACTATTAAATCATTAAGTGCAGCCATTTTTGCCCAGGTAGATTGGGAATTTCTTGAACATTTTCACGTTTTACCAGGATTAAGGTATACTTACGACAAAAAAGATGTTGATTACGACCGTGTAACTTACGGTGGCTTACAAACTACAGATGCTGCTTTGCTTGCTTTAAAATCGGCAGTTTATAGCAATCAGCAGTTTACAACCAAGGTAGATAACAATAATCTATCTGGTAACGTAACAGTTTCTTACCGTCCGAATACCAAATTAAACGTATATGGTACTTTTTCTACTGCATATAAACCAGTTGGTGTAAATGTTGGTGGTTTGCCAACCACCTCAACCGGACAGGCAGATTTGTCGCTAGCCGTTGTTAAACCAGAATATGTTCAACACTACGAATTGGGTTTAAAAACAAAACCTGTTAAAGGTGCTATACTAAATGTTACTGCATTTAATACAGATATTAAAGATTATCAAACCAATGTACAATCGCCACAATTAGGGGTAAACAGAGGTTATTTGGCAAATGCAGAAAAAGTTAAGGTAAAAGGTTTGGAAATTGACGGAACCTATCAATTGGAAAGATTTTTAACATTAAATGCAGCAGTAGCCTATCTAGATGGTAAATATGTAAAATTTACCAATGCTCCGCTTCCATTGGAAGAAACGGGACATACGGAATTGGTAAATGGCGTAGCAACGCAAGTGGCATTTAAAGATGCATCAGGAGGCAGGTTACCAGGTATTTCAAAATGGAATATTTCAGGTGGATCGGAGTTTAGCACGCCTGGCAATTTAGCTACTAGAGCAGGCCGTTACTTTATCGCTGGCGATGCAAGTTACCGTTCTGAGTACTCTTCAAACCCAACACCTTCAAGCGTTTTAAATGTTAAAGGTTATGCCTTATTCAATGCGAGGTTAGGTTTTAAATCTGATAAATTTTCATTGTTTGTATGGAGCAGAAACATTGCCAATAAAAACTATTACGAACAATTACAGGCTGCAGCAGGTAACTCTGGTTTGTATGCTGGTGTACTTGGCGATCCTAGAACTTACGGTGCAACCATTCGCTATGCTTTTTAAGGTAAACTAAATTATATTTTTAAAAAGGAGTGGCCAAATGCTACTCCTTTTTTGTTTTGAGGTTATAATTTAATGATGTTAAACACACCTCTGAGTCTTCTAATGCCATTGCACTAATAAAGTAATGGCTTATGCATTATTCAAATATCTATTTTAACCTATACCATATTATATACCTTAATAAAGGCTTATTGATACTTAATCACGATCTGTAACAGCTTTGTGCAGAATTAAAATTTACATACAAGCGATAAAGTATTAACTTCGGAAAAATTTTAATCAGATGAACAAGCTTAAATCCGTTTGTGTGTATTGTGGCTCAAACTTTAATGGCGATGTACAATTAAGGAATGCAATAAAACAATTGGCAGCAACGCTGGTAACACAACAAATCAGGCTGGTGTATGGCGGTGGTAGTGTTGGGGTTATGGGTGTTTTAGCTAATGATGTACTCGAATTAGGAGGTTTGGTGACTGGCATTATCCCTCAGTTTCTAATGGATAAAGAAGTTGGTCATAGGGGATTAACCGAAATGATCGTAACTGAAAATATGCACCAGAGAAAACAAAAAATGGCTGATTTAAGTGATGGTTTCGTGATTTTACCTGGCGGTTTTGGTACATTGGAAGAATTTTTTGAGGTATTGACATGGCTGCAGTTGGGCTTACACCATAAACCAATCGGTGTACTTAATGTAAATGGCTTTTACGATCCTTTATTTGCCCAGATGGAGATGATGGTGCAAAGTAAGTTTTTAAAACCTGCCAATCGCGACCTCGTTTTTAACGAATCCAATGCTGAAGATCTGATCAATAAGATGGATAATTTCTCTGCCGTACCCGATGAGGTTTGGTTTAGAGAAAGAAACCTGAGTTAAAAATTAATTATTTATAAGCAATTATCAATCCCCCATGCGCAAAACGCCTGGTGCTAAAATACATATATAATGCAAATCATTACATCCCACGCAGAATTTGAACAATACCTTGGCAAGGAATTAGGCGTTTCTTCATGGCATACCATTACACAAGAACAGATTAATAAATTTGCTGATGCAACACTAGATCATCAATGGATACATGTTGATGAAGAAAGGGCACAAAATGAAGGACCTTTTAAAGCAACTATTGCGCATGGCTATTTAACATTATCATTAATTCCTTATTTATGGAAAGAGATCGTCGATATTCAAAAATTAAAAATGGAAATCAATTATGGCATCGAAAGTTTAAGGTTTGCACAAGCTGTTACCGTAAACAGCAAGGTAAGGTTAAAAGCTAGGTTGGCATCAATTATCAACTTAAGAGGAGTTACAAAGGTTAATATGGCTATTGAAATGGAAATTGAAGATCAGAAAAAACCTGCCTTTAGTGGCGAAGTGGTTTTCTTGTATCATTTTATAAATTAATTATTTACTATGTAGCGTTTTTAAAGTAATGAACGTTTTGATAAGAAAAAACGCTCATGAAAAATACTTACCGAAATGCCAGCTTAATTTTAATGTTATTTGTGTGCTGTGCTTTTGGCGCATGTAAAAAAGAAAAAGAACAAGCAAACAATAATTCTTTTTTGCCCATGCAAATAGAAAATCTATGGTACCACAACAATGAAAATTTTACCGAAATTACAGATACACTTCGCCTAAATAATAAACTTTTTTACAAGTTTTATTCATTGATAGGTGGCGATGCTGAAGCCATTTCCTACTTAAGAATTGATGAGCAAAACCGGTTAATAGAAAGCTATCCCACTGCGCCAGCAAAGAATTATTTAAAAGCCGATTTTAATGCAAAGGTAGGGGATAAGTTTTTCACAACTGGCGCAAAAGATGTTAATGACAATGAAGTTACTGTTGTTCAAAAAACAGATTCAGAAATGGTTTTTTCATTCGATATCGTTTATCAGGAGAACTTAAAAGGCCATCCATATCAGGTAAAATACGTTAAAGGTGTAGGGTTTTCTGGAAATTGGAAGAAATTGATTATAAACGGTGTCGTTACTCAAAAATAAGCTCATATTCGAGCTTTACTGCTCACCTGAAGTATTATTCTTATCAAATTTCTTTTTTAATCTTCCTACAAGTGTTGGGTTTTCGAGTTCTTCTAAACTGCTTAGTTCGAGTTCGAGTGCTTTTGTACTGATTTGAATTTCAATCAGCGAAATGACAAGAGAAATCATAAAAAATACCAAGCTGAGTGCAAAAAGTATTTCTGCAAAGGTATTCCACTTCAAATAAATAAAAAACATACAAAAAAGACAACATGCAAAGCTTATTACTCCAAAAGCCTGCATGTTTTTGATTAATCTTAATCTATAGCGCAGGTTTTCAATCTGCTTATGAAGCACCACATTTTTATCACCACCCTCATACTTCGATTTTAAGCTGCGAACAAGCGTGGCCAAGGCCAGAAAACGGTTGGTATAAGCCAGCATGATTAAGCTAATGGCTGGAAATAATAACGCAGGAATATTGATGGTTAGTTCCATTTTTAGGGTTTAACCAAAAATATCATTTTAAACGGATATTTAACTACAGCGGGAGCAGAGTTTTTACACAGCGTTAAACGGGTAAAAAACTTTAGTTATGGCTCAAATTGTAGGTAATCCAATCTTAAATAAAGCGTTGAGATCTCTGTGTCCTCATTAATTGCTCTTGTTTTTACTGTGGTTAAAAATTGCTTTGTACCAGAAACCGTTTTGGTCAATATTGTTTTTCTAAAAATAAATTTAAATTGCCTCCATGAATATCGAATTCAATAAAAATGAGGATGTGAACAAACAGTTGGTTTACGAACTGAAAACCAAACTCAAAAAAATATATCTCGGCGGTGGCGAAAAAAATGCTGTCAAACAAAAAGAAAAAGGTAAGCTGTTGGCCCGCGAACGTATTGCTTACCTGATTGATAAAGACACTGATTTTTTAGAAATCGGTGCATTTGCCGCTGACGGTATGTACCTGGAACAAGGTGGCTGCCCAGCTGCGGGGGTAGTTTGTGGAATTGGTTATGTAAGTGGAAGGCAATGTATGATTGTTGCCAATGATGCCACGGTAAAAGCTGGTGCATGGTTCCCGATGACGGCGAAAAAGAATCTTCGCGCACAGGAAATTGCGATGGAAAACCGTTTGCCTGTAATTTACCTGGTAGATAGTGCCGGAGTGTATTTACCCATGCAGGATGAAATTTTTCCGGATAAGGAGCATTTTGGAAGAATGTTCCGCAACAATGCCATCATGTCATCAGAAGGAATTGTTCAGATTTCGGCTATTATGGGTGCTTGTGTTGCAGGTGGGGCTTACTTACCCATTATGTAGCGATGAAGCCATGATTGTTGATAAAACCGGATCGGTATTTTTAGCAGGATCGTATCTCGTAAAATCCGCTATTGGTGAGGAAGTTGATAATGAAACCTTGGGTGGAGCAACTACACATTGCGAAATTTCGGGTGTTACCGATTATAAACATCCCAATGATCAGGCTTGTTTGGATAGTATCAAAAACATCATGAGTATGTTAGGTGCACCACAAAATGCAGGATTTGATCGGATAAAGCCTGCAAAGCCAAAAGAAAATGAGGAAGAACTTTACGGTATCTTACCTGAAAACCGTGATAAACCTTATGAAATCATGGATATCATTAATCGATTGGTTGATGGATCGGAATTTGAAGAATATAAAAAAGGTTACGGACAAAGCATTGTTTGTGGTTTGGGGCGTATTGATGGTTGGGCTGTAGGTATTGTAGCAAATCAACGCAAAGTGGTAAAATCAAAAAAAGGGGAGATGCAGTTTGGTGGCGTAATTTATTCTGATAGTGCAGATAAAGCCAGCCGTTTCATAATGAACTGTAATCAAAAGAAAATTCCATTGGTGTTTTTGCAGGATGTAACTGGTTTTATGGTGGGCAGCCGATCTGAGCAAGGCGGTATTATTAAAGATGGCGCTAAAATGGTTAACGCTGTAGCCAACTCTGTGGTGCCAAAATTCACAATTGTATTGGGAAATTCTTATGGTGCTGGTAATTATGCCATGTGCGGTAAAGCTTACGATCCAAGATTGATATATGCCTGGCCAACTGCAAAAATAGCCGTAATGGGTGGCGCACAGGCCGCCAAAACATTATTGCAAATTCAGGAAGCTTCCTTAAAAGCAAAAGGCGAGGTAATAACGCCAGAAAAAGAAGCAGAGTTGTTAAAAGAAATCACTGATAAGTATGATAGCCAAACCACTCCATATTATGCAGCTTCGCGCCTTTGGGTAGATGGCATTATCGATCCACTGGAAACAAGAAAAGTAATTTCAATGGGCATTGAGGCAGCCAACCAATCGCCAGTTACAAAGAAATTTAATGTGGGTATTATACAAACTTAGGTGTTGTGGGATTTTGCCAGCTATTGTTTACAATATTCCCATATAAGGATATCAATTATAAATTTAATCTCAGCCTAATGGAAACACCTGAAACCACAAATCACACATTTTATTAGGCCTAAAGTTGCTTTATGCCCTGCCTCTTAACCTCAGCTGTTAATAAGTAAACTATGTTGACAATGTAAGTTTGTTAACAATTAATTAAAGCATTAAATTTGCGCTACAATTAATGAATTTCAAACACACAATATAATGTCACAAGAAAACGAGCACGTTCAGTGTTTAATTATAGGCTCAGGCCCTGCAGGTTATACTGCTGCAATTTATGCTGCCAGAGCCGATTTAAAACCAATTATGTATACTGGTATGCAAGCTGGTGGACAGCTTACGCAAACTACTGATGTTGAGAATTTTCCAGGTTACCCGCAAGGAATTATGGGGCCAGAAATGATGGAAGATTTCCGTAAACAAGCAGAACGTTTTGGTACCGATATCCGTTTTGGTTATGTAAGCTCAGTTGATTTTTCTTCTACACCACATAAAGTAGTTGTTGATGAAATTAAAACCATTACCGCTGATACTGTAATTATTGCTACCGGTGCAACAGCAAAATGGTTAGGCTTACCAAGCGAGCAACAATATAATGGTTTCGGGGTTTCTGCATGTGCCGTTTGCGACGGTTTCTTTTTTAAAGGACAGGATGTTGCTATTGTAGGTGCTGGTGATACCGCTGCTGAGGAAGCAACTTATTTAGCTAAACTATGTAAAACTGTTCATTTATTGGTTCGCAGAGACGAATTCAGGGCTTCAAAAGCAATGGTAAGTCGTGTTTTAGCAACCCCAAACATTGTGGTACATTACAACACCGAAACCCAGAAATTTTAGGTAATGGTAAAAATGTTACTGCTGTTAAAGTTTTAAATAACAAAACAGGTGAAGAATCTGATATTGAGGTAGAAGGTTTCTTTGTGGCCATCGGTCATAAACCAAATACCGATATTTTTAAAGGCCAGTTGGATATGGACGAAACCGGATATTTAGCTACTAAACCAGGTTCTACATTAACCAACATCGAAGGCGTTTTTGCCTGCGGCGATGTTCAGGATATGTATTACAGACAGGCGGTAACTGCTGCGGGTTCTGGTTGTATGGCCGCACTTGATGCTGAAAGGTATTTGGCTGCTAAAGAACACCCTGTAGAAGCATAAACACATTTAAATATTATTTTAGAAAGAGAAATCAGTAACGGTTTCTCTTTTTTGTGATTGATGTTTTTGGAAAGCAATTGCAGCAGCTCTTTTTATTGTTAGTCCTGCTTTCCATTACAAGTCCTCGCTGCACTCCGGGCTTTGCATTGCAATCAGGTTTATATACGCAGGTTTTTGCTGCTATTGAGAGTTGAATAACACCGTTCATCAATTGTCTTCTGCATTTTGCAACTCTAACGAGTACCGTTGACGGCGCCACCTAAACCCGATCAAAGCGGGATGCAGATTTTTCAATCGGCAGAAGCGGGACTGTTCCAACCCAAAACGCTACTGCATTTGATTTTCACAAAAAAGACTAGGATTTTTATTATACATGTATTATCAAAAGCATTAGAAAAAACGCATAAGCCTTCGGGTTAAAATTTATCTGCATTGGGCAGTCCAGTCAAACGGTTGATTTAAATTGTAACAAAAATGTGAGGTTCAGGATCTGCCCATAATCTCTATATTGGTTGTAATAATCAAATAAATTTAAAACCAAAAACACAACATGAACAAAGCATTATCGATTTTTATTGGAGTATTAATCAGCACAAGTGCGTTTGCGCAGAGCGATCCCAATTTGGGAATCATACCTGCACCAGTCGCCATTACAAGAGCAAATGGAAATTTTACTTTGGATAAAACCACTGTTTTAGTAAACCAGAGCATCGACGGAGCAAAGATGTCTGATTTATTAAACGCTTTTATCGTTACAAAAGCCGGTTTTGCCTTAAGAGAAAATAAAGTAACTCAACCCAATCAAAAAGCACTTATACTTACTTCTGTTGGCGCAGATAAATTGCCTGCCGAAGGTTACACCATTAAAGTTACACCCAGCCAAATCGTTTTAACAGGAAAGGGTGCCGGACTTTTTTATGCCGTACAATCGCTGATGCAAATGTTGCCAGATAAAGTTGCAGATAAAATTACATTACCTGCGGTAAACATTAACGATTATCCTCGGTTTGCTTATCGTGGAACCATGTTGGATGTGTGCCGTCATTTTTTCCCAATATCTTTCATCAAAAAATATATCGATCAATTGGCTTATTATAAAATCAACACTTTTCACTGGCATTTAACAGATGATCAGGGTTGGAGGTTAGAGATTAAAAAATATCCAAAGCTAACCGAAATCGGCTCTTCACGCAATGGAAGTATTATTGGGAATTATCCAGGCAATGGCAATTACCTTACACCTGTTAAAGGTTTTTACACACAAGAAGAAGCTAAAGAAGTTGTTCGCTATGCAGCGAGCAAATACATCACCGTAATTCCGGAAATTGAGTTGCCTGGTCATGCTTCAGCTGCCATTGCTTCTTACCCTGAGTTAAGCTGTTTCCCTGAGCGTGATACTTTTATAAGTGATAAAACACCATGGGCAGGCAGTAGAAAAGGAAAGCAGGTGCAACAAACCTGGGGTGTTTTTGATGATATTTTTGTACCATCAGCCAATACCTTTACCTTTTTAGAAAATGTTTTGGATGAAGTGATTGCTATTTTTCCTTCTAAATACATTCATATTGGTGGTGATGAAGCTCCTAAAACCTATTGGAAAGAATCTACATTCTGTCAGAATTTAATGAAAGAAAAAGGTTTGAAAGATGAGCATGAATTACAGAGTTATTTTATTCAAACCATAGAGAAACATGTAAATGGAAAAGGACGCTCAATTATTGGCTGGGATGAGATATTGGAAGGTGGTTTAGCACCAAATGCAACAGTAATGAGCTGGAGAGGTGAAGATGGTGGAATTGCTGCTGCACAACAAAAACACGACGTAATCATGACTCCAGGTTCGATGGGTTTATATATTGACCATAAACAATCCAATTCTCCCGATGAGCCGGTTACTATTGGTGGATTTGCGCCATACCAAAAGATTTATGCTTACGATCCAATTCCTAAAGTGTTAACTCCCGATGAGCGTAAATACATTAAAGGAGTGCAAGCAAATATGTGGACAGAGTACATTAAAACAACAGCGAAGGCAGAAAATCATGCTTTCCCGCGTTTGTTGGCCTTGGCTGAAATTGCATGGTCGCCGGTGGAGCGGAAAGATATTAAGAATTTCTCTGAGCAACGCCTACCTGTGCATTTGGCACGTTTAGATAAAATGAACATTAATTTTTGGGTGCCAACACCAATTGGTCAAAGTGATAAACCTTTAACCGGTGGCGATTTTACCATTGATTTGAAAGCACCTGTTACCGGTGCAAAAATTTATTATACTATCGATTTGGCGCGTCCATCCGAAAATGCATTCTTATATACTGCTCCTCTAAAAATTACTGTTCCGCAAGGAGAGAAGAGAGTTCTAAAAACCATAGTTATTGCACCAAGTGGTAGAAGAAGTGTTACTGCAGAAACTGTTTTAAATAACGGTGCGCCTGAAGTAAAGGCAGAGGCAAAGAAATAATGTTGCTTAGGTAAGCTAAAATACTTAATTTGGGGCAACCAAACGTCCCAAATAGAATGAAACTACAGAAATATACAAAACAGCATCTTTTGTTAATAGCAGGGATGCTGTTTTGTTTTGCATGCACAGAAGAAAAACCAAAACCAGTTATAACCGAAGCTACTAAAATTGAAAAGAACCCTTTCCGTTTTTATAAGGATATAGAAGTAAAACCGGGTTTGAATTTCGAGATTTTAAGCTGGGGGAAAGGCGTTGATTCAATTGGCGGGTATCAAATTTTAATGTCTGATTCCGTACGTAACAATTATAAATCTGCTGCGGTAGATCGCAAAGGAATAATTACGGATGCATGGAATATGGACCTGGATAATGATGGTAACCCGGAAATCTATATCCAGTTACTAAGCAAAAAAAACGTTTCAGATCTTAATGTTTTCGAATATGCTGGTGGAGATTTTAAAAAGATAGGTTTTCCTTCTTTAAGTGCTAACCAGAAAAAAGGATATGCAGGAAATGATAAATTTTTTATTAAAAATGGCGATCTTTTTCGCTCTTTTCCTGTTAAAGATACTGTAGATAGCGCTAAAACAATTACCAAGACTTATCAATATAAATTAAGTGGTAGCAGTTTTTCTACGAGCGAAGTAAAGCCTGAAGAAGGGAACGGTAAAAGCTAACTTTTAAGGGTTAAAAATCACATGCTTCGCACATATAGGGCATATCTTATTTAAGATGGCTATGCTGAACTTGTTTCAGCATCTTTAATGCCTAGCTAAAATTAAAATAATGAGCAGCCAGAAATTTTCAATTATAGAGCGGGTAAGGAGCTTTAAATATGCTTTTAATGGATTAAGGTTGTTTTTCGTTAATGAACACAATGGGAGGATTCATTTAGTTGCAGCAATTGTTGCGGTTGCGTTATCTTTTTATTTAAAAATTTCTGGCTTAGAATGGATTGCAATATTATCTGTGATTGTTGCAGTTTTTATGGCTGAAATAATAAACACAAGCATTGAGAAACTAGCAGATGTTGTTTCACCAGATTATCATCCAAAAATTAAAGTGGTAAAAGATTTGGCTGCGGCGGCTGTTTTGGTTGCAGCATTTTTGGCCGTAGCTGTAGGTTGCATCATATTTGTGCCGAAGCTATTTTTGTAATTCTGCTGTTGCTGCTCTTGATTCTTCAATTTTATCCTGAATAATTTCATCCCATCTGGCCTGCATTTTATGGTTGCTGCCATGTTCAGTTTCCTCGTCGTAATTGCGTTGCATGGTATCAAAATACTCGCTGATCTGGTTTGCCAGTTCTGAAATTTGTGCTTTGTAGTTGTTTACTGAATAGTTTCTGTTCTTTAGCACCCTTTCGGCTTCTAAAAGTAAAACATATTGAATATCAGCGTGTCCTTGTTCGTGGTGCAACAAACTTGCTCTAATGTCAGGATCTTTAATCTTGTCCCATTTCACCCAAGATCTTGTTTTATCAATTGTGGCTTCATTCTTTAAATTGATGGCAACCCGGTTGCGGTAAACCGTGCTTGAGTAGCTGTATTTCCAGGTCATTGCCGTTAAAGCAAAAAAGGGCGATTGCATATCTGGTTTACCTTTAAAATGAGTTTCCCAGTCAAGTTGTACTGGTTGGCTCAAGTCTTGTTTAAACGCAAATGTGCATGGCAGGGCCAGCAAAAATAGTATGGATAAAATTTGTTTTTTCAACGGTATAATTTTAGTTTAAACTGTAGTGAAGTCATTATGATTTAACAATTTCATTATCTGGCGATAAATCATAATGTTTTCAATATATCAGTTTTTACAATGAAAAAACCGTGCCTAAAATTATTCCGGGGTAGAAATCTGTTCGCTAATGCGTTCAAATTTTTCAATCAATAAAGCAATGCGTTCTTTTTCTCGGCTTATTACCGCTTTTCTCAGAATTGTTGAGCAAAATACCATCCAAAATGCTGTAAATCCTATTGCCAGTACCTTTTGAATGGTATTAAAACGAGAAAGAATTTCTACAAAATAGAACATAATGCCTAATGAGAGGGCAATTGCATAAAACCAGTATAAAGAATTGTAAAGCTTATAGCGGTTTAACTGATAAGTTTTTAGGTTATTCAGATACTGATGGGGATGAGCTGTAAAATCAGTTTTCGAGAATTAAACGGTAATCACGGTAAAGAATCAATGTATATACACCAATTGCAATAATTGTGATGCTGATGCCCACGTGGGTTGTCCACGATTCGAAATGAAAAAATATCCATAGTGCAGCAATAGCAATAAATGATGCCAGCATCCCCAGGATGTTACAAAGCAGATTTAAGCTTTAATCCATTTACTTCTTTCTTCACTTGTTGTAGCATTTCATCTGCAGAAACCTTAACTTCTACTTTGTGATTTTGCCACAGCTCCTGTATTTGATCAAACGCTTGCATACTGACTATATAATTCTGTTAACTTTTGTTTAATTCGGTGAATTTTTACTCTTAAATTGCCTTCACTTATTCCAGAGATATCGGCAATTTCGTGATATGGTAATTCATCTAATACCATTGTTATAATCAAGCGGTCATTTTCTTCGAGTTTAGATATACATTTATAAAGAAGGGCAACCTGTTCGTTTTTCTCCGAAAACTCTTCTATTTTATTTTCAATTATGTTGTCCGTTAATTCGTCTTTTGCCTGTCGTTTCTCAGATCTTAAGTAGGTTAAACAGGTGTTTACGGCAATTCTGTAAATCCATGTAGAAATTAAAGATTTGTTCCTGAATTTATCCAGGTTTTGCCAAACCTTTAAAAAAGTTTCCTGTAAAAGATCATTGGCAGCGTCGGTATCGCCAGTATAACCATAACATAAATGGAAAATCTTTTTGGAGTTTGAATCAAAAATTTCTTTAAATAGCTTGTCTTTTTGTTCCATTTAGGGGTTGAAGGTTGCGTTTTAGATGATGTTGAGGATTTTTTGTTACAACAAAGTGCCAAAAATAATATATTTTTTAATTCCAGCTGTTATCAAAATTTGTTACAAGCCGTAAATATCGTAGTTTTACCAAATTAAGAGTACCACAAACTTTTTATATTCATGAAGAAAAACAAACTCACGCTTTTTATTTTCTTAGCGCTGATTGCGGGTATTGCACTGGGCTATATTTTAAATGTCAATTCAATCGATGTTTACAACCAGAATATACTTAATGCTGATGCAAAAGTTAAAAGTATAGAGGTAAGTATTGCTAAAACAACCGATACCACCAGTATTGTATATACCCAACTTAAAGCAGAGCGTAAAGCGAACGCTAAAATCAAAAAAGAAAATGAAGATATCAGAGAGAAAAAACTAGAATATTTCACTCTGTTAAGCGATATTTTTCTTCGCCTGATTAAAATGATTGTTGCTCCATTGGTATTTACAACCCTTGTTGTTGGTGTGGCTAAAGTTGGCGATATTAAAGCAGTTGGGAGAATTGGCGGTAAAACATTAGGTTGGTTTTTGGCCATGTCGTTAATGTCGTTAGTACTGGGGATGATTCTTGTCAATTTATTCGAACCTGGAAGACATATGAAATTATCCTTGCCAGATCAATTGGTGAATACCGGAATCCAGAAAGCTGCAATGAGTGTAAAAGATTTCATCGCACACGTTTTTCCTAAGAGTATCGCCGAATCTATGTCAACCAACGAGATTTTACAGATCGTTGTTTTCTCGTTATTTTTTGGTGTAGCTACAGCTGCAATTGGTGATTTGGGTCAGATCGTAATTAAAGCTTTTGATGCCATTGCGCACGTTATTTTAAAGATGACCGGCTATGTGATGAATTTTGCACCATTTGCTGTTTTTGGAGCCATGACAGCCATTGTAGCCAAACAAGGACTGAATGTGTTGAATACTTATGCCATTTTTATCGGTGAGTTTTATTTAGGGTTGGGCATACTGTGGATGGTATTGATTTTCTTAGGCTTTTTGGTGTTAAAAAAACGCATTTTCCGTTTGGTTAACGATATGAAAGAACCTGCGCTTTTGGCCTTTAGTACTGCAAGTAGCGAGGCAGCTTATCCGAAAACGATGATGCTTTTGGAGCGGTTTGGATGTAAAGATAAAATTGTAAGTTTTGTATTGCCACTTGGATATTCTTTTAACCTCGATGGTTCGATGATGTACATGACGTTTGCTTCCTTATTTATTGCCTCAAGCTTATGGAATCCATTTGGGTTTTGAGCAACAAATTTCGATGCTTTTAATTTTAATGCTTACCAGTAAAGGCATTGCAGGGGTACCACGGGCATCGCTGGTGGTAATTGCTGGTACCATTGCCAGCTTTAATATTCCTGAAGCAGGTTTGGCGTTATTAATAGGCATTGATCCATTATTGGATATGGGCCGTTCGGCAACTAATGTTGTTGGAAATAGTATTGCCACTGCAGTGGTGAGTAAATGGGAAGGGGAGTTAAAAGAATCAGCGGTTTAGCATTTTATTTAATCTCAATAATTCATCCCTTATAATAATTTAAACATTCAATCAATAATTTAATATCAAGTGTCAAGTAAAGGAAAAAAAATATTCTTAGCCCTTAGCATCATCCTTCCGATGATTATTTATTGTTATATTTATTACAAGCCAATCATTCAAAATGCACCGTTCAGGAAAAAGGATTTTGTATCGATGGACTACAAATGGGGGATAAAAGATACATTAGAAAATCATTATAATTCTGCTACTGGCGAATATCGGTATGTAAATAATGTAGATTCTGTTGTTCGGAAAAAGGTGTTTTTAAAAAGCGACGATATTTTGTTTATGCATTCAAAAGCAAATGAAATCGGCCTTTGGAATTTTCCTGATACCATTGGAAAAAAGAGTGCTAAAGCTTTGGCTGTTCCACGCTACGAGATTCTTTTCAAGTATAAAGAAAAATCTAAACACGTTGTGATTTATGGTGATTTTGATGGTAACCCAAAATTGTTGGATGCTGCGGTACAGATGAGAAAAATTATCGAAGAAACGTTAAATCAAGCTGAAAAAAGAAGCGGCAAATAATAAGAAGAACAAAGATTTGTTAAGGTTTCATGTCATCGTTAATCTTAAAACAGACTGAAATTAAAGGTTGGCATAAAAATAAAATATATACAGAAAATATTTTCGATATGTATTTGTGTGTTAATTGAATTTGTTCTATATTTGCACCTCGTTAAATAAAAATTAAAAAACTAATATTTAAACAATGTACGCAATAGTAAATATAGCAGGGCAGCAATTTAAAGTTGCTAAAGACCAGCACCTTTTTGTACACAGATTACAAGGAGATGAAGGCGCTAGTATTGAATTTGATAATGTATTGTTGGTTGACAACGGTGGTGCAATTACTGTAGGGGCTCCTGCAGTTAAAGGTGCTAAAGTTTCAGCTAAGATCGTATCTCATTTAAAAGGTGATAAAGTGATTATTTTCCACAAAAAACGTAGAAAAGGTTACAAAAAGAAAAATGGTCACCGCCAGTTTTTCACTAAGATTCAGATTTCTGACATCACTCTATAATTAATTGTTAACCCAATAATTCGCTTTTTAGCGAGTTACAAAATATAAAATCATGGCACACAAAAAAGGAGCCGGTAGTTCGAAAAACGGACGTGAATCGCATAGTAAGCGTTTAGGTATTAAAATTTTCGGTGGGCAATTGGCTATCGCTGGAAACATTTTAGTACGTCAACGTGGAACAAAACACCACCCAGATAAAGGTGTTGGTATTGGTAGAGACCATACTTTATTCGCTTTAGTTGATGGTACTGTAATTTTCAGAAAGAAACAAGATAACAAATCTTACGTTTCAATCCTTCCAATTACTGAAGCTGAAATCGAAGCGGCTATAGCTAAAGCACCAGTTGCTAAGAAAGCAGCTGCTGAGCAAGAAGTTGTTGCTGTTGAAGCTGCTCCAGCTAAAAAAGCACCTGCTAAAAAAGCAACTAAAAAAGACGAAACTACTGAAGAAGCTGCACCTGCAGAATAATTAGTAACGAACTTATAATAAAAAGTCCTGATGCAAATCAGGACTTTTTTTGTTTCTATAGTTTTTTGTTGTTTGGTCAATTTTCAAATTCCTTTCGATTAGGTTAAGGGTGGTACAATTGGGTTATAACGAATTCCATCCTTAGATTGCCAGGTATGCGTTCTGCTGAATTCATTTAAGCATCTATTTATAAAAACAACTCAAGTTAAAGATCCTGAAACAAGTTCAGGAAGACGATTGCTCATAGGATTCAGGAATACGATTGCTCTTAGGATTCAGGAATACGATATTGCCAGATACGCGTCTTGCTGAATTTATTTCAGCATCTATTTGCAAAAACTACTCAAATTAGAGATCCTGAAACAAGTTCAGGAAGACGATTGCTCTTAGGATTCAGGAAGACGATTGCTTTTAGGATTCAGTAAGACGATATTGCCAGATACGCGTCTTGCTGAATTTATTTCAGCATCTATTTACAAAAACTACTCAAATTAGAGATCCTGAAATAAGTTCAGGAAGAAGATTGCGCTTAGGATTCAGGAATATGATATTGCCAGATACGCGTCGTGCTGAATTTATTTCAGCATCTATTGTAGCAGAACAAATCAATTTAAAGATCCTGAAACAAGTTCAGGAAGACGATTGCGCTTAGGATTCAGGAAGACGATTGCGCTTAGGATTCAGAAAGACGATATTGCCAGATACGCGTCCTGCTGAATTTATTTCAGCAACTATTGTAACAGAACTACCCAAATTAAAGATCCTGAAACAAGTTCAGGAAGACGATTGTGCTTAGGATTCAAGAAGACGATTGTTCTTAGGATTCAGGAATACGATATTGCCAG
The DNA here is from genome assembly GCF_979252805.1 of Pedobacter sp. AC402. Taxonomy (NCBI): domain Bacteria; kingdom Pseudomonadati; phylum Bacteroidota; class Sphingobacteriia; order Sphingobacteriales; family Sphingobacteriaceae; genus Pedobacter; species Pedobacter sp. AC402. The sequence goes on along the minus strand of NZ_CEEDAI010000007.1, from coordinate 232,684 downwards.
ATACGCGTCCTGCTGAATTTATTTCAGCATCTATTTACAAAAACTACTCAATTTAAAGATCCTGAAACAAGTTCAGGAATACGATTGCTCTTAGGATTCAGGAAGACGATATTGCCAGATACGCGTCCTGCTGAATTTATTTCAGCATCTATTTTAGCAGAACAAATCAATTTAAAGATCCTGAAACACGTTCAGGAAGGCGATTGCTCCTAGGATTCAGGAAGACGAGTTTTGAATGCCACAATCAAAACTGATTTTCAAGTGATTTCCTTGATTAATCTCCCGTCAATTTTCTACATAATTGTTAAAGCCTGTTAAATAACAAAATTTAACAATTCATCGCGATACATTCGCATATAAATTAAATTACAATGAATTTCAAAATATTCAATTTAGCTGTTTTTTCTATTATACTGGGTGGTCTTTCGGTTCGAGCACAAGATGTAGAAGAAAATATCCGGATGGTTAAAGCTTTCAAGGCCGATGGCGTATCAAATGAATGGAACGAGCCGCTTAACCAATACAATGATGCCACTAAACTTGCTTTTGCCCTTGCAAACGATGATAAAAATCTATACATCATTATCGAATCGCTAGACCCACAAACCACTTTTAGCGTTCTAAGAGGCGGAATTACGCTTAACATCAATACTGAAGGCAAGAAAAAGGATGGAATGAAGTTGACTTTTCCTTTAATGGATAGGCCTCCAATGCCAACAGAAGGAGAAGAACACCATGCGCCTCTATCGCCTGATGGAGCAACACACGATCCTGTAGCGATGAATAAAAGCATTCGAGTTTCGGGATTTAAAAATATACCCGATGGTGAGTTGCCAGCTACGAACCAAGTTGGATTAGAAACTGGAATGAGCATTCATCCCAATAGAGACCTCATTTACGAGTTGAGCATTCCATTAGCACAATTACAGGTAGGTTTAGATCTTAAAAAAGCTTTGGTTTATAATATAAAAATTAATGAACCAAATAAATCTGGCTTTAAGAGAGAAGGTAAACCTGGAGGTGATGGCAATAGTAGAGGGAGAATCAGGTGGTAGAGGCGGAATGGGCGGTGGGGGCCGTGGCGGTATGGGCGGCGGTGGAAGAATGGGAGGTGGAGGTCAGCGACCATCGGACGGTGGTGAATCGACAGCAAAAACTTCTGATTTTTGGATAAAGTATAAGTTGGTAAAGGCTTAACCTAATGATTTTACCATTATGTATAAACACTTCACTATGAGATAGTTCAGGTAAATATCTTTAAATTTTAACGTAAAATTAATCAACAAATTCAGACTGAAGTGTAAAAGGAAATACAGAGTTGTCAACTTTCTGGCCGTTTGGCTATAGAAGTTGACAACTCTCCTTAATTAATATTCCCTGGCCATTAATTGCTCTGTAAGCGTTAATAGATTTGATTTCTTTTCATCACTCACATTAATCTGTGCAAATACTGCTAAAGCTTTGTTAAGGTAATTGTTCATGCTTTCTTTGGCAATATCCTGAATGTCCAAAGTATCGTATACCTGCCGTACAGTATCTATTTTTTCTTGTGAGTTAAATTCTTTATATGCCGTCCAGGTATCTAATGAAGCCCTGGTTTCTCCATCGGCAAGTTCAAAGGCTTTTAATAAGAGAAAGGTTTTTTATTGGCAATAATATCGCCACCCACCTGTTTCCCGAATTTTTCAGGATCAGCGTAAACATCTAAAATATCATCCTGTAATTGAAAAGCAATACCAATATTTTCGCCAAACTGATAAATTAAATCGGCATCTTTTTCTGATGCACCAGCGATGATTGCTCCAAGCTTTAACGCGCCACCTAAGAGAACAGCCGTTTTTAACCTGATCATGTTGATGTATTCTTCAATACTTACGTCATCGCGGCCTTCAAATTCCATATCCAGTTGCTGGCCTTCGCAAACACCTTGCGCAGTTGCATTAAATGTGTTTAATACAGGACCTAAGAATGCAGAATTAACTTTTGCGAGGTTTTTGTTCGCTTCCACCATCATCACATCTCCACTTAAAATGGCAATGTTTGTGCTCCATTTTTCGTGTACAGTAGCTTTGCCTCTGCGCAGTGGTGCATTGTCCATAATGTCGTCATGAACAAGCGTGAAGTTATGAAAAACCTCAATGGCCATTGCGGCGTGGATTGATTCATTTGCATCTTCTCCAAACAATTCTGTTGCCATCAAAACCAGAAGTGGCCTAACACGTTTGCCACCAAGGTTGATAATGTATGTAATCGGATCGTAAAGCTGTTTTGGGTGATCCGGAAACTTTAAATTTTGTATTGCAGTATCTAAAATTTGTTGTAATTGCTCTGTAGTATGCATTTGTAATTATTGCGAAAACACTGTGTTTAAGACACAATTTTATATTTTTAATCTGGAATTAAGGTGAAATCGATTTGCCGTTTAGAAAGATCTACTTTTTTCACCCTAATCATCACCTCGCTCTCCCAATTGGTACTTTTTCTTTTTACGCTGACCAACAATACAGTAATTTTTCTCATCGAGTACATAAAAATCGTCAGATATATCCCTTAAACGGATCATTCCTTCGCATTTGTTCTCTTCGATTTCTACATACATGCCCCATTCAGTAACACCTGAAATAATGCCTTTATATTCGGTACCGATATTGTTTTCTAAGTATTCGGCCTGTTTGTATTTAATTGAAGCGCGTTCTGCATCTGCAGCTCTTTTCTCCATCGCTGATGAATGTACACAGGCCACTTCGTAAAATTCCATATCAGCCGATTTGCCACCATCCAAATAAGTTTGTAAAAGCCTGTGTGCCATTACATCGGGATAACGACGGATAGGGGAAGTAAAGTGGGTATAATATTCGAATGCCAGGCCATAATGACTGGTTTTTTTAGTCGAATATATGGCTTTTGCCATTGAGCGGATCGCAAGCGATGTAAGAATATTTTGTTCTTTTTTTCCTTCAACATCAGCCATTAAATTATTTAAAGATTTGGCAATTTCTTTGTCTGATTTTGTGTTGATTTTGTAACCGAAACGGGAAGCAAAAGTTGCAAAGGTATTTAAGGTTTCCATGTTTGGCGAATCGTGTACCCGATAAACAAAAGTTAATTTATCTTTTCCCTTTGTTTTCTTGGCAATAAATTCGGCTACTTTCCGATTGGCCAAAAGCATATAATCTTCGATGAGTTTATGCGCATCTTTACGTTCTTTAACATATACACCTATTGGTTTTCCAGATTCGTCTAATTTGAATTTTACTTCGGTACTTTCGAAACTGATGGCACCATTTTTAAATTTACGGTCGCGCAGAATATAAGCCAATTCATTCAGTTTTAAAATCTCCTGAGCGTAGTCTCCAGCCTTATTCTCGATTACTTCCGTGCTTCTTCATAACTGAACCTCCTGTCTGAATGGATAACGGTTCTTCCATACCATTCGGATTGAATGTTGGCTTGCTCATCCAGTTCGAAAACGGCTGCAAAGCACAATTTGTCTTCTTGAGGACGTAATGAACATACACCATTACTTAAGCGTTCGGGCAACATCGGAATTACACGATCTACCAGGTAAACAGAAGTGGCACGACTGTACGCTTCTTTATCCAGTTCAGTTCCTTGAATTACATAGTGTGAAACATCAGCAATATGTACTCCGATTTCATGATTTCCGTTAAGAAGTTTTTGATAAGAGATGGCGTCATCGAAATCTTTCGCATCAGCCGGATCTATGGTAAAGGTTAAAACACTTCTAAAATCTTTTCTTTTGGCAATTTCAGATGAAGGAATTTCTTCAGGAATGGCGTTTGCTTCACGTTCTACCTGTGGAGGAAATTCGAGTGGGAAACCGTATTGTGCTAAAATTGCATTCATTTCGGTATTATTCTCACCCTGGTTGCCCAAAACGTGTTTAACAATTCCTATTGGATTTTTAGCACTTTCGGGCCAATCTGATAAGGTTACCAATACCCGTTGACCGTTTTTTGCATCATGGGTATCGGCCAGAGGGACAAAAATATCGTGCATCATTTTTTTATCGTCTGCAATTACAAAAGCAAAACGATCGGATATTTTAATTACACCGGTGAAATCTGATTTGGCTCTTTTTATAATTTCAACAACTTCGCCGTCATTTTTACGGCCGCTTTTCTTCGCGAAAACATAAGCCTTTACAGTGTCGCCGTGTAAAGCATTTTTAAGCTTACGTGGGGCAACGAATATATCTTTCTCAAATTCATCTTCGGGTACAATGTATGCGGAACCATCGGCAGTCATATCAACCGTTCCGATTATGAAGTTTTGAAGTTCTTTAAGTTTAAATTTACCTTTTTCAGGCTCTAAGAAAATTCCTGCACTTTTTCCCTCTTTTAAGATTTCCAGAATCGTTTCTCTAGATTCCTGATCGTTCAAATTTAATTTCGCCGAAACCTGCTTGTAATTAAGCAGCTGATTATTGTTTTTTTCAAAAACATCACTAACCAATTGATTCAGAACCAATTTTATATTTGCCGATTTTTTCTTTGCCATATGCTAAACTGAATTTACCGAAGATACAGAAAAGATGCTCAGGATGGAAAATATAGCAGACAATATGTAAAATGAATGATGGTTTATAGTTCATCTGTTTATCGTCTATTTGTGGATTGGTATTTGAAATTTCCGACGGTTTTATGTTTCATAATTCATTTTCAATAACAGTGAAGCTAGCGATCTGAGTATTAACTATCGACAAACATCCATTAAAAAATAAATAAAATTTCATTTTTAACCCTATTTCCGGTTAATCGTAGCGGCTTATAAGCTACAAGCCCGTGCTTAACTTAATCTCAGCATAATTAATCTTTTTTCTTTCTGCTGTGTAGGTTAAATGTATGTTTTCTTTTTTGTCCTGAATAATTGCTGGGTAGCTGTATTCACCTTTGTCGTGCTTTTCCAAAGTGTAAATGTCCTGCCAATTTTTTCCATCTGCAGAAATAGCTAATTTCAAAATTGATCTGCCTTCCCACCAATTTTTTCCTGATGTTAAAGGGTTGTAAATCAACAATTGCCTTCCATCCGCTAAAGTAACTGCATCGCTTCCTGAATTTGGATTTGGCAAAGTTGTGGCACTTAGTTTAGACCAGTTTTCGCCATTATCTTCCGACCAGCTTTCTACAATTACATTTTGCCTGCTTCTACACAATAACTGTAATTTTCCGTTCGGATAAGTTAAAATAGAGGGTTGTATTACTCCGAAAGTATCACAATTGATTTCAATTTTCTTCCAGTTTTTTACATCACTATCAGATTTTTCAATGTGAATTTTCCATGTTTTTTCATCTAAGCTCTCGGTGCTTGATGGATATAGAATTGTTCCGTTTTTAAGCTGAACAGGTTTATTTTTTATCGGACCTAAAAACCCCTAGGAAGCTTTTTAGCAGCCGACCAGGTTTTGCCTTCATTATTTGATGTTTTATATTCTGCCCACCATGCCCTGGGGTTTGCACCAACTTTATAATGTAAAAATAAAGTTCCGTTTCTGGTTTTAAACAATACAGGGTTCCAACAGGCTATCGGAAGGTTATCGCTTGTTATGCCTGTGGCAATTTTAATGGGTGTACTCCACTTGCCATGTTCTTGTGTTGCTATCCAAATTGCAACATCGTTACTTCCTTCATGTTTTCCGCCAAACCAGGCGGCCATTATTGTGCCTTTTTTCAGCTCGCAAAGTGTAGAGGCATGGCAGGCTTCAAATGGTGCATGCTCAAAAATACTCTCTCTTTTTATAACTGTAACCAACGTATTTTGTTGAGCAATGCAGTTAAAACAAAGTAAAAAGAGTATGATTAACAAAAATATTTTTTGCTTAGGCATAGCTATTAATTTCCAGGAATGGCGGCGATTAATTTTTTGGTGTATTCTGCTTTTGGGCTATAGAATATTTGTTCAGGAAAACCTTCTTCTTCAATTTTTCCTTTATTCATAACCAATATCCGATCTGAAATATGTTTTACAACGGCTAAATCATGAGAAATGAAAATATAGGTAAGTCCAAATTCGCGCTGAAGATCCTTAATGAGGTTTAAAACCTGGGCCTGTACGGAAACATCCAGGGCGGATACGGATTCATCACAGATGATGAATTTAGGTTTTAAAGCCAAAGCCCTGGCAATTACTACCCGCTGTCGTTGCCCGCCACTAAACTCATGTGGATACCGGTTATAATGTTCAGCTTTTAAACCTACTTTATCCAACAATTCCAACACCTTTTGTTTACGTTCGGCATCGTTGTGGTGTAGTTTATGAACTTGTAAGGGTTCTAATATCGATTGACCTATACTTAATTTAGGATTTAGTGAAGCATAGGGGTCCTGAAAAATGATTTGAATGTTTTTCCTTAATTTTCGCAGATCATTTTTTGAAATGTGTGTAATATCATCTCCATTAAATATGATTTCGCCAGATGTTGGCTGGATCAATCTTAAAATGGTACGCCCCAGCGTAGTTTTACCACAGCCAGATTCACCAACCAAACCTAAGGTTTCGCCAGGAAACACTTCGAAATTTAAATTATCAACAGCTTTAACATAATCAGTTGTTTTGCCAAATATACCCTGGTTTATAGGATACCAGGTACATAAATTCTTAATCTGGAGCAAAGGTTGTTGTGCATACAATTTCTCCCTTCGCGCTTCAATTTCAGTTGTAGTTAATTGATTTGCTGCTTGTAAATGTGCTGAAGCATCTTCAATCTTTCCGGTAAGGAAATCAGCCACGATAGGCAATTTCTTTAATTGTAAGTTAGGGGAGGGCCTGCAGGCGAGTAAACCTTTGGTATATGGATGTTGAGGGTTTTCGAAAATTGATTTTGCCGGTCCTTGCTCTACAATTTCACCTTTGTACATTACGGCAACTTCGTCGGCAATTTCATTTACTACCCCCAAATCGTGAGAAATAAAAATCATTGCCATATTCCGTTCCTGTTTCAGTTTTAACAGGAGCTGTAAAATTGTTTTCTGAACAGTAACGTCTAAAGCTGTGGTAGGTTCGTCGGCGATTAATAATTTTGGATCGCAACTTAATGCCATGGCAATCATTACCCTTTGCTTTTGTCCGCCTGATATTTGGTGAGGGTAACTGTCGAAAATTTTTTCTGGTCGTGGTAACTGCACTTCGTTAAAAAGTGCGATGGTATGTTTTTTTGCTTCAGTTTTATCCACTTTTTGATGCAGCATAATGGCTTCAGCCACCTGTTCACCACAAGTAAAAACTGGATTTAGAGAAGTCATAGGTTCCTGGAAAATTATTGAAATCTGATTTCCCCTGATCTGACGGATTTCGTTTGAGCTGAGATTGAGCAAACTAATGTCTTCAAATTCGATATCTCCGGTGATTTTTGCTGATTTTTTATCATGTAAACGCATAATGGAGAAAGAGGTTACCGACTTCCCGGAGCCTGATTCGCCAACAATACCTAAAACAGTTCCTTTTTTTACATTAAAACTAATCTGTTTTACAGCTTTAAACCAAGTTTTCTCATCTTGGTTATAAAAATCGATATTTAAATGCGCAACGTTTAACATTAGGCTACAATTGTAATGTTTTCTGCTGGAATAACATCCATACCTTTAAATTTTAACAGTACCTGGGCGGTAGTAATTACATCTTTCTGGCAATAGGTAACAATCCGATCGAGATTTTTTTCTTCATAATAAACCTGCCTTACCTGAGCGCCATTAATGTCATCTTTAGGTGTGGGAATGTTCAAAATTGCTGCCAATAAATTTAAAGAGGTAAAATGTTTGTAATCGCCAAATTTCCAGAGTTCCATCGTATCAATATGATTTACTTCCCAAGGTTTTTTACCTGAAAGTTGTAGCTGAACAGGTATTTCAATTCCATTTACGAGTAACCTGCGGCAAATATAGGGGAAATCGAATTCCTTTCCATTGTGTGCACAAAACATTAAGGTTGGTATCTGTTTACTTAATAATGATGAAAATTGTTGCAATATTTCCTTTTCATCGTCACCAAATAAGGATTTGATTCTCAAAGTACTTGATTTTTCGTTCTCATTATAAATCCCCATGCTGATGCAGATGATTTTTCCAAATTCAGCCATTATTCCGGCTTTTTCGTAAAACTCTTCTGCCGTTTGTTCAGAATTTCGCTGATAATGCGTTTTTTGATCCCAAAGTTCTTGAAATTGAGGAGGTACATCTTGATAAGATGGGTATTGTGGTACAGTTTCGATATCGATAACCATAACCTGATTGAGATCTAACGCCTTTAGCATAATATAAATAGGTTTCTGTTAACAATTTACAATTTTGATTTCAAAATCTCCTATGCAAACAATTAAACATTACAACTTAAATTTTTATAAGTTTGGATTATGGCGAAAAGTAAATTTGAGCAATCTTTAGCAGACGGCGCTCACCAACAGCTTCAAAGTTTAATAGGCACCTGGAAAGGGACAACCAAAACCTGGTTCGAAAAGGATGTGCTCGCAGATGAATCTCCAGTTGAAGCAAAAATTACTTCAATTTTGGGTAACCGTTTTATTTCTCTTGATTACCAGGGAAGTTTAGAAGGAAAGGCTTTTGAAGGCAAAATGATTATCGGTTTCGATATTCCTTACCAAAGATTTACAACAAGTTGGATAGATAGTTTCCACATGGGTACGCAGATTATGCTTTCGAGCGGTGAGGTTACATCAAAAGGTTTTTCTGTTTTTGGCGAATACGGCAATCCGGAATATGGTGAGCAGCTTTGGGGCTGGAGAACAACTTTGGAAATTATTACAGATAATGAATTTATCTTAACCGCCTTTAATGTTTCTCCGGAAGGTGAAGAAGCAAAAGCTACAGAAACGGTTTACAAGATAAAATAATTTAGTGAAGTCGTCATTCCCAACTTGATTGGGAATCTTAATGCCTGGTGTAGAATGCATTAAGATTCCCGCATACGCAGGAATGACGTGCCAAAAAACTAAAATAAGCTTGGTGAAGCCTGATTTGCCATAACCGGAATTTTTAAATCTGTTCCTACAGCTTTATTCAATTTCTCTGTAAAATAAGCAGAAAACAAAGGTGAGGAAAGCTCAACATTCTGGTGTACAAAGAAATATAGGTTTTGTAAACCTTGTTCTTTCCATGTTACAATTCTTTCAATCCAGTCGTTTAAACGTTTTTTATCAATTTCATCATCATTTGCACCTACAAAGCGCACAAAAGCTGTTGGGGTAGTTAAACGCATGTGGAGCATATCTCTTCGGCCAGAAGTATCAACAATAATATTTGAAATGCCATTTTCCTGAAATAACTGTGCAAATTCATTGGCAATAGCAGGGTTTGAAAACCATTCGGTATTTCTGACTTCAACCCCTAAAGGAATTACTTTAGGAAACTCATTAATTACAATTTTTAACCTTTCGAAATCTTTGGGTTTAAAATTATCATGCAATTGAAGAAAAGCCATTCCTAATTTATCTTCAAAATTACTGATGGCATCGCAATATTGTTCTACAGGTTCTTTAACGTTGATTAATCTTTTAAAGTGACTGATGGTATTGGTCAGTTTTGGGAAGAACTTAAAATCTGCCGGTGTTTTTTGCGTCCAGGTAATTACTTGCTCGCTGGTTGGCATTCCATAAAATGTAGCATTGAGCTCAATCGAATTAAATTGTGTAGAATAATAAGTTAATTCATCTTTTGTTCCTTTTGGATAAAAACCTTTCAAGTCGGCCTTATTCCATTTTGCACAGCCTACATAAGCTTTAAATGATTGTTTTGGTTTATTTGCTGCCAAAACTGCTTCCGTTTCAGGAGCATCCGCAGGGAGGGTATAATCTATAATCGAAGGGTCGTCTACTTTACCGAATTGCATTTAAAAATTTATTAAGTGATACTTATTACATTTACTTCCTCTTTTTTATTTAAAAGAACTTCTAATGCTGAATTAATCTTTGGTTCTAATTTTTGCCAAAAAAGTTTATTTGAACAATTGCCGAATTTAATAAGAATAAGCTTGGGAGGAGCACCAAACCAATCGATTAATTCTTTAAAATCTGAATCCTTGGATATAATTATAACATTCTTTTTAATTTGAGCCATTCTAAAAATGGTAAAGTCATCTACCGAATGTAAGTTTAGACTAAAAGAAGATTTGGTTTTAAAATTTGTGTATTCTGAAAGCCATTTGGCAATAATAGGGGATATATTGGTGTCGGTCCAAATTTCCCAATTATTCATACATTAAATCCTCATTTACTTTTTGTGCGCTATACAAGAGAACCGCTCTAATATCTTCTTTCTCGAGGATGGGATGTTCCTCTAATATTTGATCTTCACTCATGCCGCTTGCCAATAATTCCAGTACATCAGAAACTGGGAATCTTAACCCACGTACGGTAGGTCTTCCTCCCATCAAACCATCTGTTGCAATGATCCGATCGAATAACTTAATTTGTTCATGTGCCATACTCAAATATAAAAAAAATACCCCAGTAAAAAAACCGGGGTATTTGTATGTTTTGTAATGTTTGACTTTGTTTTTTGTGTATCTCAGATTGAGAACTGTGACTGATTTAGTAACCCAGAATCTTCAATACTTGCTTGCTGTTTTGTTCTTCTCCAAAAACCTCAAAATTGAAACTTTCATCGCGGTTTCTGCGGATTAAAACATGTTTCGGGCTAGGCAATAAACAGTGATGAATACCACCATAACCGCTTAGTACCTCCTGGTAAGCCCCGGTATGGAAGAAGCCTAAATACTGAACTTTACGTGTTTTAGGCATAAATACGCTGTTCATATGTGCTTCCTGGTTATAATAATCCTGTCCATCACAGGTTATTCCACCTAAATTAACCCGCTCATATTCAGCATCCCAGTTATTGATTGGCAATAAAATGTATTTTTGGTTTAGTGCCCAAACATCAGGTAAATTTGTAATGAAAGAACCATCCAACATTAACCAGCGCTCACGGTCATTTTGCTGTTTACGGCCCAATACTTTGTAAAGGATACCAGAAGCCTCAGCAACCGTATATTTACCAAATTCAGTAATAATATCTGGCTCCATTACTTCGTGGATAGCGCAGATTTCTTTAATCCTTTTTACAATTTCATTTACCATATATTCGTAATCGAAATCGAATACTAAAGAATCTTTAAATGGCATTCCACCACCGATATCCAGGGTATCTAAATCAGGATTAATTTTTTTGAACTTGCAATAAAGTGTTACGTATTTTTCTAACTCATTCCAATAGTATGGTGAATCTGTAATTCCTGAGTTGATGAAAAAGTGTAATAATTTAACCCTGAAATTAGGATTATGAACGATTTTGTTATTGTAAAAATCAATAATATCTTCCATACGCACACCTAAGCGCGAAGTATAAAATTGCGAATCAGGTTGCTCCTCAGCAGCAATACGGATACCTAGGTTACAAGGGGTATCAATATCAACCTCATCATCAAAAAGATTAAACTCTTCTTTATTGTCTAAAACCGGGATAATATTGGTATAACCATCATGCAACATATCAATGATATATTGTTTGTACTGATAGGTTTTAAAGCCGTTACAAATAATGGTGGTATCTTTCGTTAACACACCTTTTTTCTCCAAGGCATCAACCATTGGCATATCAAAAGCCGAAGAAGTTTCTAAGTGGATGTTGTTTTTTAAAGCTTCTTCTACAATATGCTTAAAATGCGAGCTTTTTGTACAGTAGCAATATTTGTAATCGCCACGATAATTGTTCTTTAAAATAGCGGTCTGGAAAAGAATCTTCGCCTGCTGAATCTTCTTACTCACCATTGGTAAGTAGGTGAAACGTAGGGGAGTACCGTAAGTTTCGATCATTTCCATCAGGTTTAAATCCTGAAAATATAACTCATCATCTATAACATCGAAACCCTCTTGAGGGAAACCAACACTTAGATCAAGAAATTCTGAGTAACTCTGCATTTACTTTTAAATAATTTTTGCAAAAATGTAATTTTAAATCGAGAATTAATCTTTAATAAAAATATTTTTACTGTAAGGAAACGCTTAGCTTAACTACAAAAAATATTGGTAAATTGTTTTAGTAAGGAAATGTGTAGTTATTTTTAAATAATTACCTGTAAATCAGTGCTTTGTATAGAATAGGGTTAAGCGTTTTTAAAGCAAGTCACTATTTTTATGGGTTTAGGTTGGCCCTGCGCTAAACTGTATCCTTGTAAGAATGGGATGATCGTTCCGATCCAGGTATATTTTGCAAAAACTGTGCTTTTATTTTGGTTTGAAAACAAGCAGTCTTATCAAACCTAAAATAATACTTTATCCTTTGCGAAGGTATTTGGTTAAAATTACAATGGTTTGTCCTTCAACCTTACCTTCAATTTGCTCAGTATTATCATGAACCAAACGGATATTTTTGACTACGGTACCCAATTTAGCGCTCAAAGTTGATCCTTTAACATCAAGGGTTTTAACCAATACCACGGTATCGCCTTCAAATAAGCGCGTTCCGTTACTGTCTTGATGAAATTCTACTGTTCCATCTTGCTCGTGATCGCCGGTTTTTTTAGCCCAATCCAAAGTTTCCTCTTCAAGGTATAAAATATCCAAACTATCTGCTGCCCAACCTTCATTTCTCAATCTGCTCAACATTCTCCAGGCAACAACTTGAACAGGGGCAAATTCCGACCACATGGTTTCCGTTAATATTTTCCAATGTTCGGGATTAAGCTGTTCGGTTTTTTCAATCTGGTTTAAGCAGGTTTTACAAACTAAAATGCTATTATCGCTATTGGCATTGCTGGTTGGCGGTACTTCGTACACCGATAAATTGGTTTCAGCCGAGCATAATTCGCATTTATTGCCCGAACGGGATTGTAATTCTTGTGCTAAAGACATATTGATACTGGATTTTTGGCGAAAGTAATAAAACTAATCGGAATAGATGATTGTAAAAGGGGAGAAGTAAATAGATTGTCATTTCGCCGGAATTAGAGAGAGACTGTTTTCTGATCATTTGGAAAGCAGGTTTCTGTTTTATAGGTTGGGGTTATTCCTGCTCTTCATTTTACTTCGTTGCACTCGTGTTCATTCCGATCAGGTTTATTAAATCAGCCCGGTGCTGCTATTTGAAGTTTGAATAGCGAGTTAGCTAACGCGATAGATTTTCCGTGTGGTCCGAGCTTCCGTGGCAAAACTAAAAATGGTTCGTGGAGACACGAACCATGGCGAGGGATAAATACAGTTCAAAGATTTCTCCATTTCGCTGCGCTCCAGTAGAAATAACGACTGATTTTTACAACATTTCATTATATAACTCATTCACATGATTGTTGGCTAACGAGCTAATCTTTTACAGCTACGATCTACTTGGCAAATGTATCTCAGCCAGCATACACCTTGCACTGCCGCCGCCATTTTTTTCGATCGTGTAAAGTGGTGCGTAAATGATTCTGCTGTATTGTTCAAGTGCAGTTATCTGTTCGGTGTTTAAAGATAGATAAGCTTGCTCAGACATCACCAATAAACTTTCATCATCCACATTGGTAACCTGTAGCATATTACCTGCAAATTTGTTCATTTGCTCAAGGCTGATTTCAATGATTTCTTTCCCACTTCCTTTTAAACTGATGGTTACATTTAATTTTTCTTCCGGATCTTTAATGGAGTCCAGGCAGATAACCGCAAAGCGATCGCCAATGCACATCATCACATTGGTATGGTAAATTGGGAAATTTGATCCATCAACGGCTTGAAAAGCTACTGGCTCATATCCGGTTAGCATACAGAAATTGTTCAACACTTCTTCATCAGTGCGCACACTTAAACAGGCATAAGCAATTTTGTTGGTACGATCCAATACCATACTTCCTGTACCTTCTAAAAAAGCATGTTGCTGTTCGTAAAAGCTTAAATCGCTGATGTGGTTTACTTCGAATTTTTCTTTTAAGCCATCCAGAATTTCTTTCCTTCGCTCTAAGCGGCGGTTTTCAGAAAACATCGGGTAAAGATATACTGAGCCATCATCATGAAAAGAAACCCAATTATTTGGGAAAATGGAATCAGGTGTTTCGGGTTGTAAAGTATCATCTATAACCGTTACATCAACATTATTTTTTCTTAATAAATCTACAAAGGCATCAAACTCTTGTAAAGCCGCTTTTTGCACATCAGTTTCTGTAGATAGAATTTGAAACTTATTATTTCCGGCCGTTTGTGTGTTGAATTTAAAATCAACGGGACGGATCATGAGGATATGGTTGGTTGTTTGCATTCCTTTTCTTTATGCGTCATTATGAATTCATTTCAGGAAATCTTTTTATTAAGATGCCAAAATAAATTCGGTATGACGATGGGTAAATTTATAAATTGTCTCTTAAAATTGGCAGACTCATACAATGAAAACCACCACGGGCACGCGATAGTTCTGCCGAAGGCATTAAAATCAATGTATCGGTTATGGTTTCCGCATTTACTTTGCCACTTTCTAAATCCTCAATCAAATCTTTCACATCCACTACATCAAAGCCAGCAGCTTTAAAGGCTTCAACGGTTTTATCATTTCTATCGTAACCTAAAACAACACCTTCTTTAATGGCTAAAAGGTTGCAAGAATCCGTCCATTGCTCACGAGAATCGTAAGGGAACTGATTGTTTCCGCTATAGATGATCTGTGTTGGTTCGGTACTTTTTAAATCGTTCTGACTAATATCATCCAATAAAGCTTCTACATGTTCGAAGTGCTTTGGCTCCTGTGGTTTTGCTTTCGTAAACTGAATTGCGGTGGTAGCTTCTAATTTTTCGGGCTCTTTTAAAAAATTAATAGGCTCGTAAGGATTATATTTAGGCGAATGGGCAATAGAATTCAAAATTACCCAGGTATTGCGCTTAACCTGCGTGAAAACGGTGTCTAGGTGCATATAATCACGTTTGCTTGGTATTTTAACCACCGTAACTTTTTCTACCACATCCTGATCGAACAACAATTTTATCGCTTCGTTGGCGCCATGTTCTGAGGTTCTTTCACTACAACCAATCAGCACATGGTTAGGGCTCACCATCATCACGTCGCCACCTTCCAACGTGGTGCTGAAAGCAGGTTCATCTCCCGGGCGTAAAAAGTGCATGGTAACATCCGGAATTTCAAGAATGTTATTGCGATAGCCCTCAAACAGAGGATGATTGAAGAAAATATAGCGCATTAAAAGCGTCTCTCTTACGCGGGCTTTTTTTGCAGGTTTATTTAACAGGATGTGGTTATTGATTGTTGTACCCACATCCCTGGTAAAAATTAAATTGGGAATCGGCGCAAAAATCATGGTATCGTTGGCCAAAGTACCTGAAATGAAAATCTCTGCCAATTGCTTTGGATCGGTATTGGTTAATGCTAACTGCACTTTGTAAGTACAGCCTTCAATCGCACAAACAGCAGCAACCAGTTTTTTGCGGATAGATTCATTCTCCAGCATTTCACTTAACAAATTCTGAATCTCGATTACAGATGTAGAATTATGAAAATCAGGATGATTGGGTTTATAAAAATTACGTGCGGAGGCTTCTGAATCTATTTCGGCCAATTTTCCTTTAATCTTATTAGGATCAAGAAAATACATTAATAGCTTAATATAATAATCATATTCACCTTTACGGATAGTATCTAAATGTACAATATCTTCGAAAAGCCAATCCTGCGCTTTAGAAGGTACCACTTTGCCTAATCCACTATCCGGACTGTGTATCAATAATTTACGCAAGCGACCGATTTCGGTATTTACGCTCACTTTAAAATTTTGGTTCTGCTCGCTCATAAAAAAGTTAGTTATTGCAAATCTATTAGAAAAATTCAGATAAGAGAATTGAGTTGATAGATTTGAGATAGACCAATATGGAGATAGGTTTATTTATTGCACAAAACTAACCTCCTTAAACCTTATTGAAGCGACAACTCCCGATTCCTTCAATCGGGACTATAGCGGAAAGAAGGACTATCGGAACCGACCGGCACTATATTAGCTTTCCAAACCCTTTAAAAGCTCGAAAAGCTTCCACCTTAAACCTTTCACCTTCCACCTTTTTTACATATTTTTGGCGCATGAATTTTATTATTGCCGAAACACAAAAAGCCATTTCTGAACTTTATAAAGAAGAGATAGCCGAAAGTGTAATCAACATACAAGAAACCCGTAAAGAATTTGAAGGACAAGCAACTATAGTTGTTTTTCCGATTACTAAAATTTCGAAGAAATCGCCAGAGCAAACCGCTACAGAAATTGGCGAATATTTGGTTGCTAACGTAGCCGATATTACTAAATTTAATGTGGTAAAAGGCTTTTTAAACTTAAGCATTGCCGAAAGTTATTTCTTAAAACAGTTTAACGAAGAAATCTTATCGCCCAATTTTGGCGTTTTTGCACCGAACGGTAGAAAGGTAATGGTAGAATATTCTTCGCCAAATACCAATAAGCCGCTTCACCTTGGGCATGTACGTAATAACTTGTTGGGTTATTCGGTTTCAGAACTGCTAAAAGCTTACGGTTACGATGTAGTGAAAGTAAATTTGGTGAACGATCGTGGCATCCACATTTGTAAATCGATGTTGGCCTGGCAAAAATGGGGCAATGGCGAAACGCCAGAAAGTACCGGTTTAAAAGGCGATCACCTGGTTGGCAAATACTATGTAATTTTTGATAAAGAATACAAAAAAGAAATTGATGATTTAAAAGCTGAAGGACAAACAGAAGAGGAAGCTAAGAAAAATGCCCCATTAATTAAAGAAGCGCAACACATGCTTTTGAAATGGGAGCAAGGGGATGAAGAAGTGGTTTCGCTTTGGAAAACCATGAACGAATGGGTATATGCTGGCTTTAATGTTACATATAAAAACCTGGGAGTTGATTTTGATAAATTTTATTACGAAAGCAATACCTACCTGTTAGGGAAAGGAACAGTTGATGAAGGTTTAGCAAAAGGCGTTTTCTTTAAAAAGGAAGATGGTTCGGTATGGATTGATTTAACTGCCGATGGTTTAGACCAAAAATTAGTTTTGCGTGCTGATGGCACTTCCGTTTACATTACCCAGGATTTAGGAACTGCTGAGATGAAACACGACGATTTCAATATGGATGAGTCGATTTACGTTGTGGGAAATGAGCAGGATTACCACTTTAAAGTATTGTTTCTGATTTTAGAAAAACTGGGCAAAAGCTGGGCGAAAGGTTTATATCACCTTTCGTATGGAATGGTAGATTTGCCAAACGGTAAAATGAAAAGCCGTGAGGGAACTGTTGTAGATGCCGACGAGTTAATTGAAAGCATGGTTACTACCGCCCGCGAAAAAACGGAAGAATTGGGTAAAACCAACGATTTTAGTGAAGATGATAAAGAAGAACTGTATAAAAATATTGGTTTAGGGGCTTTAAAGTATTTTCTTTTAAAGGTGGAGCCTAAGAAACGTTTGTTATTTAATCCTGCTGAAAGTATTGATTTTCAAGGTAATACAGGTCCTTTTATTCAGTATACGCATGCAAGGATAAAATCTTTACTAAGTAAAACCGATTATAAGTTCACAGTGGGTAGCGAGCATTTTTCAGGAATATCAGCAGTAGAATTGGAAATGATTCTGCAACTGGCCAAATACCCTGCAGAAATTGCTATTGCGGCTAAAGCTTATAGTCCGGCAAGTTTGGCCAACTATCTATACGAACTGGCGAAACTATTCAATAAATTTTACCATGAGGTGCCACCAATCGTAAAAACCGAAGAAGGTGAAACGAAACAGTTCCGTTTAAACCTGAGCAAAAAAACGGCTGATATTATTCACGCCGGGATGTTAATTTTAGGTATTACTTCGCCGAAAGCGGATGTAAAGTGGAAGAGGTAGGATGGAAAATGGAGAAGAGATTATGGATGTGCGCATAGAATCTTACTATATTAAAAATCTAGTTCTGTGATGTACGAATTGATATTACTCTGTCTGGTGGCGTTTGCTGCCGGATTTATAGATGCTATTGTAGGTGGCGGCGGTTTATTACAAACTCCCGCCATTTTGCTTATTTTACCCCATTATCCTGTAGCAACCCTTTTAGGAACTACAAAAATTCCCTCTTTAGCAGGTACCACGCTTGCAGCATTTAAATATTCTAAACAGGTCCGTTTTAATTATAAGGTACTTACCGCTTGTGTGCTTACTGCATTTTGTGCTGCGCTTTTGGGTGCATTTCTGGTGAGCAGGATCGATAATTCGGTCATCAAACCTGTAATCCTCGTTGTGCTAATTTTGGTTGCACTTTATACCTACTTTAATAAACAATTCGGTATACATCAGGTAAAAGATCATTCTGTTAAAAAACAGGTATTAATGGCGGGTTTGTTTGGGATAGTGATTGGTTTTTACGATGGATTAATCGGGCCGGGGACGGGCTCTTTTCTTATTTTAGTATTTATAGCGGTATTGGGATTTGATTTTATCGGGGCCAGTGCACATGCAAAAATTGTAAATATGGCCACAAATTTAGCAGCAATTATCTATTTCAGTTCTACCGGACATATTCTGTTTCAATACGCAATTCCTATGGCTATTTTTAACTTAACAGGTGCTTTTTTTGGGACGAAATTAGCTTTGTTAAAAGGGAATAAGTTTATCAGGGTATTTTTCCTGATTGTAGTTTTCGGAACGATTTTAAGGTTTGCCTATGATATTGTTAAAGTCTGGATATTATAATGGAAGTACAGAGATAAATAATTAAAGATCAGATTTTTCACAAATCATCCTTTCAATAAAAATAGCATATCCAAAAAAGCATCGCTAGATTAAACCAGCGATGCTTTTTCATTTTATGAACAATCAACAATTGACTATAAACTATTGACTATTAACTATTAGCCATTTACTCTCAACTATCAACAATTAACTATAAACCATTGACGATCAGCTATAAAACATCAGCTATCCTTCTCAATCCCAGTTTTAGTTGCCACAGGTTTCCTTTTTCTAAAGATTGGAAAAGTCATTGGGCTTCTAGCGGGCCGTTCATCACCAAGCAGCACGCCCCATTGTTTAAATGATTCAGTACGGTCGAAAATAATTTTTAATACCGCCACAATTGGGAGCGCGAGGAACATCCCGGAAATACCAGCTATACTTCCACCGATAAACACGCCTAGAATGGCAAAGAGTGCATTGATTTTTACTTTTGAGCCTACAATCCTAGGCATCAATATATTGTTATCCAGAAACTGAACAAAAGCAATTACACCTAAAACTGTAACCACCGGCCACAATTCTTGTGAGGAGGTTAGGGTAAGCAATACACCAATTACATTACCAATTAATGCACCCACATAAGGGATCAGGTTTAAGATGGCAAAAATAACACCTATTAAAAGCGCATGTTTAATGCCAATCAGCATCAATATACCACCCAATAAAATCGTCATATAGGTGATTTGAATCAGGAGTCCGATTAAATAGCTTTTGATAATGGATTCTGTTTCGTAAATCGCTTCTTTAACTTTAGGGTGATCGTCGGTTTTAAACCACATAAAAATGAAGCGCAATAAAATGTCTTTATAAAAAAGCATCAGGTAAATATAGATGGGTAATAAACCTATAAATACAAAAATGCCACTTAGCGTTACAGCTGCACCACCAGCAAGCGAGGTGCCCATATTCATTAAATCGTCGCTTTTGTCTTGTATAAATGCTTTTTGCTGTTTATCGTTATAGTGGGTAATTCTACTGATCCAATCGCTTAACGAATTGATATGCTGGGTGACATTGGCTTTTATTTGAGGGAAATCTTTAACTAAAATGCCAATCTGATTGGAAAAAAACCAAACAATTAGTCCAACAAAAAGCGCAACCAACAAAATTGATATAATAATGGAAAACGATTCGGGGATTTTCTTCCTTTTTAAAAAACGGTAAACAGGTAAGAGCATAATGCTAATGAAAAAGGCCATTAACATTGGCATGATAATATCCCGTCCGATTACCATAACCGCTACAATAGCCATTAGGCCCATTAACTCAATAGATCGTTTAACGGTTAGTGGTAAATTGTTAGTCATAAAAAGCTTAGTCTGATTTCAGTTTTAAACACCATTGTTGTGAAAAAGTTTTAATTAGTTGGTTTAGCATCAGGGTTTAGGGGTTTGGCGACTGTTGACAGGCTAAGCCTAATGCTAGGTGTGTATATTTTATAATTTAATTGATTACCACTTACTTTACCTATAGGTGAAGCAATGAGGAGCAATTAACCAATTATACCATTAACTAATGAGTCGACAATAAAAAAAATTACTTCTCTCACACGATAATACCCTTGATTAGGCTTATTTTTGCAGCTTTAAAAATACCGCATGTACAATCAAGATACCATTATTGCTCTATCAACTCCTTCAGGTTCTGGGGCCATTGGCGTTATCCGTTTATCTGGTCCGGAGGCTATTTCTTTAACCAATACCGTTTTTGCCGGAAAAGATTTAGAAAAGCAAGCTTCACATACTTTACATTTTGGTTTAGTTAAGGATGTCGATCATATTGTTGATGAAGTAGTTGCAGGATTATTTGTTGCGCCAAAATCCTATACAAAAGAAAATGTGGTTGAGATTTCATGCCATGGTTCTAATTATATTATTCAACAGATTATTAACTTGTTGATAAGTAAAGGTGCACGTGCCGCCAAGCCTGGCGAATTTACTTTACGCGCTTTTTTAAATGGTGCTTTCGATTTAAGTCAGGCAGAAGCTGTAGCAGATTTAATTGCTTCAAACTCTAAAGCTTCGCATGATGTAGCCATGCAACAAATGCGCGGCGGTTTTGCAAATGAATTAAAAGGATTACGTGAGCAACTGATCCATTTCGCGTCGATGATTGAGCTCGAATTGGATTTTGCCGAAGAGGATGTAGAATTTGCCAACCGTGAGCAATTAAAAACCCTGGTTAATAAAATCAACTATGTATTACAGCGCTTAATATCCTCTTTTGAAATGGGCAACGTAATAAAAAATGGCGTTCCGATTGTTATTGCCGGTAAACCGAATGTTGGCAAATCGACATTATTAAATGCTTTGTTGAATGAAGAGCGTGCAATTGTTTCTGATATTGCAGGTACAACACGCGATACCATTGAAGATGAATTAACGATAGGAGGCATAGTTTTTCGCTTTATCGACACGGCCGGAATCCGCGATACTGCTGATATTATTGAGGCATTGGGCGTTGAGCGTACTTTGGAAAAAATGAAGCAGGCTAAGCTAATTATTTATATGGCCGATGCCGCTCAAAGCATCGAAGAAATTGAAGAGCAAATACGCGGTTTGGAACAATTGGCCATTCCATATTTAATTTTAGTAAATAAAGCAGATTTGATTGCTGATGCCCAGCGTAAAGCCTTCGAAGCGTTAAATGTGGTTTTTATCTCTGCAAAAGAGAAACAAGGTATAGATGAATTGAAAATTACTTTACTGGAGCAGGTGAATTTGCACCACATCAATACCAGCGAAACTTTGGTAACAAACATCCGCCATGTAGAAGCCCTTAAACAAACCGAACATGCCTTACAAAATGTATTGGCCAATGTGGATAATCCTGTTACTTCAGACTTTTTAGCGATGGATATTAAGCAGGCTTTACATTATCTTGGTGAAATTACCGGTACCGTTACAACAGATGATTTATTAGAAAATATTTTTACCAAGTTTTGTATTGGGAAATAGATAGGACAATTTCTGCTAATAAATTATAACCACCAATAAATTAGTTTCTTTATTCTAAAGATAATATTAGGATATAAAACTCACTATTTCAATTCATTAACTTCAAGTTGTTTCGGTTTTCGTAATAAATTCACAGATACAAAAATTATAAATCCGAATAACCATGTTGAGAATAGTACGATGAAGAAAATCGTTCTGATGGACGAATGAAAATAACTTGGCTGGTAAAAAAGCCGGTTCAGGATTTTGACTTTTTCAATTAAGGCATTTCTATCAAAGTTGTTTCGGATCTGATTCAACTCTTGCTGATCTTTATCCCGAAAACGAAATACATCCTGGGTAAGAGCTGTTGGATTAATAGACGATTCAATCTTATATCTTTTAAATAGTGTATCAAGCTTTTTAAAAGACTGCAATAAAGAATCCTTGTTTAATTTATAAAGTAACCTATACCGTTGTATGGCATTTTGCCGCTGCTGTTTAGGTACATTTTGATCTTCAATCGGACTGATCAACATCTTGTTTTCGAGAAAAATGCAAATGTTGTCATCATATTGCGGATTAGCTTCAGATCCTCTGAATATAACTTCTGTGCTGTCTTTTCTAACTGTTTTTGTAATAATTCTTTTCAGTATTTCCTTCTGATCAAAGCCAAAAAAACTGGACGCAGAACTGGTCGCGCTCTTTAACTTTTCATAATCAGAAGTAAGCATTTTTAAGGTATCGATGCTGTAGTATGCAGTTTGCAGACTAAAATAATCTTTATTGGTTAAATCGTAAAATACAGTGTCCCTCACCTCAACCACGGGGTAGGGCTTTGGATAAAGAATATTGGTTACATTAAATAATGTTTCTGAATTGTAGGCAGAACCAGGGTATAAAAAAGGATTTAGAACATTTAATAAAGTTTTATCAGCGTTGAATTTTTTCTACAGGTAATTCTTGCCTAAGCTTGGCATTTAAGCCGAAACTATAACTGATAAAGAAAGTTAAGGATAGTAAGACTATAGGAAGTAAAACAGTCCCGATAGTAAGCAGATTTTTAGCAGAGTACTTTTGTTTAGTGTGATTTCTAATTAATAAAATAAGAACCGTTAATAGAAATAAACCCGTTATAAAGAAATGGGAAATGGATACGTCATCATAAAACTTAAAACGATAAAATTCAGTATAAATATTGATTTCTTTTATGCCCGCAAATTTAAAATATCCATAAATAAAATAGGCAAAGTGTATAACAGCAAGTACAATGACAGATTTTAAGAGAAACTTTTTTAGATTATGGCTCATATGATTTAAAGCTGATTTTTACGGCTAAAATTTTTAGGTTCGGGATATAATGAAACTTTAGAAAATTTAATGCTAAAAAACACACATATTATCGTTATGATTTGTGCTTTTTATGCTAAAATAGTTTTTTATTTTCTTAACAACTGGCAAAAGATTTCTTTCACATCATTTAAAGCTAAAAACGGCAGATTAAATAATCATAAGTTTAAAAAAGATAGTTCATTTATCTTTTAAATAACCTCACAGATTTTACCTTTGTGATCAACCACAAATTCTCGAATCCTTTTTACAAGCTAAATATGAAAAAATATTTCAATAAAGTTTTACTGCAACTGATATTTACGGTTTCCTTTTTATCCCTGGCCAATGCGCAGCTAAAGAAAGAAGCCAGTGTAAAAATTATCGGCGAAATTACAAAACCATTCGTGTTAACTTTAGCAGATTTTGCCAAAATGCCAAGGGTAGAAGTAATTCGGAAAGATCGTGATAATAAAGACCATCAATATTCTGGTGTATTATTGACCGATTTACTCATAAAGGCGGGCGCAACAATGGGGAAGGAGCTTAGGGGAAATAATTTAACTAAATATGTAATGGTAGAGGCCAGCGATGGTTATCGGATTATTTTTTCACTGGCCGAATTAGACCCACAATTTTCTGATGATAAGATTATTTTAACAGATACAATGGATAAAAAACCACTTCCTGTTGCTGATGGACCTTTCAGAATTATTGTGCAAAATGAGACAAAGCCGGCAAGATGTATAAAACAGGTAACCAGCATTAAAATCGGCTTTGCAAAGTAACATTCCCTATAAATTGTTAATTTTAAAAAACATGAATCCATTTAAAATTGTCCGCATTGGGTTTTTATTGTTGATTTTTCTTTCTGTACATTTCTGTGCATCTGCTCAGAAATTGCGGATTGCCGTAGCGGCCAATGCACAAGGACTGATCAAAAAACTTCAGCTCGATTTTAAAAAACAAACAGGGATCGAAACCGAAGCCATTATCGGAGCATCTGGTAAATTAACCGCGCAGATTATAAATGGTGCACCATATGATCTTTTTCTTTCAGCTGATACCGAATTTCCGGAGAAACTTTTTAAAGCAGGTTACGGAATCAAAAAACCAAAAATTTATGCCCTTGGCAGCCTGATTGTTTGCAGTACTTTTAATGGTGATATCAGCAACTGGCAGGCCATGATTAAAAGTGAGCAGGTTAAAAAAGTCGCCATTGCGAACCCAAAAACTGCTCCATATGGAAGGGCTGCTCAAGAATCTCTAAAGTTTTACCAACTGGATGGTCAAATTGCGCCTAAATTGGTATTTGCCGAAAGTATCTCTCAGGTAAACACCTATCTCCAAACAGCTGTAGTAAGCATGGGTTTTACAACTGAGGCTTTTTTATATGAAAACAGCAATAAAACCAAACTTAAATGGACAAGAATTATCCCGGAAAGTTATGCCAAGATTGAACAGGCTGTTATCCTATTGGCTAATGCAAATAACACAGGTTTAGCAAAAGCGAGTAAATTTTATGATTATCTTTCATCGGCATCAGCGAGAAAAATAATAGCAAGTAATGGTTATCATCTGCCAAAATAGAAAAAAATGGATATGGAACCGATTTGGTTAAGCATCAGGCTAGCCATAATTACAACAATCTTTCTGCTCATCATCGGTATTCCAATCGCCTATTGGTTATCCCGTAGACAAACTATTTTTAAGATCATTATTGAGGCTTTTATTACCATGCCTCTCGTGCTTCCACCTTCTGTGCTTGGCTTTTACCTGTTATTGGCTTTTAGTCCAAATAATGGTTTGGGCAAGTGGTTACATCAGTATTTCGATTTACAGCTTGTATTTTCTTTTAAAGGACTGGTATTTGCATCCATTATTTACAGTTTGCCATTTATGGTAAGTCCGATTAAGGCTGCATTTTCGCATCTACCGAGGTCGCTTGCAGAAGCATCTTATGTAATGGGCAAATCAAAACTAAAAACGTTTTTCTATGTCCTTTTGCCAAATGTTAAGCCATCTATTTTTACTGCTGCGGTGCTTACATTTGCACATACTCTCGGCGAATTCGGTGTGGTATTAATGATAGGCGGCAACATACCAGGAGAAACCAAAGTAGCCTCGATTGCCATTTACGACGCCGTAGAAACGATGGATTATCATTCAGCAAATTCATATGCACTGGTGCTCTTCGCTATAACTTTTATCATCGTAATTACAGTATTTTTGATTAACAGAAATGCAATTAAAAGCCCTTTCGAATGATAAAGATTGCTATTGAAAAAAGAATCGACGGGCGATACGGCAATTTTGAACTTAAAGTAAACACAGCCTTTAATTTAAACGCCATCACCCGAATAGCAGGCCCTTCCGGAATAGGAAAAACAACACTATTGAAAATTATTGCCGGATTGGTTTTACCAGACAGTGGAACCGTTAGTGTAGAAAATGTGTTATGGTTTGATCAAAAAAGCGGTTTTTCAAAAAAAGTTCAAGATAGGCAAATTGGTTTTGTTTTTCAGGATTATGCGCTTTTTCCAAATATGACGGTAGAAAAGCACCTTAAGTTTGGAACGGATGATGACAGCTTCATTACTCATTTGCTGGAACTTGGAGAAATGACTCAGCTGAAAAACAGGCTACCAAAACAACTGTCTGGCGGTCAACAACAACGCCTTGCGATACTGAGGGCATTATCAACCAAGCCTAAATTGCTTTTAATGGATGAGCCCTTTGCCGCGCTTGATCAGGAACTAAAAAGCAGGTTGATTACTAAACTTAGCCATTTTTTTGCTGAACAGCAAACTACTGTTATTCTGGTTACCCATCAAGATGATCAGTTTGTGGATTACAACAGTTACTCGTTTGAACTTAAGGGTATTGGAGATTAAAAGTGTGTAAAAACTATTTATATATTGCTTTTTTTCAATTAGATGGACCAAATTTTTATTGAATGAAGGCAGTTTTTTGTGTTTTAATTAAAAATCTTTAAATCATCATTTGCTACCGCTACAATTGTTTTTTGTAAATAAGCTCCCCGCTGCATGTTAACCGGATTATTTTGCCCTGATACCCGTCAGGTGTTCCTATTTGGAATGGATGGCTCCAACTTAGTTAGGTTGCATCTGCTACCCGCCATTTTAGCTTGATCTCTGAAATAATTGTGGCCATAAAAATTAAGCCTCCTCCAATGATAAGCCGGGTTGTAATGTGCTCACCCAATATAAAATATGCTGCAAACGCTCCAAAAACAGGTTCAAAAAGATAAATGATGGAAACCCGTTCGGCACTAATGTATTTTTGCGAGATATTCGAAATCGTATACATATAAGCGGTTGAAAATATTGCGCAGAAAATAATGCCCATCCAAAAGGTATTTTCCTGAGGAATCCAGATCATGTTCTGTTGGTTCACACTTAATAAAAATGTCAGTATTGCGCAGCTTGCAAACATGGGAACAATGGTTGGGATAATATCCCTGGTTTTCGATTCCCGTTCGATCTGAATTAAATATATTGCAAAGAAGAACGCACCAGCAATGGTATAAAGATCGCCTGAACCGATGTTAAAGTTCTCTTTAATCGAAATAATCGACAAGCCAATAAGCGCTACAACCGTAGCAAGCCATATTTTTAATGGAGCTGCTTTTTTGTAAATGATCAACTTAAAAACGGGGATCATCACTACGGTAATTCCAGCTACGAACGAACATTGTGATGCAGAGGTATGCGTTATACCAAGCGTTTGTAAGTAAATACCGAGCATTAACGGAATGGCCAAGCCAGCACCGGTTTTAAGGGCAGTTAAATTCAGATTTTTTACATGTTTCCAAAAAATAATTGATAAAACGAATGTTGCCAGCAGGAAGCGGTAAAATAAAAAGAGCGCAGAAGGATTTTGTCCGATAGCGAGTTTAGTTACAGAAAAGGAAATTCCCCAAAAGGCAGTTCCAAATATCAACAATATGAGAAAGGTGTTTTTCTTTTCCATTATGATTTCGATTCACTGGTTAATACCAAAGCTTTTTTCATCATCAGGTCCGTCTGCTCATCATCACCCAGCCAAAAGGTATGCTTGCTAAAAGTTTCAAAACCGTTTTTAGTGTAAAATCCTATCGCTCTTTCGTTTTGTTCCCACACACCAAGCCATACGTATGATGCACTTATCTGATGCGCACGATCAATGGCTTTTTGATAAAGTAACTGACCAACCTTCTGTCCGTGGAATTCTTTAATGACGTAAATACGCTCAATTTCAAGCGCATCCAGATCTAATTTTTCTGTTTGAGCTTCTTTAAGATTAATCTTTAAATAACCGATTATATTATTGTTGAGTATGGCAAAGTATATTTCAGAATCTTTATTGCTGAGCTCCAGATTTAATTTTTCTATCGAAAAACTTTCCTGAAGGTATTTTTGCATATTTTCCTCACTGTTGAGTTCGGCAAAGGTTTGGCCAAACGTAGTTTTGCCTATTTGCTGAAGTTTTATTACATCCTGAAGTGTTGCCCTAACAATTTCGATATTTTCCATAGCACGAATGTAATTACTTATTAAATGTGTTAAAATGCTATTTATTCATTTATTAATGCATAAATTGCATTAATGGATTTACAGAGGATAAAATATTTTTTGGCACTTTCAGAGCAGCTTCATTACTGGAAAACCGCAGAGAAAGTTAACATTACACAATCTGCGCTTAGCCGACAGATCCAGTCGCTCGAAAATGAACTTGGCTTACAGCTTTTTGACCGGAATAAAAGAAATGTTAAACTCACACCAGCCGGTCAGTTTTTAAAAGAGAAATGGGAAGTAGAGCTGAGTGAGCTCGATTATATACATCAGTTTGCAAAACAGATCCATTTAGGCGAACGTGGTGCCATTACCATCGCACATCCTGATTCGATATCAGCGTCTATAATGCCCGATATTCTGGTTAAAATCAGTCAGGTATTTCCTCAACTTCAAATTAAACTGGTGCAGGTTTTATATGAGAATCAGCTGGATTTTTTAAAGAATTATAAAATTGACCTGGCCATTACCAGAGACATTAATAGTGAGGCGGGGATAAATTCGAGAAAATTGCATTCTGACCATTTGGCTTTGGTGGTTCCGGAAGAACACGCATTAAAATCATTTGGAGATTTATCTGCCGAAAGCCTCCGCAACGAAAAATTTATTCTGCCAACCAGGGATGAGGGGAGTAGTTATAGCGAAATTATTCATTCCCTGTTTAGGTCTTACGGTTTCGTACCGGATGCATTTCTGCACTCAGAATTTGGTTCAACAATTATAGCATTGGTAAGGAGAGGGCTTGGAATCGCAATTTTACCAGATTCTTATCTTTTTCATCAAAGTCCGGGTTTGCGGTTTATTCCCTTGCCTTTTAAAACTGATATATTTATTAATTGGCGTGCTGATGATCATAATCCGGTGCTTGCCAATATTTTAAATCTACTGATTGAACATTATGGCGGGCATGAAGAACGCTAATTGATGCTTTTTTAATGTAACAAAAAAAAGGTGCTACCTTAACGATACCACCTATTTTTTTTATGGATAATATGATTTTATTTACTTAAAGAAGCGGTTTGTAAGATTGTTTCAGGAGTATTCATTTCTGTTTTTGAAGCAGAAAAACGATCTAAATCCAATTTTTGTGTTCTACCCATTACCAGGTTATGGTTTTGTGTTGCTCCGCTTAATTTAAGGTCAGAATGATCTTCGATAACGGTATATAAGCTTTCTGTATTGGAGTTTATTTTAGCTACAGCATTTCCTTTAAAAATACCTGAAGATATTTTACATCAAGTTTACCCGCTGTTTTTACCACAACATTATCTGATGCCTGTACGCGGTAAATATCATTTACAAAAACGGTAACTTTTGCCAAGCCTTTATCTGCTGAAGAAATTTTAAGGTTATAACCATCCTGTATAACTTTTACTTTTCCGGTATTGTCATCATTATAAGTTATGCCTTCGGCTCCATTTTGAATAAGTGTAACTTCTACATTGCCACTTACCATAATTTTATTAAAGTTTTTTGGTGCAGAGATTTTAGCAGGTTGTTTTTCGTTTGCTGTTACATTGGTAACAAAGATTGATGAAGTTAAAACGATTGCTGCGAATAAAGTTTTTGCGAGTGTTTTGATAGCGGTTTTCATAATATTGTTGTTTATATTTTTAATTAATATTTTGTGATTGTTTGATAATGAGACGCTGTCAGTTACAAAACGTTTCAGTGATTATTGGTACTTTATACCAACGCAGCTTAATTGTCGACGTACAGGTTTTATAAATCGGCCAAAATCAGTTCATTTTATCTTCAGATAGGAATTTATGGATATAACCAGCAGATCAATCAGACGGTAAACGCTTTAATTTTGGTTAGCGAATGCAGTAATCATTTGGTAACTTTATATTAACTTCTATTCACTTTGATATAATACTTAATCGATTTAGGAATAAACGGATTAATTTGTGTAAAACAAGTGTTAGAAGATTAAACAACAGTTTTTTAAAAAAAGAAATATTCGTAGATTGGCGAAATTATACATCCCTACATTGCAAAATTCTAATAAATTAATCCTCTCTGATATGGAGGCAATAGGCAAAATACCCGCTGTTGCCAATATTTTGGAAATTGTTTGCCGAACAACTGGTATGGGCTTTGCCGCTATTGCCAGGGTAACTTCTGATAAGTGGATTGCCTGTGCCGTACTTGATGAAATTAATTTTGGCCTTGAGGTTGGTGGCGAACTAAATCTTGAAACAACGATTTGCAACGAAATCAGGCAGCATCATCAATCTGTTGTGATCGATCATGTAGATCAGGACCCTGAATTTAACCACCACCATACGCCTTTATTATATGGCTTTCAAAGTTATATTTCGACACCTATAAAGTTAAAAAACGGTGATTTTTTCGGAACGCTTTGCGCGATTGACCCTAAGCCTGCTAAATTAAAAAATCCAACAATTACGGGCATGTTTGCCATGTTTGCCGATTTAATTGCATTTCATTTAGATGCGCTTGAAGAACTTGCCCAGGCAGAAAAAAAATTAAAGAAAGAGCAGGAAGTAGCAATTTTAAGAGAACAGTTTATTGCTATTTTAGGTCACGATTTACGAAACCCACTAAATGCAATATCAAGCAGTGCACAGCTTCTATCCCGTTTAAATTTAGATGAGCGGGGTGGCCGGATTACAAAAATTATTAAAGATTCATCTTTTAGAATGAACGGGCTGATTGAGAACATGCTCGATTTTGCTACTGGTCGTTTAGGTGAGGGCATTACGCTTAACAAAACACCAGATGAAGATTTGGAAAAATTGCTGGTTCAGGTGGTAGATGAATTGCAAGCCATTTGGCCTTCAAGAAACGTTAAACTGAACTTTACGCTAGATCATCCTGTTAATGCCGATGGCAAGCGTTTGGCACAACTTTTTTCTAACCTGCTGGCCAATGCTTTAAATTATTCTCCGGCAGATTCTACGGTAGAAATTACCGCATATAGTAATGCAGAAGAATTTAACCTGTGTGTAGCAAATAAAGGCAAGCAAATTCCTGCTGCTGCTATGGAGCGTTTATTTCAGCCTTTTTCGAGGGGCGAAGTAGAACCTAATCAAAAGGGGTTAGGCCTTGGTTTGTATATTGCTTCAGAAATTGCAAGTGCGCATAAAGGAACCCTTGATGTTTCTTCCACGCCCGAAAAAACCTGTTTCACTTTAAGCATACCTTCAGAAAAATGACCGTTGTTAGCGATAGCCTCCCAACATCAAGCCTTTTAGATTTGAAGGTTGGCGATGAAATTTCAGATAATCAGCATTCTGGTATTATTAAAAGTATCGAAATCAGTGAAACGGATGAATTTTTAATGTTTCTATTTCAACTGGAGCATAAAAACATCATCGTAAAAAAGCTTAAACAAATCTGCTAGTTTACATTAGCCGGAAGATACCGCAATAGTAATTAAGGTAAATTATCCTCTCATTCAAAACTATATGTTTTTCCTGCCTGCGTTTTAAAACTATAAACAAAGTCTTTTCCTGATTTCTTTTCTTCTATACCCTTACTTTTAAGTGCATTCGGACTTCTAACTATGCAATCTTCACCAGATAATGATTTGATGGATAACTTCACAATTTTACCACTTTTCCATTGCAGGTTAGCGATTTCGAAATTGCCTCTTGCTCTTAAGCCCTGAATACTTCCTTCATCCCATTTATCGGGTAGTGCAGGTAAGAACTGCAATTCTCCGGCCTGGCTTTGTAATAACATCTCCGAAATACCCGCCGTATATCCAAAATTTCCATCGATCTGGAAGGGTGGATGTGCACAGAAAAGGTTTGCATAAATTCCTCCACCTTTATTGTAATCAGTACCCGATCCGCCCACCGGGGTAATAAAATTCTGTAAAATTTTGTAGGCGTGATTACCATCCTGTAACCTTGCCCAGAAGTTCATTTTCCAGGCCATAGACCAGCCTGTTGATTCGTCGCCACGGGCAGTTAGAGATAACTTGTGCCGCTTTGGCCAGTTCTGGTGTTTTAATGGTACTGATCTCCCTGCCAGGGTGAAGGCCAAAAAGATGAGAGATGTGTCTGTGCTGATCTTTCGGATCATCGCGATCGGTTTCCCACTCCTGTAATTGTCCCCATTTTCCAATTTTAGGTTTCAGTAAATGCGCTTTAAGATCGGCGATGTGTAGTTTATATTCTTTATCTATTCCTAATATTTCGGCTGATTCAATGTAGTTGGTAAACAAATCATATACAATCTGTTGATCGTGCGTAACACCATCTTCAGTAGGGCCATGCTCAGGCGACCAGCCCATTGGCGAAACCAAAGTACCATCTGGTCTTCTTTTTAAATGATCATCCCAAAACTCAGCGATTTCTTTTATAATCGGGTAAGCAAAATTCTTTAAATAATTTTTGTCTTTCGTAAAAGCATAATGTTCCCAAAGGGCCTGTGCATACCATGCGCTACCAGGTGTATTCCATAAAAAGCTCATGCCACCAAAAATATTGTTCTCGGTTTTAACTGTCCAGCCCCTTGTATTAGGGTATTGTTTGCGTGTGGCGATAGCACTTACCTCCCGCATACTGTTAATGTAATCAAGATAGGGGATTTGACACTCTGAAAGGTTTGTAGGTTCGGCAAGCCAGTAATTCATCTGGATATTGATGTTCGAATGGTAATCACTTCCCCATGGTGGCGTGTTGCTTTCATTCCACAAGCCCTGAAGGTTTGCCGGTAAACCACCTTTTCGCGATGAACTAATCAGTAAGTACCTTCCATATTGAAAAATTAAAGATTCTAATCCCAAATCAGCCTTCTTTTTGTAATCAATTAACCTTTGGTAGGTTGGAAGTTTATTTTGCGCTAAATCGGCATGACCTAATGTGATAGCAACACGGTTAAATAAAGATTGATAATCCTGAACGTGGTTTTTTAATAATGATGAATAAGATTTAGTTGCCGTTTGTTTAAGTATCGTTTCTATTTTTGTTCCTGGCTCTTCACCTTTCCAATTTTGCTCGCGTTTGTTGCTGTAATTTGTCGCTCCGGTTAAAATAATCGTAATGGCATCGGCACCATCTACTTTTAATTTGTCACCGTCATTATCTTTAACCGAATGACTGCTTCCATTTTCAATTTTAACTAAGGCAGTGGCCTGGTAAGACATTCCGTTAGGTAATTTACCCGTAAACTCAATGGTATTCCCTTTTACCGTAATATCGCCCTGATGTGCATTTTTGAGCCTGATTACAGCAGAGTAAGCAGCTTTTTTATCAGCCGTTAGCCTTAAAACCATTACTTTATCCGGAAAACTGCAAAAATATTCACGGTTATAATTTGTTCCATTTTGCGTGTAACCGATGGAATGTATGGCATCAGCAAGGTTGAGTTGACGTTTATAGGCAGTAAAGTTTTTATCTTTTTGATCAAAATCTATAAATAAATCACCGAAGGCCTGATACATCCCCCGGTCGTTTTCATCACCTGTCCAAAGTGTATTGTCGTTAAACTGGACATCATCCTGGTTTACACCTCCAAAAATCATCCCGCCGATGCGTCCGTTTCCGATTGGATATGCTTCTGTCATCCATTTTGTTGCAGGCTTATCGTCCCAAAGTAAAAGTGGTGATATAGTTTTCTTTTGTGCGGAAACACCATTTGAAAAGCCAATGGCCAATAACAAAAGTAAAGTGCAATGAATAATTTGCCTGGATTTAAAAAGCATAGAATATTTGATTAGTGTGTATCCAAATATATAGATAATCAAGTGATTGTACTGTTATTTGCATATGGGAAAGCATATTGATAATTGGCATTATATTCAGTTATTTAAGCATTGGTATTAAGAACATCAAAACTTTAATTGGTAACTATTGTGATATTTAAAGTTGGATTTTAATAGATTTTATATATTTGATAGTACATACTAAAACGTTTTATGTAAATGAAATCGCTAACCAAATTTATCTTCCTGTGCTTATTTTTAAATGTAGCGGGCATATATCATGCTCAGAGCCAAACGAAAACATCGTTTACCAAATATGTAAATACATTTATTGGCACAGCACCTTTAACCGACCCTAAAATTTTGGGTTATGAATTGCCACGGGCTGGCGATCATGGGCGGGTTTAACCTTTCCTGGCAGTTCCCTTCCAAATGCAATGGTGCAACTGAGTCCGATTACCGAATTTGGCTCTGGTGCAGGCTATGAATATGAAGATGATACCATTTATGGTTTTGCACATACCAATAAGGGGCATTGGAACCTGTGCAACATTCCGATTTTACCATTATCTAATCCCGGAGATAAATATGGATCTAAATTTTCGCATAAAAATGAAAGTTCGGCACCTGGTTTTTATCAGGTTTACCTGGATGATTATAAAGTGAATGTGAAACTTACTTCTACTTTAAGGGCTGGATTTCATCAATACGACTATAAAAATAACAGCGACAGGCAAATTTTATTCCTTTTGGGCAAGGCAAACAGTGGGGTTTCTACATGGAATATCGAACAGGTGGGTAATGCTGCGGTACAAGGTTTTCAGGGAGGTGAAAACATTTATTTTTATGCTACGGTTAACGGAAAAATCGAAAAACTCGATCAAACGGATAAGGGAAAACGTTCGGGATTTGCCATATTACACCTTGCCGATGGCAGCAAAGGACCTGTTGAACTTAAAATAGGCTTGTCGTTTGTAAGTACCGCTAATGCCAAAGAAAATCTGGAAAAAGAAATTGGTGATAAAACTTTTACGCAAATCCGAAATGAAGCAACAGCTAAATGGGAGAGTCTGTTAGGTAACATTGAGGTTAAAGGCGGCTCGGAGAAACAAAAACAAATGTTGTATTCTTGCTTGTACCGGTCTTTTTTATGGCCTGCGTTGAGGAGCGATGTAAATGGAGAATTTAAAGATGCCAAGCATAATGTAGTGAAAGGTAACTTTAATTATTATACAGAACCCTCACTTTGGGATACTTACCGAAATAAAGATGTGCTTTTGGGCTTAATTACTCCTAAAGTTACGTTAGATGTAATTAAATCGATGAAAGATGTTGGTGACAAAACAGGATTTATTCCAACTTTTTTTCATGGTGATCATGGTGCATCATCTATTGCCGGAGCTTATTTAAGGGGAATAACCGACTTTGATATTAAGGGCACTTACCAGATTTTATTGCGCAATGCGAATGTAGAAGGTGGTGCACGTCCGTTTATAAAAGAATACATAGAAAAGGGTTACATTTCTGACCCTGATGTTAAAAACCCACATGTAGAAACCAAAGCAAAAGCGGGGGTTTCAAAAACATTAGAATATGCGTATGATGATTACTCGCTGGCACAGCTTGCAAAGAAACTGGGCGATAGCAGCAATTACCGTATCCTGATGGCCAGATCTAAAAACTATAAAAACATGTTCGATCCTGGTACACGTTTTATGCGGGGCAGGTTGGAAAATGGCGATTGGATTAAACCTTTTAATCCACAGTACCCTTATTATGAGTACATGTACAGAGAAGCCAATGCCTGGCAGGTTTCTTTTTATGCCCCACATGATATGCAAGGTTTAATTGAACTTTATGGTGGTGCGAAAGGTTTCGAATCGAAGTTGGATTCGTTGTTTACCTTGCCATGGAACCCAAAATATATTGCCCGCAACGTAGAAACCATGATTGGACAATACTGCCAGGGCAACCAGCCAGATCATGAAGCGCCTTTTGCCTATACATTTATCGGAAAACCTGAGAAATCACAAAAAATAATCGATAAAATATTAAATGAACTGTATGGAATAGGAAGTGACGGTTTAGCATTATCGGGTATGGATGATGCCGGTGAAATGTCGGCCTGGTATGTATTTACTTCATTGGGTTTATATCCTTTCTCGGCTACCGACCCAAATTATATTGTTACAGCACCTCTTTTTGATGAGGTGAAATGGAAAACGAGTAGCGGTAAAGTATTAACCATTAGTAAACCTGGAAAAGGAAGGGCAATAACTACCATTAAAGTAGATGGAAAGGTAAATCAGGGGTATTTTATTTCTCATGATTTGTTTAAGAATGGAGGGAAGGTTGAGGTTGATACGAAGTAATGTTATCAATTATTTTTTTGGTTTTTAACACGGTCGTCATTCTCGCGCATGCGGTAATCTTAATGTTTTCGCTCCGCTCGGGCTTGCCTCGGTTAGCCACCGAGGGGCTCTTACTTTTGGCTTGGCCCAAAAGTAACAAAAACCCAAGGCTTGGAACTGATGTCGGATAAATTCGTTAAAGCTTTTTGGTCGTCAGCACAAGTTCCGCCGAAGGAGGCGGGAAGTGTGTGCTGCCTCAATGCAGTGATGAAGGAAAAGGTATTGATAAAGCTTTAACGTTTTCTCCTTCCATCATTTCCTAGGCCGGATAACAGGGAGCAAATAGCAGGGTGCAGATAGCGGGGGTTTAAATAGCATGATGCAGGGAATGC
Source organism: Pedobacter sp. AC402 (assembly GCF_979252805.1). Lineage (NCBI taxonomy): Bacteria > Pseudomonadati > Bacteroidota > Sphingobacteriia > Sphingobacteriales > Sphingobacteriaceae > Pedobacter > Pedobacter sp. AC402. The sequence continues at coordinate 196,676 of NZ_CEEDAI010000007.1, read as the reverse complement.
GTTAAATCCGTCATTGCGAAGCTGGGGGAGAGCGAGCTGAAGCAATCTTTTCAGTTTTAACTTGCGGTCGTCATTCTCGCGTATGCGGGAATCTTAATGCGATTGTTATTTTGCTTTATCACATCCGCCACTGTGAGGCAAAATGTAATCTCATTAGTTATTTTGGTTGGTTTATAACAGGGTCGTCATTCTCGCGCATCCGGGAATCTTAATGCAATCGTTATTTTGCTTTATCACATCCGCCACTGTGAGGCAAGAAACAATCTCAGCAGTTATTTTGGTTGGTTTTTAACACGGTCGTCATTCTCGCGCATGCGGGAATCTTCATGCAATCGTTATTTTTTGCCCTTCAATATTTCCGTTATTGGGGATGCACGAAGCAATCTTAATGCAGTACCTACGTTACATATACTTCTAAAAAAAGCCATAAATAGCCAAATAGTGTTCTTTCGTCTTATAATTCCGACAAATTTGCTTTATTCTGTTAAATATGAGCTCGTTTTGACTTATAATTCTGCTTAATTTGTAGATTTGACGAAATGTCACCCGACAAACTGCGCGATAAGGAAGAATTAAAGTACCTGGAAGACCTTAAAAATGGCCATCGCCATGCTTTTGACTTTATTTACGCCAGGTATAGTAAAATGTTGTTGCCAAAAATGCAGCGCATGATTAAGCTCAATGAAGTGGTTGATGAGCTTATGCAGGATGTTTTTAAAAGTTTGGACGAGCAGGGAAGAAATAGATCTTGATAAATCTTTCAAAGGTTGGATTTTTACCATTGCACAAAATGTTATTTACGGCTATTACCGAAGGTTAGCGCTTGATGTAAAAATGCAAAGGCACTTGATTGAAACTTTTGCTGAATTTTATAACCAAACGGAAGATTACATTTTCAACAAAGAAAGAATCGAATTACTTAATCAAGCCATAGAAAAACTCCCTGCGCAGCGTAAAGAGATATTTAAACTTTGCAAAATAGAAGGTAAAAGCTATCAGGAAGCTGCCGAAATCCTATCATTAAGCCCATCTACCGTAAGCAACCAATTGGTTAGTGCTACAAAATACATTAAACGTTACGTCTTTTTTCACGCTCAAGAATTTATTATTTTCTGTATTGCAGCCTATTTAAAGGGTTAAAGAAAATATTTTTAAAAAAAAATCAAGTTGCGATAGTGTGTTTGTCCAGCTCGTGCATATTATATATTGACAACGATGGAAAAAAAACCTTTAAGCCCAGAATTATTCGAAAGATTTATTGCCAACAAAAGCAATGCAGCAGAACTTGAGCAACTGTTTGATTATTTTGGAATTGCAGAAGAAAGGGAACTGCAAAAACTGATTGGTGCTAGTTTTGAACAAAACGACACCTTGTTTGATGGTGCTGAAGATGAACGCCTTGCTACCATCCATGCCGGATTATCGGATAAACTTTTTCCAAAGCCTGAAAAAAACAGCTTAAAAGTGTTTAAACCTAACCGCTTTATCAGGGTGGCAGCAGCAATTCTGCTAGTGGTTTCTGTTACTTTGCTCATTGCTAAGTTTTGGAATTCAAACCAGATGGTTGTTCCGGGTTCGGCTAATGCCATGTTAAACCTTAGCGGAAAAGCAGTGTTGCAAGCTGGTAAAAAAGACACGGTATTATACCACGGCAAAGGGGTTACAGTGAGCACAAAAGCAGATGGAACAATGGTTTTTATGGCAAATGGTGCAGATTCTACCGAAGCATCGAAGCTGAACACCTTAACTACTCCAAACGGTGGCGAGTACCGTATTACTTTGAGCGACGGCTCAATAGTAATGCTGAACGCTGGCTCGAAACTTAGTTTTCCAACTGATTTCCGCGGATCAAAAAGGAGAGTTTACGTAGAGGGCGAGGCTTTCTTTAATGTAGCCAAAAATCCGCTTAAACCTTTTGTTGTTAGTGTGGCAGGCAATGAAATCCGAGTGCTGGGTACGCAGTTTAATGTAAGCAGTTATCCTGAAGATGAAGGTACGCAAACCACACTGCTGGAAGGAAGCATCCGTTTTACAAATCCAAACAGGGATGAGGTGGTTTTAAAACCAAATCAACAGGTTATTTCTCAACATGGCAAACTTGCGCTCTACAATGTTTCGGCAAAAGACTTTAATGCCTGGACGAATGAGGAGTTTCTGTTTAATGATGTGCCTTTATCAATTGTGATGCAAAAACTGGCAAGGTGGTACAATGTAGCTATAGATGTGAAATCTATCCCACAGAAAAACCTGTACCTGAAAATATCCCGTAAGGCGGATATTGATGCGGTATTGGATGCCATTTCTACAGCAACAGCTTACAGGTTTAAAATCAGAGAGAATAAAATTGTGCTTAAGGAATAAGGTTGCTCCAACGTTGATCAATTAACCAACCAAACTAAATTTTTATGACAAACCATTACTTTCGCCTCGTCCGATCTGGATGCAGGTATTTACTGAACTGGCCAATTGTTTTTTGTCTGTTTGCAATGTTATCAATGCAGGCAAAGGCACAAAATATCCAGTACACTTTTAAACAAGCCTCTCTAAATACCGTTATATCGCAAATTTCGGCTAAAACAAACTATGAATTTGTTTATGATGCAGCTTTGGTTAAACAAGCCAAACCCATCAGCTTTAGCTTAAATACTGCCGATATTAAAACCATAATGGAAGCGGTAGTTAAAGGCCAGGATTTCGATTATGAAATTAATAACAACCGTACCATCATTTTAAAAGTACCCAAAGTGGACACTGAAGATGAATATGTGCTACATGGTATGGTTACCGATAGTTTAGGTTCTCCATTGCCAGGTGCCTCAGTAAAAATCAAAAATACCAACAAATATGTACTTACCGATGGTAACGGACACTTCAATTTAACTTTATCCAACCAATACAATACGCTCGAAATCAGTTATATCGGTTATCTTTCGAGCACCCGGCGGTTTGATAAAAATGCCGCTTTAAAGGTGGTAACTGTTAAGTTGGGTGCCAACGCATCTTTATTGGCAGAGGTTGTGGTAAACGGTTTTCAGTCGCTTCCGCTTGAAAGAAATGCAGGCGCATTTGCGATTGTTGACCAAAAGAAGCTGAATGAGCAAATTAACCCTGATCTTGTAGGTGCTTTAGAAGGTCGTGTGGCGGGTTTGGCTTATAATAAAAATCCTTATGGTATAGGTGCCGATCAGCAGGTGATTAGGGGGAGAGGTACATTTTCGATCTTCCAGACTGGTGTTAGAACTGATCCTTTGATTGTGATTGACGGATTGCCATCTGAAACCGCTTTGGAAGATGTTAATCCTTACGACATCGAATCGGTAACGGTTTTAAAGGATGCTGCAGCAGCCTCAATTTATGGTTCAAGATCGGCCAACGGGGTTATCATCCTAACCACTAAAAAAGGAAATACCCCTGCTAAAATTTCCTTAAACACCGATTTTTTTGTTGATGCTAAGCCGAGCTTTAATTCAATGCATTATGCTTCAACAAGTGATATACTCGATTTAGAAACCGATGTATACAATAAGGAACGTGCCAGGTACACTACAACAGAATCGATGTTTGCCGCATATGGAACCGCTGCAAATGGTTCGATTAAATATTACAGTCCGCTTTACCAACTGTACCGCGATCGTGACGCGGGTAAGGTTACAGCCGATCAGGTAAATCAACAATTGGCCTCCTGGCGCAATGCAGATTATTATGAGCAGTACAGAGATAATGTTTGGCAGAAAGCTTTCCGTCAGCGTTATAACCTGTCTTTCAGTTCTTCTAGTGCAAAATCAAATACTTTCACATCCATAAACTTCGATAATTCGGTACAAAAAATAATTCATAACAATGATCAGAAGCTTAATATCTATTTTAAAAACACTTATAACGTAAGCAAGTGGCTAACCACTACTTTGGGCTTTAATGGCACATACACCAAATCGGTAACTACTGATGGTTCTTATGATGCTTACACCACAATTAGCCCACGTTATGCTTCTATTGTAAATGCAGAGGGCAGCCTTGTTTATGCAGATTATGTAAACCTGCCAGATGGAATTGCTGGTGGAAATATTAACGGTGCTATGGTTGATGCGTTGAAAAATAATGCGCAGTTCCGTTCATATAGATTCAATATTCTGGAGTCGTTAAACGAAGGACTGGTCAATTCTACCAATATCTCATTAAGGGGTTTTGCGAATGTACAGGCCAGGCTTATGGAAGGTCTAAGTCTTTCAAGTCAGTTACAGATCGAAAATGAAAGTGCAAAAACGGATCAGTACTATGATGTTAATTCTTATAAAATGAGATCTGCCTACAATGCATTGGTTGGTTACACGCCCGCCACAAATGTATATGCTTTCGGACTTCCTACAGGGGGCAGGTATAGTCAATCGGATAGAGGAAGTAACAGTTATACTTTTAGAAACCAGTTGAGTTTCGACCGTTCTTTTGATAAAGGAAAGCATGCCATATCTGCCATTGCGGGCTTTGAGATGCGCCAAACCTTTTCGCCCAGAGGCATTGAAGATTTAAGATATGGTTATGATCCGATAACGCTTACCTCTACACTGATTAATACGCAAACGGCAAGCCAAACAGGTTTTCCGAGCTACATTTATGGTGGTACCAAAACATTATCTACTGTGGGCCGTACACAGTTAGAAAGTAAACACCGTAACCTTTCTACTTATGCAAATGCAGGTTATACTTATTTAAATAAATATAATATTACGGGTAGTGTGCGGGTAGATCAGGCTGATTTTTTTGGTGTAGATCCTGAATTTAAAAACCGTCCGTTATGGTCAGTTGGTGGAAGCTGGAATGCCAGCAATGAAGCTTTTATACAAGAGCAGAAATGGATCAATTTGCTAAAACTGCGCGCCACTTATGGCGTAAACGGAAATCAGAACTCCGAAAGCTCTAAATACTTAACTGCAAGAAGAAGAAGTGATAACCTTTTTACATCATTGCAATACATTGATATTACTGCATTACCAAATCCGAAATTGCGTTGGGAAAAAACAGAGACATATAATGGTGGCGTAGATTATGCCTTTTTATCGAACCGTTTAAGGGGAAGTGTTGATGTTTATTATAAAAAAGAGTACCGATTTAATTGTAAATGCAGAGTTAGATCCTACTGTGGGTGTAGCCTCACGGATGATTAATAATGGTACATTGATTAACCGTGGTATCGAATTTACCCTAAATGGCGACTGGTTAAAATCAGGCGATTTAACTTTGAGTTCTACCTTTATCCTGGGTTTTAACAGAAGTAGAATCGGTAAAGTTAACAGCTCACTTTCCAGCGCAGGTCAATTACGTGTCATCTCCGGCAATTTATTATATAGAAGGTTCTGCCTATAACACTTTATATGCTTACCGCTATGGAGGAATGGTAAATGGCTATCCGTATTTTTTGGATGAAAACGGTAAAGCGAGTATCGATTTTGATGCAAACGGCAACCCCATTGTATCAAGCATTAAAAGCTTTAACAATTTTGGCAGTTTGGTAAATATGGGCAGCTTAACGCCAACGTATACAGGATCTTTTTCTCAACGGGTTTCGTATAAAAGTTTCGAGCTAGCCGCTTTACTGGTATTTTCTGGTGGTAATGTAATCAGAAGAGATGTAACCAATATCAGTGTTTACGATGTTACTGATGAAAACATTACCCAACGTTTTAAAAATGGAAATGTACCTGATGTACCTCGCTTACTGGTCGATTATCCTGAAGCTTTAATTAACAGTGCCAGTACCATTAATACCATGTGGCAAGCTGCAGATGTAAATGTGGTGAAGGGCGATTATATTAAACTCAGAAATATTTCGCTATCGTACAATTTGCCTAAAAGCCTAACCGGCAGGTTCAAACTTCCATCTGCCAGGTTTACTGCGCAGGTAAACAATCTGTGGTATGCAAGTGCCGCGGGTGATGATATCGATCCGGAATCTATTCGGGCATTACAGGTACCACAGCCCTTGAAAATCCTAAATCATTTGTATTTGGCCTAAACTTAACCTTTTAACAAAATGAAAAGAAATATCATATTTATAGCATTCATCTTCCTTTTTGCAATGGGCGGATGTAAAAAATATACCGATTTAACACCAACAGGCTCATTGCTTGTAGAAAATGCACAGGATTATTACGACCTGGTTTCTTATCCAAACAGGGCTTACATCATCAGCAATTTCCAATACCTGGTTGATGACATGTGGATTAAGGAATCAAATTTTATTGGCGTAACACCTAATTTAAACACGGTACATTTTAGTTTTAACGAAAACATCGACCGTGTTTCGTTGATACAGAGTTCTAATTTTTATGAACGTGCTTACGTATACATCAACCGTTGGAATACCATTATATCCCTAGTTGATGGCAGCAAAGGCGACGACCGGGTAAAAGCCTTGGCCAAGGCAGAAGCTAAAGTTTTAAGGGCTTTCGATCACTTTTTATTGGTAAACGTATATGCCAAAGCTTATAACGCGGCAACAGCAGCTAATGATGGAGGCATCTGCATTATGGATAAATACGATTTAGAGGCACAGCCGGTAAAATCGACTGTAGCCCAGGTGTATGATTTTATTCAAAAAGATTTGGATGAAGCACTTCCATTATTGCAAGAAAAACCAGCAGATCCTTACCACCCCTCATTGGCTTTTGCCTGGGCACTAAAGGCTAAAGTGCATTTGTTTAAAAAGGAAATTGCACAGGCTAAAGCAGCGTGCGAGAAATCACTATCTTATAACAACCAGATTTTTGATCTCGTTAATTATACTACCAAACAAGGAGGCCCTTCGGTAACTCCAATTGTTGCGCCCAATAACCCTGAAGTATTAAGTTACATGTACATCCAGGGCTATAATGAAACCAATTTTGGTTATACCTGGCTAATCAGTCCCGAATTAAGAGAATTGTTCGGTACCAATGATGCACGTTTCAATATGTTTTTTAACACCACCAGTGCAAGCTTTTTAGATATTGGTGCTAATGCAGCATATTATAGCATAGCGTATACCAGGTTTTTTTATCCAACTGTTGGTTTAAAAACAACAGAAGTGTATTTAATGCAGGCCGAATGTTTGGCCAGAGAAGGTGATTTTGCTGGTGCAATGGCAGTGGTAAACAAACTCCGCGAAAAGCGCATCCTTTCGGGTACAAATTCACTCTCCGGTACCGGCAACCAGGAAAGAAACCATGGATATTATTATAAATGAACGTAGAAAAGAGCTGTTTTTAGGTTTTAATAGGTTTATGGATTTAAAACGCTTAAATACCGAGCCTGAATATGCTAAAACGGTAGTGCGGAAGTATCCGATAGTAAATAAAACGGTACCACAACAAACTTATACGCTTTTGCCTACATCAAGGTTGTATATTATTCCTTTTCCGCTTAACGTACTCAAGAAAAATCCCAATCTTACTTTAAATACAGACGAAAAGCTCCCGTTTTAACATGAATATTAAACACATTATATTTCCAATCGCACTCTTACTCTCTATAACTGCTTATTCACAAAAAACACCTGTTGTTAAGGCCGATAGCACCAGCCGTAAAGCACCGGTTGATTACAGCAAGCTGATTCCTGCAAATTCTTTTAGCGAAACAGGGCTTTTTGATGTTAAGCGTGTAGAGCAGAAATGGTATTTCGAAATACCAGATAGTATGCTTAACCGCTACATTTTAGCTGTTACACGTTATGTAAGCACGCCACAGGGCATGGGGAGTTTTGGTGGTGAAGCGGCCAATGAGCAAACCATATATTTTGAAAAAGGGAACAACAATAATTTATTGCTAAGATCGGTGCTTTACAGGCAGGATGTTAAAAGCAATGATGAAGCCATTTACAAAGCGGTGCTGCAATCGCAGGAAAACCCAATCGTTGCTGCTTTCGATATCAAGGCAAAAAATCCCTTAACAGGAAATTATGTAATTGAGGTTACCGATTTTATTAAAAAAGATAATCCTGTTATTTCAATCGCTGCTGATGAAAAATCAAACAAGAAACTGGGAAGCGTGGCTGATGACCGTTCTTTTATCGAGAAAATAAGCACTTATCCCATTAATATTGAGATTAAGAGTACTAAAACCTATTCTACCTCTGCAGGCATCATCCCATCAGGTGCACTTACGGGGGTTGTAACACTAAGGTTGAACACCTCTTTTGTGCTTTTGCCTAAAATACCCATGCGCAAACGTTTTGCAGATGATCGAGTAGGTTTTTTTAACAACAAGTACATTCTTTTTGATGAGGAAAGGCAACACGCTGATGTTAAATATTTTATTGAACGTTACCGTTTGGAGCCTAAAGCTGAAGATATGGATAAGTATAAAAAAGGCAAACTTGTTGAACCTAAAAAGCAGATTATTTATTACATCGACCCGGCAACACCGAAAAAATGGCGACCTTATTTAATTGCAGGCATTAACGATTGGCAAAAAGCTTTCGAAAAGGCGGGTTTCAAAAATGCCATAATTGGAAAGGAATGGCCGGAGGCAGATACCACCATGAGCCTTGAAGATGCACGTTTCTCGGTAATCAGGTATTATGCTTCTGAAACGCCAAACGCTTACGGACCAAGAATTAGCGACCCCAGAAGTGGTGAAATTATAGAAAGTCATGTTGGCTGGTACCACAATGTAATGAAGCTGGTGCAAAGCTGGTACATGATCCAGGCGGGTGCGCTTGATGAGCGGGCAAGAAAGATGAACTTCGACGATGAGCTGATGGGCCAGCTGATCAGGTTTGTTTCTTCACATGAAATTGGACATACACTTGGCTTAAAACATAACATGGGGGCTAGCAGCCAAACTCCAGTAGAAAAACTTAGGGATAAGAAATGGGTAGAGGCAAACGGACACACGGTTTCAATAATGGATTATGCACGGTTTAATTATGTGGCGCAGCCCGAAGATCATATTTCGCCTGCTGGCATTTACCCGCGCATTGGAGCTTATGATAAATGGGCAATTAATTGGGGCTACCGTTATTATGCTGGAATTAAAGATGAATATTCGGAAGAAAAAATTACTAAGAAGATGATTCTTGATTCGCTTTCTGCCAACCCCAAACTTTGGTTTGGTGGTGAAGGGAAAGAAGAAGATCCGCGCAGCCAGACAGAAGATATCGGTGATGATGCCATTGCTGCAAGTGATTACGGGATAAAAAACCTAAAGCGCGTGGTGCCTAACCTGGTTAAATGGACTTATGAACCTGGCGACCTTTACGATAATTTAAGTGATATGCACAAAGCAGTTGTTCGCCAATACAGCAGGTACCTTTATCATGTAATGAAAAACATCGGCAATAGTTATGTAACCAAAAGAAGTGCTGATGAGGCTGGAGTTGTAATTACCGAGGTGCCGAAAAAACGTGTTAAGGCTGTTGTAGATTATGTAGGCCGACAGGTATTTGAAGCACCGTTGTGGTTGTACCCTAAAGATATTACCAGCCGGATTAATATTAAACCGATGGATGAAATGGTAGATCAGCAAAACCAAATGCTGAATATGTTCTTAAGTCAGGGGCTATTGTACAATTTAAGCCAAAAAGCACTTGCTTCAGCAAATCCTTATCCGGTAAAAGAGTTTTTAGTGGATTTAAAGCATGCCACCTGGATTAAGTTTACCGGAGTGGAAAGCAGTGATGTTTACCGCCGCAGTCTCGAACGCTCTTACATTGAAAAGTTAAACACGCTGATTAACCCGAAAGATATTGCTGATGGCAAAGCGATGACTACAGCCCAAAGGAGCGATGTAAGGTTGGAAGCTATTGTACACCTTAATGATGTAAAGGAAACAATTAAGTTGCTAATGCCGCAAACTTCAGGCATTAACCTGTTGCATTTGAAAGATATGCTTTTAGAAATAGAAAAAATTAATAAGAAATCAAACACAATCTCATAATATGAAAAGTTATTTAATTGCTTTGCTGGGTGCAGCATTACTTTTAAACTCAGGATTAAAAGCACAGGTTAAAACATCGGCTCAGGAAGTGGCCACACCAGAACTGGCGCAAAAAAGAGAAGCTTTAAAAGAAGCGATCATCTCCAATTACCTGGGTATGAAAAACAGTCTGGTAAAATCCGATTCGGTTCAAGCGGCTAAATCTGCCACAGAATTTGTTGCTGTATTAAACCAGTTTAAGTTTAAAAAACTCTCATTAACTGATATGAATGCGGCCACAACAACACGTGAAGAGATTAAAACACTTGCTTTGGCTATTGCTGCTACAAAATCAATCAATAAACAACGCAGCGAAATGGATAAACTTTCAGTTAAAATATGGTCGATTATTGAAAGGTTTAAACCAGAGAAGACCACCCTTTACAAACAGGTTTGCCCTATGACGGGTACTACATGGATTAGTGATGAAAAGGCGATACAAAACCCTTATTACCCAAAAAACATGCTTACCTGTGGCGAAGTAAAAGCAAGTATTTAATACCACATCAAAATAATAGTTAATGATTAAAAGCGGTTTCCCGGATAGGAGCCGCTTTTTTTGTTTATCATGGTGGTGTTATTAGGTGGTTAATTCCACTTTTATCAAAATAAGCTAATTCTTAAAAATTAGTCTTATAAACATCATCGAATATATATTATAACTTTTTGAGATTAAATTCAGCTAATTTTTCCCTATTTCTGAGCAAATGATGATGAAATTTTCAAAACCTTTGCGTTTTCGATATTATATAATCATTTTTATGGCTATGCTTTTGTGTTGTTCCATATATAATGAGGTTATATGCTAAAATTTTTATCAGATTGTTAACATGACGGAAGAAAGCGCATATTTTACGCCTGATTATTCGGTTAATATTTATGGATTGAGTGAGCAATCGGTTACTGTTGAATTCGGAACAGTAATTAGTGAAGAAATATTGCAGCTTATTACAAGCTACAACCTTGCTTTAATGCAAAATCCTTTTCCAGGTTTAATCACTACGGTGCCTGCATATTGTACACTTACCGTATTTTTCGATCCGCTTTTAGTCCACACATCCAATCTTCCGGGCGAAACTTGCTTTGATAAAGTATCGTACTTCCTGAGTCACATTAAACAGTCAGAAAACAGGCAAGCTATAAATAAACCTGTTGAAATCATTATTCCGGTATGTTATGGAGGGAGTTTTGGGGCTGATATTGAAACAGTTGCAAAAACAAATCAACTTTGTATAGCAGAAGTTATCGAAAGGCATTCCTCCATGCAATATATTGTATACATGATAGGTTTTGTACCTGGTTTCGCCTATATGGGTGGGATGGATGCAAGTTTACAAACCCCGCGCAAGCAGGTGCCAGATGCAACAATACCAGCAGGATCAGTTGGTATAGCGGGTATGCAAACGGGTATTTACCCGATGGAAATACCCGGCGGATGGCAGATTATAGGGAGAACACCCTTAAAAATGTTCGATGTAAACAGGGCCGAACCTTCATTATTAAAAGGGGGCAATTTGGTTCGCTTTAGAGCCATCAATATTGATGAATTTAATACTTATGGCAAACAATGAGTATGAAAATCAGTATCCTAAAAGCAGGTTTGTTAACCACAGTACAGGATATGGGCCGGTATGGCTACCTTTCACAAGCTGTACCCGTTTCTGGTGCGATGGATCAACTCGCTCATCGGCTGGCCAATAAAGCGGTTGGTAACGATGATGATCTGGCAACCATTGAGTTTACTTATGCTGATGCATCTTTTAAAGCAGAAACCGATCTTTTGATTGCATACTCTGGCGATGGGGCATTTCTGGTTGATCATGATCAGGTGATGCCTGCAGAAAAGCCGTTATTTATCCGTGCAGGTTCGGTAATTAAATTAATCAATAACCCTGTAGGGATTAGAATTTACCTTGCAATTGCCGGTGGGTGGGAGGTGCCCGAAGTAATGGAAAGTAGGAGTACATTTCTTGCTGCTGGTTTCGGCGGTTTTAATGGAAGGGCATTAAAAAAGGAGATGTATTAAGCAATAATGTAAGTTTAGCAAAGGTTTCGGAAGCGATATTGAACCATCTTAAAAATAAGCACTTAAGCTATCCGAACTGGCGTATCTCTCGGGAGAGTTTAATACCCGAAAACAGGCACACCATTAGGGTAGTATTGGCTAACGAAATCAATTGGTTTGATGCCACATCCATTATCTCTTTCCTAACCAAAACATATCAAATAGATAAAAGAAGTAACCGGATGGGATACCATTTAAACGGCAAAACCCTGGTTAGAAAAGTTAAAAAAGAATTGCTCAGTACCGCTGTAACTCCCGGAATAATCCAGGTTACAGGAAGTGGCGATTTGGTAATCCTCATGGCCGATTGCCAAACCACTGGCGGTTACCCGCGCATAGCCCATGTTGCTGCTGTTGATCTACCTTTGTGTGCACAGTTAAAGCCTGGCGATGAAATCCGTTTTTCTGAAATATCCAGAGATGAAGCAGAAGAACTATATCTGGAACGCGAACATGATTTATCGTTGATTACCACAGCGATAGGCCTTAAATATTTAAATATATGAAAACAATAGACCTCAATTGCGATATGGGGGAAGCATTTGGAAATTATGCCATGCCCAATGATGAAAAACTGATGGATTATATCTCTTCGGCCAATATTGCATGTGGTTTCCATGCAGGAGATGCATCAGTAATGCAGCATACTGTTGTTTTGGCGGTAAAAAAAGGAGTTGCAATAGGCGCACACCCGGGTTTGGCAGATTTACAGGGCTTTGGAAGAAGAGAAATGAAGATATCTGCAAATGAGGCTTACCAGCTTACCTTATATCAAATTGGTGCGTTAAGCGGTTTTGTTAAAGCTGCAGGAGGCAAACTCCATCATGTAAAAGCACATGGTGCATTGTATAATATGGCAGCAAAGGATGAGGCTTTGGCCACGGCAATTGTTCAGGCAGTTTACGATTTTGATCCTGGTTTAATTCTGTATGCACTTGCCGGTAGTAAAATGATCAGCGAAGCACATAAGAAAGGTATTGTTACTGCATCAGAAGTTTTTGCCGACCGTACCTACCAGGATGATGGTTTGTTAACCCCGCGTACAGCTACCAATGCGCTAATTACGAGTGATGAAGAGGCCGTTGCGCAAGCACTAGGTTTCGCCATTAAACAAGAGGTGAAAAGTGTAAATGGAAATAAGATAACAGTGAGTGCAGAAACACTTTGTTTGCATGGAGATGGTAAACATGCGGTTGCTTTTGCTAAATTAATTTCTGAACGCTTAACGAAAGAAGGCATATCTATTAAAGCACCCACGGCATGAAACCAAAATACAATTGGAGTGTACTTTTAGGAGCTGCTTTTTTAATGGCTTCATCGGCCATTGGTCCGGGGTTTTTAACGCAAACTGCCGTATTTACCCAACAATTGGGTGCCAGTTTCGCTTTTGTAATTTTGTTATCCATCATACTGGATGCCATTGCACAACTAAACATCTGGCGGATTATTGCCGTTGCCGATAAACCCGCACAGGATATTGCCAATAAGGTATTTCCTGGCTTGGGCTATTTTATATCATTCCTCGTTTTTTTAGGTGGTATGGCATTTAATATCGGCAACATAGCCGGGGCAGGTTTGGGTTTAAATGTGCTGTTTGGCATTAGTGTAGGTAAAGGTGCAGTAATCAGTGCTATAATGGCTATTGGTATCTTTATTTACAAAGAAGCCGGTAAAGCCATGGATGTTTTTGCCAAAACCATGGGCTTAATCAAAATCGTACTGGCTTTAGTTATCGCCTATACCAGTTCTCCGCCTTTGGCCGAAGCTGCACTGAGGGCAATAAACCCAACGCAATTTAGTTTTACCGCGGTATTAACCATTGTTGGGGGTACGGTTGGTGGCTACATCACCTTTTCGGGGGCACACCGTTTATTGGATGCCAGGCAAACAGGTATACAAAACCTGGCTGCGGTAAATAAAGGCGCATTAAGTGCAATCGGCCTTGCATCAATTATGCGTTTATTGTTGTTTATTGCCGCTTTAGGGGTGGTAAGTAAAGGTTTAACCTTAGATCCTGCCAACCCGGCTGCTTCGGTTTTTAAACTGGCCAGTGGTGAAATTGGTTATAAAATTTTTGGTATGGTCATCTGGGCGGCAGGTATTTCATCTGTTGTGGGTTCGGCCTATACTTCCATATCTTTTATCAAAAGCTTCCATCCCATAATCTTAAAGTACAACAGGGAAATTATTATTGCTTTTATATCCATCTCCTGTGTTATTTTTATCCTTATTGGCAAACCTGTTAAAATATTACTTACAGTAGGGGCCATAAATGGTTTTATACTGCCAATTGCCTTGGGCATTATGCTTATCGCTGCTTATAAAACCAAAATTATTGCCAATTATAAACAACCGCTCTGGCTTACGCTTACTGGTTTGGCTGTGGTACTTACCATGGTTTGGATGAGTTATGGCACCATTTTACAAATGGTGAACGGAGAATAAAAATTTATACGATGAATACGATTACAAAATATACCTGCCTTTTTTTATTATTGAGCGCTTCCTGCTTTGCGCAAAATAACACACCAGCTATCCCTGTAACACCAGGGGTTTCACTTGCGCTGGCAACATCAAGAAGTGCTTCCATCAGCAATATTCAGTATCAACTTCATTTCGATATTCCTGCAGAACAAACAGCATTAATAAACGCTACAGAAAGTATTGTTTTTAAGTTAAATAAGCTGGCTCAACTGCAAATAGACTTTAAGCAAAATGCCGATCATTTAAAGCAGGTTTTAGTTAATGGCAAAGTGATAACGATTAATTTTAAGGAAGAACATATTCTGATCGATCAGCAATACCTAAAAGCCGGAAATAATACTATTAAAATCGAATTTGTTGCGGGCAATGAATCATTAAATAGGAATAAGGATTTTCTTTATGCACTCTTTGTTCCCGATCATGCCCGAACCGTGTTTCCCTGTTTTGATCAACCTGACTTGAAAGCTAATTTTTTACTTTCATTAACGGTGCCAATTGATTGGAAAGTAATGGCCAATGCAATTAAAAAGGATTCACTGGTAAATAGAAATGCCGTTACGTATCATTTTAAAAATTCAGATAAACTGCCTACTTACCTGTTTTCTTTTACTTCAGGGAAATATGCTTTTATTAAAAAGAAAATGAATAACCGCGACATGGAATTTCTGCACCGCGAAACCGATTCTGCTAAAATTAAACTCAGTGTAGATTCTGTTTTTGTGGCACACCGTGATGCAATTGACTTTTTGGAGGAATGGACGGGCATTAAATATCCTTTTCAGAAAGTGGGTTTTGTAGCAATTCCTGATTTCCAGTTTGGCGGTATGGAACATCCCGGAGAAGTACAATATAAAGCATCGGCCCTGTTTCTGGATCAGGGAGCAACAAAAGATCAGTTTATTTCGCGTTCCAACCTCATCTCGCACGAAACGGCACACATGTGGTTTGGCGATCTGGTTACCATGAAATGGTTTAACGATGTTTGGATGAAAGAGGTTTTTGCCAATTTTATGGCTGATAAAGTGACAGAAAAACTGATGGGTAAAAGTACGTTCGACCTAAAGTTTTTGCAAGATCATTATCCCGCAGCATATGGCATAGATCGAACGTTGGGTGCAAATCCCATCCGCCAGCAATTGGATAATCTGCAGGAAGCAGGTTCAATGTACGGAAATATCATTTACCATAAAGCCCCGATTATGATGCGCCAGTTGGAGTTATTAATGGGAAAGGAGAGTTTTCAAAAAGGAATACGGGAATACTTAAAAAAATACAGTTATGGCAACGCTACCTGGAACGATCTGATAGCGATTTTAAGTAAATATAGTAAAAGAGACCTGTACAGTTGGAATAAGGTTTGGGTAAACGAACCTGGCAGACCAGTTTTTAGTTATGATATTAAGTTTGATGGCGACAAAATAAGCGACTTAACCATCAGTCAGAAAAGCGAAGTGGGCGCGCAAAGAATATGGCCTCAATCTTTCACCATGAAACTGGTATATGCCGATAGCAGTAAGGTATTAATGGTTAATTCGATGAATGCAAAAACGTTTATAAATGAGGCAAAGGGACTTTCGAAGCCTCAATACATTTTGTTTAATGCGAATGGTGCAGGTTATGGTCTTTTTCCAATCGACCAGCCCTTAACCGCTAATCTTTATAGTTTGGTAGATCCTTTAGAAAGAGGCATCGGCCTATATCAATGCATATGAGAATATGCTTTCGGGCAGCGGCAATAAACCCGATGCACTTTTAAATGTTTTGCTTAAAGGACTCAATGTAGAACAAAATGAAATGAACCTGAGGTTGCTTTCAGGGTATTTAACAAATATTTACTGGACATTTCTCACCCCAGCTAAAAGAAATGCGTTACATGTTGGTGTAGAGAAAACAATCTGGACCGCGATGGAAAAGCAGCAAATGCAGAACAATAAAAAGATTTTATTTAATGCTTACCAAAATGTTTACTTGAGTGCCGAAGCAGGTAAAAAAATGTATAATTTCTGGCTAAAACAATCTGCACCTGAAGGAATTAAACTTTTAGAAGATGATTATAGTGCCTTGGCTTTAACTTTAGCCCTCAAAACGGATACAGCGAACAGCATTTTAAAAGAACAGTTGGCAAGGACTAAAAATGAAGACCGTAAAAACCGCCTACTTTATTTAATGCCAGCACTATCAACAGATGTTAAAGTGAGAGATGGTTTTTTTGATAGTTTGAAGGAGCGGAAAAACCGTAACAAAGAAGCATGGGTTACAACGGCGTTATTTTATCTACACCATCCAATCAGGCAGGCTAGTTCAGTAAATTACCTTGCCGAAAGTTTAAATTTATTGGAAGAGATACAAAAAACCGGGGATATATTTTTCCCTCAATCATGGCTGGCTTCTATATTTTCGAATTATAATACCAAGCAGGCAGATAGAATAGTAAAGGATTTTTTAAACGTGCACCCAAATTACAACCCTAAATTAAAGGATAAGATTTTGCAGGCTACGGATAATTTAAGGCGAGCACAGTTTATCGTAAACTAAGCATGCTGTAATTAAATTATTCAAACGTTCTGAAATAAATTTAGGGCGATAAGTTTTAATTTATTAAATTGCTGCAAGTCATTTCGAGCGGAGTGCAACGAAACAGAGAAATCTTTTAAATTAGATTTCTCCGTTCAGCTACCTAATGAAAAATAGACTTGCTACAATCGAAATAATGATTCAAGTATTTGTTATTAGTTTAACCTGAAACCTTAACGCGCCCTAAATTTCACAAAATAAAACCTATCAATTACTCTCTAATTAACGATTCAGTTTCGCTGTTCAGGTTATCTAATAAACCATTTAATAAAATTTCTCTTTTGTCTTCGATCGAATGATCATCCTGAATATAAACGGTTAGGTTCGTGTTTTCTGTCGATTGAGTATACATGGCTTCGGTAATTTATGTTTGTCAATTAATTGTCTACATTTATTTAACGTAGCTTTTTAAATATAGTTTGTAACTTTTTTATTCGAACTTAGGGTGAGCACTTTCTTTCGATTAATCAGATAATAACTAGCCATGATCAAACATTGAGCTACCTATTGAGGTTATAAGTGTCAGAACAAAACAAATCCTTTTAACCTAAGAATCAATGAAACAATATGATGCAATAATTATAGGAGCAGGGCAGGCTGGCACTCCATTGGCTAAAAAACTGGCCGAAGCGGGTAAAAAAACAGCCATTATCGAAAAAAGGCTTGTTGGTGGTACCTGTATAAACGATGGTTGTACACCAACCAAAGCTATGGTAGCCTCGGCAAGAGCCGTATATCAGGCAAAAAAAGCTATTGATTTAGGTGTAGATGTAGGTACTGTGAAAATTGATTTTAAAAAGATTAAACAGCGTAAAGATGATATTGTAACACAATTTAGGTCTTCATCAGAAAAAGGCATTAAAGGCACTAAAGGACTTGACCTTATCTTCGGTACAGCCAGGTTTAGCGGAAAGAAAGAACTTACCATATCACTCAACAACGGCGGTGAAGAAAAACTGACTGCCGATTTAATTTTTATCAATACAGGGGCAAAAACCTCCATACCGGATATTGAAGGATTAAATGAAATTGATTACCTCACCTCAACAACAATTTTAGATCTCGAATCCGTTCCAGCGCATTTGGTTGTTATTGGTGGTAATTACATCGGCCTCGAATTTGGACAAATGTTTAACCGTTTTGGAAGTAAAGTAACCATTCTAGAAAAATCAACCGGAATATTGGCTAAAGAAGATCAGGATATCTCATCAGCGTTAACCGAAATCTTAACTGATGAAAAGATTGAACTCATTACCGGAGTTGAAATCGATAAAATTGAAAAAGACAAAAATCAGATTCACATTGAGCTCCATTCCGGTAAGCGCAAGAAAAAAATCAGTGCAACGCATTTGTTGATTGCCGTAGGCCGAACGCCTCAAACAGCAGATTTAGGACTTGAAAACTGTGGCGTAAAGCTCGATGACCACGGACATATCCTGGTTAATGAAAAACTGGAAACCAACATAAAAGGAATTTATGCGCTTGGTGATGTAAAGGGAGGTCCGGCGTTTACCCATATTGCTTATAACGATTATACCATAGTTTACCGCAACCTGATTGAGGGTACCGATTATTCTATTCACGATCGCCCGGTGCCTTATTGCATGTTTACTGATCCACAACTCGGGCGAATTGGCATTTCGGAAAAAGAAGCAAAAGAAAAGAAACTGAATTATAAAGTAGCTGTCCTTCCGATGAGGAGCGTGGCCAGGGGCATAGAAACAGGCGAAACACTTGGCCTGATGAAAGCCGTGGTAGATGCCGATACAAAAGAGATATTAGGTGCTGCCATATTAGCTTCAGAGGGTGGAGAAATTATGTCTGTTTTGCAGATGGCCATTGAAGGCGGAATCACTTACGATAGAATCAGGTATTGTGTTTTTGCGCATCCTACCTATTCAGAATCGTTGAACAACTTATTTATGAAACTCGACAATTAAATATGATCGAACTCAAGGAGATAAGCAAGAAATTTGGCCATACTCAGGCTGTAAATAACATTTCATTTAAAGTAGAAGAAAAAGAAACGCTCGTACTATTGGGTACAAGTGGTTGCGGTAAAACAACTACCTTAAAAATGATTAACCGTTTGATTGAGCCAGATACCGGGCAGATTATCATCAATGGAGCCGACATTACCAATCAAAACCCTGATGTATTGCGGAAAGGCATTGGTTATGTGATGCAAAACATCGGGCTTTTTCCGCATTATACCATTGCCGAAAATATTGCTGTAGTACCAAAACTGTTGCAGTGGGAAAAGGAGAAAATCAAGAGCCGTACACAAGAACTTATTGGTAAACTTCATCTTCCTGAAAATGTATTAAAAATGTTTCCCCATCAACTCAGTGGCGGGCAGCAGCAACGCGTTGGCCTGGCACGTGCTTTGGTTACCAACCCGGCAGTATTGTTAATGGATGAACCCTTTGGTGCACTTGATAATGTAACCCGGAGCAGCATTCAAAAAGAGTTTAAAGCACTTGAGGAATTAAAACGAAAAACCATTGTTATGGTTACACACGATGTTCAGGAAGCTTTCGAACTGGCAGGCAGGATCTGTTTAATGGATAAAGGAAAAATTATTCAGATCGGTACACCAAAACAATTGCTCTATCAACCGATGAACGATTTTGCGAAGAAATTCTTAGCCAGTCAAAAACTTGCTTTAGAATTTAAAGTGGTTAATATACAGGATATTTGGTCGTTTTTACCTAAAGGAACACTACAAGATGGAAAAGCCTTTCCGGCAAACCTTAATATATGGGAAGCTATGGAATTGCTTAGGAATACCGACAGGTCTGAATTGTTAATATCTGCCGATAATAAGGAAAGCAAAACGGTTACTTTTGAGCAATTGACACAAGGTTTTAATCAGTTTCAAACTTCGCAACCGCATGAATGAACAACAGCAAACCTTATGGCAGTTTATGCAGGGGCAATCTGATAAATTGCTTAACCAAACCTTGCAGCATGTAGGTTTAACTTTTATTTCACTTTTACTGGCCATAGCCATTGGTTTGCCTCTGGGTATCTTAATAGCACGAAAAAGAAAGCTTTCGGGTACAGTTTTGGGTATTGCAGGTGTGCTGCAAACCATTCCGAGTATTGCCTTATTGGGTTTTATGATTCCTGTTTTGGGTATAGGTGCCAAGCCCGCCATTGTGGCCTTGCTTATTTATGCTCTTTTGCCCATTATCCGCAATACCTATACGGGTATTATTGGTATTGATCAGCATATAAAAGAAGCTGCAAGGGCTATGGGGATGAGCAGAAGTCAGATTTTATTAAAAGTAGAATTGCCCTTAGCCATGCCGGTAATTTTGGCGGGCATCCGTACCGCTACGGTAATTAATGTTGGTGTAGCCACACTGGCCTCTTTTATTGCCGCCGGCGGATTGGGAGAGTTTATTTTTGGAGGCATTTCGCTTAATAATACCAACATGATCCTTGCAGGAGCAATCCCCGCGGCACTGCTTGCAATTATTCTGGATGCTTTACTTTCATTAATTCAGAAAATGAATTTTAAAAAGTTAAGGCGGGCACTCTATGTTTTTCCTGTTGTAATTTTATTTTTGGGTGGTTTTTACGCGCTCCCATCTGCTTATGGTTCTACGCTAACAGCCGGATTTACCCATGAATTTATGGGCAGGCAAGATGGAGATCTAGGCTTAAGATCGGTATATGGTTTAAAGATTCATACCATCGTAATCAGTGATGCGGTAATGTATAAAGCAGCTTACGCTAAAGAACTCGATGTAATTAGTGGTTATTCTACCGATGGCCGTTTAAAAGCTTTCGGCCTTAAAATTCTTAAAGATGATAAAAACATTTTTCCACCATATTATGCAGCACCAATAGTTCGGAACGAAGCATTAAAGCAATTTCCTGCGTTGGAGGAAACATTAAATCTCCTTGCAGATAAAATTACAGATGCTGCGATGACCGATCTAAACTATAAAACGGATTACCTGCACCAGTCTCCAGAACGGGTAGCTAAAGATTTCCTGATCAGTATCGGGTTATATAAAGCCCCTAAAAATGGCCATAACGGCACAATAAGAATTGGTTCCAAAATTTTTGGTGAGCAATATATCCTCGCAGAAATGTACAGTATGCTGATTAAAGGCTACACAGATTACGATGTATCAACAAAAACAGGACTTGGCGGTACTAAGATATGCTTTGATGCACTAACCAATAACCAGATCGATTTTTATCCTGAATATACCGGAACCGGCTTGCTGGTTTTGCTGCAGCCAGATGCAAAAGTAGCAAAAGAAATGGCTCACGATAAAGAAAAAACCTACAATTATGTATCGGCAGAATTTGAAAAGAAATTCAAAATCAAATGGCTTAAACCTATTGGTTTTAACAATTCTTATGCATTAATGATGCGGCGAAAACAATCAAAAGATCTGAATGTTAATACCATCACAGATCTTAAAAACTATCTAGATAAAAATTAATGACACTGGCAGAAGAATACTTGGAGATAAGGAAATGCTCCGAACAAATTTGCGATCCACTGCAAACAGAAGATTATGTGGTACAGCCTGTGGCAGATGTAAGTCCTCCGAAATGGCATTTGGGGCATACTACCTGGTTCTTCGAAACCTTTATATTAAAGCCGTTTGCTATTAATTACCAGGTATATAACGATGATTATAATTTTGTTTTTAATAGTTATTATGAAACTGTAGGCAATCGGGTAATCCGTACAGACCGCGGAAATTTAAGCCGCCCGAGTGTAAATGAAATTTACCAGTACAGGGCTTACGTAGATAAAGCCATGGTAAAATTTTTAACTCAACCAATTAGCGATGAAATTAAAGCGTTATTGGTTTTAGGTTTTAACCACGAACAACAACATCAGGAACTTTTGCTTACTGATATTAAATACATTTTGGGCAATAATCCACTCTTTCCAGTATATTCTACGCTTAAAAAGGAAGTTTTGCATCACAATAATGGGGATGATGGTTTTATTGATATTAAAGAAGGTATTTATGAAATTGGCTATAACGGAAATGATTTCAGTTTCGATAATGAACTGAACAGGCACAAAGTTTACCTGCAAAATTTCTCCATCAGTAAAACATTGGTAAGCAATGCCGAATTTATTCAATTTATTGAAGCCGGAGGTTATGAAAACTTTAATTACTGGCATGCTGAAGGTTGGGATTGGTTAAAAACCAACCACATTACCTCACCCATGTATTGGCATTTAATTGATGCAAAATGGTTCAATTATACATTAAGCGGCCTTTTACCTGTTGATCTAAATGCCCCGGTAACGCACATCAGTTATTACGAAGCCTATGCTTTTGCAAGCTGGAAAGGTATGCGTTTGCCCACAGAGTTCGAATGGGAAATTGCTGCACAAAACTTCAACTGGGGCGAACGGTGGGAGTGGACAGAAAGTGCATATCTGCCTTATCCCGGTTTTAGCAAAGCACCAGGCGCAATAGGCGAGTACAATGGTAAGTTTATGGTTAACCAAAAAGTACTTCGGGGCGCATCAATAGCTACACCCGATAACCATTCGAGAATCACTTATCGAAATTTCTTTCACCCACATTTAAGATGGCAATATACAGGCCTCCGCCTGGTAAAATAGTATAGATATGACCACCACCACTATCGAAACAACAACAGACCAAAAAACACAGTTCCTTCAAGAAACCTTAACGGGTTTGCAATCTGAACCGAAATTTATGCTTTCCAAGTATTTTTATGATGCTACCGGAGACCGTATTTTTCAACAGATTATGGATATGGAGGAATATTATTTAACAAATGCCGAAATGGAGATCCTTCAATATCAGGCCGATCAGCTTTCGCAGGCAATTGCTGCAGATGGGAGTTCTTTTGATCCGATTGAATTGGGAGCCGGGGATGCCACAAAATCTATACATCTGCTTAGTTCATTGATGAACAGCAATTTGGAGTTTAGTTATTTACCCATCGATATTTCAGCACATGTAATTGATGATCTTGAAGAAAACCTTCCGAAAAAGCTTCCGGGCTTAAATATGACTGGCTTAAATGGCGATTATTTTGACATGCTCAAAAGGGCTGCAGAACTATCAAACCGTAGGAAAGTAGTATTGTTTATGGGTGCAAACATCGGAAACATGAATATCGCCGATGCCGAAAAATTCTGTATTTCGTTAAAAGAGATACTTTCACCCAACGATTTTTTAATTATTGGCTTCGACCTGAAGAAAAACCCTCAAAAAATCCTTGCAGCCTATAATGATCAGGCGGGTATTACAAAATCGTTTAACCTTAACCTGCTCAACCGCATTAATAAAGAACTCGATGGTAATTTTAATCTCGAATATTTTGATCATTATGCAAGTTACGATCCAGCATCAGGTGCCTGTAAAAGTTACCTCATCAGTTTAAAAAACCAGATTGTGAACATTGGCCACCAGGCCATACATTTTGCTGAAAATGAACATGTTTACATGGAGATATCACAAAAATATTCACTTGCTGATATTGATCAATTGGCTGAAAAAACAGGA
The DNA here is from genome assembly GCF_979252805.1 of Pedobacter sp. AC402. Taxonomy (NCBI): domain Bacteria; kingdom Pseudomonadati; phylum Bacteroidota; class Sphingobacteriia; order Sphingobacteriales; family Sphingobacteriaceae; genus Pedobacter; species Pedobacter sp. AC402. The sequence goes on along the minus strand of NZ_CEEDAI010000007.1, from coordinate 173,075 downwards.
TTTAAGCCGCTTCAACGCTTTTTCGATCAAAATCAATACTTTGTAGATGCCATTTGGAAGGTAGATTAATTTCTGCCATCCAAAACTGTTAAAAGGCGGTTTAAATCTTCCTCTGTATTGTAAAAATGGAACGAAATCCGGGTTCCCGTTCCCCTGGGCGAACATATTATTTTTGCCTCGGCAAGTTGGTTTACTTTGTTTTCATGCAACGGCATACTCATAATAGTTGATTGGTATTTTCTATCCAGCATCCAGTCTGGTATTAAACCCCTCGAATTTAATTCTAATCTGGCTTTGTTGCTTAACGTTTGTGTCAGTTTCTCAATCGAATCGAAACCGATTGCAGCAAGCTCCGCTAAACTTTCGTTTAATGCACCAAAGTTTAACGTATCCAAATGCCCCGGTTCAAAACACATTGATAAATGAATTTTTCCCTTCAAAAATGGAGCTTTGGGTAATTCTGCCAGTTTCTTTTGGCTGTAAACTGCCTCTTTCATTTGATCAGAAAGAAAAACATATCCATTTCCAAAGCCACCTAAAAGCCATTTATAACCACTTCCAATCAAGGCATCCAATCCTGATTTTTCAAAATCAAACGCTGTTGTGCCTGTAAACTGTGTGCCGTCACCAACTAATAAAAGTTTAGGGTAGTTACTTTTAAGTTTCTGAATAAATTCATCGTCCATTCTTAATCCGCTGATGTACTGCACCATGCTAAATGCAAATACTGTGGGCTTAAAAGTATCAATTGCGTGAATAATATTTTCCTCTAAATTTTTATCAATTGCCACTGTACGGTATTCGAAACCACCACTGCATACAGGATAACTCACTGACGGATATTCTTCTTCCAGCAACAGAAAACGATGGTTTTTATCCAATCCGGCCAACAAAGTATTAAACCCGACCGAGAAATTTTGAACAAGAAAGGTGTTTTCAGTTTTCGATCCGAAAAGGCCGCTAATAGTATTTCTCAGCTTATCGATTAATGGCAGGTTTTCTGTTCTGAACATGCTTCCTCCGGCAATAAAATCATCATCATGTTTGGTTCTCCAGGCTGCAATATTTTGAGATAAGATGCCCGCATTTGCAGTATTGAGATAAGTATAAGCTTCGAGGATCGGAAAAGATAGGTTCATGCTCAAAATTAGCAGAAATACGTATAAAACAAACAGTCTAAGTTTTTAAACTGAATTTTATACAAACCTATGAGAAACACGATTGTTATTTATACAATTCTAGACGTTACTATGGAAAATCAAACATCAATACTGATTACAGAACTGAAAAAGCTATTAAACGGAGGAGGGGCCCATGTAGGTTTTAAAGATGCCGTTGCCGATCTGCCATTTAGTTTATTAGGAGAAAAGCCCCACAATTTGCCTTATAGCATTTGGCAACTGGTAGAACACATAAAAATTGCCCAATGGGATATGCTCGAATTTAGTAAAGACGGTTCGCACCAATCGCCAAAATGGCCCGATGAATATTGGCCTGAAGCGCTTGCTCCAACAGATGAAGCAGCCTGGAACAATACACTGAAACAGATTGATAGCGATTTAAATGAATTTTTTGCGCTTTTGGATGCTGCTGATTTATTTGAGGCAATTCCACATGGCGATGGACAAAGTATATTGCGTGAAGCTTTGCAGATTGCCGATCATAATGCTTATCATATTGCTGAAATTGTAGTCATCAGGCGTTTATTGGGGGCATGGAAAAGTTAAGTGTTTCATCACAGATTTACACCGGTAATTCGGATTTAAATTTGTTTGTATTGCACAAAAACATCGCTGAGAAAGATGTCTCATTCAGGCCTTAATATTGACGCTTATGCAACCAAAATTTGTAAAAATAACCCGCTACATTTAATTATGCGATTTTACATAACTGAATTAATTAAATAACTATGTTACAAAATTACAAAGCATTCAGCTCATTTTCTGTAGATGATTTACAGAAAGCAAAAGATTTTTACCAGGGGATATTGGGTATTGAGGTTAAAGATAACCCGATGGGATTGATTGAGTTAGTAATATCTGGCTCAACTAATGTATTACTATATCCAAAGCCCAATCACGTTCCGGCAACGTTTACTGTGCTTAATTTTCCGGTTGATAATATAGATCAAACTGTGGATGAACTTATAGCAAAAGGGGTGCAATTCGAGATTTACAATCAGGACACGGTTAAAACTGATGAAAAGGGTATATCCCGCGGAAATGGAGGACCAAATATTGCCTGGTTTAGAGATCCTTCCGGTAATATATTATCTATTCTGGAAATGGCTTAAAAGCTTTAACAAACTTCCGAAGTTCGCACAAGGCCAACTTCGGATTTATTATGCTAAAAGTCCAAAACACTGATAAGCAATTTCATATTCCTCGTTTGTGGGTATTACCAAAATCTTAACTTTCGAATTAACAGTATTAATTTCTTTTAATTCGCCTTTGTATGCAATATTTTGAGCGTGATCCAATTCAATACCAAGGTAATTGAGTTCAGCACATACGGCCTCTCGCATATTGCTATCATTTTCGCCAACCCCCGCAGTAAATATCACCGAATCAATACCATTTAACACTGCTGCATAAGCACCAATAAATTTCCTAATCCTGTAAGCGTACAGTTTTAGGGCTAAAACAGCCGCTTGATTTCCTTCGCTTACCAGTTTTCTGATATCACGCATATCGCTCGAGCCACCTACACCTAAAAGACCTGATTGTTTATTAACCAGGGTACTCAATTGCTCCAAGGTATAACCCGCATGCTCCATTAAATGGAAAATAACCGAAGGATCAATATCTCCGGAACGTGTACCCATCATTAATCCACTTAATGGGCCAAAACCCATACTGGTATCGATAGATTTACCGTCTTTTATGGCTGTAATGCTGCAGCCATTGCCCAGATGGATACTGATAATTTTACTGTGCGACTTGTTTAACCATTTTATGGCCTGTTCGCTTACATATTTATGGCTTGTACCATGAAAACCATACACCCTGATGTTATGCTCTTTATAATACCATTCGGGAATGGCATAGCGGTAAGTCTGCTCGGGTATGGTTTGATGGAACGCAGTATCAAATACGGCAATTTGCCTGGCATTAACAAAAGTTTGTTCTGCTACCTCAATACATTTGTAATTAACAGGATTATGGAGCGGTGCCAGCGAAAATAGCTTTTTAATCAGCTTTTTTACTTCATCAGTTATAATTACCGGACCCGAAAAGTTTTCGCCACCATGCACTACACGGTGTCCAACTGCATCAATATCATCCGGACTATTAATCACCGCAAGTAATCCTTCTGTTAACAAGGTGAGCACTTGTTTTAAACCTTCTCCATGGTTGGCAATAAAACCAGTTTCTTCAATACTGTGTTTTTCTGCTCCCTTGTAAACGGTGTGTTTTATAAATGAACCTTCAATGCCAATACGTTCTACCAAACCACTGCAAACAGGGGCTTTTTCTGGCATTTTAAAAAGCTGGTATTTTAAGGAACTGCTTCCTGAATTAATTACTAAAATGTTCATGTTAAATATCTTGACATTGGATCGCTGTAATTACAACGGTATTAAAAATATCATCTACGGTACAACCACGGCTTAAATCGTTTATTGGTTTGTTTAAACCTTGCAACATTGGGCCAATGGCCAATGCACCGGTTTCGCGTTGCACGGCTTTGTAAGTGTTGTTACCCGTATTTAAATCAGGGAAAATGAGTACACTAGCCCGGCCTGCAACCTCCGAACCCGGAAGTTTTTGCTTACCCACGAGTGGATCAACCGCGGCATCGTATTGTATTGGGCCTTCTATTTTCAGTTCCGGATGTTTTGCTTTAACAATGGCGGTGGCTTCGCGTACCCGTTCTACATCTTCACCCTCACCTGATGTTCCAGACGAATAAGAAAGCATTGCAATGCGCGGCTCAATGCCAAATTTCGCACTGCTTTCTGCTGACGAAATGGCGATTTCTGCCAGTTGCTGCGCAGTAGGATTGGGATTTACCGCACAATCGCCAAATATGGCCACACGCTCGGGTAAACACATAAAGAATATCGAAGAAACTACTGAAACTCCCGGTTTGGTTTTAACAAATTGCAAGGCAGGCCTGATGGTGTGCTGGGTAGTATGCACCGCTCCGGAAACCATTCCATCAGCATCACCTTTGTAAACCATCATGGTACCAAAATAAGAAACATCAGTCATCATATCCCTTGCCATTTCCAAGTTTACATTTTTAGCCTTGCGCAACTCATGCAGCGTATCTACATAATCATTGTAATGTGCAGACTGACCGGGATTATGGATTTTTATTGCATTGGTATCTAAATTCAATCCCAACCGTTTAATGCTATTGGTAATTTCAACCGGATCGCCCAATAAGGTAAGGTCTACAATGTCTTGCGCAATTAATTTTTCTACCGCTTTTAAAATGCGTTCATCATTTCCTTCAGGCAAAACAATATGTTTTTTATCACGCTTGGCCCATTTAACCAATTGGTATTGAAACATATGCGGCGTAATGCCCTGATAGCTAAAGGTGATAATTTTATCGTCTAAAGCTTTTATATCTACATATTTTTCGAAAAGCTCAATCGCAGTGGCGATCTTTTTCTTGTTTTCAATCGTTATTTTTGAATGGATACCGCCAATTGTAGTGGTGGTTTCGAAAGTGCCTTTCTGTACCGAAATAATCGGAATAATGGTCTGTAAACCCTCAATCAGTTTAATAATTGGTTCATCAGGTAAACTCCCCGCTGTTAAAACAATCCCTGCAATTTTTGGGTAATTGGCAGATAAATTAGCCTGTAAAGCCCCAATAATGATATCACCACGATCGCCGGGCGTTACAATCAACAGATTATCTTTAATGTGCCTTAAAAAGTTTGGCAACATCATCGCTCCGGTAACAAAATTATCAACCTGGTTATCAAGCAATTCAGATCCGAAAAGTACCTCGCCACCTAAAGCCAATGCAATTTCTTTCATGGTTGGGCTTTGCAGTCCTGTTTCGGTAGGGATTACTGCAATAAGCAATTCAGCAGGCAATTGGTTGGTTAAAGCCTGTTTTATCCGATCGGCCTCCTCAGGATTTACCATATTGGCCACCACGCCCAAAACCTGTACATCGCGCAGTAAAAAGTTACGGTAAATGTTAATGGCAGTTTTAAAAAGCTGGCTCGCCGTTTTGTTTTTTCCCGATACCACAATTAATACAGGAGCACCAAGGTTTTTGGCCATTAAAGCGTTCGATTCAAATTCGAAAGCCATGCCTTCACCTAAAAAGTCGCTACCCTCAATTACTGTAAAATCATAATTATCTTCTAGTTTTTTATATTTACTAATGATGGTATTGATAATTATTCCGCTATCTTCTGATTGATGCAGCATTTCTTGCCGGGTAAAAGCAAAAGCATCCTCATATTTAACAGGAAGCGAAAAATAATCAAGCATGGCTTCTACATGTTCATCTTTTTGATTTGGATCATCCTGTGCTATAATAGGCTTAAAATAGCCCACTTTTTGAGTTTTTGCCAACAACATGTTAATCATGCCGAAAGCGATTACTGATTTTCCGGTGTAGGGTTCGGCTGAAGCAATAAAAATATTTTTAGTCATAAAATAGGGATCAATTATAGGAATAACCAACAATGGCCAATATAGTTGGAAATATTTATTTTAAAAACTAAAGCAGCCTAAGTTTTAAATGCAAATGAAAAACTGCCGTTAAAATGACTTTAAAGCAATCGCCACAACGATAGATTTGATGATCAAAAAGTGGAGAAGCTATACCTTTAAGCGTTCGATTCGATAAGTAACTTTAGCATTTTTAGTCTGTGAATAAGCGGTAAATTCACTTTTGCATCCGGATTAAGCCGAAGCGGCATAAAATGGCTTTCCAGGAAATGTTCATAATCTGTAATTATGGTAGCTTGGTTAAGATAAATAGGAACCTGTTGTTTTCCGGCCTGTGTAAAAAAATCCTCTAACTGCTGTACTTCTTGGATGGTCATAACGCAAAGTTATCATTATGAAACAACTGATGTGAAATAAAATAAAGCTTTATCGCTTATCTATCTCGGGTTCAATCTAAATAAATTTTAAAAAGAATACCTTTTTTAAGTGATTGCTCTTCTAATGGTTATTTTTTTTAAATGTTGTTTGGTGCTAAAAATTTTAGTTTAAATTTGCAATTCCCTAATTAAATTATCCGGCATTCTAATCCTTAATGAAGAATGAACAAAAGTGAAGTGAATAAAAATATCCCTCATCCTGAGATCATTCAGGATGTTTCATCACTTGGAAAAGTATATTACCGCAAAGAAACCGCCTGGCACCGCGATTGGAAACTGGCTTTTCCACCCTCATTCAGAGAGGTTGCTTTTTATGATGCCGCCAATACCGATATTCATCGCGCAGATGTTTTTACACCGTCAGGCTATACCATCGAATTTCAAAATTCGCCAATTACAGTTGCCGAATTAAATAGCAGGGAAGCCTTTTATCCAAATCTGATTTGGGTATTAAATGGCAAAAAGTTTAAAGGATTTAAAATTTTGAAACATTTACCTGATGTAGATGATCCGAAACTTGCCGATTATGAATTTTGCCATTCCGATCATTTATCGATGGTAAGAAAAAACGATGTATTACAGGGTGTTATAAATCCTAAAATACTCAATTTTTATCATCCGGAACTAAAGGATACTAAATTCACTTCTGATTTATATTCTTTCTGTTGGAAACAACCGCATAGTGTATGGTATTTAGCTACTGCGAAAATAATTGTAGACTTAGGTGGACATTTTTTATACGAACTTAGACAAAGAAAGCAATCGAATGGAAATTATCCATATTTAAAAATGATTAGCAGAAAAACTTTTATCAATTGGCATACCCCTCCTGAACAATAAGAAATGATCGTGTTAAGGTGTATTAATACAAATTTGTAATTGTTTAAGTACATAATTATTCCGTAAAAATGACTTTTAACAGAATTTTTAATGGATTCGATTTTAATTAATAACTATAAAATCGAATTTTTAAAATTATTCTTTACTCCTACAGGCTTTTTTCAAAAGATTTAGGCATGTTTCTTGGCTTATTAAGCAAAACGCTTAATCATAATGCACTCAATTAATGCCGCTCAACAAACATGCATCATTATAGATGATGACGAAATTAGTATCAGTATTTTAAATAATTTTATCGATCGTATTGAAAACCTAAATGTTACCGCCACTTTTACAGACCCAATTGATGGGGTTTTAGCAATTAGAGAAATGCAGGAGATAGATTTCTTGTTCCTTGATATTGGGATGGAAGTTTCAGGATTGGATATTGCAAAACTATTGAGGGATCATGTAAAATACCTTGTTTTTATTACCTTCCACGAAAAATATGCGCTTGATGCCTTTAATGTATATTGCGACAGGTTTATTGTAAAACCCATAACCTTTGAGAAAATAAATTCGACAATTTTGGAACTGACGAGGAGAGATAAGCGATAATAAAAATTAAAGTGGTTGTAAACAACCACTTTAAAAGGTAAGCATAGCCTATTTAATGCTATCATTAATTTTGTTAATCATCACCAAGTGGGTTTGTACAATTGGTGCTGTTTTGGTAGCAAATGCTTTTAGGTCGGCATCTTTTCCATTTTTGGATTCATCTTCCATTAATTTAAGGGTCGATTTGTGTCCGTCTACCATTGCACTTACATAAGCTTTGTCAAAATCTGCTCCTGTTTTTTTACTCAGGTCGTCGATTTTTTTCTTATGCTCATCATCAACAGTACTTGGTAATGTAATGTTTTTTTGTTTTGCAATGGCCATTAGTTCTGTATTTGCCATACCATGATCTTTAACCATCATGGTTGCAAACTCTTTAACCTGTGGGTTGCTGCTTTTTTCTAATGCCATTTTACCCAATTCCACTTCGGCCATACCACCTACGGCTGCCTGAGTGGTAAATTTAGAATCGGCTTCATCTACCGCAATTCCGCCTGTTGCAGCAGCATTGGTGGTGGTATCTTTTGCCATATTCAAACTGTCGGCACTTTCTTTGGCATCTTTATTTCCGCCGCCACAGGCCTGAAAAGCCAGGGCAGAAATTGCCATTACATACATTAACTTTTTCATATTTACTGGTTTTGTTGTATGTACATAACATACACATGCTGTAAACGGTTTTTAACTTTTTTCTAATTATTTAAGGAGGAGTAAAGTTCAGTTTATCAGCTGTATATAATCTTTTTCGCAGGGAAAAGGCTTAAACAAAACAGATATGTTGCAATTGTTATTTGGACTTGATCTAAATAGAGGCTATATTTGCCAAAAATAAAAATGCCACACGGTTCGGACCCGTGTGGCTAACCGGAAATCCGGCTCACCTTTAATCTCCATTAAAAGCCATGCAAATTAAGAAAATTTTGCTATTGGGCATGCTATGTGCCTGTGTAATTTTTGCTTCTGCCCAAAATCGACTCTCGGGTATCTCGGGGCAAATCAAAACCAGCGATGGAACTCCGCTTCCAGGGGCTACAATTAAAATCCACAAAAGCAATTATGGTACTTTAACGGATCAACGAGGTGAGTTTAAAATCTTAAACATGGTTTCTGGTCGCTATACACTACAGGTATCCGCTATTGGATTTAAAACGCAAAAAAAGGAAATCACTATTACTGATGGACAAACAATAGCTTTAAATTTTAGCTTGTCAGAATCCTCAGAGCAGATGGAAACCGTAAACGTTATCGGCAGAACATCCAGTCAGGAAGTAAACAGGCAGGCCTTTAACGTAACAGCTGTCGACGCTAAGAAGTTGTACAACACCACGCTTGATATTTCTGGTGCATTAGATCGTGTAGCGGGTATAAGGGTGAGGGAATCGGGAGGCGTTGGTTCGAATTTTAACCTTTCATTAAATGGTTTTTCTGGTAATCATGTGCGCTATTTTATCGATGGCATCCCGATGGATAATTTTGGATCTTCATTTCAGATCAATAATATTCCAATCAACATTGCTGATAGAATTGAGGTGTATAAAGGTGTAGTGCCGATGTGGCTGGGATCAGATGCTTTGGGTGGTGCTATCAATATTGTAACTGGCGATCGTTACCGCAATTATATTGATGCTTCTTACTCTTTTGGCTCATTTAATACGCATAGGAGCGTAATTAATGCAGCAGTAACATCAAGAAGTGGCTTAACTTATCAATTAAACGCTTTCCAGAATTATTCGGATAATGATTATAAAGTTAATGTAGAAGCATCAGACATTTATACTGAAGCTTCTATGCGCCAAAAGCCGCTTTAAGAAGATTTAATGATACTTACCATAACGAAACCTTAATTGCAAATGTAGGTGTTGTGGGTAAAAGTTATGCAGATAAGCTTTTGTTTGGCATAACAGTAGGTCAAAATTATAAGGAAATTCAAACTGGTGCCAGGATGGTTTCTGTTTTTGGTGGTTGGCACCGCAGGGCAACATTCTTATGCCTACACTAAAATATAAAAAAGAGAACCTGATTAAGGGTTTAGACCTAACCATTAATGCCAATTACAATTTAGGTACCGAGCAAAATATAGATACTTTAAATGTACGCTACGATTGGTACGGAAACAGTAAACCAAACGGAACAAATGGCGAGCGTTCGCGCAGTTTATACAAATACAAAAACAACAATGGCCTGGCAACAACCATGTTGAATTATAAAATAGATGATCACCAATCGGTAGCCTTAAGTAATGTATTTACAACCTTTAACCGTAAGGGAAGTGATGAGTTAAATCCTACCAATGCAGATTATGAAAGGCCCCGTAAAACCAATAAAAACGTATTGGGCCTTGGTTATAGTTTCGATGTTAGAGACCGTTGGAGTGCAACATTGTTCGGGAAATACATTAACCAGGCTAATGTTAACGGAAGTGGCAGCACAGCTGGTAAAAACAATATTGAGCGGTTGGGTTATGGTACAGCGGTAACTTATTTCGTAAACCGGAATATGCAGTTAAAAGCATCCTATGAGCTTACCAACCGGATGCCGGAAGCGCAGGAGATTTTTGGTGATGTAGAAAACCAGGATGCAAACCCAGGTTTAAAACCAGAAAAAAGCGACAATTTTAATTTAGGCCTCAGCTATGGCTTTGCTTTAAATAAAGATCACAATTTCTCTTTTACTGCCAATGCCATATACCGCAATGCCACTAATTTTATCTACAACAGGTTAAATCAAAATCAATCGAAATTGGTAGCCGATAACCGCGATGGGGTAAGAACGGTAGGTGGTGATGCCGAAATCAGGTATTCGTATAAAAACTGGTTAAGCGTTGGTACTACCTTAACCTACCAGAATCTTAAAAATCTGCAGAAGTATGAAATTAATCCAAGCACAGGAGAAAAGTTTACCAATATAAGTAATGTGTATCTCGATCAGATGCCAAACATTCCTTACCTGTATGGCAATAGTGATGTTTCTGTTTCATTAAAAAACGTTGGCCACAAAGGCAATAACCTCTCTATTGGCTATAACCTGTTATATGTTCATGCTTTTTGGCTTTATTGGCCAAGTCAGGGAGCTGTAGGTGATAAAAAAGTGATCCCACAGCAGTTTAACCATGATTTAAACTTTGTGTACAGTTTAAAACAAGGCCGCTATAATATTGGCCTTGAAGCCAAAAACATTACCAATGCGGAACTCTTCGACAATTTTAGTCTTCAAAAACCAGGTAGGGCATTCTACCTCAATCTTAGGTACTTCATTAATAAAATCAATAATTAAAATAAAATCAGTTCATATGAAAACAAACTTTACAAAAGCGTTTATTGCGCTTGCTTTCGCTGCGGTACTTAGTTCTTGTTCAAAAAAAGAAGAAGGTGAAAATGTACCCGAAAACCCTGGGAATTATATTTTGGCAGTAACTCCTGTTGCTTCTACCGGTGTTGCAGATTACTTGCTTACTGCCAGCGATTTGGATAAAGGAACCATTTCTACTGCCGGAAACGGTGTAGAGCAAGACGGAACTTACCGTTACTATGTTACCCACAACAATAAGTTCTTCAGTATGCTTTACGGACAAGGAAATCCTGGAGCAGTAACCACTTACAATATTTTAGCTGGTAAATTAAATAAGGTTTCAAATTTCCAAACCGAAACCGTACAGGCTTTTGCACCGGTTAATGATGACTTATTATTGGTTAAAATTCCAAGAAACCTAACCGCCCCAACAGCTAATTTTTACCGTGTAAATACCAACAGCCTTTTAATTTCAGGCGAAGGTACACTAGATGGCCTGGCACCGGCAAACAACGGAGAAATTGCTCACTTTAGCTGGATTAAACAGGTTGGAAATAAGGTTTACGCGCCGTTTTTCTGTATTAACGGAAGCAGATTCTGGACAAAATATCCAAATACGGCATGGATAGCTGTTTATTCTTATCCAGATATGAAATTGGAGAAAGTAATTAAAGACGACCGTACCAGTTTTATCGGAAGATATTTTACCGATGGATTGGGTGTAGTAGAAAATGGAGATGTTTATGCATTTTCGAGCTCAGTAGCTGTTGACGATAATACTGAAACCCCTGATGTGCTTACTGATTCTAAAATCACCTCTACCAAACCATCTGCCATTACAAAAATCAAAGCTGGTACAACCGAATTCGATTTAACCTATTTCCTTGATTTCGAATCTGTATCAGGTGGTTATGTAATTACCAACTGGATTTATATTGGTGGTAATAATTTCATCGTAAATGCGGTATTAAAAGCCAACAAAGGTGCCTATGTAAATGGAAAAACGATTGGCGTTTTAAACGTGGTTGATAAAACCTTCAAAAAAGTATCTGGCCTTCCTGCAGAAACAGCCATATCAAGCATCACTACAAACAACTATACCCCAAAAGATGGAAAACTGGCCTACCTGGGTTTCAATTTAACAGATGGTACCAGCTACGTATACAAAATAGATGCTGCTACAGCAACTGCAACCAGAGGCTTAAAAGTTGAAGGCGGAGTAATTACAGCTGTTCAACATTTAAAATAACCGCAAAATTATTACCTCAACAAACAAAACAGAACAATGGCAACGGTAAACAAAACTACTCCAGCAAAGAAAAAAAATAAAGATTCATTATTTAACCGGATCAATAAATGGCTTCACCTCTGGCTTGGCCTTATATCCGGAGTCATTGTTCTTATTGTTTGTATAACAGGCTGTATCTGGGTTTTTAATGAAGAAATTACAGGTTTTTTAGAACCCGAAACCAAAATTGAAAAGCAGGATAAGCCTGTTATTACACCTTCGCAGCTCAGTGCGATTGCTTTTAAGCTTTATCCAGAAAAAGTTCCTTCTTATGCACAGTATCAGCAGGGTAGAGCAATTAATTTAAATCTAAGAGGGAAGAAAGACGAAGGAAGAAGAGGCGGTGGCACAAGTTTGAAGATTAATCCATATACAGGGGAAGTAATCAGCAAAGTGGTGCACAAAAAAGGAGAGGTTGATTTTTTTAGATTTATCCTTAATGGTCATCGATTTTTGTGGTTACCTTTTGGCATCGGGCGGCCGATTGTAAATTACGGCACCATGGTGTTTGTTGTTTTATTAATTACCGGATTGATTTGGTGGTATCCAAAAAAATGGAACAAATCTACCCGTGATAAGAGCTTTAAAATTAAGTGCGGTGCTTCGTTTAAAAGGGTAAATCTTGATTTGCATAATGTGATGGGCTTTTATTCTTTGATTTTTTTGCTTTTTATCGCTTTAACCGGCATGGTATATGGCATTAAATGGTATAGTGAAGGTTTATATTGGGTAACTTCAGGAGGCGAAAAACTAGGCGATTTCCAACGTTTGGAATCTGACTCTTTAGCACTTGGAAAATTCTACACGCCACAAAAAGCAATGGATTTGGCCTGGCAAAAAGTGATTACCCGTCATCCTAAATCGCAGGGATTCTATTATACCTTTCCAGATACATCCAAAGCAAAAGCAACGATTAACATTACGGTTTACCCCAATACCGGCCAGTTTTACAACAACCAGGGTTATACTTTTGATCAACACACTTTAAAAGAATTTAAACGCGAAGGGGTTTATTCAATTCCTTATGAAGAAGCAGGTTTTGGTGGCAAACTTAGAAAAATGAACTACGATATTCACGTAGGAAGTATTTTAGGCTTTCCAGGTAAAGTACTGGCATTTTTAGCTTCGCTTATTGGTGCAAGTTTGCCAATAACGGGTTTCCTGATTTGGTATGGTAGAAAATTTAAGAAAAAAAAGAAAAAGAAAGAACCCGTTTTAACCGAAAGTGATAATAAACCTAGGGGTTTTAAGCCAAGGGCGAAAATTCCGGTTAAAAAGGTTGAAGAAGTCTTGGAATAATATCTTTTGCATTTATGCAACCGTATTGTTTTTGCAAATAAGCGGGATCAGCATATTTCTCGCTGGAACCTTAAATAAATTCAAGGTGATTAAAAAAGAAAACCCGGAAATGATTCGGGTTTTCTTTTTTAATGTTTTTTACAATTTCACCTTTTTTGCTTTAGGTTCAGGTTTTTCGGGTAATTGTATTGATAAAATTAAATCAATGCTTTCCGAATTGGTTTCATAATCGGCTGCAATTTTTTCCCATCTTTTTAATTCTGCCTGTAAGGTTTCAATTTCCTTACCTAAGGATTCGATCTTATTTTGGATTGATTTTCTAACATTTGTATTTGCCATAACACAAAATTATGATTTGGAGGCTTATGTTTAAACTTCTTTATGCAAATTATGGATGTAAATAACGCTAAGTGTTCTATTTCAATGAGTTTTATTCTTAAAAAATTTTCAACAATAGTGAAGAACAGATAAAAAGCACAACCCAGGATAAAAATGTGCAATCATTTGTTATTTTTACCCTACATCCCTAACAAACATGAAGAAAAATAACAGCTGCGATCTTAAAATCTGTTTTATGTGCCAACTTTCCTTAAAAGAATGGCATCCTGCTATTGCAAATCATAAAAGAAATTTCATTGCAAAAAAAGGGGAGGTTATAATCAGGGAAGGCGATCCGGTAAGTGGGGTATATTTCGTTACTTCAGGAAATGTAAAAGTGCATAAACAGTGGGGCGACAAAGAATTGATTTTGCGTTTTGCCAATGATGGGGCTATATTCGGTCATCGGGGAATCAGCAGCAGCATTGATATTTATCCAATCTCAGCAACCGCTTTAGAAACCACTAAACTATGTTTTGTTGACATCGATTTTTTTAAAGCCACAATAAAGGTAAACCAGGAATTTGCTTATAGTTTATTAATGTTTTATGCTGATGAGTTACATTCTTCAGAAAAGAAAATGCGTAATCTGGCATTAATGTCTGTTAAAGGCAGGTTAGCGGTTGCCATTTTAGGATTGAGGGATCAATTTGGCCTTGATGGAGATGGATTTTTAAACCTGGCTTTAAGCCGTCAGGATTTAGCCGCATTTACCGGTGCAACTTACGAAACCGTTTTTCGGACGATGAATGAATTGCTTGCAGAAAAATTAATTATAGTGAACGGCAAACAGATTGGTATTTTAAATGAAGTTGGCCTGATTGATTTGAGTAGTAAATAACGATTGTTTTATACCGTTAGTTTTTTAAATAAATTGGTGTTACACAGAGGGATAATTTATTTTATAAAAATCAAATTAAGTGATAGGGCACTTAAAAAATTAATTATCAGCATCTTATGTTAGGAATCATTTTGTGTGGAGGGCAAAGTTTACGGATGGGCACTGATAAAGGTTTGCTCAGCCATAAAAATAAGCTTTGGGCACAAATTGCATACGATAAATTGAGTACTATGAATTTATCGGTTCAATTTTCTGTCAACCCATTGCAGCAAGAAACCTATACCGATTATTTCGGAAAAGAAAATCTTATTGTAGATCACCATTTGCCTGATGTAAAAGGGCCATTATTGGGTGTGCTTTCCGCTCATTTATCCAATCCTGACGAAGATTTATTTCTATTAGCTTGCGACATGCTGATGATGGAAACGCATTTATTGCAACAACTTATGCAAGCGTTTAAAACTGATGATGGTTTCGATGCCTATGTTTTCAGTAAGGATGCTCATCAAGAACCCTTATGTGGAATTTATAAAGCTCAAGGCTTAAAAAACATTGTTGAACTGCTTAACAGGAGTGGTTTGGGCAGGCACAGCATGAAATATGTTTTAAGCAAATTACATGTATGCGAAATTGCTATAGCAGATGAGGATTACCATTATTTTGGAAATTTCAATTCAAAAGAGGAAATAAACGACCTCAAGTAATCCTGACTTTAGTTAAGTGACTATTCGTAAGAAAAATGCCAACTAAGTTTAGGTTAAACGTAATTTCACATTTACAAAATCTGCAAAACCGATTGATCAATTTTTGTGAAGTTATTTTTTTCACCTTCGCAAAGTGCACAGCAATAATCTGCTGGTAAATCGCTAAATGCGGTTCCAGGGACAATGTTATTTTCAATTTCGCCAATACTTTCGCTATAAACAGTTAAGCAGTTATTGCATTGGTATAAAAAGCCAGCATCTTTTTTTTGATTTTCTTCTGCCTGGATACTTTGTACTTGTTTACCGGTTTTGATGGCATTTATGCGGTATTTGTAAAATTTAAAAATCGCACGCCTGAGTTGTTCGGGTAAGAGAAAACCAGGGTTACTTCGGCTAAAAATTTCTCCTGTACGCTCATTCGGATTAAAATCCTTTGCACATAAAATATCATAAACGGCAAACAGTTTTAAGCCTTAAAAAATTAATCAAATGGCGTTTTTGAATTAATATGCTGCTAAAAACCTCACTTTTTTTACGGGTTTTAATGCCAAAACAAATTCCAAACGTTCGGGTATCATCGATACTTAAATGTTTAACCAGTTCGCTTTTCAAAGCTAAACCTTCATTGCAGTTGTCTTCCACCTGAAAATTAAGCTCGTTGGCTGCATGCCTCATGTTAACCTCAAATTCCTCGAGCAAAGTATTCCAAAGGCATTTATCTTTTTCATCAATCCCCTTTACAATGATTGTTTTCCATGAAGTGCAACACAATTGCCCTAGTTTGGTATCTAAGCAAAGCAGACAGAGTTTTTTTAAAAATGCAATACTAAAAAGTTCATCGCGCCTGTAAATGCCCAACCAATATTTGTTGTTGTAGCGGTTTAAACCCTCGTAATATGGCAGGTTGAATGAAGAGAGTGAAACCGTATTTTCAGCAGGTTTAAGGATAAAGTTTTTCGGTTCTAAGCGTGCAAAAAGATCTTCGCCACTTGCTAAAGCATTATCCACAAAATCTGCTGCATTATTTTTAATGATGTTATCCAAAGCTTTGGTAACCTGCGCAATGTGATTGGTGTAACAGAGTTGGTTCCATTCGTAGGTTACATTGGTTTTTGGGAACCGGATAATTAAATGCCAGTAATGTTCTGATTTCGATGAAGCAATCCAGTTGATGTTGCCAGTTAACATTGGTGTAAAACTCTGGTCGTTATCGCAAATATTCACCTTTATTGAAGGTTTAAAATCAATTTCATCTAAAATATCTTTATAAACGCCTTCAGTAAGCCAGGTTTTACGGATAAAAATCTCTTCAGCAGGATAGGAGCTAATGATATTTGGATAATTGATGGCATCAACTTCGAAATCAACGCCCAATTTATCCAGTTCGCTGGTAAAAATTTCTATGTTGTAGGTGGTTGTATCAAGTAACAGTTGCTGCCGTAAACCAAACCGCACATATTGGATCCTAGCTTTTGCTGCGGCCACAAGAATGTTGTAGAGGTTACCAGGGGAGATAATTCCGCCAGGGAAGTTTATAAAAACAGTTTGATACATAGCTTTAAGTATTTAGCAATCCAAATTCTGCTATGGCTTTAGCAAAATTTTTGTTTTCGTGCCCAGGTCGGCATAATTTCAGAAGTGCAAATCTTTGAATGTTAGTGAGTTTTCGCCATTGTTCAATGGTTAACTGGAACGCTAACGCTGCTGATTTATCTTGAAGCATTTCAGGGATTTGATGCAAATTACCCCAGTCGGGCAATGGATCTATAGGTATTGTGGTGGCCTGGTTTCCGGTGTATTTAGCTATAAGCCCGATCAGATACTGATGATAGCGATCTGTTTCATCCTGTGTAAAAACAGGCATAAGTGCCAGCTTAACCCGCTCTGATGCATGGAATTTGCTCCATTCGGCTAATTTTAGCTTTATTCCCGCTGCATCCATCTTAAAACGGACTACCATAGGGATGCAGCGCATATTTTCTTCAATAAAATCTTCTTCGAACTGAAAATATTCAATCCCTTTAAGGTTTATAAATTCAGAAGGGGTGAGTTTTACTTTCATCATTTTGTTTAATTTTTAAGTTGTTTTTGGTCACTTTGTCTAAAGCGATCTCAAGCTTAGGCTCTGTTTTTAATACGTTTACAAACGAATCTAAAATCGCTTTAACTTCGGGGCGGCAACTGCCACAACCCATTCCGGCACCCGTTAACTGGCATAACTGCAAATGATCTTTACAGCCATCCTTTATTTTGTTAATGAGATTTCCTTCGCCAACATTGTTACAGCTGCAAACCGTTTTGCCAATAATCGGTTCAGTTGTTTTACCGCTCCTTAAAAGTTGAAGCCGCTTTTCGCTAAGCTCCATTTTATTTTCAATCAGGTTTCTGAATTCCAAAAATTCACTTTTATCGCCAATCAATATTGCACCAACCAATTTGTCATTATGCACAATACATTTCTTATAATATCGCTTTGCTTTGTCGATAAAAACAATTTCTTCATAGGTAGGATCGTTATTTGGTATTTCTGCCAAGCCCAAAGAGCAAAGTTCTAAGCTGTGCATTTTAAGAATGTTCATCAATAAGCTGCCCTGATAAAATTTGGCAATATCACCACAGATAAAGCGGGCAACAATTTCGGCCTGTTGTTCTGCTGCTGCGGTAATACCGTACATTTGTCCTTTAAATTCTGCAATTTCACCGATGGCATAAATGTCTTTTTCGCTTGTTCTCAGGTACTCATCAACAACAACTCCCCGTATGCATTCAATACCTGCTTCCTTAATCAGTTCTGTATTGGGAACGGTGCCGATAGCTATTACGAGTGATTCGCAATTGAGCAATAAACCACTTTTTAAACGGATGCCAGCAATACTTTTTTCTCCGATAATGCGGTCTACCTCATCATTATAGAAAATTTCGATGCCTTTGCTGATTAATTCTTCGTGCAATAACTGACTGCCAAGTGCATCTAACTGGCGGCCCATTAATCTCGATATCCTTTGAATAATGGTTACTTTTGATCCTGTTTCGGCTAGGGAAGTGGCCAGTTCTATCCCTAATAAACCTCCGCCAACAATTACCACTTTTCCGCTTGTGCTATCAACATGTTTTTTAAAACTGTCGGCATCGTTACGGCTGCGCATGGTAAATATTCCATTTATTTTAGGAATGTCTTTAAGCGCAAAAGCCCTGCTTCCGGTTGCCAGAAGCAGAATATCGTAATGATGGGTTTTGCCATTGCTATCGGTAACGGTTTTATCCCCTTTATTAATTTTATCAATGCCTAAACCACGGTGTAACTTAATGCGGTAGTCGGTTTCTTCGCTATCGCTCATTTTAATGAGGTTATGCCAGGGTAGGGTGCCGATAATATAATCGGGAAGAAGTACACGGTTGTAAAACGGAAAATTTTCTTTACTAAAAATCTCAATATCATCTTCGGTATTTAAGGCCCTGTAGCTTTTAACAAAACCACAAGCTCCGGCACCTGCACCTATAACAATAATTTTTTGCTTTTCTTTTTGATATAGTTTTACCTGTACCGCACTAAATTTGAAATCAGGTTCTTTGCTCTGCGGATCAACCAGGTTATTGGTAAGGTTATTTACACGATTTAAATCACTTGTTAAGATTTTACCCCAATGCATGGGCATAAAAACGACTCCTGGTTTAATATCTACCGAAAATTTTGCTTTTACACGTACATTTCCACGTAAACTCGAAATTTCAACTATTTCATTGTCTTTTATGTTCCTGTTTTCAGCATCAATCGGATTAATTTCTAAAAAAGATTCACTGATGTGTTGATTCAGCTTATTTACCTTGCCCGTTTTACTCCTTGTATGCCATTGATCTCTAATTCTTCCAGTAGTTAAAATAAGTGGATGTTCTGGTGTTAATGGTTCTGATTGGTTCTGGTCATCAAATGATAAGATATTTGCTTTTTTATCATGAGTATAAAATTGATGATCGGTAAATAATCTAGCCGTCCCGAACGTGTTTTCTTCTTTGGTGTAGGGCCACTGAACGGCTCTTTTTTCTTTTAGGATCTCATAATTAAGACCGCTGATATCGATGTTGGTTCCGGCAGTTAAGGCGGCGTGTTCGTGATATATCTCAGCCGCATCTTTAAAATCAAAGCCATGGTAACCCATTTTTTTTGCAAATCGGCAAATAATTTCAAAATCTGGTAAAGCCTCGCCCGGTGCTTCTATCACTTTACTGAGGTAAGAAATATAGCGGCCGGCATTGGTCATGGTACCTTCTTTTTCTACCCATGCAGCCGCAGGCAATACTACATCTGCATATTTTAGGGTTTCAACCGTATTGCTAATGTCTTGCACAACAACAAACTTTGCATTTTTTAATCCTTCTTCAGCCTTCCGCACATCGGGTAAACTAATAAGGGGGTTGGTACACAAGATCCATATTGCTTTAAGTTTTCCGCTATTCAGTTCATCAAACATTTCAGTTGCGGATAATCCCGGTTTAGCTTGTATGGTGCCTAGTGGAATCTGCCAAAATTTTTCAACTTCATTGCGGTGATTTTCATCACTCAATATGCGGTGTGCAGGCAATAAATTACTCAATCCGCCAACTTCACGACCACCCATAGCGTTAGGCTGTCCGGTTAATGAAAAAGGACCGCTGCCCGGTTTGCCGATGTGCCCGGTAATCAGGTTTAGGTTAATGAGCGAAAGGTTTTTATTGGTGCCTACCACGCTTTGGTTAAGTCCCATCGTCCACATGGTGATAAAACCCTTTGCTTGGCCAATGTAAGATGCAGCTAAGCGAATATCGCTTTCCGTTATCCCACAAATTGCAGCTGCCTCTGCCAAAGAAGTTTTAAAAACTGTATGATGGTACTTCTCATAGCCATTGGTGCTGTTTGTGATAAAATTAGCATCTATTTTTCCATCTTCAATTAAGCATCTGCCAATGGCATGGTGCAGCGTAATATCTGTGCCTGGATTAAGCTGTAAATGAACATCTGCCAGCGAGCAGGTTTGTGTTTTTCGGGGGTCGCTAACGATAATTTTCAGATTAGGGTTTTTCTGTTTTGCGGCTTCAACACGGCGCCATAGGATAGGATGGCACCATGCCGGATTTGCTCCTGCCACAAAAATACAATCGGCAATTTCTATATCATCGTAACTAATGGGTACGGCATCTTCACCTAAACTCATTTTATAACCAACAACCGCACTGCTCATACATAAGCGGCTGTTGGTATCGATGTTATTGCTACCGATAAATCCTTTAATTAATTTATTTACTACATAATATTCTTCAGTTAAACATTGGCCACTGGCGTAAAAAGCTACACTATCCGGACCATGTTTTTTAATCAGTGCTTTAAAAACTGCTGCTGTTCTTTCTAGCGCGGTATCCCAACTTACCCTTTGGAGCGGCATATTTTTATTATAGCGCATTTCCGGGTAAAGTAACCTATCGCTTTTATCATTTGCCGTATAGTGAAGGTTCATCCCCTTGCTGCATAACATCCCTTTGTTTACCGGATGGTTTTTATCTCCTTCAACTGTTATCCGCTCGTGGATATCCTTATTTACAACAATCCCACAGCCCACGCCGCAGTAGCAACAGGTGGTTGTTTGGTTGGGCGATATGTTTTTTTCTTCTTTCAAATCAGATCAGCTGGTAGGGTAATTTCGTTGGTGTTTTTTATTTGCTTGGTGTAAGCACCAAATCTTCAACTGCCGATCTTTTCTGCGCCATAACGGTTCTGAATATGAAAACCGCAATCCCGACCCCAAGTATAATAAAACCAAGAAGTGTAAATGCACTGGTATAATCAATCAGATCTTTTTGAACGTTAATTCCGTTTTCAATAACATTTTTGGTAGCATGATTGGCTTTGGCTTTAAACATGAAGGCTATTAGCATGGCACCAATGTTGCCGCCAGCACCAACAATACCAGCTACACTGCCCACAGCAAGTGGGTTAATGAATGGAACAAGGCTATAAGTTGCGCCATTGGCCATTTTTAAACTTAGGCCGAAAACAAACATCATGAAAATGGCCATTCCGATATTGCCTGATTTTGCGAACCAGATTAAGCCGATTCCCTCTACTAAAAGCAATAAAGCGAGTAAAAGTGTTTTGCCATCAAATCCCCAGGTTTTGCCAATTTTATCGGCAACAATTCCACCTAGTGGCCTGGCGAAAATATTAATCCAGCCAAAAATACCTGCAACCATACCTGCAATAGCTATTGTTGCGCCAAATGAGTCGGTAAAAAAGATCGGTGCAAAGTTATCTACAGTAATTTCTACGCCAAAACAGGCTGCATAAGCAATGGTTAAAATCCAGGTGCGGTAATCTTTTGCGGCTAATAAAAAAGTGTTTTTGGTACTTTTTACGGTTTCATCCTTCACGTCTTTAAAATCGCCCTGTGGTGTATCCAAAGTATACCGGTTGTATAAGAATGCACAGATAAGCAGCATTACACCAGGAAAAATCATGGCATATCTCCAGCTATCTTCTGTACTGCAAAATCCCAGCGCTGTAAAACCAGATGCAATTAAAGGCATAAATAGATTGGCAGCACCACCACCGGCATTGCCAAAACCACCTGCTGTTGCATTTGCCGTTCCTTTAATACTGGAAGCAAACATTATTGAGGTATGAAACTGGGTGATTACGAATGATGCGCCGATTACGCCAATCGCTAAGCGGAAAAGTAAAAATGATGTATAAGAATGGCTGGTGCCGATTAAGAGTACCGGAATGGCGCAAAGCACTAAAAGCCAGGTATAAATCAGTTTAGGCCCAAATTTATCAATCAACCTACCTATAAGTAAACGGGCAATTATGGTGGCCGATACTGAGGCAATTTGAATATTGCCAACCTGATCTTTAGTGAGGTGAAGCTGCTCTCTTGCAATCTTCATCAAAGGGGCCATTCCAAACCAGGCGAAAAAACAGAAGAAAAATGTAAGCCAGGTAATGTGGAAGGTCTTCATCTGAACACCCTTAAGCGAAAATATATTAAGTTTATCCAGTGGTTTAGTTGTGGTATTCTGTATCATAATGTTCGGTTTTAGCGTGAAACGGTTCATGTTAAAATTTATAGCCTAAGCCTACACCCGCGTTCCATTTACCATTTTTTACGGCAGTTTTAGGATTATAATATAGCGGAACCTGTAGTGCGATATGCCGGAATGCTGCCGTTAAGCCAAAACCAAGGTTTGGCGTAAGGGCCGCATTTTTTGGGGCACCGGCAGCAACTTTATCTTCTTTGATTCGTAAGCTTGGAAGTAGCCCCAGTAATATGGTATAAGGTTTTTTGCTAAATTTTATACTCGGACCGGTACAGTTGATAAAAGCACCGTGATCAACATAACCTGCAACGATGGTACCATCGAATAAAACAGCTTTAGTTTGCGATTTTGCCGAAAAAAAGAACAAGGTAAGTGCGAGGCAGCCTGTTATGGCTACATAATTAGATATTTTCATGATGTTTTGGTTTGGTTAAATTTTTAATCCGGAAAAGTTTAAATCTTACTGGGTCAGGTTAAGATTTTGGCGTTGTGCCAATGTAAACAGTTCCGTTTTCTATCTTTACAGGATAGGTTTTTATGGCGCATTCATCGCCGCTTAAACATTCGCCGGTGCTCAATGAGAATGTTTTTTTGTGGAAAGGGCATGCTACCTTAGGTTCATCGGTAGTAGAGCCAATCATGCCACGGCTTAGTGCCATCTGCTTTTTATGCGGGCATTCATTTTGAGTGGCATACCACTCATTTCTTCTGGTGAAATAGAAAAGTGCAATCTGCTCTTCACCATGTTTTACACACACGCCACCGTTTTCAATGGCATCCTCGACTCGGCACGCTGCCAGCCAATTCGATTGTTCTTTCATAATTTTGGGTTTTATAAAGTTTGTAAAGGATTAGTTTATAAGGTTTTCCATTCTGCGGTTCTTTTTTGTCCGCGCATTTCAACAAATTCGATTGTTGGGTCTTTATCTTCAGGTGCGTTTACAAAATGAGAGAATCTTTTTCTGATTGCAGGGTTCTCAACAGCTTCTTTCCACTCACATTTATACGAGGCAATTAAATTTTCAATTTCATTTTCCCATTGGGCCGCCATACCCAAACTATCATTGATGATTACATTTCGCAAATAATCTATTCCACCTTCCATTTTGTTCAGCCAGGTTGCCGTACGGGTAAGTGGATCAGCGGTACGGATGTAAAACATTAAAAATCTGTCGATGTATTGGATGCAGGTTTCGCTATCCAAGTCTGTAGCCAGCAAAAGGGCATGTTGTGGTTTGCTCCCTCCATTACCACACACATACAAATTCCAGCCTTTTTCGGTGGCAATAATGCCAAAATCTTTACTTTGGGCTTCTGCGCACTCTCTTATACAGCCACTTACAGCCGACTTAAATTTATGAGGCGCCCGTATGCCTCTGTATCTTTCTTCAATCCTGATGGCAAAACTAACACTGTCGTGTAATCCAAACCTGCACCATGTGCTACCCACGCAACTTTTAACTGTTCTTAAACCTTTTCCATAGGCGTGCCCGCTTTCAAAGCCGGCCGCAATTAATTCCTCCCAAATGATGGGAAGATCGTTAAGGTGTGCGCCAAACATATCTATCCGTTGCCCGCCGGTTATTTTGGTGTAGAGGTTGTATTTTTTAGCAACTTCGCCAATTACAATCAATTTATCAGGTGTAATTTCTCCACCCGGCACCCTTGGCACTACAGAATATGAACCTCCTTTTTGGATGTTGGCCAAAAAACGGTCGTTACTGTCTTGCGCTACATCGTTTCCTTTTTTAAGGATCATTTCGTTCCATAAGCTGGCAAGGAGTGACGATACCAGTGGTTTGCACACTTCGCAGCCATCATTTTTGCCTAAGGCATCCAGCACCTCATCATAACTTTTTAATTCGTGGATATGGATCAGGTCAAAAAGTTCTTGCCGGCTATAATTAAAATGCTCGCAGATTACATTTTTAATGTATTTGCCTTGTGATTTTAAGGTGTAAGTCATTAAATCCTTTACCATTGGTAAACAACCACCACAACCGGTACCTGCTTTGGTGCATTTTTTCAGGTCATCGATGTTTTCGCAAGAACCATCTGCTACCGCAGCACAGATATCGCCTTTAGTAACACCTTCGCAACTGCATATTAATGCACTATCCGGTAAACCGGTAATTCCGGCCCCGCCAGCTGGTTCACTTCCTCCCCGTGCACCAAGTATCAGTTCTTCAGGGTTTTCTGGTAAAACAATTCGGTTATTAGAGGTTTGCAACAGCAGGTTGTACGCTGTTGCATCTCCAATTAATATACCTCCTAAAAGGTATTGCCCGTCATTACTAACATTTATTCTTTTGTAAACTCCTTTGTGTTTGTTTTCGAAAATGATGGTGCGGCAATCTGGTTCAGTAATAAAGTTATCGCCGAAACTCGCTACGTCGATGCCGATGAGTTTGAGTTTAGTGCTCATGTCAAATCCGGTAAAAGCTTTATCGCCTTGGCAAAGGTTTGTGGCCAATACTTCGGCCATTTCATAACCTGGGGCAATTAAACCATAAATCATTCCATCGTATAAAGCACATTCACCAATGGCATATATGGCAGGATCGCTGGTTTGCATTTTTTCGTTAACGATAATTCCCCCTCGTGCACCAACTTCAACACCGCAGGCTTTTGCCAGTTCATCACGTGGTTTAATACCGGCAGAAATCACCAGCATATCAACATCTATAACCGTATCATCGCTAAATTTTAATGCGGTAATGCGGCCGTCGCCTTCAATACTGGTGGTGTTTTTATTTAAGTGGATGTGTAAACCTAAATCTGCTAGTTTCGATTTAAGCATGTCGCTACCGGCCGCATCAATTTGCCTCGGCATTAAGCGGGGAGCAAATTCAATGATACTCGTTTTCTCAATTCCCAGATCGATTAACGCTTTAGCGGCTTCTAAACCCAATAAACCGCCTCCAATAACCGAAGCCGTTTTAGCCTTTTTTGCATAACCACTAATCAAATCCAGATCTTCTATTGTGCGGTAAACAAAAACGCCATCTTTTTCAATTCCGGGTATATTGGGTACAAAAGCACCAGAACCCGTAGCGAAAACTAAAATATCGTAACTGTAGTCTGCTCCGTTAGCGGTGTAAACCTTTCTATGTTCACGGTCTATTTGTGTTACCGGATTATTTAAAAATAAGGTAATATCCTGTTCTTGATACCAGTTTTCTGTAGAAAGTGAGAGATCATCAGCTGTTTTGCCGTTAAAGTATTCGCTTAAGTGTACACGGTCGTAAGCCCTGCGAGGTTCTTCGCCAAAAACAATAATTTTGAAAGATTTTGTCTTTGATCTTAACTTTTCGCAGAATTTATATCCCACCATTCCATTTCCTATTACGATTATCTGTGGTTCTTTCATAAATCTTAAAGGTATTTTGAGTTTGTTAGTTGTATCAGTCGTTTTATTTATTCAATTATTCATCACACTATGTTTTTCAACGTAAATAATTGGTTTTTTAAATCATGATATTGTTTTTATATGATTTTTGATATTCAAATATAGATTATTATTGAGTAAAAAGTTATTTAAAAGTGATATTTATCATAAAATATTTACTTTTTTAATAAAATTTCATCACTTTTATCATTAAATAGTTAAATCATTAAAATTATGGTAGAAAAAACGACTGATTTTGGGCTTTTTATAATGGGTGGAGGTCCTGGTGATCCAGAATTAATCACTATCAAAGCATTTAATGTGCTAAAAAGGGCAGAAGTTATACTTTACGACAACCTAAGCAACGAAGAATTGCTAAAAATTGCTCCAAAAAACTGTAAAATGATCTATGTTGGTAAACAACCTTATGGAAATTACACCCCACAGGAGAAAATAAACGATTTAATTGTAGAAAATGCTCAAAATTTTAAAGTTGTAGTGCGATTAAAGGGTGGAGATCCATTTATTTTTGGCAGAGGGTTCGAAGAATTGATTTATGCAGAAGCCAGAGGGATTACATGTCATTATATACCAGGAATAAGCAGTATGCAAGGTGCAGGTTTTATAGATGTACCTTTAACCCACCGTGGGATAAGTGAAAGTGTTTGGATTCTTACCGGAACCAAGAAAGACGGAAGCTTAACCAACGACCTAAAATGCGCCATGAAGAGTTCGGCTACAGTTGTGATTTACATGGGTATGAAAAAGGTTGGTGAAATTGTTAAAGCCTATTGCGATGCTGGTTTAGGTAATATGCCAGCTGCAATAATTCAGCATGCTACCTTGCCTCATCAGAAACAGGTAGTATGTACAGTGCAAAATCTGCAAAAATCGGCCGAAGAAGCAGGATTAACTTATCCCGCTATTATTATTATAGGTAATGTGGTGCAGGCCAAAGCTTATGCGAATTTAAACCAGGGTGAATTGTTATCTGCATAAATAATTTAGTAGTCCAATGTTTTATTTGTGATATACAACAATGTAAATAACCTTTGGGCTTCCCTAACCAACTGATCTTAGTAATCAGTTTAATAACTTAGCTAAAAGTACTTATCCAATGTTAAACCATAAGTAAGGTTTAAGTTTTCACTTTGGGTTATATTAAGCTTATTGTAAGTAAGCGCAGTTGTAAGGCTTATCCATTTGCGCAATTTTAAGCCAAGCGTGGTGCTTGATCGGATGATATAATCGCCTTTTCTGTCGAAAGAATTTTGTAAAAAATGATTTCCATCAATAGTAATCAATTCTTTAATAGCGAAATGATATTGTAATCTCAAAGAATTCCTATAAGTATGGTAACTATCGCCAACAATGAGGCTACTTTGATCAAAAAGCACACCGTTGCTTAAATTAATATAGGCATTTGTTCTATCTAAAATACTATACGCAATTCCTCCTCCGGCAAGCAGCTGATTTTTAAGTTTTAGCGAGTAGCTGGTATTGTAATTTACCAAACCCCAATAATAAAAGTGAGGAAAAGTTTTGTACAGGTTGAAGTTAAGCGTGGTAGAAAAGTCGTTATTGGTTAAATTGTTATTTTGTTTGCCATAAAGCCAGGCCGAACTGGAGTTTAAAACAAAACTTTTCTTTTTCATGCCGAAATTTAATGCGTTGTTTAGTAAATAGGCACGATCTTCATTTGTTCGGTTAATTGATCCTGTTGAGGTAAGCAATACATGGTAATTTGTACTATCTGTATACTGGGCAAAGGATGTTACATAACAGGAAAAGAATAAAATTAGCAGGACAATAAACTTCATAATTATTTTAACATCATTTGGCATCAATATGTTTAATATGATTTAATTCAGATCGTACCATTTGGGCACCGGGATATACTCCTGATTCCATGTAATTTCATTGTGCTCATTTTTATAACCTGCAGAAATCCATCCAATATTGGGTTCTTCCTCTGCAATTTCTCTTTTAAATTTGTAGGCATCTATCGTTAAATAGTGATAAAGTTTATCCTGATCTGTTTTGCTTTCGGCTAGGAGGATTAAAGCTTTTTCACCTGTTTCGAGAGGGTAAACAAATGCACCTTTTACTTTCATAATGTTTTTATTTGTAGACAATAAAATTCTGAGAATGTTTTGTTCATTTCCGGATAAGGTTTGTTATGCAGTTCAAAAAAAACAACCCGCAAGAATTAACTTACGGGCTTAACTTAAAAATAGGTAGATTAATTTAAAGTCAGTTCGATTACCGGAATCTCAAAATCAGGTTTCCTCTTCGGAAGTTTTAAAACAAGGTTATTCCCGGTAGATTTTTCCACATCGACCTGTATTTCTGAATTATCATGTAAAAACTGGGCATATTTTGTTTTGTCTTTATATCCCTCTAAGGTGAGGTATCCAGTGTTGGGGTATTCGAAAAGGTGTACATAAAGCTTTTTAGTATCCTTATTATAGGTTAGTTTTATTCCGTCGGCTGCTTTATATCCGGCAGGAGCAAAAGTGCAATGGTAAATAGATTTCGAGTTGGCATGCATCCATAAGGCCAAACTATCCAATGCGGTATTGGCTCTGCTATCGAATTCTCCGCGGGCAGTCGGACCAACATTTAACAATAAATTGCCGCCATTGGCTACTGAAGTAATGAGCAGATCCAATAATTTTCTGTTGCTTTTCCAGGTGTTTTCGTCGCGGTGATATCCCCATGAACCTGAAAAGGTTTGACAGGTTTCCCAAACTTTACCGCGGTATTTTTCCAATTCTTTCGGACCAACCTGCTCAGGGGTTTCAAAATCAGTACCATCTTCATAATCATTAAGGTCTAAACGATTATCTACTATAATTTGCGGTTGCAGTTTCCTAATCTGCTTAAGCAGTTCTACCGAACCCCAATCATCACGGCCTTTGCCATACTTGCCGGGATAAGAGAAATCGGCCCAAAGAATATCAATTTTTCCATACTTGGTTAGCAATTCTGTTACCTGATTGTACAAATACTTTCGATACTTTGCCATATCACGGTTTTTATTTAGGTCAGCGTAAGCTTCATCACTTTCTGTCTGTGGCCTTAAAGGATGGTATTTGTCAACCGGAAAATCAGGGTGGTGCCAGTCTATCAGTGAATAATAAAAGCCAACTTTAATACCCTCTGCGCGAAATGCATCTAAAAACTCTTTTACTAAATCTCGTTTAGCCTGAGTATTGGTGGCCTTATAATCGGTGTATTTACTGTCGAATAATGTAAATCCTTCGTGGTGTTTAGTGGTTAATACGGCATATTTCATTCCTGCCGCTTTAGCTTCCTTTGCCCATTTTTTAGGTTCAAAGAGATCGGGATTAAACTGATCGAAATATTTCTGATAATTTTCGTTTGTTATGCGTTCTGCATTTCTTACCCATTCGTGGCGCGCAGGTAAAGCATAAAGCCCCCAATGGATAAACATTCCGAAGCGGGCATCCGTCCACCATTCCATTCGTTTGGTTTTTTGAGCAGCAGTTTCGTTTCCCAATCGCTTTTGGGCCAAGCCTGGTAAGGCAAAACTAAGCAGCAGCAAAGCTGATAAAAATGTTTTTCTCATTTTGTGGTTTCTTTTGGTTAGGGTTTAAAAGACTAATTTACCGAGCAATTGGCATTAAAAATGTTGGTGTATGAGCAAAATATTAAGGGAAATTGGTTTAAATTTCCTTTAACTTTAACCAGAATTAACTGTTAATATGGCATCAAACCCCTCAAAAGATTGGCGTTTCAAACTACACGAAATCATTTACGAATCGAACACGCCCGCAGGTAAGGCTTTTGATGTTGGCCTATTGATTGCCATTTTTTCGAGTATTATTGTGGTAATGCTCGATAGTGTGGTGAGTATTCATCAGCAATATGGCAAATTATTCAATATTACTGAATGGGTTTTTGCATCGCTTTTTACTATAGAATATATTTTAAGGCTGGTAAGTATCAGAAAGCCAATTCGGTATGTATTCAGTCCGTTGGGTATTATTGATCTGGTTGCACTATTGCCCTCATATTTAAGTATCTTTTTTATCGGTGCGCAATCGTTATTGGTATTTAGGGCTTTGAGGTTACTTAGGGTTTTCAGAATATTTAAACTTGGCCATTTTTTAACCGAGATTAATTTCTTAACGCAGGCACTGAAAAATAGTGTTCGGAAAATAAGCATTTTTCTGCTCACTGTATTAACCATAACGGTTATTCTTGGATCGATCATGTACCTGGTAGAAAAACGTGAAAATGGTTTCTCTAATATTCCAGAAAGTATCTATTGGGCTATAGTTACCATAACTACAGTAGGATATGGCGACATTTCGCCCATTACACCGCTGGGCAAGTTTGTAGCTTCGGTTGTAATGCTAATCGGTTATGCAATTATCGCTGTACCAACCGGAATTATCACCCACGATATCGCAGTTGCTTCCAGGCAGAAAAAAGAACTACCAGAATCTTGTCCAAATTGCAGTAGGGAAGGGCATGATAATGATGCACTGTTTTGTAAATATTGTGGCTCATCTTTATTTAAATAAAAATGCCAGACTGGTTTTCAATCTGGCATCTTTTTAATGCTTTTTTTAATTTACAAAAGCTCACTGTCATCCTCATCATAAGCATTCGGATCTTTATCCAGCTCTTCTATATCTGATTCATTGTAGTCGTCGCCTTCTTCCACTACATCATCATCGCCCAAATCCTCATCATCTTCATCATCAGGCCCTTCAATTTCATCATTTAACAAAGTACCTTCTCCATCTGCAAACGGCACTTCATCTTCAGTGTATTCATCATCATCTGGCTCAGGAGTATTGTATCCTTCAGCTGCATTTCCTTCTGAGCGGTTAATCTGAAACTGCTCAATATTTTGAATTTCTTCCTCTTGGTGATTGTTCTCTTGATTTTCCATAATGTAAATGTTTTTATTATAGAACAGGATGAAAACAAATTAGGTTTAGGAAAAAATAAATTATTAAACCCTGTATGTTGTGCGGTATTTGAATCAACAATAGCAATCGATGAAACTTTTTAAGTATTAATCGGGTTATAGTAATGCATTTAACCTTAATTAATTAACCATGAAAAACCATTTTAATACCAAAAAAATAGCAGTAGTGGGAATGATTGTTTCAGCCACATCATTTAACGCAATTGCAAACACTGATTGGCACTATGCTACAACATTTGATTATATCCAGAAAGCGGATAGTTTAACAACTGAACAGTTTTTGCAACAAGCAGCGATTGCCGGAATGAAAGAGGTATTAACAGGAAAACTTGCTGCCGATAAAGCTGCCGATAAAAAAGTTAAGGCATTTGGCCGAATGATGGTGGATGATCATACCAAAGCCAACGAAGAATTAAAAGTTTTGGCAAAGCTTAAGAAAGTTAATTTGCCAAATAGCACGCCAGATGATGGTCAAAGACCTGATGGAAGGGTAGACTCGGCCCCAGAAAACTTGAAAGATACCTCAAGAGTGAAAAATACCGGTGGTGAAGCTGGCAATACCGGCCTAACTACTAAAGGAGGAAATGAATATGATGTAACAAATGCTACAGAACAACTGAACAAACTCAGCGGAACTTCATTTGATAAGGCTTATGTTCAAATGATGGTTACCGATCACCAAAATGCAGTGGCATTATTTGAAAAAGCATCGCAATCAACAGACGCGGCAGTTAAGGCCTATGCCAATAAATATTTGCCAGTTTTAAAAAAACACCTAAAAGAGGTTAGTACTTTAAATAAATAATATTGATTTAAGCAATTAAATGAAAGAGTCGGCAAACGCCGGCTCTTTTTTTTCGTGCGCCGGGCATGGCAATCGACTATAGGGTTCAAGTCCCGAACACGCTTAGCAGTAGGAAGTGTTAGCTCGAGACAAGGGTGTCGTGGGTGACTGCGAATCTGAAGGAAGTCCGCGGCAAATATGGGGGCTTACGAACAGAAACTGTATACGAGGCGGATTTAGTCCGGGTGATGTTGCGAAACAAACAGAAGCCCAATACTGCACGGGGACTATTACGCAGATACAGAGGCCACATCCATAGGAAGTAGATTGTCTTACCCCGGGAGATCTGAATGAGTTCTGTCAATTGTAAGCGCGATTACAGGAGAAGAAACATTTGGCAGAGATGTTAAATGCCTCAATCAGAAGTCAGCAGCGGTCGTAGTACTGCATTTTTCGGATGCAGAAAGGACCAAATGTTAGGATGGCAAAGGAAACAGGAAGTTTATGGCAGAGCGTTTACAGCGGAACCACATTAGAGAACTGCTTATATGAGGGTAGGACGGAATCCGAGAGTAAATTATAAGAGGAGCTGAGCTCGAGCCGTGCAACCAATGTACACAATGCCTGGGAAGGAGTTTTTTTTTAGTATTATGCTTGAAGAAATATTAGACATCCGAAATGTACAAAGAGCCTTTAGGCAGGTTACTGCCAATAAGGGTGCTGGTGGTATTGATGGTATGCAGACCGATGAACTTCGCGACTACCTGAATGCTAACTGGCAGGCATTACGGAGTGATATTTTATCAGGCCATTACCGACCGAACGCTGTAAGAAAGGTAGAGATACCCAAAGGCAGTGGTGGTAAGAGGATGCTTGGCATCCCAACGGTCATTGACCGGTTGATCCAGCAGGCCATCTCTCAATGGCTGAGCCCCAAGTACGAGGGCGACTTTTCCTCTGATAGTTATGGTTTCCGGCCAGATCGCAATGCCCATCAGGCAGTGTTAAAGGCTCAGGAATATCTTAACACAGGTTACACCTGGATTGTGGAACTTGACCTGGACAAATTTTTTGACCGGGTAAACCATGATAAACTTATGCATCTGCTGTCAGTAAAGATAAAGGATAAGCGGACATTGAAGCTTATCCGTCTTTATTTGAGTGTGGGGATCATGGAGAATGGATTGGTCAGCCCAAGAAAAGAAGGAACGCCACAAGGCAGTCCATTAAGTCCGTTACTATCAAATGTTATCCTTCACGAACTCGATGTTAAGCTCGAAGAGCGTGGGCACAGGTTCGTGCGATATGCTGATGATTGCAGTATCTATCTAAGAAGCAGGAAATCAGCACACCGGGTAATGAGAAGTATTTCAGTATATCTGGAAGACTGCCTGAAACTGAAGGTTAACAGGGAAAAAAGTAAGGTTAGCAGGCCAAGCCAAAGTAGTCTGCCCGGGTTTTCATTCTATGGTAGCAAAGAGGGATGGAAGATGCGAATTTCATCCAAATCTCTAAGAGCGATCAAGGAGAAAATCCGGGAGCAAACTAAACGTAGCCAACCAGTTCCATTCCAAGAAAGAATATTAACGCTTAAGGAAATCATTCATGGTTGGGTTAATTATTTCTCTATTGCAGAAGCAAAGAGTCATATGACCAGACTGGACGAGTTGATGAGGACCAGACTGCGGATTGTTCTTTGGAAGCAATGGAAGAGTATAACGGGTAGAGCGCGGAATTTAATGAAGATGGGGTTGGTAAAATCAAGGGCCTATCAATTGGCCAATACCCGTAAGGGGTACTGTAGGACTGCAAACAGCCCGATATTACTTACAACCCTTGACAAGAAGTTCTTTTTGAGGCATGGACTTGATGGATTTACCAATTATTACTATTGGAAAACGACACACCAAACGAAGTTATTCTAACAAACCGCCGTATACCGAACGGTACGTACGGTGGTGTGAGGAGACAGCAGGGAAACTAATTCCCTGCTTCTTACTCGATTTAACGTTTTTTAAAGCAGAGTTTTTCTTCAAAAATGTTGTTAAATCCAAAACTGTCATTAACTTTAACTTACTAAATCGTTTTATCGATTGATTTAATAACAATAACCAAGTAAATTCTCACAAAGAAAACCTAATCAAACATGAAAAAACCATTATCAATTGTTATTTTATTGCTGGTATTTGCCATTAAACTTTTTAGCGCGCCTATTGAGCTGGTATCGCCCGATAAAAGGATTAAAGTTGAGGTAAATATTAAGGAAAAGATTGCCTATTCGGTAACCTTTAACGGAAACCCTTTTTTAACCAATTCATATTTACAGTTAAACCTTGAGCAGGCAATGCTTGGCGATCATGCTAAATTGTTGAAGAAAACACTTTCTTCTGTAAACAGCAGTTCAAACCCAATTGTTCCACTTAAAAACAGTACTGTAGAAAATCGTTATAATTTGTTAAAGCTTGATTTTAAAGGTGATTTCAGTGTAGAATTCAGGGCCTATAACGATGGCATAGCATACCGTTTCATTACCAATAAAAAAGATTCGATTATTGTAAAAAATGAAGATGTACACATCAATTTTAATGATGCAGTTAAAGCGGATTATTTGGAAACAGGCGAATTTAAAACTTCTTACGAAATCCTTTACCGCCAAAACGAACTTGGTAAAGTAAATAAGGAAAAAATGAGTGTACTGCCGATCCTTTTTGATACCGGCAAGTATAAAGCATTGTTATCAGAAGCCGATTTATATGATTATCCATGCTTATTTGTTAAAGCTATTGATAATAAATCCATTGACGCAGTTTTTCCTAAAGTGCCACTTTCTTTTGGAGAAGATGGAGACAGAAGCAAGAAAATTTTAAAAGAGGCCGATTATATTGCAAAAACCTCAGGTAAAAGATCATTTCCGTGGCGTTTTTTAGTAATTACAGATAAAGATACCCAATTAGCAGCAAACCAGATGGTGTATAAACTCAGTACACCCAACCAGTTGAAGGATACAAAATGGATAAAACCCGGACAGGTAACTTGGGAGTGGTGGCACAATGCCTATGTTTATGGAGTAGATTTTAAATCAGGTTACAATCAGGATACGTATAAATATTACATCGATTTTGCCTCGAAATTTGGCATTCCATATATTATCATGGATGAAGGATGGGCAAAAACAACCTTAAATCCCTTTGAGCCAAATCCAACAATTAACCTACAGGAGCTGATTGCTTATGGTAAGCAAAAAAATGTAAAAATTGTACTTTGGTTTACCTGGCTGGCTGTAGAAAATAACTTTAACATTTTCGAAACTTTGGATAAATGGGGAATTGCAGGGGTAAAGATCGATTTTATGGATAGGAGCGATCAGTGGATGGTTAATTACTACACCAGGGTTGCCAAAGAAGCAGCAAAACACCATATTCTGGTCGATTTTCACGGCGCATTTAAACCGGCTGGTTTGGAAGTTGCCTATCCGAATGTACTTTCTTACGAAGGGGTTATTGGAATGGAGCAAAATATTGGCGGCGGATTAGCTACCCCAAATAATAACTTATTTCTTCCTTTTCTACGTAATGCAGTTGGCCCTATGGATTATACACCTGGAGCAATGCGTTCGGCGCACAAGCAAGATTATAAACCAAGTTGGGTAAATACCATGAGCATTGGTACAAGGGTACATCAGCTGGCCATGTATATTGTTTTTGAAAGCGGTTTTCAGATGCTTGCAGATAATCCGTTCAATTATTTAAGAGAGCCAGAAACCACTTCTTTTATTACCAGTGTTCCGGTAACCTGGGATGAAACTAAAATTTTGGATGCCAGTGTTGGCGAATACATTGTTACGGCAAAAAGAAAGGGCGAAAAATGGTTTATTGGTGCCATGGGTAACGATCAAAAACATGATTTAAAGGTTGATGCAAGTTTTTTAAAAGCAAATACAATTTATCAGATCACGCTGATTAAGGATGGTATCAATGCCGATTTCCAGGCGATGGATTTTAAGCGAATTGTTAAACCGATTAGAGCCGGAGAAACAATTGATATCAATATGGTTAAAGATGGTGGTTTTGTTGCTGTAATAGAAGCGTTGAAATAACATAATCGATATTTTCTTCTTGCCGTCGTTCTCGCGTATGCGTAAATCTTAATGTATGGAAGCTTTAAGATTGCCCATTTTGGAGAGTGACGGTTGTACATATTATCTCGATCAATTTTAAAAGATAAAAATTTCAACTATACCAAAGGATAGTGCTATCCTTTGGTATAGTAATAGCTTTTTGATATTTCCTATCCATAGTTTTGCCAGACAAAAAAAGGCAAAAAAATGAAAATATTACATCTTATATCGAGCCCAAGGGGCGGAGCATCTTTCAGTATTAAATTGGGAAATGCAATAGTCGAAAAATTACAGGCCGCAAATCCTGGCAGCACGGTAACCGTACATGATTTAACCAATACACCGTTTCCACATTTGGAAGAAGTGCACATCAATTCTTTTTTTACTCCGGTAGAGCGACCATACACCAGAGTTTACACAAGCCATAAAACATTCTAATGAGGCCATTGCCGAACTTAAAGATGCTGATGTGATTGTTATCGGTGCGCCACTGTACAATTTTGGCATTCCATCTACTTTAAAATCATGGATCGATCACATTGCACGCGCTGGGCACACTTTCCGTTACTCAGAAAACGGACCAGAAGGCTTGGTGAAAAACAAAAAAGTATATCTGGCAATCTCTTCCGGTGGTGTATATTCAGAAGGACCAATGAAACCTTATGATTTTACAGAATCTTATCTTAAATCGGTATTGGGTTTTATGGGTATGACTGATATTACAACCTATAGGGCCGAGGGGGTAAGTATTCCAGACCTAAAAGATAAAGCTTTGGATAAAGCAATTGAAAGCATCTCATTTAATTAATTTTTAAGTTAAATTGTCATTAGTTCATCGGTAGTTGGTAAATCTTAAATGATTAGCCATAAATGAAGTGAACTAATGACTTTTATTCTTAAACTAAGCCGCTAGATATTTCTCTATCCGGCTCGCAAAATCATTAAGGTCAAATGGTTTATTGATGAAATCTTCTGCATCACATTTAGCTTTCACAGCATTTAAGTGGTTATTAGCCGACATCATCATCACAGGGATATCATGTGTTCTAATGTTCCGTTTCAAAGTATTGCAAATGTCAAGTCCATTTCCATCAGGTAGCATAATATCCAAAATCACCATGTCTGGTATCTGTTTATCCATCTGAAGCCAAAATTCATTTGTATTTGGACAGGTTCTTACTTCATAAAGTTCTTCAATTAGTAAGAATTCGATAATCTCCCTGATATTTGGATTATCTTCCACAACATAGATGCACTTTTTCATAAGCTCTACTTTTATATTAGGATAACTTATCTTACTATCAGATGTTTATAATATTTATGCACATATTTAAAGTTATCAACTTCCCTATAATTATTGTCACACTTATGGCATAGTTTAAATTTTACTAAAAAAATGCATTAAAAATTTTAATTACTAATATTTTTAGCATAAATTTGTTTGAAGAGCATGATACCTTAATAAAGAGTCGGCAGACATTTTTAGTTTAATAACAGATTAAATGCTTTTTAAACCGTTGCTTGCTAATATATTTTTATGACAGTTACCGTTTTACCTATATTCGAAACTGATTTTAGACCAGACGCATCTTTGGGCAAAATTATGAATGAGCGACTGAGGATTGCTGCGGCAGATCTTCAGGATATTCATTTGCAACATTTAAACGCCATAGGGCAGCGCAAAGATGATTTGGTTGTGTATATCAGTTATAATCCTAAGTATACCATAAGGTGGCGCGTGGTAAATGATGTGCCAGAAGAAATCGAGAATTTTGTAGCACAGATCTGTGGTAATTTAGGCTACCTCCAATGGAAAACAGCTTCAATTAATATATTTAAAGGGAGTGAATAATTTTTTTGTAGTTATCGTCACCCTGAATTTATTTCAGGGTCTGTGAGGTAGAGCCACAATTATAATCTGCCGATTATTTTAATTTTTACTTATCAAATAGAATCGGAAAAGATGCTGAAATAAATTCAGCAAGACGGTTCTTTATGTGATACTTTATTTTTCGCTCGTCACCCTGAATTTATTTCAGGGTCTGAGAGGTATAGCTACAGTTATAATCGACCGATTATTTCAATTTTAACTTATCAAACATGATCGAAAAAGATGCTGAAATAAATTCAGCAGGACGGTTCTTTATGAGATACTTAATTTTTCGCTCGTCACCCTAAATTTATTTCAGGGTCTGTAAGGTATAGCTACAATTATATTCGGCCGATTATTTTAATTTTTACTTATCAAACATGATCGAAAAAGATGTTGAAATAAATTCAGCAGGACGGATCTTTATGAGATACTTAATTTTTCGCTCGTCACCCTGAATTTATTTCAGTGTCTGTGAGGTATAGCCACAGTTATAATCGACCGATTATTTTAATTTTTACTTATCAAATATGATCGAAAAAGATGCTGAAATAAATTCAGCAGGACGGTTTCTCTTGTGATACTATATTTTTCGCTCGTCACCCTGATTTTATTTTAGGGTCTGTTAGGTATAGTCACAACTGTACTCGACCGATTATTTTAATATTAACTTATCATATATAATCAAAAAAGATGCTGAAATGAATTCAGCAGGACGGTTTCTTTATGAGATACTTTATTTTTCGCTCGTCACCCTGAATTTAATTCAAAATCAATCTTCCTAGAATAACTCCTAATTAAAATTAATTAAACTAAGAAACCTCCGCCCAATAAATCATTTCCTTCATAAAATACAGCCGATTGACCAGGAGCAATTGCAGAAACGTTGTGATCAAACACAACCCGCATTTTATCTTTTTCCTGCACAATGGTACTTAGCATACCTGCATCTTTATAACGGATTTTAGTAATTACATCATTCATCGGTTCTTCAATACTTGCGTATTTTACGAGGTTTACATTACGAACCATTGCTTCCCTGCGTTCCAGCTCCTCAGCTTTACCTAATACTACCGTATTGCTTTCTGGCAAAATTTGAGTTACGAACATAGGCTCGCCAAAAGCAACGCCCAAACCTTTACGTTGGCCAATAGTATAAAAAGGATAACCTTTGTGTTGCCCAACAATCATCCCATTGCTTAAAATGAAATTTCCACCGGCAACCCTATCTTCAAGATCTTCTACTTTGTGTTTTAAAAAAGCTCTGTAATCATTATCCGGCACGAAACAGATTTCGTAACTCTCCGATTTTTTGGCCAGTTCTTCCTGACCCATATCTAAAGCCATTTGCCTGATGTCAGATTTAGCAAAACTGCCCAATGGGAATTTTGTGCGCGAAAGGTTTTCCTGAGAAACACCCCACAATACATAAGATTGATCCTTGTTTTCGTCTTTACCTTTCGAAATTACATAACGGCCACTATCTTGCTGGCGGATATTGGCATAATGCCCGGTTGCAATAAATTCGCAATCCAGTTTATTGGCACGTTTTAATAGAGCTTCCCATTTAATGTGGGTGTTGCATAACACGCAAGGATTTGGTGTTCTTCCCGCCAGGTATTCATCCACGAAATTATCAATCACGTAATCGCCAAACTCATCGCGAATATCCAGTATATAATGTGGAAAGCCATAGTTTACGGCAAGCGTACGGGCATCATTAATACTATCCAATGAGCAACAACCAGTTTCCTTGCTGCTACCACCAGAACTCGCATAATCCCAGGTTTTCATAGTTAATCCAATAACCTCATAACCCTGCTCATGCAACATTACAGCCGCTACCGAACTATCAACCCCGCCACTCATGGCAACCAGAATTCTACCGTGTTTACTCATCTTAAAATTATTGGTTGCAAAAATAAGGTTTATTTAGCTGAAATTATTTAAAGGAAGTCAGTTACTTGTAAAAAGCGGTAGCTAAATTGTATGAGCTTATCACTTAGATGTTTTAAGGTGACTTAGGTGGTCAATAATATTTGAAAATGATTGGTTCTGTGTTAATGGCTGCCCGTAGTTTTGCTATCACTGCAAGTCCTCACGCGATGAAAATCGGGTTGCGGGCTTTCCGTTTCATCAGATTTATTAACAAAGTCTGTCGTTTAAGCACATAAACCTCGCAGGTTTCGAAACCTGCGAGGTTTAAATCACAATAAATTGTATCTTCATGCTCCTATATTGTATTTTTTGTTTTACTTAAACGTTTTAGTCTCATATTTTATTGACATTTGGAGTTTAATTAATACCTTAGAATTTTCAAACAAAACAAGCTAATTTTTAAAAATATGTTTAAAAAAGTTATCCTGCCTTGTCTTTTGCTTTCATCCATAATGGCATCGGCACAGCAGAATTTGGTACAGTATGTAAAACCAATAATCGGTACATCAAAAATGGGGCATACTTATCCGGGTGCCACAGTTCCATTCGGTTCGGTACAGTTAAGTCCTGAAACAGATACCTTATCTTATGAAGTAAATGGAAAATACAATGGTGATGTTTATAAATACTGTGCTGGTTATAAATACGAAGATAAAACCATTACGGGCTTTAGCCATACACATTTCAGTGGCACCGGGCACTCAGATTTAGGCGATTTCCTAATTATGCCTACACAAGGCAAACTTCAGTTAAATCCGGGTACGGCTTCAGATCCTAAAGGTGGCTATCGCTCAGCATTTTCGCATGCCAATGAAGTTGCAGAGGCCGGTTACTATAAAGTAAAACTGGATGATGATAACATAACAGCAGAATTAACCTCAACCACGAGGGTAGGGATGCACCAATATACTTTTCCTAAATCAGATCAATCGCACATTATACTCGATCTGATGGCTGGCATTTACAATTATGAAGAAAAAACCGTGTGGACTTACGTTCGTGTGGTGAACGATACCTTGATTACAGGTTACCGCCAAACCAATGGTTGGGCCAGAACCAGAACCGTTTATTTTGCGATGAGTTTTTCTAAACCTTTTAAAAGCTACGGAAGAAAAAGCTATGATGCAAAACAAGCCTACAGAGGCTTTTGGGGTAAATTTAACCAGGAACAAAACTTCCCGGAAATTGCAGGCAAAAAGTTAAAAATGTTCTTCGATTTCGATACCCAGGAAGGGGAGAAGATTAAAATTAAATTTGCTTTATCTCCGGTTAGTCAGGAAAATGCTTTGCAGAACATGCGTGCAGAAATTTCGGGCTGGGATTTCGAAAAAGTAAAAGCTCAGGCGCAGGCTACCTGGAACAAAGAACTTAATAAAATTCAGGTAACTACATCAAACGATAATAAAGTAAATTTTTATACCGCTTTATATCATGCTTTCATTAACCCAACTACTTATACCGATATTAACGGAGAATATAAAGGTTTAGATCAGGGTGTACACAAAGCTGATGGTTTTACCAATTACACTACATTTTCACTTTGGGACACTTATAGGGCCTTACACCCATTTTTTAACATTGTACAACCTGGTCGTAGCAACGATATGGTAAAATCGATGTTAGCGCATTACGATCAAAGTAGTTTGCATATGTTGCCAATCTGGTCGCATTATGCCAACGATAACTGGTGTATGGTGCGGTTACCACAGTGTTTCGGTAATTTCTGATGCCATTATAAAAGGTACTTACAACGGAGATGCAAATAAAGCGTTGGATGCCTGTGTTGCAACGGCTAAACACCGCGATTATGAAGGTATTGGTTATTACATGGATAAAGGTTATATCCCGGCAGAAAAATCGGGAATTTCAGTTTCCAATAACTTAGAATATTCGTACGATGACTGGTCTATTGCGCAATTGGCGAAAAAATTAAACCGTATGGACATTTACAACGAGTTTATCAAGCGTTCTAACAACTGGAAAAATAACTACGATAGTGCTTCCGGTTTTATGCGTCCGAAGTTGGCTGATGGAACTTTTAAAAAGGAATTTGATCCAAAAGATACAGAAGGACAGGGTTTTATTGAAGGTAATAGCTGGAATTATAGTTTTTTTGTGCCACAGGATCCTGCTTCGCTGATTGAAATGATGGGGGGTAAAAAGAAATTTGCAACACGATTAGATACCTTGTTTACCATGCATTTACCTGATGAGTTTTTTGCACATACAGAAGACATCACCCGCGAAGGTATTATTGGTGGCTATGTGCATGGCAACGAACCAGCACATCACATTGCATACCTTTACAACTGGACCGATCAGCCATGGAAAACACAAGCACAGATCCGCCATATATTAAATATGCAATATAAACCTACCGCTGATGGTTTGGGTGGAAATGATGATTGCGGACAAATGAGTGCCTGGTATATGTTTTCTTCATTAGGTTTTTATCCGGTATCACCTGGTTCTGATGTTTACTCTTTAGGCAGTCCGTTGGTTAATAACGCTATCATCAATTTAGAAAACGGAAAAACCTTTACGGTTGAAACGATTAAACAAAGCGATAAAAATGTTTACGTAGAAAAGGTTTTATTGAACGGCAAAGAAATTACCGATCATAAAATTAAACATTCAGACATTACCAACGGTGGAAAGCTTACCTTTTACATGAGCGCAAAACCAAAGAAATAATTTTCTTCATCCCTATATAAGTTGAACCGTTGACTAATTTTAGTTAACGGTTTTTTTTAGCTTTTGAGATTCCTCATTTGGCTATGATTTATGATTGAAATAAATTTTGATTTCTGATTCTTCTATCGTAATATTGCGATATAAAATTATGGGACTTACCAAAGCAGAAATCTTCACTGAAGAGCAGAACCAGATGGCAGCGTTGTTAAAAGCAATGGCTCATCCGGCGCGGATTGCGATTCTTCAACGCATCCTTAAATCAAATACCTGTATTTGTGGCGATTTGGTTGAGGAATTAGGTTTAGCTCAGGCCACCATTTCTCAGCATTTAAAAGAACTTAAAAATGCTGGTATAATTCAAGGCACTATAGAAGGTGTGAGTATTTGCTATTGTATAGCACCTAAAACCTGGAAGTTACTAGAAACACAGCTAGGCAATTTCTTTGCCTCATATAAAGGCGGGCAAAACTGCTGTTAAAATTTTTTACATAAATCAATCGTTAAATTGCAATATTATGATTAATACATTTTCTATTGAATGGAGCAGCTTTAAGGCTCACCTTCAACAACATCCCGAATTAACCTTACAGTTTCAATATGCTCCGGGTAAATGGGTAAATGCCAATTATCACATCACCGAAATTAAACAAGCGCCCATCGTTTCAGTAGATTGTGGAGGCGTGATGAACGCCTGGACGGAAATTATTGTACAATTATGGGAACCTGCCGAGGAAGAAAAGGATAGGGCTATGGAGGTGAAAAAAGCATTGTCCATTATCAATCTTGTAGAAAGTAAACTTCCACTAAACCCGAATGGAATTGTAAAAATTGAATTTGGTAATTCTGCGTTCGATACGAGACAAATGTTTCCGGGGGAATTTAATATTGAGGGAGAAAATTCTGGTTATAGACCTAACACCCGATGCTACCCAATGTAAAGCCATTAACCCGGGCGGGAGTTGTGGTACCACCGAAACTGGCGAAGAATGCTGCACACCAGCCCAGCCAGAAAAGAAAGAAATAAAACTTGTTAACCTTACAGCAGGCCAAAATAGTTGTAGCCCTGGAAGTGGCTGCTGTTAATCATTAAAAATTTACAGTCATGAAGAATATATTGGTGCTTTGTACCGGAAATAGTTGCAGAAGTCAACTTGCAGAAGGTTATTTAAAATTTTTCACACAAAATAAAGCTAAAATTTACAGTGCTGGTATTGAAGTACACGGCGTAAACCCCAGGGCAATAAAAATAATGGCGGAAGATGGAATCGATATTTCCAGCCAAACATCAAACAATATTGAAGAATATTTTGATGTT
This sequence comes from Pedobacter sp. AC402, assembly GCF_979252805.1. Taxonomy (NCBI): domain Bacteria; kingdom Pseudomonadati; phylum Bacteroidota; class Sphingobacteriia; order Sphingobacteriales; family Sphingobacteriaceae; genus Pedobacter; species Pedobacter sp. AC402. Next base: position 129,621 of record NZ_CEEDAI010000007.1, on the reverse strand, counting down.
CCTTTTGATTATGTGATTACGGTTTGCGATCATGCGAAAGAAAGTTGTCCGTATTTCCCAACTCAGGCCATAAAATTGCACCATAATTTTCCCGATCCGGCTAAAGCGGTAGGTACTGAGGCAGAAATTATGGCACAATTCAGAAGCACAAGAGACATGGTTAAAGCTTACATGGAGGATTTTGTAAACGAAAACTTAAAAGGATAAAGATGTCGGCAAATAATTGTGCGCCTGTAGTTAAACGAAAACAGCTCAGTTTTTTAGACCGGTATTTAACGATCTGGATTTTTTTTTCGATGCTTTTAGGCGTATCGCTAGGCTATTTATTTCCTTCTTCTGCGGTATTCATCAATTCATTTTCCAGTGGAAATACCAACATTCCCCTGGCAATTGGATTAATACTGATGATGTATCCGCCCTTGGCAAAAGTAAATTATGAAAACTTGGGGGAAGTATTTAAAAATACCAGGGTTTTGGGGGCTTCGCTGGTTTTAAATTGGATTGTTGGCCCATTTTTAATGTTTTTCCTGGCGATTATCTTTTTACATGGTTATCCTGAATACATGGTCGGTTTAATTATGATCGGTTTAGCCAGGTGTATTGCCATGGTGGTGGTGTGGAACGATCTTGCCGACGGAAACCGTGAATATGCTGCTGGTTTGATTGCCCTGAACAGTATTTTTCAGGTATTGCTTTACAGTGTGTTCGCCTATTTCTTTATTACCATTTTGCCACCTTTATTTGGTTTAAAAGGCTTGGTTGTATCCATTTCTATTGTAGAGATTGCTAAAAGTGTAGGGATTTACCTGGGCATTCCATTTTTAACGGGCATTTTAAGTCAAAAAATACTGATTAAATGGAAAGGCGAAAAGTGGTTTCGCACAATTTTCATCCCAATGATTTCTCCGATAACCTTAATCGCGCTGTTATTTACCATTGTGGTGATGTTCAGTTTAAAAGGAGAATTAATTGTGCAGATCCCAATGGATGTGCTGAGAGTTGCCTTACCATTGGTAATCTATTTTGTGGTAATGTTTGTGATCAGCTTCTTTGCCGGCAAATATTTTGGTGCAGATTACAGCAAAAGTACCGCTATTGCTTTTACCGCTACCGGCAACAACTTCGAATTGGCCATCGCAGTGGCCATTGGTGTATTCGGCATTCATTCGGGTCAGGCATTTGCTGGTGTAATCGGTCCGTTGGTAGAGGTACCAGCATTAATTGCGCTGGTTAGTTTGGCGAAATGGTTACGGAGGAGGATATTTTGATGTGTAAGATCGAGTAGAAAAGTCGTCACTGCGATTCACAAAACAATCTTAAAGCGGATGCAAAAAAGCGATCGTTTAAGATTGCTTCGTCGGCTGAAAAAGCCTTCTCGCAATGACGATTCATTTTGACCGCCACTGCGATTCACGAAGCAATCTTAAAGCGGATGCAAAAAAGCGATCGTTTAAGATTGCTTCGTCGGCTGAAAAAAGCCTTCTCGCAATGAAGATTTATTTTTGTCAATTGATTTTAGATAATTCTATCCATAATTAAATTAAATACTAAGCACCAACCTCTTCAAAATTCGTGGCGGTTGCCAAAAACTTCCAATTGGCCATATCTCTTTGTACATCAGTAATTTTTGCATCAGCTACCTGATAAGCATCTGGGCCTAGGAACAAATGTAGTGGTGGGTTTTCACTTTTTGCAGCTTCAATAATTACTTCAACTGCTTTTGCAGGATCACCTGGTTGTTGGTTATTGATGTCGTTCTGGTGCGCTGCCTGCGAATCGCGTACTTCTTTATAAGCATCGATAGGAGAACTTGGAACAGCTAATGAGCCTCTTCTGTAAGAAATGCAGTTCTAAAATAACCAGGTTCTACAACAGTAGCCTTTATTCCTAGTGACTTTACTTCAGCTGCCAATGATTCGGTAAAGCCTACTACTGCAAATTTTGTAGCACAATAGATTCCAAAACCAGGGAAGTTGCCTGAAAAGCCACCAATAGAGGAAATATTAAAAATGTGACCAGATTGTTGTTTCCGCAATTGAGGAAGTACCTTTCTGATTACATTTAACGAACCGAAAACATTCACATCGAAATTTTGGCGTGATTCCTGATCGCTTAATTCTTCTAAAGCACCAAGCATTCCATAACCTGCATTGTTTACCACTACATCTACCTGGCCGAATTTGCTGATTGTTTGACTTACCGCTGCTTCTACACTGCTCTCATCAATAAGATCAACTGTTAAGGGTAAGAAATTTTCGTGTTCACCAACCGCTTTTATTAAATCATTTAGATTTCTTGAGGTGGCGGCAACGTTATTGCCATTGTTTAATAATGTTTTTACTAATGTTAATCCCAGACCTTTGGACGCGCCTGTTACAAACCAAACTTTTTGATTTTCCATGTTATTATTTTTATAAGTATAAATGATTGATTGGCAGGCAGTCGCGGATAATTTCCTAACTGCCGCCTTTTTTGATTGCTAATGTTAATATAGCATAGGCTAGTTGTCGAAATCTGTCGAAATCGTAATCGCTTTCCAGTCTTTAAATTCCTTTTGAAGTGCTTCCAGCTTACCATTAGCTCTTTGGAAAGCATCATTGCCAAGCAGGAGGTGAACTGGCGGATTTGGCATACTTGCCAAAGAGATCATAGCTGCAGCAGCTTTCTCAGGATCTCCAACCTGTTGTCCATCCATATTTAAATACTTTGCATGTATTGCCCTTACTTCTTCGTAATTTGCTATAGGGTTAGTTGCCAGTATCAGTGAATCAGCAGTTAAGAAACTGGTTCTGAATGCTCCTGGCGCAACCACAGTTACTTTTACGCCAAATTCTTTTAAATCTTCGGCCGATACTTCTGATAATGCGATTACTGCAGATTTAGTAGCTGCATACACTGCCCATCCTGTTGCCCCGGCGATACCGGCAATTGATGCAATATTGATGATGTGCCCTGCACGTTGTGCCCTTAAATAAGGTGTAGCTTTTCTGATTACATTTAATGTTCCGAAAACATTTACATCGAAACTGTTGCGTGTTTCTTCATCACTCAACTCTTCAATGCTACCTCCAATGCCGTAACCTGCATTATTGATCACAACATCAATTCTTTCAAATTTTGCAATGGTAGCTTTAATTGCTTCTTCAACACTTTTTTCATCGGCCAGGTTAACCGCCAGCGGAAGAAATTTTGCGGCTTCACCGGTTACTGCTTTCTTAAGTTCATCAATATTTCTTGAAGTAGCCGCAACATATTGACCGGCTTTAAGCAATTGATGAACTAAACTTAATCCTAAGCCTTTTGAAGCTCCGGTAATAAACCAAACTTTTTTCATGCCCATAGTTTTATCCTTTTTTGTTAAGACAAAATTACAGTAGAAATTACTTCAGCTTATTACGTTAATCAAACTGATGATTACGAAATTCAAACAATTCGATAAGAAGTAGGGGTATGTTTGGTTAGTTTTTTGAAAAAGTTGTTAAAATGAGTAGGCTCTTCAAATCCAAGGCAGTACCCAATTTCTGATATATTCCAATCCGTGTGTTTTAAAAGTGCTTTTGCCTCACTCAATAAACGTTCGGTAATATAATGTGTGGTGGTTTTGCCAGTTGTTTCTTTTATTGCGCGGTTTAAGTGGTTTACATGTACCGAGAGTTGTGTTGCGTAATCTTTAGCAGAGCCCATGGTAAACCTTTGCGTAGTGGTTTCTATAGGGAACTGGCGTTCCAATAACTCCGTAAAAACAGAGGTAATCCGAGCGTTGGCATCAGTATGTTTAAATAAATTTTCTGATGGTTCTGTTTTTAATGCGAAGTGAGTAATTTCTGTTATGTAATTGCGGAGCAAATCATATTTATAAATATAATCGGTATTAATTTCCTCAAACATTTTCGCGAAAATAGCTTCTATCTGTTTGTCTTGCTGAACATTAAGAATGTAAGCGGGTTTTCCACCTGGTGTAAACATAGGTAAATCGCCGATGTTGCCTCTAATTTTTTCTTTAAAAAAAGCCTCTGTAAAAATGCAGAAATAACCCGTTACCTCGCTTTGTTTGCCACTGGCAAGTTCCCAGGTGTATGGCACAAGCGGATTGAAAAAAATTAAGGCAGTTCCATCAATCTCAATACTTTTATCTGCATAATGATACACATTATGTCCGCGGGTTAAGCATATTTTATAATAATCCCTTCGGTTGTAACTCATTGGTTTGTGGTCATCCCTCAAGCAGTCTTCCAGCTTAAAAACATTAAAATGGCCTACGCCATTTTGAAGGTTGTCTGGTAAGAAACTAAATTTATTCTGATAAAAATCTTCAATGGTTTCTGGCTTGTTCATAAAGCAAAGTTACAAAATTCAAACTTAATTCAAATATTAGCTTTTTTAAGCATTATTCATGGTATCGCAAAAGGAGATTGCCATGATAAATAAATTTGTTTTTAATATACCGATTGGTATATATTTGCATCGTCAATTTAAAAGAACATGAGCAAAGCAGAAAAGACAAGAAATTTCATCGTAGAGAAAACAGCACCCATTTTTAATAAAAAAGGTTACGCAGGTACTTCTTTAAATGACATTACTGCCGCTACAGGTTTAACCAAAGGAAGCATTTATGGCAACTTTGCAAACAAAGATGAGGTGGCACTGGCCGCTTTTGATTATAACTTAAATAACGTTTCATCCATAATAGATGCTGAAATGAACCGGCAGGTAAGTGTTAAAGATAAGCTGCTGGTATATATTAATGTTTATCAAAAATTTATCGATGGTTCAGTTGCAGAAGGGGGTTGCCCTGTTTTAAATACTGCTGTTGATGCGGATGACACCCACCCTGAATTGCGTGGAAAAGTTTTGAAAGCGGTTATTGGATGGAAGAATAAAATTGCCAAACTGGTTGAAGATGGAATTGCAAATAAGGAGTTCCGCGCAGATAATAACCCTGAACAGATTGCTTTAACCGTTATTGCCATTGTTGAGGGAGGCATTATGATTTCCAAACTCACCGCTAATACCAATTATTGGAGCCTTATCATGGACTCCCTAAAAAAATATATAGATAGCCTAGGCTAAAAAATTTTAATTTAAAATATACCGATTGGTATTTTATATGAGCAGAACCAGAACAATAACCTGGCACGACCCGATGGAAGGTGCGAAGGAGGCCATGCAGATGGATGGCATCGATTATCTGCAGGCAATGAGCGATGAGAAGTTTTCAATGCCACCGCTTTTGCATACGCTTGATTTTACTGTAACCTTAATTGAAAAGGGAAATGTGGTTTTCGAGTTTGTGCCTCAGGAATTTCATTATAACCCAATTGGAACCGTTCATGGAGGCGTAATCAGTGCAATTTTAGATTCTGCTATGGGTTGCTCTGTGCATTCACTATTGCCTGCCGGAAAAGGCTATACCACTTTAGAACTGAAAGTCAATTTTTTGAAAGCGATTACCATTAAAACGGGAAAGCTAAAAACCATGGGTAAGGTAATTAACCTGGGCGGGCGTACCGCTTTGGTAGAGGCTCAGCTCGTGGATGAAAATAATACCATTTATGCTCACGCGGTGAGCACTTGTTTAATCTTAAATTTTTAAAAAATAATATAAATGAAAACTTCAAAAAATACCGTTTTATTAATCGGTGGAACAGCTGGTATCGGCTTGGAAATTGCAAAACAATTAACTGCATTGGATAACCATGTAATTATAACCGGCAGAAATCAGGAAAGGTTAACTGCAGCAGCAGCTTCATTGCAAAATGTAACTACCATACTATCTGATGTAAGTAAAGCTGAAGATGTTGACCATTTGGTGAATACAATTAAAGAAGATTTTCCTCAACTGAATATCGTAATCAATAATGCTGGTAGAGCAATACTGTACGATTTAGCCGATCACAATCAGGATGCTTTTGCAAATGCAGAAGATGAAATGTTAACCAATTACCTGTCTATCATCAGAATAAATCAAAAGTTATTACCTATTTTAAAGAAACAGGCAGCATCGGCAATTGTAAATGTATCATCAGTTGTGGCTTATGTGCCAGGGGTTACTTTGCCAACTTATGCCGCTAGCAAAGCAGCACTACATTCATACAGCACTTCCTTAAGATTAAGTTTGTCAGAAACAGCGGTTAAAGTTTTCGAATTAATGCCTCCACTGGTAGATACCGAATTTTCGAAAGAAATTGGTGGACATAACGGCATCAAACCTGCTGTTGTTGCGGATGAATTTTTAGCTGCATTAGCCAACGATGAATTCGAAATCAGGGTGGGAGATACTGCAAAGATTTATGAATTATTCAGACAATCGCCTGATGATGCTTTAAACCTGTTGAACGCAAATAGACAGGCCTGGATCGATTCTGTAGAAAATTAATCACTTGGCAGGAATGAAAAAGAAGGTGGCATTTGCATTTATTATGGCGGTTTTTACTACAGGAATAGTTACTTTCGCGGCGATAAGTGTTAATCTTGGATTTACATCGGCTTTTATGAGGGTTTGGTTAAAATCGTGGGGCATTTCTTATATCGTGGCCATTCCTGCCATATTAATTATTTCCCCACGCGTACAATCATTGGTCGATTATTTATTCAGGAATGTTGACTAAAAATTATTAAAATGAATAGAGTAGTAGTAACAGGTTTGGGCGCTATAACCCCTTTAGGCAATAGTGTAGAAACGTTTTGGCAACAAATATTAGCCGGAAAAAGTGGCATTGGCCCGATTACAAAATTTGATTCGAGTAAGTTTAAAACGCAGTTTGCTGGTGAAGTGAAGGGTTTCGATCCTGAAAAATACCTGGAGAAAAAAGAAATCAAAAAGTACGATCTTTTTACGCAGTATGCAATTGGCTCAACCGATCAGGCGATTGCAGATGCAGGATTGGATTTTAGTACAATGAGTAATGATGAACTTGCTGAAGTTGGGGTAATTTGGGCCACTGGTAATGGTGGTATTGGTACTTTTGAGGCGCAATTGGAAGAGTTTCATGCAGGAGACGGAACGCCAAGGTTCAATCCATATTTTATTCCTAAAATGATTGTAGATATCGCAGCAGGGGCCATTTCTATCCGTCATAAGTTGCGTGGCCCTAATTATTGTACCGTATCTGCATGTGCATCATCAAATACAGCTATTATTAATGCTTTTGATACCATTCGATTAGGTAAAGCAAGTGTAATGATTGCCGGTGGCTCAGAAGCTGCATTAACGAAATCATCAGTAGGAGGTTTTAATGCAGCGCAGGCATTGTCTAAAAATAATGAAGATCCACAAGGTGCATCCAAACCTTTTGATAAGGATAGGGATGGTTTTGTGATGAGTGAAGGTGCAGGTGCCCTTATTTTAGAGGAGCTAGACCATGCATTGGCTCGTGGTGCGCACATTTATGCAGAGATTATTGGTGGTGGAATGGCTGCTGATGCTTATCATTTAACCGGCACACCTCCTGATGGAATAGGTGCTGCTTTAGGGATGACAAAAGCTTTAAAAGATGCAGGAATTACGGCTGATAAAATTGATTACATCAATGCACATGCTACTTCAACTGGTTTGGGTGATTTAAGTGAATTACAGGCAATTAATACAGTTTTTAATGGATTGCCAGTTGTAATTGGTGCAACAAAATCGATGACAGGTCACCTGCTTGGTGCGGCCGGAGCAGTGGAAAGTGTAATTAGTGTTTTATCCATTAGGGATAATGTTATTCCGCCAACAATTAATACCAAAAATTTAGATGAAAGTATCCCTAAAGGATTGAATATTGTGTTGGGAGAACCGATTGAAAAAGAAATAAATTATGTTTTGAACAACACATTCGGTTTCGGTGGACATACGGCCAGTACGATTTTTAAAAAGTACGAGGCTTAATTGATTTGTTGTTCCTAGTTGTTTAATTAGGGACTTATAAAGTGTTTGGTTAATCACCAAGCACTTTTTTTGTTTTAGATTTGTTTTGAGTCGATGCGTCATTTTCAACTTGATTGGGAATTGTAATGCAACAAGCTTTAAGATTACCACCTGCGTAAGAATGACGATCACTAAAAAATTTTATACTGTTCTCGGCGTCTCGCTAAGACGCTAATAATTTTCTTCCACGGAAACAAAGAAGCACTGAAATGTAATATAATAGCCTTCAACTACGCTCAGACTGATAATCGCTTAAGGTTATCCCAATGGGTTAAAAACAATGAACCATTGTTAGTGAACAAATGAACTACTTATCCATCAGTAAATTAACCAGTTCTTTTAATTCCTCTAATTCAAGTTCCAGCTTTTCTATCCTGTTTTCCAGTTCAGTTGAATCAAAGGTTGCGGGTGCAGTTACATCAGTTTCTGGCTCAGTAGTGGTTTCGGCCTGCTCACCCAATAGATGAATAAAACGGGCTTCCTTTTGTCCGGCTTTTTTAGCCAGTTGCTTTACAAAGGCAGGTTCCTCATCGGCTAATTTTTGAAGTTGTTCCAGAACTTCTTCAATGCTTTCAAATTCATACAACCTTCCTGAAGTTGCTGTTAATTTCGCCTGGCGTTAGCGGTCCACGTAAAAGTAATAAACAGATAATGGCCAATTCGGAAGGCACTAAAGGATATGCTATTGCAAGATTATGCTTGTATTTAGTTGCCCTGCTCGAGCCGCCTGTAGCAGTGGATATTAAGCCTTTTATTTTAAGTTGGTTCAGGGTTAAGGAAATGGTTTCTTCATCGTAATTTACCACTGGATTTCGTGAGCTTTTTTGGTTACAGGCAGCCGTTAAACTATTTAAAGTCATTGGGTAATAGTCGGGCGTAGTTCTGCTTTTTTCTATTAACGCACCTAAAACACGTTGCTCTTCTGCTGATAAATCGGGTAGTGGTTTTACATTGTCCATTTTATAAAAGTATACATTGGTTGAAGATTTTAAAAATTATTTTGCTAATGGTTTACGCTTAATGAGTTATATGAAAATATTACTGAATAGAACAATTCTAAATTTCTGATTTACTAAAATTTGAGGTTTAGAATTGCGAACTTAGAAAAAATCCCTTATCTAAATATTAAATTATGAAATCTTCTGATCAGAAACCAAATCAGGGCGATAGCAGACGCGATTTCCTTAAGAAAAGCTCTGTGATCACTGCGATTGCTTTAACACCTGGCGTTGCAGTAAAGGCTGCAGAAAACAATGCTGATGAACGTTTTGCCGAGCTGTTTGAGAAAATTCCCCTAAACCTTACGGTTAATAATAAAGCCTATAAAACCTCGGTAGAGCCAAGGGTAACGCTTTTGGATTACCTGCGCGAAGAATTGCACCTCACGGGAACTAAAAAGGGCTGCGACCATGGGCAGTGCGGTGCTTGTACCGTTCATGTTGATGGGCAAAGGGTAAATTCGTGCCTCAGTTTGGCCGTAATGAATGAAGGCAAAAAGATTACTACAATAGAAGGTTTGGCAAATGGGGATACCTTGCATCCTATGCAGGCTGCCTTTATTAAACACGACGGTTTTCAATGCGGATACTGTACGCCGGGGCAAATTATGTCGGCAGTGGCTTGTGTACGCGAAGGGCATACCAATTCGAGAGCAGAAATAAGTGAATATATGAGTGGAAATATCTGCAGGTGTGGAGCTTACCCAAACATTGTTGATGCAATAGTTGAAGTTAAGGAAGGAGGAGCAACAGTATGATCAATTTTCAATACTTAAGAACAACCACCGCAAAATCTGCAATTGCTTTATTGGGAAAGGATAAAAATGCAAAGTTCCTGGCCGGTGGCACAAACCTTATCGATTTAATGAAAAGAGGGGTTTCGGCACCCGAAAAGCTTATTGATATTAACCACGTTCCGCTGAAACAGATTGAACAGGTAGGAACTAAAATCCATATTGGTGCTTTGGCATCAAACACAGCCGTGGCAGATAGCGCATTGATAAAAGAAAAGCTTCCCCTACTTTCGTGGGCCTTACAGGCAGGTGCATCTGCACAATTGCGAAATGTAGCTACTGTTGGTGGTAACATGATGCAGCGTACCCGTTGCGGCTATTTTTATGATACTGAAATGCCTTGCAATAAACGCCAGCCAGGCACAGGTTGTGGAGCCATGGAAGGTTTTAACCGCATGCATGCAATTTTTGGTACTTCAGCTCAGTGTATTGCCGTTCATCCTAGTGATATGTGCGTGGCTTTAATTGCTTTAGATGCCGAAGTTGTGCTGGCTAACAGTAAAGGGGAACGTAAGATTTTATTTAAAGATTTTCATCGCTTACCCGGAGATATGCCGCAGTTAGACAATAACTTAAAGGCAGATGAAATGATTATCAGGTTGGAGATTCCGACAAATAATCTTGCTAAAAACTACCATTATCTTAAAGTCAGAGATCGTGCATCTTATGCTTTTGCACTGGTATCAGTAGCTGCAGCATTCGAAATTAACAATAATAAAATTACCGATGTACGCTTGGCTATGGGCGGTGTAGCACATAAACCCTGGCGTTTAACGGCATCCGAGAGTTTCTTAAAAGGAAAGGAAGCTACCCAATCAAATTTTAAACAGGCTGCTCAGTTGGCCATGAAAGATGCCAAAGGATTTGGCGGAAATGATTTCAAACTTAAACTTGCACCAAATACAATTATCGAGGCCTTAAATCTTGCAAAATCGAAAGCTTAGTTATGGAAAAGAGAATTTTAAAAGACGATAACGACCGTGTAGATGGCTTTTTAAAAGTTACCGGACAAGCTAAATATTTTGCCGAATATGAACTGCCCGGCCTAACTTATGGTGTTTTGGTTACAAGTACCATAACCAAGGGTAAAATTACGGCATTGGATACCAAAGCGGCAGAAAAAGCCCCGGGTGTTATTGCCGTGGTTTCGCACCTTAACAAACCATCTGCAGCTGCTTACGAGCAGGAGGGCGGACCACAGATGAAGATTTTTTATACGGATAGAATCTTTTATAATGGCCAGCCGATTGCCATTGTAGTGGCCAATACCTTCGAAAGGGCAACTTATGCGGCTTCGCTGGTTAAAGCAACATATGCAAAGGAAGAATTTAATACCGATTTCGAAAAGGCTTTAAAAGATCCGAAAGCGAAAAAATTTCAAGGTCAGGCTGATTACAAGCGCGGTATCGAAAACGCTTATAAAACGGCAGAAGTAAAGGTAGAAGAAAGATATTTTTTACCCATTGAAACACATAACCCGATGGAGCTCCATGGCATCATTGCCGATTGGCGGCCAAATAACCAATTAACCGTTTATGCTAAAACACAGGGGGTAAAAGCTACTCAGGGCACAATAGCCAATGTTTTTAAAATCCCGATGGAAAATATCCAGGTCAACTCAGAATTTGTGGGCGGTGGCTTTGGTATGGCATTGCGTACCTGGCCATTGGAAATTGCAACTGTAATGGCTTCGAAACATATTGGTAAGCCAGTAAAGCTTGTGGTTACAAGGATGCAGATGTTTACAATGGTTGGTAACCGGCCAGCTGCAATACAAACGATAGGTTTAGGTGCAAATAAAGATGGTAAACTAACCGGCATTACCCACAGGGCATATGGCGAAACATCCAGCTATGAAAATTTTACTGAAGGAGTGGTAAACATGGCCAAATTTATGTACCAGTGTGATAATGTAAACACATCTTATGCCATTGTACCGGTTGATCTTGGTGTACCGATCTGGATGCGCGGACCGGGCGAAGCAACGGGAGCATTTGCCCTCGAAAGTGCAATTGATGAGATGGCGCACGCTTTGGATATGGATCCATTGGATTTCAGAATAAAAAATGATCCGGAAACCGATCAGCAAAAAAACAAACCTTTTTCGAGTAAGAATATCAAAGAAGCTTATAAAATTGGTGCTGATAAAATAGGATGGAACAATAGAAAAAATAAGCCGGGAAGTTTAACTGAAGGGCCATGGCAAACGGGTTATGGAGTAAGTGTGGGTGTATTTAATGCGAATAGAGGTAAGGCCAGTGTTAAAGGGATTTTGAAAGCAGATGGCTCTTTACTGTTGCAAAGTGCAACAAGTGATATTGGGCCTGGTACAGGTACTGGTATGACTTTAATTGCAAATAAAGTGATGAACATCCCGGTAAATAAAATCACTTTCGAACTTGGCGACTCATCATTGCCGCCTGCACCAAGCCAGGGAGGTTCGGCAACACTTTCTACCGTTGGTTCGGCTGTAAACGATGTTTGCGTGGCTTTAAAATCAGCGGTTGCAGAGTTAGCAGCAAATTCAAATATGGATGCCACAGCTAATTTTGTTGATGTACTGAAAAAAAATAACCTTCCTCAGATAGAGGTAACCAAAGAAAGCCAGGGAGGAAAGGAGCGCGACAATTACTCAATGTATTCTTTTTCAATTCATTTTGTTCAGGTTAAAGTGCATTCGCTTACAGGTGTGGTTAAAGTAAATAAAATTGTTTCAGTGGGCGATTCTGGTACAATCGTTAGTCCGAAAACGGCCCGCAGTCAAATGCTGGGTGGTGCTGTTGGGGGTATCGGAATGGCTTTAACTGAAGAATCGATTGTTGATCACCGCTATGGAAGATACATTAATAATAACTTCGCCGATTACCATGTTCCGGTAAATGCTGATGTGCCAGAAATCGATGTTAATTTTATCAATAAGCCCGATCCTTATATTAATCCAATGGGTGCAAAAGGTATGGGCGAAATTGCTTTAATCGGCTTTTCTGCCGCAGTAGCAAATGCGGTTTTTAATGCAACAGGGAAAAGAATCAGAACTTTACCAATTACACCAGATAAGATATTGGCGTAGTTTATTTAGTTACCTGTATATTATTAAGAAGCAAATTTTTATTACCTTACTATTGGTAATACCTGGAAAAGATTGCTCTTTGCCCCAGGAAATGATGTTTATGATGCTATTAAATTGATTTAATTAAAAGCGGGGGCATCATTATAAAAAGCGGGGGCATCAAAATAAAAAGCGGGGGCATCATTATAAAAAGCAGGGGCGTCATTATAAAGAGCGGAGGCATCATTATAAAAAGCGGGGGCATCAATATAAAAAGCGGGGGCAATAAAATAGAATCCATAGCGGTATTTATAGATTAAATGCAACAAAATCTCACCTGCTGAAATGAACCGGCTATGACGAAGCCTAAATGTTAATCTCCTAGATTTGGGCAAAATTTAAGATATTATGATAGCTGCAAAAGGATATGCTGTTCACAGCAAAACTGATAAATTGGCTCCATGGAATTTCGAAAGAAGGAATGTTGGGCCGAAAGATGTATTAATTGAAATTTTGTTTAGTGGCATTTGCCATTCTGATATTCATCAGGTGAGCAGCTTTAATGGGGACCTGCCCGTTATCCGATGGTTCCGGGACATGAAATTGTAGGCCGGATTACAGAAGTGGGATCTGCTGTTTCAAAATTTAAAGTTGGCGACCTTGCTGGTATTGGTTGCATGGTTGATAGCTGTAAAGAATGCCCAACCTGTAAAGGCGGCCAGCAACAGTTTTGTGAAAAAGGAGAAACCGTTTGGACGTATAATAGTGTTGAAAGAGATAAAACTACGCCAACATATGGTGGTTACTCAAATAAAATTGTTTGTACAGAAGAATTTGTGGTACACGTTGCCGATAACCTTCCATTAGCGGGTGTAGCACCATTGTTATGTGCTGGTATAACTACCTATTCGCCAATTAAAAGATGGGGAATTACCAAAGGCCATAAAGTTGCAGTATTGGGTTTAGGCGGTTTAGGCCATATGGCAGTTAAATTTGCTGTCGCTTTTGGTGCAGAAGTTACGGTATTAAGTACTTCGCCATCAAAAGAAGAAGATGCAAGAAAATTAGGCGCGCATAACTTTGTGATCACCAAAGATCCTGAACAGTTGAAGAAATACGCCAAACATTTCGATTTTATCATCGATTCAGTTTCTGCACCGCATGATTACGAAATGTATTTTAAGTTATTAAATGTTAACGGTGTACATATCTGTGTTGGCATACCTGCCGAGCCGATAAAATTTCCAGGTTCTGGTTTAATGCAGGGCAACAGGGTTTTAACCGCTTCGAGTATTGGTGGGATTGAAGAAACACAGGAGATGCTTGATTTCTGTGCCGCACATGATATTGTTTCAGAAGTCGAAGTAATCAATATCAACTACGTTAACGAAGCCTATGAGCGGGTATTAAGCAGCGATGTAAAATACCGTTTCGTAATTGATATGGATACGGTATAATTAGAGAAGTCAAGTTTAATGGGCAATATGCCTATTAAAATGACTTCTCCGAATGTTATACAAAAAAGCGTCCTGATTTTACATCAGGACGCTTTTTTGTTTTATTAAATAATGGCTGAAAGATTCTTCGACTTGCTCAGAATGACAAATTGAGATAAAATACTCCGTGTTTCTGTGATTCCGTGGCAAAAGAATCAACCTACTACCATTGACAAGCTGTTTTAATAGTCCTCGTTTGTAACGAGGATTTTTGAGGCCTGCATTTGCAATGCGAAAATAATTCCTTTATGAGCGATAAAATCGCTTTACTCGTACATCCTCGTTACAAACATGGACGATGTAGAAGATTGCTTCGTCGGCTGAAAAACTTAAATAGTCCTCATTTGTTACGAGGATTTTTGAGGCCCGCATTTGCAATGCGAAAATAATTCCTTTAAGAGCGATAAAATCGCTTTACTCGTGCATCCTCGTTACAAACGATAACGATGTAGAAGATTGCTTCGTCGGCTGAAAAAGCCTTCTCGCAATGACGATAGCCAAAAGATACTCCGTGTTTCTGTGATTCCGTGGCAAAAAATAAACCTACTACAACTGACAGGTTGTCTTAAATAGTCCTCGTTTGTAACGAGGATTTTCTGAGGTACGCATTTGCAATGCGAAAATAATTCCTTTAAGAGCGATAAAATCGCTTTACTCGTACATCCTCATTACAAACGATAACGATGTAGAAGATTGCTTCGTCGGCTGAAAAAGCCTTCTCGCAATGACGATAGCCAAAAGATACTCCGTGTTTCTGTGATTCCGTGGCAAAAAAAATCAACTTACTATTGACAGGTTCTCTTAGATAGTCCTCGTTTGTAACGAGGATTTTTGAGGTACGCATTTGCAATGCGAAAATACTTCCTTTAAGAGCGATAAAATCGCTTTACTCGTACATCCTCGTTTGTAACGAGGATTTTTGAGGCCCGCATTTGCAATGCGAAAATAATTCATTTAAGAGCGATAAAATCGCTTTACTCGTACATCCTCGTTACAAACGAGGACGATGTAAACAATATGCCTATCAAAATGACTTCTCCGAATATTATACAAAAAAGCGTCCTGATTTTACATCAGGACGCTTTTTTTGTTTTATTAATAATGGCTGGAAGATTCTTCAACTTGCTCAGAATGACAAATTGAGATAAAATACTCCGTGTTTCTGTGATTTCGTGGCAAAAAAATCAACCTACTTTGCAGTTGCTTTACCAGTGTATGTTGCTGCTAATTTTAATGCATTATAAGTATTTACGATACCACCGCTAATACAAAGATCAGAGAAAGGAACCGAAACTTTTTCTGCTCCAGGCTCTTCACCTTTTGCGTACTCCACGTTGTGGTTCACTTTAGTTACCGATTTAACAATGATTTCTTTAACCTGTGCTGCCGTTAATTTTGGATAATACGAACGGATTAAACCAGCTAAACCAGCTACAACAGGAGAGGCCATACTGGTTCCATCAAGGTTTTTGTATTTAGAGCCTGGCACGGTAGAATAAATCTGAACACCAGGAGCGAAAACATCAACTTGTTGTTTGCCAAAGTTAGAGAAGCTTGCTTTAAGCGTTTCATCATCTTTCGGACCAGAAGCACCAACAGTGATCCATGAAGCAATGGTTTTTTCGTCTAAATCTTTATGGTTAGGAAAGTTGTTTTCTACATCAATATTTTTGTTTTCGTTACCAGCTGCCTGTACAATTAATACATCCTTAGAAGCTGCATATTTCATCGCTTCGTTTACAATTTCCTTGTTCCAGCTGTAAGCTTTACCAAAACTCATGTTGATCACTTTTGCACCATTATCTACCGCATAACGAATGGCATTAGCAACATCTTTATCCCTTTCGTCACCATTTGGCGTACAACGCACACCCATAATGGCAACATTATCAGCCACACCTAAAATACCAAGTTTATTGGTTCTATCAGCAGCTATAATACCTGCTACGTGCGTACCGTGCATGGCATCAGGTCCGGCTACATCATTATTGCCATAAAATTTCTCTTTTACATTGTTCGGGTCATCACCAACTATCGAACGAGGATCGTAATCAAGATTTAAGTTGTAATTGGCCTGGCGGGTATAGTAGTCTAAACCTTCAACAATCTGATCTTCATAAAAATCTTTAAAGCTGCCTTTTTCAAGCTGTTGGGTTAACACACCCTGAATTCTGCCTTCAATTTCTGTAGCTGGTTTAAAGTTTTTAAAGTCTTCGATAGTTGGGTTTTCCTTACCAATTTTCTTTACCACAGCATCTAAAGCGGTTTTAAAGCTAGTTATGCCAGCAAGATTCTCTTTAGCTTCTGCCAGTTGCTTTTCTAAATCTGCTCTTTCTGCTTTAAATGTTTCGTAATCTTTTTTGTCTTTTTCAGCAACATTTGCATCCGTAGTATTTGCAAATCGAGCCTGATCGCGACGTACTAAACGGGTTAACTCCAGTGTTTCGAAGTTTACGGATTCCTTTGGTCCACCAATAAAATTCCAACCGTTAATGTCGTCGATATAACCATTTTTATCATCGTCTTTTCCATTGCCCGCTATTTCTTTGGTATTAACCCACATAATCCTTTTCAGGTCTTCATGCGTAGCTTCAACACCACCATCATTAACTGCAACAATAACTTTTACTGATTTTTTACCTTTTAAAAGTTCTTTATAAGCTTTTTCGGTACTGATCCCAAAAGTGGTATCACTTTTAAGGTCAAGGTTTTGCCAGTTGGCTTTTTGCGCATTGGCTAAAGTTGGCAATGCACTTAAGAAGGCTGCACTTATAAGGGCGCTAAAAATTCTACTCTTATTCATTTATGTATTTTTGTATTAAACGTCGAAAGTTAATTTTAATTTTTTTATTGAAAGAAAATGTATTAAAAATAATGGTTTTGGCACGTTTTGTTGTTGATTCCGATTTTATTTTTCTTTAATGAGATCGTCATGTTCAATTTATTTAAGCGTCTTTTATGCAAAATAAATGCTGAAATAAATCCGATAGCTATCGGATCAGGGTAATGCCTGCCTGCGCCTAAATGAAAGAAATTTGGGTTAAAAAAAAATCCTGAAACGTTTTTCAGGATTTTCATCTATATAAATAATACGATCTACTTCAAATTGGCCACAATTTTTTTTGCCATTTCATCGTGCGATTGTATCACAGTTAAGGTATTGGTTGCCCAGGTTTTTACTGCCTGATCGCGGTTTTCAGTTCCCTGTTTAAAAAGTGCAACGGTTTTATCATGGTCGGTAACCATCATATCCATATAATGTTTATCAAAGGCTGCTCCAGTCATTTTTTTCATTGCATCGATGTGCATCTGATCTTCGGCCGGAAGTGCATCAGGAGTAATGATCTTTTTATTTACAGCCAAAGCTTTCAACTCGGTATTTGCTTTGGTATGATCGGCCAGCATTTTAGCTGCAAAATCTTTCACTTCGGCACTTTTGGCATTTTTTTGAGCAATCTTTGCTGCTTCAACTTCCATAATACCGCCAACGGCTGCTTTTCTTAAAAAGGTTGCTCCAGCTTCGTCAACCCCAGTTTCTGTGGTTTCTGCACCTGCAACATGGTTTCCGTTTACCATGGTGGTATCGCCCGAAACACTGTCTTTTGTAGTTGCTGATTTTTTATCCGCAGTTTGGCAAGCCTGGAAAGAAATGGCCAAGGCAAAGGCTGTAGACAATAGAAATATCTTTTTCATGTTTTCTTTTATTTTGATGTGTATTGAAAACAAGAGAAGTTAAAAAAGGTTTTTACCGTTAATCCTGCGCTTGTTTATAGATGTTTGGATTGGCAATAGCCATTTGTCTTTCAGGATTTTGGATCTGTGAAAAACCAAACTGTTCATATAGGCCATGCGCATCCAAAGTAGCCAGTTGATAACGTCTTAAACCCTGCAAATCTGGGTGGAAGATCATAAATGACATCATTTTTTTTGATAAACCCAAACCGCGGTAAGTTTCTTTGATATACACATCGCAAAGCCAGCCAAAAGTAGCCTTATCGGTTATCCACCTTGCAAAACCAACCTGCTCAGGACCCTTGTAAATACCAAAACACAATGAATTTTCTATGGAACGTTTTACCGTTGCAAGCGGGATGCCTTCTGCCCAATAAGATTCTTCACTCAAATATTGGTGTATGGCTTCAATATCCAAATGCGCTTTATTATCTGAAAATATGAATCCATTTTCGCTGATTTCCATTTTGATGCTGGTTAACCGTTTAATTGTAAAAGTTGATTATCGTAAATCAGTTTACTGGTGAATCATATGATAGGCTTATCGCATGGATAAGTAACCGATTTACCAGTTTACGCAATTAACCTTATTAGTTACGCATATTTATAAACTGCAGGGGTTGACCAAAATCTTCATTTCTGCAAAGATTGATTACAGCTTGCAAATCATCAATTTTCTTTGCTGTAACACGAACCTGATCATCCATAATTGATGGCTGCACTTTTAATCCGCTGGCTTTAATTTTAGCCACAACTTTTTTTGCGGCTTCTTTATCCAAGCCCTCTTTAATGCTGATTTCTTTTCTTATCATGTTGCCAGAAGCCTGGTGCTCATCACCAAAATCGAGACTTTTTGGATCTAAATTCTGTTTCATCATTCGCGAAATAATAGAACCTTCGATGGCTTTTAAACGCATATCATCTTCGGTTACGATGGTAACAACGTTTGTTTTTTTATCCAGATCGATGGTGCTTTTTGAGCCGTTGAAGTCGAATCGGTTTAAAATTTCCTTTTTTGCATTGTTAATCGCGTTGTCTAATGTTTGCGCGTCAACTTTACTTACTATATCAAAAGAAGGCATGGTTTTAGTTTTAAAGTAAAAAAATAAGTAGATTTAATAGAAATTAATCCAACCTCACAAAAAAACGAAAAATAATATGAAAACCACTAAGCCGAAGTCTCAAAAAAAAATCACCAAAAAAGAAGTTAAGAAACAATTGGAGCAATCTATTACAGATAAGTTTCTGGATGTGATTAAAAGCTTAGGTCATGATGTATCTGAAATTAGCACAGAGGTTGGGAAAGCAAGTAAGCGTGTGGCCAAAAAATTAACTAAAAAATTCACCATCGTTAAGGCCGATGTTGGTCAGAAAATTGATGATTTATTGCATGCCTCGAAAGAAAAGGCAAAAGAGGCTAAAAAACCAGCTGTTAAGGCAACAACAAAGGCAGAGAAATCTGCAGCAAAAGTGGTAAAAAAGGCTGTTGCAAAAGCCAAACCTGTGGTACAGAGTATTAAGGTAGCTGCCATAGAAACAGAAGAAAAGGCAGAAAAAGTATTGGCAAAGCCAGTTACAGCAGTAGAGGAAGCCGTAGCAGCATCGCCATCTGTAGCTAAAAAAGCAGTAACTACAGCAGCTAAAGCCCCCGCAAAAGCAGCAGCAACAGTTAAAAAAGCTGTGGCACCTGTGGCTACACCAGAAAAAGCAAGTTCGGTTGTTAAAAAAACAGTAGCTAAAGCTGCGCCAGCGGTTAAGAAAGAAGTGAAAACACCAGTTAAAAAATAGATTTGTTAACATTAAAGCGTGGATGAATTAACATCGATTTAACAAATTAATGTGCAGTTTTGAACATCCCTGTTATGGCAGGGATTTTTTATTTTTTTAAATGAGCAATAAGAAGATCCCATTTTTTAACCGAGAGATAAGTTGGCTTTACTTTAACGATCGCGTATTGCAGGAAGCAGCCGATGAAACCGTGCCGCTCATCGAAAGGATTAAGTTTCTATCAATATTTTCTTCCAACTTAGAAGAGTTTTATCGGGTTCGTGTGGCTACAATGACCAGGTTAACGAATTTAAACGATAAAGCAAAAGCACTTTTGGGCTTTAATCCCAAGAAAATTCTTAATGAGATCAAAAACATTGTGGTAAAGCAGGAAAGAAAATTCGACCAGCTTTTTCAAGCCACTTTGATCAATGAACTTGCGCAAAACAGAATTTTTATTCTAAATGATACGCAACTCAATGTAAGCCGGGGGGAGTTTGTTAAAAACCACTTTAGAGATAAGATTTTATCCAACGTAGTACCGATTATGCTGGATATGGAGAAGCCTTTTCCAGAACTTAAAGACCGGTACCTTTATTTCTTTGTTAAACTTTCGAAAAAAGATACAAAAATTAGAGAAAAGTATGCTTTAATTGAAATTCCACCGAATTTGCCAAGGTTTTTGGTGCTGCCAGAAACCAACGACCTGAAATTTATCATCCTTGCTGAAGACATTATCAGGTATTGTTTAGATGATATTTTTTATGTTTTTACCTACGATAATTTAGAGGCTTATTCGATTCAGTTAACACGTGATGCTGAACTGGATATTGATAAAAATATCAATGATAAATTTATTGAAGATTTAAAAAGCAGTTTGGAAAAGCGAAAAAAGGGGAAACCCATGCGTTTGCTTTACGATTCTGCTATGCCTTTGAATATGCTTACTGTTTTGGTAAATAAACTTAAACTCGAAGCCGAAAGTTTAATTCCAGGCAACCGTTACCACAAATTCGGCGATTTCATTGCTTTCCCAAATGTGGGTAAAAAGGAGCTGGAATATGCGCCAAACGTGCCGCTTAAGGTACACGATCTGCACCGCACACAAAGCATGTTCAATAAGGTGGCCCAACGGGATTACCTGGTTAATTTGCCCTACCAATCTTACGATTATATTATTCTGTTTCTGCGCGAAGCGGCCCTCGACCCTAAGGTAACCGAAATACAGATTACTTTGTACCGCCTCGCCGAAAATTCTAAGGTGATTAACGCACTGATTAATGCCGCTAAAAATGGCAAAGCTGTTTCGGTTTTACTAGAGTTAAAAGCACGTTTTGATGAGCAGGCGAATATTTTTTGGACTACCCGTTTGATGGAAGAAGGGGTGAAAGTAAATTATGGTTTAACTGATTATAAAGTGCATTCTAAAATCTGTTTGGTAAAACGGATGGAAAAAGAAAAACCTGTTTATTATGCCAATTTGGCCACAGGTAATTTTAATGAGAAAACAGCAGGTTTATATTGCGATCACAGTATTTTTACCGCTAAAAAAGAAATTACAAACGATTTGGTGAAGCTTTTTGATGCCCTGAGCAAAAGAACAGTAACCAAAGGTTTTAAACACCTGATTGTTTCGCCTTTAGAAAGCCGTTCGAAACTGGTTAATTTTATCAACCGCGAAATAAGAAATGCCAAACAAGGAAAGTTGGCTTACATCATGTTAAAAGTGAATAGTTTAGCTGATGAGGGCATTATTGCAAAACTGTATGATGCCAGCAATGCGGGGGTTAAAATTCAACTTATTATCCGTGGTATTTGTTGTTTAGTGCCTGGTGTGAAAGGATTTAGCGAAAACATTACAGCCATCAGTATTATCGATAAGTTTTTAGAGCATGCCCGTGTGTATATTTTTGGCAATAATGGAAAAAACGATATGTATTTATCGTCTGCCGATTTAATGAGCCGAAATTTTGAACACCGTGTAGAAGTGGGTTTTCCGGTTTTAGATCATGATGTGAAACAGGAAATTCAGGATATTATCGATCTGCAATTGCAGGACAATACAAAATCGCGGCAGATAAACGCCTTAAATAACAACAAATACCATAAAAACAGGTTAAGCAAAAAAATAAGGGCGCAAGTAGACATTTATAACTATTTAAAAACCAAGCATCAATCATAATGTTAAGATACGCAGCTATAGATATCGGTTCGAATGCCGTGAGGTTACTCATTGCCGATATCAGTAAACAGGACGGAAAATATAAATACAAGAAAAATACTTTAATCCGTGTGCCTTTAAGATTGGGTGATGATGCATTTTTGGATCAGTACATTTCGGATAAGAAATCTGCAGATCTGGTGAAAACGATGACTGCATTTAAAAATCTGATGGATGTTTATCATGTTTCAGAATATCTGGCCTGTGCAACATCTGCCATGCGGGAGGCAAGTAATGGTCAGGATATTGTTAAGCTGATTAAAGAACAAACAGACGTTACTTTAGAGATTATAGAAGGGCAGCGCGAAGCAAATATTATATATGCCAATCATATTGAAGAGGAATTGGACGAAAATAAAACCTATTTGTATATCGATGTTGGTGGTGGCAGTACAGAGTTATCGGTTTTTGTAAAAGGAACACCTGAGGCTTCACGCTCATTTAACATTGGTACAATCAGGATGCTTGATAACCAAGACAAAGAAGAAACCTGGGATGAGATGAGAGAATGGGTGAAAGAGCACACAAAGGCTTATAAGCACCTTGCGGGCATTGGTACTGGAGGTAACATTAACAAGCTATTCAGGATGTCTGACGAAAAGGAAAACGCGCCTTTATCCTTGCAGAAATTAAATTCGATGTATAACAAATTGACCAGTTATTCATTAAAAGAAAGGATTAACACATTAGGACTAAATCCTGACCGTGCAGATGTGATTATTCCTGCCTGCGAAATTTATTTAACTTTAATGAAGTGGACAGGCATTAAGCAAATTTATGTGCCTAAAGTGGGGATGGCCGATGGGATTATTAAATTGCTGATTGAAGAGAAGCTGGATTAGATTGTAGTTATTGGATTGTCAATTCAAACGAAACGGAGGAATGACAAGTTTTATTATATAAATCGTCTTCCTGAACTTGTTTCAGGATCTTTATGGCTTGAAATAATTTATGGACTATAGGCCCTGAAATAAATTCAGGGTGACGCGTGTATTATAGGGTGACGCATATTTTTTTAGGGTGACGAGTGTATTAGGTAAATCGTCCTCCTGAACTTGTTTCAGGATCTTTTATGGCTTAGTATAATTCTTAGATTTTAGGCCTTGAAATAAATTCAGGGTGACGCCTATTTTTTAGGGTGACACATACTTTTGACGGTGACGCATATTTTTTTAGGTTAACGCACGTATTAGGTAAATCGTCTTCCTGAACTTGTTTCAGGATCTTTTTGCAACGAAATACATTCATGGATTTTAGGCCCCTGAAATAAATTCAGGGTGACGCGTGTGATAGGTAAATCGTCTTCCTGAACTTGTTTCAGGATCTTTTTGCAACGAAATAAATTTAAAGATAATAGGCCCTGAAATAAATTCAGGGTGATGAGTGTATTAGGTAAATCGTCTTCCTGAACTTGTTTCAGGATCTTTTTGCCACGAAATACATTTATGGATATAGGCCCTGAAATAAATTCAGGGTGATGAGTGTATTAGGTAAATCGTCTTCCTGAACTTGTTTCAGGATCTTTTTGCCACGAAATACATTTATGGATATAGGCCCTGAAATAAATTCAGGGTGACGCGTGTATTTTATGGTGATGCATATTTTTCAGGGTAACGCATATATAGGTAAATCGTCTTCCTGAACTTGTTTCAGGATCTTTTTGCAACGAAATACATTTATGGATTACAGACCCTGAAATAAATTCAGGGTGACGCATGTATTTTATGGTGATGCATATTTTTCAGGGTAACGCATATATAGGTAAATCGTCCTCCTGAACTTGTTTCAGGATCCTTATGGCTTGAAATAATTCATGGATTATAGGCCCTGAAATAAATTCAGGGTGACGCGCGTGTTTTAGGGTGACGTATATATAGGTAAATCGTCTTCCTGAACTTATTCAGGATCTTTACGGCTTAGTATAATTCATAGATTATAGGCCCTGAAATAAATTCAGGGTTACGCGCGTGTTTTAGGGTGACGTATATATAGGTAAATCGTCTTCCTGAACTTGTTTCAGGATCTTTTTGCTTAGAATAATTAATGGATTACAGGCCCTGAAATAAATTCAGGGTGACGCGTGTGTTATAGGGTGACGTATATATAGATAAATCGTCCTCCTGAACTTGTTTCAGGATCTTTTTGCAACGAAATACATTCATGGATTTTAGGCCCTGAAATAAATTCAAATGCCACTGCGCCTCATTCGAAATAGTGAGTGCTGTTAGATGTATCTATCTACTAGTAAATTTTACTCTTACTAAGTTTCAGAAACATCCGACAGCACAAAACAGGAAAGATTTTTAAGCTTATTTAAGATTCTAAAAGCGACACGGCCTTATCATCTACAAACCAGGTCAATTTACCATCGATTGGGTTAATTAACTGAGAAGGGTAGGTATCTACATCTTTGTGTTCATCGCCGATTACATGTTTCAATGCTTCAGCTTTGTTTTCGCCAAAAACTAAAAATGCCACATTATCAGCTTTATTAATTAAAGGTGCAGTAAAACTGATCCGGTAAGTATCCAATTTTTCTACATATACAGAAGCGACATTTACTTCTTCATCTTTTACCAATGTGGTATGAGGGAAGATAGAAGCGGTGTGTGCATCATCGCCCATGCCTAAAAGAATCAAATCGAAAACAATGTCTTCTCCGTTGAAATGCTTGTCAATCGCTTTTTTATATTCAATCGCTGCTTTTTCTGGAGCTAAAGTTGTATTTACATAAAAAATATGGTCTTCTTTGATTCCTAATGGATCTAAAATGGCTTTTTTTGCCATTAAACCATTATAATTATCATCATCTGCCGGAACATTGCGTTCATCTCCAAAGAAGAAATAAACTTTTTCCCAATCAATTCTATGTTGACCTTCGGTAGCAAGTAAATGATAGAGTGCTTTAGGAGAACTACCGCCTGTTAAAACGAAATTAAAGCGGTCGTTTTCTTCGATAGACATTTCTGCAATTTTAATTACATAATCCGCCAGATCCTGATTAAGTTCTTCTAATGTTTTATATATGAGTAGATTCATGTTGTAGTGGTTAATAGTTGATGGTTCATGGCTAGAGACTATCCGGCCATGAACCATCAACTTATTTATTCTTTATTCTTCAAAGGCAGGTTAAACCAATGGAAACCATCTCTTGCAATAAGTGCTTCTGCTTCTTCCGGTCCCCAGCTATCGGCAGGATAATTAGGGAAGTTGATTGATTTTTTGCTTTCCCAGGTATTTAAAATTGGCATTACCAACTCCCAGGCCGCTTCTACCTGATCGCCACGCATAAATAACGTTTGATCGCCCATCATCGCATCCAGTAATAAGGTTTCGTAAGCTTCAGGTGTATCACCTTCGTAAGTTCCTTTGTAATCGAAAACCATATCAACAGGATTTAACACCATATCCAAACCTGGTCTTTTGGCCTGTACCTGCATACGGATACTCATTTCTGGCTGAATACTGATTACCAATCTGTTTTGCTGCCAGTTTTCGGTTACACCTGATGAGAAAATCTGATGTGGTACATCTCTAAACTGAATGGTAATTAATGATGAAGTTTGGTTTAAGCGTTTTCCTGTTCTCAAATAGAAAGGAATGCCCTGCCATCTCCAGTTATCGATATGAAATTTAACTGCTGCAAAAGTTTCGGTGTTGGAGTGAGGATCTACACCTTTTTCCTGGCGGTAGCCCGGAACTTCTTTGCCTTCTACCCAGCCTTTACTATATTGGCCCCTAACGGTATGGAAACGGATATCTTCTGCAGAAAAAGGACGCATTGCTTTTAAAACCTCTACTTTACGGTTTCTGATTTCGTCGGCATCGAAGTTAATGGAACTTCCATTCCGATTAAACAGAGTAATTGCAACAGGTGATTCTGAATCATATCTCTCAACGCACCAGAACCCTCGTAATAGCCACCACGATCGCCTACGCCTAATTGTTCTGTTACCGAAATTTGAACGTGATCGATATACGACCTGTTCCATAAAGGCTCGAACAAGGCATTGGCAAAACGGAAAGCCATCATGTTTTGAACGGTTTCTTTACCTAAATAGTGATCGATACGGTAAATCTGTTTTTCAGTAAAAATGGTAGCCAATAAAGCATTTAGCTCTTTTGCCGATTCTAAATCATGGCCGAAAGGCTTTTCGATAACAATACGGCTGTTATCTTCATCCTGGGTAAGTTTGTATTTTTGCAAGCATTCTGCAATAATAGGGAAGAAGTTAGGGGCAACTGCGAGGTAGAAAATTACCTGTGTACCTGCACCATACTCTTTTTGATATTTTTCTACAGCTGCTTTTAAATTTTCGAAGGTTTTTGGCTGTGCAAAATCAGTTGGGCAGTAATGCATTGTTTTTGCAAAATCGTCCCACTTATCTTTTTTTACTTTTCCACTGCGTGAAAATTGGTTTACGGCATCTTCTAAGGCAGCTTTATAGCTATCGTCGGTAAATTCGGTTCTACCTGTACCAATAATGGCAAACTTATTTGGCATGTAACCCTCTATAAACAAATTATATAGGGCAGGTGCTAATTTTCTTTTGTTTAAATCACCTGTTCCACCAAATATTACAAAAATGGTAGGGTTTAATGCAGTTTTGCTTTTCATTTTATGTTGTTGTTCGTGAATCTAATAGGTTATGATAATTTATTCCAGTCAGCATGGAAAACACCATCTTTATCAATACGCTCAAAAGTATGTGCGCCAAAGAAATCTCTTTGTGCCTGGATTAAATTAGAAGGCATGCGGCCTGTGGTAATGGTATCGAAATAGGTTAGGGTTGATGCAAATGCAGGAATACCTAAGCCAGAACTGATACAGGCACCGATTGTTTTGCGTGTGCCGCTTAATGTTCCTTTAATGATGTTTTGAATACCAGCATCACCGAATAAATGTTCTAATGAATTATTTTTCTCGTAAGCCTGATAAATATCTTCTAAAAATTTGGCCCTGATGATACAGCCACCACGCCAGATTTTTGCAATTTCCTGTAGCTGTAAATCGTATTTATATTCCTTTGAAGCCTGAACCAATAAATGCATACCCTGTGCATAGGCACTGATCATAGCAAAGTAAAACGCATCTTCAAGTTCTTCAATGGTAACTGCTATCTGGGTATCTTTTTTGCCAAAAGCCTCTTCTAAAGAAACCCTTAATTGTTTAAACTTGGATAAATCGCGGTTTGAAACAGCCTCGTTAATGGTTGGAATTGGCAATTGAAGTTCCATTGAAACCTCTGACGTCCATTTTCCGGTACCTTTTGAGCGGGCTTCATCTTTAATCTGATCTAAAAGATCATTTTGAGTTTCTGCATCTTTAAAAACAAAAATTTCAGCAGTAATTTCTAATAAGAAAGATTGCAACCTACCTTCGTTCCATTTTTTAAATACTTTGTATATACCATCGTTGGAATAGCCTAAACCATTTTTCAGGATTCCGTAAACTTCGGCAATGAGTTCCATAATGGCATATTCAATTCCGTTATGTACCATTTTAACAAAGTGACCGGAAGCACCCGGGCCAATGTAGGTTACGCAAGGATCGGTTCCGACTTTTGCAGCTACCGCATCAAAAACATCTTTTACTACATTGTAAGCTTGTTTATCGCCACCTGGCATCATACTCGGACCAAAACGTGCGCCTTCTTCACCTCCAGAAATACCCATGCCGAAGAAATGCAAACCATCTTTCTCCAGTTCATCAACGCGGCGGTTGGTATCGGTAAAATGAGAGTTACCGCTATCAATGATAATATCGCCTTTGCTTAACAATGGTTTTAACTCTGCAATAACACTATCAACAATTGGTCCGGCAGGCACCAGTAAAATCAGTGTACGTGGCGTTTGCAAGCTTGCAATAAAAGTTTCAATATCATCAAATCCTTCCAGATTGTGCGTTTTGCCTTCTTCTTCAAGTTTCGAGATCATTTTTCTGTCTTTATCGTAACCTGTTACAGAGAAGCCTTTATCAGCCATGTTTAACAATAAGTTTCGGCCCATTGTGCCTAAACCGATCATTCCCAATTTATATTTTTTTGAATCGTTACTTGCCATTTTTTATTTTTTAGGTTGCACCCAAAATTAGGGTTTACAAATTAATATTGCAGATATTGTTGTTAAAAGATTGTAATAAAGATCAATTATTTTTCAGGCTCAACAGTGAAGATGTTGTACTTATCGGCCAGTTTCCAAAGCTTGGCACCACCTTTAATTCCATCTCTATTGGTTACAATTCTAATATTGCTTTCCAGTTTAAAATCTATCTGTTTAGAATTACCGCCACCTATATATAAGGTATCGTAATTAAAAACTGTTTTGTAGATTTCGATTACTTTTTTAAGCCTTTTATTCCAACGTTCCGAGCCGATTTTTTCGAAAGCTTTATTGCCTATATAATCATCGTAATCTTCATCCTTGTCAATTGGTAAGTGTGCCAGTTCTAAATGTGGCAACAATTCTCCATCAAACAACAATGCAGTACCAAAACCGGTACCCACGGTAAACACAATTTCAAAACCTTTACCTTCTACAACGCCCAAACCTTGCTGATCGGCATCATTTACCAGTCGTACCGATTTGCCCAGTTCGTTGGCCACGCGTTGGGCAAGGTCTACATCAGCCCATTTATTTTTAGCGAGATTTGGAAGCGGTTTTAACTATTCCGTTTTTTACATAGCCAGGAAATCCGATTGAAACACGGTTGTAGGTGTTCGGAAAGGGGGCAATTAGTTCAACAATACCAGAAACAATGTCTTTAGGTGTAGCTTCGGGCGGAGTTTTACTTTTTATATATTCGGTAAGCATGTTTCCGCTTTCATCCAAAAGAACCGTTTTAATGCTTGTGCCGCCAATATCGATGGATAATATATTGTTTTCAGCTTTTTTCTTTTCAGCCATAGTAGTGTATTTATAATTTCGAAGTTCTACAAATAAATTAAAACGACAAACATTAAATCACTATCGAAGTAATTTATGTGTAATAATATATTCTATAAAATCTATGTATTTAATAGAATATATTTAAGTTTGTTCCGTTAAACTTAAAATAGACCAAAGTTGTTATGACGGTAAATTACCTTGCATTCGCTATTCCGGCGTTTTTTATTTTTGTATTTATAGAGTTTAAAATAGCCCGGCATCAAAAAAGGGCAGAGGTATTTAAATATGAAAGTACGGTAGCAAATTTTAGTGTAGGGATTGCCGAAAGGTTGTTGAATTTATTTATTGCAGCCAGTTTTTATCAGATTTATAACTGGGTTTACACCAATTATGCCATTTTTGATATCAGCACCAAATGGTACATATGGATATTGCTATTGTTGGCTACAGATTTGGTTTGGTATTGGTACCACAGGTTGGGGCATGAAATTAACTTTTTATGGGCAGCACATATTGTGCATCACCAAAGTGAGGAATTTAATTTATCGGCAGCAGCAAGAATCACTACTATCCAGGCTATTTTTCGGAATGTATTCTGGTGTATTCTTCCATTGATCGGCTTTCATCCGAATATGATTATTGCCATACTATTGGCACATGGAGCCTATTCTTTTTTTACCCATACCCAATTGATTGGGAAGCTGGGCTGGTTGGAAAACATACTGATTACACCTTCCTTACATGGCGTTCATCATGCTTCTGATGAGAAATACCTGGATAAGAATTATGGAGATGTTTTTGTGTTTTGGGATAAGCTTTTTGGTACTTTTCAAAAGGAAGAAGAAGCTCCGAAATATGGTTTAACACATCCCATTAAAAGTTATAGTTTTTTATGGCAGCATTTTCATTATTACCTGGAAATTGCAGAGGCTTACAAGCGTGCGAATGGTTTTAAAACAAAATGGGATGCCGTTTTTGGTAGTCCGGCTTTGATGAATCAGAATATCCGGCCAATTTTAGAAGCGCGCTATTATCAGAACAAAAAGCAGGAAGTGGCCAAACCTAAATTTAAAATTTACTTAAATATCCAGCTGTTTATTGTGGTGGCCATGCTTACTACAGCAACTTTATTTTATGGCTTTTTAACACCAGTAAACAAGGTCGCGATCCTTATATTTATTTTGGTTACGCTTATAAATATAGGCGCACTGTTAGAGCAGCGCAAATGGATTTACTACCTGGAATGTTTCAGGCTGATCTTAATATTTGGCTTCTTTTTTTACACTTATAATCTACTTGGTTTTTTAATATTCCCCGTTATTATTTTAATTACACTTGAGCGGACATTCTCTTTACGTAAACTTTACATGAAACATGTTTTTGAGTATGTAGAAGCCCGTTAGTGTTATTTCTTTAGCTTTCGATTTTAATTTATACATTATTGTTACAAGATGCTGTTTCGTTTTGTTGCAGTATATTGATGCTTATTTATTTAATGTGTAATGAAATTATTACGCGTGGTGGTTAGCTTAACTTATATTGATGGATTGAGATCAAATTTATTGCTTTAAACACTCTTATTTGGCTGATTTCTATTTAATCCTTTTCAAAATATCTTTTCCGGATTTTCTTCAATCATCTTTAATTCTGTCTTTTTAATCATTCAGTTATTGAATGTTTGCTGTTCGTGTGTTTTATTGTTTTTTGTTTCGATTTGTTTTTATAATTTTATATAACGAAACTTATAATAAGTAAAATTAAACTAAACGCAACATTTTAGTGAGGCTTTTAATACATTAATATTTACTTAACATAGTTTTAACATAAACAGACTTACTTTGCCCGCAAATCCGGTCGAAATAAATCGAAATTATGAACCCTATTACTAACCGGATATATAAATAATTATGATTAAAAATTTTACTCAACAGATTTCGTGGTATCAGTGCGTTCTGCATGTAAAGAAAAGCAATCCCGATAGCTTTAAAACAATTACCCCTTTTTTTAAAGGTAGGCTAAAACGCTTTAGTATTTTAGTGTTTGCATTGGTATTACAATTGGTTTGCATAAACCAAGGTTTTGCACAAACGCCAACCCAAAAAATTGTTATTAAAGGTACTGTGTTAGATGATGCGGATGGACAGGTGTTAATTGGTACTACCATCACCGATAACAATAAGAAGTTTTTGGCAGTAACAAATGAGAAAGGAAATTACTCAATCAGTGTTGCGAAGGGAACAACCATTTTGTACAATATGGTGGGTTATAAAACTTTAGCTAAAGTTTTTAATAACAACGATAATGATGCTGTGGTAAGGTTACAATCTTCTACAAGTGCTTTAAATGATGTTGTGGTTACGGCCCTTGGTATTAAACGTTCTGAACGGGCACTGGGTTACTCAGTTGCAGTTTTAGATAGTTCTGCATTTACCAATGCGGTTTCTACCAACTGGACTGATGCTTTATCGGGTAAAGTTGCAGGCTTAAACCTGGTTCGTAACAGCGGTTTGGCTGCATCCAATAAAATTATCCTTCGGGGAGAAAATAATTTAACCGGCGATAACGAAGCGCTCATTGTAATTGATGGTGTAGTTGCCAGTAGCAGTGCTAAACGTACAGCCGGAACAGGTGGAGGCGTTTATGGTACATCAGGAGATATTCTGCCTACAGATTTTGGAAGCGCGCTAAATGATTTAAGTCCAGACGATATTGAGAATGTAACCGTATTAAAAGGACCTGCTGCATCTGCACTATATGGCCAGCGTGGAGCAAATGGAGCCATTGTAATTACCACTAAATCTGCTGGCAGCAGCAAAAAAAAGTTTAACATTACGTTTACTTCCAATACAGCATTTGAGCAAATTAACAGAGGTCCGGATATTCAGCAAGAGTATGGAGCAGGCGTAAGTGGTGCAAGCTATTACAGTTTTGGAACCAATGCCGATGGTGCCGATACCCATGCAACTAGTTCTACCTACGGACCGAGGTTTGATGGCACGAGCATTTTTTTTCAATATGATCCAACTACACAAAAAGGTGGCACCACCCGTACACCTTGGGTGGCTTATCCAAATGCTTTGGATGCGTTTTTCAAAACAGGTGTCGAAACTACCAATTCTGTAACATTAGATGGAAACGCTGGAAAAGTAGGGTTACGTTTTACTGCAAACCATGGCAACAATGATTGGATTGTTCCCAATACAAATTTAGAGCGTACTTCCCTTGCGCTATCTGGAAATAGTAACATAACCAAAAAACTAAACATTGTTTTTAAAGCCAACTACAATAATAGGCATAGTGATAATTTACCAGCAACCGGTTATGGTAATCAATCGTTAATGTATTGGTTTATGTTTGCGCATCCAAACATGAATTTGGATTGGTTTAAGAACTATTGGGTAGCCGGACAGGAAGGTCGGAAATTTGTTGATTTAACATCCAGCTTTCCAGAAGGTCCTTATGCAATTTCTGAACAATATTTAAACGGACAGAGAAGAAATGGTATTTTGGGTAATATCCAGGCGACTTACAAGTTTACCAATGATTTAAGTTTACTTGTGCGTTCTTCTATTGATTATAATCATGATATCCGCGAAACTAAGCGTCCGTGGGATGCTGCAGGAGCGAAATTTGCTCAGGGATTCTTTCGTGTTCAGGATATAAATTCTTATGAAGTAAATGCCGACTTTTTATTAAGATACAATAAAGATTTATCTAAGGATTTAAAACTTTCTGCTTCAGTAGGTGGTAGCCAATTGAGAAATCGATACAACAAATCAGAATTGCGTGCTGATGGATTGGTTGTTCCGGGAGATTACAGGTTAGAAAACAATCAAAATCCACTGATTTCTGTTCCGGATACTGCCCGTTTTAACATTAACAGTTTGTACGGTACAATGTCGCTTTCACTAAAAAATTATTTGTTTTTGGATTTAACAGGCAGACAGGATTGGAACAGTACTTTGGCATCTCCGTTACGTACCGATAATGTGGGTTTCTTCTATCCATCTGCAAGTTTATCTTTCATTGCTTCCGATTTTTGGCAAATGCCTTCACAAATTAGCTATTTTAAACTTCGCGGATCAATTGCCTAGGTGGGTAGTGGAGGTACAACACCATACCGAACTGCATATAACTATACCCTTGCCGCAAACGGAATTTATCCTGGCGGTGCAATGACAAACCCCAAGTGTACTCCCAAACAATAACTTAAAGCCATTATCTACCACAACAATTGAAGTGGGTGCGGAATTAAAATTGTTTAAAAACAGATTGAATTTTGATTTTGCCGCTTATACCGGAAATACAAAAAATCAGATATTAAGTCGCTCAATTGATCGTGCAACTGGTTATTCTATTGCCGTATTCAATGCAGGACGAGTAGATAACAAAGGTTTGGAAATGTCATTAAACGCAATACCATTGCAAACCAGATCATTTAAATGGACGGTTAACGGAACTTTTTCAGCAAACAGAAACACCATTAAAGAACTTGCAGATAGCTCAGTGATATTGCGTACCGGCCCAATTGGAGGTACTCAAATCGTAGCCAATGTAGGAGGTAGTTTAGGCGATATTTATGGTTTTGGCCTAAAGCGTTCACCTGATGGACAAGTAATATTCGACAATACGGGTAAAGCCATTCCAGATCAAACCCAGTTAAAATACCTGGGTAATACTATGCCTAAATTCAGATTTAGCTTTGGTACTGGTGTAACTTATAAAGGCTTTGCTGCCAATGTTTTATTTGATGCACAACTTGGTGCTTTTGCCCATTCTTTAACCTTTGCAAGAATGGCCGGCCTTGGTAAATTGAAATTAACCTTACCGGGAAGGTACGGCGGTTTAATCGGGGATGGTGTAATGTTAAATCCTGATGGTGTTACTTATAGTCCTAATACCACAGTTGCAACTGATGTGGGTGCATTTTATGAAGCCATGTACGGCTCAACCAATGCAGAAGGAAGTACATTTAGAACAGATTATTTAAAATTCAGAGAGGCTAATATTAATTATACATTCTCAAAAAGATTGGTTTCTAGCTTAGGCCTGAGCAGGATAACCATAGGCGTGTATGGCCGTAACCTGTACACCTGGTCGCCATGGCCTGCCTTCGATCCGGAGTTTGGTACACTGTCGGGCAACGATATTGTACAAGGTTTTGAGGTAGGACAACTGCCATCAACCAGAACTTTTGGTGCACGTTTAGTAGTGGGTATAAACTAATAAGAAAATGAAAAAGATTAAAAATATTACAGGTTATGCTTTCTTACTGGTGATGGGGACTTCATTTTTCTCCTGCAAGAAAGATTTCGATAAAATTAATACCGATCCAATAGGTGTGCCAGAAGTTACCGCAGATAAATTGCTGGCACCTACGTTAACCAATGTGTTGAGTGCAAACTTAATCCGCAACAGAACCATTAACAATGAACTGATGCAGGTTACGGTTTCTACATTGGATGAGGTACTGGAAGGTAGGATCTACCGCTATGATATCAGAAGACAATTATCTGACGCAATGTGGAATTCATGGTATTCTGAATTGACTAACATTAAAGATATCAATACAATTGCCAGTAAACCAGGTGCGATTAATACTTCCTATCAGGGAATTTCGAGAATTGCAGAAGCATGGACAATGCAATTGCTAACCGATACTTACGGAGATGTACCTTACACCCAGGCAAATCAAGGTAGAGATGGAGTGCTGGAGCCAGCATTCGATAAGCAAAAAGATATTTATGCTTCACTGTCAAGCAAACTGGAAGAAGCCAATACATTGCTAACAGCGGGGCAGAAAATTGAAGCAAGCAGTGATCCGGTATTTAACGGAGATATTAGTAAATGGCGCAGATTTGGAAATTCGCTGTACTTAAGGCTGCTGTTACGTATTTCTGGCAAGGCAGAAGCAAGTGCTCAGGCCATTGCAAAAATTAAAGAAATTGTTGATACCAACCCTGCCAAGTATCCAATAATGACTGACAATACACATACCGCTAAAATTCTTTGGAATGGTACAAATAGCAGTACTGCGGTTTATTCGTCTCCATTTATGGTAAACGTTAGGCCAGCGGATTTCAGGGGTTCGGCCATTGTTGATTTTTTTATGAATAACCTTACCAGTTGGAACGATCCAAGGATAGATCCAAATCTTGGAAAAAATGGGGTAAACAGGTGGAGCATAGCTGCTGGTCCGGCAGGATATATTGGTGTACAGAGTGCTTATCCAATAGGTAGCGGGGCACCGGCAAAACAAGCTTACTTTTATTCAGATGCACAGTCGGGTAACCCCACAAGTTTACAAACAGATGCATCAACAGGTGTGATAATGAACGTGGCTGAAGTTGATTTTATTTTAGCTGAAGCAGCTGCCAAAGGTTGGATTAATGGAACGGGTGAAAATTATTATTATAAAGGTGTAGCCGATGGAATTAATTATTGGTTGCCAACTTTATATGCAAACAGTAATGATGCAGCTGTAAGAAATTATGCTTTAAAAGGTGATTTTAGCTGGAATAATGCATTGCCATTGGATAGTAAAACAACAGGTGCAAACAGCAAACTCGAACAAATTCACTTACAAAAATATTATGCACTTTTTTTGGTTGATTTTCAGCAATGGTTCGAATATAGAAGAACAGGCCATCCGTTGCTTCCGAAAGGATCAAGTTTATTAAATGGTGGCAAAATGCCGGTTCGTTTATACTATCCTATACTTGCACAATCAACCAACCCTACCAACTATAAAAACGTTTTGGCCGCTCAAGGTCCGGATGATGTAAACACTTTAATGTGGTGGCAAAAACCTTAAATATTATTGACGATGAAAAATAAATTAAAATATTTTTTCTTGCTTGCAATTCTTGTAGTTGTTTACGCAAGTTGTAAAAGAGATGATGACTATAAATATAAATTTTCTGAAAGTGGTTTCATTTCTAACTTTGATTTAAGGAGATACTATAAAGGCTCGGATCTTTCACTTAATCCAGATGCTATAGGTGGTGCCACAAGCATAAGAGGTGTGGTGGTTTCTGATTTTAGATCGGGCAATTCGGTAACAGGATTAATTGCTTTGCAAAACAGCCGCATTAACGGTACTGCAGATTCGCTTAGAGGGATTTCATTCAATCTTGGAACTGCGGCGGCAAATTTTATTCCAGGAGATTCACTGCACATTAAATTGGATGGAGGAGTATTAAAAAGGGTTGATGGCATTTTACAAATCACTGGTTTAACGGGTTCGGCGATAACCAAAGTGGCATCAGGAAGAACAATTAAATTACAGGCAGCAAATACGAGTGCTATTTTAGCCAATCCAGATCGTTATGAAAGTACGCTGGTTGCAATTAACAATGCGGTTTATGATCCGGAACCTGCAAGCGATGTGGTATATTCTGGAGATAAAATATTAAACGACGGTTTCGGCCTGGCAACATTGCGTACCAGTACCAATGCAACTTTCGCCAATGCAATTGTACCAAGACCTTCAGGAAATTTTACAGGCATTGTTTACGTTACAGGAACAGGAACTTCGAAGAAGATCGAATACCGGATGCGAACTGTTGATGACTTCTTTTACGTTCCTATGCCTAAACTATCACCAGCAATTATTTCGGGCTTCGATGTAGATCCAAATGGTACGGATGGTAATTATGAATATATTCAGTTTTTAGCTACAAGGGATATTGATTTTGCAGTAACTCCATTCTCAGTGTATACGAGTAATAATGCCGGTGCAGCTTCTTTCCCTACGTTAGGATGGAATACAGGCGGCGTAAGAACCTACAAGTTTAACCTCATTTCCGGAACCGTAAAAAAAGGTGAGTTTTTCTATGTTGGAGGCGCAGGTCAACGTATTAATGGCTCAGCCTCAACAGTTATACCTGCTTCAAAATGGATAGCCAGTTTAGATTATAGCGTGTTAGCAGGTGCTAATGGTATTGGCGATAAAACAGGTAACCTGTTGGCCAATAGCGGTAATGTTGCCGGTATCGCATTATTTGAAGGTACAAATGTAACTCCAGCTTCAACACCTTTAGATGTTATCTTTTATGGAGGCGATAAAGGAAGTTTTTATACTGCCGGTCCGCCAGAGTATGGATTGAGGATTACCATTACCGATAAATTTGCCACCTATGCAGGAAAAGTTCCTCAGGAGTATTACGGAAAAGGAACCAATGATGTTTCTAAACGTTTTGCTGGTTTTCCAACAGCAACAAGTTTTGCAAAATTAGGAGGCGTTTACAAAGCCACCAAAGGCGGCTGGGAATCGGTTAGAACTATGACAAGCGTTCCTTTAACCAATACTTCTGTACTCAGTGCAATCGAAACAGGTGGCGTTACCACTTTAATAGATAAGTAAAAACAGTGAGAGGGCCAGCAAGTACTGGCCTTCTTAATATTGAAGAATTTAAATCCTATGATTTAATATCCTTAAAAAATCATGAACAGAAGATCCTTTATTCAAAAATCAACTTTATTAACCTCAACAATCTTCATCAGCTTAAAATCTTTTCCGTCATCCTTATTTTCTGTTGATGGATTAGTGAGTGGAACCGTAACCAGTAAAGGTAAAGCTGTAGCTGGTGTGGTAATTTCGGATGGCTATAGTGTAGTACAAACTGATAAAAGCGGCAATTATCAAATCCAATTGCACGAACTTGCTCGTTTTGTTTGGATCAGTACACCATCTGGTTACGAATTTAAAACAGAAAGCAGTATAGCACGTCATTATTATAAACCAGATACAGCTGGCAAATTAAACTTCGACCTTAAACCTTTAAAACAGAACGATAATAAACACAATTTTATCATTTGGGCAGATCCGCAGATGAAGAACAAAAAAGATGTTCAGCAGATGATGGAAACTTCTGTTCCCGATACAAGAGAAGTGGTAAAAAGTATGGGTAAAACACCAGTCCATGGAATTGGTGTTGGCGATTTAGTTTGGGATAATTTCGACCTTTTTCCTGCATACGATGAAGCCATTGCTAATATCGGAATCCCGTTTTTCCAGGCATTGGGAAACCACGATCAGGATTACAGACAAGGGGGAGATGATACCTCAGATCGTACCTTTCAGGCGCATTACGGACCAACATATTATTCTTTCAATAGGGGGAAAGCCCATTACGTTGTTTTAGATGATGTTCGTTATTTGGGTGTAGAAAGAACTTACGATGGTTACATTACCCCAACGCAACTCGAATGGCTGGCGAAAGATCTTCAGTTGGTGCCAAAAGATTCATTATTGATCATTTGTCTGCACATTCCGGTGCACAATTCGGTTAAAAATAATGAAGATTTTTATGCAGTATTAAAAGATTTTAAAAACGTTCACATTATGTCGGGCCATACACATTTTAATAAAAATGTAATCAAAAACGGCATTTATGAACATAATCACGGAACTGTTTGTGGTGGCTGGTGGACAGGCCCAATTTGTGAGGATGGAACGCCTCGAGGTTATGGTGTTTATGAAGTAGACGGTACCAATTTAAAATGGTATTATAAATCAACAGGCAGAAACCGTAAAGAACAGCTTGATATTTATGTAGATACACTTACCAATCAGAAGAGATTAATTGCCAATGTTTGGAATTATGATCCCGAATGGAAAGTAGAATATTACTTGGATGGTAAAGCAATGGGTGTGTTGGCACAAACAGATGGGTATGATCCGTTAGCGGTTAAACTATATAAAGGAGATAAATTACCAAATCCACGGCCATTTGTAGAGCCCAGGTCTACTGATCATTTATTCATGGCACATTTCGAACCATCAGTAAAAAAAGTTAAAGTTGTGGCTACCGATCGCTTCGGAGAAAAATTTGAAGCTGAAATTAAAGCTTAATCCATTCTAAATATGAAACTTAAAACAACAACAATTTTTATCTTATTTTCTGCATTTGCAGCTAAATCATTTAGTCAGGAAGTTAAATTCCCTGCTTTTAGTGCAGAAGCGCACCGTGGAGGAAGAGGACTAATGCCCGAAAATACAATTTTGGCAATGTTAAATGCCATGAAAATTGATGGCATTACCACACTTGAAATGGATACTCATATTTCAAAAGATGGTAAAGTAGTGGTTACCCATGATGATTATTTAAGTCCTGCATTTATGCTAAGCCCTGATGGTAAAGATATCCCAACAACAGATGCGAAGAAATATCCCATTTTTGGAATGGACTATGCTGAAATTAAGAAATTCGATATCGGCACAAAGTATTATGATTTGTTTCCTCAGCAGAAAAAAGAAAAAACGCATCTTTCATTATTAGCTGATTTAATTGATGCCGTTCAGCAGGATATAAAAGCCAATAAAAGGAAGCAGTTCTTTTATAATATCGAAACCAAATGCAGCGAAAGCGGTGATGGAATTACCAACCCTAAACCTGAAGAATTTGTTAAGCTTTTAATGGAAGTAATAATTAAGAAAAAGGTAACTGATTTTGTTGTAATCCAATCTTTCGATAAAAGAACAATACAGATCATCCATGAAAAAGTATCCAAAAATGAAAACATCTTTTTTGGTGGCCAATAAAAAAACATATGAAGAAAATATTGCTGATTTGGGTTATAAGCCATTTATTTTAAGCCCGTTATGGCAAATGGTAAATGAAGAATTGGTGAAAAAAGCACATGCTGATGGTGTAAAAATTATTCCCTGGACAGCAAATACTTTAGCTGATATTCAAAAATTAAAAGCTTTAAATGTTGATGGTATTATTTCTGACTATCCGGATATTTTAGTGCAGGCAAAATAGTATTTTAGTCCCTAATAACTAAATATAATATGAAAGCACACTTTAAAAGGCTATTACTAGCTGCCTGTACATTATTACTGCTTAATTTAACAGGATTACAAGCGCAGGAGGTTAAATGGGACAGTACTTACCGACCAGGGAAATATGTAGAACTGGTTGCAAAATTTAAAGCTGATCCTGCATCAAAGAAAGATTTCATCTTTTTAGGCAATAGCATTACAGCCGGTACCGATTGGGCCAAACTTTTGGATCTTCCGCAAGCAAAAAACAGGGGAATATCAGGCGACATTACTTTTGGCGTTTTAGACACCTCTGCAAGATGTGATAGATGGTAAACCGGCAAAAGTTTTTATTTTAATTGGAATAAATGATGTTTCGAGGAATATTCCCGATAGTGTAATTTTAAGAAATTATAAAACCATCATTGCCCGGATTAGGAAAGGATCGAAAAAAACACACATTTATTTTAACACACTTTTACCTGTGAACAGTGCTTTCGAAAAATTTAAAAATCATTATGGTAAAGACGAACATATTCTTTGGTTAAATGATGAAATCAGAAAATTTGCGGCTAAAAATGTTACCGTTATTGATTTGTATCCAAATTTCACCGATCAGGACAAGCATTTAAGGGCAGAACTCACTAAAGATGGTTTGCACCTTATTCCGGCTGGATACCAGGTTTGGGCAGATTTTCTTAAAAAAACTGGTTATTTAACTGAGAAATAATATGATTTGGAAAGAAGTCAAGTTTCAAAAACTTGACTTCTTAGGAGTTAAATAGAAAGGTTTTGGCCAAGAAACTGCACTTTTTCTTTATCAATATTTTCTAAGCTAGGTACACCACCTAGCTTTTTTATTTTCGAATATTGCAATATGTATCTTTCTGTTTCTAAATTTTCATCGCCATTAAAAATAATGCCTTTAATAGGAATTTGATATTGTTTAAGCAGATTAATTGATAAAAGCGTATGGTTAATGCTGCCTAAATAATTTTGAGAAACCAATATCACTTCTACATTCAGTTTTTTAATTAGGTCAACAATCAATTCATGTTCATTTAACGGAACCATTAAACCTCCGGCACCTTCAATAATTAAATTATTATCGGTTTCAGGAATGTTGATGTTGTTGAGGTCGATTTCAATGCCATCCAATTTTGCTGATAAATGGGGGGATAAAGGCTGGTTCAGTCTATAACTTTCTGGATGGATAACCGTTTTGCTGTTGCTGATTAAATTTTCGATGGTTAGACTGTCGCTTGTTTCTAAGTCTCCAGATTGGATCGGTTTCCAATAATCTGCTTTTAATTTTTCAGTTAAAATGGCACTGATTAAAGTTTTTCCAATTCCTGTTCCAATTCCTGTTATAAAATATTTAGCCATTTAATTTAATGCTTTAAGGTGATTAACCAACGAAATAATTTCTTCATCGGTATTAAAAGTGTGCAGGCAAATCCTTAATCTTTCTTTTCCTACTGCCACAGTTGGGCTTAATATTGCCCTTACATCAAAACCCTGGTTTTGCAATGTGGTTGCAGCCATTTTTGTGTCTTCATTGGTTTCGAATAAAACCCCTTGGATAGCACTTTCGCTGTCAAGGGTACTAATATTCAGTTCTCTTATGGTTTTCCTGAACAAGGCAATTTTTTGATGAACCGACTCATGATCAATTTTCGGTAATAACTGATAGGCAGATTTTATCGCTACAATGTTATGAACAGGTGCTGCGGTAGTGTAAATAAATGATCTTGCGAAATTAATCAGGTAATGGCGCAAATTTTTACTCCCTAAAATAATTGCTCCGTGTGTACCCATGGCTTTTCCGAAAGTTACAATGCGTGCAAAAACCTGATCGGTTAAATTAAGCTGATCAATTAATCCGCTTCCGTTTTTACCGAATATACCTGTGGCGTGTGCTTCATCCACAATCAGATTTGCATTGTAAAGCTTACAAAGATTCGATATTTCAATCAAAGGGGCAAAATCACCATCCATGGAATAAACACTTTCTATCACCACAAAAATATTTCCCCTGGCAAGTTTCAGTTTGCTTTCTAGATCAATTATATCGTTATGAAGAAATTTGTATCGCGTGGCATAACTTAATTTGCAGCCATCTATAATACTAGCATGGATCAGCTCATCGGTAATAATAGTATCACCACGTTGTGGAACAGATGATAGGAGCCCCACATTTGCATCGTATCCCGAATTGAAAATCAATCCGCTTTCAGATTGGTGAAAATCGGCAATAAATTGCTCAGTTTCTTCTATAAACTTGGTATTTCCGCTTAAAAGGCGTGAGCCACCTGCACCATTTAGGTAATGTGGTAGTTTACTTAATGTTAGATCGATTAAATCTTTTAATTCGACAGACCTGGCAAAACCGAGATAATCATTAGAACAAAAATCAACAGGAGGAAAGTTCGTTGATAAATTTCTGATGGAAAAATTATCTTTTCGCTCCTGAAGTTTGCCATTAAGAAATTGCTCTATTTTGCTCATCGGTCAAAAGTAAAAAAAGCGTCCCGAATAATCGGAACGCTTTCAAAAATATAATTAATTACTGTTTACTCAATTTATCCTTGTGCAGGTGGATTTGAAACCACGGGGCTTTATCTTTTCTGCCTCTTCCGCCCATTCCTTTTCTCATTTTTTCACCTTTTTCTTTGGCTTCTGCACGAAAAGCATCCAGCTTTGTTTTTTGATCGGCGGTTAAAACAGCATCAATTTTAGTTTTTTGCTCATCCATGGCCGCTTTACGCTCTTTCATTTTACCTTTAATATCACCTTGATCAGCAGTTCTCCAAGTCTCCATTTTTTTTGCATTGTCTAATTGAATGGCATAAATTTTGGTTTTCTGATCAGCTGTAAGGCTTAATTCTTTCTCCAGTTTGGCGGTTACTTTTTCAGCCCTCTGTTCTGCGGTCATTTTAGGCATTGCCCGTCTTGCACGCTTTGTAGTGTCTTGAGCAAATGCAGCGGTTAATCCCATTACTGCAATTGCTATTGTTAAAATTGCCTTTTTCATGTTCTGTTTTTTTATGTGTTTGTTAATTCAATAGATACATAAAAACGCAAACGGTTTAATCGGCTGTTGTTAAAAATTGTTAATTTTTATTTAATTGCGAAATTGATTTCTGCATTTGGGCCATCATCTGTGTTAATGTTTCCATGGTAGGGTCTGGTGCAGGTTCTGGTAATGAGGTAGAGATATACGCTTTAGCTTTCCAGATTTCCAAAATATCTTCTGCAGCAATTGTATAGGCATCGTATACCTTATTATCAGATATTAATTTCAAATCTTTATTTTCTCTGAAACGGTTGCCAGCCCTTTTATAAACAACGCCTTCATTTTTACTGATTACGATATACGTTTCTCCGGTTTTTACTTCGTTCCAATTGTCTAAATACTCGCCAATAATTACGCTACCTGGCTGAACGGGTAACATACTATCGCCCATAATTTCAAATGCCCTAAATGTACCCTGCCTTAAGGCAGCAAGAGGAAGCTGAAATTTTGGAAGATCACTAATATATTGTGGGTCTGAAAAACCATTTAAATAACCAGCACTTGCTTTAACCGGAACCAATTCGATGTTCTCACGATCATTTTGATCTACAGAAATGCTAAGCACCCTTAGGTTAGATCCCTGGCTTTTCGGCTTCGGTTTCCAGCTGTCAGATATCTTCTCATTAATAAATTCATCGATGGTCAGGTCGAAGTATTCTGCTATTTTTTTTAGTAAATCATACTTCGGTTCTGCCCGGTCTTCCTCATAAGCGCCAATCAGCGATCTTTTGATTTCCATAATATCAGCGAAATTCTGCTGTGTA
The DNA here is from genome assembly GCF_979252805.1 of Pedobacter sp. AC402. Taxonomy (NCBI): domain Bacteria; kingdom Pseudomonadati; phylum Bacteroidota; class Sphingobacteriia; order Sphingobacteriales; family Sphingobacteriaceae; genus Pedobacter; species Pedobacter sp. AC402. The sequence goes on along the minus strand of NZ_CEEDAI010000007.1, from coordinate 86,159 downwards.
TGGCCTTTTTTCTTCCTGAGGTACTTTAAATTATTTGAAATATTTGACATAAAAATAAATTTTAAAATAAATTTGGAATTACTAAAATAGTTAGTAATTTTATGCTCATAAAGTTAGTAATATTATTTTGATTTGCAAGAGGGTATACTAAATAGTTTAGTTTTAATTTTTAAACACAGGATCATGAAAAAGTTTGTTTATATCGTTACCGACAGAAATCGTACAAGTATGCACGTGGGCATGAGCTCAGATTTGATTAAGACGCTGGATTTCTACAAACAGATGCCAAACTTATTTTTCGATAGCGGGCAGCAATTAACGCGGTTGGTTTATTTTGAAGAGTTTAAAACGGAAGCACAGGCATTAGGCCGATTCAAAACAATTAGCAGGTTTACCCGTATGCAAAAAGAGCGCTTGGTTAGATCTTGTAATCCAGATTGGATTGATTTAACAATTGGTCTTGATTTTGAAAATATTCTTTTAGAAAGAAATATTACCAATCAGGTTAAACTCTCATTTTCCAGTTTATCTTAACCAGGTTTTAAGGTATAGATACTTAATAAAAATACGAATGAAATTTAGGCTTATAAAAAAAAATGCTTGAATGATCAGAATAGTTTTCCAATCATTCAAGCAATCTTTAGCTTTATATTTGTTTTGTTATTTAATTATTCTTACGTTAAATATTGAATAATTCTCTCATTCCATCATTCTCTATTTTAACTCGTAACCCTACCATCCGGGTGCAAAAGTTAAACCAAATACTCCGGTTTTAACATCTTTACGCTGAAACGGAATGGCATAATAAGGTTCGAGTACGAAATAACCGAAAACATTTACACGCAACGATATACCAACGCTCATTGCCGGCACACGCTCAGTTGTAGATTGATAGGTAACAGGCTTTTGCTTATCATCCAGCACAGGTGCCCCATTATTATCCAATAAAGGTAAAGTGGTATAAGTTGGCTCACTTTTAAATTTTACCTTCGTATCATTTGTCCAGGCTAAACCTGCATCAAAGAATAGATTTAAATCAGAAAACAGAAATTTAGAAGGAATAGCGGCTAATTTTTTCGGACCTGTAAATGGTAAACGTACTTCAAAATTAAAAACTGCAATTTTACTTCCTGTTAACTGGTTAATATCAAAAGATTCCGAAGATTGAGCTGAAGTACTCTTGTAAATAGAATTGGATTCATAACCCCTTATTAAATAAGGATAACCAACATACAATGGATAGAGCCTGTCTGCATCTTTACCAATCCTTAAAGTATTGTAACTTCTAACCGCAAAAGTTACTGGCTTTGCGCGCCAATATTTGCGAAGGTCGGCAGTTACTCCGGCAAAATTATAGGTTCCAAAATATTTTTCTCCGCTTACACGATACCTAAAACCATCAAGCGGACCTGTTAATCCGAAAATTGAGTTATCACCAACAAAACCAGCATTTAATTGATAAAGCGTGAAGGAATTAAATGGAATGCCATAATCCTGAGAAGCAACATCATTAGAGATTCTTGTTTTATCTTGTCCAATGAAATTTCCGGCTGAGTTATAATAATTGCTATATCTGTCAATGCGATAGCTGTAATGAGAAAAGGACCCACCCAATTCAAATCTATGTATTTTGCTGAATGGGTATGCGCCGAAAACCTGAATCTGATCTTCAAACGTTCTGATAATATCAGTTCTATCTGCCAAGGCATTAATGGTTTGATCATTCCCATCTTTATCTTTCCCTACTGGAATATTCTCATATCCATAAGATCTAAAGCCCGATACATAGGGTATATGCGAAATTGCCGCTCCCCAGTTTATTCTACTTTTTTGGTTGATATAACCTACCAAACCACCAGCATCATAAATCTCGCCATTTACAGATATATTGGCAATAATCTGATTGGTACCTAATATATCGCTAAACATGCCCACAATACCGCCTGATACCCCTGTTCCAAATCTACTTGTTGATACACCAACACCGCTGTTTGCTAAATAATCCAATCTGAATTTTGGTTTATAAGGAACCGTTTTCATTGAATCTGCCACAGTTTTTTCGAAACGGTCGAAATTATTTAGATTGGAATTGATGATATTAACTCCAATATTTTCCATAGGAGGAGGATAGCTGCATCAAAGTTTTCTTCTTGATTGCCAATCCGCTTTGCTTTAAAACTGCTCAATTTAGCGTTGTACAAAGTGTAACGCTGGTAGCGGTAGTAGCTGTATACAATTTCATCTGTGGTGGATACAGATATTGCAGGTGAAAATTCAGTAATTCCGCTTATCCCTGTAAAATAATCCGTTAACTGATCAACTGAATTGTCTTCAAAATTGTATTTATATAAATTTCTGAAACCATCCCTGTTAGAGAGGAAATAAATATTTTGACTGTTAGCAGAAAACTGGGCATTAAGGTTATTGGCACCCGGAAAAACATTAAGATTACTTACCGTTTTGGAAGCAATATCGTAAACGGCCAAATTAATCGGCAAAACCGCATTTACAACATTTGCCTGAATGGCAGCTCTATCTGAAGAGAATACCAGTTTTTTGCCATCTGGAGAATAATTCGGTGCATAGTCCGAATATACATCATTGGTAATTTGTGTTACCACTTTGGTATCCAAGTTGTAAGAGAAGATATCACTTTGTCCCTCAACCATACCCGAAAAGGCAACATCTTTTCCATTTGGCGACCAGGTTAAATTACCAAACTGCTGCACCTGATCCATTGCTGTTTGCGAAACAGTGAGAGCCGTTTGCAACATTAATAATCATCATCTGGTTTTTACCATGACTGAAAATACTAAATGCAAATTGTTTACTGTCTGGCGACCAAGCTCCTGCTGATTCGATAAAGTTAAAATCATCAATGTGACCATTGGAAATCTGACTACTTAACTTTCTGATAATCCGCCCGGTTTTTGCATCTGCCAGAAATAAATCTATGCCAAATAAATCTTTTTCAGACATAAAGGCCAAATATTTCCCATCAGGACTTAACGCCAGGGCAACATTCATATTCCCCGCATTTTTATTATCGATAATTTTTGTACCTGTAATTTTAATCTGCGAACTATCGGCCTTCAACATTGGTTTATAGTGCGCATCTATTGAATTTTTCCAAAGTCCTGAAAGTGTTTTGTCATCATAACCAAAAGTATATCTGATCGCATTTTCGTAACCGTATTTTGCGGTGTTTTTAAATAATGGTACAATGGTTGTATCTCCATATTGCGAACCTATATATGTCCAAAATGCTTGTCCGTAACGGTAAGGAAAATATTTGTTGGAATTGGTTAAATCTTTTAATGAAGGAATATCGCGGTTTAACATGGCATCACGCATCCACATGGAAGTAAATGCATCTTTTTTTCCTATGGATAAATATTCGGCCATCCCTTCAACCATCCATAGCGGAGTTTGACCTACATTTTCAAGGCTAATAGAATCTTTTTCAAGCAGCAGATGGTATTGAAAAGCATGTACAAGCTCATGGCCTAAAACGTGCCTGGTTTGGCTGTTAAGTTCCATCACCGGCATAATAACCCTGTTTTTCAATGCTTCGGTAACCCCACCTGTGCCGATTCCTATTTCTCCGTTTAAAACAGTTGTTTGCTGAAAATCAGGATGGTTATTGTATAAAATAATAGGATTTTTCTTTAAAAAAGTATCTCTAAAAACTTCCTGATGCATTTTATACCAGGTTTCTGCATCTTGAGAGAAGCGTTTTAAAAGTTTTTCATTTTTGATGTAATAGTATATTTCAAAATGGGGAGTTTGCAAAACTTTAAAATCAAGTGTTTTGTATCTCACTTTATTTTGTCCGAAATATTGAGCTTTAACCGAAAAGGAAAGAATAAGCAGGAGTAATAGAGAAAAGTATCGCTTTAATAAAGTAGAGCCTATTTTCATATGTTTGGTTTTAGTATTGATATTCAGTAATTTACGAAAATTAAATAGTGAAAGATTCAGAAACTAAAAATAGCAATAGTTTAAAATACTATTGAAATTTTAACACTTTTACAAAGTTTTCTATCATTAAACTCAGATATGCAATGGATCTGAGCCATTTATTCAGAAATAACGTCTTATTGTTGATTATTTTCGTTCTTTTTCTTTTCCTTTTCTTCCTGGCGCTGTTTTCTTCTCAATTCTCTTTCTTCTTTTCTGGTCAGTGGTACAGTAGTTGCGGGCGTGGTTTGTGCAGGATCTGTTTTCTTTTCATCCTTTTTAACTTCCGGCTCAACTGTTACAGGAACTTCTGTTGCAGGTACTTCCGGTACTGTGAATTCTGTAGAATCGACAACAGCACTATCTGTTGATGTAGTATCCCTTATAATTTGAGGACTAGGGCAATTGTAAGTTCTAGTAATATCAACAGTTGCTTTTGGAAAAGCACCATAAGTGTATCCTGATTTAGGATCAAGATAAACCTTCTCCATAAATTTAGCAAAAATGGGCAATGCCGTTCTTGAACCTTCACCTTGTTCGCCATTTTTAAAGTGCGCTGTCCGCTCATCACAGCCCACCCAAACACCTGTAACAAGGTCTTTCGTTAATCCCATGTACCAGGCATCAACATAATCAGAAGATGTACCTGTTTTACCGCCAATCTGGTTGTTCTTCTTAAATAGGTTTGGCCATTCCCACAAGGCTTGCGATGTTCCTCCGGGTTCTTCCATACCACCACGGAACATATATGTCATTAACCAGGCAATTTCTTCGGTTAAAACCCTTTTTGTTTTTGGCTTAAACTCATCAATTATTTTATTGTCTTGATCGGTAATTTTTTCCACCAAAATTGGATCAGTTTTAATGCCCTTATTCATGAAGGTGGCATAAGCTTTCACCATTTCGTATACGGTAACATCATTAGAACCTAAACTTACTGACGGAACAGACTCTAAATGACTGTCAATACCACATTCGTGTGCAGATTTTACCACATTATCCCAGCCTACTTTTTCGGTAACCTGAGCAGTAATGGTATTCACTGATTTTGCCATGGCCCAACGCAGGCTCATTTCGCGGTACGAAACACTGTAATCAGCATTTTTAGGTTCCCAATATTTGGTTTCGCCTTTATCCTGATAGGCTATTTTCACAGGTTTATCTGTGAATTTATCACATGGGCTCATGCCTTGCTCTAGTGCTGTTAAATAAGCAAAAGGTTTAAATGTAGATCCGGCTTGACGCTTAGATTGATTAACGTGATCGTATTTAAAAAATTTATGGTCGATGCCACCCACCCAAACCTTGATTTTTCCACTGGCTGGTTCCATGGTCATCATCCCTGTATTCATGATTTTTCCGTAATAACGGATAGAATCTAAAGTCGAAAATGAGGTGTCACGGTCACCTTTGTAAGTGAAAATCTGCATCCTTTTCTTTTTATTGAAATAGGCTTTAACAGAATCTGGATTATTTGGGAATTTCTTTTGTAAAAGGGCATAAATAGGCAGGTTTTTCATTGCTCTGTCCGGATAATCAACTTTTTGCTTTTCCGAATCGTACCATGGATCTTCATTGCCCCAAACACTATAAAACCTGCGTTGCAAAATTCTCATTTGATCTGCAACAGCTTCCTCTGCATACCCCTGAAGTCTGGAATCAATAGTGGTATAAATTTTAAGTCCATCTTCGTAAAGGTCATAGCCATTATCCGTGCACCATTTTTCAAGATATTTGGCTACAGCAGCACGTAAATAGGAATCGCCATCACTACCGTCCTGTACTTTACCTTCTTTTAATTTAATCGGTTCTTTTGATAATTCAGTTAAACTATCTTTACTCAGGTACTTATATTTGTTCATTTGCGCAAGCACCACATTTCTTCTTTCTAATGCTTTAGCAGGATTTTTAGTCGGGTTATATAAGGTTGTGCCTTTAAGCATTCCTACAAGCATTGCAGCATCAGTAGTAGATAAATCTTTTGCTTCTTTATCAAAATAAATGCGACTAGCGGTTTTAATCCCATAGGTATTGTTACCAAAAGAAACGGTATTGAGGTACATTGTAATGATCTCATTTTTAGAATAGTTAGACTCTAACTTTACTGCGGTTTGCCATTCTTTTAATTTTACGATCAATGTTCTTACCAGAGGGATTTTAATTAATAAGCCCTGAGATTTATTATACCTTGTGCGGTAAAGGTTTTTGGCCAATTGTTGTGTAATGGTACTGGCCCCGCCATCTTTTCCAAAACCCACAACCGCACGGCCTACAGCTTGTACATCAATACCCCAATGTTTATAAAAACGAACATCTTCTGTTGCTACCAAAGCCTGTATTACACTAGGCGCAATTTCTTCATAATTGATAGGTGTTCTGTTCTCTTTGAAGTACCTGCCGATCAGTTTTCCATCTGCAGTGTAGAGCTCAGAGCCAACGCGAAGGGTAGGAGCTTTAATATCATGAACACTTGGTGAGTAACCAAATAACCATAAAAAGTTTAATTGTAGTGCTGAAAAGAAAATTATTATAAAAAATAAAACAATTGTAGGATAACGTAAGTACTTGTTTTTTATCTCTTTAAACATATTGAATAAGATGATCTTTAGGTAAAAGCTGTGGCGTTAAATATAAAAAACTCTATATGCAAATTAACGTATTTAATTTACTTATTTTTTAGTTCTATATTTAAATTACAGATGCATCAATTTAGCTAATATAATACACGATTATGAAAAACGAATTTAAGGGACTAATTGTACAGGGCGAGAAGAAATTTTCATTAAAAAACCATAAAACAGATTTTACCGGAGGCTACAATAAGGAAAAAGCCAAGGATGCATTGGTAAATTCTAAAATAGAGCTTAACCACTTGCAGGAAAGATTATACGCATCTGGCAAACATTCAGTTCTGATAATTTTTCAGGCGATGGATGCCGCAGGGAAAGATAGTGCAATAGAACACGTTATGAGTGGTTTAAATCCTCAGGGATGCCAGGTATACAGTTTTAAGGTACCAACTTCCGAAGAATATGAACATGATTTTTTATGGAGACATTATAAGGCTTTGCCGGAGCGTGGGCGCATTGGAATTCATAACCGTTCTCATTATGAAAACGTGTTGGTTTGTAAAGTACACCCAGAATATATTTTAAGTGAAAATATCCCTGGTTTTGCAGACGTAAAAAAGATTAATAAAAATTTTTGGCAGCAACGTTACAAGAGTGTAAGAAACTTTGAAGAGCATTTAACAGCAAATGGAACTGTAATTCTAAAGTTTTTCCTGAATGTGGGTAAAGATGAACAAAAGCAGCGTTTTTTAGACCGGATTGACGACCCCACTAAAAACTGGAAATTTTCATCAGGCGACATTAAAGAAAGGGCGCTATGGGATAAATACATGAACGCTTACGAAGATGCCATTAACGAAACCAGTACCGAAGATTCACCATGGCATATTATACCTGCTGATAAAAAATGGTTTGCAAGGTTGGCAATCAGTGAAATAATTGTAGATAAATTAAAAAGTTTAGACCTTAAGTTTCCCGTATTGGGCGAAGAAGAAGTTGCAAAGCTCAACGAAACAAAAACGATCTTATTGAATGAATAAAAAAATGCAGGTCTATAAGCCGGGTTCTGTTTCCTGATTGCTCAGGATTTCTATCATTTATCCACTATAAACGTTGCCGTTTATCTCTAACGACCTACCCACTAACATCGGACGGGCAGCCCTTTATCCCGACGTAAAGTCGGGATGTTAGCCTATTTGGTCTTTCAACTCCCGGGGTTTACAAACCACTACAGTCGCCTGTAATGCTCGTGCGCTCTTACCGCACGTTTTCACCCTTACTCCGACAAAGTCGGGGCGGTATATTTTCTGTTGCACTAATCCGTAATTCAAGTTTTCATTCCTAAATCCCTTTCCGTTAGAAAGCGGGATGCCCTGCGTTGCCCGGACTTTCCTCTCTTCCGGTTTTATCCGGAACAGCGATAGAACAACCTGCATTTTGCGCAAAGATGGGTTTTTTATTCATATTATGCGAATTTGCATTGTACTATTCATTTGCCAGTAAATATATTTCATCAAGCACTTTTTTAGAAAATCTAAAATTTGTTTGTTGTATTTTTTGAAAAATAGGTTTAACTGAAGTGATAAGTCCGTAATTTTTTGCTTTCAGAATGATGCCTAAGGTGCCTGTATAAACAAGATTAAACCGCTCAGCTGCTTTTCTACCTTTGTTATCATCTAAAATAAGAAGTGTGTTTTTTGATTCCATAGCTAATGCAATAGCACTTGCTTCACCAGCATCAATATCGAGAGAATTTTGAAATGAAATGTTCTTTGGCGTTCTGATCTCAATCCACTTAGGTAAGGGAGACCCAAATTCAGAAGCAATGGTTGTTGTAGTAATAATTTTTGAGAAAAGTAATTTTAAAAGGCCGAGTTCTCCAACTTTTTCCAGAAGAATGAAGCAACTGGTATCAGCAATTACTAGCTCATATTTTTTCTGCATCACTTAACATTTCTGAAACGGGATAGTTAAGTATTGAAACACCATAATTAGAAAGCAAATCAGAAAAAGTACGTTTAGATAGGCCCACCATAGATGCTGCTTGACCTAAAGATAATTTTCCAGATTCATATAACTTTGCTGCGATAAACCGCACGGTATCATGCTCATGTTCGCCTAAGCTATCTGGAACTTGTAGGGTTATCGTTGTCATAGTTTAAATATACGAAATTATATTTATTTACAATTCTGCAAATCTTGTGATACCTTTGAATAAGGAATAAAACCCTGTTTATTTCCAAATGAATTGGTTATGAATACCATAACCTGTGCCACATCAATATCGGCAAGTTCGGGGAAAGCCGGCATTTTTTCCTTGTATTCTTTACCATGAATAATCAATGATTCGTTTGCACCATTTTTAATGAAACAGGCCAATCGGGTTTTATTTGCCTTTAAAAATACCGAATCAGTGAGTGGGGGCGCAAGCTGACCTAATCCTTCTCCATTTTCACCATGGCAGTTCTGACATTTAGCTTTATAAATATCTTTACCATTAGACATATAATTCTGAAGATCAATAGTTTCCTGGTTTTGGCAAGAAACAATAATGGCGATAAGTGAAAGTAAAAATAAAGCGTTGATGATGTACTTGCGCATAATGTTTTTTTATAATTAACCACCGATAAAGAAAGATAAACACAGATTTTGTTGCTTATCTGTGTTCATCCTACATAGCTGTGGTAAAAAGGAAATAGCTTATTTTGTCGTGAAGACACTTAATTTTCTTAAATAACAATTTTTTATTCCGTGTAAATCGGTGTTTTCGTGGCTAATAATTTTACTTTTTATATTCAGCCAATAAAACAGGAATATCCTTTTTTAATTGTTCTACCTGTTCTTCTTTCGTTCCGTCGTATGCACCACGGATACGTCTGTCTTTGTCGATCAAAACTAGATAACCCTGGTGGATGTAACCATCTTTAGCAGTACTATCTTCGCCCACAGCCACTAAATAATTTTTCTCAGCCAAAGTATATACACTGTCCTTACTTCCATAAAGAAATTGCCATTTTGGTCCATCTACACCTAGTTTTTGAGCATATTTTTTCAAAACGTGAGGTTTGTCGTATTTAAAATCTATCGTATGTGAAACAAACATCACATCCGGATTTGTTTTAAATTCATTATAAACCGTCATTAAATTGCGGTGCATAGTAGGGCAGATGGTTGTGCAGGAAGTAAAGAAAAAATCTGCAACATATACTTTACCATCGGTAGCTTTATTGGTAGTGATTATACTGTCTTGATTCAAGAACGACCAATCTGGAATGGTTTGATAAACGGTATCAACTTTTTCTACACCAGCTGCATCTTTGACCGTTTCTGCATGACGCTCACCATAAAAAGGGAGCTTTTTTTCTTGTTTACAAGCTGTAAATATGGAAATGGCTGATAGGGTGACAGCCAGGTAAGCAGTAATTTTATTCATGATTTTATTTTAAAATGTAAATATACAACGTATTTTGTTTGAGGTATCTTCGTACTGAATTTATTTCAGCATCCATCCGGCATTAAAAACCCTGAAATAAATCCGATAGCTATCGGATCAGGGTGACGAAGATAAGCTCCGACTAATTATTTTTTTACATACTTTGCCGGCTCAGCCACAAACTTTTGCTTACAGCTTTCTGAACAGAAACTATAGGTAACTTGATTGTAAACCGTTGTTTTTGATGCATTGGCTTTTATTTTCATTTTGCAAACCGGATCTACCAAATTCTTTTTTACTGAATCGGTTAAATTTGTTTTTGAAAAATCCTTTACGGAGTTTGCATTTGATTTTACCGCTATTATTGTTAATCCAATTAGGATTATTGCTAAGATTGATTTTTTCATTTTGAATTTATTTTAAGTTTAAAGCTGGTAGTTAGAAGACTAAAGTTGGGGTGTTTAACCGCTATTTTCCTATACTTCGACTCCAGTCTTCTAACACACGAATTGTTGACCATTTATTTTACCTGATACATCCTTATTAACGAATCCGATTCTCTGGTAACTTTAATGTAACCGTCTTCCACAGCCCTGATTTTAATCATTTCAGATTTATAATAATCAAGATTTTCCTGTGCTGTTTTCCCTTTGAAATCATCTTTAAAAAAATGCATCCAATCCATCATTTTTTCATCTGCAGCATTTAGTTTAATTATTAAGGTATTAATCTCTTGCTTACGCATGGCTGAATCCGGAGCGTTTTTAATTTTGTCAGAAACCATTAAGGCGTCCAACTTCATTTTGTTTTTGATTACTTTTTCACCATCAATCATCAACTTATCATGGATATTTAATACTTCCTGCCGTACAGCCTTTGAATCGGGTTCAGTTTTGCACGAAATCACAAAAACGGTTATCAGGCATAACATTGCAACATTTAATCTGTTCATATTACTAGATTTAAAAATTATAGGTAACTCCAACATAAGCTTTTCCAGCACTCATCGGGTGATCGGTTTCTGCCTCCCAAATGTTTTTTTGTACCCCAACATTTAAGGCCACATTTTTATAAAAAACATCAACACCAACGCCACCCATCAGGTTATTCATCACATGTTCTCCTGTTTTTTGGCCTTTATATTTTTCTCCGCCAGAATATTCATAAAAGAACTGTGCCGATGGCATAATTTTTACATCCTTACCAATACTTTGCGTATAAAAAATATTAAGGAAACTGGTTGTACTATTGGCAATGCCCTCATCTCTGCTATTGGTTCCATTAACTTTATAAGAGGTATTTAAACTTGCTCCAAATTTACCCAAACCAACCATGTAATTGAGATAAACAAAACCATCTGTACTTCCTGTTCCTGCCTGCATTAATGATGAATAACGGATACCTGCTGTATTTTTAAAATCATTTTTACCAGTAGGCAATTTTATTCCGGCCCCGGCAATTAGCTGTTGCTTAAAATTATCTTCCAGTTTCTGAACAAGGTGGTAGCCTGCATACAAATTGATATCACCGATGCCCGAAATTGAAGAGGTGTAGCCATTGTACCGCTCACTGTTGGAAACATAAGGTAAAATGGCATTGATTTCCAGTTTGCTGTTAATGAAATATTTTCCCCTGACCTCCAAGGATCTGTAAAGTTCATAATCGGTAGGGTTGCCGGCATGATTGGTAATTGGGAGCATCCTGACTTCGGGCAGGAATAAAGAAACTTCCCCCATTTGGAAATAGTGAGTGTGATTGTCCTTCGTATCCGTTAAAAGAACGGTAACGGTATAATAAGCTGATGCTGTTGCGGTTGTAGTAGGGGGTAATACCCATAAAACAGCCACAGATATCGCAGGCAAAAACCTGACTGCTCATGAGTACGAAAACTAATACCAAGAGTTTACGACTCGCTGTATAGTGTGTTTTTGATAAATTCATTGTCTGTTAATGTTTTTAAAAAAGCTTTAATCTGTTCTTTTTCAGTTGTATTTAAAGGGATACCATTTTTAAGTTGGGCATCGAGGTTAGTTGATGCTTTTACGCCTGAATTGTAATGTTCCAGAACTTCATCCAGGCTGTAAAATCGGCCATCGTGCATATATGGGCTGGTATATTCGATGTTGCGTAACGTAGGTACGCGGAACTTTCCAAAATCTGACGCAACTCCGGTAATATGCGAACGTCCTTCGTCTGCACTTATCAAATCCAAACCATTGCTCCGGTAAGAAAAATCTGTAAAAAATGGTTCTGCGTGGCAGGAAGTACATTTTTCTTTAAACAGGTTGTAGCCTGCCAGTTCTGTAGATGTAAAAGAAATGCCGCCTTCTTTACGCATTACCTTATCATATTTGGAATTTCCTGAAACCAACACTGCTGTAAATTGTGTAATCGATTTTAAAATGAGCTGTGAGTTGATTTCCGTTGAACCAAAAGCTTGTTTAAATAAATCTGGATAAGGTGCCGTATTTTTAAGAAATGCAACAATGGTTTGTATATCTGTACCCATTTCGCAAGCGTCAGTAATGGCATTTAATGGTGAAGTTTCGATGTTTTTTACGCCACCATCCCAAAAGAACGCCTTTTGCCAGGCCAAATTAACAAGTGGGGGCGTGTTGCGCTTACCCTGGCAGTTATTTACGCCATGGCTTACCTTATGATCAAGCTGTGTAAAGCCGGCAAACTGTTGGTGGCAGCTTCCGCACGAAACACTTTTTATCGGCCGATAGCCTTGCTTCATAAAACAGCTTTTTACCAAGCGCAAAACCTGCATTGGTTAACTTATTGTCTTCGAAATTGTATGCAGGAGCAGGAAAGTTAGCCGGTATGGAAAAGGTTATCTTCTTTTCTTCCTGGGCAACCTCATCTTCATTCTTACTACAGGCATACATCAACGCAATGCTTAAAAAAAGCATTGCGAAGACAGTTATTTTCCTTAACATTAGTTATGGATATGATCTAAACGGAATAAACCATTTGCATAATTATTAGCTACGATAACCGAATTTGTTCCACCCATTGTAAAATTCAAAAGTAGCGAAACTCACATCGGTTTTACCGGTAAATAATGCAGCTGCATTTACAATAAAGTGCATATTCGGTTTGCCATCTGCTCTCCAACACGAAGTGGATTTGCTGAATTAATTTCTGTAGCAAACGTTCTGATCGTATTATTTGGATCGGTTACGCCGCCAATGTGAAACGTTAGCAAATTTTTGTCGGCTGTAGATTGCGGCGAAGTTCCTTCCAGTTTAACAAAGATATAGCCGCTGTTCCATGTCCAGAACATGCCGTTGATGGGATCTAAAGCACCGGTTTGTGCACCAGCAAAATTACGTGCGTAATCTACACCAATTGTATATTCTATTTTTGTATAATCACCTGTTGGCACATCATTTAAGGTGATATTGGTCGATTCTGATTTTGAAGCATCAATCAAGAAATAACTTTCCGGAATAAGGTAGGTTGTTCCATCTGCTTTGCTTAATTTAATGTTGCTTATATAATATTTAAATACGTTAATCTTAAAATCTTCGCCTTTGGCATTTTTGTAAGATGTAGTATTTAAAATCAGCGGACTTCCGTTTACCTGATTTTCGAACTCGATAGAGAAAGTAGATTTATTATTGGCGGTTACTTCTTCTGCATCTTTTTTGCAAGAAGATAAGAGTATAACAGGGCATAATAAGGCCAAAAAGTATGTTGAAATTTTCATTTTAAGGAAATTGGATAAGTAAAAAATTGATTAGCCAGTCGCTATGATTCGTGAGGGCACAAATCGAGGCGAATGAACATTAAAATATTTAAAGAAATTCTAATACAGTCGTCATGCTGAATTTATTTCAGCATCTAGTTGATAGTATACATGAATACCTCCTAATACCCATTTATTGGAACAAGGTGATAACCACAAAAGAAAGACTGCCTTAAACCGTTTTCGGTGGATGAAAAATTGAGATTGAAAGATCTTTAACAGGTTTTTCGATATAAAGATTTTCAGAAGTGATAATAAAATAAGAAAGATGGTGATTTATGGCTAAAGTTTGGAACTGAGGCTCAGCTTCTGCAACCCTTTTCAGATTTTCTTGGGCCTGTTTATTTTTACCATCAAGATCTTTTAATTTTTTTGCTAAAAAACACTGGCCATCACAATGTAGCTCCGGATGTTCTTTATTGATACAGAATACACTTGTAATGTATTCTTTGTTCATCTTATAACCAGAATAGATAACCAATTGCATGAAACCGTTGCTCACGGTACACGTAATGATTAGATATATTAAGATTTTTTTGAACATGGTATTGCGATGCAAAAGTATTAAAGAAATTGATTGCAGCAAAGAAAAAATATAAAGGTGTGTAAATTTCTTAAAACCCTAGATCGGATTGAAATTGTATAACAGAATATTTTTTAAGAATTTAAAGTATTTAAGATATCCCATAGAACCATTATCTTTTCCAGGCATTTTTACGAAGCTCAATGTGTTTTTTGTATCCTGGAAAATCTTATGAATCTTTCAAAGATTCTTATTTTGCGCTCCCATACTTTACATTAAACACATTACGATATAAGTTTTTAGTGAATTGCAATATAAACTATGATTAATTTATTAAAAACGCAAAAGCTTCCCTTTACCTGTATTTTTAGTTATATCATTTTTTTATTTATCTTGCATAACACAAAAAAATGAAACCTATGAAATTACTTAAAACTATTGCCGTAATGATGGTATTATCATCATGCGCTAAAAAAGAGGTACCGGACGTTCCGCCAACATTTAACGATCCAAACTGGACAAGGATTGAAATTGCAAATGGGAGAGAAGCACACGCCGTTTATGGAAGTATTGATGATACTTTAATGGTATCTACCCTTACTGAGATTTATCAAACCACTGATAAAGGCAAAACCTGGCGAAAAACGAAAGTAAATCATCAGCCTATATATGGTTTTCTGTCGGTTAAGGACACCATCTTTGCTTTGGAAGCAAATAGCCTGAAAGATAAAGCAAATCAGCGATTAGCAACTTTTAGTCAATACTTTAGTTTGAATAAGGGATTTACCTGGGAACGGTGTTCTACGTATAATATTTCAGAACAAAGGTCTCAAGAGTATGCAAGTCTCCTCCTGGATAATCAGGTTAAAATAAAAATAAAAGAGAATTTAGAGCCAATTAACGGAAACCCCGATCATAATTATATTTTAAAAAGTGATATCGAGGTGGTGAAAAACGGATTTCCAGAAATATTGAAAGTTCCATTTGATAATCAGCTTACCAATATACATCTGGATAAATTAGGAAGGCTTTATGTTTCTGCAACAAGGGCTATTCATGATAAGAAAACAGGGAAGGCTTTATCTGCCGAAAAAAATGAACCCGCTATTATTTATATTTCTAAGAAAAATGTATCGCAACTGATTGATTAATCGTTAGCAGATTTCTCCGTGTCAATCTGTGTTTCCGTGGCTGAAAAGCGATGCCTCCAGTCAAGACAATACTAAATAAAAAACACAGATGAATGACTTTCATCTGTGTTTATCCTTTTTATCTGTGGTATCTGTACTGAAAAACTATGCTTGTAGATCAGTCATTACTGCTTTGATTTTTTCAGCAAGTTGCGCATTAACCGACTCAAACTCTTTTCTGTCAGCTAATGGTGCGTTTACACTGCAATAGAATTTAATTTTAGGTTCTGTACCACTCGGGCGGGCCGAAACAATACTTCCATCTTCAGTAATGAATTGTAATACATCCGAAGTTGGATAATCCAATTTAGTTACTTTTCCTGTAGCTAAATCAGTTTCCTGACTTAATTCGTAATCTTTTAATACCGAAACTTTAGAGCCACCCAAAGTTGCAGGAGGGTTTTCTCTAAATTTAACCATCATGGCTTTAATTTCTTCCGCACCCGATTTACCTTTTTTGGTTAACGAAACCAAATCTTCTTTATACAAGCCATATTCTACATACATATCCAATAATGCGTTGTATAAACTTGCACCTTTATCTTTGTAATAAGCTGTCATTTCAGAAATAAAAGCAGCAGAAACAACCGCATCCTTATCACGTACTAAATCGCCGATTAAGTACCCATAACTTTCTTCGCCACCGCCAATAAAGTATTTTTTACCTTCTAACTCAGTCATTAACTGACCAATGTATTTAAATCCGGTTAAGGTATTATAATAGGTAACATCTTTCTTTTTTGCAATTTCTTCAATCAGGTTAGAAGTTACAATGGTTTTCACAATAAATTGATTGCCATCCAGTTTTCCGCTTTCTTCCCAGGCAGATAAAAGATAGTTAATTAACAAACTTCCTGTTTGGTTACCATTAAGCAATACCCATTCGCCATTGTTATCTTTTACTGCGATACCAACACGGTCTGCATCAGGATCGGTAGCTAAAACCAAATCAGCATCAATTTCCTTTGCTTTATTCATCGCAAGGGTTAATGCATCTTTTTCTTCAGGGTTAGGATATACCACTGTAGGGAAATTACCGTCAGGTGTACTTTGCTCTTCAACCAAAGTAACGTTGGTAAAGCCAAATTGCGCCAAAGCTTTAGGTACCAAAGTAATTCCGGTTCCATGAATAGGCGAGTATACAATTTTTAAATCGTGTTGTCTTTTAATGGCTTCAGGAGAAATTGAAAGTGCTGTAATGCCATCTAAATATAATTTATCTACATCTTCGCCAATCAGTTCAACATTCGCCTCAACACGGTCGAATTTCACTTCATCAATACTTTTAATCTTGTTAACCTCATCAATTACCAATTTATCATCAGGAGAGGTAAACTGGCCACCATCGGCACCGTATGCTTTGTAACCATTGTACTCTTTTGGGTTGTGTGATGCAGTTAACATTACGCCGCTTTTGCAACCGAAATGGCGTACAGCAAAAGAAAGCTCAGGTGTTGGCCTTAACGCAGAAAAAAAGTAAACGTGGATGCCGTTTGCAGAGAAAACATCCGCAGTAATTTTGGCAAAGTAATCAGAATTGTTGCGGCTATCGTGCGCAATGGCAACTTTAATTTTCTCGTTAGGGTATTTGTTGTTCAGGTAGTTGGCTAATCCCTGTGTAGCCGTTCCAATGGTATATTTGTTAATCCGGTTAGAACCAGCACCCATAATGCCGCGTAAACCGCCTGTTCCAAATTCTAAACTTCTGTAAAATGCATCTGTTAGTTCTGTAGTTGCATCTTTGTCTACAAGGGCCTGTATTTCTGCCTTGGTATTCTCATCGTAATTTCCACTTAACCACTGGTTGATTGTAGCTTGTGTTGATTGGTCAATTGCCTGCATTGAGCTGTTTTTTTAATTTAATATCTGGTGTTGAACAAATTTTAATGAATGATGTTTTGCTGAAACGTATTTATTTCAATCCATCCAAATTTTATTTTGTTGAGGGTGTTGCTTTTAAGCTGCTTTTGTTTAATTTCACGCCCCGATACAATAATAAAGAAAATCCATTATTAATATGATGTGATTGTAACTTTTTTAAAATAGTTGTAAAGCTTTTACAGTTACCGTCATATAATCAATGGGTAAAAAAACAATTACTAAATAGATGAAGATATTAAAATTTGGGGGTACTTCTGTAGGTAGTCCTAGCGCATGACGAAGTTGTTGGATATCGTTAATCCAAATGAAGAGCAGATTGTAGTGTTATCAGCAGTGTCTGGTACTACAAATAGTTTGGTAGAAATTGCAAATTATTTTTTAGCTGGAGATAAGAAGAAGGGTAGCGAGTGTGTTGAAAATCTATATCAAAAATATAAATCCTTTGTTGTTGAGTTATTGCCTGCTGCCGAATTTCAAGAGCAGGGAAATGAAGTGATCGATTACCATTTTGGCTTTTTAGCTGGCCTGGCAAACGATATTTTTACTTCAATAGAAGAAAAAGTGGTATTGGCACAAGGCGAATTATTGTCTACAACCCTATATCATATTTATTTAAAGTCGATCGGTGTACCTTCCGTATTGCTGCCCGCTTTGGATTTTATGAAAACTGATGAAGATAATGAACCTGATATTCCTTTTACTACAAAACATTTAATGCCGCTTTTAGAGCAGCATAAAGACAATAAATTATTTATTACGCAAGGTTATATCTGCCGCAACAGTTTCGGCGAGGTAGATAACCTGCGTCGTGGTGGAAGCGATTATACCGCATCATTACTAGGTGCAGCAATTTTGGCAGAAGAAGTTCAAATCTGGACGGATATTGACGGAATGCACAATAACGACCCCCGTGTTGTTAAAGGAACCAAACCGATTGCTCAATTATCTTTTGATGAAGCAGCAGAACTGGCTTATTTCGGCGCAAAGATTTTACACCCTCAATCTGTTTTTCCTGCACAGAAGTATAAAATTCCTGTTCGTTTATTAAACACAATGGAACCTTCTGCAGCGGGTACTTTAATTACACACGATAGCGAAAAAGGTAAAATTAAATCGATTGCGGCCAAAGATGGTATTACTGCTATCCGCATTCAGTCAAGCCGGATGCTACTTGCTTATGGCTTTTTGCGCAGGGTTTTTGAAGTTTTTGAGCGCTATAAAACGCCTATCGACATGATTACCACATCTGAAGTTGCGGTATCGTTAACTATTGATGAAACTGCACATTTACCACAGATTATTGCAGAACTGGAAAGTTTTGGAACTGTAGAGGTAGATACCGATCACAGCATTGTATGCGTGGTTGGCGATTTCGGATCAGAGAAACATGGTTTCGCCAGCAGGGTTTTAGAAGGTTTAAAGCACATCCCAATCCGTATGATTTCTTACGGAGGTAGCAATTATAACGTATCGCTTTTAATTTTAAGTGAATATAAAACCGAAGCGTTAAGAAGTTTGCACAACAGGTTATTCGAATAAGAGGAAAAAGGCGCCTATTATTACCAGCAATCCGATGAGGAAGTGAAAAGCCAGAAAGCTTGATGGTAATAATCCGTTTTTATATTTTTTGTATGAGTTATACAGTCCCGCAGAAAGAATAAGAACGATAAATATGGCAGCTGCTATCTTCATTTTTTGATAAATAAAAGGAACAGTACGATGAAAAGTAATACGATAAAAAATCGGATTTTTCCATTGTATTGTTTCTGGGTAATTCTTCCATGCTTTAAATCCAGGTAGTTACCCAAATAAATTAGCCCAAAGAATAAAATTAAAATTATAATAAGGAATTTGAACATGTTCGCCGATAAAGATATATCAAAGTTTAACAATATTGAAACGCCTTTTTACTACTATGACACCGATTTGTTGCAAAAAACCTTGCGCACCTGTGCAGATGCAGCGGCTCCGTATCAGTTTCATATCCATTATGCCCTAAAAGCAAATTTTAACAGTGTGCTGTTAAACCAGATCAAAGCTATCGGTTTCGGTGCTGATTGTGTGAGTGCCGGCGAGGTAAGGAGAGCAGTAGAAGTTGGTTTCGACCATAAAAAAATTGTTTTTGCCGGGGTGGGTAAATCCGATAAAGAAATTAACGAGGCCTTGGATCTTGATATCTTCTGCTTCAATGTAGAATCTATCCAGGAGTTGGAGGTGTTAAATGAACTTGCGGCCAATAAAGGCAAAACAGCTCAGGTGGCTATCAGGATCAATCCGAATGTAGATGCGCATACACACCACAACATTACCACAGGTTTAGATGAAAATAAATTCGGAATCAATTCATGGGATTTGCCAGAGTGTGCCGAAACCTTAAAAGCATCGCCAAACCTTAAGTTTATTGGCATTCACTTTCATATTGGTTCGCAGATTACTAACCTCGATGTATATAAAAACCTTTGTGTGCGTGTAAACGAATTTGCGGCCTGGTTTGAAGATAAAGGATTTAATCTTCAGGTATTAAATGTTGGCGGTGGTTTGGGTATTGATTACTATAACCCAGATCATCAAATTCCGGATTTTGAAGCTTACTTTAAAATTTTTAATGAATTTTTGACAGTTAAAACTGGTCAGGAAGTACATTTTGAACTGGGAAGGGCTTTAGTCGGACAATCAGCTTCATTAATTACCAGGGCACTTTACATTAAAAAAGGGAAGAAGAAAAACTTCGTGGTTTTAGATGCAGGTATGACAGAATTGATGCGCCCGGCATTGTATCAGGCTTATCATAAGATCGAAAATCTTAGTCAGTCGGAAGTTGGTAACCAGAAATCAGAAGTCATTAAATATGATATTGTAGGTCCGATCTGCGAGAGTACTGATTGCTTTGGAAAAGAAGTAGAACAGCCAGAATCTTTCAGGGGAGACATTTTTGCCATCCGTAGTGCTGGGGCATATGGAGAAGGTAATGGCTTCGAAATATAACCTACGGGATGCAATAAGATCAGTTTATAGTTACGAGCTGTAGTTTACAAAGAAAATATGCATAATTGAATCTGTTATTGATGCCTGGGTTAGGTATCAATAACAGATTTTTTATTTTTAAGGCACATCAAAGTGTATATCGAGGCTTTTTTATAAATATTTAAAAGTTATGATCTTTAAAAGCCGGTTTATTTTCTAATTTTTGCCCCTGCAACTTTGCGGCTAACAATTACACGCGATTTTGGGCTCCTGCATAAATGTAATGCCCAATATTATGCGATTTTGATCTCCTTCAACTTTGCGGCTAACAATTACACGCGATTTTAGTCTCCTGCAGCAATGTAATGCCCAATATTACGCGATTTTGGTCTCCTGCATAAATGTAATGCCCAATATTATGCGATTTTGATCTCCTGCAACTTTGCGGCTAATAATTACACGCGATTTTAGTCTCCTGCAGCAATGTAATGCCCAATATTACGCGATTCTGGTCTCCTGCAACTTTGCAGCTAATAATTACACGCGAATTTAGTCCCTTGCAACTTTGCGGCTGGCAACTACCTACGATAGAGGAGTGTTATTTTTTCTTAGCAGCCACAAAAACAATAACCCCTGCTACCAGAATAATTCCGCCAGCGAATGGGGGCCAATTAACCGATTTTTCCTTATCAGCAGATATTTGAATTGGGCCTGCATCTACAATTTTTTCTTTTTTTGTATAGCTAAATCCCGTCCAGATGAGCATAGCGATACCCACAACGATTAATATAAGTCCTACAGTTTTGTTCATGGTATTTAATTTATAGCAGAACAGCAATAGGTCAATTATGTTTTATCTGAATGAATATCCTAAACTTAGTTTTTCTGAATAGTTTACACTGTTAGCAAGCTCAAAACCGAGTGAAAACCGCTTTACATAAAGGAAATAGTTAAAAGCCCATCCCAATGAATTTTTATCACGGATATCAATAGCGGCTTCACTTCCGGATCTAAAGCTCTTTACCAAATCAGGAGTACCACCGATAAAAAGCCTGAAAGCATGTTTAATCTCGTGTTCCTTTCTTGCCCTCCAAATTACCTCGGTAGATAGCCCCGTTGTCCAGATTACTTTTCTATCGGTAACACCTACATGATCAGGAATTTTGCCGTTAAAAATTTGCTTCCTGAAAGCAGTATAACTGCCTCCTTCAAAACTTACTGCATTCTCAAAGTTGACGAACCTAAAGTCAGTATTTCCATTTGCAGAAGTGTGATGCAAACCTGTGGAAAGCCTAAACCCAATGCCGCCGATTGATTTTTTAAAGGATGGCAGGTAATTATCAGAATTGTCTACCACGCTAGCGTCGTTTCCACCTTTGGCAACGCCCGCGTAACCAAAAATTCCATATGAGATGTTTGCTTTTTCGAAAGTATGTGATCGGCTGATGTTCGCCATTCCAAATTCAAAGCCAACATTGGCATCCGGTGATATGGAAGCCGCATAACTTCCCGATAAGGTGGTTAACGTTTTAACCGAATCTGCACCCATTGCTTTGGGCATGTAGCCCATATTGTTGCCGAGGATGGCCGGGGTAAGAAATGTTGTGCAGGAGCTGATTGAGATGATAAAAAGTAAGCTGGAAAAAAGAGCGGTAATTTTAGTTTTCATATTGATGTTTTGTTTATTCGTCAAAAAAATCTACCAGTCCACCCAGAAAATATTCCTGAATGCCCGAGGTAAAATCTTCATAATCTTCATCAGGAATATTAGTTTGTTTAAACTCCAGTGAAGTGCCTTTTTTATCTTCGTGCAGTTTTATGGTTACAATAGAAGCTTCGTTATCTTCGCCAAAATACCATTGTTGAACAATCTGTTTACCGTAAGTAAATTCTATGTTTTTGCCGGTGATATCGCCATCCCAAAAAGAGAATTCAGTGCCGGGTACTTCTTCAAATTCAACATCGGCACCAGTCCACAATTTTATACTGGTTTCTTTGGTGAGTGCTAAATAAACTTCTTCGGGTGGGGCAGGGATGTAGGTGTATTTTTTAAAGTCCATTCTGTATCATGATTTTTAGGATTTAAAGATTTTCTTGATTATAGTTCGAGAAAAATCATATCCTGATGTTTTATTAGTTAGTATTAATCTTTGTCTCAATCCTTAGCTCTTGTTTAACCCTGATTTATATTTATTTATTATCGGGTTATAAATCTTTTTAAACTGAAGGCTTGTGGCGCCAAAATTAATTAATAATCCGACATTGAAATTATAAGCGACAATATAATTTTTCGCTTGGGCTAAATGATGATTTTCCAGATTAATACAGGCCTTAAGCTCAACAGTTAATAAATCTTCAACAACAAAGTCTGCACTTCTTTTCCCAACAACCAGGCCGTCGTAATAAATCTCTTGTTCAACTTCCCGTTTAAATTTTATGCCAGCTTTTTCCAATTCAATTGCCAGGCAGCGTTGGTAAATAACCTCTTGGAAACCGTTTCCTAAAGTATTGTGCACCTTCATGGCACAACCATTTATGGTGTAAGTTATCTCCTCTATTTCCATCTTGTAAATCTTGTTAAGACTTGGTTTAGGTAATAGTTCGGGATACAACTATTTATTTTGCCAACATCATTTATAATTTATGGTTTGCAGTTTTATTTCAGTATCCTGAAAATCCTTTAATCCTGCTTTTATTTAAAAGCGTTTAATCCTGTAACATCCATTCCGGTAATCAGTAAGTGTATATCATGGGTGCCTTCGTAAGTTACTACAGATTCCAGGTTCATCATGTGGCGCATAATCGAATATTCGCCTGTTATGCCCATTCCACCCAGCATTTGGCGTGCATTTCTGGCAATGTCCAATGCAATTTCAACACTGTTCCGTTTCGCCATTGAAATCTGTTCTGCCGATGCTCTGTTTTCACTTTTCAATACGCCCAATCGCCAAACCAGTAACTGGCCCTTTGTAATTTCGGTTACCATTTCTGCAAGTTTCTTCTGTTGCAGCTGAAAACCACCAATAGGTTTGCCAAACTGAACCCTTTCTTTCGAGTAACGCAAAGCAGTATCGTAGCAATCCATTGCAGCCCCTAATGCTCCCCATGCAATACCATAGCGAGCCTGGTTTAAACAGCCCAACGGACCTTTTAATCCACTTATTTCAGGGAAAATATTTTCTTTTGGCACTTTAACGTTGTCAAAAACCAATTCACCGGTTGCCGAAGCACGCAAACTCCATTTATTGTGTGTTTCCGGGGTAGAAAATCCTTCCATCCCGCGCTCCACCACCATACCTCTTATTTTTCCAGCTTCATCTTTGGCCCAAACCACCGCAATATCTGCAAAAGGAGCATTGCTGATCCACATTTTGGCACCGTTTAGAATATAATGACTTCCGGCATCTTTAATATTGGTTACCATTCCGCCTGGGTTAGAACCATGATCAGGCTCTGTTAAACCAAAACAGCCCATCATTTCGCCACTGGCTAACTTGGGAAGGTATTTTTTACGTTGTTCTTCTGTGCCATAAGCATAAATTGGGTACATTACCAACGAGCCTTGTACTGATGCAGTAGAGCGGATTCCAGAATCGCCACGTTCTATTTCCTGCATCAAAATTCCATAAGCAGTATAATCCAATCCTGCACCACCATATTCAACAGGGATTGTTGGTCCAAAAGCACCAATATCAGCAAGACCCTTAATCAGGTGTTTCGGAAATTCTGCCTTTTGCGCATAATCTTCAATAATCGGACTTACTTCTTTTTTTACCCAATCTCTGGCCGTAGCACGGATTAATTTATGCTCATCGGTTAACAGTTCGTCCAATAAATAATAGTCTGGCGCTTCGTACAGGTCTTTTTTTGCTGATTTGCTCATTTAATTTCGTGTTATCTGGTTAAGAAATCGCGTTAATTTCAAAGGTAACAATTTACCGCAATGGGCATTATATTCATGAATAAAAATTTAATTTTGCAGCATACAAAACATACATGAGCCATTTTAAACAAACCGTAGCTTTAAAAGATGTAAAGTGTTTCGCTTTACACGGGTATTATCCCGAAGAACAACTTATTGGAAATCATTTTGTTGTTGATTTAGAAACCACGTTTGTACCAAAAGGCTTTAACGATGAACTTGCTCAAACCGTTAACTACGAAGATTTAAACGCAATTATTCTCGAAGAAATGAAACACACCCAAAAACTTTTGGAAACCGTTTTAAAAAATATTATTTCGAAAGTGATTGAACTGTATCCCTTTGTGGAAACCGTTGATGTGAGCATTAAAAAATTAAACCCACCTATGCCAGGACAGATTGGCTACTCTTTTGTTAAATTAAACTATACATCAGCAAACTAAGAAATGAATTTTACCAAAATAAATCCTGAAATTTTAGCAGAAATCAAGGCTGCTATCGGAGCAGATAAAGTATTTACTGATGCAGATAGTTTAACAAATTACAGTCATGATGAAACAGAAGATTTGCGTTACCAACCAGAAGTTGTAGTAAAACCGACTACGCCCGAAGAAGTTTCTGCTTTATTGAAAATCTGTAATGCACACCATGTTCCGGTTACACCCCGTGGAGGTGGTACTGGTTTAAGTGGTGCTGCTCTGCCTATTTATGGTGGCGTTTCCTTATCCATGGAAAAATTTAAAGCTGTTATTGATATTGATACAGAAAATTTGCAGGCCACAGTAGAGCCCGGCGTAATTACAGAAGAATTTATTAATGCCGTAGCCGAGAAAGGACTTTTATACCCGGTTGATCCGAGTAGCAAAGGATCCTGCTTTATAGGTGGTAATGTGGCTCATGGTTCTGGCGGGCCACGTGTTGTAAAATACGGAACAATACGTGAATATATTTTGAATCTTGAAGTGGTTTTGCCTAACGGGGAGATCATTTGGACTGGGGCGAATACTTTAAAATATGCTTCAGGATATAACTTAACCCAGTTAATGATCGGTTCAGAAGGTACTTTGGGTGTAGTAACGAAGATTGTAACCAAGCTCTTGCCAAAACCTTCACAATCTGTATTAATGATGGGCTCTTTTAGTACCAATGAAGATGCTTGTGCCGCGGTTTCGGCAATATTTAGGGCAGGAGTAACGCCATCTGCCTTAGAATTTATGGAACGTAAAGGAGTGGAGTGGGTAATTAAATTCGATGATATTAAATTCGATTTAAAAGATGATGTAGCCGCGTTGCTTATGATAGAATTTGATGGCGATGATTTAGACGATATTTTTAAAAATTGCGAGAAAACAAATATCGTTTTAGAAGCGCATCAATGTACCGAGGTTTTATTTGCAGATACCGCTTCACAAAAAGAAGAATTGTGGCGAATGCGTAGAACCATGGCCGAATCGGTTAAATCCAACTCCGTTTATAAAGAAGAAGATACCGTAGTACCACGCGCCGCTTTACCAAAGTTAATTAACGGAATAAAGGAAATCGGTGCCAAATATGGCTTTGAAAGTGTTTGTTATGGCCATGCAGGCGACGGGAACCTTCATGTAAACATTATTAAGGCGGGTATGAGCGATGATGACTGGAAGAATAAACTTAAATTCGGGATTGCGGAGGTATTTGAGCTCACCACAAATTTAGGAGGAACACTATCTGGTGAACATGGTATCGGTTTGGTACAAAAGGAGTTTATGCCTATCAAATACTCCGAAATTCACCTTAATTTAATGAGGGGGATTAAGCATGTTTTCGATCCAACCGGAATCTTAAATCCTGGTAAAATTATGCCTGATGAATTAAAGAAGTCAAGTTTTTAAAACTTGACTTCTTAACCAAGTTGCTCAAAACCGAGCATTTTTTGTTTTTCATCTTCAGGTATTATGGTTGGTTTGCCTGTGGTGTAATCAACTGCAATGCATACCGTTTTTCCTTTGCTGCAAATAATCTCTTCGCTTCCTTTTAATTTAACGATCTGGTAATCAAGATCAAAACTTGTATTCCCAATACGCGATGTTTTTACATGAATTGCAATCTTGTCATTCATAACGATGGGTGAAATGTAATCAAGTTCAGCATGGGCAATAACGATTCCGGTTTTTTTCCAATCCCATTTAATAATTTCTTCCCAGTATTTAGTCCGGGCAATTTCTAAGTAGGTAAAATAGATGGAATTATTCACGTGGCCCATCATATCGAAATCAATAAAGCGCAAATGAATATTGGTTTTGTAGTTGAATTTGTCTGAGAAATTCCTTATTTCTGCCAATTTGTCTTTTGATTTGGATTTATTTTGCCAAAATGTCTTAAAAATCATAAATTTTTGCTTTGGTATGTAAGTTGAATATGGTGTATTATCAATTTAAAAATAAATAATAAGCGATATGACACTAGTAAATTTTAACAACAGAACCCGTAACACAGCTCCATACTTTAACAATGTTTTCGATTCATTGTTTAGCGATGCCGTAACTAAAAACAAAATGGTTGATAAATCACCAAATGTGAATATTTACGAAAATGAAACTGCTTATGTAATCGAGTTGGCTGCTCCAGGTTTGAAAAAAGAAGATTTTCAAATCAATTTAAAAAAAGATAACCTTTCTGTTTGGGCAGAAGTTAAAAAAGACGAAACCCCAGGTAGCAAAAGATTTTACACGCAAAGAATTTGATTACAGCTCATTTGCAAGATCATTCAATTTGCCTGATAGTGCTGATGGTGATAACATTACCGCCGAATATAAAGACGGTATCTTATTGATCAATATCAGTAAAAAAGACGATGCTAAATTACAGCATAAAGAAATTGTAGTATCGTAAATAAGATTTTCTCGAGAGAGGATTTTCATAATAGTTTAGTTTTTCAAAGGTTATGAAGCTTGCATTTAGTGGTTTTGAATGAGAGGTAAGGAATGATGCAGGCTTCATAATAGTTTAAGTTTAGGTTTTATAAGGTTAATGCTGGATGGCATTAACCTTATTTTTTTTAAGAAACTTTTATCTCGACCCGAGAAAAAAAAATCTGACTAGTTGAATAATAGTAATGGATGTTTTAAGTCTACTGAGCTTAATTGATATGAAGAATTGAGGACTTTAGTATTTAGATTGATTTTAAGTTGCATTCTTAAAATCACCTTAATCTCATTTTTTGTATTTTTGCGGCATGGAGAGAGAAATTCTGGATACGAAACGCAAAGCACTTAAAATAAACCTTGACCCAAGAATCTACGGCACTTTTGCCGAAATTGGCGCGGGACAGGAAGTTTCCAGGAACTTTTTTAATGCTGGTGCAGCTTCTGGAACCGTTGCAAAAACAATGTCGGCTTACGATATGACTTTTAGTGATGCCATTTATGGCGCAGAAACCAATGGTCGGTATGTAAGTCAGAACAGGCTTTTACAAATGCTCGATCATGAGTTTGGTTTGCTTAATGAGCGTTTATCAGGCGAGAAATATGAAAGCCGTACCTTTTTTGCTTTCGCAGATACCGTAACTACCCTCAATTATAAGCGTACCAATGAGCCTCATGGTTGGGTTGGTATCCGCTTTCAGAACGAACCAGGAGGTTTACCTAACGAAATATTTTTCCATGTCAGGTTGTTGGATACAGATGTAAACATGCAACAGCGTGTGCTAGGTATTATTGGTGTAAACCTACTTTATGCAGCTTTTTACCATTATCAGGATCCCAAAATGATGGTAGAATCCTTGGCTGATAATTTAACTATCGGATCAGTGGAGATTGATTTGATTTCGGTTAAAGGACCAGCTTTTCCAGATGTGGATAATATCCTGCTTAATCTGTATATGATTATGAAAGATTTCTCTGCCGCGGCAATATTCGATGCAGATGCGCACCCACGCCAGGCTAAAGATCTCTTATATAAAAAGGATATTATGATTTTAAGAACCAAGTATGGTCAGAAATCATTGCCTAACTTTAACTTATTCAATAAAGCTACCGATCAGTTTAAACGCACAAATAAGGTTGAAGATGGGAATTTAGCCGTTATGATTGAGGTTTTATTAACCAATGTTTTAACTGATGCGCAGGAAACACCTGATGACATCGACCTCGAAACAGTAGCCAAACGGGCCCAGGAAATGTGCGATACAGGAAATATTGTGATCGTTTCTAACTTTACGCGCCATAACCGCCTTGCAAAATATTTGGCCCGGTGTAAGCCAAAAAGCGTTGGCTTAGCTACGAATATTAATAACTTAAAATTTGTGTTCAATTCTAAAAACTTCACCGGAGAAAATTATTCAGGTCAGTTATTGAGTTACGTAAATGATATGTTTAATACAAATGTTAGGTTGTTTGCCTATCCTTTCTTAGATAAAAAGACAAATGAAGTAATCACAACTGCTAATATGCCGGTTACTCCGGATGCAAAGCCATTGTTCGATTTTCTTTTAATTAATGGTTATATTACTGATATTAAGGATTATAACGAAGATGAAGTAAAAACGGTTTAATTTATTTATCTCCGTAATGGCCAAGGGCGGAGATGATGGTTACCGTAACAATATCATCTTCAATTAAATATATAAGCCTGTCTTTTCGGTTGATCTGCCTTGACCAAAAACCTGTCAGATCATATTTAAGTTTCTCTGGATTTCCAACTCCTGTTTCAGGATGCTCATAGAGCTCAAAGATAATTTCATTAACTTTTTTAATTGAGCCTTTGTCTCCAGATTTCTGTATCGCAAGTAAATTCTTTTGGGCTTTTTCTGATACAATTACTTCAAATTTTCCCACAATGATTTACTTGGATCTAATCTTACATAATTACCTTTCTTAACTTCAGCCACACTCTTTTTTATCTTTGCAACAAATTCAGGATTATAAGGGCTTTCCTCTTCTTTTTGAAAAGAAACATTTAAAGCTTTTAAAACAGCCTCCACTGCAGCCTCTTGTTTTTTGTTTTTAGGATGTGCGATTATAGTCATAACAATTATTTTATATCAAAAATACGAAATTATTCGATCAACTTTCCTGCCAGTCTGCTTTTAACTATCGTTATGAAAAAATTATCCTTTGAGTTGAAATCGTTTAACACTAAAAGCCAAAAAGTTTACCAAGTTAAATTGTGCGTAATGTAGAGCCTGTTTCGTTTACGATTAAAGTATGGTTTATGCCGCATTTTAAAGCGAAGTTATTTCTTTGATGCCCTACAGGGAAATCAAAAGCAATTGGATAACTGTATTCCTTTACCTTTTCTATAACAATATCATAAATGGTTTTGCCAAATTCTTCACCAGCATCATCAGGTTTAACTTTAAAACCACCTACAATTAATCCTTTTAAGTATTTTAGTTTGCCACTTCGCTTCAGGTTCCATAACATTCTATCAATACTGTACAGGTATTCGCCGGTATCTTCAATAAAAAGTATTTTACCTTTTGTATCTAAATCAGAATCGCTACCAGATAAGGTTTCAATAATGCTGAGATTTCCACCAACTAAAATTCCATCAACTTTTCCAAGTCTGTTATTGCTATTGGTGGGAGCAGAGTAACCCATTTGCTCACCAATTAAAGCATTTTTTATGGATAGAATAGTTTCAATCTGAATGGGCTCAGCTTTACTCCAATCATCAGGAAAACTGTTGCACATTTTGGAATGGATAGAGGCAATATTATAATTTTTTGCCAAATGGCAGTGCAAAACAGTGATGTCACTAAAACCAATAATCCATTTTGGATTCTTTTTGAAAGACGAAAAATCAAGTTTATCAATTATCCTTACAAAACCATAACCACCCCGGGCACACATAATGGCTTTAATGGTTAAATCATCAAGCATTTTTTGGAAATCAGCTAATCTTTCTTCGTCCGTTCCGCCATACGTAAAATCGCGCTTACCGATCGTATCACCTATTTTTATGTTAAAACCCCAGCTTTGCATCTGTAAAATAGAAGGTTGAATCTGCTCTAATGTGATATAACCTGCAGGACTGGTAATTGCAATAGTATCCCCAGGTTTTAAATATGGAGGCATTTTAAATGAGAAGTTTTCACTTTCTACAGTATTGGCTAATGTTTTAAATGCAGGAAATACAGTTGCTGCTGCGATAAATGAAGAAAGGAAGTGTTTTCTGTTCATCTAAAATGTGATGTAATGTTGATTTTGCTAAGATATGATTAAAAATTTTTGCATAAAAGAAAAGGGATTTATATCCATAAATCCCTTTTTTAAACCAAACAAATTAATCTGTAAAAGATTAGTATAATGTGAATTATATAAATAACCCAGAATGAAATAAAATGTTTTGGGATTTCTGAAAAAAAATGAATTCTATTTCATTCCATATTAATAAAAATAATTTTCAATCATTGCCATTACTGAATAGCCCTTATAAGAGCAGAAATAATTTGGTAATGTTGTCATTTTATAGATATTAAAAATAATTTGCTTTAAAAGGAAAAGGCTATTCATCGCGAATAGCCTTTGCTAACAACAAAACAAATATAAGATAACCAAATCTTGCCTGATTGAGCAGAATCAGGATAAAGTGCTATGAGATACACTTTGCGGCCTAGTAATGGATTCGAACCATTGTAAAAAGTTTATGAAACTCCAACCTTCCAATCGGTCAACTGGCCAATTTTTATAACTGTTTTAACGATAAATAATCTCTTAACTCTAAAATCTGATCCTTAATTAAGCTATCTTCATCCCTTAATATCTGATGATCTTCTTTTTCGCTATTTAATGGAAAAATCTGGTTCGGATATTCGCTTATGGCAGGATATTGAAAATATATGGACATAATTTAGTGGTTTAAATGATTGACATATTATTTCTTATTATTACCGTTGAGCAAATATATAAATAAGTATATAATATCTATAGATTTAGTAGTTATTAATTTAAATTATTTTTTAACTTATTCATTTTCAGTTTAATAATTTTTCATTGAACTTAAAGTTTTGTTTTTATTGTTATTATTTCGGCGCAAAAACTTAAAAATAACCTTCTTATTTTTATTATAGGTTTGAAGAAGAGCATAGCAGAAATTCATTATAACCCTACATCGTTTCCGGAGGCGAAAATTCAATTTCAGAAAAGCTAATTATTTTAAGGATATTTGCAGTTCAAAAATTAAAATAGTAATTGTGTCTTTAGATAAATTAAAACTTAGCAAACCACTTGTTGCATCCATGACTGAGGCCGGATTTTTAACACCAAAAGAAATCCAGTCCAGAACAATGTCGCGCATTTTAGGTGGTCAAGATGTTATAGCGGTGGGACCAGAGGGTTCGGGAAAAACGACAACTTATGTTTTAGCTACTTTAATGAAATTGAAGTATGCTTTTGAAGAAGCACCAAGGGCTTTAATTCTAGTGCCAGATGCAGAACATGTTGATCACGTTTTGGAACAGTTTAAATTATTAAACCGCAATAGCACTTTTAGGATTTTGGGTATTGATAGCCGTGGTGCAGTTGATACGCAAATGAACGAAATAACAGATGGATGTGATATTATTGTTGCAGTACCTGATCGTGCACGTGCTTTATACTTAAAACTGGCACTTAATACCAATAAAATTCAATTGTTTATTGTAGATAATGCAGAGCTTATCGTTAAAAAAGGCTTGCAACTGCCCGTTGTAGAATTGGCCAATAGTGCTTATAAATCTCAGCATGTAGTATTTACTGAAGTAATGCATGAGAAATTAAACCATATGATTTCTCCTTTCATGAAAGATTCTACCACAACTATAGAGGTAGATGAAATTGGCGAAAAACAAGCTGAAGTATATCAGCAAATGCTTTACCAGGTACCAAATTTCAGAACAAAGCTTAACCTGTTAACCCTATTGTTAAATGATGCTGAGGTTTTTGATAAAGTTATAGTATTTGTGAACACACGCTTAACTGCTCAAACAGTTTATAAAAATTTTAATCAACCCAAAGAAAACGAGATTACCATTTACCGCTCATTATTTTTTGATGATAAAGGTTATGATGATATTGAAGATTTTAAAGATAATCCTGAGGCCAGGGTGCTAATTGTGGCCAATGAGAACCTGGAAGAATTAAATATTAAGGGAATTCCTTTTATTTTGCATCTAGAATTACCTGAGCAAAAAGAAACTTTAATTCAGCGTATTGTTAAACACGATGATGAGGATGTGGTAGCAATTACTTTTTCTACAGACATTGAATTAATCGAGGTTAAAAAGATTGAACAAGCCATTGGTCAGAAATTGGAGATAATGGAGTTGCCAGAAGATTTAAAAGTTGTTGATGCAGCAGCCAAGCCTAAGAAAAAGAAAGACGCCGATGAGGAAGAAGATACCGATCGTGGCGCGGCCTTTCATGAGAAGAAAGCCAGTAACTTAAAAAATTACAACTATAGTGCTGGTACAAAAGCTAAAATGACTTATAAGAATAAGAAGGGTTTATCTTAACTAAATAATCGTTTTTATAAATCGCCATCCTGCACTTGTTTCCGGATCTTTTAACGTTAACTCAATTTTACAAGTGTGGTGTTATACATTGAGTATATGGATCCTGATAAATTCAAATTGACGAAAGTTAACATAAAAAAAGCTCCTCAGAAATTAATCTGAGGAGCTTTTTTTAGTCGTTATTTACGATTAATATAAAGTAAACTCTACACGACGGTTTTGTTGACGACCAGCTGCAGTTTTGTTGGTTGCAATTGGTTGGTCAGGTCCGTAACCTGTAGCTTCAACTCTTGATGCATTAGCACCTTGAGATACTAAGTAAGCTTTCACCGATTCAGCTCTATCTTTAGATAAACGTAAGTTTAATTCTCTACCACCGGTATTATCAGTATGGCCAGCTAATTTTAAGCTAAAGTTTTTCTCTACTAATAAAGCAGCAACACGGTTTAAAGTAGTATAAGATTTAGAACGGATAGTTGATTTACCTAAATCGAATTCCAAATTAGAAATTGCATCTTTAACAACTTTACGATCTTCTTCAGTAATTACTCTTGTTTCTTTAATTACTTCACGTTGAACTTTAATTGGGCAACCAGAACCATCAACAACTGTACCTGATGCAGTACCAGGGCATTTATCGAATTTGTTTGCTACACCATCATTATCATCATCACCAAGATCTTTTGCATATTGCTCTCTATCACGTTGTGCATTTTGCTCAGCAGTAGATAATGCTCTTCTTAATTCTGAACTTTCTTCAGCACTTTCTTTACGTAAGTTTGCTAATGAACTGTAGTTTTGTAATTGAGGTTTTTCTTTGCTACCCAATGCAAATTCTACACCTGCATGTGCATAAGCGAATCTACTTTTAGGTAATGATTCTGGAGATTTGATGAAATTTACATCGTAACCTAAATCAATGTTGATACCTTTTGCAACACCTAATTTAACACCAGCACCAACCGGGATAAACCAACCTTCTCTATTGTTACTTTCGCTTACAATTGCGCCACTTGTGCTATAATCAGACGACATGTAACCAGCACCACCTTTTAAATAAGGAATTAACACTGCATTTTCGTTATTGATGTTGATGTTAGCAACATTAAACACTGCTGTTAAAGCTCCAGACCATTCAACGCTTTGTTGAAAATCAGTTGCTCCGTTGGTAGATTTAATATCACCTCTTAAGAAATCAGCCTGGATACCTAAAGATGGTAAAATTTGTTTTCTAACGTTTGCACCGTAACCGATACTTTTAAATTCTTTTGCTCTAACACTTCCTGATCCGAAGATGGTGTTAGGAGAAAGTATTCCTCCGTGTACACCTACAGTCCAAGTGCGGAAAGATTTTTCTCCAAATCTTGTTCCTGTTGTAGTACTGGTTGTAGTTGGCGTCTCCTGTGCAAATAATTGTGATGATAAACCTAATAAAGCAACCAACATTGTTGATTTTGTAATTCTCGTATTCATTTTCTTCTATTTTGTAATTAATAGTCTCTTAACAGTTTTTATATCGTACTGTTTTGCATCGACTAAGAAAAAATCTTGCCAAAGGAAATATTTTACATACAAATAGCATGTTATCAGAAGATTAGCATGTTAAAATAAATTCACAGAAATGTTACTTAGCATTAAGAAATACTCATTATTATGTATATTATTCTATACATTTTCACTATTGCGGCTTAAGGAAAGAATTGTTTATTTATTTTTCGGATGGATTTTTCTTTCCGTTTAAAAGCATTTCCAAGGTTTTTTCGAGCCTGTTTAAGCGGGTTTTTTCTTGTTTTGCCGATAAAACCCATAGCACATATTCTTTACGGTGGGAGTAAGCGAGTTGGTTAAAGTAAGCCAATGCTTTAGGTTGGTTTTCAAGAATATTTTTCAAATCCTCTGGAAGTTTAACCGTTTTATTTACGGGATCAATGTATTCGCCAAAATCGTTTGTTTTGATATGATCATTCCGCATGCCTGATGGCTTTACTTCAGTGATGAGTTTTAAGCGTAAAGCCGTCCATGTTTCATTTACGGCAGCTGAGGCGCAAGGTGTTAAGCCGTAAACATTCAGTTCTTCCCAACTTTTCATCAAATCCAGATCAGATTTGATTTTTGATGATTTTTTTGGATAGAAAATCCAAAAAATGGTTTTTGAATCTATCTTTTTAAGATGATTTTGAATCTGCTGATTGAGTTGATCTCTATTTATCGTAAATGTAATTAATACATTAAAATCAGTTTCTTCGCTAAATGTGATGTTAGTCGGAACATCACCAAATATTGCAGCTGAATTTTCTGGCGCATCAACTACCTTAATTACATAACCTGGCTTTACCTGAAGCTTTTTTAGTAATAGATTTTCCATTTGTAGCTTAAAAAATCGATGTAGTTAACTAAGACTAATAGATATCATCCTTTCGTTGCCTTATAGTTTAAAAAATGGCATTACAGCCTCAATTTAGCAAAGAAATCCCAAAAAACAATGCCTGCAGAAATCACAATGTTAAAAGAATGCTTGGTTCCAAATTGCGGAATTTCGATACACTCATCAATTTTAGTCATTACTTCATCACTTACACCATCTACTTCGTTTCCAAAAATTAATGCATATTTTTTATTAGGATCAGGGTTAAAAGTGTTTAACATGGTGCTGTTTTCAGCCTGCTCTTTATGGCCACAATCTCATAGCCCAGTTCCTTTAGCGTATCAACAGCCTGTAACGTATCTGCATAATGAATCCAATCAACCGATTGTGTTGCACCAAGGGCTGTTTTTTCAATTTCGCGGTGTGGTGGTTGTGCGGTAATGCCGCATAAAATTACTTTTTCTAAAGCAAATCCATCTGCGGTTCGGAAAATCGAACCTACATTATGCATGCTGCGAACATTATCCAATACTACTACAACAGGCAATTTTTCCTGTGCTTTAAATTCTTCAATATCAGGACGGTTTAGTTCGTCTAATTTTAATTTTCTCATTATTTTTTAAAAAGGATTAAGCAGTTGATGGTTTACATCGATTAAATGTAATTTATGAAACTGTGTTTATCCTTGTGCATTTGTTATTAAATATGGGCCATTGCCAATTTCGCTGATGTAAATCGCAGCTGGATAACCAATTTTATCTACATAATAATCTGTAAGGTGCTTCGCAAAATCTTCTTCATAACCTTTTTCCAATAATGCTATTGCGCAACCACCAAAGCCAGCACCCGTCATTCGTGCGCCGATAACATGATCGTAGCCGCTACAAAAATCAACAACTGCATCAAGTTCGTTTCCGCTTACTTCATATAAATTTCTAAGAGATTCGTGCGAGGCAAACATCAATCTTCCAAATTCTTTTAGGTTTCCATTGTTTAAAGCTTTTGCTGCCAAATGCACACGGTCGTTTTCTTTTACCACGTGGGTTGCGCGGTTTAGAATAGTTTCGTCGGTAATTAAGTGGCTATGGAGCGCAAGTTTCTCTGCAGTTAATTCACAAAGGTAATGCAGTGTTATTTCCTGGTTCAATAATTTTAAAGCCTGCTGGCATTCTGCAACACGCTCGTTGTATTTAGAATCGGCAAGTTCACGTGGTTTGTTGGTATTGATGATAGCAAGTACATAGTTGCCAAGCGTTACATCAACCATTTTATACTTTAAAGTTTCGCAATCCAATACTATTGCTTTGTCTTTTTCGCCAAAAGCAACAGCAAACTGATCCATTATGCCCGAATTTAAGCCGATAAAATCATTTTCAACACGCTTTGCAATTTTAACAAGATCTAATTTGTCATAACCAAGATTATAATAGCTGTTTAATGCAAAAGCGGTTGCAATTTCGATAGATGCTGAGGAGGAAAGTCCAGATCCGATTGGAATATTACCGTAAAATAAAAAATCGAGGCCGTTAATTTCTTTGCCGTCTCTAATAAATTCATTGATTACGCCTACGGGGTAATTGGTCCACGAACTTCCGTCTTTATCATTTAAAACGTTGCTGTTTACTTCTACCTGATTTTCAAAATTTAAGCTTTTAAATCTGAATTTCTGATCATTGTTTGGGGCAATGGCAACCCAGGTACCTAAGGTGATGGCACAGGGCATTACCAAACCGCCATTGTAATCGATGTGTTCGCCAATTAGGTTAACGCGCCCAGGAGTAAAATAAACCGCATCGGCTTTTTTATGGTATTCTGCTGCAAATTTTTCCTCAAGGTTAATGTTCATTTGGCTAAAATATATTTATAAAAAGCATTAATAATGTTATGTTTGCTTAGGAAACAAAAGCCCTAAGTTACAATTTATGAGCGTTCAGCAAATACCTACAGGAAAAATTATTGATGGCGAAGAAGTTATCGCAATCGAACTAACCAATAGTAAAGGCAGTTATGTTAAAATATTTAATTATGGTACTATTATAAATAAGTTTGTAGTAAAAAATGCCAGTGGTGAAATGCAGGATATTGTGCTGGGTTTCGATAGTTTTGATCAATACCTTGATCCGGCTTATTTAGAAAACTATCCATATTTTGGTGCCATTATAGGCCGCTATGCCAACCGCATTAAAAACGGGAAATTTACTATCGGCGAAGAAACATACCAATTGGCACAAAATGCCGGCACTGATACGCTGCACGGTGGCGTGGTGGGTTTCGATAGAAAAGTTTGGGATATTGTGGATATCAGCGAAGGGCCGCAATCATCGGTAACCTTTCAATACGAAAGTGTGGATGGTGAGGAGAATTTTCCCGGAAACCTGATTGTTGATTTAACCTTTGAGCTTACTGAAAATGATGAGTTGATTTTAAGCTATGAAGCAGAAACGGATAAAGCTACAGCAATTAATTTAACGCACCATAGTTACTTTAACTTATCGCCAAAAGGTGGCAATGTTAAAGATCATAAACAGCAGATTTTTGCTTCGAATTACCTTGAGCAGGATGATAATTATTCAGTTACAGGTAAATTAATCCCTGTGGCGGGGACTGCGTGGGATTTTACAAAATCAAAAGCAATTGGCGAAAACTGGAATGAAGAAGAGGGCTACGATCAAACCTTTGTGCTGGATAAAATTTACGGCGATTTATCTCTGGCCAGTAAAACAATTGAAGATGAAAGCGGTTTAGTTTTAAGTGTGTACACCACAGAGCCGGTAGCGCACTTGTATACTGCTAAGTATTTAGCTGTTAAAAATGGAAAAGGTGGTCAGGATTACGATAGTTACGGTGCTTTCTGTGTTGAAACCCAACACCATCCTAATGCTGTAAATATACCTGAGTTTCCGACTACCCTTTTAAACCCTGATGATTTGTACACGCAAACTACAATTTATAAAATTTCATTAAATAGATAACTTATGTTCACCATAGAAAACATCCAAGCGGCAGAATCGAAAATTAAAACTGGTGCAGATTTTCCTCAGTTTGTTAAAGAAATTAAGGAAATGGGTGTGATACGGAACGATGTCTATGTATCTAACGGCTTGTCGATTTATTTTGATAACGAAGATAATGCGCAACAGGGAAGTCCTGAAAATTATCCCGCTTTAATTATAAATGATGAAGCATCTGCCGATAAGTTAAAGCATGCATTGGCTATCCATCAGCAAGGTGAAACAGATTATTTTACGTTTTGTAAGCAGGCTGCAGATGCAGGAGTAGAGAAATGGGTGGTAGATCTGGAAGAAATGACCTGTACATATCTGGATGCCGAAGGGAATGAACTTGTAAAGGAAACGATAGCAACAAAATAATAGATCATTAAACAATAAAGGCCAGAAATATCGGGCCTTTATTGTTTAAAACAAATGGTAATATTTAAGTTTTCCACCTACTTTGAATTTTCAATATAATGGTGCTATTTTATTAGTTTAGGCTGATGTTACTACCTTACATCTAACAACTTTTACTTTAAACTCTTTCCAACACCATTTTAATGGCCTGCTCTACAATTTTGTTTGGCTCTTTGCTGAATTCAAAATTTACCCTGCTAGCCAGAATTGCATTAATGGAAAGTGCATGGTGGCCCAACACTTTCGCCAGTGCATAAATTCCTGCGGTTTCCATTTCTAAATTGGTAATCCGATGCTGGTTGCTCCTGAAGCTATTAATTAGTTCTATAAAGTTTGGTACAGCATTTTTTGCACGCACTATTCGGCCTTGCGGTGCATAAAACCCAGGTGCGGTAATCGTGATGCCTCTCGGCATATCCTTGCCAATGGTATTCAATAGTGTTTCGCTGCCTGCCGTTAAATAAGGATTAATGTTTTTAAGGTGGCCGAAATGGGTTTTAATATCATCCATTAAAAGTTGTTCATCTCCAGAAAGTTGCTGAAGATAATAATTCATTAAGGCATCCATACCTAAACCATGTGACGAAGCCAGTATAGTGCCCATCGGGATATCGGGTTGAACTGCCCCTGAAGTGCCAATGCGGATAATATTTAAGGAAGTAAGCGATTTTTTAACTTCACGGGTTTCAAAATCGATATTCACCAGTGCATCCAACTCGTTAAACACAATATCGATATTATCGGTACCAATCCCTGTTGAAAGTACTGTAACGCGTTTTTTGCCCACATAACCGGTGTGGGTAATAAATTCACGTTTACCTTTCTTATACTCCACCGTATCGAAATGTTTACTTACTTCACCTACGCGGTCAGGATCACCAACAGTAATTACGGTGTCTGCAATCTCTCCGGGCAAAAGGTTTAAGTGGTAGATACTGCCATCAGGATTGATGATTAAATCGCTTTCGGATATTTTCATATTTGGTTTGTTTTGCCTGCTGATTTCGGTTCACGCATTAGATAGTATGGAGGTATTTTAACTTTACGCCATCTATTTTATCAAATTTACTTAAAACCTGGTTCAGTTGTGCCTTTCTGATCTCAAATTTAAGGATACAGTTGCTATCAAATTGTTGATTTAGAATCTGCAGGTTTTCTTCCTTACATAATTTCATTACATCATTCATCTGCAGGTATTCAAAATGTGCCTCGTAAACATCATTTACCGTTTTGCTAACAATGGTAGCGGCTTTAATGGCTTCAATACCAGCGGTTTTATACGCGTTGATTAAACCTGGCACACCAAGTAGTGTACCGCCAAAATAACGCACTACAACAATTAAAATATTGGTGATATCTTCTGATAACAAACAATTTAATATTGGCCTGCCTGCTGTACCCGATGGCTCACCATCATCGTTCACTCTATAAATAGATCGATCGGGTGTTAAGCGGTAAGCATAACAAAAGTGATTGGCCTTAACGTGTTCTGCCCGGAGTTTAGCAATTATCGGTTTTAATTCCGATTCGCTGCGCATAGGGTAGGCATATGCAAGGAACTTGCTTCCTTTATCACGAAAGATACTTTCTGAAGCACTTTCGATTGTTTTATAAGCATCATCGAACAGCATTTTGCGATAGTGTTATGAAGATGACGGCTGCAATAGCCAAAATGATACCTGCGTAATTTAATTTACTCAACTTCTCTTTAAAAGCAATGATTCCAATTAACGACGCCACAATGATTACCCCTAAATTCATAGCAGCAAAAACCGTTGAGGGATTTTCTGCCAGTGCTTTATGGGCTTTCATATAAAAAAGAATGTTTCCGAAATTGAATAAGCCTAAAATAAGCCCGCAAACCAGGTTGATGAGTTGTAATTTTATTTTTCGGGCAATTACCAAAGCAATTACTATCAGCAATGAAACCACAAATGCAAGCGCAAAAACCGTGAAAAGGGAAGTGGTATAGGGCAGATCTTTATATAAGGCAATCTGTTTAAAAAGCACATCAATAACACCAAACCCAATAAAAACCATCACAGGGTAAAGCAAATTTCCTTTACTGTTTTCTACCTGATCGGGCTTGCGTATAAAAGTTAGAAAAATAGCTGCGAAGCCAATGCATAATCCGGCTATTTTGAAACTGTTGAAATCTTCCTTAAAAATGAAATAGGCAGCCAGTACAGGGATAAACAACGATAAACGCTGGGCAATATCAGTTTTAACAATGCCCAGGTTTTTAACGGATGCCGCTAAAAATAAAAATATAGCTGGCAATAAAATTGCCAGTGCAATATAAGCTGGCCATGGTGCGCCTGGGCTAAGCTGACTTACATCTGGCCTGAAAAACAGGAAACACAAAGTTAAAGCTGCCAGGTAGTTAACGGTAACGGCTTGAATGATGCTGATTTGATACCGTTTTGCCAATTTTAATAAAATAGCTACAGTAACACTACAGCAGATACTTAAAATAATATAAATCATTTATTTAATGTCGTTAAGGTAGATAGAGAGTTTATCATTTCCAATTTGTACAGCTTCCTTTAAATTGCCATTAATGGTAGGTGAAGGTACACCATCGGTCCAACTGTTTGATGAAGTGAAAATACGTGCCTCATCCCATAAGCCTGTGCTTAAAAACTGGTTTAATATGTTTGCACCGCCTTCAATAATTACGGATTGAATATCCATCAGGTAAAGCTGAAAAGCAATTTTTTGTGCTAAATAGAAGTGCATATCTTCCATTTGGATGTAATGCACATTATCAATTACATCGGTTTTAACTTCATTAAAGATGATGGTTTTGGCTTCAGTATTAAATATATGGTTGCTTAACGGCACTTGCAGGTTTTTATCGATAACCAAACGTACAGGGTTTTTACCTGGCCACTCGCGGGCTGTTAACTGCGGGTTATCCATAATGGCGGTTTGTTTGCCAATCAGAATTGCATCTTCTTCGGTACGCCATTGGTGCGCCAAACGCTTGGCCAAAGCCCCGCTGATCCATTTTTGATGCCCATCTTTTGTGGCAAAATAACCATTAGCTGTTTCTGCCCATTTTAAAATAATGTAAGGCCTTTGTTTTTGTATCCGTGTAAAAAACCTTCTGTTAAGGTACCGGCATTCATCATCTAAAATCCCACTTACTACGGTAATACCAGCATTTTCGAGCTTCTCAATGCCTTTTCCGTCTACACCCGAAAAGGGATCTTTATTGCCTATCACAACTTTTTTTAGCTGATGTTTAACAAATAAATCCGCACAGGGTGGAGTTTTGCCAAAGTGGGCACAGGGTTCGAGACTAACATAGGCTGTAGCTTGTTTAAGCAGGCTTTCTGCCGCTGTTCCATATTGATCGAATACTGCCTTTACCGCATTGGGCTCTGCATGGGCCTTTCCATATTGCTGATGGTAACCTTCGCCTATAATTTTGCCATTTGCCACAATTACGCAACCAACCATTGGGTTTGGACTTACGTTCCCGATGCCTAAGGCTGCTAACTCCAAACAGCGTTTTATATAAAATTCATCGCTCATTGGGGCAAAAGTAGTAAAAAAAGAGTCACCGACTTATCAAAAGAGATCTGTTGTCATCTCAATTAAGTAATTTTGTGCGCATGAAGATCGGAGAATTAGCGGCACATTACCAGGTTGAACTAGCGGCTTTGTACGAAAGCAATGAAGCTAAAGCACTATTTAATATTGCTGCTGAACATGTTTTAAGCCTTTCTCCAAATCAACAGGTTATGCAGAAGGAAACGGATATCCCTTTCATCAACATGCAAAAACTACTGAGTATCTTAAACGACCTTGAGATTGGTAAGCCTATACAGCATATTTTAGAAGAAGCGTATTTTTATGGTTCGGTTTTTAAGGTTAACGAGCATGTGCTCATCCCAAGGCCTGAAACGGAAGAACTGGTGGATTGGATGATTTCAGTTTGCAATTTACAGCGCTCGGTTAACAATGGTAAGATAATTAGTATACTTGATATCGGAACAGGATCTGGCTGTATCCCTATAACGCTTAAAAAGCATTTGCAAAATGCCGAAGTTTCTACTTTGGATGTATCTGCCGATGCAATTGTTGTAGCCGGGCAGAATGCTTTAAAAATGGGTGTTGAAATCAATTTCATCGAAGCAGATATTTTAACTTATAATACTGAACAAAAATTTGACATCATTGTAGGTAACCCGCCTTATATCAGAGATTTAGAAAAAGCCGATATGCATCACAATGTGCTATCACACGAGCCACATTTAGCCCTGTTTGTAAGCAATGAAAATCCGCTGATCTTTTACAAAGCGATAGCCGACTTTGCCAAAACGAACCTGAAACCTAAGGGGTTATTGTTTTTTGAAATTAATGAATACCTGGGGAACTGATACTGTTGACATGCTAAAGGAAAAGGGCTTTTTACATATTGAGTTGAGACAGGATATGCAGGGCAAAGACAGAATGGTAAGGGCGGAAATTGGGATGGAAGAGGTGTGATGGAAAATGGACGAAGAATAGAAGTCAAAAATTGATTTTCAATGATCAATTTCTAACGATATAGGCTTTATCGTTGAATGATTTTAATGGCCTTAACTTCTTAATTGTAAAAGAAATCATTACTAAGTCAGGATTCAGATGTCTGAAAGTATGGATATATATAAAGAAAGGAAAAACCATTTCAGCTGAACTTTGTGTTTTGCCTTTTTATGCCTTTGCGGTTAAAAATTATTAACTGATGCACGGAAAATTAGCCGTTTTGCTTAAGGCTAATATGGTTAAACTTTTTTAAAACCCAGCTTTGACTTAGTTAATTCAATGATATTATTAAAT
This sequence comes from Pedobacter sp. AC402, assembly GCF_979252805.1. Lineage (NCBI taxonomy): Bacteria > Pseudomonadati > Bacteroidota > Sphingobacteriia > Sphingobacteriales > Sphingobacteriaceae > Pedobacter > Pedobacter sp. AC402. The sequence goes on along the minus strand of NZ_CEEDAI010000007.1, from coordinate 42,884 downwards.
TGTGACTCACTTGTTTCAGACTTATGCAGCATGAGAAATATTTTATTCTCGATTAGCAGTATGAAAAAATCATTTCGAATTGAATATGATGAAAATGCTCCCCATTTAAAATGAAATCTTTTTTCATTATCAAAATAACTAAATTCATCATCCAAAAATTCAAAAGTATAGATGAAATTCTCGTGTTTTTTACATAGGATATTTAATTCCTTAGAAAAAATGCTACGTACATTTATAATTCTTAAAATATAATTAAGTGTTAGTATACAAAGTATAAAACCCACTATTCCATAAAATGATGAACCCCTTCCGTTATCAATTGTAATTGAAATTATTAACCCTATAGTTAGCATAACATAGATAAACAATTTAATATAGCTATTCTTGTTTTCTAATTTGAATTTTAGCCTGTTGCCTTTAATACAAAGCATTTTATTGAATGGTACAGTAATACTGATCATATTTACTTAATTTAAAGTTAGGCTCTCGGATGAAACTGCGTAATTACCTCTCTTAGGTAATCTCTGTCAATATGCGTATAAATTTCAGTAGTTGTAATACTCGAATGGCCCAACATTTCCTGTACAGCACGTAAATCGGCACCACCTTCAATTAAATGCGTTGCAAATGAATGCCTTAAGGTATGCGGACTGATTGTTTTCTTTAAACCTGTGGTTATTGCCAGGCTTTTAATCAGGTTAAATATCGAAATCCGTGATAATTTAGCACCGAAGCGGTTTAAAAAAATAAAATCTTCATTCCCTTTTTTGATGCTGGCATGTACCCGTACTTCATTTATATAAATATCGAGCAGTTTTAAAGCCACACCACCAATGGGTACCAAACGCTCTTTATTGCCTTTTCCAATTACTTTTATAAATTCAATTTGTGGGAATAGGTTAGAGATTTTTAGTTCGGTAAGTTCTGTCACCCTTAAACCACAGCCATATAATACTTCCATAATGGCTTTGTTGCGCATTCCTTCAGGCTTGGAAGCATCTATTGCGGCAATGAGATCGTTTATCTCATAAATGTTCAGCGTATCGGGGAGTTTCCTGCTTAGCTTCGGGGCTTCAATCAGTGCTGTTGGGTCGTTTGTAATCACCTCCTCGAGCATCAAATAAGAAAAAAAAGCCTTTAAACCCGAAATTACCCGCGCTTGTGTACTGGCTTGCATCCCCAATTCGTTTAGCCACGTAATGAATGATTTTAATTGTGCAATGCTAATATCTGTTAGTTTTGGTTCCTGATTTTATAGATTCAAAGTATTGAATCAGCTTATCTATATCACTAAGGTAGGCCTCAACAGAATTGCCAGACAATGAACGTTCGAGCTTTAAATATGATTTAAATCCTTTAATATATGATTGCCAAAGCATGCTTTTATTTGAGATTTTTTATAACATTGCAACGTTACAACATTATATTATGAAAATACAAATTATTAACGGCCCAAACTTAAACTTATTAGGCGTGCGCGAACCATCTATTTATGGTAGCACGAGTATAGAGGATTATATTAAAGAATTAAAAACCGTTTACCCTGGCATTGAAATAAGCTATTACCAAAGTAATGTAGAGGGTGAAATTATTAATAAACTGCACGAAGTTGGTTTTAGCTGCGATGGCATAATACTTAATGCCGGCGGTTATACGCACACCTCTGTAGCCATTGCAGATGCTATTGCCGCAATTGTTACGCCTGTTGTTGAGGTGCACATATCCAATATTTATGCCCGCGAAGAATACCGTCATGTTTCTTTAACAGGTAAAAACTGTCAGGGTGTTTTAACAGGCTTTGGTATGAATGGTTACCGTTTGGCTATTGAAAGTTTGCTGATCTGATTTTGAGCAGCTGATTAGCACCTGATTATAATAGTGCTCATTTTTAGTGGAGTGTAAGGCCCCAATTAATATGAAAGCTAAATTTTAAGGTGCTCACATTTGTGCAGGAGACTAAAATCGCATAAAATTAGCCTTTACATTTGTGCAGGAGACCAAAATCGCGTGTAATTATTAGCCGCTAGTTTGCAGGAGACCAAAATCGCACAAAATTAGCCTTTACATTTGTGCAGGAGACCAAAATCGCGTGTAATTATTTGCCGCAAGTTTGCAGGAGACCAAAATCGCATAAAATTAGCCTTTACATTTGTGCAGGAGACCAAAATCGCGTGTAATTACTAGCCGCAGGGTTGCAGGAGACTAAAATCGCATAAAATAGGTCATTACAATTGTGCAGGAGACCAAAATCGCGTGTAATTGGTGTCGATTTTACTTTAACTGAGTGAAATACTTAATTTTTTTGATAAAAAAAGCCCAAACAATGCTGTTATTGTACACACCGGTGTGTTGGGGGTATGCTTTTTGAAACGCCTTACGCTTTTTGTTTGTTTTGAATAATGATTTAACAAAATGCCAATGCCCTTTGCTTACAGCCAGGGTAAATTTAGGTTTCCCGCTCAGCAAAAAGTGCCACCAGGCAATAAAATCAATAAACATCCTGATTGTTATCCTGAAAACAGCATCACCAGCAGGCAGGTTTTTTTGCATAATAATCAGGTTGTTCCTAAAGTTGAGGTATGTTTTAAAAGGATTTTCTGTTTGTAAAGTTCCACCGCCAACATGGTAAACTTCGGCATCCGGACAGTACATTATCTTATAGTTCAGGTTTTTTAAACGCCAGCAGAGATCTATTTCCTCCATGTGTGCAAACAAATCTGCATCCAAACCGCCTGCTTCTGTCCAGCATTTACTTTTAATAAAGAAAGCCGCTCCACTTGCCCAAAAAACCTCTTGTTTAACATTGTACTGGTCGCTATCCAACTCATACACATTAAAAATTCTTCCCCGGCAAAAAGGGTAAGCATAAATATCCAGGTAGCCACCGGCCGCACCTGCATATTCGAACTGATTTTTGTTAAGCTGCCATTTTATTTTTGGTTGCGCGGCTGCAATCTGTGCATCGCTTTCCATCAAATCAATAACCGGTTGTATCCAATTCGGGACCACCTCAACATCCGAATTGAGTAGAATGAAATAATCGGCTTCAACACGTTCTAAAACCTTATTGTAGCCTCCTGCAAAACCATAATTCTGGTCGTTCAGAATAATTTTAACCGTTGGAAAGTTTTCTTGTAAGTATGCCACAGAATCATCTGTTGAGGCGTTATCACCTACAATTATTTGCAGGTTATCATATTCGGAAAGTAATATTCCGGGCAAAAACTGTTTTAAATATGCTTTTCCATTCCAGTTTAAAATTACAACGGCTACTGATGGCTTCATTCTTTGTTATTCGGGTTTAAATTTCCAGCGTTTATGGCTCCAAAGCCAGTATTGAGGCTGTTCTTTAATAATATCTTCTAAAAACTTAAAGTGTAAGTCGGTAATTTCGAAATCCTGCATCAGCTCTGGCTCAAGGCACATCGGCAGCACATCAATATGGTAATAACCCTTTTTAATTACTTTAACCTTAAAGTAGTAGATGGGCCTTTTGGTCGATTTTGCAATTTTTTCTACCCCCAGTAAAGCAGCGGTTGGCTGATTTAGAAAATCTACAAAGTATTTTGTTTCCTCTCTTGTTGGCGATTGATCACTTGCAAAACACAATAGGGTAGGTTCATTTTTATAGGCTGCCATACCACGAAGCGTTTGCCGCATTGCGATAAAAATGTTGCCATATTTTGTTCGTGCATAATCGAACCACTTGCCAAAAACTTTATTCGATATCGGTTTAAAAATAACCATTGTTTTGGCAGAAATGTTAAGTCCTAAAGCTAAGGTACCCAGCTCCCAGTTGCCATAATGGCCCGTACAGGCTAAAACGCTTTCGCCCGCTTTAAAATGTTTTTCCAGTTGCTCCAGGCCCGTAAACTTTACGCGCTTTAAAGTTTCTGCTTTGGAGATGCTCGTCATTTTAATAATTTCGAAAATAAGCTCGGCGAGGTACAGAAAGAATTTCTTTTCAATTACCCTGATTTCTGAAGGGGATTTTTCAGGAAAAGAACAGGTTAAATTCTGCCTGACAACTTTTTTTCTATAGCCTATTACGTAATAAAGGAGATAATATAGTAATCTTGCAAAAAAAAACAGCAAAGGCAAAGGGAGCAGCGACAACAGGTATAAAAAAAATACGCCAACGTGCGCAATCCCTCTTTTAATCATTATTTTTAAAACGTTTCAGCTACAAACATAAATTTTCAAATGCAGAATACAGCTATACTTCCATTATTTTATCTTCCACCAGTGGGTTATTTTAGTTTATTGCAAAAACTGGGAACAGATTTTTTAATCGAAAAACATGAACATTTAGCCAAGCAGACCTACCGCAACAGGGCCAGTATTTATTCGCCCAACGGAAAATTGGATATCACTGTTCCGGTTGTTAAAGGCTCTAAAACACATACAAAAATGAAAGATGTGAGGATTAGCTACGATTTTAAGTGGCAGCGTTTGCATTGGTTAAGTTTGGAAAGCTGTTATAGAAGTTCGGCCTATTTTGAATTTTACGAAGATGAGTTGTCGCGTTTTTACAATAACAAATTCGAATTTTTATTCGATTACAACCTCGAACTGGTAGAATGGTTAAGTAAAAAGTTAAAACTGAACAAAGCTTTTGAGGTTACGCCCGAGTATTATGATGATATTGCTCCTGAGCTGGATTTCCGCACGATTATGAATCCTAAAAAAGAAGATGATATTGTAAACAATAAGCCATATTATCAGGTTTTTGAAGATAGACATCAGTTTCTGCCCAACTTAAGCGTGGTTGATCTGTTGTTTAACCAGGGCCCGCAGGCCAAACTATATTTGTAGCAGATGGGAAAAAACAAACCTCGTAATCGACACAAACACTATAAAGTTCCAGCTCCGGGTACCAGTCCGGGCCTGTACGCTATAGATGAAGATGCACTAAAGCCAATAATTGTACTGCATACTTATAACGATAAAAGTTACAAAAAGACGGAGCTTGAGAATATCAACAATATTGATAAGCTGACTGAAAATACTGATTTTTATTATTGGTTCGATATTAAAGGTTTTGCCGATCCCAATATTTTTGAAACGCTGTATACCAAGTTGGATATCAGCAGGCTTGTTTTGGAAGATATTACAAGCTCTTACCAGCGACCGAAGTTGGATGAGTACGATAACGATAAATACATCTTTTCGGTAAGCAGACATCTTTTTTTAAATGATGAAAACGTGCTCAGTAACGACCAGATTTCTTTCATTTTATCTGAACGGACGCTTATTACCTTTCAGGAAACGTATGCCGATTGTTTTGAGCCGGTAAGAAAGCGACTGGAAATAGGGAAGGGCAATATCCGGATTGGTGGTAGCAGCTATTTAATGTATGCCATAATGGATGTGATTGTGGATAATTATTTTACACTACTGAATTTTTGGGGCGAAGAGCTGGATGCGATTGAAGACCGTTTATACGATCATCCTGATAAACGGATTATGTACGATACACAGGCCATCAAAAGATCGTTGATTACCATTAGAAAAGTAACCTGGCCCGAGCGCGATAAACTGAATGATATTATCCGCACCGATAGTCCGCTAATTTCCGATCTCACAAAAACCTATATGAAGGATGCTTACGATCATTGCATCCAGATTATTGATTTCATAGAATCGCTCAAAGAGATTGCTTCAGCAAATATCGACATGAATTTATCCATCATCAGCAATCGGATGAATGAAATTATGAAGGTGCTAACCATTATCTCATCCATATTTATCCCTTTAACATTTATTGCCGGTATTTATGGAATGAATTTTAGCAGGGAAGATCCCGCAACAGGAAAAATATTGAAAGATAACATGCCAGAATTATATGCCGAACATGGTTATTTATACACCTGGATTGTGATGGCGGTGATAGCTGTTATACAGGTAATTTACTTTTGGCGCAAAGGTTGGTTTAAATAATTTTTATTTTTAAAATGTACCAATTCTTGGTAACTTTAATTAAATTAATATTACAACGATGGCACGAAATACATCTATGGCTTTAGGAGATCATTTTGAAAAGTTTGTTGATGAAAGGATTTCTGAAGGAAGATTTAAAAATGCAAGCGAAGTTGTTCGCGCAGGATTAAGGTTATTGGAAGAAGAAGAGAATAAGATTAAAATTTTAAGAGAAGCCCTTCAGGTTGGAATTGATAGTGGAATAGTGAAGGATTTTGATCCGAAAAAACACCTTGAAATGTTGAAAGCCAAAAAAAGGAAAGATGGGTAGCTTTTCTTTTAGTAACAAAGCGCTTGAAGATTTAAGTGAAATTTGGGATTATACTTATGATGTTTGGTCTGAAAATCAAGCAGACAAATACTATAAACTACTAATTGGATTTTGTACTCAAATTGCTAAAAAACCAGGGGTAGGTAGGAATTATAAGGAAACAAATCAAAATGTATTAGGATTCAAAGCAGGTGAATATTTCATTTTTTATCGGATAATTGAGAGTGGAGAAATTGAATTAGCTAGGATTTTACATGCTAAGATGGATTTAAGGGCTAAAATGTCAGAACTTTAATTGGACAAAGGTCAAATTTTTATAAAATCAATTTTTAATATTTGTAGCTTTAGGGCATTTTGGTAAGGTTATAGATGCAGTCATTCGAAATAGATAAAAGCGACGTTCTCAAAGTTAAAAATGCAATTTTAGCTGGTGATGAGACATTAAAAATAGTTTTAGAGGAATACCATGCGTCAGAAATTGCGATTCTTCTTCGAACGTCTGGATAAATCCGAACAGCGGCATATCATAAACCTGCTTCCTGCGGAAATAGCCTCGGAGATCATTTCGGAGATGGATGAAGAATCCCATCCGGAAGATTTACTTTTTGAGCTCCACCCCGATAAACGTACCGAAATTGTTGAAGAACTGGATTATGACGATGCAACCGACATCATTTCTCAGTTGGAGGATCATGAACAGAAGGAAATTTTACAAGATCTTACCGAAGATCATGCCTCCGAAATCCGCAACCTTTTAACTTACGACGAAAAAACTGCCGGTGGTTTGATGAATACAGAGTTGATCTGTGTAAACATCAACCTAACAAAAAAAGATGCCATCGACGAGATTATCCGCCAGAGCGAAGAAATGGAGGAGTTTTATACCATTTACGTAGTGGATGATGAAGAGATATTTAAAGGTATAGTTTCGTTAAAAGATATTATCAAAGCAAAACACAATGCTAAAATAACCGAACTGGTTAAGATAGATGCTGTGTATGTGCATCCCGATACCGACCAGGAAGAGGTGGCCAACCTCATCTCTCAATACAATTTAACCAGTATCCCGGTTATCGATGATCATCAAAAATTGCTCGGCAGGGTAACATTTGATGATGTGATTGATGTGATGGAGGCTGAAAGTACTGAAGATATATTGAAAATATCGGGGGTATCAGAAGATGAGGAATTGAGCGGTAACTGGGTAGAAGCTGTAAAATCGCGTTTGCCCTGGTTAATTACTAACCTCGGAACAGCTTTTCTAGCATCATCCGTGGTGCGTTACTTCGATCCAACAATTAAGTTAATCCCTTCTTTAGCAGCATATATGACTATTATTGCAGGGATGGGCGGTAATGCAGCTACGCAAGCGCTTGCTGTAACGGTTAGGCGTATTTCTCTTTACGATTTAACGGATAAACAAGCTTATAGAACGGTTTTGAAAGAATTTACGGTAGGCTTGATCAATGGTGCTTCCAATGGATTAATCGTATTTATTTTTGCTTACTTTTTCGACGGAAATCCACTGCTTGGATTGGTTATCTTCCTGGCTATGACGGGTAATCTGGTTATTGCTGGCATTACCGGTGCCGGAATTCCGCTTATTTTAAAACGTGTGGGTATCGATCCTGCCATTGCATCATCTATAATTATTACTACTTTTACCGACGTTTTTGGTTTCCTATTGATTTTAGGGCTGGCCAGCAAACTTTTACTATAATTAGGGTTTACTTGATTTAGGTGCAAGAATTAACGCTTGCAAACTGAATGGAGCCCTTGTAAATTTAACTAAGACTACAAATTAAATCTGTAAAATCTGATCCCGATGCAAACAACAAGACACGATTGGACAAAAGAAGAAATATACGAAATTTATAATAGACCATTTTTAGATCTGGTTTATGAAGCTGCCAGCATCCATAGAGAAAATAAAGATTACAATGAAGTTCAGGTAAGTTCATTAATCTCTATTAAAACCGGTGGCTGTGCAGAAGATTGTTCATATTGCCCACAAGCAGCGCGTTACCACACCGAACTGGAGGTACAGCCATTAATGCAGGTTAGCCAGGTGGTTAGTGCTGCGGTTAAGGCAAAAGAAGGTGGTGCATCTCGTTTATGTATGGGTGCTGCCTGGCGCGAAGTACGCGATAACCGCGATTTTGACCGTGTTATTGAAATGGTTAAAGCCGTAAACGATATGGATATGGAAGTTTGCTGTACTTTAGGTATGCTTACCGAAAATCAGGCGCAACGTTTGGCTGATGCCGGTTTATATGCATATAACCACAACATTGATACCTCAGAAGATGATTATAAACGGATTATTTCTACCAGAACTTACGATGATCGCTTGAATACCATTAAGAACGTACGCAAAGCTAAATTAACGGTTTGCAGTGGTGGTATTATTGGATTAGGTGAAACGGTAGAAGACCGGGTTTCGATGTTGCAGACACTTTCCAACATGGAAAAACACCCTGAATCTGTACCAGTTAATGCTTTAGTTCCGGTAAAAGGAACACCTTTGGAAAATCAACCTCGTGTTCCAATCTGGGATATGGTGCGAATGATCGCTACAGCGCGTATTGTAATGCCAAATTCAGTGGTGCGTTTATCAGCAGGCAGAAACGAAATGAGCACATTGGAACAAGCTTTTTGCTTTATGGCAGGTGCAAGCTCTATTTTTGCAGGAGATAAATTGTTGACTACACCAAATCCTGCTTTTGTAGATGATATTGCAATGTTCGAATTGTTGGGATTAAAAACCCGCGACGCTTTTAAAAATGGCAGACCAGCCAATACAAGGGTTGCTGAAGAAGCTGTTTAATAAAAAAATAAATTAATTTTGGTGTGCAATGATGATTCAATGCCACGTATAATATAAATGGTGTCAGATTTACTATCTGACACCATGTTAAAAAGTAAAACAGTATCTTTTTTAAACTGCTGTTACTCTTACCTCAATATTTCCTTTTGTTGCTTTAGAATATGGGCAAGCCTTGTGTGCTTTATCAGCCAATGCCTGTGCTTCTTCATGAGAAATACCTGGAATATGCACATCCAGATCTGCAGATAAAACGAATGAGTTTCCGTCTTTATTAAATGAAACCAATACTTTCACATTTGCTTCACTAACATCAACACCTTCACGTTCTGCAACAGAGCCTAATGCACCTAAATAACATGGTCCCCAGGCTGCTGCAAATAGTTCTTCAGGGTTAGTTGCCCCGCCCTGGCCACCAAGCTCTTTAGGTTTGCGTAATTCAAAATCTAAAATTCCATCACTTGATTTGATGTGTCCGTCTCTTCCTCCAGTAGCTGTAACTTCAGCTGTATATAGCTTTTCCATAATGATATATTAATGTGAAGAGTTAACAAATCACAAAGGCCTTTGTTTGATGCGGGTTTTGTTACCACAAAATTTCAGCCTGGCTAAATCGATTTGAAAATGGTTAATGGAAGTAATGAAATGGTAAATTAAATTTTAATTTTTACCGATAGTTTATAGATATCGTACGCTACCTTTTGAATCAGGTCGAACTGTTCGGGTACTAAATCTTCACCTTTTTTTATCGCTAAGCCAGTATCATTTAACCTGATGAGTGGAACATTATCCATTGTGCTGGTGCCTTGTATCAAATTATCAATAGCGGTATCAAGCAGGTAATTTGTGTTATTGGCAATTGGCTTTAAAGCGTCGAAACTTTCAAAAATGAACTGATGTTCTTTATTATATAAAGAAAGTGTTGCCACATATGATGACAGCAGATGGCTTAATGCAGTAAATTGATGCACCTCCTTAATAAATAATTGTTTGCTTTTTGGTTCGGAAAACATTCTTTGAAATAGAGAAGCCAGGTTTGCGGTGCTCACATAAACTTCTTTGCGGGCAAGCTTGTATTCGGTTCTGTTGTAATTCTTTTCGAAATAAAGTTTAATTACCTGCGCATAATATGCTTTATTGGCCCTTAAAATATTCAGCATGGCTTCTTTTAGTTTTTCATGCTCCCAGGTTGGGAACAAAGAATAACTGGCTATTAGCGCAATTCCTGAACCTATAAAAGTATCATAGATTCTCTCGCGGGCAAGCGCAATTGATCCCATACCCAAAAAATCGAATAGGATTAAGATATAAGGTGTCATAAACAGCACACTTACTACATAATTTTTCCTTTGGAAACTGTAGCACCCCACCATGCAGATCAGCAAAATTACAAATAAGGTGTGTCTGTCATCAATATAAGTCAACACGCCCATCCCAATAAACGCACCTATTGTAGTACCAATTAAACGCTGATAATTGCGTTCTTTTGTTAAGCTAAAGCCCGGTTTTGAGATAACCAGGATGGTAAGCAGAATCCAATAACTGTGTGAGAAATTGAGGATCAGCGAAACAATAAAGCCCAAAAGCATTACCACGGTAACCCTCAGCGAATGCCTGAAAGTGGAAGAGCTATAGGTTAAATTCTCGGTAAATAGTTTAAAATCAAATTTCTGCCTGGTAATAAATTTCTCTGTATCTACCTCTGCCTGCCTGATATCTTTGCTGTTCCTGATCTTAAAATAACTGAAGATGGTTTTAACCCTGGCCAGTATATTTTCAATATTTACTTCTATGTTTTTAAGTGCAATAATGCCAAGGGTATTGTACTCCTGGTTTTGATTGTTTTTCTCCAGGTCGTTTATTTTAATCTTCAAACGTTCAATCTCAATCAATAAACGCTTTGATACAACAGGCGTACCACCGCTTTTTAATGCGAAAGCAATATCATCAAGCGCATAAGAAATCCTTTTAATGGCCATTTCATAATCAGAAAGTATCCCGGCCTTATCAAACTGATCATGCAATTGCTGGTAATTATAATAGGTAGACATAACCTGCTCGAAAAGATCAACCATATCTACAAAAACCAGGAGCAAAAATCTACCTTCGGGAGTAGAATCCCTTACAATTTCGCGTGTTCTAAACAATAACTCTCTTACTGCATCCTGTTTTTCGTGTACAGAAACCTGGAGTTGTAAAAGATCGGAATACGTTTTATCGTAATTGTTGTTCTGATGGTAAAACTTCGCCTTCTCCCGCAGAAATTCTGCCACCTCTAATATTGAATCGCTCAGCGATTGCTGTACCAAACGGAAAGGGCGGAGGCGGTATACAAAATAACTCAAACCAGTATACCAAAGGCTTCCGGCCAGCACCATAACGGCATGTAGTAGCACATCCTGCCAGGGCCGTACATCATCGATACCTAAAACCATAATCAGCAGCACCGCAGTGCCAACCGATGCAGCCCTGAGCCCGTAGATATAAAACATTGAAAATACGAAACTCGATACCACTAGTAAAAACCCTATAAAGTAATGGTTTTTATTGGTTAGGCCTGTAATAATCGAAAAGATGAAAATTAGCGCGGTGGTAACCAGCATTGCATTTCTCCTGTGTACCATAGGGCCGGGGCTATCAACCACACTTACACATAATGCGCCAAGCGATAAAGTCATGCCGTACTTAAGCAAACCGAACTGGGCCAGTATTAAAGAGGGGAGCAGTACACCAATGGTTATTCGGAGCCCGTCGGCAAAATACGTACTCAATAAAAAGTCTTGTACATTTCTAATGGGTTGCCTAATCTGCATGTACAAAAATAACATAATAGCGAAGTTTTTTGTTGCGATTAAAATTAAGTTTTATGCTTTTTTTTAACTTTTAAGCAGAAATACTTTAATGTGTTGACTGCCAGAATGATAAGAAATGTTTGTAATTACATCTTTCCTAATTGTTAATAAGATGAAACAATATGCCATTAGATTAAATAAAGAGCCGTTTTAAATATTTAACATGTTGATAAACAGTGTTTTTAGGTGGATAACTTTGTGAATAAAAACGTTCATTTTTCTCTTGACAAAAGAACGTTTTCATGCTAAATTAGATCATATCAAATACGAAGTACTTTGAATTCTGATAAAACAATCCAAAAGAGATAAAGAACCGAAAGGGAAATTGTTTCGGATAGTTTACAGGGAAAACGATTAATTTCAGAAAGGGTTAAACCGAGTAAGAATATATATAACCATCGAAAGATTGGACGATAAGAAAATCGCACAGGCCCAAACAGAGCTTATTGAAAACTAAGAAGTTTACGGACGGAAGAGTTGGAAATAAATTTTCACGGATCGCAAAAGTTGCAAAACCTAACGATAACGGAAAAATCAAAGTAACAAGAATTAGATGCTTTAAAATACGACTAAGGTTGTTTTTAAAGTTAAAACGGGGAACTGAATCGAAAGAAGAAGGTCCCCGTTTTTATTTTGGTAAAAACTTTCCAGCAATCAAAAAAGAAGCACACATTTTTCTGCTTATTATTCCTAAAGTATTAAATTTACCAAATGGCCAAAAAAGGTAAATCAATCTCCGCTCCATCAAAAAAGATCTTCGTTTTAGATACCTCTGTCATTTTATACGATCACGATGCAATAAATAATTTCCACGAGCATGACGTAGCTATTCCTATCCAGGTTTTAGAAGAACTTGATAATTTTAAAAGTGGTAATGACACCAGGAATTTTGAAGCCAGAAGTTTTATACGCCTAATTGATGAAACATCTAAACAAAAACTCATTAGTGATTGGATTGCACTTAAAAGTGCCGATGCAGGTAAGTTTAAAGTAGTTTTAAATGAAAAACCGCTTACTGTTGATGCTGAGGAAGTGTATGGAAAAGGAAAAACCGACCATAAGATTTTAAATGCCGCTTTAAGTTTAAAAAGAGGAGCATCCTGATAAAAAAGTGGTTTTGGTATCGAAAGATATTTGCCTTAGATTAAAAGCCAAAGCACTCGATTTAAATGCTGAAGATTACGAAACTGGTAAAATTAAAAACGTTGATGAACTTTATGCCGGGAAAACTGAGATAACGGATTTTCCTGTTGAAGTTATAGAGGAGATAAAAAAACACCCCTTTATCGATGCCAGCGAGATTGAGTCTGCCACCTAAAAACGCCAACCATTTTTATATTTTAAAAAATAAAAGGAAAACAGCGAATGTATTTTATAACAATAATTTAAAAACGCTTTCTGCTGTTTCTACCGATCCTATATTTAAAATTAAACCAAAAAATATTGAACAGGCCTTTGCAATTCACGCGCTTTTGGATCCGGAAATTAAGCTCGTAAGTATTCAGGGGAATGCCGGTACAGGCAAAACTCTTTTGGCTCTGGCCAGTGCGTTAGAACAGCGCAAAAACTTCAGGCAGATATATGTAACCCGACCAATCGTTTCATTGAGTAATAAAGATATCGGGTTTTTGCCGAGGGGATGCAAAATCAAAAACCGATCCTTTCATGGCTCCTATATGGGATAACCTGCGTTTTATTAAAGAGCAGTTTATCGGCGATGATAAAATGACTGAAAAGATTGATGAGCTGATTGCAACCGAGAAAATAGCCATTGCTCCTTTAGCTTTCATCCGTGGAAGAACCCTTACCAAAATTTTCTTCATTATTGATGAAGCCCAAAATTTAACACCCCATGAGGTAAAAACAATTATATCGAGGGCAGGTGAACATACCAAAGTTGTTTTTACTGGCGATATTTATCAAATCGATACACCATATCTCGATTCGGAAAGTAACGGGCTTTCGTACCTGATAGAAAACGCCAAAAACCATCCGCTTTATGCACACATTACCTTACATAAAGGCGAAAGGAGTGAGTTGGCAAATTTGGCAAATGAGTTGTTGTAAAGGATACTTCATTACGTAAAACTAAGTTGATCGTCATTCCTAATTTGATTGGGAATCGTAATGTATTAAGATTCCCGCCTGCACGGGAATGACGCTTGTTTTCAATTTAATGGTATTTCTTCAAGCTTCTTAAACAGATAAACAAACCGATTAAAGTTAAAACCGCACTCAGTATAAACGGTGCGCCCGGAAAGTAAACTGGTGCTTTCCCTTCAATAAAATAAGCGAAAATATGTGTCATTACCCAAGGGGCAAATATGGCTGCTAAACTTTGTAGCCCCGTTAAAACGCCCTGCATTTCACCTTGAGCATTTGACGGAATTTGATTGGAGATTAACCCCTGCATCGCTGGTCCACCGATACCTGCCAAGCCATAAGGAACCATAAAAGCAAACATCATCCAGCCTTTACTGGCAAACGCAAATGCAACAAAACCGATTACATATAAAATCAATCCGAAATAAACAGCTTTCTTTTCTCCAATTTTTGGAAGGATAATCCGGATTAACCCACCCTGAACAATACCGATTACCAAACCCACAAAGCCTAACGAATAACCAACCCATGCAGCATCCCATTTAAATTTTTCCATCGTATAAAATGTCCAGTTGGATTGAACAGAGTGGCTAGAGAAATACAATAAGAATAATGTTGCCATTAAGCCTAATAACGCAGGGTATTTACCAATACTCAATAATGAACCAACCGGGTTTGCTCTTTTCCAGTCGAAAGCCCTTCGTTTATCCACAGGTAAAGATTCTGGTAATATAAAATAACCATAAAGCCAGTTGATTAATGATAAACCAGCAGCAATCATGAAAGGAACCCGAGTGCCGAAATGACTAAAAACACCTCCTAATACCGGACCAAGGATAAATCCAACGCCAAATGCTGCCCCAACCAAACCAAAATTCTGCGCTCTCTTTTCAGGCGGCGAAACATCAGCAATATAAGCTTGCGCTGTAGTAAAACTGGCACCGGTAATGCCAGCTATAATTCTTCCTACAAATAACCAGATGATAGAAGGGGCGAAGGCTAAAAAGATATAATCGATACCGAGGCCGAATAAAGAGCTTAATAATACAGGTCTGCGGCCATACCGGTCGCTCTATTGCTCCGATAATTGGCGAAAATATAAATTGAACCGATGCATAAGCCAATGTAAGCCAACCGCCATACTCTGCAGCCAGGCCGAAACCGCCTCCGGTAAAATCCTGTATAAGTTTTGGTAAAACAGGAATAATCAACCCAAAACCTGTAAAATCAATCAGGAGGGTAACCATAATAAAACTCATTGCAGATTTCTTCGTATTTGCCATCGTAGATCAGGTTGAAAAACAAAAGTATCAGAATTAGTTAACAATGTAAATTTTTGTTCTCTACAAACTCAATTACAAACCTAGTAGGTTTTTGAAACCTGCGAGGTTTAGATCCAAATATGAAATACTGTCCTCTGTTTATAAACCTGATATAGCGGAAAGCCCGCAATGAGGTACGAGTGATGACTTGCAGCGATAGCAGTACTGCAGACCGCCACTGAAATAGAACCTCACATATACAAAAAAAACTTACAACCCATTTTTTTTGTAAATGCTGTAAACTCGTTAAACTGGCCTTCAATAAATTAAAATCTCACCGGGAATAAAAAACCTATAACAAAGGTCAAAACTTTTCCACAATGCCTTAATTCGGCTAAATTTTGTTAAATTCGCAAGGTTATAGTAATACCCTTTTTTAATATCGTTTTAAGTAACGAGAATAATAATTTATGGCAGAAGATTTAGAAAATCAGCAGAACGACAAAATCATTCAAATTAATATAGAGGAGCAGATGAAATCGGCCTACATTGATTATTCAATGTCGGTAATCGTATCGAGGGCTTTGCCTGATGTACGCGATGGATTAAAACCGGTACACCGCCGTGTTTTATATGGTATGCTCGATCTTGGTGTAACCAGTAATAAACCCCATAAAAAATCTGCCCGTATTGTAGGGGAGGTTTTGGGTAAATATCACCCGCATGGTGATGCATCTGTTTATTTTACCATGGTTCGTATGGCTCAGGATTGGAGCTTGCGTTATCCGATGGTAGACGGACAGGGAAACTTTGGTCACATTGATGGCGACTCTCCGGCTGCAATGCGTTATACTGAGGCACGTTTTTCTAAAATTGCTGAAGAAATGCTTGCCGATATCAATAAAGATACTGTAGATTTTCAGTTAAACTTTGATGATACCTTACAGGAGCCAACTGTTTTACCTGCAAAAATTCCTAACTTATTGGTTAACGGATCATCAGGTATTGCTGTAGGTATGGCCACCAACATGGCACCACACAATTTAACCGAAGTAATTGATGGTGTTGTAAATTATATCGATAATAGAGATATCACTATCGAGGAACTGATGAAGTTTGTAAAAGCTCCTGATTTTCCTACTGGTGGTATTATTTACGGTTATACAGGTGTTAAAGAAGCTTTTGAAACCGGGCGTGGCCGTATTGTAATGCGTGCAAAAGCCGAAATCGAAAGCATTAAGGAACGTGAAGTAATTATTGTTACTGAAATTCCTTACCAGGTTAACAAAGCACAAATGATTGAGCGTACTGCTGAGTTGGTTGGCGAGAAAAAACTGGAAGGAATCTCTAACATTAAAGATGAATCCAATAAAGATGGTATCCGCATTGTTTACGAAATTAAACGCGATGCAAATGCCTCTATCGTTTTAAACAACTTATATAAGTATACTGCTTTACAAACATCTTTCAGTGTAAATAATATTGCATTGGTAAAAGGCCGTCCGCAAATGCTAAATCTAAAAGATTTAATTGTGCATTTTGTAGATCACCGCCATGATGTTATTGTTCGCCGTACCCGTTACGAATTATCAGAAGCCGAAAAACGTGCCCACATTTTAGAAGGTTATTTAATTGCGTTAGATCATTTAGATGAAGTTATTAAATTAATCCGTGCTTCCGAAACACCAGAAGATGCCCGTTTAGGCTTAATGGAAAAATTCGGATTAAGCGATATTCAGGCCCGTGCAATTCTGGATATGACGCTTCGTCGTTTAACAGGACTAGAGCGTGATAAGATTAAAGAAGAGTATGCTGAGTTAATGAAAACCATCGAACATTTAAAATCTATCTTGGCTGATGAAGGTTTGCGTATGCAGATCATCAAAGATGAGTTGGCAGAAATCCGCCAGAAATTTGGAGATGAGCGTAGAACAACTATCGTTCACTCGGCTGAGGATATGAGCATGGAAGATTTCATCGATGATGAAGAGGTCGTAATCACGATTTCTCACGAAGGTTATGTTAAACGTACACCGGCAACCGAATTCAGGGCACAGGGTAGAGGTGGTAAAGGATCAAAAGGCAGTACTTCAAGAAATGAAGATTTTATTGAGCACATGCTCGTGGCTACCAACCACAACTATATGTTGTTCTTTACTGAAGCAGGAAGATGTTTCTGGTTGAGGGTTTATGAAATTCCGGAAGGTTCAAGAACCAGTAAAGGAAGAGCGATCCAGAACATCATCAACATTCCGAAAGAAGAGAAAATCAAAGCTTATATTAAAGTTAAAAACTTAAAAGACCAGGAGTATTTAGAGAACAATTTCATCATTATGTGTACTAAAAAAGGTACCATTAAGAAAACTTCTCTTGAGGCTTATTCACGTCCGCGGGTAAATGGTATTAACGCCATTAACATTAATGATGGCGATGTATTATTGGAAGCATGCTTAACCAATGGCGAAAGTGAGATTGTAATGGCTTTAAGATCAGGTAGGGCAATCCGTTTCAATGAAAAAACCGTTCGTCCGATGGGAAGAACTGCAACTGGAGTGCGTGGTGTAAGGCTTGCACACGATCAGGATGAAGTTGTTGGCATGATTGCTGTAAACAATCCTGAAGTTACGGTGTTAGTAGTATCAGAAAAGGGTTATGGTAAACGTACCGATATTGAAGATTACCGTGTAACCAACCGTGGAGGTAAAGGGGTAAAAACAATTAATGTTACTGAAAAAACCGGACAATTAGTTTCGATTAAAGACGTTACTGATAGCGAAGATTTGATGATCATTAACCGTTCGGGCATTGTAATCCGGATTCCGGTTTCAGCTTTAAGGGTAATGGGCCGCGCCACACAAGGTGTTCGCCTGATATCATTAAAAGGTGATGATGAAATTGCTTCGGTAACGAAGATTGATCATGAAGAGGATGAGGAAGAAACAGTAGATTTAGCAGATGTTGTGGTTACGGACGGAGAAGAAATTGAAGCCGATACAACTCCTGAAGCCGAAGATGCTGACGAAGAAGAAGGTGATTCAGATAACGAAACGGAAGAAGAAAATTAATTAAAATTAAGATTAGAATAAAAATTATGAAAAGAGTATTTCTAAGTATAGTTCTAGCAGGTGCGGTGAGCTCTGCATTTGCTCAGAAAAGTGAAGTAACCGCGGCGAAAAACGACTGGGGTTTATTCCAGCTAACTTCTTCAAGTGCATCAACACCGTTGGCAAAAAAGCTTGAATCTTTAGCAAAAGGATTGGCACATACAGATAAAGCCATTGCTGATGAAAAATCTAAAGTAATGCCTGAGGCATGGAGTTATCGTGCTTTATTTGCTTCTTCTACAGCTATTTTAGATTCAACAAGTACAGCAAATGCTGATAAAAATTTAAAAATTGCTCAGGAAGCAGTAGTTGAAGCTAAAAAATTAGATACAAAAGGAGGTGAAAAAGAAAACATCACTTTAGCTGAAACCAATATTAGCAATGCCGTTAGAAATGGTGGTGTAATTGCTTATAATAAAAAGGATTACAAAACTGCTTACGAAAAATTTGTTGCAGCAACGTTAATCAATCCTAATGATACAGCAATGTATTTAAATGCAGGTATCGCAGCTAGAAACATTGAAGATTATCCTAACATGATTACTCAATTTAAAAAAGTAATCTCGTTAAATTCACCTCAATCTAAAGATCTTTACTCTGAAATTATTAATGCTAATTTGAGCAAACAGAAAGATACAACTGCAGCATTGGCAACGATTAAAGAAGCAACCGCTAAATTTCCTGACAATGCTGAGTGGATCAAAACTGAAACCCAGATTTATATTAATAGGGGTGATGCGGCAAAATCAGAGCAGATGTTAAATGCTTTGGCAGCAAAAGAGCCAAATAACCCTAATTATCAGGTTTTATTGGGAAATATTTATTTTACGCAAGCTTTGAAATTACAAGCAGACCGTAATAAAATCGATCCTAAAAAAGTAAAAGAATTTAATGAAGTTACCGGTAAAATGAATGCTTTATTAGATAAATCTCTCCCTTTTTATAAAAAAGCCTTAGAGGTTGATGCTAAAAACCAAGGTGCATTGGAAACGTTAAAAACGATCTATGCATTTAGAAATGATACTAAAAATTATGATGACATTAAAAAACGTTTAGACGCTTTACCTAAGCAATAATTATTCATCATCGATTTAAAAAAAGAGCCCTGAAATTTCGGAGCTCTTTTTTTTATGTTTATTTTTATCAATTATTACGGTTTTACAACATTGTTCAAATTATGCAAAATTGCCTTAAAATATCATTAACCGCTTTAATTTTCGTCTCTTTTAATGCTATGGCTCAAAAAAGCCAAATTCTTATTGCCAGGAATTCAGTTGGTAAGCTTCAGGCATCAATCGCGAATAAAGAAGATGAAAAAAAGCAGTTGTCGATTATTACAGAAGGCTTAAAAGCAATAGAATCAGCAGAAAAAGATAATAAAACCAAAAACTGGGGCGAAACCTGGTCTATAAAATCATATTTAACATCTTTTGCTTCTTTAATAGATACAGATCCGAATAATGCGAACAAATTTTATGATGCGGCTATTGAAGCGGTAACAAAGGCAAAATCTTTAGACCGTTATGATGACAATGGAGGCCTAATTAAAGCATCAGATCATAATATTCTGATAAAAAAACAGGATAAAGGCAATGAAGCTTACTTCAACAATGATTTTAAAGAAGCTTATGCAGATTTAAAAGAAGTTTGTGATAATTTTCCTGCAGATACCACATTAGCTTTAAATACCGCAATTTGCGCGCTGAATATTCAGGCTTATGATGAATCTTTAACGTATTTTAAAAGGGCAAAAGAAAATGGCATCAGAAATCCATCTGTTTTTCAAAAGATGGCACAGATGTATGTTGTAAAATCAGAAAACGAAACTGCAATTAAAACTTTAGAAGATGGTTTGGTGCTAAATCCTTTCAACCGTTTTTTAACAAATGATTACATCAATTTATTATTGGATACCGAAAACTATAACAAAGCACAAGGTTTAATTGAAAATAACCTGAAAGTTGAGAAGGGAAGCAAATTGCTTTATTTTCTGTATGGTTACCTGCAACAAGTTGGAGGAAACAATTCTACAGCGATTTTAGCTTACGACAAAGCATTATCTACCGATCAAAACTATTTTGATGCCTTGTATCAGTTGAGTTTAGCTTATATCAATACAGCGAACGAAACTTTGAGTAAAAACGACGCCGATAAAAATGAAAAATATAAAGGCCTGATTGATCGTGCACAATTTGCTTTACAGCGTGCAAATGAAATTAATCCTAATGATAAAAAAACCGTACAGTTGCTAATCGATATTTACGCCAAAAAAGGAGCAACAAATAAGGTACAGGAACTTAACCGCAGGCTTCAAGAACTATAATTATCGAGTGATTTGTTGGAAATAAGTGGTAAAAGAAATATCAACTTAACATAATATTAATTATAAGACATAAAATTATATATTTTTGAATATGCCTTTTGTATATTTACTTCCGTAAGCATTTCAATTACTACTTTGAACGATATGGATATTAATGATAATGATTTTTCAAAAATAACTTCTATAAAATCAAATAACATAACTTTGATACTGAAAGCTTTAGGGGCATTTATTTTCGTAAGTATAGTTTTAGGAATAATTAATTTCAGTATAATAATTATTAAGTCTGTGGAATTATCTGATGAATATAAAATTTCTACTTTCGTTTTATCAGTAATTCTGTTATCTCTTTTAATATTTCTTGCATTAAAAGGCATAAATACGCTAAGTAAAAACAAAATAAATAAGGTTACGGTCGATAAGTACGGTATACATCATTATATAGATGAAATAATTATTGAATCCATTACATTTGAGTCATTGTCTCCTAATCCAGATACTAAGAATTACGATGTAGTTTTATCCAATGGTGATGATGTAAGCTTCGATATTCGTGTGCATTATTTTGATAATGATAGTCAGAAAATACTTTATAAAGCAATTATATTCAATACACCATTTTCAATAACCAATAAAAACGAATTAGAAAGACATTTCATAAATGGTGTTTTGAAGTTCCGATCTGATTTGAAAGTCTCACCAAGAGTTCTAGACCTATTAAATTTGAAGTATTCATCAGCTTTGCAGGACTAGATTTAACTAGATTAATATTTGTATATAACACAAACAATTTACAGCCAGCCTTGTACTAAAATCATGTACGATCACTATAGCTTTGAAGATGCTACTGCATATCAAAATGAATTAGCTAAACAATTAAAGTTTCAGCCGATTGATAAAATTGAAACCATTGCCGGTGCAGATATTTCTTTCAATAAAAACAGCACAACCATGTACGCTGGAATTGTGATCTTAAGTTACCCAGGAATGGTTGTAAAATCTTTTGCTATAGATACTTTTGAAACAAATTTTCCTTATAAAGCAGGGTTTTTAGGATTTAAAGAAGTTCCGGCGCTATTAAAAGTTTGGAGCCTGATAAATGATAAGCCCGATGTTGTTGTATTGGATGGTAACGGAATTTTGCATCCACGCCGCATGGGTGTTGCTTCACATTTTGGAATTTTAGCAAACCAGGCTTCAATTGGTTGTGCTAAAAGCCTTTTGCATGGCGAAAACCATGTTCCGGAAAATAAGAAATTAAGCAGTGCTGAAATCATCAGTCATGGTGAAACCTTAGGTTTTGCATTGCGTACAAAGATTAATTGCGAATCTGTGTATGTTTCTGCCGGCCATTTAATTACGGCTGAACAAAGTTTGGAAATTATGAAAAATAGCGTTGGGAATTATCGAATTCCTGAGCCAACGCGTATGGCACATAACATTGTAAATGATTTTCGCATTGGGAAATTAAAACCTGGTTTTCATAAGGTATCGGCACCGCTTACTTTATTTTGATCCTAAATCCAGTTAATTCCTTTTTTTAGCAGTTGCTGGGTTTTATATTCATCAGAATTGATCTCAGGCTGAACATTATAGCCCCAGTTGGCTTGTGGCGGTAAGCTCATTAAAATAGATTCTATCCGGCCGTTGGTTTCTAATCCGAATTTGGTCCCCGAATCGTAAACTAAATTAAACTCTACATAACGGCTACGGCGTTGATATTGCCATTCTTTCTGTGCCTCGGTAAATTCTTTATCACGGTTCCGGTCAATCAGTTCTGTATAAATAGGTAGAAATGTTTCACCAATATTTGCAGAGAAATCTAAAATCTGTTCCCAGCTTAGGTTGGTATTTTCTGGTCTTAGTCGGTCGTAAAAAATCCCACCAATTCCACGGGTTTCTTCACGGTGTTTAATAAAGAAATAATCGTCGGCTTGCGTTTTAAATTTAGGATAAAAATCAGTGCTGAAATCGTCGCAAGCTAGCTTTAGTTTATGGTGAAAAAAGCGGGCATCATTTTCAAATACATAATGCGGCGTTAGATCTATTCCACCACCAAACCAACGTGTTTGTTCATTCAATTCGAAATAGCGGATGTTCATGTGAATAATCGGAACCAATGGATGATTCGGATGAATTACAATCGAAACTCCAGTTGCAAAAAAATCATCTTCAGTAACATTAAAAGCTTTTTTTACTGATTCGGGCAGTTTACCATAAACGGCAGAAAAATTTACACCACCTTTTTCAATAATTGCTCCTTTTTGCATAATCCGCGTACGGCCGCCTCCCCCACCGGTTCGCTCCCAAAGTTCCTCTTCAAATTTTCCCTTGCCGTCGGCAATTTCCAATCCCCTGCAAATTTCATCCTGTATTTGCTTATAACGCGCTGCTACTTCTTCTTTGAACATGATGGCTCCTTCTATTTCCATACAAATTTAAGGCTATTAAAGCAGCTATATTGATTTATGTTTAGATAGTACATTTTATTGACATTGGTTATGGCCGATCAAATTATTCTTCTAAATAATTGAGATCTTTATTAAAGCTTTCTTTCAAATAAGAAACTGAAATCATAGCAATAACTGTTACAATACCCATCACGATAAATGCGGCTGAGACTATACTGTAATGGTGAACAAAAAATTCGAATACGAATGTGATTGGAATTAAGGCCCCGCGTACAAAGTTTGGAGCTGTTGTGGTTACGGTAGAACGGATATTTGTGCCAAACTGCTCAGCAGCGATGGTTACAAAAGTTGCCCAATAGCCAACGGCAAATCCCATAAACAAGCAAATTAAGATAAATGTGCTTTCAGTTAAACCTGTGCCTGGTAAGGTATATAATAACGGTAACCACAGAGAGACTTTGGAAAATTAATACCGTTTTTTTTCTTGATTTTAAGTACCTGTGCTAAAAAGCCACAAACCACATCGCCAATGGCAATTCCGAAATAGGTATACATAATACCCGTACCTGCATTAAGTAAATCTTTCGCCCCCAGTGCTTTTCCAATTTCTGGTGATTGGGTTACTAAAATGCCTACTATAAACCAAAGTGGAAGACCTAAGCAAATACAGGCCAGATATTTTAAAAACCGTATCCGATCAGAAAAAAGCATAAAAAAATTGCCTTTAGAAACTTTAGTACTTTGTTCGGCGTGTTTAAACATGCCCGATTCGAAGGTGCCTACACGCAAAAGCAATAATAAAAGGCCCATGCCCCCTTCCACAAAATAAGAAGTTTGCCAGGTGAAATGTTTGCCTATTGTAGCTGCTGCTGCTGCGCCTAATAAGCCAATCCCCGCAACAACCATTGTTCCGTAACCACGTTTTTCTTTATCCATAGTTTCGGTAACCAGTGTAATTCCAGCACCTAGCTCCCCCGCAAGGCCAATACCAGCTATAAGTCTGATAATGGCGTAAGTATGAACATCAGTTGCGAAACCATTGGCAATATTAGCAACAGAATACATTAAAATTGAACCAAACAGCACTTTAATTCTTCCAAATTTATCGCCAATAATGCCCCATATTAATCCTCCGATCAATAATCCGAACATTTGCATGTTGATTACATATTCGCCTTCAGTACGCATGTGTTCTGCGGAAACACCGATATCTGTAAAGCTTTTTAAACGTACAACAGAGAATAAAACGAGGTCGTAAATGTCGACGAAGTAACCCAGAGCGGCTACAATGACTAAGAAAATGACATTACGGTTGTTGGTTTTGGCTTGAGAATCCATTTAATATTTGGTTTAAAGGCTGAAAGTACACAATAACCCAAATATTTGAAATAGATTTTATAAAAATAAAAGCCACTCTATTTCTGGAGTGGCTTTTATCATCCTACATTGGAGGATTTTTTTTAGTAGTATCAGGTGGCATTTTTGTTGTGGTATCAGGCATTTTTTTCGATGCTGTGTCAGTCATCGTCTTTGTGCTGTCCATTACTTTTGTAGAATCCGTCATTGTACTGTCCTGAAGAACCAGCCATATTTTTTGACGAATTGCATGCTGAAGTGGCTATCATAAGAGAACCCGCGAAAGCAAGACTTAAGATTATTTTTTTCATAGTTTTTTATTGTTATCTATCAACCAAACAACAATGCAATCATTTGGTTTTAATTTTTTTACTTCTTGTTGACTATTTTAATT
The DNA here is from genome assembly GCF_979252805.1 of Pedobacter sp. AC402. NCBI lineage: Bacteria > Pseudomonadati > Bacteroidota > Sphingobacteriia > Sphingobacteriales > Sphingobacteriaceae > Pedobacter > Pedobacter sp. AC402. The sequence continues at coordinate 18,005 of NZ_CEEDAI010000007.1, read as the reverse complement.
CAATATCACTCGTTAATAAGTTCGCGAAGGTGAATGCCAGCTATAATAACATTCAACGCTTAATTACCAAAATATTACCAAATCAAGCGGTTTAAAACTTTAAAAGGTGGCAAAACTTTCTGATATTAGTAAGTATGATTATTTCTCAAAATACCCTGAAATGGGTAATGCGCCTTTACCCTCCATTGTTTTTTCAGCGCATTTGGGTTCAGAAATTTGAAAATGAATTTAGAAGCTGCACAGTTAAGCTGAGTAAAAGTTTTTTAAATAAGAATTATAACGGATCTATTTTTGGTGGAACTATTTATGCCGCAACTGATCCTTTTTACGCCCTATTATTCGATCAGTTGATGCAAAGGCGGGGTTTTAAAGTCCGTGTTTGGCTAAAAAGTGCTTCTATACAATATTTAAAGCCGGGCCGCTTTCACTTTGTATTTTACCATCACTGTAAGTGATGAGATGTTGAACGAAGCAGAACACGCATTAAAAACCGTTGGAAAATTTGTAAAAGCTTATCCAATGGAAATTACCAATAAAAACGGTGAGCTTTGCGCCACTGTAATGAATGAAGTATATATCCGAAACTTACATCAGGGCGAAGCGCCCAGAGTTGCTTACTAATTTTAGATTATGCCGAGTATTAAGAGTTTAATTTTGCAGGGCGAAGGTGTGATGCTCGATTTTAAGAAAACCATTACCAGTACCGAAAAAATAGCGAAAAGTTTAGTGGCCTTTGCCAATAATAAGGGTGGTAAATTATTAATTGGTGTGGCCGATGATGGATCTATAAAAGGTGTAAAATCAGAAGAAGAAGAAAAATACATGATCTTAACTTCTGCACACCAGTTTTGCAAGCCAGCTATAGAGCCTTATTTTGAAGAAATTTATGTAGATGATAAATTGGTGCTTGTTGTAAATATTCCTGAAAGCGATACAAAGCCTCATTACGCGCTTGATGACCAGAAAAAGTGGTGGGCTTATATCCGTATTGATGATAAAAGTGTTTTGGCCAGTAGAATTATTATTGAAGTGCTTAAACAGGAATATAAAAGCAATGGTGTACTGATTTCTTATTCAGAAAATGAGAAAAAACTACTCGAATACCTGGAACAGAATCAAAAAATCACTTTAAAAGAATTTAGTAAGCTGTTACGAAGTTCTTACCGAAAGGCACAAAAAGTATTGGTTAATTTAATTCTGACCAATGTGATCAAATCGCACACCTCAGAAAAAGAGGGAATATTTTACTGCTGTAAGGTAAATATTTACTAAAATATTTTTATAAATCGTCTTCCTGAACTTGTTTCAGGATCTTCATTAACAAAATTTCTTTCAGCAAAATCGTCTTCCTGAACTCGTTTCAGGATCTTCAATAATAAAATTTTTTAGCATAATCGTCTTCCTGAACTCGTTTCATGATCTTTAAATCGATTTGTTCTTTTGAAATAGATGCTGAAATAAATTCAGCAAGACGCCTACTTTGATAACTAAGAATGGAAAATATAATCGTCTTCCTGAACTCGTTTCAGGATCTTTAAATTGATTTGTTGAAATAGATGCTGAAATAAATTCAGAAAGATGCATACTTGGAAAACTAAGAATAGAAGACATAATAATCGTCATCCTGAACTCGTTTCAGGATCTTTAAATCGATTTGTTCTTTTGAAATAGATGCTGAAATAAATTCAGCAAGACGCATACTTGGACAACTAAGAATGGAAGATATAATAATCGTCTTCCATTACTCGTTTCAGGGTCTTTAAATTGATTTGTTGAAATAGATGCTGAAATAAATTCAGCAAAGACGCGTACTTGGAAAACTAAGAATTGAAGGTATAATCGTCTTCCTGAAGAGAATGGAAGATATAATAATTGTCTTCCTGAACTTGTTTCAGGATCTTTAAATCGATTTATTGAAATAGATGCTGAAATAAATTCAGCAAGACGAATAATTGGAAAATTAAGAATGGAAGATATAATCGTCTTCCTGAACTCGTTTCAGGATTTTTAAATTGATTTGTTAAAAGAGATGCTGAAATAAATTCAGCAAGACGCATACTTTGAAAACTAAGAATGGAAGATATAATCGTCTTCCTGAACTCGTTTCAGGATCTTCAAATTGATTTGTTCTGTTGAATAGATGCTGAAATAAATTCAGCAAGACGTCTACTTTGATAACTAAGAATGGAAGACATAATAATCGTCTTCCTGAACTCGTTTCAGGATCTTTAAATTGATTTGTTCTGTGACAATAGATGCTGAAATAAATTCAGCAAGACGTATACTTTGAAAACTAAGAATGGAACTCCACCCCTTCTACATTAACTTTTCTACATTGCTGCAATTTCAACATTAAAAACGCGACCTTTGCAATCTTATGTTTTCTAAAATTTACACCAAGTATAAACCTTATTATAAAGAAAACCTTCATTTGGCCTTGCCAATTGTAGGGTCTCAGGTTGGCCATACGCTGGTACACATGGCCGATAGCATTATTGTAGGTCATTTCACTGATACCATTCAATTGGCAGCTGTATCGTTGGTTAACAGTATTTTCATGCTCATTTTAGTAATCGGGCTGGGTATCTCCTATGGATTAACACCGCTTATCGCACAAGAAAATGGACGGCAGAACTATGATGAATGCGGAAAACTTTTATCCAACAGTTTAATCATTAATGTGTGTGTAGGCATATTTCTGTATATTTTGGTTCAATTGGGTATATTTTTCGTGATCGATCGCCTTGATCAAACACCAGAAGTTGTACGTTACGCAAAACCCTACTTAAATCTTTTATCTATTTCAATTATCCCATTGTTGATTTTTCAGACTTTTAAACAGTTTGCAGAAGGATTAGGCTTTACCAAACAAGCCATGTTCGTTTCCATCTGGGGGAATGCGCTCAACATTATCCTGGGAATTATTTTCGTAAAAGGAATGTTCGGCATTAAATCTATGGGGGTTAGCGGCGTAGGGTTGAGTACATTAATCGACAGGGTTTTAATGGCTACAGTAATGTGTTTTTATGTATTACGCTCGAAGCATTTTAAAAAATACCTCATCAGTTTTAAAGCTACGTTTATTGATAGGCTAAGGGCCATCAAAATTGCAAAAATCGGAATGCCTGTTGCAATGCAGTATTCTTTTGAAATAAGTGCTTTTAGTGGTGCAGCAGTATTAATTGGCACAATCGGTGCTGTAGAGCAGGCTGCCCATCAAATAGCCATTAGTTTAGCCGCTATGACTTATATGATTGCCAGTGGGGTGGCATCGGCCGCTACCATTAAAACAGGTAATAACTTTGGAAAGAAAAATTTTGATGATTTACGTAAATCTGCAATTGCCAGTTATCATGTTATTTTATTGTTTATGTGCTGTACAGCGGTAATTTTTGTTTTAGCAAACAATATTATGCCATTCATTTATACAGAAGATGCTGCCGTTATTCCAATAGCAGCGCAGTTATTAATTATTGCTGGCTTTTTTCAATTGTTTGATGGTACCCAAGTGGTAGGTTTAGGTGTACTGCGTGGTATTGGTGATGTAAATATTCCTACTTTTATAACATTTCTGGCTTACTGGGTAGTAGGAATTCCTATCGGATATATACTCGGATTTAAGTTTGATTTAGGTGTTAATGGCATTTGGTACGGATTAACCCTGGGTTTGTTAACAGCTTCTATCCTATTGTTTTTAAGGTTTCAGAACAAGACTAGGGCACTGAAGGTTGATCTTTAATTTGTTTAATAACAAATGAGTTTTTAAGCGGTGATCATTATCGAGTGATTGTCATTCCCAACATGATTCGTAATGCAATAAACTTTAAGATTTTCTCCTGCGCGGGAAAGATGATAGTTCTTTCCAATCTGTATGTGATGGTCTATAGAAAAAGCCTTTACTCATCGTCTCTTTATAACATGCAGTATGACAGCAGCTATTACTTCCCACCAACATTAACCACAACACCAATAGTGAAGATCGAATTTCCTGCAGACATGTATTTGCGGTTTTTCAAACCGATATTGCTACTCGTAGTATATTGTAATTGAAAGGTTTTACTCAGCGCCATGCGGGTAAAGAAAACTGGCTCAAAGAAAATATTATCTTCTTTTGGCTGAACAACGCCATTTAAAAAGAACCTATCCATTTTAACATGGCTAATTCTGAGTGCAGTACCATAATTGATCGGGAAATCTGTGCCAAATAAACGAAGGTTGTTTTTCTTTTTCGAGCTGTAGTTTACCTGTAAAAATGTTTTTCTGTAATCTACTTCCTGTAATTCGCTGCTAATCAGTACATCATTTTTATAATCGCGGAAGGTAATGTCGCTCCATCCTTTTCCTACACCTGCATAAACTTCAATAATCCGATTGTTATCCGGACCAAAAGTGTCGAAATATCCGCCACCAATCTCAATTAGTTTGTGTCCGAAATCTTTACTTTTCCTTTCACTGTTCATTCTTGAGCCACTAAAAAGCACACCAATATGATCGGAAACGGCATAAGCGCCATTAACACTGGCATTGCCTTTTAAAGAGATGTGTGCACCACCACTAAATTCACCTTGTTTGCTTAACATTGGTGTATTTGGAACGTTTGGCATATAAACTGAAGAACAACTTGCTGCAAAAAGCGCTAAAACTGGAAGTGTAAAACGTAGGTATTTAATCATAGATGTTATATAAACAGATTTTGAAGGTAAAAATTGTGTTAGTAATCCATTTTCATGAAATCCACTACCCGCTTAAATTCGTCGTGTATAGCGGCTTTTAAATGGATTCTTTCTTTGGTAACCGGATGCGCAAATTCCAATTCAGATGCGTGCAACAACATGGTGGTCATTTCCCACTGATCTTTAAAAAATTTATTCTGCTTGTTGCAGCCATGTGTCCTGTCGCCTATAATTGGATGCAGAATATGACTAAAATGCCTTCTTAATTGGTGCATCCTGCCGGTTTTTGGTGTGGCTTCTATTAATGAATACCTTGAGGTTGAATGTTTGCCAAAAGCTACTGGGATTTCTGCTCGTTGTAGGGTAATAAATGAAGTGAAAGCATCCTGCATGGTGCCATTTTCTTTTGCAAGAGGATAATCGATATCCATAGCATCAGGTGCGAAACCGCGTAAAATAGCTAAGTATTTTTTATTTGTTTCAGTATTCATAAATTGCTGATGCATAGCAATTTCAGATGACTTATCGAAAGCAAATAACAATATTCCGCTAGTCTTTCTGTCAAGACGATGAACCGGACTCTACATGTTTACCAACCTGATCTCTTAACAACTGAAGGGCAAATTCTGTTGCATCTCTGGCAATTGGTGATTGATGCACCAACAATCCATGAGGTTTGTTAATCGCAATTAAATGCTCATCCTGATAAATAATCTCCAACATATTGCCGCGAAGATAAGGATATTATGGTTTTTGCGTCATTGCCTAAGTAAATAAATCAAAAGCCAGGCGATAGGTGTTGCAATGTGCATCTACAATATCCTTAATTTCTGTAGAATAACCACCGCCCATGCTTACCTCAACCGGCAAATTTTTATCCTTACATGCTTGTAAAACTAACCTGTCGCGTTCTTTACAGGCAGCCTTGCTTAATGCGAGCTTACCCAACTTATCTGTAGAAAGAACATCCACTCCTGATAAATAAAACACAAAATCTGGTTTGGCACGTTCAAAAGCTTTTTTGAGGTTTACTTTCAAAATGGCAAGGTATTCATCATCCTGCACACCATCGTTTAAAGCAACGTCGAGACTGGAAATTTCTTTCCTAAAAGGAAAATTTTTATCTCCATGCATCGAAAAAGTAAATACTTTAGGCTCTGATTGAAAAATTTCTGCTGTTCCATTTCCCTGGTGTACATCTAAATCTATGATTAAGATCCGACTTGATAAACCTTTATTTAATAAATAGTTAGCTGCTATTGCCTGATCATTTAACATGCAGAAACCTTCGCCCCAATCGCTACCCGCATGATGTGTACCTCCAGCCACATTAAAGGCAATCCCATTGTTTATTGCATAATGTGCAGCATCAATTGTACCTTGTGTAATCCTTAATTCCCGTTCCAATAATTGCGCATTCAGAGGGAAACCGATCCTTCTTTGATCTTTTGCTGAAAGCGTCAAGTCTCTTAACTGCTCCCAATAGGCTTTTTGATGCGTCAATAGAATGATATCTTCCGTAACTGGCTCAGAGCTGAATAAATTTTGCTCATCTATCGTACCTTCATGCAAAAGCTGTTCAGGTATCAATTCGTATTTCAACATTGGGAAACGATGGCCTTCAGGTAGCGGATGTGAATATAACGGATGCCAGGCAATTTTAATCATCAGCCCAAAATCTCTCCTACATGTTTTTCAATATTCGTGCAGATCTGATCCACTGGAAGATCGTTTGCATCGTAGCCGAATGGGTTTTCTATTTCTTCAGCTATCAGCTCCAAACTTGCTAATACATAGAGAATAAAGGGAACAATCGGTATAACGAAATAGCCTAAACTGAACACCCATCCAAATGGTAGCGTAACGACATAAATGAAAATAAATTTTTTGATGAAAGCACTGTACGAAAATGGAATTGGTGTATTTTTAATCCGTTCACAAGCACCGCAAATATCCGTAAACTGGTTAAAATCGCTTGATAGCACGATGAATTGTTCTTGTGAAATTGCACCCTTTTCCAATAAACCATATAGTTTGTTAATCAGGCTTCCGGCAATTTGGTTTGGGATATGTTTTCCTTCTTCAACTTCGATTAAAAGACTGTTTTTTCCGAAATATACTTTTTCACGCAGGTGCTCTTTTAAACCGAAAGCATATTTAGGAATACCATATTCGAAAAATTTAACATCCTCATCTGTTAATTTAAGTGCCTTAATCTTCATTGCAAGGTTACGGCTTACATTGGTTAAAGATCCGAGCAACTTTCTGCCTTCCCACCATCTATCGTAAGCTGTATTGGTTCTAAAAACAAGTAGCAATGACAACACGAAGCCCAATAAACTATGCATCATTCCAACATTGGTTACATAGCTGCTTTTGGAAAGTTGAAAAAAACTCAATTCGGCAAAAGCAACCAAGCCCGAAAAAATAGCTACAGCAAGCATCAATGGCCATAATTTTCTGAACGTATCGCTTTTGTGAATATGAAAAATGAATGTACTCCAGTCTTTAGGGTTGTAGTTGATCATTCTTTAAAGTTTTATTTTTAAAATATCTAAACTGACTTTCAACAGTGCTTGGCCAGCCAGAAAAACATCTTCAAATGAATTATATAAAGGCACGGCACTTAAACGGATTACATTTGGCTCGCGCCAGTCGCCAAGTACATGATTTGCCATCAGGCCATCGAAAATTTGTTTACCTTCTTGCTGTGCGATAATTGAAAGTTGGGCACCCCGATCTTCTGGTGTTTTCGGGGTAATGATTTTATACTGCGTAATTCCTAATGTTTTATTTACTTCATTAATAATGAATTCAAGGTAGTTGGTTAAAGTTATACTTTTGATTCTTAAGGGCTCAATAAATCCAGCTTGTTCAAAGAGTTGAAGTGAGGCATGGTATAAAGCCATGGGCATTACCTGCGTGCAGCTCACTTGCCAACCATCTGCCCCAGGTTCAGGAATAAAGCCTTTTTCCATCTTAAAGCGTTTGTTCTCCTGGTAGCCCCACCATCCTGCAAAGCGATTTAAATTGTTATTGTTAAAATGCTTTTCATGAACAAAGATACCACTTATGCCCCCCGGACCTGAATTTTGGTATTTGTACGAACACCAGCATGCAAAATCTACATCCCAATCGTGCAATTTCACTGGTACATTTCCAGCCGCATGTGCTAAATCCCACCCTACAATGGCACCTATTTCATGCCCGGCTTTGGTAATGGTTTTCATGTCGTACCACTGGCCCGTATAATAATTTATTCCGCCAAATAGCACTAGAGCTATATCATCGGCATTTTCTTTGATTTTAGCTAAAATGTCATCAGTATGGAGTATTTCTTCGCCTTCCTTAGGGAAAACCTCTATAATCGCTTCTTTTGGGTCAAAACCATGAAATCTTACTTGGCTTTCTATCGCATACTGATCTGAAGGGAACGCGCCCCCCTCCATAATAATTTTAAAACGTTTTCCTTTTGGTTGATAAAAGCTTACCATCAACAGGTGAAGATTTACCGTTAAGGTATTCATTGGGCAAACTTCAGCCGGTAATGCACCCACAATAGGTGCCATTAATTTTTTTAATTCCTTATGGTAGAACATCCATGGCTCATTTCCATCAAACCAGCCTTCTACGGCATAGTTGGCCCAGTTATCAAGCTGCCCTTTTAAAACATCAGCTGCAACTTTAGGTTGTAGCCCTAAAGAATTGCCACACAGGTAAATAAAATCTTTATTGTTATGCTTTGGAAATATAAATTGAGACCTGAAATGACGGAGCTGATCAGCTTCATCAAGTGTTTGCGCGAATGATAAGTTATTTTCGAAATTCATTGGCTCAAAACTACAAAAAAAGCAGGCATTGTTCCCAATCCTGCTTTTCTATTTATTTAATGATTATTAAAATTTAATTGTATCGTGTTTGCCTAAATCTGGCGTATCGCCGGTTACAACTGCTTTTAACATACTGAATAATACCACAATTTTTGAAGATGAAGCATCCCAGTATTCGGCCTCTTCTGGTGTAACTTTTATCAGGATTAACCTGGGGTCTTCAACCCCATCAGGAAACCATGCTTTAACAAATGGAGAGAAATATGCTTCTTTCCTAACCTGATCATCAACAAGCTCTGCTTTTCCTTTAACAGTAAGGTATGTATTATTCGATGGATCGCTGTAAGCCAACAGCACGTTATTTTCTTTTGAAATTTCTTTTGATTTAGGCGAATATTCATTTGTGTAAAACCACAAACTGCCATCGTCTTCAATTTTTGCAGTTCCCATTGGTCTGCTACCCAATTCATCTGATGAAGAAAATGTGGTAAACATACATGTTCTTACACTTTCGGCCATTTCTTTAAGGATTGCTATGTTTTTCTCGTTTTTCATCTTTATTTTAGTTTTATAAAGACAACAGGAAGTGCGCAAAAATGTTTCTGTAAATTAAGCCTTATTTGGTTTACTTACATATTTATTACCTTTAACATAAAACCGCCATGGCAGCAAAGCGTGTTCTTTGGCATATGCAATTCCAACGCGTGGGCTTGCAACGATATCCTCTTCTTTATATTTTATGGCATGGTCTTCTATCCATATCTCATCCCCATTAAGGTCTTTTGTATTAAATTTCCTGTCAATTCCCAACGCTTTTGCAGCTGAGCCGGGCCCGGCAGAAATAGCACCTTTTGTGTACGGCATATTCCTTCTTTCCTCAATAATAGCTATGCCAATTAAAGGTTCAATTCCTCTAATAAGTACTGCGTGGGGATCATTTTCCTTTGAACTTACAATGTTGAAAAGGTTGTGCATGCCATAGCAAAGGTATACATAAGCAATTCCGCCCTTGCTGTACATGGTTTCAGTGCGGTTTGTGCGTCGGCCACCATAAGCATGAGATGCTTTATCTTGTATTCCAAAATAAGCTTCGGTTTCTACAATAATTCCGGCAGTTATTTCATCATCTATTTTAGTGTACAATACCTTTCCGAGCAGATCCTTGGCCAAGCCAACAACATCTTCATTGTGGTAATATTCAGGGTTTAACTTCAAAATAATATTAACTATCTGTTTAATATAATTGATATAACTTGCTCTATATAAGCTTTATCGGTATCATCGAATTTATTTAGCACTTCACTATCCACATCTAAAACGCCAATAACTTCACAGTTTACAATGAGTGGCAAAACAATTTCTGATTTAGAAGCAGATGCGCAGGCAATATGTCCGGGAAACGCATCAACATCAGGCACAATAATGGTTGCTGCCTGCGCCCACGAAGTTCCGCATACACCTTTTCCTTTTTTAATGCGTGTACAAGCCACCGGACCTTGAAACGGACCCAATACAAGTTCATCATGTTTTACCAGGTAAAAGCCTACCCAAAACCAATTAAATTGTTCTTTTAGCGCAGCAGCAACATTTGCCAGGTTTGCAATAAAATCTGTTTCGCCATACAGCAGTGCTTCAATTTGAGGGATGATGGACTGGTATTGTTCTTCTTTTGATGTGTTCCGGGTAATGGTTAAATCTTCTGCCATATTTAATGCGTTTAAGTCAAAGTTAATCATGATTTGCAAAATGCATGCTTAAAGGTGATTTAATGACGAAAATTTGAACGACAATCTATTTTTAAAATTATTAGTTTTGAGCCTTATCAATTCAATTAATGATTGTAGCCTTAACCATCACGAAATTTCATCGCTTAGCCATTCCCTTTGCATTTATCGGCATGGCTGTTTTAAGGTTGCCTTTATGGCTGACAAAAACATGTAGATTTTGGAAATTAATGGGGAGTGGAAAAGATGCCCAGGTTGATCTTGCGCCAGATTATAAACATTGGGCGGTACTCACTACCTGGGACAATAGAGCTGATTGCGATCATTTTTACCGTAATTCTTTTGTAGTGAAGTGGTTCAGGTTTTTTGGAATAGAGCATTTTACCATGTTATTAGATCCTTTAGCTAGTCATGGCTTATGGTCAGGTAAACAGCCATTTACTATTTCGAAAAATAAAAGCCAGCATCAGGGTAAAATAGCAGTGATTACCCGTGCTGCCATTAAATTTAATAAGTTAAAAGAGTTTAGGCAAAACATAAAACGTGCAGCAAATGCGATGAGAAATGCTCCGGGATTCGTGCTTTCTGCCGGAGTTGGTGAAAACCCATTTTTTGATCAGGCTACATTTTCCATCTGGACAGATGAAGATAGCATGAAAAATTATGCTTACAAATCATTTGATCACTCTGATGTGATTAAACTCACCAGGGAACGCCAATGGTACAAAGAAGAATTGTTTGCCCGTTTTGCTATTGTAGATAGTTGGGGAACATTAAACGGGGTTTCTATCGATATATAAAAAAAATTAAATCATAATACAATGAGAGTAGTAGCAGAGCTTCCGCACCCGGAATGTAAGATTACCATTTTTTCAATGAACCAGAAATTCATCATCAAGTTTGAGCAGGGTACTTTTGAGCAAAGTTATAAACTGGCCGAACTAGACTTGAGTGGAGGGGGCGTTAATGATGTTTTCGAAATTATTGACGAAGCGTTTATACAAACAGTAGTTGCTAAGTTTAAACTCATGCGTGCTGATTTTACTGCTGCCTACAATAGGCATCATTACTAATGGATTTAGTGTGTAAGTTACTGATTTATAGCGGATTTTGTGCTGTTTCAGAATTAAATTCTGAATTTTAGCCTTACTCTATGGTATTCTTTGACTTCTAAAGTCTAAATTTGTTTAATTGAAAGAATTTAACTGATTGATATTATGGTCATTATGTTATCTAACAGAATATAATTTTCTAAGGCTTTTTTGCCAAATAAATGGGAAGTTTTGGGGTTTTGACTTGAATGGTAAGTTTTATTTGTATTTCAGTCTTCAAACTAATTTTGAAAGATTTTTGGCCAATTAAGATTTCTCCGCTACGGTTGAATGACGGTTCCATCGAAATAAAATTTTCTCAAATAGTGATTGAGAATAAATAGTTTAGTGTAGTTTAAGGATTTCTCCGCTTCGGTCGAAATGACGTTTCGATCGCTCAAATATTTTCTTAGTGGTAATTGAGTTTGGTTTAAGGATTTCTCCACTACGATCGAAATGACGGTTCGATCGAAATAAAATTTTCTCAAATTGTGATTGAGAATAAATAGTTTTTTGTAGTTCAAGGATTTCTCCACTACTGTCGAAATGACGATTCGATCGAAATAAAATTTAAATATTTAGGTATATGTCAAAGATTTCTCCGTTTCAGTCGAAATGACGGTTCGATCGAATTAATTTTTTTTTTAAGGGAAGTTGAGGTATAGATCAAGATTTCTCCGCTTCGGTCGAATAACGGTTCGATCGCTCCTAAATATTTCTTAATGGTAATTGAGTTTAGTTTAAGGATTTCTCCGCTACGGTCGAAATGACGGTTCGATCGAAATAAAATTTTCTCAAATAGTGATTGAGAATAAATAGTTTGTTGTAGTTCAAGGGTTTTCCACTACTGTCGAAATGACGAATTAAAATTTTCTTAAATAGAGATTGAGAATATATAGTTTAGTATAGTTCAAAGATTTCTCTATTACGATCTTATACTTTCAATATAGGTCAAGGATTTATCTACTAGGATCGAAATGACGATTAGATCGAATTAAAATTTAAATATTTAGGTATAGGCCAAAGATTTCTCCGCTACGGTCGAAATGACGGATTTATCGATATTATATTATTCTTAAAAGGTAATTGAGTTTAGTTGAAGGAATTCTCCGCTACGGTCGAAATGAAGGATTTAATTGATGGTTTCACAAACTGTAATTCAAATTTATAATACAAAAAATGCGCATAAATAAATCTGTGTTTATCTGTGCGCATCTGTGGTTAAAAAGATTAAGAAATCACAGTATCGTGCACCACCACTCTATACCAGTTTTTAGAGAACTTCTCTACAGCATCTAAATGTGTTTTATCTTCCTGATAGGCATTATGATCTGCAATATTGGCAAAGGTTATGGTAAGTGAATAGGTAAATGAGTTATCGGTAACCGGGCGTACAGGTGTATTGGCTGCCAAGCCGTAACTTATGGTTTTAATGTATTTAATTGGTTTCAAACTTTCGAAGAAATTGGCGAAATCTGCAATTTCAGTTTTAGTGAGTTGAGGTTTTAGCCAGAACATTACGAAGTGTTGGATCTGGCCTTTATCAATGGTAGGGATTTCTGTCATGCGTTTTTTTTTCTTTAAATATATTAATCATTTTTTATTAGGCATAAAAAAAGTCCTGATGTAAATCAGGACTTTTAATATCTTTTAAAAAAGATTAGTTTTTAGGTTGTACCCTACCAGATTTTCTGTCTTCACCTCTACCGATTAAATAACCGCCACCAGCTCCAACTAATCCACCTATAATAGCACCTCTACCTTTTTTCTTATCAATTAATGCACCACCAACGGCACCACCAACACCACCAATTACAGCACCTTTAGCTGCATCGCTCCATCCTTTTTTCTTAGCTGTTGGTTGTGTACCACCATATGCAGCACTTGAGCTACCACCTGAACTTGCATAAGATCTTGATGAATTTGCACCTGCCTCTTCTTGCTGCTGCTAATTCTGCCTGATGCTTAGCTTCTTTTTCTTGTTCTACTTTAGCTACTTCTGCTTTTTTAAAGCTATCTAACCTTAAACTGTCTTTTACTGCTTTAACTGCTAATTCCTTTTCGGCCTGTTGTTGCTTTAATGCAGCTTCTTCCTTTGCTTTGTTGTTACAAGCAAATAAAACTGAAGAACTTAATGCGATTACTACCAATATCTTTTTCATAACTTTTAATTTTTTAAATGACACTTGTTCAGCTACCTAACCTCGCTAAACAGGTTTCAATTGGATGTGTGATTTAGTTAATTACTTGTACTAAAGAAAAAATGATGCCAAAATGTTTTGAAAATGGAAAATTATTCCTCAAGGTCGATATACCAAAAGCCGGAAAGTGCTGTGGTTGAGCATGGTGAATCTTCATTTTCTTCTTTTTTTGCTGGTGTATTATAAGTCCTAAATACCTTCTCACCTATGGTAAAAGCGATTTTATTCCTGAAAATTGGTCCCTCAAAGGCGAAAGTATGAAATTCTCCGTTTTCTCCGCAGGGGTCAATATCGGCGGGCAATTGATTAATTAAATCTAGGCTGATTACTTTTCCACAATACTTTTCGAGATTTTGCTGGGTGCAAACAATGATGGTTTTATAGCTCAGGTTTAAGAATTCTACACATAATTGTTTTGTATTTTTTTGCCACAAAGGGAAAATTGCGGTCATTCCTATTTCTGCCAATTTATTTTCACGGTATGTACGTAAATCTTCCAGAAAAATATCGCCAAAAATGGAATGCGTAATGCCTTCATCTTTAAACTTAGTAAGGTGATGCTTCATTGTATTATCGTAGGTTTCCATATCGGGCATTTCGCCCAAGCGGATCTGGTACAACGGAATACCAATACTTTCAGCCTGTTTAATCAGCAGGGCTTCTCTAACACCGTGCATGGAAACCCTGTTGTATTTTTCGGTAACCGTTGTAATGAGGTAACGGATTTCTATAGTTGGATCTTGCAGGGCATAATGAAGTGCCAAAGTACTGTCTTTACCTCCGCTCCAGTTAAAAATGCAAATCTTTTTACCTGGCATCTGATAAGATATCTTTTAGTTCTGCAACGCCTTCTACTGCGTTTTTTTCGATATTAATTACGTTTTTATAACGTTTTACATCTGGTGTTTTCGGATCAATGATGTATTTATCTATAACAGAAGGTACAAAATCTATCAGGCCTGCTGCCGGATAAACGGCCAATGAAGTACCTATAATTACAAATATATCGGCCTGTTTGCAAAGCTTGGCTGCTACTTCGATCATCGGAACGGCTTCGCCGAACCAAATTACATGGGGCCTTAGCTGCGAACCAAGTTCGCACAGTTCGCCCATTTTAATTTCAGCTCCCTCAATAGGATATACTAATTCTGATTTGATATCGGATTGCGATTTGGTAATTACGCCATGAAGGTGGGTAACTTTGGTTCAACCTGCCCTTTCGTGCAAATCATCAATATTTTGAGTAATAATTTCAACATCAAAATCTTTTTCCAGTTCAGCCAGCAGATAATGTGCATGATTGGGTTTTGCCGCTAAAACCTGACTCCTCCTTTCATTATAAAACTGCTGAACGAGTATTGGGTTTCTTTCCCAGGCTTCTGGCGTAGCCACATCGTATACATTATAACCTTCCCAAAGGCCATCAGCATCCCTAAAAGTTTTTAACCCACTTTCAGCACTGATCCCTGTCCTGTTAAAACAACTAATTTCATAAATGTGATTGCTGTGCTTTATATGGTTACACTGTTTTTAGTGTTTTAACTGATTGATTGTAATTGATGAATTTTTTGGATAGGTGTTTGTCCGCCTTAAAAATTTCGGGGTGAAACATGCATGCAAGTGCTTCAATACCTTCTACCAATGTGCCTACGCTCGGTTGAGTAAACATATCAAAATCTGCAATGTATACCTGCTTGTTTTTTACAGCTTCAAGATTATCCCAGCCAGCTTTCGAAAGTCAACAATTGCATTTCTTCCAAACTCCTGATCTGATCGAAACCGCAAGGGGCAATTACCAAAACTTCCGGGTTGTATCTTACTGACTTTATCCCATTGGGTAACGATAGAGTCTCCTGCGGATTGGAAAGCATATCTACCCCACCGGCTGCAGCAATCTGAAATGGAATCCAATGGCCGCAATTATAAATCGGTTCAATCCATTCCATCAGCATAATTCTTTTTAAAGGTGCGCGGTTGGCCCTAAGCTGATCTAATATGTAATCGGTTTTATTTTGCAGGCCTGCAAGGTATTTTAATGCTACTTCTTCTTTACCAAGTGCTTTGGCAATGGTTATGGCACATTCGAAAACATCTTTTAGGTTGTTGGGTGATAATGGTACCAGTGTAGGCTGCTTACTGAGCTTCATTACAGCCGTTTCTGTACAAACGGTATCAATATTACATACCTCGCAGATATCCTGTGTAAATACAACATCAGGTGCAATGCTTTCCAGTAATTCGTCATCAACCCAATACAAGCTTTTACCCTGTGCTTTTGAAGCTGAAAATATCCGATCGATCTCGATACTCGAATAGTTTTTACCTTCGAGTATGCAACGTACTACCTTTGGCTGATCTGCAGCCTCTTTAGGGCATTCGAATGTTACGCCATGCAAATATTCCTGCAGACCCATATCGTAGATCATTTTTGTAGCGGCAGGTAAGAAGGAAACAACTTTCATATCAATATTTTTTTTGCGTTATCCTGTTTTTGTTTAACATCAGGATCAGAAACCTATAGTCTTTATAAAATGCTGATCCGGATTGTTCAGAAGAGCGCGACGAAAGTTCTAAGTTAAAAAAAATCCTCTTTTGAATCGAATCAAAAGAGGATTTCTATGTTGTTTTTTAATATTTAGTTATACCAAATATTGAATATTTCTACAATTCTTGTGTTTGTAATTTCAATACCGGGTACTTTGCCTTTAGCACTTCAAAAGCACCGAAAAGCAATGCGCCATAAATAACTGTTCCTTCAAGGAATCTGATTTCGAAAGGAATTGCCTTTACCAAACATGCCCAAAAACCAGCTACATCTTGCGTATATGCAGGATTGTTATACCAAACACCGATATCGCTTACAATCCAGTGGATAAAAACAATAACCAGGGTTGAGGCCAGCAGATTTACAACAGTAACATTTTTTAACATTGTTCTACCTACCAACACCATTAAGGCAAAGGCAAGATAAGTCCAATACCAGCCTTCATAAAGAAAACCACTGCTGTATTTGCTGAATATAGTGGCCGATAAAATAAAATCACTTAAGAATAAGCTTAATAAAGGAAAGGCAAATGCTTTTAAATTATCTTTAAAATAGGCTCCTCCAAATAAAGCTACAGCTCCTATTGATGAAAAATTAGCAAATTTTAATTCATCTGAATTGAACGTTACCAATAAACGGAATGCCGTTATGGCCAATATCATCAACAGCAAAATTAAGGTGCGTGGATTAAATTTTAAATGAGACATTTTATTTTGGTTAATATTTATAGTGCAAAGTTAATTCTTATTAGTGTATATTAAAAATTACACCGGTATTAAAGTTGAAACCTAAACTATTGTAGCCAATAATTTCGTTATATTTTTCGTTAAGAATGTTCTTCGCATCAAAAAATAACTTCACTCGTTTTTTAGCCAATGCATATTCTGCGTAAGCATTAAATAGCTTGTAACCCGCTAAATCATCAACGGTATAGGTTACAAAATTTCCATCTTTACGTTTACCAAAGTAACGGAAGTTGGCACTCACAAATAAGTTGCTGGTGGCCTGTGCACCTGCAGTAATACCAAAAGTATGCTTTGGTCTGCGGAAAAGATAGTTGGCAACAGCATTATCTACAAAGTTAAACTCATTACCTTCTACATATGCGTAATAACCGTTAATTGTAAATACACTAAATTTAGCTGCTGGTTCTACTTCAAAACCTTTGGTTTTCTGACTCACCTGATTGATGTATCCATTTGGAAAAGCATAAAGAATCGCATCCGTTAAATCGCGTTTGTAACCTGCCAGGCGTAAGCTAAACTGATCATCAGCAAAACTAAAAGTTAACTCCTGCCTCGTAATTTTGTGATTTCTCCGGCTTTAAATCAAGGTTGGCTCCAAACTGACCAAAAAGCATATTTAGTGTAGGTACTTTAAATGCAGTTGAAACTGTTCCGAATAATTTTATCTCTTTAATAATATTAATGCTTGGGGTAATTGAGTAGGTATAGTTTTCGCCATATTGTTTGTGTTTATTGTAACGTCCGCCAATTTCAAGATTAAAAACACTTAAATCATGTAAAAATAATGATCCGTATGCGGCAAAAATATTAGTTTCGGGCTTGTTTGCTGCTGATGATAATTTCATCACGCGGTTATCAATCCCTACTAATAAATCGAGTTTATTGTTTATTTTTTGGTTGTAAAATAAATCCAACAATGATACCCTTCCTTCATTAAGGCTCGAAAACTGACTATGTGCATCGTTTCTTGTACTTTCAAAACTATAATTTAATGTTACTTTACCTGTAGCAAATTCGTACCTGGCATTTGTACCTGCGGCAAAGTTTTTAAGGATAGAATAGTTGTTTGCATCGGTTTCTTAAAGTGCATGAAAAACGCGAAAGCGTTTCACGATAAATGCGAAAACCAGTGGTGTTAGTGAGGTAGACCTGGTTAATATCGGCTCTGCATACAACCGAACGAAGTACAGGACAT
>NZ_CEEDAI010000006.1:0-480678 GCF_979252805.1 Pedobacter sp. AC402 | reverse complement strand
TACCTTGTACAGATACCGGGTGTCCGTTCTTTATCCAGTTGGCAATATCGATATTGTGAACGTGCTGCTCTACAATATGATCGCCACAAAGCCAGTTAAAATAATACCAGTTTCTCATTTGGTATTCCATCTCTGTTTGGTTTGGCTTACGCGGGCGAACCCAAACGCCACCGCTGTTCCAATATACCTGGCCCGACATAATATCGCCAATTGCACCATCGTTAATCCGTTTCATCGATTCGCGGTAATTGGTTTGATAGCGGCGTTGTAAACCAACCACAACATTTAATTTTTTCTTCTTAGCTTCTTCAGCCGCTGCAAGTACCCTTCTTATTCCAGGTGCATCAACAGCAACAGGTTTTTCCATAAAAATCTGTTTGTTCTGCTTTACCGCTTCTTCAAAATGAATAGGACGGAAACCCGGAGGAGTGGTTAACAGCACCACATCGGCCAAAGGAATTGCTTTTAGATAAGCATCAAAACCTACAAACTGGCGTTCTTTTGGAACATCTATTTTAGCTGCAAATTTCGAACTTAAAGATTGATAGCTGCTATCTAACCGATCCTGAAAAGCATCGGCCATGGCTACCAGTTTAATATTAAATTTAGTGCTTAAAGCCTGGAAAGCCGCTCCTGTGCCACGATCGCCACAGCCAATTAAGGCAATTTTAATGGTGTCTGAGCCCGAAGCATATGCGCCCGCTAATGGTATGCTGCTTATCATTGCCCCGCCTGCAAGCATGGCAGTTGCCTTTAAAAAATCGCGGCGATCTTGTTGGTTTATTGGTTTTTTCATGTGTAAAGGTTTTTATTTTGGTTAGGTTTTATTTTTTAAAAATCTTTTATAGGTTGTTTATTGTAATAAGCATCTATATCTGCCTTTGATGGCGTTTTAACAGGGCGTACCAATCGCATACCCACAAATGGCGCCTCAGGAAACCACCAATTGCTTTTAGGAATCTGAGGATCCAGTTGTTTCCATGATGGATCGGAAGCTAACCTGGCCGTAGAAGTTAAATTGCCAGGGGTTTCATCATACGAGCCACCCCGCACAACATTTGGGTAAAGTTTTTCTGGTACGGCAACTGGGTTTTCAACTGTTTTATCTTTGCTCTGTCCGTAGAAATCGGCAATGTACTGGTCGTAGGTCCATTCGCTAACATTCCCGTACATATCAAACAAACCCCATTGATTTGGTTTTTTCAACCCTACCTGGTGCGTTTTATTGTCGCTGTTATCTTTGTACCAGGCATAATCGCCGAGTTTAGTGGCATCATCACCAAAAGAATAACCGGTTTCAGTTCCGGCTTTGCAGGCATATTCCCATTCTGCTTCGGTTGGCAAACGGTAAAAAATGCCTGTTCGTACATAAAGCCATTTGCAAAACTGAATGGCATTATACTGGGTCATGGCTACTGCAGGCTGGTGTTCTTTGCCCATGCCAAAAGTCATGTCGAGATAAGGTTTTGTAGGTCTGGTTACGGCATCAACTTCGGGAGGAACGGCACCTTCACTGGCTTTTTTTTCGTAATCGCGGTATAAGAAAGGCTCGAAAATATCCCAGGTTACCTCATGTTTACCGATCCAGAAAGCATCGAGTTTAACCTCATGCACAGGCTGCTCATCGGCTTTTCCGGTTTTGCTTCCCATTTTAAATTTTCCGGCAGGGATGGCCTGCATATCGAATTTTAGTTTTGTTCCGTTGATGGATTGGGTATAGGAACTGTTAGGGCCTTGCGCAAAAAGCTGTACGCAGGGATTGATTATTAATGCAGCGGCAATTAATTTTTTGAACATAGTTTTCGGTTAGAAACACTAATCATCTGTGTTTATCTGGTTACTTACTGAATTACTAATGTAAATAACCACATTTTAAACAAAGAAAATTAATGTAACAATAAAGGTAAGTAATACAATATTAAAAGTCAAGTTGACAATTAAAACTCTCTTTATTTTGAGGGTTAAGATGACAGGATATGTTTATCGTTATTTCCAACTTGTAGTTAAGCGTATTACAGGTGGATGTTTTTGCCGCATAAGGATGATCACTTTATTTCGATAGAATAGCTAAGGATTTACCTGTAAGAACAGCTTTAGTTAATGCTATTTACCTTCTATCTGTAACCTTATTACTTAGGTTGGTATAGCCAATTAATGTATCCCAGCGGGCACCAGGACGGCGATAATAAACAAAAATCTGGTAGCTATTTTCAGTTTGGAAGAAAGCACCTTCAAAAGCCCTGGTTTCCATTACATTGGTATCCTTATTAAACCAGGCAAACTCATAATCGTATAAGCCTTGTTTAAGCATAATGTTGCCATAAAACTGTTTTCTATTGGCATCATACAGCAATTTATTTTCATTGCTCATGGTGTAATTGTTAAAGCGGCCAACCACGTAAGCATCACCATTTGCGCTTGGGGCAGAGGCATTCAGTGTAAATAAAACCCCCATGTATTCTGATTCTGTTCTGTCGTCACGGCCATCTGTATTTCGGATAAAAAAGTTGCCGTTTTCATCGTATTGATTGGCAAAAGCACCAACTGTACGGGGAGCATCCTGAAAGAGCATTACATTTACCGATTCATTATCGCGATAAATATCCTTAACATTATCCGCTTTGTACCGCAAACTCCTGGTATCGAATTTTCTAAATTCATTGTCGCCCCAAAAATCATTGGTATTAAGGTCGTTATAAACCAGTTGATTTGGCCTTACAAATGAAGGCTTGGTGTTAATTTGGACGGTATTCGGGTTAAAATTCTGCATCACCACGGCTTTTACATCCTGATAAGGGTTTGTAATTGGAAAAGTGTGGTTAATTGTGAAGTTGATCTTTTGTTTGTAGTTCCGGTTCTCTACCTGTAGTGAGTTGGTTACCTCTGCCACTACAGCCACCTGACTATCCAGAACATAAAAACGCTGCGAAATAACAGGTTTATTTTTGTCGCCATCTAAATACACTTTTAACACATAATTGCCGCCAATTTTAGGCTGAATTTGGGTGTTGGGCAGGCTGATTTCGTAATGGGTATATTTACGTGTGGTATTAGATGAATAACGGTAATTGATGATGCGGTCGTCGTTAAAACTTCCTAAATAATCGATGCTCGAAATCTGAGAAGGTTGCCATTCTGCTGTGCAATGCTCAATGGTGTACCAATAGTTTTTAGTGCCTGCTAACAGATCATCGAATGAAAAATTAATGGTTTCTGAAGAGTTGAGCATAATTACTGGCAAACTTTGTTCTTTATTGCTATTGTAGCAAAGTACAGTTTTAATATTCGGTAGATAAATTTTGTTCTCGTTGGTAAACTTTTTATCGTTTTGTGCAAAAGCCAAACTAGAGATGAAACATAAAACCGTAATTAATATTTTCTGCATGGTTAAAAGTAAAGTTTTATTGGGAAGTGGCCAAACACAAGGTTGAAATTAGCTGCGGATTACACGGAATACTCTTTTATATGATGCCACGGAGACACGGAGGATTATTTGAGGTTCAATTGATTTATTAAGAGTTGTGAACTTGAATGGCAAGGTGGGGAGAAAGTTGACAACTCTCCGGTTTTAAATCATTTTAACAGGGAATTTTTAGCGCGCTTGCGGCAACCCTAAACGTGCTTCGTGCTTCAGCATCACAATAAAGATTACCTTCCGTGTTTCTGTGCTTCAGTGGCGAAACAAACAAAAAAGCCGTCCTGATGTGAATCAGAACGGCTCTATAGCTATTGATGGTTAAAACTAACCCTCCAGCTCCATAATTTCAGCAGCTAAAGTTTCCCATTTAGTCTGGCTGTTATCTAAATCCTGTTTGACCGCCAAATAACGTTTGTTGGCTTCAGCTAATTTATCGGCTTTACCATAAACATTTTCATCTGCCAGTTCTGCTTCAATATTTTTAACGTTTTGCTCTAAATCAGCAATCAGTTTTTCTATTTTTTGCAGCTCATCGTTCAGCTTTTTTAATTGATTAGCAGTATTCGGCGAAACTGGTTTTGGTGCTTCCTTTTGTTTTTCAGGCATTTTAACCGGAATCGGCTTTGCTACCGGAATCACCCTTTTACTGTTCCATTCTTCATATTCGGCATAAGTGCCGGGGTATTGTTTAATCTTTTCGCCTTCGATAAACCAGATTTTGTTAGCCACATTATCTAAGAAATACCTATCATGGGATACTGCGATAAAAGTACCTTCAAACTGCTCTAAGGCCTGGATTAGAATATTTACCGATTGAATATCCAAGTGGTTGGTAGGCTCATCTAGAATAAGGAAATTCGAATCAGTTGTTAATGATTTAGCCAATGCCACGCGTGATTTTTCACCTCCTGAAAGTACTTTAATCTTTTTGAAAACATCATCGCCCGTAAATAGGAAACAACCTAAAATACTACGCAACTCAGTATCGCTGTGTTTTGGTGCAAAGGCTTGCAGCTCTTCTAAAATAGAATTATCAAGGTGCAGTGATTCTAACTGGTGCTGAGCAAAAAAAGTAGTGGTTACATTATGACCGGTTTCACAAAAACCTTCAAATTTTTCTGTTCCGGCAATCATTCTCAATAAAGTAGATTTACCCTTACCGTTGGCACCAATCAGGGCAATTTTATCCCCTTTTTCAATCACACCTTCGGCATCGTCCAAAATATGCACATTTGGATAGCTTTTGTTGGCGTGTTCTATGCGTACCACATGCCTGCCCGATGGTTTAGTAAATTTGAAAGCAAAATTTACCGTCGGGTTATCATCATCCACATCATCAATACGCTCCATTTTATCTAAAGCTTTCATGCGTGATTGTGCCATCTTGGCTTTACTTGCTTTGGCTTTAAAGCGCTCAATTAAACGCTCTTCCTGTTTAATTTTGGCCTGTTGATTTTTAAACTCGCCTTTTTGAATCTCACCACGTAAAGCCTTTTCTTCTACATAGAAACTGTAATTGCCGGCATATACCGTTAATTTCCCTTTACGTGATTCGACCGTGCGGTTTACAATTTTATCCAGGAAATACCTATCGTGAGAAACAATTACAATTGCTCCTTCGAAGCCCATTAAATAGTTTTCCAACCATTTAATAGAGGGTAAATCCATGTGGTTGGTAGGCTCATCCAGTAACAGGATATCGGGAGTTTGCAACAGTATTTTAGCAAGCATTACACGCATACGCCAACCTCCTGAAAAGGTATTTAGCGGGCGGAGTTGATCTGCAGTACTAAAACCCAAACCAGCTAAAATTTCGTTTGCCCTATATTCGATATTGTATCCGTCTAAAGCTTCAAATTCTTGCTGTTTATCGCTAAGTTTAAATAAAACCTCCTCGCTGTAATCCGTTTCGATTTTCTTTAGAAGTTCTTCAATCTCATCATGCAACTGGTTTTGGCGTTCAAAGGCCTCCATGGCTACATGTAAAATACTATGGTGCGAATCGTAAGAAAGTAAATCCTGGTTTAGGTAACCAATTTTCAAATCTTTCGACATGGAAACTGTACCTGAACTAGGTGCATATTCGCCTACAATTATTTTTAGCAGTGTTGATTTTCCTGTTCCGTTGGCGCCAATTAAACCAGCCCTGTCGCCAGGTTTAATATGCCAGTTTGCGTCATCGTACAAGGCCCTCGAGCCAATCAGGAATGTTAAATTATTTATTGAAATCATTTCGGCTGCAAAAGTACAAAATTTAAAGGCTTTTTTCAGTTTGAAAGTCAAATAGGAGTAACCAGCAATTTTAAGTTGTATTTAGTTTTTCAGAAAACCCACTAAAAAAACAGTTTTAACGAAACAAAAACTTTTTTCATTCTGTTTATTAGGAAGTGCCGTTTAATTGATGCTCGATATTTCGCTTTTTCTGCGCTTTATAACTTCAAAAATTTATTGTAGAACGGTTAGGTCATTTGTCAGGATAGGGTTAAATGATGTTAATTTTTTAAAACGGGTAAAAATTATCATAACTTTGTTCTGTAATAAAAATAATTACAGTATGAACAGCAGTCACTTTTCTATTTCGCTTCACATTCTTACCCTCCTTGATCAGGTAAAAGGACAGCTATTGAACTCTGAATATATTGCGGGTAGTATCAATTGTAATCCTGTTTTAGTGAGAAAAGAATTAGCCAATTTGCATAAACACGGTTTTGTGCAAAGTAAAGAAGGGAAGGGTGGAGGTTCTACATTAGCTAAAAATCCTGAAGACATTAACCTGGGCGATGTTTATAAAGCAGTAAAGCAGAAAAGTTTATTGGGCGAAAGTAAAAATGAACCAAATCCTGATTGTCCGGTAGGTAAACAGATTACCAAGCATTTAAATAATTTATATGCTGAGGCAGAAAACGCTTTGGTTAAGAATTTGGCAGCAAAATCATTAAAAGAGTTTAGTGCCGGTTTTAAATAAAAAATTTTAACTATAACTGTAATAAATAATATTACAATTTAACATTTAATACTAATTTAAAATTAAAAGAGCATGAAAGTAGCACTAATTGGAGCCTCAGGATTTGTAGGCAAAGCCATTTTAAATGAGCTGGTAAACCGTGGTAATGAAGTAATCGCCATTGCACGCGATACCACTAAAATTGAAAACACGGATGATAAAGTTCAAAAGGTAACAGTTGATGTTTTGGATACCGAGCAATTAACGGAAGCATTAAAAGGGGCTGATGCCGTGGTAAGTGCTTTTAATGCAGGGTGGACCAATCCAAATTTATATAATGATACCGTAGAAGGCGCAAAAGCTATACAGGCTGCTGTAAAAGCATCGGGCGTTAAACGTTATATTTTTATCGGTGGTGCAGGTACCTTGCAGATTGAAGGCCACCAGATTGTAGACGGACCAGACTTTCCGGCAGACTATAAACCAGGAGCAACCGCTGTAAGAGATTATTTTAATATCCTGAAAGAAGAAAAAGAATTGGATTGGTTGTTTTTTAGTCCGGCTATTGAAATGCACCAGGGAATTACCACAGGTAGAACTGGTAAATACCGTTTGGGTAAAACAAGTCCGGTTTTTAATGAGGAAGGTCGTTCTATTTTATCAGTAGAAGATTTAGCCATTGTTATTGCTGATGAATTGGAGAACAATGCACATCACCAGGAGCAGTTTACCGCAGCTTATTAGTCATTGGTAAATGGGCCATTGCCTAAAGTTGATGGTTTATAGTCTAATAGTTATTGGCCAGGTTGCTTATCTGGCATGGTTATGAAACTATTGACCATCAACTTTGAACCAAGGTTGTACTCAGGATTGGATTTGGCCGTATAGACTAATGAAAGAAAGAGCCAATTAACCTTTTTTCCATTTTTTATATTAAGTTCTTATCTTCGTGGCATGTATCGCTTAATTAAACCACTATTCTTCAAATTTGACCCTGAGAACGTACATTATTTTGTAGTTAAGCGGTTAAAATGGTTTAATGATAAATTTCCTTTAGGTAAAACCATTATCCGTAGTAGTTTCGATGTTCATATTAAAGGTTTGGAACGCGAAGTTTTTGGGATAAAATTCAGAAACCCTGTTGGTTTGGCTGCTGGATTTGATAAAAA
The DNA here is from genome assembly GCF_979252805.1 of Pedobacter sp. AC402. Taxonomy (NCBI): domain Bacteria; kingdom Pseudomonadati; phylum Bacteroidota; class Sphingobacteriia; order Sphingobacteriales; family Sphingobacteriaceae; genus Pedobacter; species Pedobacter sp. AC402. The sequence goes on along the minus strand of NZ_CEEDAI010000006.1, from coordinate 473,147 downwards.
TGGCGAATATGTAGAATCGCTTAGTAATTTAGGTTTCGGATTTATAGAGGTAGGTACGGTTACGCCAATGCCTCAGCCCGGAAACGATAAACCACGGATGTTCCGCTTACCTAATGATGAAGCGTTAATTAACCGGATGGGTTTTAATAATAAAGGGGTAGATGTAATGGCTGAGCGTTTACGCTTGCTAAAAGATAAACATCCTGATATTGTTGTTGGCGGAAACATTGGCAAAAACAAAGCCACACCAAATGAAGATGCAGTAAGCGACTATATAAAATGTTTCGATCGTTTGTTCGATGTGGTAGATTATTTTGTTGTGAATGTAAGTTCACCTAATACACCTGGTTTACGCGAACTCCAGGAAAAAGAACCCTTAAAAAAGATTTTAAATACCTTACAGCAGCGCAACCGTAAAAATGATATCTCACGTCCGATTTTATTAAAAATTGCACCCGATTTAACCAACGCCCAATTGGATGATATTATCGAAATTGTTGCTGAAACCAAAATTGCAGGCATTATTGCTACCAATACAACCATAAGCCGAGAAAACCTGGCCACTGAAAAGGATTTAACAGCCGAAACAGGTGGCTTAAGTGGTAAACCGGTTAAAGAAAGGTCTACAGAGGTTATCCGTTATCTTGCAGAAAAATCAAATAAAGCATTTCCGATTATTGGTGTTGGTGGAATTCATTCGGCAGATGATGCAAAAGAAAAATTAGCGGCTGGTGCTTGTCTTGTTCAGCTGTATACCGGCTTCATTTACGAGGGGCCAGGGTTGATCAAAAATATTTGTAAGGCACTGGTTTAGTGTAATTGGTAAAAGCTATTTTTCTAATTAGCTGAGATCTAAATTGGTTTATTTTAGGTAACCATAAAAAGTTCTAGTAATTCTTTTTGTTAGGCTTTAATATTTTGCTTTTTATCTTTTGTTAGGAAAAATAATGGCACAAAAAAAGCATCCTTTGATCAGAAGGATGCTTTAAATTTTTTAAGAAGAATTCCTAAAAACTATTTTGCTAAACCAGCTAAAACAGCATTGTTTTTAGCCAATTGATCGTTTTTAGGTTGAGTAGAGCGGCTTCCTAACTCAATGTTAGTTGCTCTTTTTAAAAATGCTACCTCTTGGTGAGCTGTATTTTTATTCCTTCTGTCTTTTCTTTTTAATCTGGTAACTGCCATGGTAATAACCTTTTAATTATTTTATTTGTACAAATGGAGGTCGAGAGCGGATTCGAACCGCTGTAGAAGGTTTTGCAGACCTCTGCCTAGCCACTCGGCCACTCGACCTTTTAAATTCAAGGCTGCAAAAATAGCAATTATTAGTTAGCCCGCAAATAATATCTCAATAAAAATCGTTTTAATTTCGAACTCTCACTAACTCAGCGCAAAAGATTGCAGCACTTACAGCCACATTTAACGATTCTGCTTCTCCAATTCTCGGAATGGTTACCGGCTTATTTATTTTTTTGATTACCTCTGACGATATTCCTTTCCCTTCGTTACCCAAAATTACCAATCCTTCTTTTCCCCATTGGGTTTTGTAAATCGATTCGCCATCTAACAAAGCCCCGAAAACAGGTATCGAGTTTTTAGCCAACAGCACCGGTAAATCTGCTTCATAAATATTTACCCTTGCCAATGAGCCCATAGTGGCCTGTACTGTTTTTGGATTAAATACTTCAACACAATCTAAAGAGCAGATTATATTTTTAAAACCAAACCAATCTGCAGTTCTGATAATGGTACCCATGTTGCCTGGATCCTGAACACCATCCAAAACTAAAGTAAACTGATTTTTTAATACATTGAGGTCTATTTCCTCGTTTTTAGGGATGTGAACCAATGCTAAAAAACCTTGCGGGGTTTGTAACGCACTAATCTTGTCTAATTCAGCGTTCTTTACTTCAAATAAGTTTATATTTGCAGGCAATTTGGGTAACAAATTGTATTGTTCGCTGTTGTAAAATAGCGTATGGATCTGGAAGCTTGACTGAATAAATTCTTTTATGGATTTAATACCTTCAACTATAAATAACCCATGTTCTTTACGGTGTTTTTTTTGATGTAACGACTTTATAAAACTAATCTGTGATTTTGAAAGCATACCAAAACTCAATAAATATTAAACTGAAAAGCACTGCAATATTACTATTTATTATTGTTTTAATTCAGGCCTGTTCATCAACTAAATACATTGCCGACTATCAATCGATCGTGAAAAAGGTTACTATTGATAGCATAGATGCGAAATTTGAGGAGCAAGCTTATAATTACGTACAGAAAGATCTCCGGCCAGCCTCCAAGCTAAGTATTCAGGTACCGTTATATAACCTTTTCAATACGAAAGATGGCAGGTATAAAACCAACGATATTAAGCCTTTTGGTACGCCACCCGCTATTCTGGATAGTACTTTGGTAGAAATTTCGAGAACCCAGATCCAGAAATTTTTAAAAAGTAAAGGTTACCGGCAGGCAGAAGTAGCTGCAGCCATAAAAGTAGCAGATAAAAAAGCAGAAGTTATATTCAGTGCTAAACCAGGGCCTGCTTATTTTATAGATAAGCTTACAGATTCGATCCCAAATGCGAATATTAAAAATCTCTACGAATCGAATAAGGCGTTGGTGAGCCATTTACACAAAGGCATGCAATACGATGAGGATTCATTAACTTATGAAAGGGAACAGATTTACCGTATTATGAAAGAAAACGGCTATTTCTATTTTTTAAGGCCTTATGTAAATTTTGATGTTTATGGTGCCGAACCCAGCTCTAAAACCAATAAAATTGATTTAAACTTAAATGTTACCGATCCCGCAGATGGACCGCATAAACAGTTCAATATCGGTTATACACATATGATTATTGCACCAAATCCGGATGGTTTTCCGGATTCTGTTCGTTATAAATTGAGCAAGGATACGTTAAACGGAATAGTATTCACCGATTTCTCTAAGCGATATAGAAGAAATCCGATTGTGAGATACGATTTTTTAAAGCAAGGTGAACTTTACGACATTCGCAATGAGAACTTAACATACGATCGCTTATATGAGCTAAATATTTTCAAAAATGTTAAAATCGATTATTTTAGAAGAGATAGCACCTCGAATAAGGTAAATGCCGTAATTCAGCTTATCCCTCAAAAAGTGATGAGCAACCGGGTAGAAGGTGAGGTGCCTTTTAATGGCGGTACGGTGGGGTTTAACATTAGTAATACTTACACAAATAACAACCTGTTTAGAGGGGCCGAAAGGTTTGAATTACAACTTAAAGGTGGGTTGCAATCCAGAATTGGGAACGGAGCAAAGGTTTTCAGCGATATTTATCAGCGCGATTTTTCGATCAGCGCCAGCATTACCGTGCCCAGGTTGATGATTCCTTTCTATAATCCTACGCTTGGGGGTAACGGAATGCCACATACCACATTTTCAAGTAGTTATATTTATGCTTTGCAAAAAGATGTTTCGGTAAGAAGGATTTTTATCAATTCCATTACTTACGATTGGGTGGAAACTAAATCTAAATTACACTCTTTTACCCCTTTAAATTTCGAATACCGCTTTGGAAACTTAGATCCTAATGTAGATGCGCAAACTGTTTTAAATAACCTTTATTATTCTACTTTGCTTGGCCGTAAGGATTTAACATTGGGGATGAAGTATACCTATACTTTAAATGCTAATAAGTTGAACGAATTCAGGTCTTTCGTTTATTTAAGGGCAGGAATGGATATTGCAGGTAATATGCTGCAAGGTATTTCCAAGCTTACCGGAGCCAAAAATGATCCTGCCAATAACGATCCGGCTAAAATTTTGGGTTTGCCATTTAACCAGTATATGCGCCCTGAAGTTGATATCAGGTGGTATAAACACTTAGGTGGCGAACGGCAGTTTATTGCCCGCTTAAATGCAGGTGTTGCCTATGCTTATGGCAATTCAGTGCAAACAGGTATTCCTTTTGAGAAACAGTTTTTTGCAGGAGGATCAAGTGGGATCAGGGCATGGCAGGCGAGAACCATAGGGCCGGGAAACTATGATAGAGGACTTTTAAGAAGTGATACTTTAAGGAGAGCTTTTTATGGCCTTGATCAGTTAGGTACCATGCGGATTGAAACAAACTTTGAGTACCGGTTTACTGTAGCCAAGAATTTTTTTGGCGCCACCTTAAAAGGTGCTGCATTTGTAGATGCTGGTAATGTATGGAATCTCCGTAAAGGCGAATCAATTTTGGTTGGAACCCCAACACTTGATGAGCAGACAGTGTTTAAATTTAACAAATTTGTACAGCAATTGGCTATTGGTACAGGTTTGGGGTTGAGGTATGACGTGCAGTATTTTGTATTCAGGTTTGATGTGGGCTTAAAGCTGAAAGATCCGCAATTTGTTGGATCAGATCAATGGGTGATCAGTAAATTCTTATCCGGAGCGAGAGATTTTAAAGACAATTATAACTCAACACATGGTCCTGATACTTATCGTTTTTTACAATATAACTTCGGGATCGGGATGCCGTTTTAATTAATCAAACAGGCTTAGTGGTCTGGCTTTTAAATCCGGATTTTTCAACGCAAATTCTTTAAAAGGTTGCCATCTTTTGTCTTGATGTTTGTAAACTGAAAATGATGAAACCTGAAATTCACGCTTGAATTTTCTGTCTTTAAATTCGGCTAAAAGCTGTTGAAAAACGGGTAGTTTTACATCCCTGAAAGCCAAAGTTACATGCGGATTAAACTTTTCCTTATTCTCTATCAGTTTTAGAGGTTGTAATTCTTTAGTAATCTGTTTTTCCAGCTTCATTAAACCCTCATTTTGTTCTACATCAAGGTAAAATGTTTTTTCGTGGAATGAACTAAAGTTTCGCAGTACCTGCGCAAAAGGAATGCTAAAAGCGGCATCTTCAAGTGCTTTAAAAAATCTTTTCTCGGCTTCTAGTGATGATAATTTAACAGGAGGATATAAAGTTATGTGTGCAGGGCGTTTTAACGATTCGTATACTTTGAATTTCTCCGAAATATAAATCCTCATTTCGTCTATATCCTCCACTATTGAAGCTGGTGGTATTAAACAAACTAAATATAGGTTTTCCATAACTCAAATTTACTAAAAAAATTAGTAAATCGAAATTAATTATCGTTTGCTCTAACAACATTTCTTTTGTGGGAAGCAGTTACAAAAGCTTTTATTTAACAGCAAGTTTAAAAGACCTAATAAGTGCTACAATTGAGGATAAAATCATCTTATTGCAGTGGGTTCAAGTTTCCACGAACCACTTATTGATCTGCTAATGATTTTACGCTGTTCAATAAACCCGACCGACAGCGTTATCCTGATGTTTAAATGAATTTTAATAATAATAGATTAGTTTTATCGGGATTAAGCAAAGGGCGGGACGGGTATATCCGAAGCACCACAAGCATTGCTTTTCTAAAAAATGATTAAGATTACTGTCTGTCGGTGTGAGAATTAACGAAAATTCCGTTTAATATTGCCCTTTTCCTCGTTTTGTGTGACGTATCGTTATAAACGAGCTTGAACGTAACTGAGCCTGAGCTTTCGGATTCATCTAAAGTTGTCAAGTTTCTATTTATTAGAAGTTTGACAACTCTTTCTCAGACGAGGTTCTTTAAGCCATCAAAAATACTTTCAAAAAACGTAGAAAGGTTTAATCCGTTGCTGTGGTTAAAATATACAAATACCAAAAACACAATCACCACAAATATGATGAGTTTACGGAAAGCAAAAGCAATGATAATAAGTGCAATCGGAATGATAAAAAGCCATAAGCTATTGATGGCGTAAGGAGTTAAATCTGTATCTTTCTTATATACATAAACCAGTTTGCTGTGTGTTCCTGTATCGTTCTGGTGTTTAATGTAAACAAAAGTAGATTTATCAATAGGTAACGGAAGCACGGCGATACCATCGTTAAACTTCAATATCTGCGTAAATCCACTCACACTAAAGGTGTAAGTGCCATTTATATTTTCGTTTGGATTGTTCAGTGAATCTGCTGCTATAATGGCCAGTTTATTGTTTTTAAGCAAATTCTCTTTTATCAGAAAATTATTAATGGCTGCGGTTTGCGCTGATCCCAGGAAACCGATTAAACACAGTGTACATAAAAGTAAGATTCGTTTCATTCGATAGAACGTTTATTGTAAATTAAATAACCGATATGCAATAATACACCATTTCTTTTAACAGCGTCATTATATAAATTATAACTTAAACTAACAGGGCCGAGCGGTGAATGGTAAACCAAGCCTGCAGTGCCTGCATAACGTATTTTTGTGATGGCCCTGGCATAATCTACATCCTGGAAATTATTCAGTTCAAATTCCTTGTGAGGCAAAAATAAATAACCTTCCAATCTAAAATCAAGATTTTTTTTAACATTATAAATGTTTTTTATTCCACCGGCAGCATAAGTAGTGGCCCTAAATTTATCAAGGAAGAGGGATCTGCTATCTTGTAACGGATAAAACGCCGGAGCGGTAAGAAGTGTTGCGTAATAATTGCTGAACAAAGGCTGATTGGAAATTACCCCTTCTACAATATAACCCAAAGTGTATTTTTTAAGGTGCAGAAAATAATTTTCCTGTGTGAGTTTAATACTTCCCCATTGGCGCAAATGACTGCTGCCCGGTATTTTTACAAAACCTGGTGTAGAACGGAAAATATTGCCCGGGTTATAGTTTTCGCGACCTGTGGTGTAATTTAAGCTTAACGAAAAGCTTTGGCCTCTTGTGGCATATTGTTTCCTGTTAAGGGAATTTTTTTCGAGATTAAAGGAACCTCTAAAGCCATTAAAGACTGTTTCATCCAATACATCGCCAACACCGAATGTACTGTTTGGACTATAATTATCGCTATTGTTAATAAATGTAGAATGGAGTACAATTTTGGTATTATAATTTAAAGGCATCCCTACCATGAGATCAATTTTTCGATCGGATTGCTCGATGTAGATGGGGTGGGGGTTCTCTATAAAAATCTGACTGGTGTTGTAAAAATTCCAGTGGTTATAGGTTAATTCGGCTGCTAAAAACAAGGGCAATTTCGTTGGATAATCTATGCGCCCGTTCAATTGTACTGATTCGTAGAAACGGCCCGAATAAAAACTGGTTCCGAAGGTGTATGATTTTCTATCGAGGTAATTGTACTGGGCACCCAGAAATACATTGCTGATCGGCCGGGTTGAAATATTTCCGCCAAGATCCAATTTAAAGCTTTTTTTAGGCTGTGCCACCACCTCAAAGGTATAACTATCGGTTGCGGCCTGGTAGGATATTTTGGGGTAAACAGTTTCAAAGGTTTGATCGGCAACCAGTTTATAATAACCCCGCCTGATATCCTTTAGGTCGAATGTGCTTTTATCGCTTTTAAAAAGCCGCTCTACATACTTTTTTTGCTGTGCATTAACACCCGATACGGTAACATTACTGAACTTAAGTTCTGGTTTTCTGGCATTAAACATTTCCCTTCTTTTGGCCAGTTCTTCATCGCTAACCCTTTTGCTAGTTAAAGCCTTAATTCTGGGCATGTCGGCCATTGTAGCATCGTAACCTTTTTTAATTAATTCTTCTACAGGAGCAAAATTGGTAACGCTGTACGCTGCAAGATTTGGCTGAATATAAACGCCGTTTTTCCCGATCATGGTAGAATCTGATTTGGAAAGAAACATGTACACCAAAAAGCGGTTCATTAGTCGATCATCAATGTTTTTTGGGTATTCGTTGTATGTTTTGGAAGAAACATTGGCACCGATCACATAATCGGGTTTAAAATCTCTTTCCATTACATCAGCAGGAAAATTATTGTATAAACCGCCGTCGAACACGTATTTGCCATCCAGTTTAATCGGGCGGTAAATAATCGGAACCGTCATGGTTGCCCTTACAGCTTCGGCTAAACTGCCTTTGCTTACCGTAATACTTTTTTGCGAAAGTACATCAGCCACCATGCAGCGGTAAGGCACAAAAAGGTTATCGAAATTATCTTTAGAAACCGCAGATGCCTGCGAGAAAAGTTCCAAAAAGGCGAAATTTAAAGGGATGTCGTTGATGAGGTTGGAGCGGAAACTAAAATGAAAACCGGTATCTATAGCCACTTTTGCCGTCAGCATTGAAGCGTTTGGAGCATTTTTTTGGAAATAATAGGTGTAATCGCTCGTATAACGGCCATTTATCCAATTCTGAAAATCGCTGCTCAAAGCTATTTTTTCTATCTGTGCCGGACTGTAACCTGCAGCATACATGGCACCAACAATACCACCCATTGATGTTCCGGTGATATAATCAATCGGGATGTGATTTTCTTCGAGGGCTTTTAAGGTACCGATGTGCGATAAACCTTTGGCGCCACCTCCACTAAATACAAGGCCTACTTTTTGCGCTTGTAATTGGTTACAGCACAGAACGAAAAGTATCAGCAAAAATCTTTTAAAAGTTACCACTCCCTAAAAATAGGTGTTTTCTTTCTAAAATCAGTTCAAAATGAAAATGTTATAATTTAAAATAGTGGCAAAACTTACCCATAGTAAATATGGAATAAAAATCAGCCCTGCCCATTTATCTATTTTAAAGAAAACCAATCCGTTAATCACAATCATAATCAACAATAGCATAATTTCGGCTAAGGCAAATCCTACCTCGTGCAGGTAGAAGAAAATAAATGACCAGGCTAAATTTAAAATTAACTGGATAAAATAGATCGCAACGGTACGGGGAAAATGAACAATTTTATCGCGTTTTATCCAAACCAGGTAAGCAGCTATACCGATAAGAATATATAATGTTGTCCAAACTGGCCCAAAAAGCTTGTCTGGCGGATTAAAAGAAGGTTTATTTAACGTCGGGTACCATGTTTTAACAGATTGAAAAGTTGCCCATCCGCCTAAAGCGCCAATGCTCAAAGTAATGGCGATATTAACAATAAAAGCCAGTGGTTTAAATTTCATGCCGTAAATTTGAGTTTAAACAATGGTAAAACCTAAAAGTTTTATTATCTGCCAATCCCAGGTACTACAGGCAGGCTTTCATTATCTTCATTTCCAACGCTTTGTACGGCAAATAAATAATTGTCTTTACTATAAGGTAATTTCATTTCTGTAGCGGCGGTAAAAAATTTCTTTTCCCATATTGCACTGCTGGTTTCGCGCATTAATACATAATAACCTTTAACATTGCCATTAACAGGTGCTTTCCAATATAAAAAGGTAGAATTACTCAGGTTTTTAACATCCACTTTTACTTCGGTGGGTGCGGTGGTGCTTTTGCCAGATTGGCCAGTACTGCAATATTTACCCGTGTTTTTACGGAGGTATTCGAAATCCATAAATTCCTGTAAATCGCCGTATTTTACACCTTTTTCTGTTCGCAGATCCTGGTGCTGGTGATCAAAATTTTCGTTCATTTCAGTAATGCGTACGGCGGTAAATCCATTTTCTATAAAGGGTGTATGATCGCCTCCACGTAAAAACCTATCGTTTCTATAAATTAACTTAACTTCTAACTGATCAACGTAGCGTTCGCCAATTTCTTTAACATATCGGGCTAACTGACGGCTTTTCCCATCATTTTCTAAACCGAACTGACGGATGCTTTTCGCGTTTTTATCCAATTCGTAGCTGGGTAAACCTTCACTAAATACGCGCAGTTTAGTATTGTCGATAATTTGGGTTTCGCTGCTGTTGTTACTGCCAATCATATCATTGTTCAGCATGGCATCAATATTCCAGTTTTCTTTTTTTGCTTTTGCAGCCATAAATCCTGAACCCAATAGCGATTGTTCTTCTCCGCTTACGGCAACAAAAATTATGGTTGCAGCAAATTTGTACTGGCTCATAATCCGTGCGGCCTCAATTACGCCTGCTACGCCACTGCCATCATCGTTGGCACCGGGTGCATTGCTGGTTCTGTTCATTACATCGGTAACACGGCTATCGAGGTGCCCGCTTACTACATACACGCGTTTATCATTTTTATCGGTGCCTTTTAATACGGCAACTGCATTGCCGAGTAACGTTGGCTGATCTACTCTTTTGCCATCTGGCTTAAAGGTTGTGGTATCTAAATAAGCGGTAAGCCGTCCATCGCTTTGTTTGGCAAACTGGTTAAACTTGCTTACAACCCAGTTTCTAGATGCACCAATTCCATTCGATTTACTTTTAATGTCGCTCAGCGTATTTCTTGTTCCAAAAGCAACCATTTTGCTGATATATGATTTTAAGGAATCCTGATTTACAGATTTTACCATTTTATCAATATCTGTATTGCGGTTTACCACGGTTTGTGCTGATGCAGATAGACTTGTAAAGGCAATTAATAGGAAAGTATGGCGTTTTTTCATCAAAATAATATTCAGAAGGCTAATATATTGAATGATACAGCAAAAAAATCGCGATATATGAGGTTTTTTGTAACATTTTGGGCATAAAAAAGCCCTTTGAGACTAATCAAAGGGCTAATAGACGACATTATAATACTATTTTGAAATAGCCGAAGCTACAATTTCTGATTTGTTCCAGTTGCCAAAAGCTTTTTTAGCAGATGATTTTGCTGTGCTTAATTCTACATCACCAGCAATTGTTAGAAAAGTTTTTTCTGGAGTAATTTGTTTATAAAAATCCTGAACATCAGCAAGTGTTAATGCGTTGATAGATTTTTCGTTTACAGTTTGATCGTAATCATAATCCTGCAATTTTAAGCTGGCAATCAATTTTGCTTTTGCAGTATTGAAAGTACTTCTATCTATAGTCGCGTTTTCAATTAAATTTGCCATTGCGGTTAAATCTTTTTCAAGATCTGCATTTGAGGTAGCCAATTTACCGCTATTATCTTTAAAACTGATGTTTGAGTTTTTATTTACATTTTCGTTTAATACCGCATTTAACAACTCAACAACTCCGTCTTTTTTATCAGTGAAAGCTTTATTATCAAGTGTGAAGCTCGAATACGCTTTTGGTGAACGGTCATTTTCCGAAATAATGATGTTCATGCCATTTTTAAGTTTATAGCCAACAGGTTCTTTAAAAGATTGTGCTTTAGCAGTATAAATAGACAGGATGCTTAGTGATGCAATGGCGATAGTTTTAATTTTGTTCATTTTATTCTTTCGATTTTTGTGTATAATGGTTTTTTTGTGTGTTAATTGAAATCAAGCTTTAATTCATTTTTTGGGCTATATCTGAGGGTTTGACAAGCAAATTTCCTAGATGAACGGGCGTATATACGTGCTGAAAATGCGAATGGTTTTCTGCAAATATAGATTTTATTCATTTTGTTCATTAGATTTTAGGCAAAATATTCCTGCTGGTTTTATTTTGTCATTTTTGTGATATTAATCTGGTAATTGTACTGTGTATCACAAACTTGACTTCTCAAATTTTATATCGAGGATGCAATGATTTGAATGCTTGATTTTTAATATTAATTGAGCAGATTAATATAATTTGATAGAAAAAATGAAGCATTACTATAATAAGAGATAAAGCTGGCAGGAGTTTTTAATTCTCCCTCAACTTTAACCTAGAAGAATCAGGCTTAAGAAGTGCAGCTTATGAATAGAAAATAGGAAAGTTGATCTAGCAGCTTAAATTAAATTGATGGTTGGGGTAAAGAAAATATAACGATCCAGTAACAGTTGTTAATCATTTGGAACATGCTAAAGCGTTACCGCAAATATTGCAGGTCTTTTACCCTTTTGATATTTAATATGATTGTTAAGAGGCGTATAGGTGATCGGATGCTGATTTTAAGCTAATTTCTTCGATAAAATCTTTAATTTCTTTGATTGTTTCCTCAGGTTCACTGATGTGAGGAAAATGACCGGTAGCTTTCATTACCACCAAAAAATTATCTGGCGTATTTTTATGGATAAACTCTCCTGCAGAAAGGGGAGCAATTATATCGTTTGAACTTTGTAGCGTTAGGCTTGGTATTTCAAGGTTTTTTAGCTTATCTCTATAATCGGCTTTAAAAGTGGCCATTGCAAAAGCAAGTGCAACGCTTGGGTCAGTTGCTTCGAAACATTCCTGTAAAAAGTCTGATAGCTCCGGTTTCGATGGATTATCCATTACCACTGGCGCAAGTTGTTTACTCCAGCCAACATAATCTTCGGCAATGTGTTCAAATATGGTTTCAATATCGCTGGTATTAAAACCACCAATATAATCTCCATCGTTCAGGTACCTTGGTGATGGACCGATGAAAATTAGTTTTTTAAAGGCTTCAGGGATCTGTAAAGCGGCAATCATTCCAATCATACTGCTTACTGAGTGCCCAACAAAAATAATATCCGTTAGGTTTAGTGCTTCAATAATGTCGATTACGTCGCATGCGTAACCTTCTAAAGTTGCATACTTTTGCTTGTCGTATTGGCTCATGTCTGAATCTCCAGAACCCACATAATCAAATAAAATTACTTTATAATCTGCAAGAAAAGCATCCGTAATAAATTTCCATGAGCTTTGGGCACAGCCGAAGCCGTGTGCAAACAACATTACCTGGGTGCCTTCACCCAAAATTTTTACATTATTTCTTTCAAGTATGTGATTCAATTTGCTCAGCTTTAAATTAATATCAAGATAAGGAATGTTATCAACTATTTTAAAAAAAAGAAATAATGAACAAGAAGCACTGATTTTTAATGAACAATAGATATTTTGCTCATAATCATTATCTTTCCCTTCATCCGCTAACCAATAAAAACCTTATTTTCCCTATGAAAGTTGCTGTTTTCTCCTTTTTAATGTTTTTTTTCTGCGTAATAAATGCACAAAGTCAGGTTAATTTAAAATCTTTTAAACAAAATGGAACCCTGGTTTGCTCGAATAAAAAAGAACTCATGCTTACCTGGCCAGTGGGTAACGGTAACTTTGGAAAGATGATTTTAGATCTCGACCCTTCAAAACCATTATTTAAACGTTTGCTGCTGGGTAAAAAGAATGCTTTTAAAGAAATTGCTGCTAATCTCGATCCTGCCTTTATTTTACGTGTAGGTAAACGTACATTAAGTTCTTCGAGCGGTGGATGGGATGTGTTTTTCGATCGTGTGCCAACCAGGCCGTATACCACAAATGCTGTTGAGTTTAATAAAGGACTTACCAGTGTGGCTACCCATGGTGCGCAAACTGTGGTAAAAATAGCCGGTATTTATAGTGAGCCATTTAAGGGCGATTTAGAAATTACTTTTTACAACGGAAGTCCTTTATTTAATGTTGCTGCGGTGGTATCTACCGAAAAGGATTCAACAGCTATTTTATATGATGCAGGTTTAACGAGTAAAAAGGAAGTATGGGCAAATGTAGCCTGGAGTGATGTGAAGGGGAACCTTCAACATGAAAAAGGAATTAAAACCGATCAAAGTAAAAACCTGGAGGTAAAATACCGTACGGTAATTGGCGAAAATAATGGCGGTAGTTTGGCCTTGTTCCTGGCGCCACATCAATATTTTTATCCCTTGGATGAGGCTTTTAACTTAAAATTTACCTGGAAAGGCAGTAATTATTTAAATTTAATAGCTGATTATGGGATAGGAATCCGTCAAGATCCGTTGGGCGATAAACGTTATGTGCCATGGTTTAACGCACCGCCAAATACGAAACAGCGACTTAATTTTTTCTGTTTATTAAGCACAGGCAAGGCAGCTGAAACTTTAGCTGAGGTTAAAAAATTTACCCATAATGATACTTACGCACCTTTAGCAGGCTATAAAACAATGGCGAGCCACTTTCATAATGAATTTATTTCGGATGTGGTGCTAAGTGGGAAACCCATTCCTGAAAAACCCGAATTTGTTGAGGTACTTAAGAAAACAGGTTTAAATATTGTAAAGCTGGCTGAATTTCATGGCCCTGGTCATCCAAAAGGACCAGATTCTATAAGGTTAAAAGAATTGGATGCGTTGTTTAAGGAAACGAAAAGGTTATCTGATCCTAATTTTTTATTGCTGCCTGGCGAAGAAGCAAATAATTTTTATGGTGGCCATTGGCTGGCATTTTTTCCTAAACCGATTTACTGGATTATGTCGAGGAAAACTGATCAGCCTTTCGAAAGTAACGATCCAAAATATGGTAAAGTTTACCGCATTAATGATAAAGCAGAAATGCTTAAATTATTGGAGCAGGAACATGGTTTAGCCTGGACTGCCCACGCGCGAACCAAAGCATCTACCGGTTATCCGGACAAATACAAAGAAGAAGATTTTTTTAAATCAGAAACTTTTCTGGGTGCTGCATGGAAGGCTATTCCCGGCGATTTGTCGTTACCCACTTTAAGTAAAAGGGTATTGAACCTGATGGATGATATGGCCAATTGGGGTTTAAAAAAACATGTAATCTCTGAGGCGGATATCTTTACCATTACCGGGCAAAATGAAATGTACGCGCACTTAAATGTAAATTATTTACAGTTGGATAAAGTGCCTAATTATACCGACGGATGGCAGCCAGTTTTAGATGTAATGCAAAAGGGAAAGTTTTTTGTATCAACTGGCGAAGTATTGATTCCGAGCTTTAATATTAACGGAAAAGGTGCTGGAGAAACTTTGAAGATTGATAATAGCAGTAAAGCAACAATAAACATGCAACTCAACTGGACATTTCCTTTAAGTTTTGTAGAAATTGTTTCGGGTGATGGGGTAAAGGTATACCGCGATCGCATTAATTTGAACAATACCCAGGCTTTTGGTAAAAAGGACTTTAGTTGGTCGGTAAATTTGAAAGGCCGTAAATGGGCTAGGGTAGAGGCTTGGGATATTGCAACCAATGGTGCGTTTACACAAATGGTTTGGTTGGAATAATGGTTTTTATTTGATAACATAGTTTAATGATCTCTTTACTTCGCAATGCTCTGGTAGAGAGGATGATTTTTCTATTGAATTATAGTAACCTGAAATCGTAATAAGCTTTAAGATTCCCGCCTGTACGGGAATGATGAATGAAGTGAGCAGATTTTTTAATAATCTCCTTTTATTTTAAATGAACTTTTGAACAAAATTCGTATTAATAATTTCCAAATGCTGCTTTATTTGAGAGGATTATGAACATTTAAAATTAAATTTTTAAATGTTCCGCGCACTTAGGGTTTAAATGGGAATTGTTTTTATATATTCGTTAATAAATGTCTGATAGACGTTTATTTAACCAAATTTATAAGAAAGCAATCGGGATTATCTCATTCCAAAACAGATTGAATAAAAACAAACCATATGAGCATTCAAAAGTTTATTAAACCATTTATTTTTCTTGGTTTAATGGCCAATTTAGTACAGGCACAGCAAAAAACAGGTTATAAATTTGATTTCGGACCTGGAAAGGTTGCCAAGGGATATACGCAAGTTTTACCTACCGATGCTTACACCAAAGAAAAAGGCTATGGTTTTGATTTTGACTCGAAAGTGGAGGGGATTGACCGCGGGGGAAAGAATTCTTTAACATCGGATTTGGTAAAAAGTAATCAGCCATTTTATTTCTCGGTAGCAGTTCCCGAAGGCAATTATAAAATCACGGTTACTTTTGGCGATCCAAAAACAGGTGCATTAAGCACGGTAAAGGCCGAATCAAGAAGATTAATGCTAGAGGATGTAACAACCGCTGCTGGCCAATCGGTAACAAAAACTTTTATTGTAAACGTTAAAGATAAACACATTAACGACGGGCAAGTGGTTTCGCTAAAACCTCGTGAACTTAGTAAACTCGACTGGGATGATAAACTTACACTGGAATTTGATCATCAAACTGCATTACAAGCACTCGATATTACAAAAGTTGAAGATCAGGTTACTGTTTTTCTGGCCGGAAATTCGACTGTGGTAAACCAGGATGATGAACCCTGGGCATCGTGGGGGCAAATGATTCCACGTTTTTTTAAACCTGGAGTTGCCATCGCCAACCATGCCGAATCGGGCTTAACACTCGGTTCGTTTTTGGGGAGCAAACGCTTAGCAAAGATTTTAAGTGTAATGAAGCCTGGAGATTACCTTTTTATAGAATTCGGGCATAACGATCAAAAGGATAAAGGTCCAAATGATGGTGCTTACAAATCGTATACAGAAAGGTTAAAAACCTATATTTCAGAAGTGAAGAAAAAGGGTGGAATCCCGGTTGTGGTTACTTCAACAAGCAGAAGATCGTTCGGTGCTGACGGGAAAATTGGAAATTCTTTAGGGGATTTTCCTGAGGCAGCGCGCAAGGTAGCCGCTGAAGAGAAAGTTGCGCTTATTGATCTGAACGCCATGACATCGACACTTTTTAATGCTTTAGGCGAAGAACCATCAAAAAAAGCATTTGTTCACTATCCAGCCAACAGTTATCCAGGCCAGGATAAGGCATTGGCCGACAATACGCATTTTAATCCTTACGGTGCCTATGAAATCGCTCAATGCATCATTTTAGGCATTAAGGAGCAAAAGTTGGGCATTGCAAAATATTTGGTAGATGATCTGCCGAAATTTGATCCTGCAAAACCTGATAACCCTTCCAACTGGCATTGGCCGGAGAGCCCTAAAAGTAGTGTAGTAAAACCTGATGGGAATTAGCATAAGCATAATGCTAAACTTACCTGGTAATACTAGGTTTTATGGAGGATTTCCAATTTCAAATTTAGTATACAAAACTTCGGCTTTGCTGTTAAATAATGATTGAATGGTGGTTTAGTTGCAACTAAAGTTAATAACTTAACTTTAACCAATAAAATCTGATTAAATACTTAAGGTAAAAGTTAATAATGGAAGAAACCAAAATTATTATATATCAAACAGAAGACGGAACAACAAAAATAGAAACCCGATTAGAAGATGAAACGGTTTGGTTAACTATTGAGGCAGATGTCTACATTATTTCAAAAGTCGCGCTCTACCATAAATGAGCATATATTAAATATCTATAATGAGAATGAGCTAAAAATCGACGAATCTATGAGAAAAATCGGAATTTCCGATTTTTCTACGAATTAATAGAATGGTTACGGCCTATTTAAAGCTTGCAGAATTACAGGCATTGAATCGAAGACCTATGTATATGAATGACTGGATTGAGCGCTTAGATGACTTTATTAGAATGACAGGAAACGATGTTTTAAAAAATAAAGGGACAGTAAGTCACCAGCAAGCTCTAAAAAAAGCAAATGATGAATATGAGAAATACAAAGAAAAAACAAGCTTTAGGTGGTAGAAAAGGATTTTCTAAAGCAGATAGAAGTAACGGCAAAAAAACTTAGTCATAAAAAATCTAACAAGTAGTTTATGGCTAACTATCCTGTTTACCAGAAATAACACATTTAGCATTCAAAAAACATAAATTCTATAGTACCCGTTTTTATTGCCAATTAAATTAGATGAAAAAAATAATTACTGCTGTCGTATTTATCGCTTTTTACTCAACGGCCTTTGCACAAAACAGCCTGCAACCATTTAATTTAACAGAGATAAGGCTGCTCGATGGGCCATTTAAGCAGGCTCAGGAAACGGATAAAAAATACATACTTACTTTAAATCCGGATCGGCTTTTAGCTCCTTATTTAAGAGAAGCAGGGCTTCAGCCGAAAGCCACATCTTATGGCAATTGGGAAAATACCGGGTTGGATGGACACATTGGCGGGCACTATTTATCGGCTTTGGCTTTAATGTATGCTTCAACTGGCGATGCCAGGGTGAAGGAACGGTTAGCGTATATGATAGCTGAACTGGATAAGTGTCAACTAAAAAATGGCGATGGTTATTTAGCGGGCATTCCAGGTGGGAAAGAAATGTGGAAGGAGATCAAAGCTGGAAATATAAAATCATCAAGTTTCTCTTTAAATGGAAAATGGGTTCCTTTGTACAACATCCATAAAATTTACGCTGGCCTTTACGATGCTTATGCGGTTGCGGGCAATGCAAAGGCAAAGCAGATGCTCATTAAATTAACAGATTGGTGTTTAGATCTGGTTTCAAACTTATCTGATAAGCAAGTACAGGAATTATTAAAAAGCGAGCATGGAGGCTTAAATGAAACTTTTGCACATGTTTATGCGATAACGGGTGATCAAAAATATCTTAAACTAGCAAAACAGTTTTCGGATCAATCTATCCTAAATCCGTTGCTAAAAAATACTGATGCCTTAAATGGCTTGCATGCAAATACACAAATTCCTAAGGTAATTGGTTTTGAGGAAATTGCTTTGCAAAGTAAAAATACCGACTGGGCGGACGCTGCAGCTTTCTTTTGGAAAACCGTAGTAGAGCACCGTACAGTTGCCATTGGTGGAAACAGTGTGAGGGAACATTTTCACCCGGCCAATAACTTTTCTTCGATGATTGAATCGCGTGAGGGCCCGGAGACCTGCAATTCTTACAATATGCTGAAGCTAACCAAACAGTTGTTTTTGGCTGATCCTTCTAACGCCTATCTCGATTATTACGAACGTACACTTTATAATCATATCCTTTCATCGCAAAGGCCTGAAGGTGGTTTTGTATATTTTACGCCCATGCGTCCGGGGCATTACCGAACCTATTCAAGTCCGCAGGAAAGTTTTTGGTGTTGTGTTGGCTCGGGATTGGAAAATCATGGCAAATATGGAGAATTGATTTACGCACACAATAAAAACGATTTATATATAAACCTTTTTATCCCTTCAACCTTAAATTGGACAGAAAAAAGCATCAAACTTACACAGCAAACACTTTTTCCAGATGCTGAGAATAGTACGGTTAAACTTCAGTTGAAAAAAAAGCAGCGTTTTGCGCTGCATATCCGCCAGCCTGGCTGGCTAGCGCAAGGAAAAATGACATTTTTGGTGAACGGTAAAAAAGTAAAAGCTAAATGTGAAGCAAATGGATATGCTAGTATCGACCGTGTTTGGGCTACAGGCGATGTGGTAAATATTTCGCTACCGATGCATACCACTACCGAGTTTATGCCCGATGGCTCTGATTGGGTGGCCTTTCTCCACGGACCGATTGTACTTGCGGCTTCTATAGATACTTTAAATCAGCCCAATTTAACAGCCGACGGCAGTAGAATGGGGCATATTGCTTCTGGTGCTTTATACCCAATCAGCGATGCGCCACTGGTTACCGGAACTAAAAATGCCTTGGCAAGCGAAATAACCCTAACCGATAAAAAGAGTTTAACTTTCAACGCTCAAAATGCGATTTATCAACCAAAATACAAATCTTTAAAGTTAGTTCCTTTTTACACTTTGTATGATAAGCGCTATGTGGTTTATTTTCCGTATAGCAGCGTTGAAGCATTGTCAGAGCGCGCAAATGCGATTAAAATTGCTGAAGAAAAACAATTAAAGATTGAACAACAAACAGTAGATATGGTTAACCCAGGCGAGCAGCAACCTGAATCTGATCATAATTTTAAGGGCGAACAAACCGATAACGGAACCTACCGGGAGAGGTATTTTAGAAATGGTAAAGCATGGTTTAGTTATGGACTTAAAAATAATGATTTATCTGCAAATAAGCTAAGTATAACTTATTACGGAAAGGAAAAGAATAGGAGTTTTTCTATTTTGATCAACGGTACTATAATAGGGAATGTAAAATTAGATGGAAGTAAGGGAGATGATTTTTACACTCAAGAATATCAAATTTCAAAAGAATTTTTAACTACTGATTTGGAAGTGAAATTTATAGCCGATCAGGGATCGGCAATTGCAAACATATACGAGGTGAGGTTGGTGAGATAAGCTAATTGTGTGGGTGAATAAAGTATTGTTATTGGTGCTAAGGATGCTGAAACGATTTCAGCAAGAAGTGTTTAAGTTATTTGCATGGTGGTCTGTGAGGACACAGACCACGGGATTGCATTAACGTATATTCGTCCTCCTGAACTTGTTTCAGGATCTATTTGATAAGGTATTGTTATTGGTACTGAAGATGCTGAAACAAGTTCAGCAAGAGGTGTTTAGGTTATTTGTTTGGTGGTCTGTGAGGACACAGACCACGGAGTTATATATGTTTTTCCGTCCTCCTGAACTTGTTTCAGGATCTATTTGATAAGGTATTGTTATTGGTACTGAAGATGCTGAAACAAGTTCAGCAAGACGTACGACTGAGATTAGTGGTCTGTGAGGACACAGACCACGGATATAATAAATAGCATATTACTTTGCTTTTTTAACCCCTTCAGACGTCATTACTACACGTTTCATCGTTCCATCTGCATTGTAATTTAAGTAATCGATGCAAACTGAACGCCTATAACTTCCACCATCGTTGTTAATTGCGCCATTGTGGTAAATAAAATACGATTTACCTTTAAAATCAATAATCGATTGGTGGTTGGTATTTGAATTTCCGGCAATTTCATTCAAAATACCTTTATATTCCCAAGGGCCGTTAATATTTTTGCTCATGGCATATACAATCTTCTCTGGAAATTGCGAGGCATAGGATAGATAATACCAACCTTTCCGTTTATGTATCCAGGGAGCTTCTGTAAATTCAGGTAGATTCACCTTTTGAATCGGACCATCCAGTTCGATCATGTTTTTTTTCAACCTGGCATAATAACATTGTTGATTTCCCCAAAATAAATAAGCCTGTCCATCATCATCGATAATAACCGTCGGGTCAATGTCATCCCAGGTTATCTTCACATCTGTAGTCATATTATTGGTAATCAAAGCTTTTCCTAGAGCATCTTTAAATGGTCCCCTTGGGTTATCTGCTACCGCCACACCAATAGATTTGCCATGGATACTTCCATGCGTAATGGCCACATACCAATAAAATTTACCATCCCTTTCAATCACCTGCGAAGCCCATGCATCATCTTTTGCCCAGCTAAAATCTTTTGCATTCAGTGGCGATTTATGTTCTTTCCAGGTAATCATATCTGCTGAAGCGTAACACAGCCACTCGTGCATTTCGTAGTTATTTTTTGGTGCCGGTGCCACATCGTGTCCGGTATATAAATAAACCGAATCGCCATAAACGTAGGCGGCAGGATCAGCCGTGTATTTATCGGTAATAATGGGATTGCCTTTTGAAACAATTATTTTCTCTTGTGCTTTTGCCACAAGCTGGGCAACAGAAAGCACTAAAACCGATCCGTATAATTTGAAATTTTTGAACATATTATTGACTTAGCAAGGTTTTAAGTTCTTTTTCTTTAATTTTTAAAATGGTACCGTGTCTTAAACCTTTGGGTAATGAGATTTTATCAGAAACATCACTCCAGCTTTTTAAATCTGAAGATTCTATCGCACCATATTTATGGTCTCGGTATTTATCAAAATATACCAACCAAATGTTACCTACTTTTAATGTGGTTGGTCCTTCGGCCCAGTAATTTCCGGTAATTGGGTTCCCTGCTTTGCTATATGGACCAATTAACTGATCGGCATAGGCCATTTTTATGTTCTTTTGTGCTGGCTCGCGGGTTTCATCTTTTAAAAACATGATAAACTGTTTACCCTCTTTTACAATCGTGGCATCAATTACATTAAAGCCCGGATCGTAAAGTAATTTTGTTTCCGAAAAGGTTTTAAAATCTTTTGTGGTAACATAATACATCCGGTGATTGTATCCACTTTCTTCAGTTGAAGCCGTTTCATTAAATTTATCTTTAATGGTTGTGGCCCAATAAATCATATAGGTTTTACTACTGTTATCGTAGGTAATTTCAGGAGCCCAGGTATTTCTGGCACCATCTTCTTTCGCCATCACAGGTAAAAACTGCTGTTCGCTCCAATGGATTAAATCCGTTGAGCTGGCGTAACCGATCCCTTTATCTTTCCAGCTAACCGTCCACACCATGTGAAACAAGCCATCGGCCCCGCGGATAATACATGGATCTCGCATCAGTTTATCATTGCTTACGGTAGGGGTAAGAAAGGATTGATCATTTTTAAGGGCTGCCCATTTATAGGCATCGGTACTATAGGCAAGGTGCAAACCATCTTCTCCATTACCTTTAAAATAGGCAAAAAGATAAATTTCTTTTTTTGATTGTGCCTGCGTATTTAAGATTACTGACAGTAATAATAAGGACAGGTATATTAGTTTTTTCATATTATTTATTGTTCTACAACAATTACAAAGCCGCCAAAAGCTTTTATATTAAACGCCTGATTTTTACTGCTGATTTCTTTTTGACTGAATGAAAAATCTGCTTCCCCATCAGTGATCATTTTAGCTTTTTTACCGTTAAATTTAGATAAATCAATCTGAACCGTTTTGCCACTACCTTCACCATTTATCCCTGCTATATACCATTTAGAGCCTGCCTTGCGCGCCATTACAACAAATTTACCTGGGTATCCGTCAATAAGTTGGGTATCGTCCCAGCTGGAAGGAAAGTTTTGCAAATAGGATTTTACATACCCAGGTACAGTAGCCATTCCATCAGGAGATTCGGCCAAATGCTGGACACCTGACTGAAAAATTACTGGCAGTGCCAATTCGAATGCATGGGTTGTTTTCCGTTTAATTTTTGGGATTACAGATAAATTCATTGGTGTGAAATCCATCGGATCGAAGATATTCCTCGTAAATGGAATGGTTGTAGCATGTAATGGCTCCTCATTGGCATTATTCTGATCGAAAGTGATAAATTCCATGCCTTTTATTGATTCCATCGTAACCAAATTTGGGTAGGTACGTTGCCATCCGCGGGGCAAGGTTGCACCATGACAGTTTACACTTAAACCAAATTTTGCCGCATCTTCGAAAATCTCAAGGTAATAACGGATCATCGATTGTCCATCACCTCCAAAAAAATCGACTTTGATCCCTTTAATGCCCATTTTTTGCAATAAAGCAAATTCTGTTAAGCGGTTTTCGCGGGTGGTTAATTTATTCTTTGGCGTGTATTTTACAGTATTCCAATCTCCGGCCGAGTTGTACCAAAGCAATAAACCTACATTTTTTGATTTTGCATAGTCGGCCAGTTGCTGCATCTTTTCGTATCCGATTTTGGTGTCCCAATCCACATCAATCAAGCAGTACTCCCATTTCATGTCTGCTGCAAAGTCGATGTATTTCTTCTGGATATCGTAAGTTATTGAATTGTCTTTTAACATAATCCAGCTCCACGAAGCTTTACCCAATTGATAAAGATCTGGATTGATATCTGCTTTTGCAGGAGCAGCTAAATCAGTACCTAAAGTAGATTCGGTTACTTTTTTAAGACTACCTACTGCAATTACACGCCAAGGCGTATACCATGGTAAGGCCGATTGTGGATTTACATTTTGATTGGTAAAAGCTTCTCTGGCATCTGGAAAACCGACCTGATAATTTCCTCCTGCTGAATTTTGCTGTATTCGGGTTGCACAGTAACTGCCATCTAAACCCACTTCGGTAAGCAATAGCCAGGTATTTTTATAGTTAAATAATGCCGGATAAACCCATCCTGCTGCTGTTGGTGCAGGTCTGCCCACGCTGATTTCTTTTTGATAATATTCTTCATAAGATGGGTTGGTACTTTCCCAGCCGGTTTTAGCTACAGACATGGGTTGCATCCACGCTTTGGTACTTGGAAAAAAATGGAAGGCTGTTTTTTCTTCCGTAATTTTTTTGAGCTGCGTATCTGTTTCGGGGAAATAGTAACGAAAAGCAATACCATCATTTGAGACTTGAAAAATCACATCCATTTTTTTTGAGTTTGCATTTTTCAGGTGAAAAACCCTTTTATTGGCCAAGTATTCATTTTTAAGCCTCTTGCCATTTTTTAAGGTATAGTTATCTGTTATTACCTCGTTTTTTGAAACAGATACTACAGATAAATTGTTAGCAAAATCTGCATCCTCACGTATTAAACCTATTGCAGAATTTGCCAAAACAGGTTCATTTTTTCTATTTATGGTGTAAAAAACCTGTTTATCTTTTAAAAAGACAGAAACACTCAATTCTTTATCCGGACTTTGAATGTCGTATTTTGTTTGCCCTTTTAATACCTGGGTAGCTGAAAGTAAAAAAAGGATAACACTGGTGATTTTGTATTTCATGAGGCTATTTTAATTCGAGAACAACAACAGATTGAGCGGGTAATTCTACTCTTAGTGCATTACCTGATTTTTTTGCACCGTTAAATTTTGCATTGTGTACTTTGTTCAAATCGTTGAATGTGTTTACATCAGTAAGTTTAGCTGAAGTTAAAATCTGTCCGGTAACCGAAGTCCATTTTAAGCCCTCTAAAACGGTGCTTAAGGCAATTTTTTTGTTAGGATCCAGATTTACCAATGAAATGTGAATTGCACCCGTAGCATCCTGTGAAGCGGATACATTTAAGGCCGGGATTTTTTGATCGCCCACCACATAATCAGGACTGGTGAAAGTTATCGGTAAATATTTGGCATCCTGGTGCACTTTATACAGGTCGAAAACATGATAAGTAGGGGTAAGGATCATTTTATCTTTTTCGGTCAAGATTAATGCCTGCAAAACATTAACGGTTTGTGCCAAATTGGCCATTTTAACACGATCGGAGTGGTTGTTGAAAATATTCAAGGTGGTACCTGCAATTAAAGCATCGCGCAAACTGTTTTGCTGGTATAAAAAACCCGGGTTTGTGCCTGGTTCCACATCCGTCCAGATTCCCCATTCATCAACCACTAAAGCCACCTTCTTTTTAGGGTCGTATTTATCCATAATTGCGGCGTGTTTGCTAACCAGTTCTTCCATTTTTAAACAGTTTTTCATGGTCGAAAAGTATTGTGCTTCATCAAATTTCGTTGCAGATCCCTTTGAACCCCAATTTCCGGTAGGGATAGTATAATAGTGAAGCGTTAATCCCCACATCTGGTTACCAATGTTTTTCATACAGGTTTCCGTCCAGTTGTAATCGAAAGAGTTTGCGCCACTGGCAATCCTTTTTAACGGTGCACCAGGGTAGTTTCGGGCATATGTGGCATATCTACGGTACAAATCAGAATAATAAGCAGGTGTCATATTTCCTCCGCAACCCCAACTTTCATTACCAACACCCCAGAAAGACACTTTCCATGGTTTTTCTCTTCCATTTTGGCTGCGGATAGCCGTCATGGGGCTTACCCCATCAAAATTCAGGTATTCTACCCATTTAGCCATTTCTTCAACAGTTCCGCTGCCCACATTGCCCGCTATATAAGGCTCACAATCAAGCATCTGGCATAAATCCAAAAATTCGTGTGTACCAAAGCTATTGTCTTCCGTTACGCCGCCCCAATTGGTATTTACCATTTTCGGCCGTTGGTTTCTCGGCCCTATGCCATCCCGCCAATGGTATTCATCGGCAAAGCAACCTCCCGGCCAGCGGAGGTTCGGCACTTTAATTTTTTTTAAAGCTTCTACAATATCCAACCTTATTCTTCCTTTATTGGGGATAGTCGAATTTTCGCCCACCCAAAAACCATCATAAATACAACGGCCCAAATGCTCAGAAAAGTGACCATAAATGTGTTTGCTCACAATTTGATCGCCCGC
This sequence comes from Pedobacter sp. AC402, assembly GCF_979252805.1. NCBI lineage: Bacteria > Pseudomonadati > Bacteroidota > Sphingobacteriia > Sphingobacteriales > Sphingobacteriaceae > Pedobacter > Pedobacter sp. AC402. The sequence continues at coordinate 447,737 of NZ_CEEDAI010000006.1, read as the reverse complement.
AGGTTTAATGGTTAATTGCGTTTCGTTTTGTGCGTGCACTAAAATAGAACTGCAGAACAAAGCGGCAGATAATAGCAGTTTTTTCATCATGATTTCGTTAAATCTATTGGTTAAATGGAATTTTGATAACGTTAAAGGAATAAGGCTTTAAAGCAATGCTCAGTTTTTTGCCTTTTAGGTTAATGGAGCTTTTTCTGCGGGCTTACTGCTTCAGGATTTTCGAAAGAATTAAGCTGGTTAAGGTTATTGCTGGCAATTTCCTCCGTTATGGCTTTACTTTTTAGTTTTATTTTCCCTTCAAGATCAAAATCTATGTTTTGCACCTGATCGGCATTATTGGCAATTTTAATAATGAGTTCTTTTTTGTGCTGATCAGTTACTGCAGAAGCATAAAGTCCATTTTGGCCGATAATATTTTTTTCATCAAGTGTAATTGGTACCACATCGGTTCCTTTATTTGTAGAAAATTGTTTCTGTACATAATAATCCGGTGTGCCATACGATTTCAGGTTATCAACCCAAATCATATCCGGTGCCCATTGCCAGGCATCAATATGGGCAAAAAGAGGGGCGTATGAGGCCATTTGTACTACATCGGCATTGCGCTCCAAGCCTGTCATTAATGAGGCCGAAGCCAGGGCACTTTGCCAGTTGTTCCTATTGCTGCCAACAAAATTTTTATCTGCATGTACGGCATATTCACCAACAAAAATCTTGGTTCCATTTCTTGGATAGTTATCGTAGCGGCCGGCATTTTTTAAAAACCAATCAGCTGGGCGGTAATAATGCTCATCAATAAAATCGGCGTTGTTATTTCTCAAAGTGGTGTTTAATAAATTAAAACGATCACCTTCAGGATCGGTACCTGAACTGTTGATGAGTTTAAAATTGGGATATTTGGCCTTTATTGCTTTAGTAAAAATGGCTACTCTTTCCAGGTATTGTGGCCCCCAGTTTTCGTTGCCAACACCCATCATTTTTAAATTAAAGGGTTTGGGATGGCCTAAATCTGCACGCATTTTTCCCCATTTCGTTGTTATATCGCCATTGGCAAATTCAATCAGATCTAAAGCATCCTGTACGTATGGATCAAGTTCATCAAGCGAGGCTACTTCAGCCGAATTAAACTGGCAGGCCATACCGCAATTTAATATCGGTAAAGCATCCGAACCAATATCTTCTGCAAGTTGAAAGTATTCAAAAAAGCCCAAACCGAAACTCTGGTAATAATCTGGCGCAGGGCGGTGCGCAAATTCGGTATTCCAGCGGTTCATAATCAACTGCCTGTTTTCAATTGGGCCAATGGTTTTTTTCCATTGGTAGCGGTTGGCCAAATCGGTTCCTTCTACAATACAGCCGCCAGGGAAACGGATAAAACCAGGTTTCATGTCGGCCAGTAACTGCACCATATCGGCCCTTAATCCTTGCGGACGATTTTTCCAGGTATCGCCAGGAAAAAGTGAAATCATATCCAGATCGATGTTTCCATTGCCTTGAAATAATATGGAGAATTTCGCTTTTGGATCGGTTTCAGTTGCTGTAAAACTGGCTGATTGCTTTTTCCAGTCGCTACCCGTTTGGTCGGGTGTTAAATTTCCTTTTCCGATGATTTTATTATTGCCATCCTTTAACAACAGCACAAATTTCACTCCGGGCTGAGATTGGCGGTACATAATCGAAAAATCGTAGCGCAAACCTTTTTTTACGCCTATGCCTTTAAAGCCTTCGTTGATGAGTTCGAAGTCGTCAGTTTGTTTTTTTACCTGTAAATATCTGGGGTTGGCAGTATTTACCTCTTTACGGTTTACCACCAATACTTCGCCTTCCTGTGGTTTTTTACGTTGAATTGTCCAGCCCATTAAAGGTTTCGCAAATTCGAATGATCGGTTTTTGATTAATTCAGCATAAATACCGCCATCTGCACCAAAGTTAATGTCTTCAAAAAAAACACCCCACATGTTGGGTTGTACTTTGGCAATAACCTGGTCTGTTTTAACTTTAATCACCTTTGTGGCCTGGGCCTGCACTTCAGATGTATATCCGATACCAGCTAAAAAACATGTTGCACAGGCATAGAACACACTTTTTACAGGGTAATTTAATTTCATACGGTTTAATATTTGGAAGATTCTATTGGTAAAAGTAAAATATTTAAAATAATAAACGTCATGTAAACATTTATTTTTTTTATCAATCTTTTAGTTTGTTGGTAAATTCTACAATCTTAGCATGGCAGGAAATGGTATAAATGGGCTTAAGTTTTACTTAGGTAGTAAAAGGGTTTAGTAAAGTAACTTTTTAGTTGCTGTTTAAAATTAATTTTTACTAAACCTTTAAAATCTTTCTTGTAACATATTGTCATCATAAAAAAGCAGGATACTACAGGATGCCCATTAAAAATATACTCTTTACATTCGACATGAATCAATTAATTATTGCTATCTGGCCAATAATTGAGATTTGCTAACCAATTACACATAATGAGCCTCTTTTACGCCAACCTGGTATTGACTATGTTTTTTGTAGATCATTTGTGGGCAAAATTTCTGTTTACATGATTGATAAAAACATATGAACCTAAAAAAATATACTTTGCTGGGTATTTTAAGTGCAATAACATTTTGCAGTTTGGCTCAGCAAAAAGCGGAACCGGTTAGTGGCAGTCAGAAATCAATTAAGCTTTTTTTTGAAAAGTCGTACCTGCAGGTAGATCGCGGCTATTACAGTACCGGTGAGGATATTTGGTTCAGTGCGTACCTTGTAAACGGAAAAAGCAGCAGTTTAACAGCTACCAGCAATAATTTATATGTGGAGTTGCTTTCTCCAAAATCAGAAATTATAGATCGAAAAATGATCCGTTTAAATGGCGGGCTTGGCAAGGGCGATTTTAAATTAGAAGATTCAATTCCATCGGGCTGGTATGCCATTCGGGCTTATACCAACTGGATGCGGAATTTTGGAGGTGATTTTGTGTTTCAAAAACGGATCCACATCAGCAACAACATCATCGAAAATGCTTCGTACTTTACCCGTAATCCTGCAAATAAAACTGATGGCAATGCGCTTAAAAAGTCGATTGCTTTTTTTCCTGAGGGAGGCTCTTTAGTTGAAGGTTTATCCAGTATTGTTGCCTTTAAAACAAATGATGATGCCGGTAATGGTGTAAAAGCCATGGGGAGTATCATTTCATCAAAAGGAGATACGGTAACCACTTTTCAGAGTACTGAAGCAGGTATGGGCATTTTTGCTTTTACCCCTAAGGCTGGCGAAAAATATCGGGTTGAAGGCACTTATGGCAAAGAAAAATTCTCTTCAAATATGCCTTTAATTCTTCAAAAAGGACTATCGCTTCATGTAACGTCAGATTCTCTGACCATTAAAGCTACAATTGCAGCGAATGAACCAAGTTTTAACGAATTGAAAGATAAAACCATTTCGGTGGTGATTAAACATGCGGGCGACAATATTTACTCTGGTGCTGTAAAGCTAAGTAAAGCTTTAGTATCGGTTTCTATACCCACAAAGGGCTTCCCGAGTGGTATTTCTATCATTACACTGCTGGATGAGGCTGGAAGGCCAAACTGCGAAAGATTGATTTTTATACAGGATGAAAACAAAGTAAATCTTCTGCTCATACCCGGTAAAGCAGTTTATAAACCACGCGAAAAAGTTGTAATCCAGGTAAAAGCAACAAATTTTTTAGGGCAACCAGCCAAAACATCATTTTCACTGGCTGCTGTAGATGGGCTTGTGCCTGATGACGGAAATGATATCATTTCCTACCTCATGTTGCAATCAGAAATAAAAGGAGAAATCAAAAATGCTGCACAGTATTTCGATCCTAAAAATCCATCGCGCTTAAAGCAGCTTGATCTGTTGTTACTTACCCAGGGCTGGAGAGATTACCTATGGAAAAAGCTGGCCGATTCAACAATAAAAATCAGTTATCTGCCAGAGCCGGGTATAACCATAAAAGGCTTGGTGCGTGAAAAATTAGGTAATAAACCGCTTCCGAAAATGAATATTACCCTATTTGGATCTAATTTTATGGGAAATAAACTCTATACCACAAAAACTGATCAGGAAGGCCACTATTTTTTAGATGGGTTAAGCTGGTATGGCAACCAGGCGGTAAAAATATCTTCTAAAGATGATAAAGGCAAAAAAGGGGGCTGGTTGCAGATTGATACCTTAATTAAACCCTTAAATATTAGTTTGCTAAAGGAGATTGACACCGGGATTCCCAATACGTTAAATGCTGAAATTGGTAAACGTATGGATTACAACCGTAAGTTTAAGTTTGGTGATTCAATTTCTTTAAATGATATTGAAATAAAGGCAAATGCAGGCAAAAAATTATTGTTATTTAACGAAACCTTATCAACTTTCGGCTATCCCGACCAGGTTTTTAACATTACAGCTGCAGATTATTCTTACAAAGGGTTGGAACATTTTTTATTAACAAAAGCCAACGGAGCGCAAACTATAGATGATTTGGACAGTACAGGTGGTGAAGGGGTTGCTTTTTTATCGAACGGTAAAAAAGTAAGACCGCGCATTTTGATCAATAACAGGGAAGACCTTTTTGAGCGACTTGATTATTACAGTTTAACTATGGATCAAATCAACCAGGTTACTGTAAGGCATTTGGTTAACAGCGAAGCGAAAGATGTTTATGTGATCAGCCTAAACTTAAAAGATGAAGCACTCCGCGGATCAAATTTAGATTTGCTTAACATTAATTTAAATGGTTACTACACGGCCAGAACTTTTTATGCGCCTAATTACAATAGTCCGGCTACACAGAATAAAGATTTGCGTACCACGGTTTTTTGGTCGCCATCGGTTAAAACCAACGAGAATGGCATGGCAACCATCACCTATTTTAATGGCGACAATAAAACCAATATTTTAATAAAAGCTGATGGAATTACCGATAAAGGAGTGGCTGTATCGGCCAAAGCTGCATATAAAGTACAATAATCACCCGAATGATAAATCACAATATTACTTAATTAAGAGGCGATATAAGTTATGAAAACCAAAACCATCGTCATTTTATGTTTTATCGTAAGCCTGTTTGTGTCGGCTCCACTTTTTGCCCAACGGCAAATGGAAAAGTTGGGCAGGGGCCTGGTTGCCATACGGCAAAATACCGATTCTGTTTATATAGGATGGCGTATGCTGGGTACCGATCCTGATGATATTGCCTTTAACCTGTACCGCAAAACCGGAAATGGAGCTGCGGTTAAACTCAATCGCGAGCCGATTTCGGAAAGCACCAATTTTATAGATAGAGGGGTTAAATTTGATCTTCAGAACAGTTATTTTGTAAAACCAATTTTAAACGGCCACGAATTAGAAGCCAGTAATAGCTTTACATTGGCTGCCAAATCGCCAATTGAGCAATATTTAACCATTCCTTTAAAAACTCCTACAGGTTATACCCCTAATGATGCTTCTGTGGGTGATTTGGATGGCGATGGTGAATATGAGATTGTATTGCACCAAACCGGGCGCGGGAGAGATAACTCCTCAAACGGATTAACCGACCCCCCGATTTTTCAGGCCTATAAACTGGACGGAACTTTTTTATGGGAAATTAATTTAGGCAAAAACATTCGCGAAGGGGCACATTATACCCAGTTTATGGTGTACGATCTGGATGGCGATGGCATAGCCGAAATGGTTTGCAAAACCGCTGATGGAACTGTAGATGGTAAGGGGAAAGTAATTGGTGATTCGACTAAAGACTGGCGCAACCAGAACGGTAAAGTATTAGATGGCCCTGAATTTTTAACCGTATTCAGCGGTAAAACCGGTGAGGCTTTGGCTACTGCCGATTATATTCCGGCCCGTGGCGATATTGGGGCATGGGGTGGCAAAGGTGGTAATGGTAAAAACGACAATACAGGTAACCGGGTTGATCGATTTAATGCCTGTGTAGCTTATTTAGATGGTGTACACCCAAGTGTGGTGATGTGCAGGGGTTATTATGGCAGAACGGTTTTAGCGGCCTGGGATTGGCGGAAGGGTAAATTAACTTCGCGTTGGGTATTTGATAGTAAAGATGGTAAAAACCCATTTTCTGGTCAGGGAAATCATAACCTCACCGTTGCAGATGTAGATGAGGATGGTAAGGATGAAATTATTTACGGATCGATGTGTGTAGATGATAATGGAAAGGGGTTGTATACCACAGGCTTACGCCATGGCGATGCCATTCATGTTTCCGATCTCGACCCTGAACACCCTGGTTTGGAGGTTTTTGGTGTACATGAAATAGAAGAAGGAACTAAAGGCCCAGGTGCAGCTGTTTACGATGCCAGAACAGGAGAAATATTATGGAAAGGATCGCAGGATGAAGATGTTGGCAGGGGAGTGGCCGATAACATTGATAATACCCGCTTTGGCGCACAAATGTGGTGGTCGGGATCGAACGGATTATATGATATTAAAGGGAACAGGATCGGCAATCAACCACGATCGACTAATTTCTTAATCTACTGGGATGGCGATTTATCAAGAGAACTTTTAGATGGCAACCATATTGACAAGTATAATGGCGGACGGCTATTTACAGCAGATGGTGCAGTTTCTAACAATGGAACCAAATCTACGCCGGCCTTAAGTGCTGATATTTTTGGCGATTGGCGCGAAGAGTTGATTTTAAGATCGTATGATAACCAAAACTTGAGGATTTATACCACAACCATCCCCACAACGCACCGCAATTATACCTTAATGCACGATCCGCAGTACCGTTTAAGCATTGCCTGGCAAAATGATGGCTATAACCAACCGCCACATACTGGCTTTTATTTCGGTTTTGGGATGAAAAAGGCCCCTAAACCACACATTATATTGGTAGAGCCTAAAAAATAAATGATTCTATAGCACATTATGAAAATATACCGGTTTTATATCCTTTCTTTTATCATATTACTCAACGTTATTGTTGTATTTGCACAAACAGTAAAAGAACAGGCAAGAATAATTAAGCCTTTCGATCAGGATTGGGCTTTTAATCTTGGAGATGCCCAGGGTGCAGAAAAGTCTGACTTCGATCAGTCAAAATGGAGAAAATTGAATGTTCCACACGATTGGAGCATAGAAGGTGCTTACGATAAAGCAAATTTAACGGCACGTGGTGGAGGCTATTTACCTTCGGGAATTGGTTGGTACCGTAAAAGTTTCAATCTTGATGAAAGTTTTGCCAAAAAGAAAGTAACGATAGAATTTGATGGCGTAATGGCCAATAGCGAAGTATGGATTAATGGTTTTTATTTGGGCAAACGGCCTTACGGTTATATCAGTTTCAGCTATGATTTGAGCAAGCATTTAAATTTTGGTAAAGGTAAAACAAATGTAATTGCGGTTAAGGCTGATAATACGGTACAACCAGCATCGCGTTATTATACTGGCGCAGGAATTTACAGGCATGTGCGTTTAGTGGCAACAGATGCCGTTCATATTGCAGATTGGGGAGTTTACATTACCACGCCAGATGCTACTGCTCAAAAAGCTACAGTTAAGGTAAAAACAAATGTGCTGAATGAATCTGGTCAAAGTGCGCAGGTTATGGTAGAAACATCTGTTTTGGATGCCACAGGGAAGGTTGTTAAAACGGCTCAAAGCAAACAAACAATAGCTGCTGGAAAAAATGCCAGTGTAGAAGAAAGTATTGTAGTTACAAACCCAAAACTTTGGAACCTCGAAACGCCAGATCTGTATCAAACTTTAACGAAAGTAACCCTTAACGGAAAAGTTGTAGATGATCAATTGAACAGTTTTGGCATCAGGGCTTTCAGGTTTGATGCGGCGACTGGTTTTTGGTTAAATGGCAAAAATTTTAAGTTAAAAGGTGCATGTTTACATCATGATGGTGGTGCTGTGGGCGCAGCAGTGCCTTTAAGTATATGGAAATTCCGCTTAGCACGTTTAAAGGAAGTTGGCGTTAATGCCATCAGAACGGCACATAATCCTGTTGCCCCTGAGTTTTTGGAGCTGTGCGACCAGATGGGCTTTTTAGTGATGGATGAAACCTTTGATACCTGGAATTCGTCAAAAAATAATGGAGAAAAAGGCTACAACAGATTTTTTACCGAATGGTGGGAACGCGATACCCGCGATATGGTAATGCGCGATCGTAACCACCCGTCTATTGTAATTTATAGTGTTGGAAACGAAATTCACGACGATTTAAACAGTGCCGAAGGGTTTAAAAAATATAAAGATCAGCAAGATCTGGTTCATCAGCTTCATCGAAGCCGTCCGGTTACAATGGCACTTTTCCGTCCGGCCAATTCGAAGGTTTATACCAATGGTTTTGCCGAAATAATGGATGTTGTCGGCCAAAATTATCGCGAAAATGAGTTGGTGGCCCTGCACAATCAAAAACCGAATTTAAAAGTAATCGGTACAGAAAATACACATGTAATACAACAATATTTGGCATTGCGCGATAATCCTTTTATGGCAGGCCAGTTCCTGGTGGACGGGTTTTGATTACCTTGGAGAAGCCGATTGGCCTCAAATTACTAATGGACAGGGATTATTTGACAGGATTGGCAGTTGGAAACAGCAAAGTTTGCAACGCCAAAGCTGGTGGTCAGATCAACCTGTGGTACACATTGTGCGCAAAGAAGATAATGCAGGTGCTGGTGACTGGATTAACAACTGGACACCTACCGATTTTGATACATATGATGATGCAAAAGTTGCCGTTTATAGCAATTGCGAAGAGGTAGAACTCTTTTTAAACGGAAAATCGTTAGGGAGTAAACCAAAGCCAGCTGATGATTCGCCACGTTTGTGGGATGTAACTTTCGAAAAAGGCAGTATAAAAGCAGTTGGTAAAAATAAAGGTAAGGTAGTTACAACAGATGAACTTAAAACTGCTGGTGCACCAGCCAAAATTGTACTCTCAGTTGATAAAAACAAAATCGGTAATAACTGGGATGACGTGGCTTTTGTAACTGCAAAAATTTACGATGCAAATGGCAATATCTGCCCAAATGCCGATCAATTGATCAAATTCACGATCACAGGTAGTGGAGTTATTGATGCTGTTGATAATGGAAATATTAACAGTCATGAAATGTATAAAGCTACACAACGCCATGCTTATAAAGGCGTTTGTATGGCTTTTATTAAGGGCAATGCGCCTGGCAACATCGAGGTTAAGGCTTTGGCAGATGGACTTGATGGTGCTGCGGTAAAATTAGAAGTGATCAGTAAATAACGTTGATCGTCACCCTGAATTTATTTTAGGGTCTATCTTGCAAAGATGCTGAACTAAATTCAGCATGACGATAGGTCGCTTCAAGATCGAATAAATTAAAGCTGTTAAATCAGAAAATAATATTCAGAAATAATTAACATTAATAATAATGAAATTAACACCCATAAAACTACTTGCAGCGTTTACCATAATATTTTTGGCTTCTGCATTTATTAAAACCGATAAACCCGCCCTGCACACCATTGGCGATTCTACCGTTCGCAATTCCAATAAAGAAACCTGGGGCTGGGGAACGCCGATCGCTTCACTGTTCGATACCACAAAAATCCATGTAGAAAATAATGCCATGGCCGGAAGAAGCACGCGGACTTTCCTATCAGAGGGCAGATGGGATAAAGTATTGGAAACCTTAAAACCGGGCGATTTTGTTACCATGCAATTCGGGCACAATGATGGTAGTGTTCCTGATACTACAAAAGCGGGCAGAAGGGGTGTATTGAAAGGCACTGGTGAAGAAACCAAAGTATTAACCTGGCCAGATGGAAAAGTAGAAACTGTACACACCTATGGCTGGTATATCCGCAAATTTGTGCGCGAAACCAAAGCAAAAGGAGCTACGCCGATTGTACTGTCGATGATTCCGAGAAATATTTTTAAAGATGGTAAAGTGGAACGTGCCGATAAAGATTTTGGTAAATGGGCCGCTGAAGTTGCCAAACAAGAAGATACATTTTTTATAGACCTGAATAAAATAACAGCCGATAAATACGATGCCCTGGGCCCTGAAAAGGTTAAACTTTATTTCCCTAGCGACCATACCCACACCAATTTAGAAGGTGCAAAAGTTAATGCGACCTCTGTAGTACAAGGAATTAAAGAACTGAAAAACTGTAATTTAAAAAAATATCTAAAAGACTAGAAGTCGGAGGTCAGAATTCCGATGTCAGGAGAAACTTCGTAGGTTTTAAAAACCTGCGAGGTTTGAATAAACTAAAATATGTGTAACCACTTAATAACATGAAATCAACTCAATCATACCTACACCTAATTCTCTTAACCACATTCATTATTTTTTCTTCCTGCATCATTTTAAAACAGCAGGCGAAACCTACCTTATTCCTAATCGGCGATTCGACCGTTAAAAATGGAAAGGGCAAAGGCGATGGTGCTTTATGGGGCTGGGGGAGTTTTATCGGAGACTTATTTAATAACGAAAAAATCAATATTGAAAATGATGCACTCGGTGGTACCAGCAGTCGTACCTTTCAAACCAATGGCTTATGGGATGCTGTTTTAGCAAAGGTAAAAAAAGGCGATTTTGTGATGATGCAATTTGGGCATAACGATAGCAGTCCGCTTGATGATACTTCCCGTGCCCGTGGTACGATAAAAGGTATTGGTACAGAGAGCAAAGAAACTTATAACCCGATTAAGAAACAGAAGGAGGTGGTTTATACCTATGGCTGGTACCTGCGTAAATTTATTAACGATATTAAAGCCAAAGGTGCAACAGCGATTGTATGTTCGTCTATTCCACGAAATCCGGTTAAAGATAATGCGGTTGTTTTAGCTACAGATAGTTATGCTGCATGGGCAGCTGAAGTTGCAAAAGCAGAAAAAGTAGATTTTATTCCATTAAACCAGATTATTAAAGATAAATATGCCACTTTAAGTGCAACTGAGGTAAAAACATTTTTTACTGAAAAAGACCATACCCATACCAACGAAGCAGGCGCAAAGTTAAATGCTGCTGCTGTTGTAGAAGGCCTTAAAAAATTAAAAAACAATAAGCTGAATAACTATTTAAAATAAAGCGGAGCAGGATGCTACAGGATGCTTTCGTGCCAATATTTTTTTATTTTAACAGCCTAACCAAATACCAACGGTATTAAACCGTAAAATTTTATGCAGATACAGGTTAACCAAATTTTTAAAGTGCTGATAGGCATTGCTTTTATATTTTTGAGCATCATACAAACACATGCCCAAAGCATTTCACTTGCAGGCAAATGGCGATTTAAAATTGATGCTAAAGATGAAGGCATAAAAGGAAAATGGTATTCAACTATTCTTCCCGAATCTGTGAATCTGCCAGGCTCAATGGCCGAAAATTTAAAAGGCGATGATATTACCCTTAAAACAAAATGGACCGGAAGCATTTACGATAGTTCGTACTTTTTTCATCCCCGGTTAGAAAAATACCGTAAGCCAGGTAACCTGAAAATACCTTTCTGGCTTACACCTGCCAAACATTACACTGGTGCGGCATGGTACCAAAAAGATATTCAAATTCCGGCAAACTGGAATGGTAAAAGGCTGGTATTATCTTTAGAATATCCCCATTCAGAAACAAAAGTTTGGATAGATGATGTCGAAATCGGAACCCAATATACCTTTGTGGTTGCGCAAAATTTTGAACTTCCGGCAAATTTAAAAGCCGGTAAACATACCATAACTTTGCTAATCGATAACCGCATTAAAGCGATAAATGTTGGGCAGGATTCGCATAGTTTAACGGATCATACACAAGGAAACTGGAATGGTGTGGTGGGTAAAATGGAACTGTTGGCAGGTTCGCCGGTGTATTTTGAAGATCTTCAGGTTTATCCGGATTTAAAACACAAAACTGCAAAGGTTAAAATCCATTTAAAGGCAAATGCCAATCAATCTTCTGCAGGGAAAATTATACTTTCGGCAGCAAGTTTTAACACGAAAAATATTTTGCAGGTTAAGCCCGTAACAGCCGCTTATCAACTTACAAATGGCGAAGGAAATTTAGAAATTAATTTGCCCATGGGTGATAAAATAGCCACCTGGGATGAATTCGATCCGGCATTGTACCGTTTAACAGCTACTTTACTATCAAAAGATGGCAAAAAAGATCAAAAAAAGGTGCAATTCGGGATGCGTGAGTTTAAAGCTGTAGGCAGAACTTTTGAAATTAATGGTCGGCCGGTTTTTTTACGCGGTACGGTTAACAATTGTGAATTTCCGTTAACAGGTTATCCATCAATGGATGTTGCAGCATGGGTACGCATTTTTAAAATTTCGAAAGCCCATGGATTAAACCACATGCGTTTCCATTCTTTTTGCCCACCAGAAGCTGCTTTTATTGCGGCAGATCAGGTAGGTTTTTATCTTCAGCCAGAAGGCCCTAGTTGGGCCAACCACGGTACATCTATCGGGGATGGTAAACCGATCGACCAGTTTATCTACGATGAAACCAACCGCATGACTAAGAGCTATGGTAACTATGCATCTTTTTGTATGATGGCCTACGGAAATGAACCACGTGGCAAACAGGTAGAATACCTCACCAAATTTAACAATTATTGGAAAGCTAAAGATTCGAGGCGATTGTATACTGGGGCATCGGTTGGTGGCAGCTGGCCGGTAATTCCGAACAACGAATATATGGTACGTGCAGGGGCACGAGGTTTAGATTGGGGCAGGAAACCAGAAAGTATTTCTACTTATGCCAAACAGATTGAACAGTTTACAGTCCCTTTTGTAGCGCATGAGATGGGACAGTATTGTGCTTTCCCGAATTTTGATGAAATAAAAAAATACACAGGTGTGTATCGTGCTAAAAACTTTGAGATGTTTCAGGAAGATCTTAAAGACCACGATATGGCCGATCAGGGCCACGATTTTTTAATGGCTTCGGGTAAATTGCAGGCACTTTGTTACAAAAATGAAATCGAAAAAGCATTGCGCACACCAAATTATAACGGTTACCAGTTATTGTCGTTAAATGATTATCCAGGTCAGGGAACGGCACTTGTAGGTGTTTTGGATGCCTTTTGGGATGAAAAAGGTTATATTACGGCCAAAGAATTCAAGCGTTTTTCTAACAGCACTGTGCCTCTGTTAAAAGTTTCGAAATTTGTTTTTACCAATAACGAAACCTTGGAAGCTGCGGTAGAGGTATCACATTTTGGTAAAGCACCGATTGAAAATGCAACACTATCCTGGACATTGAAAGATGCGAACGGAACCAATGTAGCTAAAGGTAATTTCCCTGCAATTAGGTTAGCCATCACCAATTGCATTGCCATCGGCAGCATTAAAGTGCCTTTAAATAACATTACAAAAGCAACTAAACTGAAACTGGAGGTTGCCATTGATGGAACTGAGTTTGCTAACGATTGGAACTTTTGGGTTTACCCCGTACAACTGCCTGAGGTTAAAAGCAATGTATATTATTGCACCAGTTTAGATGAAAAAGCCCAGGCGGTTTTGGCCGATGGAGGAAATGTTTTTCTTAATGCAGCTGGCAAAGTAGTAAAAGGAAAAGAAGTGGTGCAAACTTTTTTGCCTGTTTTTTGGAATACCTCGTGGTTTAAAATGCGCCCGCCACATACTTTAGGCATTTTATGCGATCCAAAACATGCAGCATTTAACAACTTCCCGACTGATTTCCATAGCGATATGCAGTGGTGGGAAATTGTAAACAAATCGCAGGTAATGAACCTCGAAGATTTTCCTTCAGGATTTAAGCCCATTATTCAGCCAATAGATACCTGGTTTTTAAACCGCCGTTTGGCAATGGTTTTCGAAGCAAAAGTGGGCAAGGGGAAGTTGGTGGTTTCGAGTACCAACCTCTCTCCTGAACTAAAAGATGCTCCTGCGGCTCAACAACTTTACTTTAGTTTGCTGCAATACATGAATTCTGCCCAATTTAACCCAAAATACGAGGTAGCCTTTAATACCATCAAAGATATCTTAGAAAGTCCGTCGAAAATTCAGTTCGATACCTTTACAAAAGATAGTCCGGATGAGTTAAAACCTAAATCCAATTAATTAATAAGCGAAATACCATGAAGAAATTTATATTCAGCTCCGCGATAATTTTCAGTATATCTGTTCAGTTGCTTTTTGCGCAGAAAATTCCAAATAAAAAGGAGGTTTTAAAAGTGCTAAAACTTACGAATGCTTATTTCATGAACAAATGGCCTGATGCCGGGAAATCAATTATTACCAATAGAGAACGGCCAAGCAACATCTGGACGAGGGCTGTGTATTACGAAGGGTTGATGAATCTTTATAAAATCCATCCCGAAAAAGAATATTACGATTATGCCGTTCAATGGGGCCAAAAACATAATTGGGGCTTAAGGAATGGCATTGCCACCAAAAATGCCGACGACCAGGCCTGTGGACAAACTTACATCGACCTATACCTGATTGATAAACAACCAGAACGCATTAAAGACATTAAAGCTTCGATCGATTTGGTAATAAAATCGGGCCGGGTAAACGATTGGACCTGGATTGATGCCATCCAAATGGGTATGCCTGTTTTTGCTAAACTTGGTAAATTATACAACGATACTGCCTATTACAATTACATGTACAAAATGTATATGCATTCTAAAAATACCGAAGGTGGTGGTTTGTATAATGCGAAAGATGGCCTTTGGTGGCGCGATAAAGATTTTGTGCCTCCTTATAAAGAACCAAATGGCGAAGATTGTTATTGGGCCAGGGGCAATGGATGGGTTGTGGCCGCATTGGTACGTGTGCTCGAAAGTATCCCTGAAAATGAGGCCCACCGGAGTGAATATTTAAAAACCTACAATGAAATGATTAAAGCCTTAGTGCCCATACAACGCGCTGATGGTTTTTGGAACGTAAGTTTACACGATTCTACTCATTTTGGTGGTAAAGAAACATCAGGCACAGCGTTATTTGTATATGGCATGGCCTGGGGCGTAAATCAGGGAATTTTAGATAAAGCCACATACCTGCCGATTATTACCAAAGCATGGAATGCCATGACGAAAGATGCCGTTCAAAAAAATGGTTTTATAGGTTTTATGCAAGGAACAGGTAAAGAACCGAAAGATGGGCAGCCGGTAAGTTACACCAGCGTACCCGATTTTGAAGATTATGGTTTGGGTTGTTTTCTATTGGCCGGAACTGAAGTTTATAAGCTTAAGAAATAATGATAATGAATTTCAGAAATTTAGCTGGCCGATCGGTATTGATGTTGTTGTTTTTGCTGCCCAAACTAAATATGGCGCAAAATGCAGGCATTGCAGTTTCTGAAATTAACAAAGTTTCCTCTTTCCCGATTGTGGAAGGAGGAAAAGCAGCTCCAATTTATATCGATAATAGTGATGCTGAAGTTGTAGGTATTGCTGCCGAAGCCTTTAAAGATGATATTCATTTGTTATCTGGTTCAACCAGCCAGATCGTTAAAAATAATGCTGTTTTAAGTGCTTATCCCATCATTATTGGTACTGTGGGTCAATCGCGCTATATCAATCAATTGCTTAAATCAGCAAAAATCAATCGCGCTACATTATCCGGCAAATGGGAAACATTTTCTATTTCAGTGATCGAAAATCCTTTAAAGGGAGTAAAAAGGGCTTTGGTTATTGCTGGCAGCGATAGGCGTGGCACTGCTTACGGCGTTTTTCAACTGTCGAGGATGCTTGGCGTATCGCCGTTATGTTGGTGGGCTGATGTGAAACCTGCAACAAAAAAATCGTTATATATTCAGGCAGGTCGGCCTTTGGTAGAGTCGCCATCGGTTAAATACCGGGGTATTTTTATTAATGATGAAGATTGGGGTATCCAACCCTGGGCAGCCAAAATGATGGATACTGACGTTAAAGATATTGGTCCGAAAACGTACACTAAAATCTTCGAACTGCTGCTCAGGTTAAAAGCAAATTACATCTGGCCGGGCATGCACCCTTCAACCAAAGCATTTTATTATTATGCCAATAACCCGGTAATGGCCGATAAATATGCAATTGTTTTAGGATCAAGCCATTGCGAACCGATGCTACGAAATAATGTTTTTGAATGGGCAGAAAATTTTGAACACGAATACGGCAAAAAACCGGGCGAATGGCGTTACGATCTGAATAAAAACGAAATTGCAAATTACTGGACGGACCGCGTAAAACAAGCCAAAAATTACGAATCGGTTTATACTGTGGGCATGCGTGGCATTCATGATGGCAGTATGCCCGGCCCGAAAGATAAAAATGAAAAAGTTAAATTATTGGGAGAGGTAATTGCCGATCAACGAACGATTTTGAGCAAAAATATAACTAAACCCATCAATTCCATCCCACAAATTTTTTGTCCGTACAAAGAAGTGCTTTCATTGTATCAGGCCGGTTTAAAACTGCCTGATGATGTAACCATTGTTTGGGCTGATGATAATCACGGTTACATCCGTCAGCTTTCCAACCCCGAGGAGCAAAAACGATCGGGGGGAAGTGGGGTATATTACCATATTTCTTATTGGGGTGCGCCGCAAGATTACCTCTGGCTTTCATCTATTTCTCCATCATTAATTTCGTATGAGTTAAGCAAAGCTTACCAGTATAAGGCAGATCGGCTTTGGGTGATAAATGTTGGCGATATAAAACCTGCAGAAATGGAAACGCAATTTGCGATGGATCTGGCCTGGAATGTTAACCAGTGGAAACCCGAAAAGGCAGATCAATATGCCGATAGCTGGGCTGCTGAAACTTTCGGTAATGAATTCGCAAAACCCATCGCCGAAATTAAGGAAGTATATTACCGTTTGGCACAAGCTGCTAAGCCCGAACATATGGCCAATGTAAATTTTACGGAAGAACAGGCTGAAGAACGTTTAGCCGCTTACCAAAGAATTTATGATCAGGCTAAGAGCCTAAATGGTAAAATGCCATCCCGATTAAAAGATGCTTTTTTCGAATTGGTTTTGTA
Organism: Pedobacter sp. AC402; assembly: GCF_979252805.1. NCBI lineage: Bacteria > Pseudomonadati > Bacteroidota > Sphingobacteriia > Sphingobacteriales > Sphingobacteriaceae > Pedobacter > Pedobacter sp. AC402. Next base: position 430,780 of record NZ_CEEDAI010000006.1, on the reverse strand, counting down.
TCCTGTCGAAGGTGCGATGCTGATGAACCAAAAGATTTTATACGCAAAGAAAAGTTTGGTTTTAGCGGCAAATGGCAATCAATCTGCTTTAACTTATTCGAAAAAATCAAAAGCAGCTTTTGATCAGATTCAGTTGATTACTAAAAAATACAATGAAGAAATTGCCGGTGGCAAATGGAACGGAATAATGAGCTGGAAACCCCGTGATTTAGCCGTTTTTAAAATGCCAAAAGTTGCCGATTCCATAGCTTTGAAACCGTTAGATCATAACACGGAACCTGAAAATAAAATCATTATTCGGGCTGCTTCATTCACAGAAAAATCAGTTCCAAAGGGATTAACCCTGCAAACTTTAAAAGGCCTTGGTTTAGGGGGTAATGGCATTTCGCTTTATCCTTTTACTTTTGCACCTATTAGTGAAACCGCACTACCAAATGCCGCATTCGTTGTTTATAATGTTGATTTTAAAACAAAAGGTTTACACCAAATTGAAGTGAAATGTTTACCCACACAAGGCGTAAATAATGGCATAAAAGTGCGTTATGCTATTTCTGTAGACAATGATAAGCCGCAGATCATCAACATTTCTCCGGTTTCAGAAAACAACATCTGGAAACAGAATGTATTGCAAGGTTATGCTTCGGGTATAACCAAACACGAAATTAATAAAACAGGTAAATCGACTGTGAAAATTTATATGCTTGATCCGGGCTTAGTAATTAACCAGTTGGAAATACAATAAATATGATGAAGAAACTTTTAGCTTTTGCCCTTTCCTTAATTTTTATGTTTGCCATTGCCAGGGCACAAAGCATCGGCGATTATAAATCTGGTTTTAAGAAAACAGGTAATACCATTTCATTTTTAACCACAAAAGGAGAGGTGAAATTGGAGTTCTGTACGGCAGAAATATTTAGGGTTAGAAGCAGTTGGAACGGTAAATTCGAAGCCAATGAAAACCTGATGGTGATAAATTACAACTGGGCCAATGTAGCTGTTAAAATTTCGGATAAAAAAGATCATTTCTTACTTGCCACGTCAAAATTGGTGCTTAAATTATATAAAAATCCGTTCAGGATTGATGTTTTTGATGCAAAAGGAAAATTATTGAGCAGCGAAATTAATGGGGCCTTAGCCAAAGAAAATACAAAAGTAGGGGTAACCAAAAAACTGGAGGCCGATGAGCATTTCTTTGGTTTTGGGGAGCGTATGGATTTTATGGACCGCCGATTTAAAAAACTAACCTTAAATGTTGGTCGTGGTAAAGGTTTGCCTCATGCCGTTGGTGCTTATAATATATTAGAGGCCAATTATTGCCCGGTTCCGTTTTTTATGAGCACAAAAGGTTACGGCATTTTCTTCCACAATTCTTTTGCCACCGAATGGGATATGGGGGCTACTAAAAGGATCAGTACAGTTTTAAAGCTGTAGATGGCGAGTTGGATTACTATTTTATGTACGGGCCAACTTTTCCGGCTATTTTAGATCATTATACCAACATTACAGGCAAATCGCCAATGTTGCCACAGTTTGCCTTAGGGTTACATGCCGGCACATACAGTGGAGGTACCTGGGGTTATGAGGCACAAACATCCGATCATTATGTGGTTGAGCTGGCAAAAAAATATCGGTCATTAGGCATTCCTGTTGATCTGCTTTGGTTAGATTCTACCTGGCGACTTTTTGGTGAAATTGGCGGCAAAGGAGCAACTTCTTTCGAATGGAGAGAAACTTTTAAAGATCCAAAGTCGATGTTCGACAGCATTTATGCCATGAACTATAAAATGGTTGGCTTGCACCTTCGTCCACGTTTTGATAATGCCAAAAAGTTAAACCTGTTAGATCAGGCCCGGGAAAAGGGGTATACCTATCCTGAAAATGGCAAACCAGGCGAATTTGTAAACTTTTTTGATGAGAAAGCCACACAATGGTGGTGGGATAATGGCGTAATGCGTGTGGCAAAATTAGGTGCCAAATTTTTAAAAACTGATGAAGGAAGTGCTTTTGGATCTCTGGCCAACGAAAGTGAAAAAGTTGGTCCTACCGGAAAAGATGCAGAACGTTTACACAATCTTTTTCCAATTGCATATGCCAAAGCCCCGTTTTTGGAATTCGAAAAGTTTAATGGTTTTAGGGGGTTAAATCAAACCAGAGAAGGTTACTCAGGCATTCAACGTTATCCATATATTTTTGCAGGCGATTGGCCAAGCGAGTGGCAATATTTTGCCCCGGTAATTAAAGCCGGATTAAATGTTGGTCTTTCAGGTGTAGGCTCATGGGCGCATTGTATGGGTGGTTTCGAGCATCAGGCCGATCCCGAATTGTATATCCGCTGGGTACAGTTTGGAATGCTTAGCCCGATTGCACTTGTTTTTGGAATGGACCACCCAGGTTATAAAGAGCCCTGGAAATATGGTGAAGATGCCTTGCGGAATTTCAAAAAATACGATTTATTGCGCTACCGTTTATTCCCTTATATGTACACCAGCATGCACCAGCAATACGAAACAGGTTTGCCAATAATGCGGGCTTTGGTGCTCAACCATCAAAACGATGAAAATGTGTACGAAATAGGCGATCAGTACATGTTTGGCGATAATTTAATGGTAGCTCCGGTAACCATTAAAGGAGCCATTACCCGCTCGGTTTATCTGCCTGAAGGTACTTGGTTTAACTATTGGACGAGCCAAAAATATGAAGGTAAAAGTTATCACCATGTGGTAGCACCTTTAGATACCATTCCCTTATTTGTTAAGGCGGGCAGCATTATTCCGATGCAACCAGAAATGGCCTATAGTGGAGAAAAACCTGTTGACGTAATTACCCTGGATGTTTTTCCTTATGGAACATCAGAATACAATATGTACGAAGATGATAATTTAAGTGCTGCTTATAAAACAGGAAACTTTGCTTTAACGAAAATCACTTCTGCTTTAACAACATCAGGTTTAACGTTAAAAGTGGCAAAACCAACAGGTGTTTTCAAGCCAACTAAGCATAAATATTTAACTAAAATACATTGGACAGGCAAAGCAGATCCAAATGGGGTTTCAGAAAATGGCACTAACTTGAAAAATTTGAAAACACCAGATCGTCTGGATAAAACCGAAGGTTGGTTTTATGATGCAAAAAATAAAATTCTTTGGATCAAATCAGCTGGAGATAACAGTGCTGATTTAAGTTTTGTAGTGAATTAAAGTGGGTGGGCCATGGTGATACGGATTATGGCGATGCGTTAGTCAAACTCCTCGGTCTGTGTCCTCACAGCCTGAAACTGAAGGGTAAATAATAAATTGTCTGTGGGGACACAGACCATGGTGGTTAATCATGGCGGGTGAGTAATAAGGTTAAATAAAAATAGTTTGTGAGGACACGGACCATAGCAATACCTTAGTCGGTTTCGACATTCCCAACTTGATTGGGAATCGTAATGCTTTGGCACGGTTTATAGGTTGCATTAAGATTCCCTCCTGCGCGGGAATGACGGTAACTTAAATGGTTGAGGGCCTTATAAAAAGTTCCTCGGTCTGTGTCCTCACAGACCGAAACAAATGATTTAATAAAAAAAATGTCCGTGCGGTCATGGATCATGGCACACACTAACTAATAAAATTGAAAAAATGAAAATTGCATTTAAGATGAAACTTAAACCCGGTTTTGAAACAGAATACAAAAAGCGTCATGATGAGATCTGGCCAGAACTATCCACCTTGTTAAAGCAGAATGGAATCAGCGATTATTCTATCTTTTTAGATGAAGAAACCAATACACTTTTTGCTGTGCAACAACAAAACGGAAGCTCTTCACAAGATTTAGGCAGTACCCAGATTGTACAAAAATGGTGGGCATACATGGCCGATATTATGGAAACCAATGCCGATAATTCTCCAAAAACATTCCCTTTAGAAATGGTATTCCATTTAGATTAAAACTATGCAATTACAACGATTCTGCTCTATTTTGCTGCTAAGTATATTAACTTTTAGTTTGGTTAAAGCACAAAAGCCTGTTAAAAGTACAAGTAGCTGGCCTGTTATCGAAAAGCAAATGAAGCCCTGGACCCGCTGGTGGTGGATGGGAAATGCGGTAGACGAGCAGAATTTGAACCTGGTTTTAAAGAAATATGCAGATGCAGGTCTCGGTGGAGTAGAAATTACACCCATTTACGGTGCAAAGGGTTACGAAAAGCAATATTTACAGTTTTTATCACCAGAATGGATAAATATTTTACATGCTACAGTAAACAAAGCCAATACCCTGGGGTTTAGGGGTTGATATGAATACAGGTACAGGCTGGCCGTTTGGCGGTCCGCAGATTAAGCCCGATCAAGCTGCCACAAAACTCATCACGCAACAATACTCACTAAAAGCTGGCGAAAAGTTAACTGAAGCCATTAAAGTTAAGGAGGCTAAACAGGATTTTGCGCAGTTACAAGCTTTAACTGCTTATGGAAACAATGGCGAGGTAATCGACCTGCTTGGTAAAGTTCAGTCTGACGGATTTCTAAATTGGTCGCCAGCGAGCGGTAATTGGGATATTTATGCTGCTTTTGCAGGTAAAACCAGGCAAATGGTTAAGCGCGCAGCACCTGGCGGAGAAGGTTTTACTTTAGATCACCTTGATAAAAATGCGGTAAACATTTACCTGAAAAGATTTTCGGATGCTTTTGGTGGCAAACCACAAGGTATCCGCTCGTTTTTTAACGACAGTTATGAAGTGTATGGCGCAACCTGGACGCCAACTTTCTTTCAGGAATTTAAGAAAAACAGGGGCTACGATCTGGCCGCTCACCTTAAAGATTTAAACGGTAAAGATTCTACAGATACAAATATAGCCCGCCTAAAATCTGATTACCGCGAAACCATGGATGAACTCTTACTCCATAATTTTACGCAAAACTGGACCAATTGGGCACATCAGCTAAAATCGGTTACCAAAAACCAGTCGCATGGTTCACCAGGCAACCTGCTTGATCTTTATGGCGCAGTCGATATTCCTGAAACGGAAACATTTGGTTCGAGTTATTTTCCAATCAAAGGCATCAGACGCGATGCAGGAGATGTCCGTAATGTGGATCCAGATCCCATAATGAGTAAATTTGCCTCTTCTGCGGCACATACGGGCGGTAAAAAACTAACTTCTTCCGAAACCTTTACCTGGTTAACCGAGCATTTTAAAACATCCTTTTCACAATGTAAGCCAGAGGCCGAGCAATTGTTCCTCTCAGGCATTAACCATATTTTTTATCATGGCACTACCAACTCGCCCGCAAATGTACCCTGGCCCGGATGGCTGTTTTATGCTTCGGTAGAAATGAACCCGAACAACAGTTTGTGGCCGCAAGCGCAGGGCTTAAACAATTATATCGCCCGTTGTCAATCCATTCTGCAATCAGGAAAACCAGATAATGAAATTTTAATCTACTGGCCGGTTTACGATGTTTGGAATAAGGCTAATGGTTTGGATATGGCCCTAAAAGTACACGATGTTGATGAGTGGTTACATCCAACGGCATTTTATAAATTATCGAAAGCGTTATCCAAATCAGGTTATTCATTTGATTTTGCATCCGATAGGTTGTTAAAACAATCAACGGTTAGCCAGGCTTTGATCAGTACCAATGCCGCTGCAGCACCCTATCAGGTGTTAATTGTTCCGCAGTGCGAAATGATCAATTTAGAAACACTTAATCAAATTATAAAACTCGCCAATAATGGTGCAAAAGTAATTTTTCAGGCATTACCTAAAGATGTTCCCGGTTTAAATAATCTCGAAGCACGTAGAGCACAGTTTAAAGCCGTTTTGGCTAAATTAATTTTTACAGCAGGAGCTGATGGTATTAAACAGTTTAAAGTTGGTAAAGGAGTGGTTTTATTGGCTGATGATGTGCAAAAGGCATTAAATAGCGTTTCCATTAAAAGAGAAACTTTAACCGATACCGGGCTTGAGTTTATCAGACGAAAAACAACAACAGGCAAGTATTATTACCTGGTAAACCACACAGCGCAAGATATTGATACCGAACTTGCTTTAAATGAGCGTGGACAGGTTTTAATTATGGATCCGCAAAGTTCGAATGTTGGTTTGGCAGCTGCAAGGGATAAAAAAGTTCGGGTACAGCTTAAATCTGGCGAGAGTCTGTTTTTAAAGGTTGATAAAAATCCTACAACAAATACGCCTTGGGTTTATTTAAATAAAGCTGCAAATACGATTAACCTTAATCAAGCCTGGAAATTACATTTTACTGAAGGCGGACCGGAACTTCCTGCAGATCAGAATTTAAGTAAGCTGGTAAGCTGGACAACCCTGACCGATCCAAAATTACAGGCTTTTTCTGGTACTGGGGTTTACACTTCGAGTTTTAACCTGAGTTCAAAAGCTGCTAAAGAATATGTTTTAAACCTGAATGAGGTAGATGAAAGCGCGCGTGTATGGATTAATGGCAAGGAGGTTGGCATTTTATGGAGCATCCCTTTTCAGGCCCGTGTTGGCAAATATTTAAAAGCAGGCCAAAATACCATCAAAATTGAAGTGGTTAATTTAATGGCAAACCGGATCCGTGATATGGATATTAAAAAAATCCAATGGCGTAATTACCACGAAATTAACTTTGTAAATATTAACTATAAAGATTTTGATGCCTCAAAATGGGAGGTAATGCCTTCTGGTTTAATCGGGCCGGTAACCATTACAGCTTTTAATTGAGCTTTCCTGAACCATCATTCCATTATTGATATTAAAGCTTTTGCTTATTCTTCCCTGTGAAAAAACATAATATTATGGTATATATTGCTATTTTGAATAGTTTATACCGCCATTGGGATAGGATTTATGATGATAATATTCGCTAATTAAAAGCTAAAATCATTTAATTATTACTCCTTTTTCGTAAAATTAAGTATGATTAAATCTACTAATAATGAAGTCAAATTATAATTTTAGGAGACATTAATCGATTTAGGATGTACTTGAACGCTTGTACGTTATTTATGGCAATATTTTATAAGAAAAAGACAGGATAGTACAGGATGGAAATTTTCTGGCACCTATTTATATTTAAGAAATAATTCTAACCAGATAACCTTTTAACCAAACTTAATTAACGAACGTTAATACAATTCTATGCAATAAAACTCTACGCATTCTTTCCGATCAATTTTTCTCCCTAAACTTCTAATTGATTTAGATTCATAGCCTTTTATTGCCCGTATTTTTTGACTCTCGTTATCCAATAAATTTGCTATGAGTAAAATTTTACCCAAATTTTTAATCGTCGTTTTGACAGTTGTTTTTTTCCTGAGCAGTTGCCGGAAAAAAGAATTCGATGACTTTTATGGCCGTCCAGAAAACCTGGGTGAACCCATCTACCAGCAACTTCAGGCAAAAGGTAATTTTTCCAAATTCCTGGATTGTATCGATAAGGCAGGTTACAAAGAAACCCTAAGTTCAGCTGGTTCCTGGACGATTTTTGCACCAACTGATGAAGCCTTCGCTGCTTATTTAAAAGAGAATAACTTAACAGAAGTTAACATAGATCTTGCTTCAAAAATTGTTCGTTACTCAATGGTTTACGATGGCGAAAAGTTGGAGCGTTTAAGCGATTTTTTCTCCGTTAAAGGTTTTGTGAAAAATACCGCTTTTAGGAGAAGAACGGTTTATTACGATTTTGTTTACGATGGTAAAGACAATAATGGAAATGCCATTAAAGTAATTGCGGCCAACCGTAACGGCTCTTATCTGGCAACCGATTTTAACAATAAAAATATCAGTTATTTCTTATCACCATACATGGCCTTTAATGGTTTATCTGCGGCTGATTATAACTTTTTTTACCCAAATACTGCTTACAATGGCAACAATATAGGGCCGGCAAGGTTAATTGATGGGCAGCAGAATATTGTTGCCGAAAATGGCGTAATCCATGTAATCGATAACGTGTTAAGTCCGCCTCAAAGTATCGATCAATATATTAATGAAAAGCCTGATTACAGTGTTTTTAAAGGCCTTTTGGATAAGTTTGTTACTTATTCGTTAAATACCGACATTTCTCACCGCTACGAGGTATTAAGTGGTAAAACAGCCAATGTTTATGCCAAAACTTACAGTACTTTACTGGCTTTTTCGCCAAACAACGAAAATTATTTAAAAGTTGATGCAAATGATGCTCAACAAGGTTCTTATAGCATTTTTGCACCCACAAATGCTGCTGTTAATGCCTATGCACAAACTGTATTATTAAAATACTGGAAGAAAAAAGGCGTAAACAACCTTAACGATTTATATGTATCCGCACCTGATGTTATTAAGGATTTTGTAAACTCACACCTGTTTACCACAACGGTTTGGCCAAGCAAATTTGCCACAACACCAAACGCCTTAAACGATTTTACAACCCGTGTAGCAGCTGATGTGGTAGATAAGCAAGCGCTGAGCAATGGCTTTTTATACGGTATTAACAAAGCACAAAATGCAAATGTATTTTCGACAGTTTATGGCAATGTAAACCTGGATCCTGATTACAATGTAATGAAGCAGGCGCTGATTTATTTTGGACTTACTGCTCCTCTAAAAACACCAACATTGCGATATCTGGTGGTAATGATTCCTGATGTAACGCTAAGGAAAATGGGTTTCAATTACGATCCGTTTTTTGCATCTGCCCCGATCAGAGGCGATTTAGTAGCCCTTAAACGAATTCTGCAAACACATATTATTGCCCTTGGCGATAGGGCAGTGCCTAATTTTGCTACAGGCTCTGGAATTTTGGAAGCTTCTAACGGCGAGTACGTAAAATATGCTAGCGGTAAACTGATTTCATCAGGTACACAGGATAGCGTATCGGTTGCCAAACAAAGTATCCCGATCGATTCCATTAGTACCACACCAGTGAACGGAGCAGCGGTTTATGGAAAAGAAGCACTTACGTATACTGTGCTTAATATTGGTAAACACATCGAAAAATATGGAACCCTAACCACTGATCCCTATTATTACTTTTTTCAACTGTTAAACAACAACATTATATATACCAAGGCAACCGGGGTTATACAAGGTACGGTAGAAGGTGTAAATTATACTGTTTTCATTCCTACCAATGCGGCCATAATGCAGGCGGTGAAAGATGGTGTTTTACCAGGAAATGTAACTACGGGCATACCCACCACTGCGCCTACAGATGGTTCGGATGTTACCAGAGTGAGTAAATTCTTACTATATCATATCATCAATAAAAACACCGTTGTAAGCGATGGACAAAAGATCGGGCAGTTTGAAACCCTGATGAAAAACGATGGTGGCGATGCGGCAAAAATTACCATAGCATTAAATACAACCACTACACTAATGCTTAGGGATGTAATCGGCAGAACAGCCAATGTGCTTTTGGGGCCAACAGATAGAAGTAATGTTTTATCAAACCGCACAGTAATCCATCAGATCAATAATTACTTAAAATATCAATTCTAACCGATATGACTAAAAAATATACTTTACGTTTATTAGCCTTGCTGTGCTTTTTATTTGCGTCTGCAATTGCCAGTGCGCAGCAAATTAACTACGTGCGGGGAAAGATTATTGATAAAAAAGATAAACAGCCCATTATCGGTGCTTCGGTTGTAATTGTTGATAAAGACCGCAGGGTTATAAAAGGCGTATCATCAGATATTGATGGTAACTATACTTTGCCCGTAGCAGATAAAACCTATAGAATTTCAGTTTCTTACATTGGCTATAAATCAACCGCACCAATTGCCATTGATAAGGCAACAATTAACTTTCAGCTGGAGTCGGCTGATAACCAGATGGATGAGGTTCAGATTGTTTCGAAAGCCAAAGCCGATAACGGTAGCGGAATGAACATTGATAAGCGTGATCAAACTTCTGCTATTGGTACCATTAACGCCAAAGAGCTTGAAGATATGCAGGCCGCCTCTATCGATCAGGCTTTGCAGGGCCGTTTGGCAGGTTTGGATATTGCAGCAAGCAGTGGCGATCCAGGTGCACCCATGCAGATCCGCATCCGTGGTACATCTTCTATAAATGGTGCTGTAGATCCTTTAATCGTGGTAGATGGTATGCCTTACGACATTACTATTCCATCTGATTTTAACTTTGCAACTTCTGATGAAACCAATTACGGCCAGTTATTAAACATTGCGCCATCAGATATTAAAGATATTAGTGTGTTAAAAGATGCTGCGGCAACAGCCATCTGGGGTTCGAGGGCAGCAAATGGTGTTTTGGTTATCAATACCAAAAGAGGAACTATGGGGCCGCCAACTATTTCTTATAATTTTAAAGGTTCATACTCTAAACAGCCAAGTCCGGTACCCATGTTAAATGGTAACCAATATTCTACCCTAGTGCTGGAAGAATTTTACAACGCCGGCCGTCAGTTTTCTACTTCTGAGTTTGCCAAAGAGTTTCAATACGATCCGAACGACCCTTATAACTATTTTAATTACAGCAACAACACCGATTGGTTAAAAGCCATCACCAGGATTGGGTATCTTCAGGATCATAACCTTTCTATTTCCGGTGGGGGCGAAAAGGCCAAATACCGTGCATCATTAAATTATTTTAACCAGGAAGGTACAACCAGGGGTACAAGTTTGGGCCGTTTAAGTGCCCGTGTAAATTTAGATTACCAGGTATCTACAAAAATTAGGTTCAGTGCAGATATCGTGTACACACATATCGATAACGAAAATCTTTACAGCACCAAAGTCAGGGATATTGCTTATCAAAAAATGCCCAACCAATCTGTTTACGAGTACGATGAATATGGCAACCTTACTTCAAATTATTTTAGTCCGCTGGCTACCGCCCAGGGCACTTACCCAGGTACATATAATCCATTGGCTATGGCAAATGCAGCCAGTAACCATCAGCTTGGCGAAAGGGTAATTCCGAAGTTTTCATTACAGTACCAAATAGTACCCGACCGTTTAAGGTTAAATGCAAACTTTCAGGTAGATATTAACAATTCAAAAACCAAAACCTTTTTGCCTCAAATTGCAACGGGTAAGCTGTTTACCGATGCTGTGGTAAACTCTACAGGTGATGTTGACGGTGATGGATTTACAATGGCATCCAACATTACTTTGGCTTATACGCCAGAGTTAGGTAAAAAACATGATCTGATTGCCTTTGCAAGATTTGATAGCAACGATAGCCGCAGAACAGGGCAGGGGATGTTTGCAACCAATACCGCATCATCTTACCTTGCCGATCCATCTATCGATGGACGAACAAATGCCGTTGGCTCTGTATATTCATCATATGCCCAAAGTCGTTCGGTGGGTTTGCTGTTAAATGCGCAGTACAAATTTTTAGACCGTTATATTTTTAATGCAGGGATAAGGGGCGACGGTAACTCTAAGTTCGGGCCAAACAACCGTTATGGTGTTTTCCCATCAGCATCGTTAAGGTGGAGGGTATCTGGCGAACCTTTTATGAAAAGAACTGAAAAGTTTATCGACGATTTTAGTTTCAGGGCAAGTTATGGTATTGTAGGTAATGCACCACGTGGAGATTATACCTATTTAAACACTTATCAAAATTACGGTTTCAGTTACCTGGGCATGTCTGGCGTGTATTCAAGCAATCTCGAATTATCAGATTTAAGATGGGAAAAAGTAGCCCAATCCAACCTTGGCCTTACCCTTAACATGTTCAAAAATGCCATTAATATGGATTTTGATGTTTACCGTAAACGAACTACCGATTTATTTTATCCTGGCATTGCCATACCAACCTATAATGGTTATTCGGGTGTAGATCTTAACGTGGGTACGATGGATAACCAGGGCTGGGAATTTAACCTGAATGCTACACTGATCAGAAAGAAAAATTTTAGATGGGATTTTAGTTTCAATATCTCGCACAATGAGAATATCATCCGCGAAATTGATCCGCTTTACCCTCGAGAAAATAAAGGAAAAATTACTTCCAATAATGTATTTAAGGTTTACATCCAGGAAAACAACCCGTTTGGCTCTTTTTACGGGTTCAAGTTTAAAGGAGTTTACAAAGATTTAAATTCAACCATTGCCCTTGATGATAGCGGCAACCAGATTGTTGGTCCAAACGGACAAAAAGTGTACATGCGTTTCGCTTATCCATCTGTTGATTACGTTTTTCAGCCCGGCGATGCGATGTATGAAGACATTAACCATGATGGAAATATCGACTATAAGGATATTGTGTATTTAGGTAACAGTAATCCAAACTTAACAGGTGGTTTTGGTACCGGAATTACCATTAATGGCAACATCCGTTTTGGTGCCAACTTTAGCTACCGTACAGGTTACCAGATTATTAACGGAACAAAAATTACCACCACCAATATGAATGGTTTTAGCAACCAAAGTACTGCGGTACTAAGGCGGTGGAGAGCCGAAGGCGACGTTACCGATATGCCAAGAGCAGTATATGCCACCGGATATAACTTTTTAGGCTCTGATAGGTATGTAGAAGATGGCTCTTACCTGCGTTTGCGCAGTGTAACCCTGAAATACGATTTCAGTAAAAACTTTATGAAAAGACTGGGTATGAAAAGTTTAAGCGCAAATTTAATGGTAGAGAATATTTTAACCTTTACCAAATATACAGGCCAGGATCCGGAAGTGCCGGTAAAGCTCACGGCATTTTCTACCGTGGTTGATAACTCCACCACCCCGCCAATAAAAACAGTTACTCTTGGTTTAACAGCAAATTTTTAATCAGCAACAGGATGAAAAAGATTATATATAGTACAGGCATAATCATGATGCTGATCATGAGCAGCTCATGCAAAAAATGGTTGGATTTACAGCCCAGGGATGGCATTACACGTCAGGGCTTTTGGAAAACCAAAGAAGATATACAAGCTGCGGTTGCAGGTTGTTATGCTTCCTTACTGGCACCTCCTCCAGGGATTAATGATAAGGCTTTAACCGAGTATATGTTTATATATGGCGAAATACGTGCCGATATGATTGATGCCGGGCCGAGTGGAACAACAGAGGAGAAAGATATTTTTGATAACAACATTGTGCAAAGCAATACCTTAACCAGTTGGGCTGCTTTTTACCGCACCATTAACTTTTGCAATACCGTATTGGATTTTGCGCCCGCCGTAAAAGAAAACGACCCTACTTTAACCGATGCACAATTAAATGCCTACCTGAGTGAAGCTTTGGCTTTAAGGAGCATGATGTATTTCTACCTGGTTAAAACGTTTAGAGATGTGCCATTAAAATTAACTTCCTCATCAAAAGATACCGATTTGCAGGAGCTTGTTAAAACACCAGGTGCAGATGTTTTAAATCAGGTTGTGGCCGATTTAAAAAAGGCCGAAGCAGGCGCGGTAAGCACCTACGGAAATACCGTATCAGACAAAGGCAGAATTACAAAGTTTACAGTAAATGCTTTGCTGGCCGATGTGTATTTATGGATGGATAATTTTGCAGCCTGCATTACCGAATGCAACAAAATTATGGATTCGCAGAAATTTGCCGTTCAGGGTGCAGGTTCGGGTTGGTACAACAATGTGTTTTTTAATGGCAGTTCAACAGAAACCATTTTCGAATTTTCAAATAAAAATTCGGTAAACAACGTATTCTATAACTTACTGATACAATCTAAAAAACGCTTTATAGCTTCAGGTATTTTAACCTCCGATATATTTACGCCTGATGATGTAGACCCAGACCGGATTTACGATATCCGCGCCGCTAATTTTTACAGCGGAGACAACAGCATAATAAAATTTGGTAGCGAAAACCCTTCATATGTAAATTGGCAGGCTTACCGCTTATCCGATATCTGGATGCTAAAGGCCGAGGCTTTGGCCTATACCGGTGGTGGAGCAGATGCCATTACCCTCATTAAAGATTTAAGGTTAAAAAGAAATGCGGTTAAAACAACAGAAGAAACTCCCGATGAAAATGATAAGGATGCCATATGCGATTATATTTTGGCTGAACGATCGCGGGAATTTGCTTTTGAAGGCAAACGCTGGTATGATTTATTGCGCATAGCAAAACATGAAAATTATCGCCGTTTAAACGTACTGCTCGAAATGGTCGCCCGAACGGTATCACCAGCTGTACAGCAATCGGCAATAGCCAAGTTCAGGGATGTAAACAGCCATTATTTACCGATTAACGAGAACGAGCTTTTTGCCGATTCAAAACTTGTCCAAAATCCATTTTACACCAAATAAATTTTAGCATGATGAAAAATAATCAAAATGTACGCAGCCTAGCCAAATTGGCGATGATCTGTGTTATTGCTTTTATATTTATAAATGCATGTAAAAGAGAATCGTACACTTTAGCCACTACAGATGATGTAAACATTACCGGCTATTTAGATAAATACCCAGACAGGTTCTCTTTAATGAGGCAGATAGTAGAGCGTTCGGGCACGGCTGGCTATTTAGGTGCTTATGGCAGGTACACCTTATTTACACCGACCAACGATGCCGTAACCGCCTGGCTTAAAGGTATTGGCAAAGCGAACGTAGCCGATTTAAGTGTAGAGCAATCGAAAGATATGGTTAAATTCCATTTATTGCCCGATACTGTTGCAACCAACCGCTTTACAGATGGAAAATTGCCACAAATAACTTTATATGGCCAGTACCTGCAAACAGGTGGCGTAAACGAAGGCGGGGTAAGCAGCATTATTGTAAACAAACAGGCAAAAATAAGCCAGTCGAATGTAAGGTTGGGTAATGGCATTATCCATGTAATCGATCATGTATTAATCCCTGCAACATTAACAACTGCACAAACCATCGAGGCCAGCGGGCGTTACAAGTATTTTACCCAGGCCTTAAAAGAAACTGGTTTTTTCGATTCCTTAAATGTAGCTTCATCAACCGTTACAGATACCACCAGAAGATTGCAAACGGCTATTATCGAATCAGATTCTGCATTGGTAAAAGCCGGCTACAGCAGTTATGAAGCCTTTAAAGCCAAATTTTCAAAAACAGGCAATCCTAAAAGCCATACCGATAGTTTATGGTTATATGTAGCCTATCACATTTCGGCAGGTGCAGCTTATACGCCCGATATCATCTCATCAACTACCATTAATACCCTTGCACCAAAAGAGGTAGTAACCACCAAATATGTTAACCAGCGGATTTTATTAAATGATGATGAATTTAACGGTGTATTGGAGCCTGGAGTGGAATTAAACAGAACCTTCAGCAATATCACCACTGCAAATGGCGTAATTCATGAGTCTAAAAACCTTTACTCCATTAAGGTGCGTTATCCAACAGGCGTATTTTTTGATGTTTGCGACCAACCAGAACTAAAAGCAAATCCCATCTGGCGTGGCAGAAATGGTGCAACCAGCGGTACAATCCCATTGTTTGCAAATGGAGCCTCTATTTTGTCAGGAATGAGAGTAAATAATGCTGCAAAGGCAACCCTTCCTCAGAATTACGATTATTTCGTCTCTATTTTCGGTGCTACAAGAAGAATTGCTTACGACGATAAATTGAACCTTTCAATGGGTTTAACAAATGCAAATCGCGCAATTTGGGTAGAGTTAAAAACGCCAATGTTGGTTAAGGGTAAATACAAGGTTTGGATCTGTTATAGCCAGTTTGGCAGCGGTCCACTTTGCCAGATAGGTATGGATATTGGCACGCCTGATGCTCAGATTTTACCAAATCTTGTTGATTTCAGGCAATCGCTCACTTCATCGGGTATGACTGATGCAGGAGCTGCTTTACCAAGTTCAGACCCTTTGATGTTGGCACAGGGCTTTAAACGCTATCTGGCTACTACAAACGATAAAGATAAAAATGGCAATGCTGGCCTGATTCAGCCTGCTGTTAAAAATAACTGGCCAACTGCAACCGGCAGATTAGCGGGAACAGTAAACATTACGACTACTGATAGGCACTGGATTAGGTTAACCATGGTTGGCGGTGCAGAAACAAGCAGCAATACCTGGTTGGATATGATTCAATTTATACCGGAAAACGATGACCAGAATTATCCAAGGTTTTCACCAGGTAAAGACGGTCTGATTTTTCAAAAACCCTAAACCATTAATAATCAGGTTGCACCATTAAATTGGTGGTGCAACCTCATTTAGAAATAAAATAAACGCTTGTAATAGGGAGATAACCGAAATAACTAATGAGAAAAAATATACTACATACCATATTGTTACTGGGCATTGTGCTTTGGCTGGGGGGATGCAAAAATGCAATGGAGGAGCATACAGCGATTGTAAATGTGGATAATACCACCGATCTTTTACAAAAAATTGCCGGCCAGCCCAACCTGAGTAAGTTTACTGAATATGTGAGGAGCACAGGTTATGATAAACTGTTAAGCTCATCGCAAACATATACGGTTTGGGCACCCACCAATGATGCATTGGCAACGCTTGATGCAGCAATTGTGAGTGATCCTTTAAAATTGAAAGATTTTGTGGCCAATCATATTGGCTTAACTGCCACCACTGCACCAAAAGGCATTGCCGATACTGTAAGAGTGTTGCTGCAAAACAAAAAATATGCTACCATGATTGGTGCTACATTCGAAGAAGCCGCTGTTGTAGGCACTCCTGCCTTTGTTAAAAACGGTGCTTTATATGTAATTGATAAGGCGGTGCCAACCAAGTTAAATGTTTGGGATTTTATGCTCAGCAGTACCGATGCACCCACCCAAACCAATTACATCGCCAACTTATCTACCCAGGTAATTGATACCGCTAATGCCACAATTATTGGTTACAATGCATTAGGCAACCCGATATTTGCGCCAAACCCGCCAATGGTATCAAGAAATACCTATTGGAACAGTGTTGCCGATTTACGTACGGAAAACCAGCAATACACTTTTTTCATGTTGCAGGATGCAACTTTTACTACAGAACGTAACCGTTTAGAACCTTTTTACCCAAATGGAGGCGCATTTATATTGGTGCGCGATCTGGTGGCAAAAGGATTGTATACCCTTGATAAATTACCAGATACGCTGATTTCTACCAGAGGGGTTAAAATTCCAATTAAAAAATCGGCTATTGTAAAATCATACCGCGCCAGTAACGGAATTGTATATGTAATGAATGCCATGCCTTTCAGAACCAAAGATAAAGTGCCAACCTTTAAAATTGAGGGCGAACTGCCTTCTGGTTTTAGATCAGACAGATCGGGTAATACGCTTTACCGGCTTAAACTGGATGATAAGGGCTTGCCATATAAGGATATTGAAGTGTACAACCATGGTATTGCCGAATATTATGTTCAATACCTATCAACCGTTGCAAATGTGAAATACAAAGTTTACGCAAGAGCCATTTCAGGTGGCCCTGGTGATGCACAGGTGGCCAACTTTACCCAGCGCTATTTTATATTTAACCCAACAACCCTGGTTTACGATGTGTTTGCCACGCAAACAGTAACGCCTTTAAATTATACAGAAGTTTACCTAGGCGATTATACACCACAACAATATGGGCTGTTGCAACTGCGCTTAATATCGGCAAACGTAACTTCGGTTAACCAAAATACGCTCATTCTAGATTACCTGAGATTTGAACCTATTCTTCCTTAATTAAGTAATCTGACTCAATAAAAGACTATGCATAATTTTACCATCATACGAAAAGGAATTTTAATTGCGCTGTTTGCCCTCGTGTGCCCCGCCTTGGCTTTTGCACAGCAAACCGATACCGGCAAAACAGATTCGAGCCAGTACAGTACCGATACCACAACGGTAAAAGTGAAGCAAAAACGGTTGGTTGGCCAAAGAATAACAGGCGTTGTGGTAGATGGTTATACCAATAAGCCCGTAACCGGAGCCAAACTTACCGTAACCGATTTTTCGGGTGCTTTAACCGATAACAATGGAAAGTTCAGCATTGTAGTACCCGATTATAATGCCACAATTTTAATCAGCTTTACCAATTACCACACCAAATTATTACCTGTACATAAAGGTAAACTGGCTACCATTAAAATTTATCCCAACAGCTACAACTCTTTGTTTACTGAGGTAACATTGCCTGCAGGTACACAAAACCTGGCCAGATCAGAGTCTGCCATAAGCTACCTGAGTCCTCAGGGCGGGTGGACAGTTAATTCTGAAACCCCAGATAGTTATTTGCAAGGCCGTATGGCGGGTGTAAATGCAATCAGGAGATCGGGTACACCGGGTATTGGTGCCGATGTGTTTGTACGGGGTTTTACTTCATTGTATGCCACAAACCAACCGTTGTATGTAGTAGATGGTATGGTTTACGATGCAAATTCTTACGGTACATCGTTAACAACAGGCCATAAAAATAATCCATTGCAATTTATTGATGTTCGTGATATCGAAAACATCAGCCTCATTAAAGATGCTTCTGCCGCTGCTGTTTACGGCAGTAAGGCTGCAAATGGGGTAATGATCATTACTACAAACCACGCCAAAGATTTGGCCACAACGATCGATTTTTCTGCCTATACAGGGATCAACCTAAAACCTAAAAGCATTAAGGTAATGGGGGTAGATGATTACCGGAGTTATTTGTCTGATGTTTTAAAAAGCCAGGGTTTAAGTGCCACTGCTATTGCCGCCAAACCTTATATGAACGATGATCCGAACCCGGCAACCAATCCAACTTACTCCATGTACCATCAAAATACCGATTGGCAGAACGAGGTTTTCAAAAACAGTATCGATCAAAGCTATTTTTTAAAAGTAAGCGGGGGCGATAACATTGCAAAATATGCACTATCTGCAGGTTATTCATCCGATAAGGGCGTAATTGATTCTACCAGCAACAATAAATACTCCATGCGTTTTAACAGTGATCTAAACCTCACCAAAAAACTTACCGGAAACACCAATTTATCTTTTACTTATACCGAACAGCGGTTAAAAGATCAGGGCTTGTCTGCCCGTACGAATCCTATTTTTCTATCGCTTGTAAAAGCACCGTTTTTAGCGGTAAATGAAATCAGTGCATCAGGAGCAGTTTCGCCAAACCTGGCCGAATATGATACCCTGGGGGTAAGTAACCCTAGGGCACTGATTGAAAAGGGACTGAACCAGAAGAAAGCTTACCGCTTTTTTGGTAACATTAATTTTGATTACGCATTCAGCAAAACATTTAAACTTTCTAACCTAACTGGTTTAACCTATGATAAAACGCAGGAAACTTTGTTTATTCCACGTAAAGGCGTAACCAACGAAATTTTACCAACCACCATTGGCGATAGTAAGCTGGGTACCCAGGTAATCCGTTACTTTAGTGTTTTTGATGATTTACATTTAAGTTTCGACCGGAGGTTTGGCAAGGGCCATACCCTGCATGCCGCATTGGGTACGCGTTTTACCTCGAGCCAGAGCGAACAGGATTTTGCCATTGGTTACAACTCCGCAACTGATGTTTTAATCAGCATTGGCAACAGTAATGCCGCATTACGCTCTTTTGGTGGCGATATTGGCAAATGGAGTAACCTGAACAGTTATTTTACTGCCAACTACAATTATAAGGATAAGTATTATTTAAGTTTAAATGCCGCTGTTGATCAATCATCAAGGTTTGGCCGTAAAGATATTTCTTCATCGGTACGTTATATCGGCGGTTATGGTTTGGATATCCTGGGCAATAAATCGGCTATTTTACCGGCTTTAAGTGGGGCATGGTTAATCTCTTCTGAAGATTTTATGCACAATTATAAATACATCGATTTGTTGAAACTGAGATTAAGCTATGGCCTGGTTGGTAACGATGATATTGGCAATTATAACAACAGGCAGTATTATGTATCGCAAAACCTGTTGGGTTTACAAGGCCTTGTGCGTGGCAACATTGCCAACCCTGGCATCCAATGGGAGCAGGTAGCCAAATTCAACACCGGTATAGATGCTTCATTTTTTAATGAACGTTTAAGTCTGAGCCTCGATTATTATATCCATACCACCAGCAAAATGCTGGCTTATGTTCCTGTAGCATCAGTAGGAGGGATCAATTCTTATATCGATAATCAGGGCGGTATGCGTACCTCAGGATTGGATTTTGGTTTAAACAGCCGCATTTTAAATAAAACATTCAAATGGGATTTAGGCATCACCCTGGGTACCTATAAAAATAAAATAAACAGCCTGCCCGGCAGTACCGATATTTTAACCAGCTATGCCAATGGTACCTATTTAACAAGAGTTGGCCAAACAGCTAATTTATTTTACGGTCAGCGCACCAATGGAGTATATGCCACCACAGCCGAAGCTAGTGCCGCTGGTTTATCGATTAGAAACAGTGCAGGTGCGTTGGTGCCATTTACCGGTGGAGATACCAGGTTTATTGATACCAATGGTGATAAAATTATCAATGATGCCGACCGTGTGGTAATCGGCGATCCTAACCCTGATGTTTATGGAAGTATTAACAATACCTTCAGCTATAAAAACTGGAGTTTGGATGTGTTGTTCTCATTTGTGGCCGGTAACGATATTTACAACTATACCCGTTCGGTACTCGAATCTGGAAACAGCTATTACAACCAAACTGATCTAGTGCGCAACCGTTGGCGTGGAGAAGGCCAGGTTACCAATGTGCCGAAAGCGAGTTATGGCGACCCGATGGGCAATGCACAATTTTCTGACAGGTGGATAGAAGACGGATCTTATTTCCGCCTGCGCACCTTGAATTTAACCTATAATGTGCCGCTAAAAGCAAAAGCAATTAAGTATGCAAAGCTTTATGCAACGGCTAATAATGTATTCACTTTAACCAATTACCTGGGGTTACGACCCTGAGTTTAGTGCCTCTGGGAGCATATTTACGCAGGGTGTAGATACCACACTAGAACCCCAGTTCAGGTCGTTCCAACTTGGTGTTAGAATTGGTTTATAATTGATAATGTATAAAAAGATGAAGATGGATTTTAATAAAAAAGTTATTGCCCTTTTAGCAGTAGCCCTGCTTGCAACAGGTTCATGGTCGTGCAAAAAACTTACAGATGAAGTACCTGAAGATAAATTGGATATTACCAATGCCTACCGGAACGTAGGTGATGCCGATGCAGCTGTAATTGGTGCTTACGGACAGTTTTTGGGCCTTGAAAAGTTATACATTTTACAAAACGAACTTCGTGGCGATCTGGTAGATGTTACCGGAAATGCCGATGTATATTTAAAGCAGCTATCCAACCACACCACGAGTAAAGATAATCCTTATATCGATCCAAGGCCATATTACAACGTGATTTTGAACATTAACGATGCGCTTAAAAACTTCAATTTAATGCTTGCCGATCACCGGATGAGTGTTGATGATTATAATAAACATTACTCCGATCTGGGTGCTTTGCGCAGTTTTATCTATTTACAATTGGGTGCGCAGTATGGTAGCATTCCATACATCACCGATCCTGTTGAAAAGGTAGAGGATGTTAAAAATTTAAGCCTTTATCCGCGCATATCTTTCGATGAGCTTTTAACCCGACTGATTGATTTTACTGAAAAGCTGCCTTACAAGGAAGTTTACTCGTACCCAACAGGCAATGCATTAAATGTGGCCATTGATGGGCAGAACACGCAAAAAATATTCATCTGTAAACCCTTTATATTGGGCGATTTATATTTATGGAAGGGCAATTATTTAAAGGCAGCAGAAAATTATGCCAAGGTGATGAATGTTGAGAATTCCAATACCAACATCAATATTCAGTTTGATGCCTATAAAGTTGTTTATGCTCTCGGTGGCGCATATAACGACCTAATAGTACGTTACACAAGGGCACAGGATGAGGGTGCTTTGGTAACTGATGGTGGTTGGCGCAATATGTTTATACAGCCTACCAATAATATTACCTGGAATTCGGAGTTTTCTTGGGGCATTCCCTATAACCCAAGTTATAAACCGGGCAATCCAATGGTTGATGTTTGTTCATCTCTGTATGGCAAGTACCTGATCAAACCATCGAAAGTTGCAATTGATAACTGGAATGCGCAAAGGCAATACAGCGGTATACCTTATGATGCAAGGGGTAGATTATCTTACGAAACTTCTGCGGCTGGTCCGGTAATTACCAAGTTAACGGATAATAATACTGTATTGAGCAGTTTTAATAAAGGTGGTAAATGGGGAATTTATAGAGCGGGCTTGTTACACTTGCGTTTCGCTGAAGCGGCAAACCGTGATGGGCAGAGCAAACTAGGCTGGGCGTTTTTGAATATTGGTATTCAGGATACCTACTACACCGGTACTTATTTAAGTGGAGCAAAATCTCCGGTTTCTACTGCCGAGATCAATACCATGCAAACACCATATCCTACCACTTCGCCTTATTATTTTGATGCCAGAAGCAATTCAGATTATAAATCGCCATGGTACAGAAATACAGGCATCAGAAATAGGGCAAATGTGCGTGCAATTGATGTAAGCTTTCAAACCGATATGTTAGGCTTGGAAGGTAAATTGATTGATGAGGATGCACTCGAACTGGCATTTGAGGGCAACCGCTGGCCAGATTTAGTTCGTGTTGCCCGCAGGCAGAACAATCCAGCTTTTTTAGCAGAAAAGGTTTATCAAAAACTGTTAAAGGCTGGTGATCCCAATGCTACTGCAACCCGTGCAAAGTTGATGGATCCAGCCAATTGGTATTTGCCGTTTGATTGGAAATAGAGCTGCATGAAACACCGTGCCGAATCGTAATGCCCTAATAGTTTTCATAGGTTGCATTAAGGTTCCCGCCTGCGCGGGAATGACGGCAATAGCGAAACACCGTGCCGAATCGTATGACGTCCCTGATTTCTACGCTCATTTATTTATATTTACCCATGTTCATGATCAAAAAACTAATATTCGTCACTTTTCTTGCCATAATCAGCTTAAATTCTATAGCCCAGGAATACGTAATAACCAAGTTTGGGGTAAGTAGCGATAGTACAAAACTGAATACCAAAGCGATTCAAAGTGTAATCGATAAGGCTTTTAAAAAAGGAGGTGGTACAATTGTAATTCCTAAAGGTACGTACCTAACCGGGGCATTATTTTTTAAGCCCAAAACCAATTTACTGTTGCAAGAAGGAGCGGTACTTAAAGGATCAGATAACATTAAGGATTATCCATTTATCCCCTCAAGAATGGAAGGCAGAAGTTTAAAATATTTTGCAGCCCTGATTAATGCCACCAAAGTAGCCGGTTTTAATATTTCTGGTCCCGGTACTATCGATGGCAACGGACTAAAATACTGGAAAACGTTTTGGTTTTACCGCGATTCGGTGAAGAAAACAGGTAGAGATGCTACAAATCTCGAAGTAAGCCGGCCACGTTTATTGTTTATCTGGGGCTGTAATAATGTGAATATTAAAGGTGTAAAATTGCGTAATTCCGGTTTCTGGACTACCCATTTGTATCAGTGCAACAATGTATTAATCGAGGATTGTGATATCCTCTCACCATTCAGACCTGTAAAAGCACCCAGCACCGATGGTATCGACATCGACGTTTGCAAAAAAGTAACCATTAGAAATTGTTACATTTCTGTTAATGATGATGCCATTTGCATTAAAGGTGGTAAAGGGGTTGATGCTCAAAACCTACCCGAAAATGGA
This sequence comes from Pedobacter sp. AC402, assembly GCF_979252805.1. Taxonomy (NCBI): domain Bacteria; kingdom Pseudomonadati; phylum Bacteroidota; class Sphingobacteriia; order Sphingobacteriales; family Sphingobacteriaceae; genus Pedobacter; species Pedobacter sp. AC402. The sequence continues at coordinate 407,212 of NZ_CEEDAI010000006.1, read as the reverse complement.
ATTGTGGAGGATATATTGATCGAAAACTGCACCATCGGCGAATCGCATGCCACCCTAACCATGGGCAGCGAATGCATCCACGCCCGCAACATCACCATGCGCAATTGTAAAGTAAATAATAACTGCCCGATATTGAGAATGAAAATGAGGGGAGATACCTTTCAGCTTTATGAAAATATTACTGTAGAAAACATTACTGGAACTTGTGGATCGATTATCGACTTAAACCCATGGAAACAATTTTTTGATCTGCAAGGCAGTACAGCAAAACCTTTTGGTACAATTAGAAACATCAAATTATCGAACATTAAAGTTGAAGCCACTAAATTTGGTGAAATGGATGGGAATCCAGATGATAAAGTATCGAACTTTCTTTTTAAGGATTTGGAGGTAACTACTAAAACGCCTTTCTTGAAGAATAAATATCAGGATGTTAAAATTGATAATGTTGTGGTAAATGGAGCACCTTGGTGGTGAAACCTTAGTTGTATAATTTCGGATTTTACTTATTGTTTTAAGAAACTAAAAGGGTACATTGTAACGTCATTTCGACCGTAGTGGAGAAATCTTTGGATTTGCCATCATAACATCCGTCATTCTCGCGCATGCGGGAATCGTAATGCTTTCGCTATGTTTTTACATACATATTTGCCCGTAGGTCTAAGACGATCGTCATGCTGAATTTATTTCAGCACCTTTTTTACTGTTAAAACCTTGAAGGCAACATACATCCGTCATTCTCGTGCATGCGGGAATCGTAATGCTTTCGCTCCGCTCGGGCTTGCCTCGGTTAGCCACCGAAGGGCTCTTACTTTTGGCTTGGCCCAAAAGTAACAAAAGTCCAAGGCTTGGAACTGATGTCGGATAAATTCGTTAAAGCTTTTTGGTCGTCAGCACAAGTTCCGCCGAAGGGGGCGGAAAGTGTGTGCTGCCTCAATGCAACGATGGAAGGAAAGGTAATGATTAAGCTTTAACGTTTTCTCCTTCCATCATTTCCTATGCCGGATAGCATGGAGCATATATTGAGGTGCATATAGCGAGGTTCAGATTAAGACCGTCGTCATTCTCGCGTAGGCGGGAATCGTATGCGATCGCTATGCTTTTACAATCTTAATCTTATTCTTTTTAAGAAACTGGAGGGGTACATAGTAACGTCATTTCGACCGTAGTGGAGAAATCTTTGAATTTGCCATCGTAATACATCCGTCATTCTCGCGCATGCGGGAATCGTAATGCGATAGCTATGCTTTTACATACATGTTTGCCCGTAGGTCTAAGACGATCGTCATGCTGAATTTATTTCAGCACCTTTCTTGCTGTTAAAGCCTTGAAGGCAACATACATCCGTCATTCTCGCGCATGCGGGAATCGTAATGCTTTCGCTCCGCTCGGGCTTGCCTCGGTTACCGATATGAAATCGGTACAGGTCAGCCACCGAAGGGCTCTTACTTTTGGCTTGGCCCAAAAGTAACAAAAGTCCAAGGCTTGGAACTGATGTCGGATAAATTCGTTAAAGCTTTTTGGTCGTCAGCACAAGTTCCGCCGAAGGGGGCGGAAAGTGCGTGCTGCCTCAAATTCAACGATGGAAGGAAAGGTAATGATAAAGCTTTAACGTTTTCTCCTTCCATCATTTCCTATGCCGGATAGCATGGAGCATATATCGAGGTGCAGATAGCTTATCTCTTTTAAGAAACTGAAGGGGTACATAGTATCGTCATTTCGACCGTAGTGGAGAAATCTTTGGATTTGCCATCATAACATCCGTCATTCTCGCGCATGCGGGAATCGTAATGCTTTCGCTATGTTTTTACATACATATTTGCCCGTAGGTCTAAGACGATCGTCATGCTGAATTTATTTCAGCACCTTTTTTACTGTTAAAACCTTGAAGGCAACATACATCCGTCATTCTCGTGCATGCGGGAATCGTAACGCTCTTCGCTCCGCTCGGGCTTGCCTCGGTTAGCCACCGAAGGGCTCTTACTTTTGGCTTGGCCCAAAAGTAACAAACCTGAGCGCAGCGAAAGCATGACTACCTATAAAAACAACAAAGAATAAGGCATAACTGAAAGGCTTGGAACTGATGTCGGATAAATTCGTTAAAGCTTTTTGGTCGTCAGCACAAGTTCCGCCGAAGGGGGCGGAAAGTGTGTGCTGCCTCAATGCAACGATGGAAGGAAAGGTAATGATTAAGCTTTAACGTTTTCTCCTTCCATCATTTCCTATGCCGGATAGCATGGAGCATATATTGAGGTGCATATAGCGAGGTTCAGATTAAGACCGTCGTCATTCTCGCGTAGGCGTGGAATCGTAATGCGATCGCTATGCTTTTAAAATCTTAATCTCTAGCTTATCTCTTTTAAGAAACTGAAAGGGTACATAGTATCGTCATTTCGACCGTAGTGGAGAAATCTTTGGATTTGCCATCGTAATAAATCCGTCATTCCCACGCAGGCGGGAATTGTAATGCAATCGCTATACTTTTACATACATGTTTGCCCGTAGGTCTAAGACGATCGTCATGCTGAATTTATTTCAGCACCTTTCTTGCTGTTAAAACCTTGAAGGCAACATACATCCGTCATTCCCGAGCATGCGGGAATCGTAATGCGATCGCTATGTTTTTTCAAACATGTTTGCCCGTAGGTCTAAGACGATCGTCATGCTGAATTTATTTCAGCACCTTTCTTGCTGTTAAAGCCTTGAAGGCAACATACATCCGTCCTCCTCGCGCATGCGGGAATCGTAATGCGATCGCTATTTTCTATAATCTTAATCTCTAGCTTATTACTTTTAAAAAAACTGAACTTTACTAATATCTTCATTGCCTAGGCCAGGTCTGCACCAGCCGAAGCAATCTTATCAAATAAGCAGTTCTTTTTAAACAGCTGCTTATTTACAATGATTTTTAGCAGCGCATGGCAGCGAGCTTATGATACTCATAATTTGCCGCTGCCGTAAGCAGGAAGGTTTCATGATACTCATGATTTGTCGCTGCCGTGAGCAGGAAGCTTTCATGATACTCATGATTTGCCGCTGCCATGAGCAGGAAGGTTTCCTTGTAAAACTGATAATTTATGTCATGCAATGAATAGATTATGATTTTCGTTACAAACAATAATCTATTTAACACTCGTTCTGAAACGCGCTTTAGCTTAAACAGTTTGCAAAATCCGCTTTACCAATCCAATTTTAAAAGTGCCACACCCTGCCTGGCCAATTCAATTTTAAAAGCACCGTTGTCAGTATTAAATTTCTTTGGTTTACCGATCATTTTAAGCTGACCTGCTTTTTCTAAAATTGCAACCTGTTTTGCATCTGGCTTCTGTGGCGAACCCATTTTTTTCCATACCGAATAGGAGTTGCTATTTTCAGTATCTATAAGATACTCGGTTAGGGTTACCGTTTTAACGGGTAGTTTATTTAACAAAATTGAAACCGTTTCTTTAGCATCTGTTTTATCTTCGTCATGATAATTCCACAGCATTACGGAAGCCGATTTCTCGGCTTTTGTGGCTAAAACACCGATATCGGTTTGTGCTTTTCTAATGCTCGAATCGAGGATGGTGTTTAAGTTGTACATGCGGTTGCTTTTGGCTTCAACACGGTTTCCTTTCATCAAGCCAAACATCCTGAAAACATTTAATACAGGTTTATCAACACCATTGGTAGCCAAATCGCGAAAGCCAGCAAACCAGGGCTGGTTTTCAAACTCGAACGACCATGTAACTGCACCTAATAAATTGATGTTATATTGATCGGTGAGCGCATAAAGCCTGGCGAAAGATGCTGCGGTATAACTCGAATACATGGTGCCGTTACGGTAGGCATTTTCCGGGTTGGTACTCATGCCACAAGCAGCACAACCTTCAGGATCGGATTCGCCAATAATAACAGGAATGTTTTTAAGCTGGGGATATTTACTGATTACCTTATAATTGCCATCGATATTGCGCAGCTGGTTTCTAACATTCATTACCACTGTTCCATCAAACACCCTTGGCGAGCCTTTAGCATGGAAAAGCACTGCATCCAGCGGCGAGCCGATTTTGCCCGTTACATAATTGGTATCGTTTAAGCAGTGCCTGATGAAGGCATCTAAATATTTAGAGCCACCACCTGTAACGTTGGCCCCACCAATTTTCGCCGTAGGTAAAGCACGCTTCAATCCATCTGCGGCATAATCGTAAAGCTTAAAGAACTCTTTCTGTGTTCCTTTCCAATACGCACCATCGGGTTCATTCCATACTTCCCAATACCAGCTTTCTACCTCAGCTTTGCCGTAACGGGCTACGCTATGTTTCACCCACTCATAAACGAGGTTGCCCCATTTCTTATAATCTTTAGGAGGATAAGCCCAGCCGGTTAAAATTTCATCATATTTGGCACCAGGTTTCCATTTGTGCTGGTAGGGTTGAGGTTTGGTAGAAAGTGCCTCGGGCATAAAGCCAATCTGGGCTAAAGGTTTCATGCCCCGCTTTACATAGGTATCAAAGATCTGATCAACAATTTTCCAGTTGTAAACAGGATTGCCCTGTGCATCTTCGGTATAGGCATTGGTTGAGCCCCATTTTAAAGCAGGGGTACCATCGCCAGAGGTAAGTAAATTATGCGCCCGTACGTATACCGGAACCGGACTTAACTTTGAAATCTCTGTAAGCAGTTTCTGCCCGTCTTTCATATACGTATAATTTGGCTCGTCGTAACCAAACCAGGCCCAAATGGGCTTCATAGGCGCAATATTTTTATCGAAATTAACTTCAATGCTGGCTTTTTCTTGCGCCTTTACTGTAGGGATAAAAACGGTTAAGCTAAAGAATAGGAGGTAAATTTTGCTTGGTCTTTTCATCGCTTTTGTTTTTATAATTTGTCAATATGAGGGTTTAATTTATTGTATAAAAATCAAATAAATAACAGCAGCACTTAAAAGATTAATCTCCTCAGGTTATCGTCATTGCGAAGAGGCTTTTTCAGCCGACGAAGCAATCTTTACGGCAAAGGATCACTGAAATGAAAGATTGCTTCGTCGTTCCTCCTCGCAATGACGACTTTTTTTAATAGTTGTTTTTATAATATGTCAATATGAGGGTCAATTAATTGTATAAATATCAAAATAAGTAACAGGAGCACTTAAAAGATTAATTTCCTCAGGTTATCGTCATTGCGAGAAGGCTTTTTCAGCCGACGTAGCAATCTTTATAGCAAAGGATCATTGGCATGAAAGATTGCTTCGTCGTTCCTCCTCGCAATGACGACCTTTTAACAGATCGCCTAAGGTTGCTCGTAAATTTCGGCCTCAATAATACTTAAACCTCCTTTTAACTTTGTTTCTGCACGTTCTACACCATCATCGAGCTTTTTACCGTTTACCTCTACACCAATATTCGAATTTTCTTTCTCTTTTCCTGCTTCAACCAGTTGTATGGTAACTGTTTTACCTTTTGTTGCTTTACACTTTGCGGTAAAATAACCCAAACTCGGTTTGCTATTGCCCTCAAAAACCACTTTACCGTCAACCAGAATTTTTAATGGATAAATTTTGGTTCTAAAACCGTTCAGTTTTAAAGATACTGCTGTTACAATGCTTTCTTTTGCCAGGGTATATTTTATCCACGCGGTATTAAGCTTCCCGTCGTTTACCCAATCGCTCAGTTCGTTATCGTCGAAACTTAAACTGGCTTTATCGCTATTGGCACCAGCTTCGGCTGCTATAATTTTGATCGATTTTCGCGAAACGGTGTAAGATGGATCAAGGGGCGTTGGCCCTTTGCTTAAGTTTGGTTTCAAACCATTGCTTGGTAACTGGGCAGATATGCCGTTAACAATTTTAACCGCTGTAGTTTCGAAAGAAAGGTTTGCTGGTTTTAAGCCTTCAGCTGTTGCCGTTAAATTAATTTTTCCGGCGGTGGTTGCCGATCGGATGAGTACCCTGTTTATACCATTTTCTAACGGCAGGTTTTTAGCCAGAATATAATTATCCGGTCCTTGCGCTAAACCACCACGCCATTCGGCAGGACCATCTAAATTAAAGCTGACCATATTTGAGGCTGTAGGACAACGGTTTCCATTTTCATCAATAACTTCAACCTGCACCAATATTACATCGGCACCATCGGCTTTAAAACCACTCGGATTTTTTATTGCAGTAAGTTTTAAAGCAAGGGCCTTACCTGCTGTTATTAATTGGGTTTCTGCCAGTTTTTTGCCTGCTGAAGAATATGAAACGGCTTTGATTGTGCCAGGCTGGTAGTTAATGTTTTTAAAGGTGAAAAGAAAGCCGTTACTTTTTTCGCCAAAACCAAGCGATTTGTTGTTTACAAATAGTGCTGTTTTATCGCCACTGGCCACTACATATATATTCTTTTTTACGCCGCTTTTATAATTCCAATGCCCAATTATATGAATGCCGGTTTTTTGGGCATCAACCCAGCCATCCCACATCACTTTGTGCGCAAAAAAGGCATCTTTTGGAATTCGCATGGCATCTACCTCGCCACTTCTGCGGTAATTTTCTTCACCCCGGTGGTGGGTATTCGAATCTGAAAATATGATGTTTACCCCACCAGCGCTTACCCTGGTGCCCGTTCCGGGGCGTTCTTCGTAATATTCGTTCCAGCGGATTACATCTTCAATGGCAAAAGAATCCTGGTTGCGGTTATAATCGCTGGCATCGGCATCTTTATATTTAGGGCCGGCACCATTTACGTGGAAAGGTGGCGAATATTCATCCCAGTACTTTCTTAAAGCCTCATCTCTAGAGTATTCCATAGACCATACGGGCTTGGTTGCGCTTTTATTGATGTACAACATTTCGCCACCGTATTCGGCTTCCGGGATGTCTAGCATTTCTCTGGATCCGATGGCTCTGCCGCCGTTTGGATCGTAAAGGTTTCTGATGTCTTTCATTTCCTGCATATGTGCCGCACTGATTGATTCGTTTCCACACTCATAAAAAACGATGCTTGGGTTGTTGCGGTTATAAATAATGGCATCCGTCATTACCGCTTTGCGTTGGTCCCAGCGGGTTCCTGTTACATCTTTTTCCGAATCGCCGGCAGGCATGGCCTGAATTAAACCCACCCTGTCGCACGATTCTATATCCTGTTTCCATGGGGTGATGTGCATCCAACGCACTAAATTGGCATTGCTTTCTACCATAAGTTGGTTGCTGTAATCGCTTAGCCAGGGCGGCACCGATAAACCAATTGCAGGCCACTCGTTACTGCTGCGCTGGGCATAACCCTTCATCATCAATACACGATCATTTAGGTAAACCATTCCGTTTTTAAATTCAGTTTTCCTGAAACCAGTTTTGGTGCTGAGTTCATCAATAATTTTATCTGCTGATTTTAATCTCGAAGTAACCGTATATAAATAACCGTAACCCCAGCTCCAAAACTTCAAGTCATTTACCAATGCCTCGGCTTTTAAAGTTATGGTATCGCCAGCTTTAATAGTGGTTTCGGCTGATTTAAAAGTTTTAACAACTTGCCCGTCAAGATCTTTTAGCTCCACTTCGTAAATGAGTTTCCGATCGGTAGTACTTTCGTTTTTTACCTGAGATTCAGAAACAATTACCGCTGATTTGCCTTTAATATTAAAGTCTTTAGCGTAACAATAGTTGCCCGTTGTTTTTAAGGTAGAATATAGTGGAAGTGTTTGGTAAATATTGCCTGTTACATGCAAGCGAACGTTTTTGGATATTCCGCCATAATTGGCGTTAAAATTTTTATCATTCCATTGGTAGCCAGAATTGGTGGCTTTTTCTTTATAGTTCCAGGCGTTATCGATTTTAACGGCGATTACATTTTCTTTGTTTGGAATAATTAGGCTGCTAATGTCGAAACCAAAAGCCATTACCCCGTTTTCATGTCTGCCGATAAACTTTCCGTTCAGGTAAAATTCTCCCGCCTGCCTAATGCCTTCAAACTCGAGGAATACTTTACTGTTTTGATCGGTAGCTGGAATGGTAAAATGTTTCCGGTACCATGAAATTCCTGTAGAAAGGTTTTCTATCGACTTTTTAAAGGCTTCATCTTCATTCCATGCATGGGGCAGGGTGATTGATTTCCACGTTTTATCATCAAAATCAGTGCTTTCTGCATTAGGTAAATCTCCTACATACAGTTTCCAGTCTGGATTAAAATTATAGGTTTTCCGTGGATTTGATGATTGTTGTGCTGATGCAATAAAGGGCAGGAGTACAGCCATTAAAAAAAGGTAAATATGCTTCATTATAAGTGGTTAGTGGGTTAATTTAATGGATAATGGTTTATCGCGGTTGCAAATAATTTCGCCATTCTGGTATTCTAATTCTGCCAGTTGGATTACGCTCCTTCGTGTTGTTTCATTGTCGATACCTTTGTTTTCGGGTGTTCGACCAGGATGGGTAAAATAATAGATATAGGCTTTATCTCCGTTTACCACAACATCGGCATGACCCCCCATTACACCATCGTCGGTTCCCTTTCCGGGTTCCTGCAAAATATTTTTAGGCTGCCGTTTCCAGTTCAGCAGGTCGTTAGAAGAATATATTCCTAAGCCGTTCCAATTATCCACCACCATCCAGTAGGTGTTTTTCCAAAAGAAAACTTTCGGACCTTCGCAGCCTTTATCGCCGATCAGTTTTTTGCCGCTATCTTCCCAATGGTATAAATCTTTACTATCGGCATAATAGATCGATTTGCCTGCCATCTCGTTGTTGTAATACATTCGCCAGCCTTTGTTATCGGGCAATTTAAACACACATGCATCAATACAGCGTTCGGAAGCAAGGTTTAATTTTGATTCGAATTTCCAATTTATAAGGTTTTTGCTAGTGAGGTGCACAATGTAGCGCGGGTGACGCCAATCTTTAAAAACGCCAGGCACATAGGTTAAGTACATGTGGTAAATCCCTTTATTTTCGATTACTTCTGGTGCCCAATGTGTATAATCAGTTAACCGGTATTGGATATCACAGGTATCGCGGTATTTCCATTTCACACCATCTTTGGATTCGGCAATGCCGATTCTTGTACCATGAACCCAGCTTACGCCATCAAGATTTTTAGCCTTAGCCCTTCGGTTGGTGTAAAACATAAACCACTTTTTTTCGCCTTTATTCCAAATCACCACCGGGTCGGCAGCTCCATCGTAAACAGGGTCGCTATACAATGGCTTAGGAACGGGTTGTATCTTCTTGCTGTTTTGGGCAAAAGTATAGGTGCAAAATAGCATTAAAATGGCCAGTAGGATTTTATTCATCTCAAATTGGGTCAATATAGGAGTGTTTCAGTTTTCAATGGATTGAAAAACTCATTATAATAGGAAATATTTGGTTAAATGGTTAAACGAGTTTAACGTTTAAAATTTAGAGGGCCATCCTGCTCTATCCTGTAGAACTCGTGCTTTAGTTGCGATGATTGACTTTAAAGACTTTTCAAACGATTGAAATGCCAACTTAAAATTGGTTTATAGAAGTAACAATTGCAATACGTAAAAATTATCTGCAGGATGGAATTGCAATATAGCTTAGTGGGAGGTTGATGTTGATTAAGCGGCTTATTTATTTGTATATGTTAACGTACCTTTGATTATACATTAACCATAATATGAAAGTAGTAACAATTTCTTCACTCAGAACCAACATGAAAAGCTATTTCGATGAAATAAGTGCTACAGAAGACATTTTGATTGTGCCAAGAAATAACAATGAAGAGGATGCTGTTGTAGTAATTTCTATTAAAGGATACAATGCACTTACCGAAACGGCACATCTCATGTCAACAGGAGCAAATCGTAAAAGGCTGGAAAATTCGATTGAGAGTTTGAAAGCCCTTTCATGATTTAGGAAAACCTGAAGCTTTAAGCATAATTTAAAGGGATTTTGGTCGAGGCGGATTACAGGAGAGCACCGCTTGGTTTATCAAATATCAGGCACCAAAGGTAAAGATCAGCAGTGTGCGATTATTCAATGTCGTTTTCATTATGATAAATAAAAAGTCATTAACAAAAAGAGCGGTTACCAAAAGGTAAACCGCTCTTCTTGTTAATGGTTAAATCCGGTTACCAACCAGGATTTTGCATGGCTTGTTTTTGTGCAGGTGTTAAAGGTTCGCCACTAATTTTAAGTACATCAAGGAAATTTTGAGGAATTGGCCTTAAGTAATGTTTGTTTTCTAATGGTTTGGCTTCAACATTAAAAGCTGCTGTGCGGGTAACAAGTGTTTTAGTACGGGCCAAATCTTCCCAACGCATTAACTCACCCATCAATTCTCTCGAGCGCTCATCTAAAATGAAAGCTTTAAATTTATCTTCATTCGAGGTGGCACCTACTTTATCGTAAAAATCTCTACTCGAGTTAAAAATATCGGCTTCGCTATTTAAGTGCATCGGTGTTAATGTACTTGCAGTAGTAACCGGAAGATTGTTAGATTCGAAATAAGTATTTTTATCCGAGTAGGATACAAATCCTGAACTGTTAACAGCTGCATTGGTTTTGTAAGCAATACCACCATCAACATAAGCAGAGCGGTCTTCGCCATCTTTATAAGCGGCACGATCTCTTACCTTGTTTAAATATGGTATGGCCTGTGCATATTGCCCTAATCTTCCGTAAGCCTCTGCAGCAATTAGGTAGGTTTCGGCTAAGCGGGCTAAAATACCATCACGCTGGCCGAATTGTGAAGCAATTAAATTCCTCGAACCATCCATAAATTTAGAAAGGGCAGGGTATTGGCTTACACCATAATTTCCATGTGCATTTAAATAACTTTGCGGCTGCCCTGCAAAATACCTCACATACATACTTGGTGCCCTTAATGTAATGTTTGTGCTCGTATAACGCGTATCGTTGGCATCGTTTATTATGTAAAGAATCGATTCCTGTCCGCCGGTAAATTTAACCTGGTTAACAAGCGCAGGTGTAGGTGCTGTAGCTGCTGTCCATTTTGGTGCACCGGCAGGGTTATTGCATAAGTAACGTGTTTTAAAACTTTTCCAGAATCTCGAATCGTTTACCCGATCAAAAACATCGATAGCATAATCGGTTGATCTCATCCTTTGAAACTCACGGTCGCCCGGGATATCGCGTTGCATGCCAGGAAGATTTTGATAAACAGATGGATAATATAAATGTACCTGGTTTCCGTAGCGGCCTTGCGTTGCAGTGTTGTTAGAAAACTGTGCTGCCAGAATTACTTCTTTATTGGCTTCATTCGGACCATCTACAGCTGTAAAATTCCATAAATCGCTAAAGTTTGTAGCCAAAGTATGCTGGCCGCTGTTAATTACCAAATCAGCATATTTAACGGCATTCTGTAAATCGGCAGTTTTGGTATCAGCATTCCAGTCGTTATTCATTTCACTTGCACGGAATAAATATGCTTTGGCCAAAAAGTGTGCTGCGGCCCATTTGGTTAGTCTTCCGGTTTCGCCTGGAGTAGCAGGAAGCAGGTTATAGGCTTGAATAAAATCCTGAATAACCTGCTCATATACTTCTTTGGCAGTGTTTCTGGTAAATTCTTCTTTAATGACTTCTAATGATTCGAGTTGTAAAGGTACACCGCCAAATTGTTTCACCAGTTTAAAATAATCGAAAGCACGCATAAAGTAACCTTCACCTAAACGGGTATTTTTATTGGCTCCGGTATAATATACAGGTACATTTTTTATTACAATGTTGGCCGAATTGATGTTGGTATACATGTTGTCGAAAACGGCCTGTACATCAGAGTTAAATGAATTTAAGTTGCCATCATAAGAATTCCACATCTGCTCGGTTCTGTCGCCGCCCACTGTAAATTCATCAACGCCATAATTGGTACTGGTATAAGCCCAGGTGTAATTGAAATGGAATTTTAAGCTTTGGTACATCCCGATCACCAACCCGTCCAAACCTTCTGTTTTTTGAAAATCAGCTGTGTTACGGGCATTGATCACTTCTTCATCCAAAAAGCTCTTTTTGCATGAGGTTGGTAAAATAATTGCCACACCAAGCAAGGCAACTGCCGTTATTAAATTTTTAATCTTTTTCATAATCAAATTCTTATGCTTTATTAAAAGCTTGCGTTAATTCCAAATACTACACCTCTGTTAAAAGTAGAACCACCCAAATCCGGATCGATCCATTTAACGTTTGAGTAAATTAGGCCAGGGTTAATGGCTTGCGCATAAACCCTTAAGCGCGATAAAGTGAGTTTCTTCGCCAGGTCTGAAGCGAAATTATAACCCAGGGATAAAGTTCTGATTTTGATAAAAGAACCATCCTGGTAGTTCATTGAGCTTTTGTACTGATCGCCTGCGGCACTGGCATAATTTGGTGCAGGGTAACTATTTGTTGGGTTTGTAGGCGTCCAGTAATCGAGTACACGTTGTGCAAAACGACCTTGTAAGGATTCTGCACCGGTTTCGATCAGGAAGTTATAGCGGGCAACAATAAATACGGTTAAATCGAAACCTTTGTAACCAAAAGTATTGGTTAAACCACCTGTCCAGCTTGGGTTGTAATGGCCTAATATCTGGCGATCGTTATTGGCATCAATTTTATAATCGCCATTTAAATCTTTAACCTTGATGTTTCCAGGACTGAAAGTAAAGCCGTTTGTTTTGTATTTAGCAATTTCAGCCAGATCTTCTGGTGTGTTCTGCCAAATGCCTTCTTTAACAAAATCGTAAGCTACGCCATTGCGCTGACCGATAAAAAAGCGATCAAGAACCATGTTTCCGCCATTTAGCTTTACTATTTCATCTTTGCTTGTAGAGAAACTTAAGGTAGATTCCCAGCTAAAATCGCTTGTTTTAACGTTAACTGTATTTAAAGTCAAATCCAATCCTTTATTTTTAGTCGAACCGATGTTATCAAATGAATTAGGATAGCCATTAATGATTGGGATATTTTTAAGCAGGATTAAATCTGTTGTTTTCGATTTGTAAAGATCCAGTGATCCGCTGATTCTTCCTTTTAATATGTCGAAATCCAAACCGAGGTTATACTGTAAGGTTTTTTCCCAACTTAACAATTTGTTAGGAAAAGTGATCGGGTTGGACGATGAAGCATCAGATGCCACATAACCTATCTGCGCTGAACTGCCAAAGGTATAAGTGAGCGGTTGTAAAAGGCCGAGTGTGCTGCCAATCTCTACCGATGAGTTGCCTGTGCTACCCACGCCGATTCTAAGCTTTAACTGATCAACCCATTTGATGTTTTTCATGAAATCTTCCTGTTCCAATCGCCAGGCCAAAGCTGCCGAAGGGAAAAAATCCCATTTGTTGCCGGCGGCAAGCTGCGAGGCACCGTCCCAACGGGTTGATGCCGTTAACAGGTATTTGCTGTTAAAGCTATAATTTACCCTTGCCATATACGAGGCCAGTGTCGATTTTCTTAAATCAGTATCAAAGCCATCTAATGCGGTAATGCTTGCAGCCCTCAATCCGTACCAAAGTGGTGCAATCAGGTTTATTTTACTGCCTGTTAATGATGATGATTCATCTTTAAAGGCCGATGAACTTTGCAATAAGGTTACCCCAAAATTATGCTTGCCGAGCGTTTTATCATAATACAATAAATGATCAAGGGTATAGGCAAATTTATTGCTTTGGTTTAACTGCGCATAGTTGTTTACCGAGCCAGGGATACCTGCATCGCGGTTAACTGATTTCGCATCCTGGTACCTGCCGTTGTAATAATTAGAAAAATCTGGTCCGAAATTAATACGGTATTTTAGCCCTTTCAAAATATTAACCTCTGCATATACAGATCCTAAGGTTCTTAAGGTTTTACGCAGATTGATGTTATAATCTGCTTCCAAAACCGGGTTTTGAATATTGATATCACCACCCGGCAGGTTAATTCTATTGCCGCTTGCATCAAAAGGAACAGCTAAAGGAAGCATTCCACGCGCTGCAGCATAAATATTACCTGCACCTGAAGCACTTGCAGCAACGAAGCCGTAATTCTGCAAGCCATAAGTAGCGGTTAAGTTAAGGCCCATTTTAAACCACTTAACGGGTGTAAGTTCTACACTTAATTTGCCGCTATATCGCTCAAAATCCTGGCCCAACTGTGTACCTGTTTGGTTTAAGTACCCAAACGATCCATATGCTTTTATCTTATCTGTACCACCACTTACACTCAATACATGATCTTGCGTAATACCGGTTCGGGTAACAAGGTCGCCCCAATCTGTGGTAGGAACCAAACTGCCATCATAAACACCATTTTGCCAGCCCTGTGCAATGTTTGCAGTTACATAACTATCGTTAGGGAAAATACGGTTATCATCTGCCAGGGTAGGTACTGCCGGATAAGTGGAATTGGCATTGGCTAAAGGATTTAAATAGCCGACACGGCGATAGGCATCACGACGGAATTCGATGTACTGCGCCGAATTCATCATTTCCATTCTATCATTCAAAGTTTCGATGGTTGCTGTACCTACATAATCCATCGTTATTCTGCCGATTTTACCTTTTTTAGTGGTAACCAGAACAACACCATTTGCACCGCGCGAACCGTAGATGGCTGTTGCAGATGCATCTTTTAATATATCAATGGTTTCAATATCATTTGGGTTAATCGCATCTATACCACCAGCTTGCAATGGGATTCCATCTACCACATAAAGCGGAGAATTGCTGGCTTTTAAAGATCTTACCCCTCTAATTAAGATGCTTCCCAACTGCCCGGGGCGCTCGTTAGAAGTAATATCGACCCCGGCAGCCTTACCTTGTATGGCCTGTAATGCGTTTTGCACCGGTCTTGATCTAATCTCTTCTGCACCCACACTTACAACTGCTCCCGTTAAATCACTTTTTTTAACGGTGTTATAACCCACTACCACAACTTCATCCAAATCATTGCTTGCGCTTTTTAACTGGATACTAATGGTTGTTTTGCCACTAACTGGAACTTCCTGACTTGTGTAACCAATGTACGATACCTCCAAAACCGGGTTGCTCACCGTTGATGGAATGGTAATTGAAAATGCGCCATTCGCGTCAGTAGAAGTTACAATGGTAGTGCCCTTTACTTTAATGCTAACGCCAACCAGTGTTTCGCCTTTTTCGTCAACAATTTTTCCTTTTAAGGTAACATCCCGTTTGCTCATTGGGTTGTTTGCTTCTACCGTTAAAAGTGCTGTTTTTCGAATGCTAGCATCAGCATTTGCGGTGTTTGCGACGCATAATATGCACAATGCAGACATGCCTGTGATCAGGATTCTTTTGTAAGAAGAGCCCTTCCGTCGCTTTAAGTTTTCTGGATAAAAATTAAGATCCATAGTGTTATTGGTTTTATAAATATTTGGTTATTTGGCCAAATAGCGTATTAGATGTGATATGCTATTTGTTTTTGAGGGCATATAATGATGTAATTTCCTCCACTTTTTGATGGATGGATTACAATGTTTAATGATGAAGAATGAGTTAGTTTATTGTTGTTATGGCTTGCTTAGCCTTTGCTTAATTGCTGTAGTGTAATGCTTTAAAGGTTAAATCGGATGGCCTTTACTGCAAACGGTTGCATGATGGTAGTTTTGTTTTTGTTGCCCATAATTGAAATGTTTTATTAAGAAACCTCTGTTTGATTTATACTTGGTTATACGAGATTAAAACATTTATTCGGGTAATCCGTCCTGCTCCATCCTGTAGCGCGATATTACCAGGGTTTGATGGGCTTAGAATTTGGCTTAATTTAAAGAGCTGTTTTAGGGTGTTAAACAGAAAAAGGCAAACCATACGGGTACTGCCTGTGCATGATTAAATAAAATTACTATGGATTTATAACTCTGGATTACATTGTTTACCGTTCGACCCCGCTACCATTGACATACGCTAATAAAAAGCGTCGTCATCTCGACTGGAAACGCAGTGGATTGGGGGAGATTAGATCTATCTGGTTAGATTTTCTCGACTACGTTTACTCCGCCCGAAATGACGCCCCTCAGAGGAAATCTACTTACCTGAAATTCTTCTGTCTATTATAAATAAATTAACCCTCATGATAACGCACAATTTGAACTCCCAAATAGAATTATAACTGAAAACTGATTGTTTGCCCTTCAACTACATTTAGGGTAACAAATGATTTGAATTCCTAATTAGAACTAAAGATGAAAAACTAGTTATTGTGTACGCTCAATACTAAATGCACGGTCTTCTTTGTTAAAGCCCACCTTAGGGTAATACTCAAAGGCGGTAGGTACCGATAGCAGCAAGAGGCATGACATTTCGGGCCGATTTTTTCGCGGGTAATGGCAATCATTTCTTTACCAATTCCTGAACTTTTATATCCTGTAAATACTGCAATATCTGCCAGGTAAGCACACCAGGCCCAATCTGTAATGGTTCTGCAAATGCCAACAAGCTTATCCTCCTGCCAGGCCGTAACCAGTAAATCAGCATTTTTTAACATTAAAGCAATTCTTTCAGGTTCGGTTGGTCTTTTAAGTCCAGCTTGAATGAATAATTCAATCACTTCTTCAGGACTTGGAATTACGTCTAATTTATAGGTAATGATCATACACGCTAAAATAAAGAATGAGTAGTTCAACTAAGAATAAAAAGCTACTAATTAAAATAAGTTAATATGATGTGCTCACGAGTAGTAGGGTAAAAAGCCGAAAATTAAGTAATCTTTTGATTGCTGAAACTGGTTTTTCAAAAGCACAGATCAATGAACTTATTAGCCGTAATTTCTAGCCAATCCTTAAATATTTCTCAATTACATTTAATCTCTTAATCTTTTATTGTTCAAAAGTAGAATGATGATATTAATTATGTCTTTATAAAAGGATTATTAGTTTAATAAATCATTAATATAATATTATGTACCATAATTCAGGCACATTTAAATCATCCATATATAGCAATATGATAATTTAATTATCTGATAATTAATTATTTATCTGTCCATTATTTTGTAAAAACTTTGATTGGCAAATTCGTGCTATTCCCTTTTTACTGCACATAACTTTATCCAAAGCAAACAGAAATTATATGCTTTGATTATGGCCGAGCAAATACAGAGATAATATCCCTATGAAAATACATTGTTAAATAAATGAAAGTTATGCCAGTTAAAATCCGGTTATAATCAGTTAATAATAAGCTATTTAGATGTTTAGTATAACTTAACTTTGTTTACTTTATTTCCTTTTCTAACAACCAAATAACCAAACCAATTAAAACTTTAATTATGATGAAATTTTACATTTCCAATCTTCCATTTACAGCTGAGCGATTAACTGATTTAAGTATCAGACAACATTTGTTGATGATGAACATAAAATTTTGTTAAGGGTGATCTTAATCAAGAATTGTGGATTATGAAATTATGAGCTCAGGCAATAATTTTTAATCTTAATCACACACCTCTAAATTTTTAAAACTAAATTTTTTATAAAATGGTCAAAATTTCCACAAGCGTGATGAATGTCTTGTTTGTATCTGTTTTTGGTATTTCCATGGCTTTTGCAGGTCCGGCTAAAATGCCTGTAATGGGTAAAAGCCAACTGTATCAACCTCAGGATACCACGAAGAAGACCCATAAAACCGATACCATCGGGGAGATGATGAAATCGCTTCTCAAATTTAATAGATTAAGGGACACAATTGATGTACTTAGATCAAGAAATGTTCCCAATATCTCACTTCAACAGATTGTTAAGGGCAATTTGGCTGGTGTTTACGTTCAGGAAACATCAGGCGAGCCAGGCACAGAACAAAGCATGATTGTGCAAGGGCCATCTGCGCTTTTATTTAGTAAAAAAGACATGTATGCCTTGCAGCCGGCTGTATATTTAAATGGTGTGCCACTTGCCCAAGACCATCCTTTTGCTTACGACGTGCAAAAATATGATTACACCCGTATAGGCCCGGCAAATAATCTGTTATCGCAAATTAATATAGACAATATCAGTTCAATCGTAGTAATTAAAGATCCATATGAATTGGCGAAATTAGGTCCAAACGCGGCTAATGGTGCAATTTATATTACTACGAAACGTGCCAGAAGCGGAACGAGAGAAATTAGCTTCAATTCTTATTACGGATATGCCATGCAAGCGGGCGTTGCACCCACCAATGGTGTATATGATAATATTTTCAGAAAACCTTTTTATCAAAAATATGCCAATACTGCAAATTACAATAATTATGCGGGCTATCTGAGCGACTCTACAAACCCCGATTACTTTGGCCCCTCTAACTGGGACCAGCAATATTACCAAACCATACCAAATTACAATGCCAACTTAGGGATAACTGGTGGCTCTGAACGTGCAAACTTTCGGTTTTATGGTTCTGCTACCCAGGATGCGGGTGGCTTCGACCAAACTAAACTTGGCAGATACAACCTTGGGGTTGGGATAAACATGGCACCGTTTAAATGGTTAACAATATCAAGTGCATTAAATGCAACGAGATTAGACCGCCATCGCAATCGCAGTTTGCGTGATCGTTTTGCCGAAACCCAGTACATTCCTGATACTGCCAACCCCTTATCTCCAAATACCAATAGTTATGGTTCATATTTGGATATTGTAAATGGAGCTACAGATTTAAATAGAACTACAGGGGTAAATGGCAACCTTGTTTTAAATGCAAAATTAAATCGTTTAACCCTAACCACTTCATTAATGGGCGATTACAATGAAGGCATTAGAGATGTATTTTTACCCTCAACATTATTGGCAGGAATCAGTTACGTATCTAATTATTTTGGTTATAACCAGCGCTTAATTATTGATAACCATGCCTCTTATGAATTCGATTTAAGTAATGCCAATCATCAGGTTAAAATTGATGTTGGACAAACATTTCAATCTGATACTTATAAATATAATTACACCCGTGGTTACAATGGCCCTAACGATTTTATAAAAATTATTCAGGTTAATGGTGACGCTAATGCTGGAGATTATTTAAATGCCTACGGAGATTTTTATGTATTTAGGTTTTTAGATAAAGAACGGAGTAGTTTATTTTCGGTTTATGCAAGTGGCGAATATAAATATAAGAACATAATTAGCTTTGATGCAATTTTACGTCGTGATGGTTCATCAAACGGCCAGCCAGATAGCCGATGGTCTTTTGCTCCGTCATTTAGTGCCACCTGGAGTCTTAAAAATCAATTTTTAGCAAAAAATAATTTCATAAATGCACTCGATTTAAACGCTGCATGGGGCCGCACTTTACGCCCGTTTGTAGATGATAGGTTTGCTGCAGGCCCTCAATACACAACAGTAAACGGCTGGGCAGATGAACCAACTTTACCCGGTTATGGAACCTTTATTGGAGTAGCTCGTCCGTATGCTACCGGATATGTAGGCTATAATATTCCTTTACCTGTTTCTGATCGTACCAACATCACTCTTTCTGCTACGATGTTAAGAGGCCGTTTAAGTGCTGCTGTTAGCGTATATAACCGTGATGATAAGCGACAAGTGATTAACTTACCTGTACCACAAGAGTTGGGTTATTTTACTGAATATAAATCAGGTTTGAGCATCAATAATAGAGGCGCAGAAATTTTAATCAGTGGTACACCCATTCAAAGTAAAAATGGTTTCAACTGGTCAACAGGCTTCAATATTAATTATAACAAAAACAAAATAGGTGCATTGCCCAATGGTTTGGATGAGCTGATTTATCAGAACAATAAACTAAAAGTTGGTGAATCATCCAGTGCATATTGGTTATACACCAATAGTGGCATCTATAATACAGATGCTGAGATACCAACCAATCCAACAACTGGTCAGAAAATGACTTTTAACGGCATTCCGCTAAAGGCAGGTGATCCGAAATGGGTTGATTATAACCAAGATTACCGTATTGATATAAATGATAAAGTTATAACAGGCGATAGGTTGCCAAAGGTAATTGGTGGCTGGAACAATACATTCAGTTATAAAAATATCGATATTAATTTCAATGTGTATTTTTCTCTTGGTCAAAAAGCGATTAACCAGTATGATGCTGCTCGTTATGATTTTATCAACCGGGAATCTGCCAATAATATTAATTCGGTGAGGGAAATCACATCTTGGCAGGTTTTTGATAATGCCAAAACTTATCCTATATATAATCCTTTCAGTTCTGTAGTTCCTTATCGCGAAGATCAGGATCTTTTTCTCGAAAACGCTTCGTATGCGAAACTCAGATCAGTAACTATAGGCTATAATTTTAGCAATGTAATTGGTAAAAAATCCACTGTAAAAAGGGCTTATCTATATGCTACCGGAACAAACCTGCTTACCCTTACCAAGTTTTCGGGAGTTGATCCTGAACTGGTAAATTTTAATGGGATGTATGATGGGGCCAATATTACTATTCCTAAAACATTTGTATTGGGCGTTAAACTTGATTTACAATTCATATAAAGAAATCATGACATTTAATTTAAAACAGAATAGAACATACCTTAAAAGTGTTATTGCTTTAGCATTGATGTTGGTATTGCTTGGCGGTTCTTGCAAAAAGATAGATGAAACCCAATCTACCAGGTTGCAAAAAGAAACAGATTCATGGAAAACCATTGATGATGCCAAAGCCAATTTAATTGGTATGTATGCATTGATGAGGAATGCACTGGCCTCTGATAACGGGCACTGGTTAATGGGTGATTTGAGAAATGGTGATTTCCTGTCGACCAACCGGGCAGATTTGCAAGCCATTATAGATGGGAGGTTAAATGCTTCTTATCCGGTAATTAACAGCATTACCAATTGGAGAAGGTTTTATGCTGTAGTAAATGCTACAACAATATTTATAGCACGATCGCCGCAAATTGTTAAAGCCGATAATAGGTATACCTCTGCCAACAACACTGTAGATATTGCTCAGGCCAGAGCATTACGTGCATTTGCATATTTTTATATGGTTCGGATTTGGGGTGATGTGCCTTTGCTTACTTCAACCCACGATGGAGATTTTATCAAAGCGCCAAGAACCTCTAAAGAGAAAGTTTTGTCGTTCTGTAAAACCGAATTGCTGGCCGCAGCGCAGGTGGTGCCTTTTAGGTATGGAGGTACCGATCAGATTTTACCTGGAGCATATTATGGCTTAACAGTAAGTACAGATCCTAACTGGGATGGTACCCTCTTTACCAGAATATCTGTTTATTGCTTGTTGGCGCATGTTGCAGCCTGGCAACAAAATTACTTGGAAACGGATATCTACACGAAGTTTGTGCTTGATAACTATACCCAGCTAAAAGAACCAGGATCAACTTCTTTAATCAGGTATCTGGATATTAATGAACTTACATTAAACGTAAAAACTAATGCTACTCAAGATGTAAATCCGTTCGCTTATAAAAGGGTTACTCAATTGGTTGGCTTTGCATTCGAATATGGTTATGGTTACTCTTCGGCAAATGGGCACATTGAACAGTTAACCCTTGCCACACCTTTTGTGCCTAAAGCCCAGCCTGAAATTTATGTTCCCAAAGATAGTATTAGAAAAATTTTTACCGATCCAAACGATTTAAGGTTTAGCATTGATCCGCAAACAGGTTTATACCGCGAAAATTACTTTACACAATATGGCACCCAACGGCCGATGTTCAGTAAGATAAAAATTATTGAAGCTGTAGCACCTACGAGTGATTTTGCGGTGTTTTCTTCTGCTGTATTATTTACCAGGCTTGAAGAAATTACCTTATTAAGGGCTGAGGCACTGGCTGTAATGGGCCAGCGCGACAACGCTATAGTAGCCTTAAATAAGGCCGCAGCCTTAAGGGGTTACATTCCTTATCCTGATGGATCTACTAAAGATTTAATTAACGAAATCTTTGCAGAAAGAAGAAGGGAATTAATGGGCGAGGGTTGGAGATGGTACGATTTAATCCGCTACAACAGAATAAAGCGAACAAATGCAACTTTCATTACCAAAAACGGGCAACCTTTAACTTTTATACAGGCAGAAAGTGCCGGAGCAATTTATTGGCCGGTTTCTCAGGATGTAATCAACGCCAATCCAAACATTACACAAAATAATTTCTGGCAATAAATAAGCATAACTATGAAATTAAATATAAAATACTTGTTAATAGTGTCGCTTACCTGCATGGTTTTGTCTTCATGTAAAAAAGATTCTCCCTACCGAGACTATCAGAATGAGGTTCAGGAATTTAATGGGAATGTTGTTCAATACCTCGAAACGCAACCAGCTACTTTTAGCTCATTGTTAACGGTATTAAACAGAACTACAGACTTGAAAAATGCGCTTACTGAAAGTAAGGTTACGCTTTTTGCACCCACTAACGAAAATTTTGCCTCGGCACTTTATGAACTCAACCAGATTAGAGTGGCACAAAATAAACCTCTGGTAAGTTTAGAAAATGCAGATCTTACTGAGCTTGAAATCATGATGGATAAGTATATCATAAGCGGTATGCACCCGACAGATTTTTATAAGCCTTTCCTTGATGGATCTTATGCAAGTTCAATTAAGCTCAAATATCAAATGCATATACAATACCAAAAGCAAAATGCATCTGGTTATGAAGGTGGTGGCCCCATAAGTATTGTTTTTTCAGATCCTAAAAACCTAACAGTTAAAACCAATTGGCAAAGAAGTATAACAAATGCGGTTAACATCAAAACCAGTAACGGTATTATTAATATTCTAAGCCCTACACACATTTTCGGCTTTGGCAACTTTACCACCAAATTAAACAAATAAGACAATGAAATTAGTTATACATACATCCAAGTTTTATTTTCTCTTATCGTGCTTGCTGTTATTAATGGCTGGCTGCAAGAAAAACCTGCCTGATGATTCGTTATCACTAAGTAAGGATACCCAGTTTACCCAAACGCTGTATCAACCGGTTTTAGGGCGTAACAACTTGTTCAGTGGAAACTTTAATCCAGGTACCTCATCTCTCCCGCTCGATTTCAAAATAGTAAATATGAGAAGGTTTAATGGAGAATCTGCTCCAGAATTAAACGATTATTTTCCGGTTAAAATCTGGAAAATGGCTTATGATGGAACCGAGAAATCACTTGAGGAGATAGAAGCCAAAAGAGCTATTGAAAATCATAAGCTTTTTGAAATCAGAGCACATTCCGGTCAATTTTTAATGTGGGATGCTGCAAAGTCGGATTTTGTGAAAACACAACCAGATTCAGGCTATGTATTTGATGTCGAAATGTCGAATTCTGGAGGTAAACGTTATTTTCAGAAAATGAGACTTAGGCCTTTCCGTGAGCGACCTTACGAACCCTCTAATTTCGATGCCGTTACCGGGCAGGAAGTACGAACATCAGTAAGCCCATCAATCATAAATAATATCCGTGGTGAACGTACAAACCGTTTTTTAGGTACTTCTGATATCCAGGTTTTATTTAATAAAGTAAGCGGTGGGCCAGGCAATACCATCTCATTTAAGTTTGTGGATACGCTTTTTAGAACAATTGATCCAAACAAATTTGCCACCACACAGTGGGACAATGTAGTGCATGGTTTTAATATGGTAAAAACAGCTGAAAAGGTAACATATAAGGTTGCCTATCCTATACCACTTAATGATTACCCCACTAAATACACTACAACTTCAGGTACACAGGCAAGCTCCTTGTTCAGGTTCGAACGTATTGCTTTTGGCAATGTGCTACAAAAATCTGTAATCGGGTTAAACTATAATATTTACGAGAAGGGCGATTGGGAAATTATCTTTTGGTTTAAAACCGAGAGACCAAGATTTGCGAACGACTAATGGAGACAGGATTAAAAACTAAGCAAAATATATTCATGATTAAATATTTTTATGCGATAGCGGTATTGCTGCTAATCGGGTTATTTAACCAGGCTCAGGCCCAAGAAAAAATTGCAGTTACAGGAAAGGTGATCGATGCCAGTTCTGTAAAAAAAGAAACTATACCAGGTGTAACCATCATACTGCTTTCAACAAACCAGGTAATTGGTCAAACAGACAATGATGGCAATTTTCGGCTAACAGTGGCCAATAATGCAGAGCTTAAATTTAGCTATGTAGGTATGGCGCCGATAACCATAAAAGTAAACAACAGGCGTAATTTCAATATCACACTAGAACCACTAAACAGCACTTTAAAAACAGTAGAAGTTGTTTCAGCTGGCTATGTTACTAAAACCAGAACCCTTTCAACCGGTTCGATAATGAAAATTTCTGGTAGCGAAATTCAAGGGCAGCCTGCTGGCGATGTAATCTCACTTTTACAAGGTAAGGTGGCGGGTTTAAATATTCAAAATAGTACGGGTGCCCCAGGTTTTAGAGGTTCAGTTCAGGTACGTGGTTTATCAAACATTAATGTAAGCGGGTCCGGAAACAATGCTTACCTTACACCAACTTCGCCTTTATATGTAATAGACGGTGTGCCTGTTGATGACAATTCTACATTTTCTTATGGCTTTCAGCAAGCAGGGCCAGGTACTTCTCCAGCTTCGCAAATTCCGGCAGAAGATATTGAAGAGATACAGGTTTTAAAAGATGCTGCCGCAACTGCATTGTATGGCTCGCGTGGTGCCTATGGCGTAATTTTAATCACCACAAAAAGAGGAAATTCCAAAGTGCCGGTGGTTCGTTACCAAGGCTCTGCATTTTTGAGTACCGTACCACAACTAAGGTCGGTAATTGGTGGGGTAGAAGAACGCAACCTGCGTTTAAAGCAAATAATGGATTATGATTCTACCTATTATCATGCTTTAGGAACGATCAATGCAGTAGATTTTCTTTCTGATAGCTTAAATGCCTATTACAATAATTCAACCAATTGGCAGTCTTACTTTTACAGGCCTACCTATAATCAAAACCACAATTTATCAATTTCTGGAGGAGATGTTGCTTTTAACTACAAGGTAGCTTTGGGCCTCTATGATGAAGATGGGGTACAGCAAAATACAGGCTATTCGAGATATATTTTAAATACCACCATGACTTACAATCCGAGCCGTAAGTTTAAAATTCTTGGTCAGTTGAACAATTCAGTTCAGCGACAGCAAACAGGAAGCGGAAATGGTATATTTAATACGGGAGTAGCAACCGGCGGAAGTTCATCTTCCCTATTGCCACCTCCATCACTCTATTCGTCTGTAAACCAAGTGCAGGGTGCAACCGAAAGCGATAACGATAATAAAACACTCAATACTTTTGCGGTAGTACAGTTGGATTACGAAATACTGAAAAATTTTAAGGCCAGTACAGTAATTAATTATACAAATATAACCGGCACCAGAGATAACTTCGTACCAGCCTCACTAAATGGTGGCTTTGCAAGCTATTATTCTTATAACGATCGTTCTACCAAATTGTATAATAGAAGCAGCTTAAGTTATGTTTATACCATTAACGATAAAAGCAATGAGCCAGCACACAATTTTAGTGTTTTTGCGTTCACTGAAATCAACAGCTCCAACTTTAAAGCTGATGCAATCCTTAACGATCGTACTGTAAACGGTTTCATTCGCGGGCCTGTTACCCATAATTCTGCTTACGATCAAACTTTAGGCGGAACGCTAAATAACTTCACCGATTTTCGATCAGTTGGTTTTGCAGGCCAGTTTTCTTATAACTACAAACAAAAATATGTAATCGATTTTAATTACCGTGTTGATGGAACTTCAACCAATGGGCCATTGGCAGGTTATGTGAAAAATCCATCTGTATCTGTTAAATGGAATTTTGACAAAGAAAACTTTTTAGCAGGAAATCATTGGCTTGATTACGGTGATATCAGGCTGAGTTATGGAAGTAACATTCAGCCCAATGGAAGCATTTATGATGTTTATGGGAGATATTTTGGCGGCGGGGCTTATAACAATAACCAATCGGTTGTTATAGATCTTAACCGCTTACCTAATCTCAGTTTGCAACCTACGAAAAACACCACCTTAAATGCTGGTATTGATTTTAGCATTTTTAAAAATAAACTTAACTTCAGCTTCGATACCTATTATAAACAAGTTGATAATATCTTTCGTGATAAGGGCATTGCTAACATCAACTCTTTCACTAACGTAACCACAGTAGAAACCAGTAATGTTAACTATGGATGGGAATTTCAGGTTAACTCAAGGCCTTTAAACCCCAACAGTCCTTTTAAACTTAATGTTTATGCCAACCTGGCCATTAACAAAGAGGTTTTAGCCGCCTTGCCAGATGGTGCAAGACAGTTGATCGCATTGGATCCTGAATTTGCACAAGATATTTATTATAGACTTGGAATAAATTCATTATCAAACTTTTTGTACAATACCAAAGGCGTTTACAGCACCACAGCAGATGTGCCAATCGACCCGATGACAGGTAAGCGATATAGTACCGGAGGAACAGGTGTACGTAACTATTTCAGGGCCGGCGACCCAATCTACACAGATTTAAATGGTGATTACATTTTGGATGCTAACGACAGGGTAGTAGCAGGTAATTCTCAACCTCAAATTACTGGCGGTATAGGTGCGCTATTAAATTACAAAAACTGGAGTGTAGAAGTAAATGGTTCTTTTACGTTGGTAAGAGACATATTGAACAATGCATTAGCAGCACAATTCAGAAATTTTAACAATCCTACTAAGCTTGGAAATTTAGTGCCATTATCACAATATAGCTACTGGACAGGAGCTGGGAACAATGGTACTTACCCAAACCCGCTTGATTACACAAGGGCTTCAATTGTAGATCCATTCCGTTATGGGCAAACGCTTTTTCAGGAAGATGGAACTTACTTTAAACTTAACTCAATTAAACTTTACTATACCCTTAACAAGGCATTTTCAAGCAAGTTTGGAATCAACCGTGCTAACGTTTACATAACTGCACAAAACCTTGGCTTTTTAACCAACTATTCTGGCCCTAATCCAGAAGCGGTAACAGCACTTGGGCGCGATAGCTCAGGCGGTTACCCACTGAGTAAACAATATGTTTTAGGTATGAACCTGGAGTTTTAACCGGATAATAGATATGAAAAAAATTACTTATATAATTTTGTTGGCCATTATCAGTGCAGGTGTGCTGGGCTGCAAAAAGTTCTTAAATGTAACCCCGATTGATAATTTATCAGGCAACAATTATTGGCAAAATCAAGCTGATGTAGAAAAATTTGTAAACGGTATATACATAAAATTAAGGAGCAGAATACTAAATAATGGAAGTACATTTTACACCTTTGCCGATCTTAGGTGCGCTCCTGTAGTTAATTCTGCAAATATTGCAGGTTTCACTAATTTAATTAATAACGATTTAAAAGGCGCAATAGCATCAGCAAATGGCGACTATTACTTTTACAATTTCAAAGCGGCAACCGAATGGCAATCTTACTACAATGTTATAGGTAGTGCAAACATCCTTGTAAAGGAAGTGGCTGATATGCCAAGTACAGCAATTACGGAAGAAACCCGTAAACGATATATTGCTGAAGGTATTTTCTTAAGAAATCTTTGCTACTTCCTCCTGGTTAGAATGTATGGCGACGTACCTTATTATACAAATGCCTACAATGATCAGCCCCTCGGCAGAACAGACCAAGTTGCGGTTATGAAAAAGTGTATTGCTGACATGGAAGCCGTAAAAGATGATTTACCAATCACTTATATAGATGCCAGCCAGGTTGGAACAAGAGCAATGCGTGGGGCTGCCTTGATTTTGATGATGCACATGAATATGTGGGCCGCCGGATTTGATAATGGCGACAAGACAGCCTATTACCAACAAGTGGTTAAATATGGCCAGGAACTGATTTCCTATGCAGATTATGGTCTTCTAGACTATACAAACGATAACAACAAAAAAATTTTTAAAGGAAATACCAAAGAAAGTCTGTTCGAAATCGTATCCAATGCAAATTATGGCGAAGTAATTTCTCAATACGATAACCCATCTATATTTTTTTCAAAATATCCTTTTCGCGGTACAACTACTACTACAACCTCACAAATGTATTACACCGTAAAATTTATGCAAAAAATATTCCCGCAGGAACCGGAGATCTGCGTAGAACATTGTGGTTTGAGAATGCTGATTTGGGCAACAACACTTTCCAGTTGAAGAAGTTTGCCAACACCTATCCAAGTGGAACCAATAATGCCATCTCTCATGATGATAGCCGGATTATTTTCCGTTTGCCAGATGCTTTGCTCTTAACAGCAGAGGCAGCAGCAAACTTAGAAGATAATGCCACAGCGCAAACCTTTGTAAATAAGGTTAGGGCAAGAGCCCAGGCTACTCCTTTTAGTTCAACCGGAGATCAGCTAAAAGACGATATCTATTACGAGCGTGTGCGCGAGTTATTTTGTGAGGGGCAGTATTTCTATGATCTGGTGCGAACCAAAAGGATTCTAAATTCAGAATATTCTGATCACCCGATCGGAGTTGCAGATTTTAACGCAGGAGCCTGGACATGGCCAATCAGTGTATCTGCTTTGGTAAATAACCCAAATATGACATTAAATAACTTTTGGAGATAAACAATTAAAGTGATGAAAAATAAAATTATGCCATTTATTTGGCTGGCTATTGTGCTTTTAATGGCCTCAGCTTGCAACAAAGAGTATTATTTCGATTCTGGTGTATTAAAGCCAAACTATAATGGTACAGTACTTCAATACCTAAAATCCAAACCTGCAATGTTCGATTCAACAGTAAGAGTAATCACACTCGCAGGCATGGAGGATGTGCTTGATAAGGAGAATGTTACATTTTTCGCCCCAACTAGTTCTTCCATATATAAATCAGTTAAAGCATTGAATGCTTTCCTGATACAAAATGGTAGAGACACCGTAAAAGAACTATCTCAAATCAAAAAAGAAGTGTGGCGTAAAACCTTATCGCAATATATTTTTAAAGGTACAAACCTGCTTAAAGATTATCCTCAATTAGATACCCTCGCTTATACCGCATTTCCAGGGCAATCTTATGCCTCTTACGGAGAAAATGGCAGGATCATGAGCATAGGCGTAATATTTAATGATGCAGCTAGCGGTACCACAAGCATTAAGTATGCAGGTTACAGACAGCTTTATCTCTCCTATATTAAAGATTTTACCAAACCACAGCAGAGTTTGGTGAATATTCCTGTGGCTACATCAGATATCATGCCCACAAACGGGGTAATACATGTTTTGCGGCAAGCAACGCTATTAGGAAGTACCCTGGTGAACAAGCATAATTTCGGTTTTGTGAATAATATTTTTATTAACGATGTATTAGCCAGCGGCATAACGCCACCTACGCCATAATTTTTTTAATGATTAGCAATATAAAAGATGATATCTCTTTATACTAAATATACCACAACGGTCTTACTAACCGCATGTCTGATGATAACAATTCTATCTGGCTGTAAGAAAAAAGAAGTAGAACTGAAAGATCCTTACGCAAATGGTAAGGAAAGCCTTGGTATTCAATTCAAATCGAAGGTGCCCAGTCCGGCAATAGCTTCATCAGGAGATGAGGTTGATGTCAATATAAGAGGGCTTTTAAAATATACCGGCAAGTTTAAATTATACGTAAACGAAATAGAAGCAGATGTATTAAAATTTACAGATAGCACCCTAAAGTTTCGGGTGCCTTTAAATGCGAGTACAGGAGGCATCTGGGTAACAGTTAATGACCCTACGCTTGATAATCAGACATTTTTCGGGCCAACCATGCAAATTTCAGGTAAAGTAAGCTTTGATACTGGTTTTCAAGTGGTAAATGGTTCTAATTATCCGATTTATGATATTTTGCGACTCCCGGCTGGTGGTTATTTCTTAGCGGGGGCGTTTACCGATTATGAAAACAGGGCAACTAAAAATTTACCGATAGGTAATGTTGCACAAATAAATGCTGCTGGCGCGGTTGATGCGACATTAAAGTTTGGTATTGGAGCCAATTATCTGGTAAATGCTGTTACTCGGATTACCAGTGGTACCCAAAATGGCAAGTTTTTAATTGCAGGCAATTTCTCTTCTTTCAATACCAAGCGGTTAAATAGGGCAAATATCAGTAACATTACCAGATTAAATGTAGATGGTTCATTAGATTCCACAATAGTTGATGTGGTAAATGCTACACCCAACGATCCATCAAAAAATCGTGATACCGTGCCAGGTTTTAATGGAGGCGTTCAGGGAAGCATCAAGAAAATTTTCACTTTTAACGATCAGATTTACGCAATTGGAAATTTTGATTATTACCTGAGGGTTTTTTATGAAAGGTCTACATACGATTCTAAAGTATACGATCGTGTATTGATGAGGCAGATGGTACGGATGAATATGGATGGCTCTATGGATCAGTCATTTCATTACAACCCTGGAACGAAACAAAGCCCAAATGCAGGTAATGGTAGCATTAATGATGCAATTCAAATGCCTGACGGCAAATTGATAATAGTTGGCAATTTTACCACTTTCAACGGAATAAACAGTAACCGTGTAGTAAGAATCAACTTGGATGGATCTGTAGATAATACTTTCTCCATCGGCACCGGTGCAGATGATGAAATTTCGTCGGTTACCTATAATGCAAATACCAATAAATTATTAGTAGCCGGAACGTTTAAAAATTTTAACGGCCAGCCTCGTACTGGTGTAGCCATGTTAAACAGCGATGGCACGCTAACAGAAAATTTTACTTTTCCGGCCTTGAGTGGTGGGATAGTGAATTTTGCTGCACAGTTAAATAACGGTAAAGTTGTGGTTACAGGAAGTTTCAGCTTATACAGAAATGTGCTTAGGCAGGGCTTTATGATTTTAAATGCAGATGGCACACTGGCAAATGGCTATAACAATACGGGTGTTTTTCAGGGTTCTGTAGAAAAAATGATCGAAACTACTTCAACAGCCGGTAACCCTGCAATTATCCTTGTAGGAAATATCTTTCGTTTCGATAATATACCTGCAAAAAATATTTTAAGGGTAGAACTGCTCAACTAATTAAATATCCATCATTATTATGATACATAAACAACCAGCATTATCAAATCTTTACACTTTTTGTGTTTCGGTTTGTTTAATAACACTAGTACTACTAGGTAGTGCTTGTAACAAAAATTTCGACAATGCACTGCAGAGTGTAAGCAGAAACGACACTGCTGGAGTTAGTTCTGGCAAACCAAAAGTATTATACATCATTCTTGATGGGGTAAAAGGAACCGCCGTAGCGGCAATTAAACCACCTAAGCTTACAGAAATCAATAAGAATTCAATTTATTCTTTTGTTGGTTTAACAGATAGTACATTTTTACCTGTAACAAATGCAGGTGCCTGGGCAAGTTTAACAACTGGTGTTGATCCCAAATTTCACAAAGTTACAAACGATAACTTTGCTGGTAACAATTTAACAGCCTTTCCTTCATTATTTACCCGCATTAAACAGGAGAAGCCAAAATTTTCAACAGTGTGTTATGCTGCCAGTAGTTCTTTTGCCCAAAACTTAGCCGGCGATGCTACTGAAAAACAAGTTTTTGCTACCGATGCTGATGTGAAAACAGCAACAGTTGCGAAGATAAAGGATACTACTCCCGATTTAATTGTTGCACAATTTCATGAAGCAGAAACCATTGGTTCCGCAAATGGATATAACGAAAATAGTGCAGCTTACCGCGCCGTAATTTTATCACTAGATTCTTATATAGGTGAGATGGTTGCCGCTTTAAAAGAACGACCGACTTTTCGTGATGAAAATTGGCTCGTAGTAATCGCATCAAATAAAGGTGGTGCAACAACTAATCCCCGTACAGATTTAAGCCTCTTTGGCGATGATACTAGGAACACTTACGTGGCTTTGTATAATCCTAAATTTGCCTCAAAATTCTTAGGTAAACCAAATACATCTGACATACCTTATGCAGGGAGTGCTCCAAGGTTTCAATCAAATGATGCCAGCAAAGTAACCGCTTCATTGTCAACAACTACAGTTGGAAATTTTGGTACTACCGCTGATTATGTTTTAATGTTTAAAATCCGTAACGATGCAGGAACAAATACCACATGGCCGCCATTTTTTGGCAAAAGGTCAAGTTTTGCTGGCGTTGGAGCAAATGGTTATTTATTCGCATTTTCTAATACATCCTTTCAGTTCGATTTTGCCGACTCAGCGCGTCCTGATGTTAGTACAGTAAGAGATGGGGTATGGCATACTATAGCAATCCGCCTATCAATGGAAGGGGGAAAAAGGTTTTTAAGGCTATACACTGATGGTGTAAGAAGCACCAACTCCACATATCCACTTGATGTAACAGGCAAAATCACTGATAATACCTCCGCCTTAAGAATAGGGGCAGAAGCCACTGTTGGCAAACCCACCAACTTCCTGTTGAGAGATCTGGCCATTTTTAAAGCTACAATGACCGATGCAGAAGTAGTTACTTTTATGAAAAGAGAAGTAACAGTCAATCACCCATATTTTGCCAGTTTGGAAGGCTGGTGGCCTTGTAAAGAAGGAAACGGCTATCTGTTGAAAGACCGTTCGGGTAAAAAAAATGACTTCATTTTATCCAGTAATGCTACCTGGGCAACATTCAACGATTTGTCTGCTAACATCAATCCTGAACTTGAAGGTGTTGCTTATAGAACAGTGCCAAACAATGTAGATCTGCCTTTTCAGATTTATAATTGGTTGGGTATTCTGCCTAGAGTAGAATGGAATTTATCGGGCAAGGCTTGGCCTCCGACATTTACAGATGTGGTATCGAATTAATTTTTGCATTAAATGAAATTTCAAATGAAGATAATATTCAAACTAACGATATTAATAAGCGTGGTGGCCCTATCATCATGTAAAAAATACGGTTACGAGGTAGAAGACGGTTATGATGACAACTCCGGAAACGTAAAAAGTATTACGGTAGATACCAACAGATTATTTGTTGATCGTTCTGCCTTCGCCAAAGCCAGGGTTTTCCCGGGTTTGGTTGGCGATGGCGAAGCAAGGGTAACAGATGCAAAGTTTACATTAAATTTAAACTTTAGCGCACAAACAGCCGATATTTTAAGAATTTCAGTTGCACCGCAACCTCAATTTGGAACAGGTTATTACGCCCCGCCAGGCGAATTGATTAAAATCGTAGTGCCCGCTGGTGCTGATGGATTAAGCGTACAGGTTGGTGGGCACACCGATAATTTAACAGGTGTAAGTCCTTTATTGAGAGACCCGATTATTGTAGTTAAAAAACAATTGTTTGCCGGGGTTAATTATGTGCGTAATCTTTATGGCGGTTATCTCTACATCAACGCCACTTTTTCGTACCCTAGCCCTATCGAATTCACCATTTCCGGAGCATGTGTAACACCCGATTTCGAACTTGGTAAATCCAACGATGCAGCTTGGATTGCACAGGTAAAAGCATCGCAGGTACCCTGGTTAGAACTTCGCTGTAGAAGTGTGGTTTATTTGGTACCAAGAGACTTAATTGTAGAAAAATTCACCTCTGCAAGAGATCCGTTAACCAATCCTACCGCTTTAATGACTAAATGGAATGAAATTTTCGATCAACACTACAATGCATGGATGGGCTTATCGCCGAA
Source organism: Pedobacter sp. AC402 (assembly GCF_979252805.1). Taxonomy (NCBI): domain Bacteria; kingdom Pseudomonadati; phylum Bacteroidota; class Sphingobacteriia; order Sphingobacteriales; family Sphingobacteriaceae; genus Pedobacter; species Pedobacter sp. AC402. The sequence continues at coordinate 373,738 of NZ_CEEDAI010000006.1, read as the reverse complement.
TGCATCCGATGTTCGCGATAGGAGTCCGCAAGGGCCTTGGCGAGGCACTGTTGATATCCAAATTAGTGGTTTTCCAACAGCAGCAGGCCACTCAGGTTTTCCTTTTATGGGTTTATTAAACTACAATGGTAGTGAATGGTTTCAAACTTGGGTAAGTTTAAATCAGTTAACCACAAATCAACCACAGCCAAACTGGGGAACATACCACGAATTTGGGCACAATTGCCAGCAAAATACCACATGGAACTGGGCTGCACTGGGCGAATCAACAAATAATCTTTTCTCCTACAAAGTGGCAAAAGCTTACGGCCAGGATTTTAGAATTTTGCATGCACCAAACGAGTGGAACGATGTTGCACTTGCTTACGCAGCTTCACCTGCTACAGCTTCAAAAAATTTCGATATTGACCTAAATGGGGGAAGGGAAAATGGTTCTTTCGCACGTACCGTTCCATTTGTACAGCTTTTAGAAAAATTTGATTATGGCTTGCTGACCTATTTATACACCGAGGCAAGGCATGCTTCCCGCTTATCAAATAACGATCAGGACAAAAAAGACTTTTTTTATGAACGTGTTTGCGAATACACCAAAACCGATTTATTGCCATTCTTTAATGCATGGGGTATATCAGTTAGTAATATTTCGCAAGCCAAAATTAAAGCAGCAAATTATCCGTTACTTACAAAAGCCATTTGGACTTATAATATTATGACTAAAACCGGGGGAGATGGACCTGTACCAATTACTGCCACACCTATTCCTACCACAGTTATATCTGCAAGTTCACCAGCACAAGAAGGTTCACTTGCCAATTTAGTCGATAATAATACTTCAACCATTTATCACTCTAAATATTCATCTCCAACGGCAGCAGAAAGTTTTCCATTTACCATTATCGAAAGTACCGGATCCAGTGCAGCTTCGGTAAAAGGTATCAGTTTTGTGCAAAGAATTGGGGAGGCTAACGGCTATGTAAGAAACGTAGAAATTTACACCAGTCCAGATAATGTTACGTATACCCTAGTAGGAACAACAACAGTCTCACAAAATGAAACCCAGTATAACTATGCATTTCCGGAGGAGGCAATTACTACCAGGTTTGTAAAAGTAATTGTAAGAACAGGGGCAAGCACGGTATTTATGTCTTTGTCAGAACTTGGTTTATTTAAATAAGTGCTTAAATATATGAACATGATTTATTCAATAAATAAAAAGCAGGTGCTACTAGCACTTTCATTAGCCATTACTGTGCTTGCCGGTTGCAAAAAATATCCCAATCCTCCAGTATTTAATGAAGTACTCGATAATTCTGTCACCGCATCAAGAAAAGTTATTGTAATTAGTATTGATGGTGTAACAGGTTCAGAATTAAGAACAATTGCCCCACCAACTATTACAGCAATGCTGCCAACCAGTAAATATTCCTTTGCTACCTTTAAATCTGCTGTGGCTACAGATGCTGCCACATGGACATCGATGGTTACTGGAGTACCGTATACAAAACACTTGGTATCAACAGATGATTTTCAGCCAACTACTGATCCAAATTCTGGAGAACATGACGCGGTGCCGTTAAGAAGAAATGTTCTTGATTACATTATGAGTGCAACAGGTACTAAAACAGCTTTTATCAGCCCTTGGCCCAACTTAAGAAATTATGTGAAAGTGGCCGACTATCGGCCAATTGTAAATACCGACCAGGCGGCCAAAGATTCGACCATTGCGTTGTTGAGTAAATATGAAGGAATTGCTGCTACAGTTGTAAATTTTAGAGAAGTTGAAGTTGCCGGTAAAAACGGGGGTTATAAAGCTGCCAATAGTGCCTACAAAGATGCCATAAATAAAGCAGATGGATATGTAGATGAGATTATTAAAGCCGTTAAAGCCCGTAAAACCTATGCTAACGAAGAGTGGTTGTTTATTATCACTACTAACCATGGTGGCAGTAGTGAAAATCCCGAAAGCGGCTTTATCGTGGTCAATCAACCCCTTTTAAAATCACAGGAACTAAAAAAAGTTGGTTTTAATTTAATTAAATACAATAATAATGGCATTGGAGCAAAAATTACAACTGATAACGGACTTTATGATAGTGGTACCATAGGTAACTTTACAGTTCAAATGCAAACAAAATTCAATAATACAACCACATACTATCCCATTTTCCTTTCTAAAAGTACGGTTATTGCTGGGGCAGTCCAAACGGGTTGGGCATGGTTTCAACAAGATAACAGTAGATGGGCAGTTTCCATTGGAGGTTCCGCAAATGGATCTGGTGTTGGTAGACAACAGATTATTGGTGGGTCTATCGCAGACGGAAAATGGCACACCCTTACAATGACTGTAAAATATGTTAATTCAACTACAAGAACAGTAAGTACTTATACCGATGGGGAGTTAAATAATACAGGCAATATCATAACACATAAAAGTCTGTCTACGATCGAGCCATTTTCTATAGGTTATAAAACCTTTGCAGGTGGAAGTCTGGATTTTTACGGGGCAAACCTTCAATATTTTGATATTGCATTGGATCAGTCAGTTATTCAAAACAGCCTTAATTTAAAAGATATAACCAAACATCCCAATTATACCGCTTTAAAAGGTTTCTGGGCAATGGATGAAGGTGCCGAAGGAACACTTCAAAATACAGCCCCGATAGGTTATAATATGAATCTTAACGGTGCTTATGTTTGGACTCCCTTAGGAGCCGATGCACCATCACAATCTACCTTTGCAGGTACTACAGGATATTCATTAGTTCCTGCTGTTGCAGATATTGGAGCGTTGATGATGTATTGGACAAAAACTAAAATAGACCCGGTATTCGATATCAGTGGAAACCCATTTTTAAAGGATTTTGAGGTGGAGTTTTTAAAGAAAGCTGCAAAATAAGTTTTTTATTTTATAAACCCCATTCAAATTTATCGGTAACATATTCAAACATTTACCTGCTAAAATCCTGTTACTATCAGTTAATTATTAGCTGTTTTACCGTGTAGTATAAATTAACTTTGGTATATCTTATTGTTATTCTGGTTTTTATACATTAATCGATATTAAATTTAATTAATAGTTCATCCCAATAAAGTGAATGTTTGAATTGGCATTTTGGGTAAAACAATGAAATAAGAGTATCCGCATTGTTTTTTTAATTTGTTAGTTTGATTAACTAAGAGGCATTGTCAGTAAAATGGCATGCCTCTTTTTTATTCTTATTACAAAAAAATCATTTAAAAATGGACGATTTTTACGCTCTTCCTCCTTAATATAGTTAATTCTATAACTCAAACCTTATCTTTCTTATAAGCTTTAAAGCCGTTGTTTATTTACTCAACATCGGTATTTATAAGGTTTAACAGATAATGCGTTTTCCATCCATCTTTAAAAATGTTTGATATTAACAATAAAGTAATATAAAAAAGTCTTTGAAATTCATATGTTTGTAAAACAAAAGTTTAGTATTTGTTAACTTTTTTAAGGGCGTTTTAGCCCGTTTTACATTAACTTTCTCCTTTTACTAGAAAAACTGCCGAATGGAAACTAGTGCTTTACATACAAATCATCAGCGCTCAGTTGTAGCAATGGATATTTGTTGCCAACGGCTAATAGAAAAAATGGGCGGCAGGGCAATTGAAGAGTGGCGGGCATGTGATTACAATAGCCTGAGCAGTCAGCTTGGAAAACAAACTAAAGTTTATTTAAGTATCAATACATTAAAAAGACTGTTTGGCCAGTTGAAAACGCCACAACGATATTTCCCGCAAAAAGCTACAAGAGATGCATTGGCCCAATTTATCGGCTACCGCGATTGGCAGGAGTTTGAACTTGTGCATATGGCTACAGAATTGGCTGCGGTACAAGCTCAAGCCAGTGTTGAAGCTGAAGATAATATCCAAACTTTACCAGAAAATAAAATAAAACCCAAAAAACCACTTTACATTGCTTTAAGTGCTGTTCCATTGTTGATTTTACTCAGCGTTTTGTTTTTTTCCAGCTATATGCAACATCCTGCAGATGTTAAATTAGTATGCGAAAATCCGTATGGCTATGTACCCCATACAGCAGTTTTTAAGCTAAAATCCAGTAGGCCGATAAATGATAATGAAGCGTACAAGATTGATTTTATGGATGAGGCCTTGCAATCAACTATCAGTGGCAAAAAAGAAGTGGCAAAGTTTTTTAGAAATCCAGGTGTGGTTTACGCAACACTTTTATACCACGATAAACCTATTGATACAGTGGCTGTATACATGCGTACAAAGGGTTGGGTAGCCAATTCGGGTAACGATACCTCACGGGCTTATCCTATAGCGGGCTTAAAACCATTAAATCCGAATAATATTTATGTATCAAAAAAACAGCTCGATTCTGCTGGTTTATCTACAAGTAAGCCATTTTTGGTAGGTTTTAGTAACATTAAGCCTTCAAATATTAGCGGCGATAATTTTTCTTTTACTTGTAAGGTATTTTCTGAACAAAGCAGGCCGGGTACTCAGTGCGTAGAAACAACTTTTATTATTCTTGGAGAAAAACACCGCCATTTGCTTACCCTCAATCGCGGCAGCTGTGTTGCGTTTTCGCAATATAAATTTTCAGAAAAAAGAGTGATAGGCTCTGACCAGTTTTTAGGCGGCCTTGCCTTTGATCCCCTAAATGGCGGTGTTGTAGAAATCAGAGTTGAAAACAAAAAAGTTTCGATAATGCTTAATGGAAAAAAAGCATTGTCTACCAGCTATAAACAATCGATAGGAAAGGTGATGGGTGTTAAAGTTTTATTCAGCGGAATAGGGAAGGTAATTTCACCTAAGTTGCAGGATTTATCTACAAAAGAAATTTTCTGATTATAAGTTGGTAGGACAAATCTCGCTGGCTGTAGCTTCTCCAATTTTGAAACATAGATGTTTGTCCATTCTTTAAAAGTTTACTAAATAATCATTTGTATATCAATACGTTATATATCCATGATTTTGTCTGTTTTTTGTACGTTTAACTATATCCTAAAAATTTACATCGAGGTTAACTTAGGGTTACATATAATTTCACCATAGCATCTACAATTAAAACTGCCCATTGGCAGAGGCTTTCTCTAAAATATTTTAATCAAAATCAACAATTAAGATTTATAAAAATTTTACTCAAAATCGCCTGATATGAAAAAAACTGTAACCCTATTTACATTATTTTGTACCATTATCCTGTTTGCATCATCTTGCAAAAAGGCAGAACTTGCCACCGAAGGCAGTATTGATGACGGAAATACAAAAAAACCAACTAAACTGGCTACCACAAATAGCATTATTACTCAAACCAGAAATCTGGCCATTGTTTACTTTATTCCTTCTGATTTAGATACCCTCCCAAATTGGAAAAAACGTTTGAGTGATGTAATGATTTATGCCCAGGGTTGGTACAGTAATGCAATGAACAATGCCGGATACGGGGCCAAAACATTTGGTTTAAAACAAGATGGAGCCACGGGCAATGCAGAAATTGTACTCATTAGGGCTGCAAACCCAAAAGCCAGTTACGGAACAAATGGCTCGGCCTACACTACTGAGATTAACGCATATTTTGCAGCACACCCCACACTTAAAACCAGTAACCACGTATTGATATTGGTACCCGCATTCGGTTATGATAACAATACCACCGAGGGCCCCCAACCTTTGGAAGGTGTACAGCCTTTTTATGGATATGGAAGATATTGTTTTGCAAACGATAACCCTTATATGGATATGGCCTTAAAAGGGGTGTTCAACCCTGGCCGAAACAATTTTGCCAAATGGGTTGGAGGAATGATGCATGAGCTTGGCCATGCCTTTAACGCCCCACACGATAGGCAATGGGCATCGCAAAATATTTATGCAAATGGCACAAATACCAATTATAAAGAACCAATAATGGCACTTAGCAATTATTACCTGGAAGTAAGGCCAACTTTTGTAACCGATGCAGAAGCAGCTATTTTTAACGCCTGCGAAGTATTTAATAACGATACTAAAACCTATTATGGAGCGGTAACTTCCAAAATAAATAAGATTTACGCCAACTACGATTCCGGCCTGGGTGCAATTGTGGTATCGGGTAAATTTACCAGTACCGGTACAGTAAACAAAGTACTGTATTATAACGATCCTAATGTAAATAACGAGGGAACAGGTACAAATAAAGATTACAATGCCATTACCTGGGCTTCCAGTGTGATTGGTACAGATAGTTTTAGGGTGGTAATGCCAATTGCAGAGTTGGCCGTTAAAACCAATGGTATACCCTACGAACTTAAGGTTAAATTGGTACACAACAATGGCGTTATAAACGAAACGATATACCCTTATACTTTTAATAACGGAATTCCTGTACTCGATTTTTCAACCAGACCGGAGTTGTCGAAAACTGGGTGGACTATTGCTGGTTTTAGCTCACAGGAAACCGCTGCTGCGGGTAAAGCTGTTGATGCAATTGATGGCTTACCCTCAACCTTCTGGCACTCGAGATGGTCATCTAATGCAGCTACTTATCCGCACTTTATTACTGTTGATTTAGGTTCTGTTAAAACAGTAAATGGCGGATTATCACTCACTCAAAGAGAAGGTGCTAGCAGAGCAATCAAAGATTTTGAATTACTGATCAGTAATGATGGAACAACATTTACCAGTGTTTTCAGTAAGCAGGCCGCTAATGGAGATGGTGTTCAGTATTTTGGCTTTAGTTCGCCAAAAACCTTTCGTTATTTCAAAATTATTGCCAGCAACTCATGGGATGGAACCCAAAATGCAGCATTGGCTGAACTAGGCTTATATTAATTTTATCAAGGATAAATTGCATTCAACGTTGAAATTTTATCATCTGATTAATTTCTGCTAAAACGAATGTAATAAAGCACAAATAATACCACCAAACCTTAACGCTTAGGTTTGGTGGTTATAAAAGCCAGTATGGTTTACTGTATAAAACAGAATTAAATTGCCTGTACCTTTAAAACTACGCTTGTTCTGTAACTGTTTGCCTCTGGATTAAAGCCCACTTTCATTAAAAAGTCGCCAGAGTAAACCTTGGTAGCATCAATTGGAGATTTTGTGCCTGGGTACAAATTAATTTCTTCTATTTTGTATTTTTTAGCAGGATCCAATCCTTTTAGTTTGATCGGCAATATTACACCATTGGTAAAAAGTGTGGCCACATAATAATTAAAAACAATGGCTTGATCCTTCGCATCGTTTACATAGGCAATTGAAGCAATTTTATTTTCGTAAGGATCCTGCAAAGCGGTACTGTTGGCCGTGCCAAACAATATCTTTAAAGTTGTTATAGGTTTTAACAGCGTTCTTACTAAATAGCAAATCATTACTGCTCAGCTCATTTACGCGTACATCATAACCCAGTTTGCCCATCATGGCTACATCTGTTTTAAATTTAATCGGTTGTTTACCCATGTCGGTAATGTGGTTATCAACAGCAATCGAAGGGAAATAATAAGAATATTCCCACTGGATAAAAATGCGGTCGTAGGGATTTGTATTATCACTTGGCCAAAATTCAGTAAAGTATTTAAGTGCTGCATAATCCACTCTCGAACCTCCGCCTGCACAAAGCATCATCGGTGTTTTAGGGTATTTTTTTTCTAATCCTTTCCAGTACATTGTTTAAACCCCTGATGTATTCAATATAGAAATGATCCTGATTTTTTAAAGTAGGGGAGTTGGCATTATAAATCAGCGAATTGCAATCCCATTTAATAAAAGCAAGTTCGGGCACTTCCTTAAAAATATCATTAACGGTATTGAAAATAAAATCCTGCACTTTCGGGTTGGTTAAATCAAGCACCAATTGATTGCGCATGTAATATTCCTTCCTTTCTGGCTGTCTGATAATCCAATCCGGATGATTTTCATAAAGTTCGCTTTTTGGATTCACCATTTCCGGTTCTATCCAGATGCCAAATTTTACACCACTTGCGGTGGCCTCTTTACCCAAAGTACTGATGCCATTTTTAAGCTTTTGCCGGTTATATTGCCAATCGCCAAGACCTGAAGTTGCGCCATTCCGCGGATATTTGTTTCCAAACCAACCATCATCCAATAAGAACACATCTACACCTAATTTTTTGGTATCCTTAGTAAGTTCGTTTAATTTTTCATCGTTAAAATCGAAATAAGTGGTTTCCCAGTTGTTTAAAATGGTAGATCTTTCCCCTTTTCCATCTAATATCTGGTAGTTCCTTGCCCAATTTTGCAGGTTTCTACTAGCCAAACCTTTTCCTTCTGATGAATAGGTATAGATAAAACGTGGGGTTACAAAATTTTCGCCTGCTTTAAGGGTATAGTTAGATGAAAAATTATTGATTCCGGCAGTAATCCTTAAATAATATTCATCAAAAGTTTCAAAATCCAGCTTAAAATTTCCTGTCCAGGCCAATGAACCCGCTATCACTTCGCCGAGGTCTTCGGTTGCCGGCTGATCAATCGAAACCATAAATGAAGAAGAATGAAGCAGGTTTGTTCTGGTGCCAAGTTTCGAATCGATGGTTTTAATTCCATGCAATAGCTGTTGTTCTTCTGATCTCATTTCTCTTGTGGCACCACTGTATTGGTTTTTTAGAAAGAATTTTCGGCCATTCAAAGTAAGGTTTGCAGATGCATATTTATTTAATACAATGTTCTTTTTCTCATGGTGTTCAATCTCTGCCCATTGCTCAATTACATCTTCGTTAAAATAAGCCAGGTATTTTAAAGTCACCTTAAAATTGTATTTCAAATCTTTTAATACAATGCTGGTGAGTTTTCTGTTCTGATCGATCTGTTCCGTTTTAACCTCCGAAAAGCTTAACACCGTAGATTTATTGCCGTCGTTATGCGTAACGCTAAGTGCTGGTTCCATCAAATTCAGTGAGCCAGAAGCAATGTATGCTTCACTCTTATTTAAAAGATCATCCGATCCCGGTTTGTATTTATCAAGGGCTTGTATATTAGGGTATTCTTCAGTGCTTTGGAGCCTTTTGCCAATGTATGTTGATAATAATGCATTATCCTTATCGGTTTCCAGTATTAATACATTGTTTTTCGTGGCAATTTCAACAGTTTTTTGTGCAAAACTGGTTATTGTACTTGCAATTAATAAAAAAAATAGGGTAAAATGGGTTTTGGTCATTATAGCAATTGGATTTCAGGTTTTTTGATCATTATTTTGTAGTAAATGGATGTATAAGTATAAATCCCTCTCATTACTGCGCTTTAAATGCTAAAATTAAGGATTTGATTTTAAAGAAAACAAGTATGGCAATATCAAATGCACTTCAAACTTTTGGATGGCTAAGTTGCTTATTAATAAGCATATATTTTGTTTTATTTAGTAATTTGGACAATCTAAAAGTTATGAGATGATGTGTTACTGTAAATAACAGTTAATATCAAAAGCATTAATTATAGGTAAATTCGATTTCTATACATCAATAACAGTTTTGTTACTTTAATGTTTAGTATTGTTAAACTTTTGTTTAGTAATTATGCGGAATAGAATAATCTTTATTACCATTGCTGAATTTTAAGCTTAATGGGTTTAGCTATCGCAAAAGTTATAATGGATTATTTATAATTTTTTATTGCAGCATTTAATACGAACCTTAGTTAATTATGAAAAAAGTTTTTTTACAAATGATGGTGCTTTCCCTACTGTCATTATCGGCCCTGGCCCAGCGTAAAGCACATGTTTTAATTTTAGGCCTTGATGGCTTTAGTGCAGAAGGGTATAAAACTGCTAAACACCCCAACCTGGATAAGCTATTTGCTGATGGCGTGCTATCATTAACCACCCGCCCGGTAATGCCATCGGTTACGCTTCCAAACTGGACGAGCCATATGACGGGTTCCGGGCCGGAGGAACATGGTATAACTGCCAACGACTGGACATTGGAAAAACATACCCTGCAACCATTAGAAACAGATCAGGATGGTTATTATCCGTCTATATTTAAAGTGTTAAAGGATGCGATTCCTGCGGTTAAAACTGCTTACTATTATAACTGGAAAGAGTTGATTAATCCCATCAATAAAAAATACCTTGATGAGGTATCTTTTGAAGAAAAAGATCAATACAAAGACAACTACCAGAAGGCTTACGATTTTATGGTAAAAAACAAGCAAAATCCTACGTTAACTTTCCTGTATAGTGTACACACCGACCACGCAGGGCATGGATTTGGCTGGATGAAACCGGAATATATTGCGGCTATTGAGCAGGCAGACAGTGCTATAGGAGTACTGATCGGAAAATTAAAGGCAGATGGGATTTATAAAGACACCCACATTTTATTAATTACCGATCATGGCGGAATCAACACCGGCCACGGAGGTATTTCGATGGCAGAAATGCAGGTGCCTTGGGCCATAACCGGTCCGCAGATTAAAAAAGGCGGTTCAATCACTTCATTTAACAGCAATAAAAATACAAGTTTAGTACTGGCGAAAATTTTTGGGGTAAGTAAACTGCCCGAATCCTGGACAGGAACAGTACCTAAAAATATATTTAAGTAATCATTTGATATAAATGTTATATAAAATTAAGCATACAATCAGCCCAACGTTTGCATTTTTGCTTTTTGTTTTGCCTTTAATTGGAAATGCCCAAAAAAAGGAAACTGCAAAAAAGGTGTTTATTCCTAAAAATGTAAACAAAGTTCCTGAAAACAATAATTTTGAGGATAATAATAGTGTTTTTAGCAATAAACGACGGGTTGAATCAGCTAATGTGGTTATTTTTTGGTCGAAAGAACTTGGAGATGATCCAATGCAGAATACAGATACTGCAAAACGTTTTGATGTGAAAAGATCGCTATTGGAAACCGAACGTTTTTACAATTATTATATCGATAAATTAAAGGTATTAAAAAAAGGCCACTCTGTTTCTGACAGATATAAAGCACTCGTTTTTATTTATGGCGGAAACGAGGGTACGGCTTATGGAGGTGGACAAGATAGCGTAGCGATTTTATGGACACCTGCGGTTCGTGTACACCAATTCCCTTATGGTGTTTTGGCACATGAGCTTGGACACACCTTTCAATATATGGCAAATAAAGATCGGGGTACTTCTTTTCATGGAGCTGTAGATGAAATGGGAAGTCAATATCTATTATGGCAGGTTTATCCTAACTGGGTAGATTTTGAAAATTTCCATTTAATGGCATTTTTAAAACAGACCAACCTTGCTTTTCTTCACCCTGATAACCAATACCATTCGCCATTTTTACTGGAGTATTGGTCAGAAAAACATGGACTAGATTTTTACGGAAAGTTGCTAAATGGTTTAAATCCGGGCGAAGATCCGGTGATGACTTATAAACGCCTCAACAATATTGACCAGGAAAAGTTTAACGACGAGATTTTTGATGCCTCACGTAAGTTTATCACCTGGGATTTAAAACGTGTGAAGGAGGTAGCCAGTAAATATGCCAATAAGCATAAAACAATATTTAATCCCTTGGTAAATGACTGGTATACAATTAGTAAAAAAGACTGTCTGCAAAGTTATGGTTATAACGGCATTCGACTTAAGTTACCAGCTAGCAACACCATTAAGCTTAATTTTAAAGAATTGACAGATGTAGAAGGTTACCAGATAATTAACCCTGAAAATGCTGGCTGGAGATATGGTTTTTTGGCTGTTAAAGAAAATGGCGATCGTGTGTATGGCAAAATGTATTCTTCGAATGATGGAACTTGTACTTTTAAAGTGCCTAGCAAAACAGCTTATTTATGGTTGGTGGTAAGTGCTGCGCCAAAAGTACATACTAAATTGCCTAGAAAGCCCGATTTAATTGGTCAGTGGCCTTATCAGATTAAATTATCCGGAACTGATTTATATTAACAGCTTAATTAGCGCTTAAAAAAAAGATTTATAATTATTTGAAAAGAAACTGCCCTTTTTTTTAGGGCAGTTTCTTTTTTATCATCTAATCGCGTTAAAAAATATATCCGCTTATTCTATTATTTAAGGAGTAGGCAAAACCTGTCCACTTATCTGGAAGTCATTTAAGCCAACAATCGTTGTTCCGCTTGTTGCAGTTGCGCCGTAAGCATAAAGTCTGAATGTAATAGCAGTATTAATGCTGCTTAATGATGATGCATTAAATGAGATCGGCGTTGGGGTAGTTGTACCGCTAATTGTTACCGGAGCAGAAATATTTGCAGCAAAATTATCCACGCTTGATCGGAGCACAAAAGTATTGGGATGCGTTGTACCACCCCTTAACACGGTAAATTTAAGGTCGCTAAAATTAAAATAATAACCAGTTTTAGGTTCCATATTAAATTCATAATACGCTGTAGGATCAAATACTGAAGGTGTTCCTGCTGATACCGCATTTACCCATCCGCCAACTAAATACCGTGCAGCAGGGCCGGGTGTACCGCTTGATAAGCCTGCGGCAGTTAATGTAGCGCGTGAGAAATCAGATCGAGGGGTACCGATCACATTATCTGCCGGGTTTGGTGCAGGGTTGGTGCTGTTCACATATACAATGTTTTGCGCGGCCTGGTATTTTATGTTCGGGTGGATATAAATGTGGCTGGTATTGTTATATGCGGTAGGATTGGTGATATTGGAAGTTAATGTATACGGACCATCCAAATAGGCCGGGTTGGCATCAGGAATACTGTTGCCCCAAATTAAGCCTGTTGTGGTAGGGGCTTGGTTAAGGTTAATAATGCGGATATCATCATGGTAAACAATGCGCGTGCTGTTTGGCGGTACCACATATAACCCCCATTTAATGTAACCAATATTCCCAGCATTAACATCGCCTGTAAAGGTTGCATAGTTTGTTTTTTCGTCTACCAAAACAAAATCATTCTGTCCGGGTAATTTCATGTAGGTTCTCATGTATCCGGTTGTGGTGGTGGTCCATAGTACATCAATTCTAAATTTAATCCATTGATTTACATAGGGTTGCAGGTTGCTAACGATGTCCTTTGTCGAAACATCCTGATACCTGATTCTAACCGCATTTCTTTGCGCCCGGATCATCAATGGAACATTTTCTCCGCCTGATACTTTTAACTGAAAAAGATTACTTTCATTAGTTGGGTCGCCCTGGTTCCAAACCGGCCAGTCTTTTAATAAAACGCTAAACTCGTAACGCCGCTCATCGCCGGGGAAATAACGTGCTGCAATAACCTGTTGGGCATCACTCTCACTTCTCCAGTTGCCGTCAGAGTTATAGCCCGAATCGCCATACACAACCTTGTGTGCTATTGCATAATTTGGTGTTGTAGCGCCCAGCGATACCAGGTAAGCAGCATCTGTGGCGGTGGCATTGGTTGGGTTAATGGCCGCAATTCCCGAATTTAGTGTGCCATTTTCGTAAGTAACATTTAAAATGGTATCGCCGTAATTTAGGTTTGCCTGTGGCCCTGAAGCCATTTTCGGAACAGTAAATTTTTGATCTTCAGTTTGGCTGGTTACACCATTTTGAATTTTACTGCAAGCACTTGCCAAAAATAATAAGGCTATTGCCAAATACTTTTGTAGGTAAACTGACTTTTTTTTCATGTTGTTTTTTGGTTAGTTGGTGGTTGTTTTGCTATTTCATGTTGGTTATGTTTTTGTTAACAATCATTTACTCATTCATTTATTTGTGCGTGTCTCCAAGCTGCGCAAGGGGGCGGGCTATCCGCTACAAGTCCTCGCTTCGTCATGCTTCCTCGCTGTGGGCTTTACGCTACTATCCCTCACGCCAGCGATTGCCATAAAGCTAAGCAGGCTAATGCCGCGCAAATTATTTTCTTAAATTGCAGCACAACAGGTTTTGATCTCTCTTGCAAAAGATCAAAACCTGTAGGGAAACTAAATTGGTTTTTATGCTATTTAATTAAAGATGTTTTTACAACACGCTTTATGCCATCGATAGTGAGGGTAAGGTTAATTTCGCCTTTTTCTAAACTGTTGCCTGTATTTTCTGTAATGGCAATTTCTGGTGCTTTACTACCCTCAAAAGGATAAACTATCGATATAAAATTTTGCGTTTTGTTGTCGCGCTTAGGTTTTTCAAATACAAAAGCCGGTCGTGGCATTTCCTGGTTGTAGATATAAGAAACTTTGCCTTCTTCTTCGTTCAGGGTAATTTTATCCGCATTCAGCGATTGAATCAATAAGTTATTTCCGTCGCTATAGGTACTGTAAACCTTGTTTTTAGCCTTATCAAAAACAGGTTTGCTGTCTTCCTTCAATTGGAAGTGAACGCCCAGGTTACCGGTAGCTTTCCCAATAGCCTGATCAATGATGAGAAAATATTTCTGATCAATAAATAATACGCTGCGCTGATGATTTAAATCCTGGTAACTTGGATTGGTATAGGTTAAAATATCCATTTTCCCTGCGCCTTCTCCATTATTTGAGGGTTGGTTTAAAGCGGTAAACCATTTATTTTGCTGTGCTTTTGTAATCACCATATTTTGGTTATCAAGGGTAAGTGTACTGTGCACGCGGCTTTGGCGGTACCAATTCCTTTTTTGGTTACTTCTGCATCACCGCTATATAAATAACAGCCGGCATCAGGTGTAAAATTTCTGCCTTTTACCCAAAGCTCAAAAGTGCCATTATCGGGTTGGGCATGAAACTCTCCAGGCTGACTTGCTTTTAAAATCATTACAGTTGATTTATCGTTCCAACCGTTTCTAAAAGTGTAAAAACCAGAAGAGGTTAATCCATGCGATAAATAATTCGGCAAAGCACCCGCTGCGCCATCCGTTGCAAAGTATTTAATCTCTTCATTTTGTGGGAAAGTTTTGGCCCATGCAGCAAATGCCTTAATTCTTGATGATTTTTCAACCGGCCACGAATCGCCGAACATTGGGTTGTTATAATCAGGAAAAGAGATATTTGCTGTCGCTATTACCATGTTTTCTACTGTTTTAATATAACTCTCCGGAAATTCTTTCTGTGCCGGCCAGTTTAGCAGCGTTGTAAGCTTTAAGAAAAATATCGATGGTGGCAACATGATAAGTTGGCGAAAGTTCCCACTGCATACCATCCGGATAAACCTGCTTTTTAATTTCGCGGTTAAGCACTTCAATACCACTTTTACGCCATACCGCAGCCTGTTTAAGTTCCGGAAAAATACTGCCCGATCCTAAAACCCTTTGTGCCTCAAACAACAAATGATTGCCCTCGGTACTGTAGTTTTTAGGGATGTAATCAGTTTGTTGGTTAAACAGATTTAAAAATTCCAATAAAAATGAAGGGGTAAAGTTGGGCGAGCTTACAAATAAATTAAAGGTACCGGGTAAGCTTTGTATCCTTTCCGAAACTTCTAGAGGGCGCCAGGCAAAACTGTCGTTATCTTTTGATTTACCCAATGGGTTTTTCTTTGCCCAATCTCTGAACTGAAAAATCCATTCTTTGGCATATTTTTCATCAGCACTGCTGCGGTAGGCCATACCCATTGGTTGCCACCAGGTAACACGGTGCAACTGCCAGCGTACCTCATTGTCTTTCACAGGCCAAAAATCCCAGTTTATATTCTTGCCGTAATCGTAATACCCATAGCCTTTTTGTGGCTGAAATTTATGTTCCAACGCGTTATCTGCTTTTACCTGGTTGGCTTTACCAATATCCTTTCCTCTAAAACGTGCTTCATCACCTACATTAAAATCAGGGTGCTTAATATTTTTCCGGTTACGGTAATACGTTAAAAGAGCATTGGCCGCATCGTTATATTCGCCGGCGTTAAAGAGTTTGTTTACTTTTTCCAAACCCGGGTAAGCCAAATTAATTGCGTCAAAACTTGCTTTTGTAATCGGTATATCTTGTGCTGTGGCAAATAATGTACTGCACATCAACATGTAAAGCAATATATTTTTTTTAAAGCTCATTTATTGTGTTTTAAATTAGTTTAATTTCTTTTGTGTAAATATGTTATGGTAAGCTTCAGATTTAACTCCGCAAGATTAAAAAATTAAGATTTAGCTAAATCTTTTAAATCTATTTTTTTAATGGCTACATAACGTTTTAAGGCTTCCAGGTAATAATAGTCGGCATAATCTAGCGGCGTATCAATCTCCGAATTGTATAAAAATGCACCTACACTGTGTTTCAGTAGAAAATATTTATTTTCGCCCTGTTTGGCTAAATACGCTTCAGAAGAAAGTGATTTAAGTATTTCTTCCGCATAATCAACATATTTTTTACCGTCTTTAACCTGTGTGCTTAAATCCAGCAGGGCCGATGCAATTACCGCTGCTGCAGAGGCATCTCTTGGCGCGCGTTCTGCGGTATCCATTGCATTATGTACGTCAAAATCCCACACCGGAATTTTATCTTTTGGCATGCGTGGGTGGTTCATAATAAATTTGGCAATATTTTCTGCCTGGGTTAAAAATGCGGTGTTTTTAGTATTGGCATAACACATGGTATAGCCATACAATCCCCAGCCCTGGCCACGGGCCCAGGCCGATTCGTCTGTAACCCCCTGATGGGTTCTTTTGGCCAGTACCTTACCAGTGTTAGGGTCGTAATCAACCACATGGTACGAGCTAAAATCAGGCCTGAAATGATTTTTCATCGTTGTGCTGGCATGCGTACTCGCCGCAATAATATAATCTGGCTTTTTAAATTCTTTACCCGCCCAATACAAATATTCGAGGTTCATCATATTATCAATAATTACCGGGTAATGCCACCACGAAAAATCCCACGATTTTATTACCCCAACCTTTGGGTTAAATCGGTTGTATAAATGTTGTGCACCATCGGCCAACGCTGGCAAATAGTTTTTATCTGCGGTTATTCTAAAGGCATTGCCATACGAACAGTAGAGCATAAAACCTAAATCATGCGAGCTGGTAATGTTACGCACGGTATCAAGCGCAAGGGTAAATTTCCTGGCTTGTTGGGCAAGGTTTTTATCGCCCGTAAGCTCATATCCATACCATAAACTGCCCGGAAAAAACCCGGTTGTCCAATCGGTTACACCCGCTGTCCTTACTGTGCCGTTTGGATTAATAGAACGTGGGTTTTGTCCGGGTTTATAAGTAATGGCAGCCTTATTTAGCTGAAATGCAATTACATCCGTTGCATTTTTGAGCCATTGCGGGGCTGGGTTTTGTGGTATCGGCCAGGCATAACAGTTTAGTATCATCGCGGCCGTGAGCCAAACTAAGCAAAAAGCTTTTTTCATCATGTGTTCGTTAGGTTCTTTTGATAATTGTTTTGTGGAGTGAAGTTAGTGGGGGAGAAACAGAAACACTTTTGATTATTATCAGAAATATTTTGAATTTGGTTAATGGATTGTTTTAGAGCTGGTATTTCAGATTTATAACAAGTGGATCAATCAAGTGTACGCCTTATGTGATGGTTGTAATTTGGGCGTGCCCCAAGCTGCGCAAGGGTCGGGCTATTCGCTGCAAGTCCTCTCCCGATGAAGGGATCGGGATGCGGGCTTTCCGCTGCTATCCCTCACGCAAACTTATCTCCAATGAGAAAGTTTATTACATGTTTGAGTGCTTTGACATAAAGATTGCTTCGTCGGCTGAAAAAGCCTTCTCGCAATGACGATAGCCATAGGATATCCCTTAAAATCATGTCACTCATATTGATTTTTATACAATAAATTATCCCTTAGGACGATAAACTTATATCTGAAACTTAAATAACCACAATCTTAAATAGTCCTCGTTTGTAACGAGGATTTTAGAGGTACGCATTTGCAATGCGAAAATAATTCCTTTAAGAGCGATAAAATCGCATTACTCGTACATCCTCGTTACAAACGAGGACGATGTAGTCGATGTAGCTCTCCGTGCTTTCCGTGTTTCCGTGGCAAACTTAGCTGTAAATCTGTTGTTAAAAACTAATAAGATGTCATTATTCTGCTTTGATTTTAATTATTAATCAATATTTAAAGGTTTTAGGCTGAAATCTAAGGCTTAGACGCATCAGAGGTACTATTTTTAGCTTATATTTAGATGCTAGATTCATACAAAACAAACACATCCTTTTAAAGCAATGCAAAAAACATTTAAAATAGGTTCGGTATATGGTTAATTTAAATAATTTCAACGTGGAACAATCATATGCAATCGGAATTGATGTTGGTGGCTCTTCACTAAAATGTGGAGTGGTAAACCAAAATGGCGAAATTTTATATTCCATTATTGTATCGCTAAAAAATGCGAAAACACAGGGTGCAATCATTGCGCTTATTGTAGAAGCAATTAATACCTGTGCTAAAAAGTTTAAAAACCCTATTCTAGGTGTAGGCATCGGTTTCCCCGGAATTATCTACAACAATAAAATTATTGCCGGAGCAGATAATTTACCTGGCTTTAAACAATTGGCTTTAGGCGAAATTTTGCAGGAAGTAACACGGTATAATATTGTAATGGATAACGATGCCAATTTAATGGGACTTGGCGAAATGACCTATGGTGCCGCGAAAGATTGTAGCGATGTTGTTTTTCTTACCGTAGGTACAGGAATTGGCGGTGCGGTAATGATTGATAATAAACTTTATGGCGGATTTAGAAACAGAGGAACAGAGCTTGGCCATATAGTGGTAGAGCATAAAGGCGTAGCTTGTGCCTGTGGTGGCCGCGGCTGTTTAGAAGCTTATGCCTCGGTTACGGCCTTACTTAACCATTATAAATCCATTCACCCCAACCCACCAGAAGAAATTGATGGTAAGTACATGGTAGAAAAATATCACGCCAGGGAAGAACATGCTGTAGAAGCAATGGAATCCCATTTCGATTACCTTGCAACAGGAATTATCAGTTTTGTGAATATTTTTAGTCCGCAAAAAATTGTAATTGGTGGCGGTATAAGCGAATCAGGTGCTTTTTATGTAAGGGAAATCGAAAGAAGGATTAAAACCCTGGCTGTACCCATATCATTGGCGAGTGGTTTGGTGGTTGCAGCTAACCTGGGTAACAAAGCAGGTTTGTTGGGCTGCGCTGCTAATGTTTTTCAAAAATTTAAGGCATTTGATTATGTCGCAAAATAATTTTTTGGTTAAGCAATTATTATAAAGCAAGAAATCTTTTACATACTCAAAGGTTGTTCATTTAAATGAGCAACCTTTTTTTTGTGGTGTATCTTAAATTTTAAAACTGTATTATTTCCGGGTAAGTAATAATAATATATCAGTCTGAGGCTGTTAATCACTCATAAATTATCCTACCAAATATCATTAATATTAAAATTGTATTATTTATCATGCTATATTTTTGGACTAATCATAAAGTGATAAAAATTCTTTTTGTTAGTTAAAATATGGCCGATTAACTATAAAATCGATGTTTTACTCAAATTTGATAGTATTTTAAACAAATTTAAAACTCTTTTTATTTGGCTTACGCTAAATTCGTTTCCGTTAAATGATGTGGAACAAACATGGTAGAGATAGTTTTCCTCTCCATACTTATACAATCATCACACACAAGGCAAAACCTGAAAAGCTTTTTGCAGATATAACCAAATAATACCGATCGATTAAGGGTAATAACCAAACCCGGCTTCGATATTTTGCAGATAACCGAAATAATAAATCAACTAACAAAATGACTAAAAGTAATTCTGAAGCGAATGCTGAAAAAGATTCTTTTTCGGCAAGCATGCGGCGAAGGCAGTTTTTACAGTTTACAGGGGCATCAGCAATTGCAGTTGGATTAATTGGCTGTAAAAAAGATAAGCCTGCCGAATTTGAAGCAGCTTATGTAAATACCGATAATACAATCGATTTTAAGGATGATGCAGGTTTGCTAAATTACATTTATGCACTCGAACAGTTAGAAGCTGCATTTTATGTTAAAGCCGCCGAAAGTTTGCCAACTTCCTTTACTGCCACACAGATTTTATTCTTCAATGATATTAAACTGCACGAAATTGCACATCGTGAGTTCTTCAAAAGAATTTTGGGCACAACTGCAATAGGAAATTTAACCGTAGATTTTTCGAGTATTAATTTTGCCGATGCTACAGCTGTACTCAACACAGCAAAAACGTTCGAAGATTTAGGCGTTGCAGCCTATAATGATGCCATTAGCAGATGTAAAAATGATTACAACCTCATTATTTTAAGCCAGATTGCTACAGTAGAAGCACGCCATGCGGCTTATGTACGCAGCCAGATTGATGCATTGAGTTTTGCTGATTTAAATGAACTGGCCCCGCTTGGTGCAGATGCAGGCAGTGCCCTTGATGTTAGTTTAGCACCAGGCAAAGTTTTAGAGCAGGCATTAAAATACATTAAAACAAAATTGACCATCATCAATCTTTAAATCACAATCAACATGAATGTTTTAAATATCCTTAACGAGATAGAAAAAGTAGAAAGTGAGCTTTATGAAAGATTGAGCCCAAGGCGTAATGCATTGCAGCACTTTTTTAATATCGGAAAAAAAGTATCCTTAGCAGTACTACCTTTAACATTAGGTACCGCATTTCAGAAAGCATATAGCCAAACCACCTTAAATACTGCTACGGTTGATTCGCTCAACCTGGTTTTAGCGCTGGCCTACATGCAATTTCAGTTTTACAACAATGCACTCACTACTACGCCAACTTTAATTCCCGCAGCCGATAAACCGATCATTACCACCCTGCGCGATCAGGAACAGGCACACATTAATGTTTTAACTAAAGCGGTTACTGATTTGGGTGGCACGCCAAGAGCGCTAATGCCTTATGCCAATTTTGATTATACGAAAATCAATGTAAACGTAACTACAAATTATAGCACATTTTTACGCACAGCTGTTGCAATGGAAGATTTGGGCGAACGTGCTTACAAAGGCCAATTGATTATCTTGATGGGCACTGCCTCATTTGGCTACTGCAGCCCGGATACAAACGGTAGAGGCCCGTCATGCTGCACAACTGCGCATAATGGTGAATAAATTGCAGATTGCTACACTTAAATACCTGCGCCCATGGGTAAGTATCAGGAGAAACGATGCCGACGGAACAGATATACTGCCTATAACAGGCAACGACTCGATGATAGCCGCACTAAACCCAATATATGATATTGATACCGGGTTGGTAAACAGGGAAACCAAAACCATACAAGCAGGGATTGAACTTATTGGTATTGGCGGAAATACCAGTTTAACAGCAGGTGCCGCATCAGAGGCTTTTGACGAATATCTTTTAACTGCAACCGTAAAAACAGCTGCCAACATATTTATCAAAACAGCATTTCAACTAAAATAATATAGGTAGCAACCCTTTAAATAAAGAATTATGAAACGAACCATACTCATATTTTTATTGTTTCTCACTGTCAAAATGCTTTATGCACAAGAAGTAATCACAGTAAACGGTGTAGTACGCGATGGCGGGAACCAGCCCATGCCAGGTACAACCATTACTGAAAAAGGAACAGCCAATAAAGTAGTATCAGCAAACAACGGTAGCTACCAGATTAAAGTAAAATCGAACGCAACACTCGTGTTTTCTTACCTCGGTTCTAAATCTGTAGAACAATTGGTAAAAAACCGTACCACCATTGATATTAAACTCGTTGATGATGAGAATAACCTTAACGAAGTTGTAGTGGTGGGTTATGGTACACAAAAAAGGTCAGACCTTACCGGTGCCATCTCATCTGTTAAAGGTGCAGAACTTGCAAAAAGCCCTGTGCAAAACGTAGCTTCGGCACTGGTTGGCCGTGTTGCCGGTTTACAGGTTGCTGCTGATGATGGCTCGCCAGGTGGGAGTCCATCAATTACCTTACGGGGCGGGGGCTCTATTACGCAAAGTAACGAGCCGCTTTATGTGATAGATGGGGTGCCGCAAACTGATGGAATAAACTTTTTAGATCCAGGTGATGTAGAAAGCATTGATGTATTAAAAGATGCCTCTGCAACCGCAATTTATGGAGCAAGAGGGGCAAATGGCGTAATTTTAGTTACCACCAAACAATTAAAGCCAGGCAAGTTAACCATTGGGTACGATATGTATTACGGTGCAAAAAAGGCCAATAAATTTATCCCTGTACTTAATCCCTACGATTTTAATATCCTCGTGTACGAGCGGTTTCTCAATAACCCAGCACTTTTAACCGGGGTAGAAAACACATTTGGTAAATTTTCTGATTACCACTCAAATTACGATAACCGAGCAGGTAATAACTGGCAGAAAATTATATTTGGCGATTGGGTAAATACACAATACCATAAAATTAGTATTGCCGGCGGACAGGGCGAAACCCGGTTTAATTTATTTTATTCCAATAACAACGATCAGGGCATTGTACAACCAGGCGGTTCTACAAAAAATGTTGCCAAGTTGAGTCTTTTACACAATATCAATAAAAAAATAAAACTAAGTGCCATTGTGAATTACAGCGACCAAAAAACAACTGGTTTTGGTACACGCGATGGTAGCGACCGTTTTAATACCCTGATCAGCTTTTTTCAGTACAGGCCAACAGGTGGCATTGGTTTAAGCGACGAAGATTTCGCAACGCTTGATAACGACCCCACGGTTGATGTTAGTGCCATTCCGCTGCAAAACCCAAAAACAAGTGCAGAATCAACACAAAAGGAATCTTTTAACCGTACTTTAAACCTCAATACAACAATCGATTACAACTTTGCTGATCATTTTACGTACCGTGGCCTAGTATCAGGCCGTATTTCAGGAACTAAAGATAAATTGTTCAGCGATGCACGTTCGGTACTTGCCAAAAGAAGCGGGGGAGCCTTCGGTTCATTAACGCAAACCGATATTAACGGCTGGAACTATAGCAACACAGTTACTTATGACAATATCTTTAATAAAAACCATAAAATTTCCGTATTGGTTGGTCAGGAGCAATTGTATACAAGCAGAGAAGCATTTAGTGCCAGCAACAGCCGGTTTCCGGTTGTAAATTTGGGCTTGGATAATATTTCTTTGGGCACAACGTCCGGTATTCCAACTTCTATATCTGAAGCAGAAAGCATGCTTTCCTTCTTTTCGCGTGTAAGTTATGCCTACAAAGATAAATACCTTTTTAATGCTACCGTAAGGGCAGATGGTTCTTCAAAATTTGGTGATAACAACAAGTGGGGATATTTTCCTTCTGCGGCATTTGCCTGGAGAGTCATTAATGAACCTTTTTTAAAGGATATTAAATTTCTTTCGGATGCAAAGGTTCGCCTTAGTTATGGTACATCGGGTAACAACCGCATCCCCAATTATTTAATGCTTAGTCAGCTTGCTACAGGTAACTATCCCCTAAATAACCTCAACAACATTACCGTTTATCCAAACAATATCGAAAACGAAGATTTAAAGTGGGAAACAACCAAATCTTTTAATATTGGTTTAGATCTGGGTTTCTTTAAACAAAGAATCGCCCTAACCATCGAAGCTTATGATAACCGTACCAAAGATTTATTGTTAAATACTCAAATACCTTACACCAGTGGTTTTGCCAGTCAGTTTTTAAACATAGGAGCTACATCCAATAAAGGTTTAGAACTTACATTAAATACTGTAAATGTAAGAACCACTAATTTTTTATGGAATAGTACCCTTTCCATGTCGGTAAATAAAAACAAGGTTTTGGCCTTAAGCAATGGCGAAGATTTTAGGTTAAGCAACAGCTGGACAGCCCAAAACGATTACCTGGTACAGGTAGGGGGTGCATTGGGCCAAATGTATGGTTACAGATCTAACGGCGTTTACCAGGTAAGTGATTTTAATTACAATCCCACCACCAATATTTATTCCCTTAAACCAGGCAATCCTGCTGATGTAAATTATGCTGCTCAGCCAGGCTTTTTAAAGCTTGTTGATTTAAACGGAGATGGTATAATTAACCCACTGGATAGAACCGTACTTGGAAATGGAATTCCTAATTTTATCGGCGGTTTTAACAACACCTTCTCTTACAAAGGTTTCGACCTCAGCATTTTTATCAACTGGGCTACAGGCGGAGATGTATACAATGCCAACAGGTTGCACATGAGCACCAACGTAAGTGCCAATGTAAATACCCTTGCTTATTTTAAAGATCGCTGGACAACAATTGATGCCAACGGCAACGCGCTCACTACCCCGCTTGTACTCGCCGAAGCAAATAAAGGAAGAACAATTCCAAGGTATGATGGTTACGGCACAACGCCCCGCCTTATCGACCAGATGATTGAAGATGCATCTTTTATAAGAATCAATAATGTAAGCCTGGGCTACACTTTGCCAAAAACATGGATATCGAAACTGAAGCTGAGCAACGTACGGATTTACTTAACCGGTTATAACCTGCAAGTATTCGATACCTATTCAGGCTACGATCCGGAGGTGAGCACAAACAAAAACGGTGGCTTAACACCAGGTGTAGATTTTGGTGGCTATCCGCGCAGCAGGTACTTTGTGGCTGGTTTAAATGTTTCATTATAAAAGAATACCCGATTATGAAAACGAAATTAAAATACCATATCGCAGGCTTATTTAAATGTTTAGCTGTAGCAATTGTGCTCACTAATTTAACCGCTTGCAAAAAAACACTTACCGAAGAGCCTAAATCTGTTTTCAATGCAGATCAATTTTTTAACACTACTGATGAAGCCAACCTGGCAACACTTGGTGCTTACGAAAGCATGAGCAATGGCAATACCCTAGGTTTTTATGCTTCAATTTTGTATGAAAATGATAACGATATTGCACAGATTAGGGATGTATTAACAACCGATTTCAGGGGCATTGCACATTATGTAATTACAGCCGAAGCTGTATACATGCAATCTACCTGGCAAACCTATTATGAAGGTGTAAACAGGGCAAACCTGGTAATTGAGCGAATTCCGCAGATGGCTATCTATATTGATGGATCGCAGCGTAAAACTTTAAACAGGTATTTGGGCGAAGCAAAGTTTCTGCGTGGGTTTTATTATGCAGAATTAACCAGGTTATTCGGTGCGGTACCCCTTAAACTTACGCCAACACATGCCGATGATGAATTGCGCATTGCTAAAAACACCACTGCAGAAGTATATACGCAGGTAATTAAAGATATGACCGAGGCTATTGAGTTGTTGCCTGATGGTAAAACCAGCGATGAACGCATCAGTAAATTGGGCGTAAAGGGAATGCTTGCCCGCGTAGCTTTGTTTGCGGGTGGCTATACGCTGCAACAAAATGGCCAGATGGAAAGACCCGCGAATTATAAAGATTATTATGCCATTGCGCAAAAGCAGACCAAAGAGATAATGGATGCCAATTTATATTCGTTAAATCCAAGTTATGAGCAGTTTTTCCGTAACCAGTGCCAGTTAAAAATCGACCCTTTCGAAAGCATGTTCGAAGTTGCCTTTTATAACATAACAGGTGGTTTAGGAAATTCGAGTGTTATCGGGCAGTGGAATGCACCCTTATCAGCAGCAGTCAGCACTTACGGCCGTACCAATTCATATGTAAAAACAACGCCGTTATTTAGAAATATGTACACCTCTGGCGATTTGCGTAGAGATGTTTCCATAGCAACTTACCAGATCAATGCTGCGGGCCAATTTCTGGAGTATGCAGCCGCTGCAGACAATAACTTTGCGCCAGGTAAATGGCGTAGAGAATATCAGGCTTTGCCACCAAAAGATTTAAACAATACCGATATCAATTACGTGGTATTGCGTTATGCCGATGTGTTGTTAATGCGTGCAGAAGCCGAAAACGAATTAAACGAAGGCCCAAATGCCGCCGCTTACGATGCCATTAACCAGGTAAGAAAGAGGGCGTTTACTGCCGACGTTTTTGGTAAGAAAATTATAAACGTTAAAATGGCTGTACAAGGCAGTGGTTACACCAGCACACCTACAGTTACCATTACAGGTGGTGGGGGTACAGGTGCTACCGCTACAGCAATTACCAGTGCAACCACTAACCCAACTACCGGTGCCGTTACCGCAGGTGCCGTGGTAGGCATTAAAGTAACCAACTTTGGTGCAAACTATACTTCTGCGCCAACAATAACCATTACAGGCGGCGGTGGCACAGGTGCTACGGCAACAGCAGAAATTACAGATACACAAATCCCCACGGGATTAAATAAAGCTGATTTTTTTACCGCAGTTAAAAATGAAAGGGCACTTGAACTTTGTTTTGAAGGATTAAGAAAATATGATTTGATGCGCTGGAACATATTGGGTTCGAGTTTGCGCGCCACAGAAGCTGCACTTAAAGCTTACAGAGCCAATTACCCGTATATTGCCGGAACAAATTTTAAAGATGGTAAAAATGAATTGTATCCGATTCCGCAAAGGGAGAGGGATTACAATTCAAAATTGGTGCAAAACCCTGGGTATTAATGTAAATGCTGAATAAATGAAAAAAATACATTTCTTTCTGTGTTTTCTTATGCTAAATGTCATCGCTTTCCAAGTGATGGCACAAAATGCAGACAAGCCCAATATTTTAATCATTATGACCGATCAGCAAACGGCTGAAGCAATGGGGAATGCCGGTAATCAATACCTGCATACCCCAGCTATGGATAAGCTTGCAAAAAACGGTGTGAGGTTTACCAAAGCATATTGTGCACAGCCTTTATGCACCCCCTCGCGCACGGCCATTTTTAGCGGAAAAATGCCTTTCGAAACTGGTTTTACAGGTAATGCTCCGGAAAAAGACGGACAATGGCCGGATAGTTTACTCATGATGGGCAAAATTTTTCAGAATGGAGGTTATCAAACAGGTTATGTTGGTAAATGGCACCTTCCAGTGCCCACTACAAAAGTAAATCAGCATGGTTTTGAATACATCCAGAATACCAATTTCTTAGATTATAATGATGCAGGTACGCCAGCCTATTGTGCTAGTTTTATAAAAGAAAATAAAGACAAACCTTTTTTATTGGTGGCCTCTTTTTTAAACCCCCACGATATTTGTGAGTGGGCCAGGGGCGAAACTTTAAAGATGGATATTTTAGCTGATGCACCGCCAGCAGATCAATGTCCGCCATTACCTGCCAATTGGAAAATTCCTGCAAATGAACCAAAAATTGTGCGTGAGCAGCAAAAGGTAAGTCTGCGCACTTATCCAAGTGTAAACTGGAATGCTGATCAATGGCGGCAATACCGTTGGGCCTACAACCGTTTGGTAGAAAAAGTAGACCACTACATCGAAATGGTGATGGCCTCACTGAAAAAATATGGTATAGAAAAAAATACAATTATCATTTTTACTGCCGATCATGGCGATGGTTATGCAGGGCACAGTTGGAACCAGAAACAGATTTTGTACGAAGAGGCCGCTAAAGTTCCTTTTATCATTTCAAAAATTGGCGAATGGAAAGGCCGTACAGATGATATGCTCGTATGTAACGGAACAGATATTATCCCAACCATTTGTGGCTTAACAGGTGTGCAAAAACCGAATTACCTTAAAGGGATTGATATTAGTAAAAGATTAACCCAGCCTGGTAAAAACCTGCGCGATACCCTGGTTATTGAAACAGATTTTGCCGATAATGAAACGCTCTTGGGTATCGGCGGTAGGGCAGTTATAACCAAAAATTTTAAATATATAGTTTATAATAAAGGCGATATTAAAGAGCAATTGTTCGATCTAATTAAAGACCCTGGTGAAATGAATAACCTTGCCGTAAATACCACTTATAAAAAAAAATTAATTGCCATGCGCCAATATTTAAAACTTTGGTGTAAAGCAAATGGCGATAAGTTTACTGCTGGTTTGTAGGAAAATCCCGTATCGCGTCATTTCCAGCGTACCTGTAGCTATCGGGTGTAACTTAGTTGAGAAATCTAATAGAAAGAATGAAAAAAGGTCGTCAAACCCGCTCACCAAAACAAAATCAAAGAAAACAGATATACGCAGCACATAACTGATGAAGAAAATATTCACCCTAACCTTATCATTACTCTCACTCCACATCTTTGCCCAGCAGCAACCAGGCGTGATTAAGCTAACTGCAGAAAAACTGCATTCGAGGGTGCGCGAATGGCCTTACCCGGCCCACGGCATTATTGTGCCTACAAATGCCCCAGCTTTGCTTTGGCCGGGCACCAATGGTAAAAATATGGTAAAGCCAATGGAAAGTGGAAGTGAGGTGCCCGAAGATCCGAATATTGGCAATGTGCGCTACAAAGTTTTATTGGCCAGTGATAAGGATTTTAAAAATAATTTAACAGAAAGTGCCGAGCAACGTTGGGCAGTATACCCGCTACATAAAGCTTTAAAACCTGGTAAATGGTATTGGAAATATGGTTATGCATTAAAAAATACCGGCAAATGGGCCTGGTCGCCAGTGTACAATTTCGTGGTTGATGCAAAATATGCCAACCAAAAAGTATCTCCGGCGGTAAATGAGGTTTTAAAACGCAATCAGGGTTCACACCCATTATTATGGGATATGAACCGGAACGGCGAAGCTTTTTATCGCAATAACCTACAAAATCCTGAGGCAAAAAAGTTTATAGCCTTTGCAGAAAAATTAATGAAAGAGCCTTTACCTATTGAGAAACCGCAAAGGATAATTGATACTACGGGCAAAAATGATAGAGAAAAGAAAATCATTATTGAGCGGATGTACCATGGCTTTGGCGATGCAGTGGGTACTCCTGTGCGTAACCTTTGCATTGCTTATCAACTGACTAAAGATAAACGCTTTATTCTTGATGCTAAACGAAGGGCATTAAATATTGCGAAAATGAATCCCAACGGACTGGCAACCGGAGATGATTTTACCAGCGGAGCAGTATTGGAAGCCCTGGGATGGTTTTACGACGCAGGTTATACCGTTTTAAATGCGGAAGAAAAAGAATTGTTTAAAAACATCATTACAATAAGGGCCAGAAGGGTGTATGATCATTTACCAAATCGTTTCGAACTGCATGTGAGTGATAATCATGTTTGGCAAATCACCTTGCGTAACCTCGCCATTGCCACAGTATCGGTAATTAATGAAGTACCCGAAGCCAAAGAATGGCTTACCTACATGTATGAAGTATGGTCGGCACGTTTCCCGGTTTTAGGCACAACAGATGGCGGCTGGCATGAGGGCAACGGCTATTTCAGGGTAAATTTTAAATCGATCATTTACCTTTCACAAATGTTCGGCGATTTTAGCGGCGTTGATTATTTTAAATTGCCATGGATGCAAAACCTGCCCTATTATATGCTTTATACACATCCAAATGGTTCGGCATCTACAGCAATCGGCGATATGTGGGAGAATATTCCAACCGTAGTTAAGGGCGAAGCCTGGTTTGCCGATGCGCTTACTTTTACGATGAATAACCAATACCTCAACTGGTATGTAAGTAAAATTAAAACCGATAACCCTGATTATTTCCATGGAACAGACGATTATTTATTGTTCCGCCTGCTCAATTACAAACCAAATCAGCAACTTAGCACATTATCGCCTGCTAAACTGCCTAAAAGCCGGAATTTTGCCGATGTTGGGGTAGTGGCCATGCACGAAGATTTGGCAAATGGAAATAAAAGCTTAAGCAGTTATTTATTCAGCAGTCCGTTTGGCTCATCAGGTCATGGACATGCCTCCCAAAATGCATTTACCATTAATTATAAAGGAAAAGTTTTATTTGGCGGAAGTGGTTATTACAGCAACTTTAGCGATAAACATAATTTATTGTATTACCGTACATCAAAAGCTTATAACACCATCCTGGCCGACAGTTTAAATCAAAAAATCGGAGAAGAAGGTTACGGTTGGATTGCAAGGGCCATTACTGGCAATCACATTCAATACGCCCTTGGTGATGCAAGCAATGCTTATGGCGAAATTAAAAGCGATTTCTGGCTGGATAGATTTAAGCAAATTAACGTTGTACCAAATAAAGCCAATGGCTATGGCGAAAGCGGCGTAACCCTTTACCGCAGGCATATGCTGCAATTGGCCGGTGGCTACATTGTGCTTTATGATGAACTTGAGGCCAATAAACCCGTAAAATGGACTACCCAGTTCCATGCCTCCTTATTACACTATCGAAGCCTTGCAGCACAATAATAGCAACCAACAATGCTTTGCCTTAAAAACCGATTTGGGCAATGTTAACGCAACTGTATTTGCAAACAGTGCTTTACAGTTAAACGTGCACAACAAGTTTTACGAGGCTGCGGTAAACTGGAACAAGGTAACCAACGATGAGGGAAAAATTAAAGATTTTGTAGATCAATGGCATGCTGGTATTACTTCTATACGAGCACAAAAATTCAGGTTTTTAACACTCATCCAGGTTAAAGATGGCAAAACAGAAGTAATTAAAACAATTTCATCAGCAAATGGACTTTACCATATGCAGGTAGGGGATTGGGATATCCAGGCTCAGTTAGATGGCAATAAAAAAGCTTCATTGCAAATTTTGGATAAAAAGGTTGGATCCTTATTTAATTACGGCGATTTACCAATCACTTTTAATGGCAAAACTTTTAAACCGGCTCTTTCTGGCAGTTCAACCTTATTGGAGCTAAATGGTAATAAACTCAATAAACAGGAAGTTGTGGATAAATTGCCAGATGTAGCAGTTTATGATAGGGAATAAATATGTGGTATCGCCATGATTAACCCGATTAGAATCGCAATGCTTTGGTTAAGCTTGTAAGTGGCACTAAGATACCCGCTTAAACAAGGACGATGCTTAATAATAATATGCGTCACCCTGAATTTATTTCAGGGTCTGTTTAGCAAGAAATATTTTAGTTCTCGTTTGCAACGAAGATTGTTGAGTCCCACATTTATAATGTGGTATAAACAATATGTGCTGGTTTAAAAGCGATAAAATCGCTGATTTCGTGCATCCTCGTTACAAACGAGGACGATGGTTATTTAATAATATGCGTCACCCTGAATTTATTTCAGGGTCTGTTTAGCAAGAAATACTTTAGTTCTCGTTTGCAACAAAGATATTGAGGCACACATTTATAATTTGGTTAAACAATAAGTGCTGGTTTAAAAGCGATAAAATCGCTGATTTTCGTGCATCCTCGTTAAAAACGAGGACGATGGTTATTTAATAATATGCGTCACCCTGAATTTATTTCAGGGTCTGTTGTAGCAAGAAATACTTTAGTTCTCGTTTGCAACGAAGATTGTTGAGGCCCACATTTCTAATGTGGTATAAACAATAAGTGTTGGTTTAAAAGCGATAAAATCGCTGATTTCGTGCATTCTCTTTACAAATGAGTACGATGGTTACTTAAGATATGCGTCACCCTGAATTTATTTCAGGGTCTGTTTAGCAAGAAATACTTTAGTTCTCGTTTGCAACGAGGATGATTGAGGCCCACATTTCTAATGTGGCATAAACAATAAGTGCTGGTTTAAAAGCGATAAAATCGCTGATTTCGTGCATCCCCGTTACAAATGGGGATAATGGCCAAGCGTTTCAGTTAGAATGATTAAATTTGAAAAACATGTTTCAAAAAACAGTCTTTAAAATATCGGATATAATAATCGGTGCTTACCGCTGCCTAACTGCGCTTGTAATCAGTATCGGCTTGCTATTTACATTTAGCAACGCAAATGCACAATCTCAGGATCGGTATTTCCGCAATATTTCGGTTGATAAAGGACTATCTCAAAGCACTGTTTTTGCCATAAAGCAAGATAGTCTTGGTTTTATCTGGATGGCCACCCAAGATGGGTTAAACCGTTACGATAGCAAAGGTTTCAGGGTATACCGGCCGGTTGAGGGCAATAAAAACGGACTCAATTCTCACTACATACGCAGCCTTTTTATCGATCATAAAGGCACCATGTGGGTGGGAGGCAATCAGGGCATCAGCAGTTATAATTACGCTTCTGATGGGTTTGTTAATTATAAACTTCCGCGCAGTTTGGGCGAATGGTATGTATCGTCCATCACCGAAGATGCGCAGCATAACATTTGGGCCACTACCATTTCGGGTGGTGTGTTTAAGTTAAGTGCGGGTACAAGCCAGTTTAAGCAGGTAAATTTTAACGCGCTTGAGCATGGTATTAAAAAGATTTCGTACATCAATACTGCAAATCAGGATATGCTCATTGGTACCGAAGTTGGGTTATTTAAACTTAACATTCAAAATCATCGTTTAACCAAGCTAAACCTGGGTGTAGATAAACCAGCGGTAAATGATGTATACATTGATGGCGACAGTTATTGGGTAGCTACAGAAGGTTATGGATTGATCAAATACGAAACAGCGGGCGCAAAAGTTACATTTTTTAACCATCAGGCAGGTAAAAACAGCATTGCCGATAATAATGTAAGGTGTATCGGTAAAGATGTAGAAGGTAATATGTGGCTGGGTACATTTAAGGGCCTCTCTATCCTCAATTTAACCGAGCTTAGTTTTAATAATTATTTCCATCAAATTTCTCAGCCCTATACCATCAGTCAGAATTCTGTACGTTGCATTTATCAGGATAAGCAAAAGGCAATGTGGCTCGGTACATATTATGGAGGCGTAAATTATTATCATAAAAACGACATTAAATTTAATTTGCTTAGTCAGAATACAGGTAAAACCTCGTTAAACGATGAGGTAATCGGGGTGATTAAACAAGATGATAAAGGGAATTTCTGGATTGGTACCAATGATAAAGGGATAAACTATTGGAACAGGAATACCAATACCATCAGTTACTTTTCTAACCAGGAAAATAATGGAAACAGCTTAAGTTCGAATAACGTAAAAGCTATTGAATTTGATGGTAGGGGCAATGTGCTGATCGGTACACATAACGGCGGCCTAAATGTGCTTAATCCTGGTACAGGTGCCGTTAAACGATACCTCCACAATGAGAATAACCCCAATAGCATTGCTGGCGATTTGGTGTACAGTATCCTGAAAGATTATAAAGGCCGGATTTGGATTGGTACACGCTCAGGTTTAGATCAGTTCCATCCCGAAACGCAAACTTTTACCCATATCCACCTTGATAAAGCAGGTAAACGCCTTACTTCTGATGATATAACCTTCCTTTTTGAAGATAGTATGCACCGCATATGGATTGGCACCACCAACGGAGTAACGCTTTTTTACCCTGATAATATGCTTTTTGGCACCCCTGTAAACGGTAAAGAAAGCGAAGACATTGTAAACTGCATCACCGAAGATAAAAAACACAACATTTGGATGGGTACCCGCGAAGGATTGAGTTTATACAACGAAGCGCAGCAAAGCTTCATCAGTTTTAAAGCCCGGAAAGATTTTGTTAAGGGAACCATTTATGGCATACAGCCTGATGATAATGGTAATTTATGGATCTCGACCAACAGCGGATTGGTAAAATTTAACTCAGATCAAAGCCTGGTACAAACTTTTGATGAGAGCGACGGCCTGCAGAATAACCAGTTTAACGAATATTCTTTTTACAAAGCTAAAGATGGTATGCTCCTCTTTGGGGGCATAAAAGGGATCTCTTATTTCTACCCATCAATGGTAAACCAGCAGCCCCTAAGTTTAAAACTCACCTTTACCGGTTTGGAGGTATTTAATAAAACGGTTGCCTCTGGCGATGGAACAGATATTCTTCAAGGGCACATCGATCAGGCAGGCAAACTTGAACTCGGACCAGAGTTTAAACAGTTCAGCATCCTGTTTAATACCTTTAATTACATTTCGGCAAACCGTACCCAATACTATTATAAGCTTGAGGGGATAGATAACATCTGGCAGAAAACCAGCGATATTAAGGTAAGTTACAATAACCTTCCTCCGGGTAACTATACATTTATTATTAAAGCAGTAGGACCAAATGGCGAGGTTAGCCCGGTTCGGGAATTAAAAATTTTGATGTTGCCACCCTGGTACCGAACGTTGTGGTTTTATATGCTGCTTTTTGTTGTGCTGGCTGCGTCATCATACCTGGGTTACAAAATTATAGCCGAACGCATTAAGGCCCTACAACAGTTAAAGCTAGAGCGGATTGAAAAAGAACGGGTTAGGGATATCAATCAGGTGAAAATGGATTTTTTTACCAATGTATCACACGAACTTCGAACACCTTTAACCTTGATACTGGCACCACTCGAAGAGCTTTTGAGGTTGCCACAGGTTGATAAAATTGTGAAAAAGAAATACGACCTGATGCTGATCAATGCAAAAAGGCTTTACAATCTGGTAGATCAGCTTTTCGAATTCAGGAAAACAGAAATGGGAACCCGGCAGCTTAAGGTAGATAAAAGCGATATTGTAAGTTTTGTGCACGAAGTTTATGAATCTTTCAAGCCCCTTTCTGATAAAAACAATATCAGTTATACCTTTCACTCTACCGAAGCCAAATTCTCTTTTTATTTTGATAAAGATGCCATGGAGAAGATTTTGTTCAACCTATTATCAAACGCTTTTAAATATACAGAAGCAAGCCATAAAGTAAGCATTGAATTGATTAAGGAGCATGATACCGTGCTAATCAAAGTAGCAGATACAGGTGTAGGTATCGGCGCACAGGATTTATCAAAAGTATTCGATCGCTTTTACCAGGTAAATAACCGCGAAATGAACCTCGGCTCAGGCGTAGGTTTAGCCTTTACCAAGAGATTGGTAGAGTTGCACCATGGCAATATTACTGCGCAAAGTGCAAAAGGGCAGGGCAGTGTGTTTACCGTTACCATACCCACTTCGGATGAAATTTACCGCAACCATTTAGGCAATGCGCATAAAATGTACGAGTTATCAATTGTTCCAGACAATACAGCTCTAATAGAAAATCAACCAGATCATACAACCTGGGTAGATCAGGAGCCATTATCGGATGAACCGGACGGAAATACATTGGCTACTAAACTTTTGATCGTGGATGATAACGAAGAAATCTTATCCTACCTTCAGGAATATTTTAGCAAAACCTACCAGGTGGCGGTAGCTGTTAACGGGCAAATGGCCTTAGATATGCTTGAGCTACAACAATATGATCTCATTATCAGTGATGTGATGATGCCCGAACTGGACGGACTGCATTTTTGTAAACGTGTAAAACAGAATATCAATACCTCACATATCCCGGTGATGCTGCTTACGGCCAGAAACGAAACCAGTCAGCAAATAAAAGGTCTCGAAATGGGGGCTGATGACTATGTAACCAAACCTTTTTCTACCAGTTTACTGGCCGCTAAAGTGGCAAATCTGCTGCGCTCGCGTAAACGTTTGAAAGAATACTATTCGGCCGGTAAAGAAATGGTGCCCGAAAATATTGCTTTTAATACGCTCGATGAAGAGTTTTTAAAGCATGCTATTGCCATTGTAGAAGAATATCTGGCCGATTCTGAATTCTCAGTAGATAAATTTAGCAGAGAAATTGGCATGAGCCGATCAAACCTTTATCTCAAATTTAAAGCGATAACAGGCGAATCGGCAACAGATTTTATTAAAAGAATCCGGTTTACCAAAGCTGTAGAACTGATGCAGAAGCAAGCGGTATACCATTGCACAGATTACCTATATGTGCGGATTTAATTCTCCTTCTTATTTTTCTACCGCATTTAAGCAATATTATGGCTGTATGCCAAGCGAATATTTAAGCAGAACAGATGAAATGAAGTAGGAAACCGTTAGAACAGCCTCTGCATTAACGTTTCTTTACGTTGTGGCGAAACCTCAACTTCTGCACCATCGCTAAGCTCCAGTGTGCCGCCATCTCCTTTGCGGTATTTTACCACATAGCTCAGGTTAACAATTACCGAGCGGTTAATCCGCATAAAAAAATCATCGTTCAACTGCGCCTCATATTCTTTTAAGGTTTTGGAAACGATGATTTTTTTATGATCACTGAGCAGGAAAACACTATAATTGCTCATGGCCTCCACCCTGATAATGGTGGTTTTATCAATAATATAAACCCCTTCGGCAGTGGGTAAAGCCAATCGTGCGTTTAAAACTTCTGATTTCTGGCTCCGCTGTTTCACTTTGCCTGCTACCCGTTTGCGTAAGCGCGTAATCGCAGTTTTTAAGTCATCTTCATCAACAGGTTTCATCAGGTAATCTACCGCACTTAAGCGGAGTGCCTCAAGCGTATAACTATCGTAAGCTGTAGTAAAAATTACTTCAAAGCTAAAACTACCCAAACGTTCAAGAAATTGAAAGCCATTTATTCCCGGCATTTCCACATCAAGAAACAGCACATCAGGATCAAGCGCAATAATTGCACTCAATGCCTTGGCTGGCTCGTTAAAAATGCCCACAACCTGAAGTTCATCTTCGAAAGATTGAAGTTTTTGCGAAAGTAATTTACTTCCTCGGGTTTCATCGTCTAATATAACTGCCTTTAACATAGGTAAATGTGGTTAATGATAAAATTCGGTTTTTAAATCCGCTTAGCCAAACTTATGGAGCGTTTTTCTACGTCCATAAGCGGAGTGGTATATTGATGTTTTGAGCAGGTATAAAATTGCTTTGTAAATTGTATTTACACATTTAGACGGTCGCAGTCCTGAATTGTATTTCCCGATTATGATTATCCATCATAAGGTATGGCGTTTATTTGTGCTTAATTAACCTGAGTTCGCCTATATGGTCTGAAATTTTTAAGGTATAGATACATTTCCGTTCCAAAATCGCTCTCTGTACAGATAATGGTCTGTTTTAAAACTTCATTATCTTTTCCAAATACGGTTTTCCAGGTGTTTTTGCCACTTTTGCTTGTAGCCGTACTGTTAGCGGTTAAATCTATTGCACCTGCTTTATTAAAACGGATTTCTACCATAAAATATTTAATTAGACCATTTTTTTTACGGTCTAAAAACAACAATCCACTTCGATAGCTTACCGGAAATTTTGCCGAGGTTTGCCAGTTACTGGGTCCTTTTTCCCAGCCGCCATCATCATGCAAGGTGGCGGGCTGGGGAAAGGGGATCTTAATTTTTTCACTATCGCTTTGGCTGGTTGCAATTTGTATTTTAATAGGTACCTGCGATTGTATTTGTGCTTTGCCGCCCAGGCATATTAAACCTAGAAAGGCAACGATGATGATTTTTTTCATGGCTAAATATTAAAAAGTGTATTTCACCCCGATACCACCATTTTCTGCACTAAAACCACCACCACTGTTAAAAGTAAATACAGGTTGCCAATCGGCACTTATGGCTATAGGGAGGCCTTTAAATTTGTATTCGAGTCCTAAAACACCTAAGGCTCCGATCGTGGTGGTAGGATCAACCAGATCGTTATCAAAAGAAAAATATTCGAAATGGCCGCCGCCACCAACATACCATTTTAAGTTTTGCACGCCGTTAATAGGCAAATGGTATTCGTAAGCTACGCTCAAACCAATTTGGGTGCCAAGGCCATTAAAACCCCTGTAGGTAAAGATGCCTTCTAAAGCATGTTTTTCTTTTAAAAAATGTTTTGCAGTAAGCGATATGCCGTATAAAAACTTTATACCAATTGCGGTATTGTAATTTTCAGCAGTACTGTAACTGCTCGCTTTGGTACTTGGTTTGGTTACCGGGGCTGGTTTTAAAGGAGGTTTAGTAACCGTTTTTGTTGCGGGTTTTTTTGCAGGTGTTTTTTTTGTTTGTGCGCTCATGTTTATGGCAACAGCACATAGTATAATGGTTAAAATCTTTTTCATATTGATGTAGGGTTAGGGTTGGTAGAATATTATTTTGTTCTGGTTATAGTGCGAAGCAAGAATTCCATAGCCTGTTGGCGTTTTCACAAAGGCTAATCCGTAAATATCGCCAGTGCCTGTTAGTGTTTTAGTACAGCCGGTATAATTGCTTTCAGTAGTTTGGATCTGGTTGCTATTTAACAAAGTAATCCGCTTATTACCGGGCGAGGCAACCGCAACAATGTTTCCGTAAGCAGCAACATCAACCAGTTTTGGTAAACTTACAATTACCCCCTTGCCAAGGCCACCAGTTGCTGTTAAGCTATATTTGTAAAGGCGATCGGTGCTGTAACCTGTTATGTACAAGGTATCGTTAGCGATAGCCAATCCTTTTGGACTCCCAAATACAGCCGCCACCACACTTAAATTACTGTTGTTTAAAGGATCATCAAAACGGAGCAACCTATCTTTACCATCATCAGCAAGGTACAGGCGGTTTTTACTGTCGAAAGCAATTCCCCGTGGGTTTATAAATCCTTCCTGGATGATCCTCCAATATTGATAGCTGCTTATCCCATTAACCGTTTTCATTCTATAAATTACAATCCGGGCGTTTTGTTCGGTTTCAGTAATGTACAGGTTTTCTTCATTGTCGAAAGCTATGGCTTCAGCACCCACACTTTGAAGCGTTTGTACAGGTGCTTTTTTTGCAAGTAAATCACTGTAACTGTTCCAGATTTTTGTAGTTCCTATAGCGCCGTAAGGTTGCTTATACTCTGTTACAGCAACTTTACCACTTTTTGATACGGCAAGGCCGCATGGGTTTGATACATCAACAACGGTTGTGGATTGAAATTCTGGTATGCCGCAACTGTCAGTTGGTTCAGTATTATCCTTTTTTTTGCAGGAAATAATTGCTCCTGTTGCCAACAACAGGAACAAAAGCGGAGCTAATTTTTTTATGGTTTTCATCATCTATTGAATTATATTTTTTTCAATATACCTGTGTAGCTTCCTTTTAAAGGGCCTTTGGAGGTGGTAAGGTTAAAGGTTATGGTGTGGCTGTCGCCATCTTTGCTAATCACTACCGTGCCGCCATTAACCTCATCAGTTACATTGTTTATGGTTACCGAGCCCCCTGCAAAATTTGTTGCACTATTGTATGGTGCACCATTTTTATAGGTGAATGAGCCGGTTGGAATTACATAATTACCGAGGCTTTTAAAACGGATCTGTACGCCATTAAATTCTGGTGTGAGGAAATACAGCCATGCACCGTCGCCATTTCCTGCCCTGTAATCTCCGGAGTTAATGTTGTTGCTGTTATTTTGGTACTCGAACTTGCCGGATACCGAATCTGTTCCTGCCGCTTCTTCCTTGTCTTTTTTGCACGATGCAAGGATTAAGAAAACGCTCAATACGATAAGCGTTTTCACGATGTTTTTAAAGTTTTTCATTTCTTTATGTCTTTTAAGATTGATGAATTATTGTTTACTGGCCTGATAGATGCTGTTATTGCGTTCTATCACCAGAGTAGAGGTGTTTGTATTTTTCCAACTTGGAACCACGGCACCAATAAAATCATTGTTGGCCTTAAAACTTCCGTTTGTTAATGAATAATAAGGTATTGATACCTCTGGAGCTACAGCCGTTATCGGTAAAGTTTGGTTAATTGGAGGTGGATAATATTTGGTGCCAATCTGGCGCTCTTTAATATCCCAGTCAATTGTTTTATTACCTGTGAACCTAAATAGTAGGCTTCCGGATTTAAAATCAGCGTTTTCGAAATTCTGTGAAGTCGAGGTATTTGCCAAAACAGCATATTCAAATCCTTGAGCTGCATTACCTTTATCGGTGTATTGATAGGATTTCAGCGTTACCTGACCTGAGGCATTTTTTTCCAGAACAAAGCTGTAAACAAAAGTTCCGGTGCCGTCTACGTCGAAAGTAAGCGTATTGTTAATTACATCAACAGTTGCACTCCTTAAATAGCCCTGACGGTGGAGATTCCCTTTTACACCATCACCATCCTGAGTAAAAGTCATAATGGCCAGTTTCTGATCTCCGGTTTTACGTTCTGCAACGATGTAATAAGGCAAAAGATCTGTTTTGCTTACCTTTTGTGCATTTTCAGGGTTATTCGGATCGTTCGGATCATTCTTGTCTTTTTTACAGGCGGTGAAAATCGCCATTAGCATCAAGACACTTAGCATAAGTTTTAATGTTTTCATGGTTTGTAAATTTTAGGATTGATTAATTGGTTTTTTAAGCGTGGTTTACTATTAATTTTTGGGCAAGGAAGTACCTGAAATAAAATACTCCTTAATATCCACAGCAGCTTTATTTCATCTTTTGTGATCTTTTCTTTTTACAGTCACTAAAAAATCTAAATAAGACTGCGGCTATATGGTAAATTTGGTTTTTGATAACGGGTGATTTGATTGTTGCATGAATGCTATAATGTATCACTGAATTGATCAGCTCATATTAATTCAACCAAACGGTCAATTTATTGTACATTTTATCCGTCCAGTCGCCACCACAATGTGTGCTGCAACCATTATCGGTTATGCCTTCACTTTTTGCTTTAATCGGTGAATTAGCAGGGATCTGATCGTAAAGGCTTTTCCCATAATATTCTCCTTCATTATTGCCGCTGCAATTGATGGCGAAAATTGGAATCTTAAAATTTTGTGCATTCCAGGCACCGCTTCCGCCACAGGCAGCCAGTACGCCTTTACAATAACTAAGCGTATTGTTTACAGAAATATCGCTGAACAGCATGTACGAAGCGAATGAATAGCCACCAACCACAGCTTTTGTTTTGGCAATATTATACTTGCCGGCTATGGCTATAATACATTTATCGTAATCTTCGCCAATCATTTTTGCGCTGGTATTCCATGCATCAGCATTTGCGTTGCCGGGTGTTTTACGATATTTAACAATGGCTGCGGCATAACCGTTTGTAGCTGCTTTTTCACAGATTGCTGTTTCTGCGGCGCCATCCAAACTGCCTTCGGTAGGGTTGTTTTCATCATTACCACTGCCCATAACCAAAATGCCTTTAAAAGTAGTGGCATCTTTTCTGTGAAAATTTTATAGGTAATTCCGTTTACAGTTTCAATCGTTTCTTTCAGGTCGCCTTTAATTACTTCCTGAGTTTCATCATTGTTTTTTTTGCAGGCGATGGCGAGTAAAATGCAACAGGCAATCGCGATGGTTAATTTTTTCATACTTGTATTTTTAGGTCGATGTATTTTTTATTTCCTTTTGCTGATACAAGTTTAGCGCTGCTGGAGATGCTATTTTTTCATAATGATTGAAGGAGCGGGATAGATGAGTGAAGAGGTGGGTAGGGTGAGTGAAGGGGGAAGCCAAAAAAGTAGCAGAAATCAGATAAATCTGTAGAAAACATCAATAGAAAAGACCTAAAAAGGATAATGCAATCCACCAAACTGTTGTTTCAATGAGTGGATGCCTGGTTTCATTTAGGGAATAGCGATAACTATCCAATTAATTTTCTGTTAATTTGGGTAATTGCTTCGTTAACAGTTTAATAATTAAAAAAATGAAAGTTGTTTTCCGCTTTTTATGGATCATTGTGCTTATCCTGATTGTGATTAGCAAAGGTGGAACAATGGTTTATGCACAGCAAACTAAAGTGGATTCCCTCGAAAAAGCCGTACGCGCTAATCCTTCCAATAATGATCAAAAAGCAAGAGACTTATTTTTTCTTGCCGTAAGTTTCATCAGCTCCAATCCCCAAAAAAGTTTAGTTTACATTGATCAGGCACTTTCTATTGAGAATAACATCAAGGGAAAAGGTATTGTAGCAAGTAGCTATAGGGTAAAAGGTGCTATACTGAATATTCTTGCCCGTTTCCCTGAGGCGATAAATGCTTTAAACAAGGCATTGTTTATTGATAAGGCCATGGGAAATTCCTATGGAATAGCTGGTGATCTTTCTAACTTGGCTACCATCTATATCTACCAATCCAATTTTCCGCAGGCATTGAATTATTATCAACAGGCTACTAAAATTCTTGAACAGATTCCTGAAAGCGACCCTATCAGTTATAAAGATAGAAAACGCGACGAGGCCGCTATTTATGGTAACATCGGGTTGGTTTATATCGAAATCGGAGATTATGCGAAGGCAATCGAACATTTCGAGAAAGCAATTTCCTTACATGAAAAATTGAAAAACAATATGGGGATTATACCCTCTCTCGGTAATATAGGAAATGTATATAACCGCCAAAAAAACTATCAAAAAGCAATTTTCTATGCTGCAAAATCTGCAAAATTAGCCGATTCATTAGGTGATAAAGTAAGTTTTGCCCGTGAAACAGGAAATATGGCATCTTATTACAGTCAAATGGGGCAGTATGATCTGAGTTTAAACTACAGTCTTAAAGCAATTGCCTTAAATAAGGTGTTGGGCAATACCAAAAGCATGGGTTATAACATGCAGAATGCAGCCGCAGGGTACGAAAAAAAAGGCGACCTGGCACAGGCAAAACTGTACGGATTGGGGGCATTGAAGATAGGGCAAGACTTAAAAATCCCCGAGATACAACGAGATGCAAGTGAAGGTTTAAGTAAATTATACGAGAAACTTAAATTACCCGATAGTGCGCTTTTTTACTATAAAAACTATGCAATGTTTAAAGATAGCGTTGATAACAGTAAAAAGAGAGATGAAATAGCCAGGCTCGGGATACAGTACGAGTTTGATAAAAAAGAAGCTACTTATCAGCAACAGCAATCACTTGCTGATGAGCAGATGAAACAGCAACGGTTGCAGCTGGCTTTAAATGCGGAGCAACTTAATGCGAGTTTGCGTTTAAGGAGCTTGCAGCAGGTACAACTACAAAATGAAAAATTGCAAAAGGAAGAGAAGCAAAAACTATTGCTGATTTCTATAAATAGCGGAAAACTGCAATCTGTTAAGGTAAAACAACTCTCTCAACAACAGAAACTGGATAAACTCGAACTTAAACAACTTTGGCTTTATGCAATATTAATTGTATTGGTATTAAGCTCTGTTTTACTCTTTCTATACAACAAATACCGGATCAGGCAGCTTCGGTTTAAAAATACTTTGGAACAGCAGCAAGCCGCTCAGCTCAATAGTGAATTAAGCTATCAAAATCAATTGTCTGAAAGCGAATTAAAAGCCATAAGATCTCAAATGAACCCACATTTTATCTTCAATGTATTAAATTCTATAGAATCGTACATTATGGATAACGATAAAAAAGTGGCCTCACGATTGATTCAAAAGTTTGCGGCTTTAAGTCGATTAATACTGGAAAACTCAACCAAAAGTATGGTTACTGCAGATCGGGAATGGAAAGCCATTAAACTTTATACCGAGTTAGAGGCCATGCGTTACGACAACGCCTTTAGTTATACTTTTAAGGTAGACGATACTTTGGAGCTTAAAGAATTTCTATTGCCGCCCATGCTGATACAACCATTAATAGAAAACGCAATCTTACACGGTTTAATCGAATCACCACAAACTGATGCACATTTAGCTGTTGCGTTAGATATTAAGGCAGACCATATTTGCATCAGCGTTGAAGATAATGGAGTGGGTTATCAAAAAAATACCAAACCGCTGCTTCCGAAAGGCATTAAAGAGAAATCAATCGGACTTAAATCTATTTTGGAAAGGGTAGAGATGATTAACAAACAAAACAATGGTTTTAAGGCGAGTTTTAATATCCGCGTGGGAGAAAACGATCGCGGTACAATCGCCATCATTTGTTTGCCGATTATCAAGGTAGAATAAACGCAACTCCCTTGCTTTGGTTATACCATCAAATTGTGTTTGTAGTAAATCAGCTTAAGTTATTCTTCATTAGGAGGGGAAAAATTATTTAAATTCGTTTAATGGAACCTCTTCATCTTACCAAGTTACAAGCCCGGAAAATTATCCTTAATGCTGCTGGTCTAGCCCGCTATGCCCAGTTTGGTTTCGGGATTGAAGCCGTTTATAAATTTATCAATCACCTCGGTTTGTGCAGGTGGATACCATATTAACCATTGAGTTGTTGATTTGTAAAAAAGTAAAAGTTAGGAATATTATTTCCTATTTCATGATTCTAAAAATAAAGTGAGATAGAGAAGCGGAATCTATTAAAATTAGATCTGCAAGCTTGATAGCATTATTGGATAATTAAATTTTTGATATACCAATGAATCCAATAATCAAATATACCCCCTTTTTTTGATTGATTTGTACCCTATTCGCTAAATGGTTACTGATTAAATTTGCCCTACAGCGATGTGACATTTAGATGGAAATTTAGTTTGTTTTTAACAGATTATACTTCAAGGCTGTGGATAGCCTTAACTTTTCATTTAATCATTGCACACTCACCTATTAAGTCTTAGATTAAGATGAAAACTAAATTAACTAAAACACCTTTAGCATTTTTATTAGCAGACCAGAGCAGCATGATCAGGAGAGGCCTCAAAAGTCTGATTAATCAATATTGGCCGGATTTCAGCATCTTTGAAACTGCAACTTTTCCAGATGAATTTTTTGATAATAAACAACAATCATTCATTGTTATCATAAATGCCAAAATGCTTGGGGATTGTATTCAAGAAGCAATCAATAAAATAAAAGATGGTCAAAAGGATATGAAGATAATTGTAATTTCATCTATGAATGAGAATTTATATGCCATCCAGTATCTTAAATCAGGAGCATCGGGTTATGTTCAGAAAAACGCAAGTGAACAGGATATAGTGATAGCCATAACAACTGTATTATCCGGAAAACAATATTTAAGTGAAAAATTAAAAGAGAATATATTAAATGTTACAATTGAAAATAAGACTAATGATCCTTTTACTCAACTTTCTGCCCGAGAACTTGAAGTAGCCCAACTTTTGGCCGAGGGAATAGGCGTTCCAAATATTTCGCATAAAATTAACCTTCGAATGGGAACAGTAA
This sequence comes from Pedobacter sp. AC402, assembly GCF_979252805.1. Taxonomy (NCBI): domain Bacteria; kingdom Pseudomonadati; phylum Bacteroidota; class Sphingobacteriia; order Sphingobacteriales; family Sphingobacteriaceae; genus Pedobacter; species Pedobacter sp. AC402. The sequence continues at coordinate 329,269 of NZ_CEEDAI010000006.1, read as the reverse complement.
GTATTTATAAATCCAGACTTTTTAGGAAATTGGGCGTAAAAAATATTATTCAACTTACTGAAAGGTTGAATATATATAGAAATGATCAAAGGTTTTAAATTATGATTATCCTCGGATTAGCATAAATATACTAATTAAGCTTAGTTTCAATTATTTTCCCGCAGATGATGCCGAGAGGGAAACAACTTGAAAAGAAGGTATATAATCAAAGGAAATAGCTATCCTTATTCGATAAAAAGGAGGATAATATTAACAACCTAAATGTAAAGTTTAACGAATACCTTTGTTGTCCAAAAAGCCAATTTCGAGACTGAAATAGACTAAGAAGTGAAATAATCGCTGCAATTTTCCCCAAAACTATAAGATGAGAAAGATTATTGAACATCTAGATTGAACAAAGTGGTTGAGTTAATATTTTCGATTAGCAGTAGAACACGTAAAAAAACGAGACAAACCGCTTAAAAACTGATTTGTCTCGTGAGGTGCTCCCGACGAGATTCGAACTCATATCGATGGTACCGGAAACCATAATTCTATCCATTGAACTACGGGAGCAAGGCTGCAAATATAGAAAAATCAAAATCATTTCATTAAAAAATCACTGCTATTTTTAGTCTGTTAATTCATTTCTATATCAACTGTCAACTGTGTAAGTATCTTTTATATTAAAAAATGGTTAAATCATAAAGTAACGCAACAAATTGGAGCAGTTATTGCCTTTTATTTCCAATTTAAAAGCTTTTTAGCCGAATTTTAAAGCGGGCACAGTTGGCTTTTAAGAAATAAAAATGCACTTTTGCGAACCGTTAATTGAGGTTTAGGCATGTAATAAATTAAATAGTTGTTTATGGAAGAATTGGTTGTGGAAGAGATTCAGGAACTGCTTGAAAAAGAAAATGATAAAGCTTTAAAGCAATATCTCGATCAACTGAATATTTCGGATGTTGAAGAACTGATTGATGAGCTTCCACAGCATGCAGCTAGATTTATCGAAACCTTATCCCTAAACAGGGCCGTAAATGTTTTTCGTATTCTTGATTTTCCAACTCAGGAGCGCATCATTAAAAAACTTTCTGGCAACAAACTCAATCAGATCATTAAAGATTTGCCACCAGATGATCGTACAGCACTTTTTAGTGAGTTGAAAGGGGATGTGGTAAAAAAAATGATCACCCTCTTACCCCCTGAAGAACGCAAAGAGTCACTCGCACTTTTAGGATATAAAGAAGATAGTATCGGCCGGTTAATGACCCCCGATTACATTGCTGTAAAACCCGAATGGTCTATAACAAGGGTTTTGGCACACATCAGGCGTTACGGAAAAAATTCTGAAACCATCGATGTAGTTTATGTGATTGATAAAGAAGGGGTATTGTTGGATGATATCAGGATCCGTGAGGTTTTATTGGCAGATCCTGAAGCCATTATCGGCGAATTAACTGATAAACGATTTATTGCATTAAAGGCAAATGATCCACAGGAGGATGCCATTAATATATTCAGGATGAATAACCGTGTTGCTTTACCGGTGGTAGATGAAAGCAACATTTTGTTGGGTATTGTAACCGTTGATGATATTCTTTGGATTGCAAATGAAGAATATACCGAAGATATGCACAAAATAGGGGGTACAGAGGCATTGGATGAACCTTACCTCGATATCCCGATTTTAAAGCTTGTTAAAAAGCGTGCAGGCTGGTTAATTGTGCTTTTCCTCGGTGAAATGTTAACTGCAACCGCCATGCAACATTTCGAAATAGAACTTGAAAAAGCTGTGGTGCTATCACTTTTTATTCCTCTAATTATGAGTAGTGGGGGCAACAGTGGCTCACAGGCTTCAACCTTAATAATTCAGGCCATGGCATTGGGCGAGGTAACCATAGCAGAATGGTGGCGTGTAATGCGTCGCGAGCTTGTTTCAGGAGCCTTATTGGGCATTATTTTGGGTACAATTGGTTTTATACGAATTGTAACCTGGCAGGAATTGCATCTTTATAATTATGGTCCACACTTTTTTCTAATTGCGGTTACCATATTTTTTACACTCGTAGGTATCGTATTGTGGGGCAGTTTAATAGGCTCTATGATGCCCATCATTTTGAAAAAATTAAAACTAGATCCAGCCACCTCATCCGCACCTTTTGTAGCAACAATGGTGGATGTAACCGGAATTGTGATTTACTTTAGTGTTGCCGTATTAATTTTGAAAGGCGTTTTACTTTAATTTAAACCATGCAAAAGAAAATTACCACACTTTTTACCGATATAGGCGGTGTATTGTTAACAAACGGTTGGGACAGGCACGCCAGGGGCGAGGCTTCTGTGCTTTTTAATCTCGATTCTGTAGATCTTGAAGAGCGTCATCACCTTACGTTTGATACCTATGAAGTGGGTAAATTAACGCTCGATGAATACCTTGAGCGAATTGTTTTCTTTGAAGAACGGAGTTTTAGTTACGATGATTTTAAGGAGTTTATGTTTAGAAAATCACTTCCTTATCCAGAAATGATTCAATTAATCTGCGACTTAAAAAAGAAATACAATTTAAAAGTAGCCGTAATCAGCAACGAAGGAAGGGAGCTAAATCAATACCGCATCAACACATTTAAACTGAACGAATTTGTCGATTTCTTTGTATCATCAAGTTTTGTACATTTTCGTAAACCCGATGCTGATATTTTTAAGGTAGCCATTGATATTTCACAAAGTGATGTAGCAACCAGTTTATATATAGATGATAGAATGCTTTTTGTGCAAGTTGCGGAGGGTTTAGGGTTAAAAGGCATCCACCACAGCACTTATGAAGATACGAAAGCACAATTAGCTGCTTATGGCCTAGAGATTTAATTTGGATCTTTATGGACTATAGATTGAATTTTGAGGTTTTTCCCGCAGCTTTAGCTGATTTACGTAAACATTTTACAATGTGAAGGCTATTAGCAGATGTTTCTTCATTTCTCAGCTTTCCGTTTGCGTTTTTGTGCTTTTCCGGTCTTACGTCTTCCTGAATTTATTTCAGGATCTTTAATGAAAAGCACTTATCTGTGTTAATTCGTGTTCATCTGTGGTTTATTATGCGCTTCAGCTCCGATTCAGCGTTACAGTGAAGTATATCTCCGTTCCTTTCTGTGTCTCCGTGGCAAAAAAAAACTCTTCAAATAAAAAAAGCCACTCTTTCAAGTGGCTTTTTTTATATAACAGAATATTCCTTTAAACATTAAACCTAAAGTGCATAATGTCACCATCTTCCACAACGTAAGTTTTTCCTTCTACACCTAGTTTACCAGCGTCTTTACAGGCATTTTCAGAACCCAATGTTACAAAATCATTATACTTGATCACTTCTGCACGGATAAAACCTTTTTCGAAATCGGTATGAATTACACCTGCAGCCTGTGGTGCTGTGAAACCTTTAGTGATGGTCCAGGCACGAACTTCTTGTACACCCGCAGTAAAGTAAGTGTAAAGGTTTAATAATTTGTATGCTGCGCGGATCAATTTATTTACGCCAGATTCAGTTAAACCTAAATCGGCTAAAAATTCCTGACGCTCCTCATAACTATCCAGTTCGGCAATTTCTGATTCAATTTTAGCAGAGATCACCAAAACCTCAGCTTTTTCATCAGCAACATTTGCTTTAACCAAATCAACATATTTATTGCCGTTAATAACTGATGCTTCATCAACATTACATACATACATCACCGGTTTTTGCGTAAGTAATCCTAAATCTTCGATAAAATCAAAATCATCTTGTGCCAATGCAGCAGTACGGATGGATTTGCCGGCTTCTAAATGCGCTTTAACTACCGTTAAAATTTCGTAGGTACGTTTAGCATCTTTATCGCCACCCGTTTTAGCCATTTTTTCTACCTTTTGAATACGTTTATCAACAGTATCCAAATCTTTAAGCTGTAATTCTGTATCAATAATTTCCCTATCGCGGATTGGATCAACAGAACCATCAACATGGATTACATTTCCATCATCAAAGCAGCGTAAAACGTGAATAATTGCATTTGTAGCGCGGATATTTCCCAAAAACTGATTTCCCAACCCTTCACCTTTCGATGCACCTTTTACCAATCCTGCAATGTCTACAATCTCAATAGTATTTGGTTGAACCTTGTTCGGTTTAACCAATTCTGCAAGTTTTGTCAATCGATCATCAGGTACAGTAATTACGCCAACATTCGGCTCAATAGTACAAAAAGGAAAGTTTGCAGCTTGCGCTTTTGCATTTGATAAACAGTTAAAAAGAGTCGATTTCCCTACGTTTGGTAAACCAACTATACCACATTGTAATGCCATTTATATTATAGTCTTTAGTTCTTATTTTTAGGGTTATTGGTCCATAGTCTTACGGCCAATAGCCTGGTGTTTCATTCTTAAGCTTGATCTATCAATCAGTCCCATCTCGCTTTCCGCTTTCGTCTTTCCGCTTTCGGCTTTTGTCTTTCCGCTTTCCGCTTTCCGCTTTCCGCTTTCCGCTTTCCGCTTTCCGCTTTCCGCTTTCCGCTTTCCGCTTCAAATTCCGCGCAAAGATAAGCTTTTAAAACCTTTATTTAAACCCTTGCTATTGTATCAAATCTATATTTTATCTAAGTTTAGCCCAAAATAGATAGAAATAAATGGAAGATTTTGAACAAGAAGTACCGCAGGAAGTAAAATTAATCGTTACAGAAGAAATGCGGAGTTACTTTTATGATATGAGTAAGTGGGCCAGATTTTTATCAGTTGTTGGTTTTGTGATCGCTGCATTTTTAACATTAGGCTCATTTGGTATAGGTGCTGCCGTAAACGCTAATCCTAATATGCTCAAACAATTAGGGCCACTGGCTAGTATAGGGGCTACAGGCGTAACTATATTTTATCTGCTATTGGCTTTGTTCTTTTTCTACCCAAGCTTATTGCTTTTTCGTTTTTCTGCAAAAGGTAAACAAGGTATTCTATTTGGCGATCAGGAAAATTTAAATGATGCCATATCAAATTTGAAATCGCTGTTTAAATTTTGGGGTATAATTACCATTGTGCTGGTAGCCAGTTATTTTCTATTGCTATTGGCAGTAGTTGCTGGCGGAGGCGTAAAATAAAATATAAGGCAGACAAAAAAGCCTCCTGATTTTAAATTGGGAGGCTTTTTTTATTTGAAATTATCTACTTAAAAAGTAAAATCGTCGCTTGCTTTAGTGCTATGTTCTCCGTTTTCAGAATATTCGTAACGTTTTTCAACCACATCCTGGTGAGTTTTGATGTAATCAACAGTTTCGTTTAATCCTTCTGCAAATTTCTCGAAATCTTCTTTATATAAAAAGATTTTATGTTTTACGAATACACCGTCTTCTAATCTTTTCTTGCTCTCGGTAACTGTTAAATAATAATCACCCGATCTAGTAGCCTTCACGTCGAAGAAATAAGTTCTCTTACCTCGCTCTTACTTTCTTAGAAAAAACTTCTTCTCTTTCCTTGTTGTCGAATTCTCCCATGGTTGGTATTGATGTGGTTTTTGGTTTCGGTAAATATAAAGCAAATATTTAAAGTTCAAAATACAATTTTAATACAATTTAAATCGTACGCGTTTCCTCCTCCAAAAGTTGATTGTTGTAAAGCTCGGTATAGCTTCCATTTTTACTAAGTAATTCATTGTGTGTGCCTTGTTCAATGATTTTGCCATTATCCAACACTAAAATCTTATCTGCATTTTTAATTGTAGAAATTCGGTGGGCAATTAAAATACTCGTTTTTCCGGCCATGATTTTGCCCAGATTTTGTAAAATTTCTTCCTCCGTTTTAGTGTCAACAGCCGAAAGACAATCATCAAATATTAAAATCTTAGGCGATTTAATCAATGCACGGGCAATAGAAACCCGCTGTTTTTGTCCGCCAGAAAGTGTTATTCCCCTTTCGCCGAGCATGGTTTCGAACTTTTCTTCAAAATCGATAATATTGGTGTAAACCGAAGCATTTTTCGCAGCATTATGCACTTCATCATCAGTAACCTGGTCTAAACCAAAAGCTATATTGTTCTTAATCGTATCAGAAAACAAGAAAACCTCCTGTGGCACAAAACCAATCTGTGTACGGTAATCTTTAAGGTTCAATGCTTTAATATTCCTTCCATCAATATCAATAACACCGTTTTCAACATCGTACATGCGCATAATTAAATTGGCTAATGTCGATTTTCCTGAACCTGTTTTACCAATTATGGCTACAAACTCACCACTATTGATTTCAAAACTTACATCTTTCAAAGCCTCAATTCCGGTATCCGGATAAGTAAAACTAACGTGATCGAACTTGATATTGCCCGCCAATACCTGCTCACCGGTTTCTTTTGATTGGATATCAGATGGAATATCCAAAAATTCGTTAATCCTTTTTTGTGATGCTGCTGCTCTTTGTATTAACGAAGTTACCCATCCCAACATCGTTACCGGAAAAGTTAACTGGTTAATGTAAATAATAAATTCGGCAATATTGCCAGCGGTTATACTGCCGTTCATTACCTGTATGCCACCTATATATATGGTAAGTATCGTGCTCAAACCAATTAATAAAAGCATGGTTGGGTAAAAAAGTGCCGAAACCTTAACCAAACTCATAGAATCTTTTTTGTAATCGTTGCTCTGGATTTCGAACATATTCCGCGTATAATCTTCGCGTACATACGATTTAATAATTCTGATGCCCGAAAAACGTTCCTGCACAAAACTCGACAGATCTGATAAACGCTCCTGGATTTTTCCACTCTTTTTAAATATCAATGTATTTACATAATAAATAATTACCACTAAAAACGGAAGGGGCAATAAACAGTAAATGGCCAGCTTGGAGTTTACATCAAACATCGACCAGATAATCAATACTGATAAAACGAAGGTGTTTATGGTGTACATAATCGCCGGACCCACGTACATTCTTACACGGTTAACATCTTCTGTGGCCCGGTTCATTAAATCTCCGGTATTGTTTCTGCGGTAAAAACCAAGACTAAGTTCCTGGTAATGTTGATAGATATCATTCTTCATGTCGAATTCGATATGCCGCGACATTAAGATTATCGTTTGACGCATAAAGAACAGGAAAAGCCCTCGCAACAGGTAAAGTGCAATAACAAGCAAGCCAAAATATAAAAGGTTGCTGCTAAAAATATCGTAAATAATTTCCTGACGGTCAAAACCATGGAAAAGGTTAAAAATCTGGATGTTTTCAGTAATTAAATCAACTGCATAACCAATTACCTGGGCAGGTACAACGCCAAAAATGTTAGAAATTACCACAAAAATACTTCCAGGGATAATCCACCATTTATATTTAAGGAAGTATTTGTTTAATCGGCTTAAATGTTTCATGCTACACAAACTTAGCTAATTTTGTTATTTCATCAGGCATATTTGTTTATTCGAGGCTAAGCTTTAAAAAATGATGACACTTCATCAAGGCTCGTATTTCTATATGATGTTTTCATTTTAAAAATTAAACAATTTATTATTCACGGCTTAATTATTAATCGTAAACTGATGAATATAAACTAGTAACTATAAACTAGTAATTGTAAACTGCTAACTGTAAACTGGTAATTGTAAACTAATCTGGGCGTTCCCCATCCCGATGAAAAATCGGGGATAGGGCGGGCTTTGCAGGGCTGCGCTGCGCTCCGGTACCGATGAAAAATCGGCACTGAACCCTTACAATCCCTAACGCGGACTTAACACAAGCATTTCCCGCCATGGTTAATATCCTTCCGTGCCATGGTTCGTGTCCACACGAACCATTTGTTGTAAATTAATCCTCTAAAATCGCAACCTAATCATTTTTGTAAATTAAGCCTTAAACGCTTCGCAAATCTGCCAGGCTTAGCTTAAAAAGCACCTCCATCGAATTAATTTTGTTATAGTTTAGTTAAATACGTGTAATAATGGTTTTTTATTTTAATTTTGCAGCAGGTTAGCCGAACGTTCAATATGCCAGCAAATTCTTCGTCAGATTCATCGATTTTAGATCAATTAAGTGCTTACGGGCATAAAAAATTGGTTTTTTGCAATGATCCCGATACAGGTTTAAAAGCTATTATCGCCATTCATGATACCACATTAGGGCCGGCTTTAGGCGGAACACGGATGTGGAGCTACGCTACAGAAGGCGAAGCATTAGAAGATGCGCTACGTTTATCAAGAGGCATGACATACAAAGCAGCCATTACAGGTTTAAACCTTGGCGGTGGTAAAGGCGTAATCATTGGTGATTCCAGAAAAGACAAAACTGAAACTTTAATGCGCAGCTATGGCAGGTTTATCAAAAACCTCAATGGCGAATTTATTACAGCCGAAGAAATGGGTACCAATACACGCGATATGGAATATATCCGTATGGAAACCAACTATGTAACCGGTGTGCCCGAATCTATAGGAGGTGCTGGTAATCCCGCTCCATTTACTGCTCAAGGTGTTTATTTAGGTATTAAAGCAAGTGTAAAAGAAGTTTTTGGTACAGATATGCTAGCCGGTAGAACCATTGTGGTACAAGGTATCGGAAACGTTGGTGAACACCTGGTAGCCTTATTGAGAAAAGAAAATGCCGAAGTTCTGATCAGTGATATTAACCAGGAACAATTAACATACGTAGCCCGGAAATATAAAGCAAAACCGATCGACGCGGATAAAATTTTCACAACTGATGCCGATGTATATGCCCCATGTGCAATGGGCGCAACGGTAAACAACAGAACTATCGAAAAAATGAAATTTGCAATTATTGCAGGTTCAGCAAACAATCAGTTAAAAGATGAGGTTTTAGATAGCGAGCTACTTTTGAAAAAAGGGATTTTATTCGCACCAGATTATTTAATCAATGCAGGTGGATTAATTTCCTGCTATTCAGAATTAACTGGTTTTGGTAAAAAACGCACAGTACAGCTTACAGAGAATATTTATGATGCTACCCGTAGTGTAATTAAATTGAGCAAAGCTGAAAACATATCAACAAATATTGCTGCAAACCGGATTGCCGAAAAAAGGATTGCAGATGTTAAAAAAATTAAATCGTCATATTAAATAATAATTATTAAAAACAGGTTTTAAAAAACCGCACTCGTTCTTACATTCATGTTAAACAGAAGGCACTTAAGAATCAAAGCTTTGCAAAATATTTTTGCTTGGCACATGGCAGACAAAAAAGACATTAAAGGTGATTTAAAAACCTTAATGCAAAGCATCGATAGCGTATACGAAATGTATATCTGGATGTTATCTTTAATGGTAGAAGTTACCGAATTTACTGCTAACGACGCTGCAGAGCGCGCAAATAAGTTTATCAAAACTGCAGAGGATATCAATCCCAATATGAAATTGCTACACAATAAGTTTAGCGTTTTACTACAACAGAATCCCGAATATGTTTCTGCAGTAAAAAAATACAAAGTAGACTGGGGTTTTGATCCAGAAATCCGTAAAACAGTTTACAATTCTTTAAAAGCATCAAAAGAATATGCTGATTATCTTGCAGATTCTAACGAAAGTTTAGAATCATCAAAAGACATTATTAAATACATTTTCAGAAAAATCATCTTAAAAAATCAGGCCATTATTCAGGTTTTTGAAGAGAAATTTATCAACTGGCAGGTAGATCATGAAGTAATGAAAGGAATGGTGGCCAAAACACTCAAAAACTTTACTTTCGAAGATCCTTTTAAAAACAAGTTGACAGAAATTAGTGCGGATTGGGTGGAAGACAGTAAATTTGTACAGGATTTATTTGTACATACCTTACAAAACGATGCCAAATACCAAGAAATGATTGCCGATAGAACAAAAAACTGGGAATCAGAACGTATTGCACTAATGGATACCATTTTGATGAAAATGGCGATCTGCGAATTGTTAAATTTCCCATCTATTCCGGTTAAAGTAACCATTAATGAATACCTGGAGTTATCAAAAGATTACAGTACACCGAAGAGTAATTCATTTATTAACGGTATTTTAGACAAAATTTTAGGCGATCTTAAGAAAAACAACACCATTAAAAAGATTGGCCGTGGATTAATCGAAGATTAACATGAAAAAAATATTTATACTCGTTGTAGCCGCAATTTCATTTGCTGCATGCCGCAATGCAAATAATCAAACATCAGAAACAACATCAACTGTATCTGTAGGAAATGATACTTCAAAAACAGCTAAAGTTGCACCCGCAGATGCTCCGGTAATTGTTTTTGAACGCGATATTTTTGATTTTGGTAAAATAGAACAGGGCGAAAAAGTAAAACACGATTTTAAACTTAAAAATACAGGTAAAAGTCCGCTTATTGTTTCAAATGCCACAGCAACTTGCGGCTGTACTGTGCCTCAGGTGCCAGGCGAACCTATTTTGCCAGGTAAAGAAGGTATTATTAGCGTAGTTTTTAATAGCGAAGGCAAAATGGGCATGCAAGATAAAGTGGTAACCGTTACCTCCAACGCAAACCCAACAGTTACTACAGTACATTTGGTAGGTGAGGTACTTGCAAAAAAATAAATTGATTGATGGTTTACTGCAATTGCGCACAGATCATCAACTATTCATAAAAACAAATAAATAAGAAATGACATCAACAGTAATTTTACAGGCAGCAGCAGGCGGTGGTAATATGCTTACTACAATTGTACCAATGGTATTGATCATGGTAGTTTTCTACTTTTTTATGATCCGTCCGCAGGTTAAAAAAGCCAAAGATCATAAAAAGTTAGTAGCAGAATTAGGTAAAGGCGATAAAGTAATTACCACTGCAGGTATTCACGGAAAAATTATTGATTTAAACGAAACAACTTTCTTAATTGAAGTAGAAAGCGGAGCTAAAATCCGTTTCGATAAATCAGCAGTTTCTTTAGATGCTACCAAAGCAGTTGTAGCAGCAAAAGCTTAATATTTAACATAAATTTAATAAAAATGCCACCTCATGGGTGGCATTTTTATTTATTGTGCGGCAAGGTTTATATCTATATTGTATTTTACCTTAACAGGCATACCATGTTGTTTGCCCGGGCTTCATTTAGGGCAATCATTTAAAACACGTAATGCTTCTTCCTTTGTGCCATAACCAAGATCATTTTTTAAAGATAAATCCGTTAACGATCCATCTTTTTCTACAACAAATGTAACGTATAACTTCCCGCTAATCCGGTTTTTCACAGCTTCAGTAGGGTATTTATAGTTTCTACCCAAATACCTATAAAATTCTGCTATTCCCCCTTTAAATACAGGCTGTACCTCCATTTTATCATAAGTAATCTGTTTACCATCGGGCAATGTGGTAATGCCTGATTTAAATATCCCATTGTTATAAATTTCTTCGTAACTGCCATTGTTGCTAATTCCTTTCCAAATACCGTCTTTATAACCGTTAAGGTAATTTCCTTCTTCAACCTCATTTTTATTTGAAGCCTTTTTAAATGTTCCATTGCCATCCTTTATAAATTGGTTACCCAAAGAATCCATTCCTGTTGTCCATCTCCTTCGGGGCTTTTCCGGAATTTTAGCATTTTCATCCTGTTCATCGTACTGGAATACGCTTTCGAGCTTACCATCATCATAATAATAGGTGCATACCCCAAATAAATTACCATTTTTGAAATTTACTTTTGTGGTGAGTATTCCTTTTTTGTTATAACTTTCTTTAATTCCTTCATAAACTATCTTAGGCTGAAATTTTGAAATCGTAGCCACTGTTTTCTCTTTATTATCCGGATAAAATTCAAATAGCCTGTATAATGATGGAGTATCGGTTTCTTGAATAACCCTACGGTAATCGTAATCGTTTTTGTTTTCGGTAAGCATATCTTTTTTAAAATAAGATACCATGGTTCTCTTTTGAGCAAAGGCATTAATAAATATGGCTAATGTAAAGAGCGTTAAAATGTATTTTTTCATGTTAAAATAATTATCTACTACGAATATAGTTATCATATGTATAGTCTTGCTATTTATAAGATTAATTTATCATTAAACACATAAGTTTTTGAGCGGCTGTTTAGTTTTGCTACATTTGACGCAACTGTTGTAATTGGAGAAAAAGCCTTACGCACTATATTTACATAATGTTATGCCCTTTATTAGATTAACTAAAATTGAAAAAAGACGTGTGTTTAGCCTACTGGCCTGCTTAATGCTGGCCATTGCTGCATGGCTTTTTATGGCACTAAACAACAAATACATTTACACCGCCAAAACAGTGCTGGTATTTAAAAATACGCCAACCAAAAGGGCATTTTATCCATTACAGTCTGATACCATAGATTTGCAGGTAGAAGGAACCGGCTGGCAGTTATTGTTTGCCCGATTACGGATTAGTCCGCCTTCAGTTTCGGTTAATTTAAGTCAGCTTAATACCAAAGATTTTATCGTTTTTTCCGATCAGTTATTTAACATTAACAGGCAGCTAGAAAGCACCCAGAAAGTAATATCAGTTAAGCCTGATACCTTGTATTTCGATTTTACAAAGCGCGTAGTTAAAAAAGTTCCTGTAAAACTGATTGATAAGCTCAGTTTTGAAAAGCAATATGGCATTTCGAGCGAGATCATCCTCAACCCAAAATACATTAAGGTTGCCGGCCCGACGGAAGAATTGGCAAAAATAAAATTCTGGCCAACCGATACACTCAAACAGGATAAAATACAGAACAGTAGCACCACGCGCATTGCTTTACAACATAGTATTCATAAAAATGTAAGTATTTATCCCTCGTCGGTAGAAGTTAAATTGCCAGTAGATGAGTTTACCGAGAAAACCATCGAAGTGCCTTTAAAGGTTTTAAATAACCGCAATTACAATAGCATTAAACTTTATCCAAAAAAGGTAAAGGTTTCGTTTTTAGTGGCATTAAGCAATTACGATCAGGTTGATGAGAGTTTTATCACCGCTACAATTGATGTAGATGAGTGGCAAAATTTACATCACCGGCAGTTCACAGTGAAAATAACCGAATTTCCTGATTATTGTAAGCTGGTAAAAGTAGTTCCTTCCAAAATAGATTTCATTGTAGAAAAATAATGTACAAAGTAGGTATAACAGGTGGCATAGGAAGCGGTAAAACAACTGCTTGTAAGGTTTTTGAAGTATTGGGAATCCCTGTATTTTATGCAGATACTGTTGCCAAGGAAATTATGTGTAAAGATGCTTTATTGGTAGAAGGTGTGAAAACTGCCTTTGGCAAAGAAAGTTATTTTGAAGATGGAAAATTAAATAACAAGCATATTGCAGGCATTGTTTTTAACAATGAAACAGCTTTGGCTCAGCTCAATGCACTGGTTCATCCTGCGGTTTTTAGGGCTTTTGATGCCTGGGAAGATACTATTCTGGTCACTACACCTTATACCTTAAAGGAGGCAGCCCTATTGTTTGAAAGTGGCTCGTATAAAATGTGTGATACCACAATTCTGGTTACTGCCCCATACGAAGTTAAAATAAACCGCGTAATGCAGCGCGACGGTGTTACCGCTGAACAAGTGAAGGCCCGGATGGATAAACAATTGAGCGATGAAGAAAAGGCAAAATTAGCCAATCATTTTATCGTAAATGACGAACAACAATCCATTATTGAGCAAGTTTTGGCTTTACATCAGCAATTTCTTCTTGCAGCCAGACAAGCTAACGGAATCCATGCCTAATCTACTTAAATCATTCTTTTTAAATTCTTTCATCCAATCATGATTTTAGCAGATTTTATTACCATTACCCCAACAGGTTTATATTGTGTTTATGGCGATTTTTATCTCGATCCGCAACAACCTGTTAAAGAAGCAGTGGTTTCGCATGCACATGGCGACCATGCCATCGGCGGAAGCCAGAATGTGTATTGTACAGCTGCCACAGCAACTTTTATGAAACACCGTTACCGTAAATTTGCAGCCGTTGATTTTTTTACAAAAACATACCACGAAACCTTCAAAATAAAAGATGTTAGCCTAACTTTTTTTGCTGCCGGGCATATTTTGGGCTCTGCACAGATTTTAATGGAGTATAAAGGAGTAAGGTATTTATACACAGGTGATTATAAAATTGAGCCGGATGCTACCTGTGAGCCTTTCGAATTTGTTGAAGCAGATGTGCTGATCACTGAGAGTACATTCGCAAATCCTGATACAAAACATCCTTCTCCAATTGATGAGATTAAAAAACTGAATGAAACCAACTCAAATATCATGTTAGGAGCTTATGCGTTGGGTAAAAGTCAGCGTATTATTCAGCTATTAAATGATTATTGTGCTGGTAAGAACATTATGGTTCACCATAGCATTATGCCTTTCGTTAAAATTTATGAAGATTATGGTATAAAATTAGTTAACTATAAAATGTACGATAGAAAGGTTATGAAAAATAACCATGAGCATCAGGTTTACATTGTGCCACCAATGGTTTTTCACAGTTACCATAAGGCGATTAATGTGGTACGTGCTTTTGCCTCAGGATGGAAAAACCTGCAGCAGCAAAATGGAATTTCACTTTACATTTCAGATCATGCCGATTGGGATGCAATTTTAGAAACCATTGAGCAAGTAAAACCAAAACAAGTGTGGACATTGCATGGCGACGGTAAACAGCTTAAAGATTATTTTGCAGATAAACTTGAAGTTAAAATACTCAATTAGCAATATAAATCGTTTGAGTGTTTCAAGATAAGCTATCCGTTATTATGAATTTGTATCAGGACCTTGAAGTATATATATGAAAGAAGGCGAAGATTTTTATTTAAATGAAGATGGATTAATGGTTTTTACCGAAACCTACCATTTAAAACGAGGCTATTGTTGCAAAAATAAATGCAAGCATTGTCCGTGGGGATACGGGAAAAAGAAAGAGAAAAATAAGTAACTGGCTGATATTCCCCCTGCAAATCCAATGAAGACAAGTTATTCGGCGGGTTCAGAAAAAAACTTGACTTTTTTAATTATTAAGCTTGACTACTTTTCCGTAAAACGGACATATTCATAAATATCGGTTAAACACATGGTAAATCCCATCGAAACAAGTGTTAATGTATCAGAAATTTTCCCGTATCGATTCAAAAGCCATTTTTTCTCCTGATCAATATGATAAGCATCCACTAATACCGATTCCGAATCGATCATAATGTATTCTTTTAATGAAGGAATATCTTTATAGAGGTTAAATTTTTTGCCTTTGTCGTAGCTTTTGGTTGAGGGAGATAGTATTTCGATAATTACTGTGGGTAAAATTGAGGTATCTTTATCAATTTCGCTGTGTTTTAATCCATTACAATAAATCGATATGTCAGGATAGGTAAATAAAGTATTTTGAGGGATGTTCATTCGTTTGTCGCTTCCATATGCCCTGCAAGTTTTCCCTTTGAGTTTGTAAACTATTTCTCCAAAAACGTTGCTGAAAATCTCGTTATGATCATCTCCTGCGCCAGACATTTCAAAAATCTCTCCTTGAAAATATTCGTGTTTAAAATTTGATTCTTTTTCCATTTCGAGGTATTCTTCAACGGAATAGTGCCTTTTATGATAAGCTACAAGTGGTTCATTTACAATCTCATCCATATCCAAACTTACAGTATATTTCTATAAAGGCTTAAACTATAAGAGATTAAACGTTTAAAACGGCTATCCAATTAATGATGCGGATTATGGGCTATTTAAATAGATTAACTGAATATACCCCCAACTGTAAACTGAACTTTTTTGGTTAAAAAAAACTGTAACTGCTAACTGAACTTGCTTGGTTAACTGAAAACTGCGAACTGACCTAGTGTCCGGCGAAGAAACCGATGAGTGCTACCCCAATTCCAAGTAATACAGCTATCATTTTGCGGGTATTGATTTTATGATCAGCGCTCGATTCAAATAGGATAGTAGTAGAAATGTGTAAGAAGATACCGATTACAATGCCCATAATTTTATTAAAATAAGCATCTAAACCTCCAATAGTGCCGTTACTTAAGCCAACGCTAACATAAAAGCCCAGTGGTGCCATAATAGCGAAAATAAGAAGATAAAATACAATGCTGCTTTTTTTAAAATGATTTTGCATTAATATGCTGGCAAGCGCAAAGGCCGCTGGAATATGGTGTAAAGAAATTCCGAAAATTAATTCGTTGTGTTGTTCTTTTGCTAAAGGCATTCCTTCTAAAAAGGCATGCAGGCATAAACTGATCATAATTCCGAAAGGGAAAACATGCCCATCGTGGTGTTTATGGATGTGGCCGTGCTCTACACCTTCAGAAAATTGTTCCAGAAAAATCTGCAAAAGGAAGCCAATCAATATAAAAATGCCAATTTCCGATTTGTCTGTACCGCTGTAAGCATCAGGAATTAAATGTAAAACGGTAATGGCAAACAGATAAGCACCGCTGAATGATAAAATCAATTTCAGCAGTTTCGATTTATCACTTTTTACCAAAAAGATAGCTGCTCCACCTAAAAAGGCACAGAAAAAGAGCACGCAAAGTTTCCAGATTTCCATAGTTAAAAATCAGGTTGTAATTTTTTAAATATTCTTGAACAGATAATTCCAATTGTGATGCCCAGCAAAGCACCCGTAGTTACATCAACAGGATAATGAACCCCAACATATATTTGCGCAAAACTGATGATGAATGCCCAAAATAAGCCAATAGGCAAAATGGGTTTCCACCTGCTGTAAAAAATACAGATTAGAAAAACGGCTATGGCAAAGTGGTTGGTAGCGTGGGCAGAAGGAAAACTTAAACCACTGCCGCAAGGTACACGATGAATAATGTAGTTGGAGAGGTTTAAATCATTACAAGGCCTAACGCGCGATACCCATGGTTTTACTACCCTTGAAGCAATTAAATCGCCCATGGCAAAAGTAAAAAGTACCATGCCGATGATGTAATATCCCTGTTTTTTATATTGTTTGATGCAAAAAATAATGATAAAGAGATAAAGTGGCGACCAAAAAAAACGGTTGCGCATTAAAGGCATCAGCCAATCAAAAAAACTGTTCGAAAGCCCACGGTGGATTTTCAAAAACAAGTCTACATCAAATTGCTGTATGCTTTCTATCATGCTTTTTTACAGATTAAAATTAAGCGGTCCGAGTTGCACTCATCAAAATCATCCAAGCCATAGCTGCCAAATGTTTTTTCGATTACCATACCGGCCTTGGAAAGCATGCGCTTAAAGTCTTCAAAACTGAAAGCCTGAACGCGTTCTTCAAAATTATACACCTTTTGCTTGTCCTCGAAATTAATCTTTTTGATAATTTTACCATCAACCACATTTTTAGTAATGTGAAAGGTGATGCCATCAAGTGATTTTGTTTCGCAGGAATTTAGGTTGCGTACAATCTTTTCAGTATTAAAATAATCTAGCACTAAAATACCTTCAGCTGTTAAGCATTTTCTAAACGTTTTAAGTGCATTAACATGATCTTTTTCGGTATCAAAATAACCAAAACTGGTAAACAGGTTTAAGGCAATATCAAAGTAATTGATGTAAAAAAGCCTTCGCATATCGTGTACCAGGAAATGCAATTTACTGTTTTCGAACTGTTTGGCATATTTGATGCTTTGTTCCGATAAGTCTATTCCGGTAACATCGAAACCTTTTTTGTTGAGATAAATAGAATGGCGGCCTTTGCCACAGGCAATATCCAACATTTTGGCTTCTGCCTTTGGGTGAAGGAAATGGGTAAGTTTGTCGATAAAAAACTCGGCTTCGGCATCATTTCGTTGTTGATATAGAATATGATAATATGGCGAATTAAACCAATATTGAAACCACTTGCGCTGCATATAAAAGCCGTTTTTATCTTAAAAAGATGCAAATATAAGCTTTTACAATCGCTAGTAAAGTTAGAATATACTTTTATGCAATAAAGTTGCAAGAATATTATTATCTGGTTTTTGTCTCTAACCATCATAAAGCCCATGCGATAATATTTAAGTTGGAATTTTTTTAAAAAAAATCAAATCAACCCATTCAATTAAACACACGTTTGTTTTTGATGCTTTGCGCAATTCTATAAAATTGATCGTTTAAACAGATATAAAAACAATGTAAATTAAGTTGCGCAAGTCTGCCAAAATAGCGGCTGTCTTGTTTTTTTTCGTATTTTTGAGCCTCAAATAAATTATATAAAGTGACTTTAATAAAATCGATTTCAGGAATACGAGGAACCATTGGTGGAAGGGCTGGCGACGGCTTAACACCATTTGATATTGTGAAATTTACAGCTGCTTTTGGAAGCTGGGTAGTACAAAAAACAGGCAATAAAAGGATCGTATTAGGTCGCGATGCCCGTATTTCGGGAGAAATGGTAAACAATCTTGTTATAGGAACTTTGCAAGGATTGGGTATTGAAGTAATCGACCTCGGTTTATCAACCACACCAACGGTAGAAGTTGCAGTACCTGATGAAAATGCAGGTGGTGGGATCATTCTAACTGCCAGCCATAACCCTAAACAATGGAACGCCTTAAAGTTACTAAATGCAAGCGGCGAATTTATCAGTGATGCTGATGGTAAGGAAGTATTGGACCTTGCAGAAAGTGCAGATTTTGATTTTGCTGATGTAGATAAACTTGGAAAAGTAATTAAAAACGATACTTATCTTCAAAAACACATTGATAAAGTTTTAGCCTTACCATTGGTGGATGTTGAAGCGATAAAAAAAGCTGATTTTAAAGTTGTAATCGACTGTGTGAATTCAACCGGAGGTATTTTTATCCCGGCTTTGTTAAAAGCATTGGGCGTAAGCAGAGTAACAGAATTGTACTGTACCCCGGATGGGCATTTTCCGCATAACCCCGAACCGCTTCCAGAAAACCTGACTGAAATATCAAAAGAAGTGCAGAAACAAAATGCAGATTTAGGTATTGTTGTTGATCCTGACGTTGACCGTTTATGTTTCGTAAACGAAGATGGCAGTATGTTCGGTGAAGAATACACTTTGGTTGCCGTTGCTGATTATGTGTTGAAAAATACACCAGGCAATACTGTTTCAAACCTTTCATCAACCCGTGCTTTACGTGATGTAACTGAAAAAGCAGGTTCAGAATATAATGCATCAGCAGTAGGAGAGGTAAATGTAGTAAACAAAATGAAAGCTACAAATGCCATTATTGGTGGCGAAGGAAACGGAGGAATCATTTATCCAGAATCGCATTACGGTAGAGATGCCTTGGTTGGTATTGCCTTGTTTTTAACGCATTTAGCTAAATTTGGTAAATCGATCTCAGTATTAAGGGCCAGTTATCCTCAATACCACATTTCTAAAAATAAGATTACCCTTACCCCAGAAATGGATATTGATAACCTGTTGAAACAGGTAGAAGAAAAATATAAAAATCAGCCATACAGTACAATTGATGGTTTGAAGATAGAATTTGATAAAACTTGGGTACATTTGCGTCGTTCCAACACCGAACCGATCATCAGGATTTACAGTGAGGCAGAAAATGAAACCATTGCAGAAAGTTTAGCAAACAAGATTATTTCTGATATTAAAGAAATATTACACCTTTAATCTTCAAAAGGATTATTGGTTTTAGCATACCGGTCAGGGTTTAATAAAACGATTAAACCCTGATCATTTAACAACAGAGCTGGCTTTAGCAAGTCTGCATCTACAACACACTAACTTTTAAATATTCGTAGAAATGAAAAGGGTCTATTTAGATAACGCAGCCACCACACCTTTAGATGCGGCAGTAATCGCAGAAATGACAAACGTAATGGAAAACTATTTCGGTAATCCATCTGCCATTCATGCGCTTGGTCGCGAGGTTAGAACGCTTGTAGAAAAAGCCCGTAAAACCGTTTCTGGTTTATTAAATGCATCCCCATCTGAAGTGTTTTTTACTTCAGGCGGTACCGAAGCCGATAATACTGCAATCCGTTGCGGCATTGCTGCTTATGGCTTAAAGCATGCCATTACCTCTAAAATTGAACACCATGCTGTTGAGCATACCTTAAATACCATGCTTAAAAATGGCGAAATCGATAAATTGAGTTTTGTTAACATTGATGAAAAAGGAAATGTTGATTACAACCATTTAGAAGAATTGCTTCAAAATAATGAGCGGACTTTTGTTTCACTTATGCATGCCAACAATGAATTGGGTACACTAACAGATATGGTTAGAGTAGGCGATATCTGCGAAAAGTACAATGCCATTTACCATGCCGATACCGTGCAAACCATGGGCCATTACCCACATAATGTACGCGAACTTAAGGCACATTTTATTGTATGTGCAGCACGCAAGCTCCACGGACCTAAAGGTGTTGGCTTTTTATATGTAAACAGTAACATTAAAATTCCACCGATGATTTATGGCGGTGCACAAGAGCGCAACATGCGTGGAGGTACCGAAAATGTATATGGCATTGTGGGCTTGGCCAAGGCTTTAGAAATTGCTTATGCCGAAATGGACCAGCACCAGGCGCATATTCAGGGTTTGAAAGATTATTTGAAAGCACAACTGATTGCCGAAATTCCGGGCATTGCTTTTAATGGCGAAACCGATGCCGATAAAAGTTTGTATACCGTATTAAATGTATCGTTCCCGGAGATGGATATGGCCGATATGCTGTTGTTTAACCTTGATATCAATGGTATCTGTGCTTCTGGCGGTAGTGCCTGTTCTTCAGGTTCCAATATTGGTTCGCATGTGTTAAATGGCATTAAAGCTGATCCAAACCGTCCATCCGTGCGTTTTTCATTCAGTAAGTACACCACAAAAGAAGAGTTGGATTACGTTATTGAAAAAGTTAAAATGGTAGTAAAGCAAAATGCTTTGGTATAAAAATATCATTAACCAAATAGGAGAGTCTCAATTCATTGGGACTTTTTTTATGGGCAAATAATAGTGTTTTTTTGAAAAGCCAAGGCAGTATTTCATTTGAAGTGCTTGCCCTGCTTTCCGTTCCAAGTCCTCGCTGCGCTGTGGGCTTTACAGTTTAATCCGGTTTATTTACCCAGGCTGGTGCTGCTATTAACGTTAGTATAGCTTGATGCCTGATTTCTTAACTGCCTTAAAATCCTAAAAATATGGCAGGTTTGCAACAACCATTTAAACTAATAAATTCTCTTGCAGAACTCAGAAATAAAACTTATATTTAATTAAGATTAAGGCAGTCCGCGCCATTTTAATGTAATTCCAAAACGAAACCTTATCAATTTCCTCATGGTATAAGGTTAGGCAAATTTAAAAATAGCTTTCCAATATTATTAAAATTGTTAACCAGAAAACTATCCAAGTTTTCATTAATCTATATCGTAATGGAAAAGAGCAAAAACAATCAGCCCCTTGAAAACGCAAAACCAGAAGAAAAATTAAATGTTGAAAGAAAACACATTTATAAGTTTATCCTGAACCCGTTTTCTTTCGAATCTTCGAACCATTTTAATAAAATTCATAAAAGAAGATTTCATTCTTTCGGATGCATTCATGAATTGGGTAAACTGCCTGGAGCAATGATGTAAAATCTATTTTCGAGATATCGTCATTTAGAGGGTATTTATTACATAAAAGTCAATAGTAGTGACGTATGTAATCGATTCTTTTTTGCCCACAGCACGTCCTTGCCTCGGCTCGCCACGGGCAGGCATTTCACTGCGTTTCAGTAGAGATGACGACTTTTAATGTCTGTCATTCTGAATGCAATGAAGAATCCTTTAGTTTCTTGGATTATATATTAACAATTAGCGACCCAACTATTTCGTGCAGTTTGTTTACCATATTCAGATTCACTGTTAATCGAACAAGAAAGTCTCAGTTTTCCCTGGGACTTTCTTGCAAGCATTTGGTTTTTATTATATTGCATATTAAAAATAGTCATTAACGCGCTCAGTTATCCTTTTTTATGAAGCCAATAGCTTTTCTAGATACCGAAATCCATCCTGATACTTTAAAAATCTTTGATATTGGTTGTGTAAAGAACGATGGAACAAGTATTCATTCAAATTCAGCAGAATCCATTTCTTTATTTTTAAGCAATACCGAATTTATTTGTGGGCATAATATTATTTATCATGATATACCCCACCTTAAAAAATCATTAATCTTATTAGATGATTTACAGATTATTGATACGTTATATTTATCGCCATTGCTCTTTCCAAATAAACCTTACCACGCGTTATTAAAAGACGATAAACTACAAGTTGAGGAATTAAATAATCCCTTAAATGATGCTATAAAAGCAAGGGATCTTTTTTATGATGAGGTTGCCACTTTCGATCGATTGGATAATCAACAGAAACAGATATTTTATGCCTTGTTACTGGATAAAAAAGAATTTAGTGCCTTTTTTAAATTTATTAATTTTCAACCTGAATCTATCGAAATTGTTAGAGGTATAAATGAGGGATTTCAATCTAAGATCTGCCGGTATTCTGACCTTGAAAAAATTGTACAACAGAATCCAATAGAGCTTGCTTATTGTTTATCATTAATCAATTGCCAAAACAGGCATTCAATTACGCCACCTTGGGTATTAAAAAATTATCCAAAAACGGAGCGTATTATGTCTGAATTGACAAACAAGCCCTGTTTAACCGGTTGTGCATATTGTAATACTGCGCTGGATATCAATAAAGGCTTAAAAAAATATTTTGGTTTTGATTCATACAGGCGCTATGCGGATGAGCCGCTACAAGAAAAATCCGTACAGGCAGCCATTGATAATAAATCTATTTTAGCTGTATTTCCAACCGGTGGCGGTAAATCCATTACATTTCAGGTGCCTGCTCTAATGGCTGGCGCAAATACAAAAGGACTTACTGTGATTATTTCTCCACTACAGTCTTTAATGAAGGATCAGGTAGATAATCTGGAAAAAGTAGGTATAACAGAAGCAGTTACAATTAACGGCTTGCTTGATCCTATAGAAAGAGGAAAATCATTTGAGCGGGTGGAGGATGGTTCAGCATCAATGCTGTATATATCTCCAGAATCTTTACGTTCAAAATCCATTGAAAGGTTACTATTAGGACGAAAAATAGTCCGTTTTGTAATAGATGAGGCGCATTGTTTCTCATCATGGGGGCAAGATTTTAGGGTTGATTACTTGTACATAGGAGACTTTATAAAGCTATTGCAGGAAAAGAAGAATCTTGAAGAGCAAATTCCCGTTTCCTGTTTTACAGCCACTGCGAAGCAGAATGTTATAGAAGATATCAGAAATTATTTCAAAAATAAATTATCGCTTGATCTGGAGATTTTTAGTTCAAAGGCTTCGAGGACAAATCTTACTTATAATGTATTTGAAAAGAATGATGATGAAGAAAAATATAATGCACTAAGAGATCTAATAGATGAAAAACTGTGTCCAACCATTGTTTATGTATCCAGAAGAGGCAGGGCTGTTAAGTTGGCTAAGCGCTTATTACAGGATGGTTTTTCTGTAGCTTATTACCACGGGGGCATGGAATCGAGGGATAAGACTAAAAATCAGAATGAGTTTATAGCCGGACAGATTGATATTATGGTAGCTACCTCTGCATTTGGAATGGGAGTAGATAAAAAAGATGTAGGGATGGTGGTGCACTATGATATTTCTGACTCTTTAGAAAATTATGTTCAGGAAGCGGGCAGGGCAGGCCGAGATGAAAAGTTATCGGCAGTTTGTTATGTGTTGTTTAGTGAAGAAGATTTAAGCAAACATTTTATCTTGCTTAATCAAACCAAATTAAGCATAAAAGAAATCCAGCAGATTTGGAGGGCGGTAAAAGATATTACAAGGTTCCGGTTAAATGTTTCAAATTCTGCATTGGAAATTGCCAGGAAGGCAGGTTGGGATGATAGTGTAAATGAAATAGAAACAAGGGTTACTACCGCTATCGCAGCCTTAGAAGATGCCGGTTACCTAAAGCGCGGGCAGAATATGCCCAGAGTTTTTGCAAATAGCATTTTAGCCAAAACAGCCCAAGAGGCAATAGACAAAATTAACAACTCTTTTCGGTTTAATGAAAAACAGAAAGAAAAGGCTATCCGCATTATCAAGAAACTGCTGTCGAGTAAAAGTAGAAAAATAACTTCGGGTGATGAAGGTGAGGCACGTGTAGATTATATATCTGATCATTTGGGAATTGTAAAAGAAGACGTGATCCATATTATAAACCTGCTAAGAGGGGAGAAAATTCTTGCTGATACAAAAGATTTGACCGCTTTTATCAAAAAAAACGAAAACCGGAACCGTTCATTAAGTATTGTAGAAACCTTTAGAAAAATCGAGAAATTCTTGCTGCCGTTTTTTAAAGAACAGGAAAGAACAATCAATCTTAAAGAACTAAATGAAGAAGCTGAATCTTTGGGCTTTAATGATTTTACTCCCAACAAAATCAAAACCATCATCAATTTTTGGGCGATCAAGAACTGGATCAAGAGACAAAATCATTCACATTCCAAAAACCACATTACAGTAACTACCACAGCACTGTTGGGCTTATTAACCGATAAGCTGCATAAAAGACATGAGTTAGCCCGTTTTGTAGTTGAATATTTATACGATAAATCCAATAATATTAAAGAGAATATTGAAAAGGATGAAGTATTAGTCGAATTTTCTGTTCACGGATTAAAAGATGCTTTTCATAATAGGGGTAGTTTATTTCAACTTTCTGTTACGGTTGATGATGTAGAAGATACATTGTTTTATCTCTCCAGGATTGAAGCTATCAAAATTGAGGGAGGTTTTATGGTAATCTATAATCGTTTAACGATAGATAGACTGGAAAATGATAACAAAATAAGGTATAAGGCAGAAGATTATGAAAAATTAAGTCTGTTTTACGAAAACAGAATACAACAGATTCATATTGTGGGTGAGTATGCAAAGAAAATGATCGAAAATTATAATGTGGCCTTAGCGTTTGTTAATGATTACTTTCAGTTAAATTACTCGTCATTTTTGAATAAGTACTTTGATTCAAACCGTCAGAATGAAATAAAGCGAAATATTACCCCAACTAAATATCGTCAATTGTTTGGGAGTTTGTCTAAAAGTCAATCGCAGATAATTGGTGATAAAGAAAATAAATATATTGTTGTAGCTGCAGGTCCTGGAAGTGGGAAAACAAAGGTATTGGTACATAAACTGGCCTCTCTTTTACTAATGGAAGATGTAAAGCATGAGGCAGCTGTTAATGCTTACTTTTTCAAGGGCAGCAGCCACAGAGTTTAAAAAACGTTTGTTGACGCTAATCGGTAATGCAGCAGGCTTTGTAGAAATCAAAACTTTTCATTCTTTTTGCTTCGATCTGCTTGGAAAGGTGGGTAGTTTGGAAAAAGCAGATACAATCTTAAAAAGTACCATAGCCAAAATAAAAAGTAATGAAGTAGAAATCAGCAAAATTACTAAAGCCGTTTTGGTAATTGATGAAGCGCAGGATATGAATGAGGATGAATTTGAGCTGATCAGCTCATTGATGGAACAAAATGAAGAAATGAGGGTGATTGCCGTTGGCGATGATGACCAGAATATTTATGAGTTTAGAAATGCAGATTCGAAATACCTGGATGAATTTATTAAAAATAAGGATGCTGTTAAGTATGAATTGCTTGATAATTATCGGAGTAAACGGAATTTGGTTTCTTTCAGTAATCAATTCATCACAAAAGTAAGCCATCGTTTAAAAACAGCGCCAATTATTCCGAATCGCCATGATATTGGCAACCTAAAAATAACCTATCATAAAAACGGCAATTTAATTAATCCATTGGTTAATGATATATTGCAAACTGGATTAACAGGAACAACATGTGTATTAACAAAAACAAATGAAGAGGCAGCCATGGTTGTTGGGTGCTTGCTGAAACATAAAATGCCGGCGCAGTTAATCCAGACAAATGATCATTTTAATCTATATAATCTTGCTGAAATCCGGTTCTTCCTATTAAAATTGGCAACAAATGATGAAGTATACACCTATAGCGATGAGGTTTGGGCAAACGCATACCGGGAATTAATTTATAGATTTAAAAAAAGCTCCAAATTCAAAATCTGTGATAACCTCATCCGTGATTTTGAAGCTGTTAATCCAAAGATCAAGTATAAGTCTGATTTCGATGTTTTTATCAAAGAATCAAAGATCGAGGATTTTTCTAATGATAATGGCGAAATAATTATGGTTTCAACCATTCATAAGTCAAAAGGTAAAGAATATGATAACGTTTTTTTACTGTTAAAAGATTTTGATGTGAGTAAGGATAGTACTAAAAGGCAGTTATATGTTGGGATGACAAGGGCAAAAAATAACCTGTCAATCCATATAAATGGCAATTATCTGGATCATATCGATGTTGAAAATTTAGAAAGGGTTGAGGATGATCATATATATCCTGAATTGGACGAAATTGTTTATAACCTTACGCATACTGATATTTGGTTGGATTATTCAACCAATAAACAATCTTTATTATCACAATTAATTAGTGGGGATAGATTAATGGTTGATGGAGATGAGTGTAAAAATTTAAATGGCCAATCTATTCTTAAATTTTCAAGGAAATTCATCGCAGAAATAGAAATGCAAATGAAGAAAGGTTATGATCTGAAAGCAGCAAAAGTGAATTTTGTGCTTTACTGGCTAAAAGAAGGTGCAGAAGAAGAAGTTAAAATAATTTTACCGGAAGTTTTGTTTGTAAAGCAGAAAGTTAGTTAAACTCAAACTCCCTGATTAATGGATCTCCAACCATAAGATTTTTCTTTTGCCAAATCCCATTCTTAAAACAACTATTAAAAACAATCTTATTTCTCGCTTGTTCATTTAATAAATCAATTTACAATTACTATGGAAACGAATAAAGAAAAAGGTAAAGTTGTTGAGAACGATTTACTTGATAAAACAGCAGATGATATTAAAGAAGATAGAACACTTGATGAAAACAAATCATCCAAAGTAGGTACCAACTTATTTGATAAAGATAAAGACCGTAAAAATAATTCGTTTGGTCCGGGGCATGAGCCAGGTACCACACCAGGTTCGGGAATATAATTTTTGTTTATTCACGATCAAAATCATTAAATTTAAACCACGGCATTTGCCGTGGTTTTTTTTAGCTTAACCCCAAAATGGAAAGAAGAAATTTTATCAGGAATTCGGCATTGGCCATGGCCTTGCTTTCGATTTATAAAACAGATGTTTTTGCACAGCAAGAAATAATGCGTGCTTATAATTTTAAGCCCTTACGTAATAATGTGGGTATATTTATCGAGCAAGGTGGTACAATTGGCTGGTTAAATTCCAGTAATGGTTTTGTTGTGGTAGATGCCCAATTTCCAACCACGGCTCCGCATGTAATCGACGAATTAAAAAAACTTGGCGAAAAACCTTTCAAATATTTAATCAACACACACCATCATGGCGACCATACCGCAGGTAATATTGCGTTTAAAGGTTTGGCCGAAAAAGTTGTGGCGCATCAAAATTCTTTGGTAAATCAGAAAAGAGGTGCAGAAAAAGCCAATAATCTCGATAAACAATTATTGCCTGATACTACTTTTGGAACAAAATGGAATGCGAAAGTAGGCGATGAAAACATTAAAGCTTACTATTATGGCTCTGGTCATACCAACGGAGATGCCGTTTATCATTTCGAGCATGCAAATATTGCACATGTAGGCGATTTGGTTTTTAACCGCAAGTTTCCATACATCGATAGAGAAAATGGTGCGCATATCGGCAATTGGATTACAGCTTTGGATAAAATTTTGGCGCAGTTTGATAAAGATACCTTATTTATTTGGGGACATAGTTTAGATCCGGAAAAAGTTACCGGAAATAAGGAAGATATAAAGGCTTATCAAAACTACCTTCAAAACTTATTAACTTTCGTTGGCGGTGAAATTAAGGCCGGAAAAACCAAGGAAGATATTTTAAAAACAACCACAATACCCAATGCACCAGAATGGCAGGGCGAAGGTATTCAAAGAAGTTTAACTGCTGCTTATGATGAGCTGAAAGGGGTTTAGAAGATTTTCGTCATTGCGAGAAGGCTTTTTCAGCCGACGAAGCAATCTCATAAGCGGTGATTATTATCTTGTCCTAGTTTATTAGGAAAGGACTTTTTTGCTGTTAATTTTTGAACGCATTAATCCATGGCAATCCTTCGATTCTGCTCAGGATAACAAAGAGCGTATTTAGTATTTTCATGGCAAGAACATCCAAATCTTTTTTCAATTTATAAACGTTCTATATTTAAAATAATCCTTTCAACGTTACTGAATTACCGTAGGCTTTAGTGTTTAACAACTATATTTGTTACAATTCAAAATCTACAGCATATGGATGATTTTATAGCAGCCCGTTCCCAAATGGCCTTATCATTAGGCTTTCATATCATTTTTTCCTGTATCGGCATGGTTATGCCTTTCTTTATGGCTGTTTCGCATTATAAATGGCTTAAAACAAACGATGAGGTATATAAAAACCTCACCAAAGCCTGGAGTAAAGGTGTGGCTATTTTTTTCGCTACGGGCGCGGTATCGGGTACCATGTTATCTTTCGAACTGGGCTTGCTTTGGCCAAAATTTATGGATCATGCAGGTCCGATATTTGGTATGCCTTTCTCTTTGGAAGGAACAGCTTTTTTTATTGAAGCAATAGCACTGGGTTTCTTCCTGTATGGGTGGAACAAGCTGAATAAATGGTTTCATTGGTTTACAGGGATGGTAGTTGGGGTAAGTGGTTTAGCTTCCGGAATTTTGGTGGTAGCTGCAAATGCATGGATGAACAGTCCGGCAGGTTTTGATTTTGTAAATGGAAAGTACCTTAATATAGATCCTATCCAGGCCATGTTCAACAAAGCATGGTTTAGTCAGGCTTTGCACATGTGTTTAGCTGCATTTACCGCAACCGGTTTTGCTGTGGCAGGTGTACATGCTTTAATGATATTGAGAAATAGAAATGCAGCGTTTCATTTAAAAGCCTTTAAAATTGCAGCGATATTTGCCTGTATCGGGGCACTGTTACAACCTTTAAGTGGAGATATATCCGCAAAAGATGTAGCTAAAAGGCAGCCCGCTAAGCTTGCGGCTATGGAAGCATTATATAAAACTGAAAAGCCCGCACCGCTTTTGATCGGAGGCATCGTAAACGAAAAAGATAAAACGGTAAAAGGCGCAATCAAAATTCCTGGGGCATTAAGTTTTCTGGCCCATGGCGATTTTAAAGCTGAAGTTAAAGGATTGGATCAGATACCAGAAAATGAGCATCCACCAGTAGCCATAACACACTATGCTTTTCAGGTCATGGTTGGCATTGGTACGCTCTTGCTGTTTATATCCTTAATCTATTTCTTTATCCTTTTTAAAAAGAAACCTTTAACGGAGAAACGCTGGATATTAAAATTATTTGTTTTTGCAATTCCGCTTGGTTATCTCGCTTTAGAGGCCGGCTGGGTAGTTACCGAGGTTGGTAGGCAACCATGGATTATTTATGGCATTATGCGCACCAAAGATGCTGTTACGCCGATGCCAGGTATTGCCTATTCGTTTTATATTTTCTCGGCAATTTATGTTTCTTTAAGTATTATCGTAACGTTTTTGCTTTACCGCCAGATAAAAATGGTTCCAGTGCTCTATAACAAATCAGAAACAAAGTAAATTAATTAACCACAGATAAAAAGGATGAACACAGATGAAGGCTTGAAACTTATAGTCGAAATACCAAACTCTGTGTTTATCGGTAAAGCTGTGGCAAAAAAATAAATGATGGAACAAGTTGTAATTACATTTTTGTGCATGGCCATTTTGCTCTACTTTTTATTGGGTGGAGCAGATTTTGGTGCAGGTATTATAGAGCTTTTTACCTCGACAAAAAATCGGAGTAAAACCCGCAAAACGATGTACCAGGCCATTGGTCCGGTGTGGGAGGCCAACCACATGTGGTTAATTATTGCTATTGTAATTCTTTTTGTAGGCTTTCCGCATATCTATACCACCATGTCGGTTTATTTGCATATTCCGTTGGCGATTATGCTTATAGGAATTATTGCACGAGGCACAGCTTTTGTATTTCGCCATTATGATGCCGTTAAAGATGATATGCAATGGCTTTATAACCGCATTTTTCGCTATTCTAGTTTTATTACTGCTCTGTTTCTGGGCATTATTGCCGGAAGCCTGATTTCAGGGCATATTGATACGCAGGCCACAGATTTTTACTCTGCCTATATTGCTGGCTGGTTAAATTGGTTTTCGCTCGCTGTTGGGTTGTTCACCGTTGCACTTTGTGGCTTTCTGGCCGCCATTTATCTTATTGGTGAAACCACCGAAGCACATGATAAACGCCGGTTTATAAAAAAAGCCGAGTTTATGAATGTAGCAGCTGTTGTTTTTGGGGCAATGGTATTTATTGCTGCACAACGTGATAAAATTCCATTGATTGATTGGGTTTTTAAAAGTTCAGTTGGCGTATCTGCTATTATTTTGGCTAGTTTATCACTCGTATTGTTATGGTATTTGTTGATTAAAGGAAAAACGAAGATTTTACGCATTTTAGCGGGCTTCCAGGTCACGATGATCCTCTTGGCGATCAGTTATGCCCATTTTCCAAATTTTATCCGTTTAAAAAGCGGAGATGCGATTTCGTTATTGGAAACCGTAGGACCAGAAAAAACCATTTACAGTTTGGGTTTAGCGCTTTTATTGGGAAGTGTATTGATATTGCCTTTTTTGGGTTATCTGTTTTATAAGTTTCAGAAGAAAGAGGAGTAGATTTTTTTAAGATCGTCTTGCTGAATTTATTTCAGCATCTTTTCTGCCTGTAAATCTTTAAATAAATTTAGGTGTAACTACACTAAAAAAAACAAAATATTGCGTTAAGGGCGTCATCTCCACTGAAAGCGAAATGGAATAGAGCGATCCATATCAATAGATTTCTCGACTGCATTGCACTCGGCTCGAAATAACGAATCAAGGAAACAAAAAAGAGCATCTGTTTCCAAATGCTCTTTACCAAAACGTTTATAAATATTATCTACAATCCACCTTTTCTATTCGATTTTGATTGTACAGGCCAGGTTGATGGTTTTCCGGTACGTTCGTTTACAGGTAAATCGGTTGCTTTTTCGGTAGAAGTTTTTTCGGGATCTTCACAAGCCATATATACCATAATCGCAGCTAAAATTACATTGCTTCTAATTTCGTCGAAAACCAATTTATCGTAACTGTCGCGGTTAGTGTGCCAGGTATATGTACCGTAATCCCAGCTGGTAGAACTTAATGAATAACCCAATGCTCCAGCCGCAACAAAAGAAGCAAAATCTGATCCACCAGCACCTGGTGTTCCCGGAAAACTGGTTTTGATCTGGTTTTTAATGGTATCAGGTACTGCAGCCAACCAACGGGTAATGTAATCTTTCGATTTAGCGAAACCTTGTCCGCCAATGTTAACCACCCGACCTGTACCGTTATCCTGGTTAAATAAAGCCTGAAGATTATTTACAACCTCTGGATGATCTTCTACAAAAGCTCTTGAACCATTTAAACCCTGCTCTTCACTTCCCCAATGGCCAACCAATATGGTCCGTTTAGGATTAGGATAGATTTTTTTCAAAATCCGCATGGCTTCCATCATCAAAATAGTGCCTGAACCATTATCGGTAGCACCGCTTGCGCCATCCCACGAATCGAAGTGTGCCGATAACATCACATATTCATTGGGTTTTTGTTTGCCCTTAATTTCTGCGATGGTATTAAAAGTAGGTACAGCACCTAATTTCTTCGAATCGGCCTCGATTTTTAATTTAGGCTTATCACCATTAAGTGCCAGGCGGTAAACCAAGCCATAATCCTCAACGGATAAATCTAAAGTGGGTACTTTAAGTGGTATTTGCACCGAAAATTTTATCTACACCAAATCCCTGCGACCAGTTATTGATCACTACCGCTACAGCACCAGCATTTTCTAAGGCTACAGGTAAAGTTTTAGCAGATAAACCCGTTTTAGCTATACTTGCTGCCCAGGCTTTCGCTGCTTCGGTTTTTTCTTTTTTAAATTTTTCAAATAAGTCTTTTGTGGCAAACTCTTCCCAGTTTTTTTCAGGCCGGCCAGAGAGCTGGTTCATGGAAATTAAAACAATTTTGCCCTTTACATTAGGTAACCATTTTTGAAAAGATAACGAATCTGTGATTTCTGGAAGGATAATTGCCTCTGCGTTAATCGCTTTCCCGTTACTGGATGGACTCCAGGCCAGTTGTGTTCCTTCTAAAGTTCTAACCCGCGGACTTATCAAATCGATATGGGTAATACCTCTTTCCCAGCCAGCCCATTCGCCCCATTTTTCGTTTTTGGCAGAAATGCCCCAATCGCTATATTTTTTTACTGCCCAATCGTTAGCTTGTTTCATTTGTGGCGAACCTACTAAGCGCGGACCTACAACATCTAAAAGTTCGTGTGCAAGTTTCTCTAATTGCGAATTTTCATTCACTTCTTTAACAATATTGTCGATTACTTTTTTGTCTTGCGCAAAAACGCTTGTCGAAGCGCACAGCAGAAGTGCAGAAAATAGTACTTTTTTATTCATAATAAGTTAGGGTTATTTATTTGATGTGCTAATTTATGGAATTAGCGGTAGGGTTGGAGATGTTAATGGAAATGTTGCAGTTGAGTTGTGGTAACACCTGACTTCACCTATCAAATTTTTCCGTGCCATCTGTGTTTCCGTGGCTAATACCTAAAAACTACTTTTCTGTATCTTATCATGAAATGGCAGATATTCAGCCAATGCTGCCGATCCATACCAATTGTATAATTCTGGTTCGAGTAATTTAGCCGCGATTGCAGGGTCGCTTTCTAACAATTGTTTGGCTTCTTCGATTGATTTTGTATTTAAAATGAAAATACCGCGGTAATTTTTATCGTTTTTGCCTATCGGGCCGGCAACTACTAGCTTTTGCATTTCGACCATTTTGCCCATGTTTGCCATATGGCCTGCAAATAAACTATCAGTTTTGGCTTTTGTTTCGGTTGTATTCGTACCTGATTTCAGAATAACCAGAACATACATTTTCATTCCATAATTATCCGCGCCGAGTTTTTTGGCTAAGGTTTCATCATAAGGAACTTTAGCTTTTTTCTCCTGGGCATGCACAGAAATAATGGCCGTGATCAGGAAGGTGAGTAATAATAGCTTTTTCATCTGATTTTTAGTTTGGTTAGTTTAAAAATAAGAAAAATTGCTGTTAATATTTCCTCCCATTGAGGGCTGCCCAAAGGTGGGGTGGTTTAATACGCTAGCCAGGAAAACCTTTCAAAAGAACCACCAGCCTATGTTAATTAAACCTGATTGCCGCGGAAAGCCCGGAGTGTAGCGAGGACTTAAAGCAAAAAGCAGGACTGAACTAACCGAAGTTATTCAAGCCCTGCTTTTCTAAATATTATGTTGTTTTTGATACTTAGACCATTGAACTAATGGCTAATGAACTATTGGAACCAACTAGTTGTTCATCATCTTAATAAAAGCACCCAATTTAGCTTTCATTGCCCTTCTATCTACAATGAAATCAAGGAAACCGTGTTCTAAAACAAATTCTGCTGTTTGAAAACCTTTTGGTAAATCTTTTTTTATGGTTTCTTTAATTACCCGTGGTCCGGCAAAACCGATCAATGCACCAGGTTCGGCAATATTAATATCGCCAAGCATTGCATATGATGCTGTTACACCACCTGTAGTAGGATCGGTTAACAATGAGATATATGGAACTTTAGCCTGACCCAATAAAGCCAGTTTAGCCGATGTTTTAGCCATCTGCATCAATGAAAATGCTGCCTCCATCATACGAGCCCCACCTGATTTTGAAATCATCAGGAAAGGAACTTTATGTTTAATGCTGTAATCGATTGATCTTGCAATTTTTTCACCCACAACAGAACCCATAGAACCCCCAATAAATGCGAAATCCATACAGGCAATTACGAGATCCTGACCTTCAATTTTACCAACTCCGGCACGGATTGCATCTTTTAAACCTGTTTTAGCCTGGCTTTCCTTAATCCTGTCGGTATAAGGTTTATTATCGTTAAAGTTTAGCGGATCGCCCGATGTTAAGTTCGGAAAAAGTTCTTTAAACTCGTTATTATCAAATAAAACCTCGAAATATTCTTTTGAGCCTACTCTCAGGTGGTAGTTGCAGTAATGACAAACATATTTGTTTTCCTGAAGTTCTGCCTGATGTAGCGGTTTTTTACAATTTGGACATTTATTCCACAAGCCATCTGGTGCTTCTTTTTTCTCTTCAGTTGTGGTAATGATACCTTTATTCTCTCTCTTAAACCAAGCCATATAATTTTTTAAAGAATTGGATTGCAAAGAAACGAAAAATAAAATAAAGTCGAACCTTATTGGCTGTAAAAATAGTCAATGGTTAGTTGGTAGATAGCCAATTGGCAATAATGCCAGAGTTGGTAACGTAATTTAAAATTTGGCTTTTGTTGCCGCCAACTGCCAATTGTAAACTTAAGTGTGTCTTTTTTACACTAAGGATAATGTGTTTTTTACACTAAATAGGCCTTATTTTGCTGTAAGGCAAATAATTCTGTTGTTACAAAAGCTTGGAATGTTATTTTTTTTTATAACTTCGGACTTAATAAAATTAACAAGAAATGAGTTTAAAAGGCTACAAAGGCGTAATTTACGGAGATGCCGTTCAAGAATTGTTTGAGCAGGCTAAAAAACATCAGTTTGCTTTACCAGCAGTAAACGTAACCGGTACAAATACGGTTAACGCGGTATTGGAGACTGCTAAGGCAGTAAATTCGCCTGTTATGATTCAATTGTCTAATGGCGGTGCACAGTTTTATGCTGGTAAATCTTTAGATAATGAGAAATTGCAAGCATGTATTCTAGGTGCTGTATCGGCAGCTAAACATGTACATTTATTGGCAGAACATTATGGTGTTGCCGTGGTTTTACATACCGACCACGCCGCTAAAAAATTATTGCCTTGGATTGACGGACTTTTAGATCACGGTGAAAAATTCTTCGCTGAAACCGGAAAACCTTTGTTTTCATCACACATGTTGGATTTATCGGAAGAATCGATAGAAGAAAACATGGAAATATCTGCTAAATACTTAGCACGCATGGCTAAAATGAACATGACGATCGAAATCGAACTTGGTGTTACAGGTGGTGAGGAAGATGGTGTTGATAATAGCGATGTAGATAGCTCAAAATTATATACACAACCTAGCGAAGTGGCTTATGCTTACGAAGAATTAAGCAAAGTTTCTCCTCGCTTTACCGTTGCAGCGGCATTTGGTAACGTACACGGTGTTTACAAACCAGGTAACGTAAAATTGCAACCGGTAATTTTAAAAAACTCTCAGGATTTTATCAAAGAAAAATTCAGCTTAACCGAAGAGAAACCAATCAATTTTGTATTCCACGGTGGTTCTGGTTCAACTCAGGAAGAAATCAGAGAAGCAATTTCTTATGGTGCAATTAAAATGAATATTGATACCGATATGCAATGGGCATTTTGGGAAGGTATTTTAGAATATTATAAAAAGAACGAAGCTTATCTTCAAGGCCAGATTGGTAACCCTGATGGCGATGATAAACCAAATAAAAAATATTACGATCCACGCGTTTGGTTACGTAAAGGTGAAGAAACTTTTGTAAAGCGTTTAACAGCGGCTTTCGAAGATTTGAACTGTATCAACGTAAACGATAAATTGTAAATTTTGATTGATTTTGAAGATTTGATATCTGTTCAATCATTCAAAAAATCAATTATTTCCTGATAAATAAAGACGCCATAGGTTAAAAAACTTATGGCGTTTTTGTTTGTTTTATATTATATTTAAGCAAACAAATTGTAATGGCAAAATCTAAAACCGACACCAAGAAAAATAATTTTTTCGAAAAATTTGCCAATGCGGCAACGAAGTTTACCGGTAGTTCTGTTGCATTTATTTCAGCTACTGCTATTGTAATTATTTGGGCTGTTACTGGCCCTATATTTAATTACTCAGAAACCTGGCAATTGGTGATTAACACTGGTACCACAATCATTACCTTTTTAATGGTTTTTTTAATTCAGAAAGCGCAAAATAAAGATGGTAAGGCAATTCAGTTAAAGTTGAATGAATTAATTGCTGCACAGCAAGGTGCGAGTAACCGAATGGTTGATATAGAAGATTTGAGCGAAAAAGAATTAGATCAGTTACATAAATTTTACGTTGCGATTGCCACACTTGCCAAAAAAGAGGCCGATATTCATTGTTCACATTCGATAGATGTAGCCAAAGAGCTAAACGAATCGAAATTAAAATCGAATAAACACTTTAAACAACACGATAATGAGTCTACACGTTCAAAAAGTTAACCATCCCGAAGATTTAGATAAAGTATTTGCTATACGTAAAGTTGTGTTTGTAGACGAGCCAGAACTGCCCGCCGGAGTTAGAATGGGAGCATGAAGATGAATCGGTACATTTTTTGGCTACCAGTAATGGCCAGCCTTGTGGTGCTTGTAGATGGCGTAAAACAGATGCCGGATACAAACTGGAACGTTTCGCTGTATTGAAAGATTTTAGAGGTCAGGGCGTTGGCCGTGCATTAATCGCTGAAGCCCTATCTGATCTGCCGGAAGATGCACATTACATTTACCTCAACTCGCAGTTAGATGCCATGAGTTTGTACGCTAAATTTGGTTTCGTAGCCGAAGGGGAGCAATTTGAAGAAGCTGGTATACAGCATTTTAAAATGGTAAAGAAAGTTTAGGGATAGTTAGTCAGGAGGCACAGAAAGCACAGGGGTAGAATATGTTTTTCCGAATAATTTTGTGTTCTGCTCGCAAAAAAAATCTTTCTTAAGAATGACCAGTTGAAAAATAATTATAAATTAATTATCTTGGTTGTTGTTTTTAAGGTTTGGAAACTAAAAAAATAATGACGCCTCTCGAATGAAAAGACTCTCTCTTTCCTTATTATTACTTGGAATAGCTATCTCCTCAAAAGCCCAAAAAATAGATACTATTTACTTTAATGCTAGCTGTGAAAAGACCGATAATTCAGGCTATGCTTATTACAGAATTGCTGTAAAAGAAAAGAACCTTTTTTTTTGTTAAGGACTATTATAAAAGTAATAAGCTTCAAATGAAAGGTGTATTTAAATCATTAGACCCAGAGGTTAAACAGGGCGATTTTGTTTGGTATTTTCCTAACGGGAGAGTTAATCAGAAATCTTATTTTGAAAATAATATCATAAAAAGAACTAAAATTTGGAATACAAATGGGGAATTAATTAATTTGAATAGATCTGTTTTTACGGCTGATGCTTATATTACGGGGACTTTTAAAGAAATGGATAGAAAGCCCACTTTTCCATCTGGCGAAATTGAAATGAATAAGTTTATTCACAATAATTTAAAATATCCTGAAGAAATGTCTGGTCAAAAAATAACAGGTTCTGTAACGTTAAAATTCACAGTATCAATTAAAGGTGAAATAACAAATATTAAGGTTAAAAAGACATTACACCCAACTTTAGATAATGAGGCCATTAGGGTTTTGAAAATGATGCCAAGGTGGCAACCAGCTATGCATAACAACCATTTTGTTAAGATGCAAACGACTCAAACTTTTAATTTTAATCCTTAGTGAAATATCTTGCCTGATAAAGCCATTGCCTCATTCCATTTATCCATATCTAGGTTGAGGTTTTCTCCTCTAGTATTCAAAAAGGCAATTACATCTTCAGTAGCAATGTTGCCTGTAAGGTCATCAGCAGCCATTGGGCAGCCTCCAAAACCTTTTAGTGCTGAATCTATACGTTTTACTCCAGAATGGTAAGCAGCTTCTATCTTTTCAAAGCGTTCGGTAGGAGTGGAGTGTAAATGTATACCTATTTCGGTATTATTAAACCTGGAAATCAGCTTTGGCAATATGCTTTTGATCTTTTCTGGTGTCGAAACACCTACGGTATCAGCTAATGACAAGATCTCCACACCTTTACTCACCAATACATCAGCCCACTTTTCTACAATTTCATAATTCCATTCATCCCCATAAGGATTTCCAAAACCCATTGATAAATAAACAACTGCTTTTTTATTGTTTTTAATGCAAAGAGAAAGCATCTCTTCAACAGTATTTAAGGATTGTGCTATGCTCGAATTGGTATTGCGCTGTTGAAAGGTTTCTGAAATTGAAAAAGGAAAACCGAGGTAACTGATAGACTGATGCTTTACTGCATCTTCTACCCCCCTTAAATTAGCTACAATCGCAAGAAGTTTGGTAGAGGTATTACTTAAATCCAAATGCGATAAAACTGCAGCTGTATCGGCCATTTGTGGAATGGCTTTAGGTGAAACAAAACTTCCAAAATCAAGCGTATCAAAACCCACCTGTAACAACAAATTCAGGTATTCAATTTTGAGTGCCGTAGGAACAAAATCGTGCAATCCCTGCATGGCATCGCGCGGACACTCTACTAATTTGAAATTGTTTTGGCTCATATTTTTTGGTTTAGCCGCAAAATGCACAAAGTTTTTCGCAAAGAAAAAAAGAAATAAGAAACAATTGTCTACCGTTAAAGTTGCCTTAAAGACTAAAGACTAAAGACTAAAGACTAAAGACTAAAGACTAAAGACTAAAGACTAAAGACTAAAGACTAAAGACTAAAGACTAAAGACTAAGATACCTTAACTTCTTCCTTTACTGATGGTACCTCGTTTCTATAATCCACACTTCGATCTTTTGCAAAGGTTCTAATGATTAAACGGGTTCCCCGATCGTAGCTGAAGTAACTCCAAACCCAATTGACGAAAACTATAATCTTGTTTCTGAAGCCTACCAATGTCATCAAGTGAACAAACATCCAGGTGAACCATGCAAACACACCTTGAAAACGGATTTTACCGATATCAACAACTGCTTTATTTCTACCTACTGTGGCCATTGAGCCTTTGTCGAAATATTTAAATTTCTCCAAAGGTTTATTTTCTTTAATGTTGATCAGGTTTTTAGCGAGGTGATGGCCTTGTTGAATGGCCGCCGGAGTTACCCCAGGATGACCGTTTGGCGTTTCTTCATCTACAATTGCAGCCACATCACCAATGGCATAAATATTCTGATAACCTACAATTAAGTTTTGGGTATCTGTTTTTAATCTGCCCCCTCTTACCACTTCAGCTTTATCTAAACCATTTAAAACCTCACCCTTAACCCCAGCACTCCAGATCACTGTTGAACTTAAAATAGGTGCTTTATCTTGTAAGGTGAGTGTAAGTCCATCGTAACCAAGTACCCTAGTTTCATTCATGATCTGAACGCCCATATCGGTAAGGAAATCTTTTGCTTTCTTTTGTGCCTGTGGCGACATAACGCCCAACAATTCCGGCGAATTTTCGATCAGGTAAATGTTTACCCTGCTTAAATCCATTTCCGGATAATCGTTCGGAATTACATGTCTTTTAAGTTCAGCAATGGCACCAGAGGTTTCAACACCTGTTGGACCGCCGCCAACCACTACAAAGTTTAATAAGGCGTTCTTTTTATCTAAATCTTTTTCGATCAGCGATTTCTCAAAATTCTGTAAAATCAAACTTCTTAAATCAAGTGCTTCTGGAATTGACTTCATCGGCATCGAATTGGCTTCAATTTCTTTATTGCCAAAAAAGTTACTGGTAGAGCCTGTGGCAATTACCAAATAATCGTAAGTAATCCGCCCAATATCTGTTTGTAAACAGTTTTCTGCTGCATTAACTTCAGTTACTTTGGTTACCCGAAAAATGAGATTTTTTTGTCCTTTAAAAATTTTCCGTAGTGGGAAAGCGATAGAATCTGCTTCCAGTCCTCCTGTAGCTACCTGATAAAGCAGTGGTTGAAAAGTATGATAGTTATGCTTATCGAGCATAACCACTTGAAAAGGCTTGTTTTTTAAACGTTTAGCTAACTCAATCCCACCAAATCCACCACCAACAATAACTACTCTTGGGTATTCGCTTTTAGGAAGTTGTAAATCCATTTTTTATCGGTTTATCTGTTGCTAATGTAACAAAAAGATGGCCAAAAGGTTTAAAAATTGAGGT
This sequence comes from Pedobacter sp. AC402, assembly GCF_979252805.1. Taxonomy (NCBI): domain Bacteria; kingdom Pseudomonadati; phylum Bacteroidota; class Sphingobacteriia; order Sphingobacteriales; family Sphingobacteriaceae; genus Pedobacter; species Pedobacter sp. AC402. Next base: position 289,255 of record NZ_CEEDAI010000006.1, on the reverse strand, counting down.
TTTGGCCACTATTTCAGCTGATTGATTAATATATAACGCTGGTATGACGAAGGTGTGTTTTTGCAGCTTGAAGCACTTACCCAGGTTAAATAAACCTGATGGCAGTGAGCATACCGATCCTTCATCGGAATAAAACGGACAGCGAGACTGTTGGAACCGAAGAACCCCAGGATTTGCTTTGCAAAATAAATGAAAAGCTTTGTGTCTTTTAACTTTAACCCTCGCAAGGTTTTAAACCTACTAGGTTTGGCACAAAAAAAGCGCCCCGATAAATCGAAGCGCTTGTATATATTAAGATTTTTGGATCTTACTTTTTCTCAGCTGAGCTTCCTAAATCAATTACGATAGGAGTAGAGATGCATAATGATGAGTAGGTACCGATGATACGACCAATCAACAATGCAAAGATAAATCCACGGATGCTATCACCACCGAAAATAAAGATTACCAATAACACGAAGAATACGGTTAATGAAGTTAAAATCGTACGACTTAATGTACTGTTCAACGCGAAGTTGATTAAGTTGTTACGTTCTTCACCATGTAAATCTTCTTTACCAGATTCTTTTAGTTTCTCACGGATACGGTCGAATACAACAACTGTTTCTGTCATGGTATAACCCATAACCGTTAAAATTGCTGCAATAAAATCCTGACCAATTTCTAATGAGAATGGCATAATACCATCTAAAATAGTGTAGAAAGACAATACCATTAGCACATCATGGAATAATGCGATTACCGCACCTAAACCATACTGCCATTTTTTGAATCGTACTACGATATAGATAAACATGAATAAACATGAGATCAATACCGCATAAAAAGCACCGTTTACAATGTCACTCGCAATGATAGGCGTAACTTTTTGTGAACTTACGATTTCATATTTAGAACCTGCTAAACCTTTATTTAAAGCATCTTCTACAACTTTATCAGTTTTAATGTCCTGATCTTCAATGTGGAAAGTAGTGGTGATTTTAACCTGACTATCTTCACCTGCAGTTTTAACCTCTGGCGTTTCGTTACCGAAAACCGGATTTAACTTGGTTTTTAAATCTTCAGTACTCACAGCTTTATCGAAGTGAACCAAATAAGTTCTACCACCTTTAAAATCTACACCCAGGTTTAAACCGCCATTTTTGAAGTACATACCAATACCGGCAATAATAATGATGGTAGAGATAATGTAATAGATTTTACGACGGCCAACAAAGTTGAATGCTAAGTTTTTAAATGCATTACGTGTTAGGCTATTATCAAAACTAACATCGATTTTACGGTTTAATAACGATTCGAAAACAACTCTCGAAATGGCTACAGCAGCAAATAATGATGAAAGAATACCAATACATAAAGTAGTTGCGAAACCTTGAACCGGACCGCTACCAAAAACGTAAAGAATAGCACCTAAGATGAACAAGGTAACGTTTGAATCGATAATTGATGGCATTGCATGTTTAAAACCTTCTTTAATTGCAGTAGCGGTATTTTTGCCATGTGCAAGTTCTTCACGTACACGTTCAAAAATAAGGATGTTTGCATCTACCGATAAACCAATGGTTAACACGATACCAGCGATACCAGGTAAGGTTAATACTGCACCTAGTGATACCAAAATACCAATGATGAAGAATAAGTTGATTAACAATGCAAAGTTAGCAACCCAACCTGCACGGTGATAATACAACGCCATGAAGATTAAGATTACGATAAAGGCAATTACGAATGAGATTAAACCATCGTGAATAGCTTTTGCACCTAAAGTTGGACCAACCACATAACTACCCGCAATACGCGCAGGAGCAGGCAATTTACCAGCTTTTAAGATGTTAGATAAATCTTTAGTATCTGTTTGGGTAAAGTTACCAGTGATTGAAGAAACACCACCAGCAATTTCGTTCTGCACAGTAGGGGCAGAATAAACCTGGTTATCCAATACAATTGCAATAGATTTTTTGTTGTTCGGGTCAGCAGCAGCTTCAGCAGTAATTTTTTTCCATTTAGCAGCACCTTCGCTGGTCATGTACATGGTTACCTCTGGTTTGTTGTGCTGATCGAAATCATCTTTGGAATCGCTAATCGCATCACCACCTAAATCTGGTTTGCCATCGGCACTTACCACTTTAATAGCATATAATTCAAAAATTCTCGAACCTTCCCTTGGTTTAACACTCCACATAAATTTCATCGTTGATGGAATAGATGCAGCAACTTCAGGAAGTTTTAAGTAATTGTTAACCTTTGCAGTATCTTTTTGTAACGACATACCAACAACTGCACCTGGCATTAATTGTTGTTGTCCGTTTTCGCCTTGATAAATCGGAAGATTAAGAACAGCGTATAATGGGTTAGATTTTGCCAGTTCGGCCCTAACCGCTGTAGAATCTTTTTTACCTAAGCCAGCAAGTTTACCGCCTTTAGCTGTAGTATCTTTAGTAGCCGATTTTTCAAGGCCAGCCAATTTACCACCAGCAGCTGGAGCAGCAGTTGTATCTTTAGTTGCAGTAGCATCAGTTTTTAATGTTGCTGCTAAAATTTTATTAATGTTTTCTAATAATGGCGCAACTTCTTGTACCTGGTATACCTGCCAGAATTGTAACTCAGCAGAACCTTGTAAAAGTTTCGCCATACGCTCCTGATCTTGTACACCTGGCATCTCGATTAAGATACGGTTGCTACCCTCTTGTTTTTGCATGTTCGGGCTTACAACGCCAGAACCATCAATACGGGAACGTAAAACTGTAAACGAACGATCGATAGCACTAGTTGCTTCTTTCTCTAAGAAAGCTTCAACTTCAGCATTGCTTGCGCTAGGTTTTAACTGAGATGCATTATCCTGGTTAGAAAAATAATCTGCAAGTTTAACTCCAGGGCTTAATTTTTCGAATTCATCAACAAAAATTTTGATGTAATCTTTACCACCGGCATTTAACTGGATCTGTGCATTCTGAACTGCTTTGTTGAAGTTCGCATCAGTAGGGTTGCCCGCTAATGATTTTACCAACTCCGCTAACGATATCTCCATCGTTACGTTCATTCCGCCTTTTAAGTCTAAACCCAAATTAATCTCTTTCGCTTTTACCTCTTGATAAGTAAATCCAACTACAGGATAAACTTTCACGGTACTCATCGAATCTAAGTAAGCCTTTTCTTTGGCTAAATCACCCTTCGCAGCGTTTTTTGCGTCTTTTTCTACCTTGGATGCTACCAAAGTAAAAGAAAGTGCGTACGCACAAACGATAGCCAATACTATCGCTATAAACTTAATAAAACCTTTTCCTTGCATTGTTTGTTTAAAATAATTTGTCTTTCGCTGTTTTTTAACAAGTCGGCAAATCTAATTAAATTTTTAAATTATAGAACCCCTTAATTGATAATTTATTAACAATAATTTTTATCGGGCAATAATCCTTTACGATTCTCCATACATAATCCATAAAGGAGTTTAAAATGTAGATGATATTGACTGGGAAAGCAATTGCAGCAGCTTTTGGCTGAGGTTCCGTCCTGCTAATGTTTCTGCCCCGATAAAAAAAATCGGGGGCATCCACGTATATCGGGTTTAGGCGGCCAAGGTAGTGGGGCTTTGGGTATTTTGCCCTAGCAGGCTGCAAAACATTGTATAACCCTGGCTAAGCAACCTGGTTTTTAGGTTGCCTCATGCTTCCTTACCGCAGATGACTAATGGATTATATCCTTTCTAAAACTTCAAAAGTATAATCGTATTTGTTTTTTTCGTCGGCTTTATGTGCTTCGCTGCTAATTATTCTCCATTCATTTCTGTCAATTTCCGGAAAAAAAGTATCTGCATCAAAATTATGGTGAATGGTAGTTAAATATAATGTAGTGATTTTTGGCAATGCCTGTTTGTAAATTTCAGCCCCACCAACAATAAATACTTGTTTTTCTTCCGTTTTGGTAATCGCTAAAGCTTCATCTAAACTGTTTACCACTTCAACGCCCTCAATTTTTAATTCAGTATCTCGGGTAATAACAATATTTCTTCGGTTTGGTAATGGTTTTCCAACAGAATCGAACGTTTTGCGTCCCATTATTACAGTATGGCCTGATGTGGTTTGCTTAAAAAACTTTAAATCAGCCGGCATATGCCACAAAAGCTGGTTATTTTTGCCAATGGCGAAGTTTTCGCCTACGGCTACAGCGATGGATAACCCCAACCCCTGAAGGGGCTTTTCCGTTCCCTTGTTTAACCCCTCTACCCCTAAAGGGGAATTTGAATTTCCGTCGTTCATGTGCAGTGCTTAATCTCTTTTTTTTATTGCTGGTATTTCAACATGCGTTTAGCTCCCCCTTCAGGGGGCTGGGGGGTTACACCGCCACAATTCCTTTAATATGCGGATGCGCTTCGTAGTTTTCCAAAGTAAAATCTTCAAATTTAAAATCAAAGATGCTTTTTACATCAGGATTGATTTTCATGGTGGGTAGTGGTTTTGGCTGCCGGCTTAGCTGCAAATTGGCTTGCTCAATGTGGTTATTGTATAAATGTGCATCGCCTAAGGTATGGATAAAGTCTCCGGCTTCTAAACCGCAAACCTGTGCAACCATCATGGTAAGCAATGCGTAAGAGGCGATATTAAAAGGTACACCTAAAAAAATATCTGCACTGCGTTGGTATAACTGGCAGCTTAATTTTCCATCCGCTACGTAAAACTGAAAAAATGCATGACAAGGGGGCAAAGCCATATTTTCAATTTCGGCAACATTCCAGGCAGAAACAATAATTCTTCTCGAATCGGGATTGTTTTTTATCGTATTGATAATATTTGTAATCTGATCGATGTGCTGCCCGTCTGGTGTTGGCCAACTTCTCCATTGCGAACCATAAACCGGGCCTAAATTGCCGTTTTCATCAGCCCATTCATCCCAAATGCGCACGCCATTATCTTTAAGGTATTTAATGTTGGTATCGCCAGTTAAAAACCAGATCAATTCGTGTATAATAGATTTTAAGTGCAATTTTTTTGTGGTCACCATCGGAAAACCTTCCTTAAGGTTAAAGCGCATCTGGTAACCAAAAACACTTATAGTTCCAGTACCGGTACGGTCGTGCTTTTGAGCGCCATGATCCAGCACATGTTGCATTAAATCTAAATATTGTTTCATACTGTTCTGATAATTTACAAATATCTAAAATTTATCAGGTGTTGTAAATCATTTTATTGTTTTAATTGTTAACATCGGTTGTGTGTAATCTCGGTGTGCAGCCTTGGCTTAAAGCTGTGACCTACATAAAATTTGTATGTTTGCAAGTGAGATGTCTGCTGGTTTCGGCACCATGAACTCACGACTTAAAACTCACGACTCACGACTAACATGCTATCTTTTCCCAACGCAAAAATAAACTTAGGCTTAAATATCACCGAAAAACGTGCTGATGGTTACCACAACCTCGAAACTGTTTTTTATCCGATCAACATTAAAGATGCCGTAGAAATTACTGATGGCGCTATTACATCATGTAAAATTTATGGAATTGATATTCCTGGTGATGCAAATGATAACTTATGTTATAAGGCCTATCAATTGGTTAAAAACGATTATGACATTCCCGAACAGCAAATCAGTTTATTTAAAAATATTCCTGTGGGTGCTGGTTTGGGAGGAGGATCTGCTGATTGTGCTTTTTTAATTAAATTATTAAATGAAAAATTCAGTTTGGGGATGTCTGTTGATAAAATGGAAGATTACGCCCGTCAATTGGGTGCCGATTGTGCCTTTTTTATCGAAAATAAACCTGTTTACGCATTTAATAAAGGGGATGAATTTCAAAAATGCGAAATAGATTTGTCAGCCTGGTTTAAAGTTTTGGTAAAACCGCCTGTACATGTAAGTACTGCAGATGCTTATGCGCATGTAAAACCTCAAAAGCCTTTGCAATCGTTAAAAGAAATCATACATTTGTGCCCAACAACATGGAAAAATAAGGTTATCAACGATTTCGAAATATCGGTTTTCGCTAAATATCCCCAAATTCATCAAATAAAAACCAGTTTATACGATGCAGGCGCAACATTCGCTTTAATGAGTGGTAGCGGTTCGTCGGTTTTTGCAATTTTTGACCATCCGGTAAAATTGTCAGAACTGGAAGTAAATAACTTAGTATTTTATGGTATTTAAGCAAAGCACATGGCGCATAGCATGTGAAAGGCAAAAATGTTAGGTATTAAATTAAATAGCGGTGAAAAGGTTTAAGGTAGATGGTTTAAGGCATTAAAATGCCTCAAATCTCGCGTTTCAAATCTAACATCCCAATAGTATACACAATGAATATAAATCTAATCCGCAAAAGCGGTAAATTTAATTTTGAAGCAGAAAACGAGAGCGGTTTTACTGTAGAGTTGGATGCAAAAGCTGCTATTGGTGGCGAAGGAAAGGGTTTTAGGCCAATGGAAATGTTGTTGATCGGATTAGGTGGCTGCAGCGGTATTGATATGGTAAATGTATTAACGAAGCAGAAAGAACCACTTGATGATGTTAAGATTGCAATTAATGCCACTAGAAAAGACGAAGAAATGCCTCCGATTTTTGATGTAATCAATATTCATTTCGACCTGTTCGGCGATTTAAGCGTACCAAAAGTAGAGCGTGCTTTAGCAATGACATTCGATAAATATTGCTCTGTATCAAATATTTTAGGCCGTTCAGCAACAATTAATTTCACATATAAAATAAACAAGGTGTAGAGTAGCAGTTTAAGCTGTAGGGTTTAAGGTTGAGGGATAAAATCTCATACCTCAAATCTCACATCACAAAACCATCATTTCACATCTTAATACTCATATCTAGCAATACAATGAAATCCGAAAATTTTGAAACCATAGCTATACGCACTCAAACCGAACGCAGCCTGCATAAAGAGCATTCTTCTCCGATTTACCTTACCTCAAGTTATAAATTTGAAGATGCCGAAGAAATGCGTGCCTTATTTGCCAATGAAAAGGAAGGGAATGTGTATAGCCGTTATTCAAATCCAAATACATCAGAATTTATCGAAAAAATGTGCCTCTTAGAAGGTGCTGAAGATGGTTTTGCCACAGCAACAGGCATGGCCGCAATTTTTACAACATTTGGTGCTTTCTTAAAAAATGGTGATCATATTGTTTCGAGTAGATCGGTTTTCGGCTCTACCCACCAGTTGCTAACCAATGTTTTTTCTAATTGGGGCGTTACTTTCGATTATGCCGATTTAGATAAACCGCAGGATTGGGAGGCTTTGATTAAGCCAAATACAAAAATGATTTTTGTAGAAACGCCATCTAATCCGGGTATCGATATTATTGATCTTGAATTTTTAGGCAACCTGGCTAAAAAACACAATCAGTTATTGGTTGTGGATAATTGTTTTGCTACACCATATTTACAGCGGCCGATTGAACTTGGCGCGCACATTTCAATACATTCTGCAACCAAATATATCGATGGTCAGGGCCGTGTTTTGGGAGGTGTTATTTTAGGTACAAAAGAATTAATTGCCGAGGTTATTGCTTTCGCCCGCCACAGCGGACCAGCTTTATCGCCTTTTAACGCATGGATTTTATCTAAAAGTTTAGAAACTTTGGCCATCCGTATGGACCGTCATTGCGAAAATGCTTTAAAGGTGGCCGAATATTTAGAGAAACACCCAAAAATTAAGCTGGTAAAATATCCATTTTTACCTTCGCACCCACAATATGAAATTGCTAAAAAACAAATGAAGCAGGGAGGTGGCATTGTTACCATTGTGGTTGATGGGGGGATAGATGCTGCCCGTAAATTTATGGATAATTTAAAAATGTTCTCCATCTCTGCAAATCTGGCCGATACCCGTTCCATAGCAACCCATCCTGCAACAAGTACACATAGTAAACTTACTGAAGAACAACGTAACAAAGTTGGTATTGAGCAAGGTTCTATCCGCTTATCTATCGGTTTAGAGCATATTAATGATATTTTAGCTGATATTGAGCAAGCATTGGCTTAAGGCATAATATCGTGTCGAACGTATTGGAGAAATCTTTGTACTGTGATAAAGATTTCTCCATTACGCTGCGCTTCAGTCGAAATGACGAATTTTCACAACGAGGTAGAAGAATAATTATTCGTATTTTGAAAAATCTACAGCGAATACGCAACGGTTAACCTGACTGCCGTTTTGAGCTCCTGCATTCGGTTCGAATTCGGTTAAGCTCCATAAATATCCATATTGGGCTTCAAGATATAATGATTCAGCTCCATAAGGCCATCTGTATCGAACGGTGTTTGTATCACCATCAGTATACCTCGCTAAACGGGCTGTAGATCCATACGATTCGCTAGGTGATCCGGTGCACGAAAGCCATGTCCTGTTTCCTTTTCTGAATACACCCTGTATCCCATGTGCATGATCTGAAGTAAATAAACTATTTTTTGGAACAACGGTTTGTATACCCGAATTCTGCAATTCTCCGGCTGTGCTGATCGGAAAGCCAAATATTTTAGGTACAATCGATGCATCTGCACTTCCTGCATAATATTGACCGGTCCATAATTGATTGTTTTCGTAATTCACCTGTACTGTTGAAATAGGACTGGCATCATTAATTTTATAGTAACCTACCTGCGGAAGGATGTAACGGTAGTTGAAAGCGTATAGGTTACCATTAGCATCTTTGCCACATTTATCATCAGTGCCAGTACCCGAAGTTACCTCAATAATTTTATCCAAATCGAAAACCCTTAAGCCCAAACTTGTACTGCTTAAATAAATTTTGCCATTAAAATAAGCCAGTCCGCCAGCATGCACGTTTAATGGTGCATAAGTGCCATATTGTGTATAATCCAAAGTGCCTGTTGGCAGCGTTGGCTGTACCAATAAAATATGTCTGTAAGTTAAATAAGTGCTCGAGCTTGGACTGATGTCAATAAGCGTTATTCTGGAGCCTTTACTTTCTGCTGCATCTTTAGCGTACCAGCTCACCAATAAATAACGCACGCCATTTCTAGAGAAACCCGCTATTCCCTGAGGGCGCCAAATGGATGTTGTTTCGTCGTCTTCATTCCACCTAATGCCCCTTACCCTGTTTTCTTCAGGGATGTTAAAGCCATATACCTCCGTGTAAGCGCTACCTCCAATGGCCTGTCGGTTTTTATCCAACTGTGTTGGGTTTAAAAATGAAAAGCCCGAACTGATATAACTTGATGTATTGGTATAAGCGTTTACACTTGCAGCTGCGCTGGCTGCTGCCGTTGTGGCCAACAGACTGGTTTTGTTTTGGCTTGCTGTAGTAACGCTATCTTCTGGCAATATATTCTTTTTGCAGGATACGCTTATCAGGCATATGGCCAGAAGCATCCAGATTGTGTTTTTTTGCATGGTTTTTTTAAGGCTGATTATTTGGTGAAATTGAAACAAGTTTAAAGAGTTGATGTAAACTTAAAACTGAAAAAATGTTAAGGATTGGTTATGTTTAAGGTTGGAAATATCGTTTTGTTTAAATTGTTGATGTTAAAAGCGCAAATAAATGCTTTGAGAAGAGGTTTTGCTTGCACGTGGTGATTGAAGGGTATTTAAAAATTTTTTCCTTTAAAAGGCTTTATTTTTGATATACCTAATGAACCAATGCAACTTTAATTAATGCTAGTTGCGATTAACACCTGGCGCGTTCCATTCCAAACTCACTTCTTATCCTAGGTCAATGCACAGTAAACTTGCTTGCTGTAAATTTGTATCATAAACAAGAAAGGAAATTTATGTCACAGTTTATTTTGCACAAAGAAAACACCCGCGGTCATGCTAATCATGGCTGGTTAAATGCACACCACTCGTTCAGTTTTGCTAATTATTACAATCCAGAAAGGATGCATTTCGGAGTTTTGAGGGTTTTAAATGACGACAGTATTGATGGTGGAATGGGTTTTGGTTCTCATCCACACGATAATATGGAAATTATTACCATCCCATTGGCAGGTGCAATTGCACACAAAGATAGTATGGGTAATTCAGCAGTAATTAAAAATGGAGAAATTCAGGTAATGAGCGCCGGTACAGGTGTTAGTCACAGCGAATTTAATGCAAATGCAGATGAGCAGCTAAATTTATTGCAGATCTGGTTGTTTCCGAACAAGAAAAACGTTACCCCGCGATATGACCAACAAACTTTAGACCTTGCTGCGAGACACAATAACTTTCAGCAGATTTTATCGCCAAATGCTGATGATGCAGGAGTTTGGATTCAGCAAGATGCCTGGTTTTCGCTAGGTAAGTTTGATGAAGGTTTTGAAACCGAATATAAAATCAAAAAAGCTGGTAACGGGGTTTATGCTTTCGTAATCAGTGGCGAAGTTACCATTAACGGACAGGTGCTGAGTAAAAGAGATGGATTAGGGGTGTGGGATACAGACAGCATCAGTTTTAAAGCCAATACTGCTGATGCAGAGGTTTTATTGATGGATGTTCCAATGGAATTGAATTAAATTATAAAAATCGTCTTTTTCGGCTGTTGTGGAGAAATCCTGAAGTAGAGATCAGGCATTTCTCCACCTTGCTGCCAATGTAATTGGTGCTTCAGCTGAACTGACGATTTTTTAATAAATATTACTTCTTAAATTAACAAATATGCAAACTACCATACTATATATTGGCCGTGATACCGAAATAACTACAGTAATGAACCGTTTGTTAAATGCAAGGCCCGAATGGAAGGGTTTATGTGTTTGCAAAGATGAAGAAGCTATTTCCATTTGCGCAGAACAGCAGATTGATCTGGTTTTACTTGGCAATGGAATTGAACCCAGTTCGGAAACTGAACTGAAAAATAAACTACTTTCATTAAGGCCGGAACTAAAAATTATACAACATTATGGCGGGGGCAGCGGCCTATTGTATGGCGAGATTATGACTGCGCTGAGCTAGGAAGAAAAACACTTCTCATTTAAATTGAGTAATCTATCTCCTAAAAAACAAGGTGATTGACAGAAAGTTTATGAAGGTCAAAATCCAGAGTGCCGGTCATCCCGAGTGAAGTGCAATAAGGCCGAGAGATCTATCGAGCCAGATCTCTCCATTTCACTGCGTTACGGTCGGGATAATGATTTGCTATAGCAAATCAAATTTTGAAATCCTATCTAATCTTTGGCATTAGCTAATGTAATCCCTGTCCTCGTCACTCAATTCTTTCTTATTCGAAACAGGTTGGTGTTTTTCGATTTCATCATCGTAACTGCTTAATGTTTTTCGCGGCCTTCCAACAACAAAGCCGATAATGAAACCGATGATGATACAAATGCCGATAACCAAAAGTTTAGATACCGGAACGGTGGCAACTAAAAAATCGAAATCAACAGGCTCGGTATTTACCATCAAAAATATAGTCAGTAATACAGTTAGGATAATGATGGAAATTGTTTTTGCACTCATGGTTTAAAAGCTATAATTAAATGAAAACTCTAATATCGGATTTTGATTGTAAATCTGATTAACAAAAACCAACCGTGCTCCTAAATCAACAACAGGTTGATACCTCAAAATGTTTACGCTTGTATTCAATTCTATACCATAAGTTTTAGGATCGTTAAAAGTGGTTCCTTTACCGATGTTTTCATAATGGCAGAATAACCCCGCCCTGAAATTTCTTACATAGGCAAGCGGACCTAATTCCCAATCAGGAAATGCAAAAGGAAAACGGTAGTTAAAGAGTAAGCTGTTTTGCAGCACGTTTTTCGCCAAAATATTGTTGTATCCATAAACAGTTGCAATCTCTGTGGCGTACTGGTTTACACCGCTGGCTTTTTGGTAATTGAAGCTAGCTAGAAACGAATGGTTTTTGGCGATCCCCGGAAAGTAAAAGAAACTTTCGAGAGCCAAAATTTCTCCTTTTAAATTTTTATCAAACGGTTGGTGATTGTAGGTTGCCCTTAACACTTGTGCCCATTTCGGAGCAATGTCTCGCTCGGTGGTTCGCACGCTATGGTTAAAAGTAAAATTATATTCCAGTGGAAATTTAAGCTCGCGGATAAAATTGGCAGGCATGTTTTCCGGCAGGTACCTTTGTGTAAAACTCGTTGCTGCATTTAAAGTAAAAGCATAATTCTCATTCCTTGCATTAAATGAAAGTGGAAGTGATGCATTAAGCTTAACATAGTTCTCTCTCCAATCGCCCTGCTGTATCACATTTTTAGCGCGGTAGAACGTTCTTTTCGGCCGGTTGCGGTATAACAGGCTTAGTACAGGATAAAGTGCCTTATAGCTAATATCTGCAGTGTACTCAAAACGTTTTAAATCGCGGTGGTATTTTGCCCTGTGTAAAAATCCATAGTGTTGAGCAGATTGTTCGATTGAAGCTCCAGCCCGAAAAGATATTCATTATCAATAACAGGAATAATGCTATGAAAACTAAACAAGTTTAATGCCTGATGGTAGCGTTTAGACTGGTAGGTGCTGTCGGGAATCTGATTAAAAACATTTCCAACATTTTCCTGCTTTTCTGCTGCTTCAGAAAAATCCATAAAGTTGTTTTCACCAACCGGTTTTTCGCTTAGTGCTGCTTCCGCAATTTCATAACCGTTGATTTTGTAATTGTTGAAAACGATTTTCCCGTCCATGCTTTCCGAAGGATTAAATGCACCATATTTAGCTGCGCTAAGTGCATTGATTTTTTTTGAATCAGGATCAATTTCATAAATGTTATCAATGCCGTTAAAATGCGCATTAAAAACAATTTTGTTTCCGATAAAAATCGGTCGGCTTAATTGCTGTCTGCTGTTCGAAATCAACTCCGATTTTTGATCACCATCGATCAACCACAAACTCTTTCCTTTTTCCGTAACGCTGATGTAGGCGATTTTATTTCCCGATTGATCAAAGGATGGCGTTTGTAAAATTTCATTTGTTGGATTTGGAAAAGTTTTTAAAATCTTTCCGGAGCCGGCATCTATTTCTACTAGGTTAAATTGATTGTTCAGCTCTACTTTTGCTGCTATGATTTTTGTTCCATCATTAGAAAGGCTGGGAGAGAAGAGCCTGCTCTTGCTGCTTAATTTTTTGAATTTTTTTGTTTGCAAATTATACGAACAGATTACGCTATAACTGCGCTGTTTATATCTTGGGTCGTAACGGATTTCGTCCCAAACCAAAATGTTATTTTTTAAGCTAAACCAAGGTTGTTCCTGATAGCCGATTCCGAATAATTTTTGTTCCGATTTATCTTCATTAATGATAACAATATAACGTGTATCAGTCTTGCTTTCTTTCAATGCTAAAATCTGGTTTTTATTTAACCTTACCGGAAGAAAATAATCAGTAGCTAAAGCAGGTTGTTTATTCAAACTTTCATAGTTTTCTGGTTTAGATTTTTCCTGCTGTATTTTCCATTTTTCTGTGAGCTTATTTTGGGTAGAAAGAAAGTATTGCCTGGTATTTTGTTTTGTAATTTTTTTTAAGCTCCCGGAGAATGGGTAAAGTCTTAACGGCCTCTTTCGGATATCTCCAAGTAAACTGTCTGAAATGAACTGACCATATTTTTCCTTCATATCTGAAACCATCAAATATCCTGTTTGGTAATAGCCTGGCGTTACATCCTTGTTCGACCCAAAATAAGCTTTACTGTATGAAAATTTTTTTCCTTCTAAAACGGAAGTTCGGTAAGGCATAATCCAGTTTGGTTGTCGGCCTCTGCCCGAATGGGTAAGGGCAGTTTCGTTAACCACAGCATCCCCTTCAAAAAACCAGGTTGGGATGCCCGCGCCAAAATAAGCAAAGTATACTAGCTCAGGGAAGGGGTGCGCTTGCGTTCCTGTCAATTTGTCAAACTGGGCGATGTGCCTAAGTTCATGTACAGCCAGGTTGTTCAGCCAATCCTGACTATCGAAAAACTGAGGTGGGGTAGCATAGAATTCAGACTTCTTAGGTGCGAGCTGAACAAAGCCGTTTGCCTGGGTGCCGCGGTTCTGTAACAGGAGCGGAATAGTGGTTTTTTGCTGCCTTAAACCAAACCCTATTTTAGGGTAGATGAAGGGTAGGGTATTGGCCATTCTCTGAGCTTCTTTCTCTAATTCCTGAGGATAGATGATTTTAAAGCCTCCTGATGAAATGTAGTTCCATTTTACACTAAGTGGGTTTTGTGCAGTGCTGAAAATTTGCCCGAAAACTGATAGTGATGTGAAACTTAATGTAAATGCACTTAAGTACTTGATAATTAATTTTTTGTTTGATTTATTTAAATTCATCTAAATTCTTTGCTAAAATATTTAGTTTTTTAAAATTTGTTGATCGTTGATTTGGTAGATATTTAATTTAACTATTAATATTTAATGTACTGATTATTAGTTAATAATATGATTTACTTAAATATCAAAATTTATTATTTTTAACTTTATTTTTTGTTGATTTTTATGAGGATTGAGGCTTTAATTAATTTTTTTTAAGCTGCTAATTTTATTGATTTAATTTACACTTATTAATCGATTTTCTTTGAATAATTTATTGTCTTTTTAAAAATCTGTATAGTTTTTAATAATTTGCTTAAGGGTTAAAAGACTGAGAAAAATTTGAATGGATAGTCCACTTTTCATCATTATTAATTTCTCCAGCTAATTGAAAATTGATTGGAGTTTTAAGGGGGAGAACCACTCTCTTGGAGACTAGAATTTAAGGCGTTTTTGGCTTTACAAAAACAAGTTTTGAGTGAGTATTTCAACACCAAATTTTCATAAAAATCTTACGCTAGAAAATTCTAATCCATATCTAAAAGTAGATTGTTATGACAAAATGTCTATATCATAACGTGATCATTTAAGCCTCAGTTTTATTAAATTTTGCGCTGAGATATCGGAAATTTTCTTTTTCTGATAAATTTTAAACCTTGAAAGCACAAGATTATTTGCTGTAAATAGCATGTGTCTTCAGCCAAAAAATTGATTTTTAAGCTTAATTTCTTGAGTTAAATTGAGACTTGCAGCTCTAATTTGTATGTTTTTTTAAGATGGTTGGTGCCCTTATTTGTATTTTTTCAGACTTATAACTGCATTTCCTGACGATATTCATGAATAAGGATGTATTCTTCAGGTTTTACAGAGATTTTTATTTGAATATAAAAAAGTGCTCTGAATGTTATTTAGAAAGTTTTTGATTAAAAAAGTGTGAATAGACTAAAAATCAAATATGCGGAGTCTTTTTTGCGTTTTGCCTATGAGAATAAAGCTAAAATGTAGGTTTTCGTCGCTCAATATCCTGAATATTTTAAGATGAATTGAGTCGGGAACAGCTAATTTCTTTAATATTTTTAGTTGCTTTTTCATCGCAAAAATTTCTGAGAATGGAATATGATGCGCTGTTATTTTGTTGATGATCTTTTATAATACGAAAATTGGATGCTTTATAACACTATAAATCCAGATAAAAAGTAGAGTGATTATTCTAGTTATTTTACTTGAAATTTGCTTTTATTTTCATTTGGTTTGGAGCTTAATTCTGCGCATTTTAATATTCTATAAAGCCAAATTATATACATATTCTGGTATCTATTTTTAGAGTGTTTTTTGTTATTTATTTTAGTGATTTAATAACCTTTTTCTTACGCTATAATTGTTTGTTTTCAAATGAAATTATTAGATGAATATGAGTTTGTTTTGGTTAAAATTTTATGATATTTTTCATTTCCTTGGAACTTTCTTTGTATCTCTATGTTGTTGAAGACGATTTTTTTTAGCGCTAATTTTTGGCTTGGATTTAAAGTTTTATTAGGTGAGTTTTAAGGAGGTTTTCCATCTTAATTTTCTTTATAAATTATCTGAAGATTCACACTTAAAATATTGCAATGCTTTTTTAATCTTCATTATTTTTATATTCAGTCTCATGATAGTTTTCTTCCTGATTTTTTATTTGTTAATGGAATTATAAACGGAAAATGTTAGGGTTTGGTAAATTAATAATGACCTGGAACATGGTTGTTGATGTAAAGAGTATTCATAACTTAACCAATTTATGATGCTTGCTTGGTCAAATGAATTTGATGTCAAATCGAGATGAAAAATTAAGAATTCAAATTGATATTTTTACTCTTTTTGTAAGTCTAATAGTTCTGCTATTGAAGTAAATTCTGTAATTAATATAGAGTATAGTGTATGAACTATTACTAGCTTTTTAGTAATGTTTTTATTGCAGATTATATTAAAGATTAAAGCCTGTTTTTTGCACTTCGTTAATGATTTAAACTTATTTATAAAATGCTTTTTGATCTCTATTTTAGATGGTGCTAATCAAGAAGAATAGTGAAATTTTAAGGTTCTTTTGGCAAATCATTATTGAATAATTGATCTTAAATTTATAGTAGAGATATTAGTTAAACAGGAAATCCCGTCTATATCACTTACATTACAAGTAGTAATTTTCCTAAATTATTTTAAGAAAGATTAAATGACTCTTATTAAAATTTATAGTGTTTTGGAAGGATTTGTTTACAGTTGACTTTTTCTTTTTTTATAGATCGGATATAAGAAAATTGAAGCCAAAATGATAGTTGCCCCGATATAAAAACCACCCGTCATTTGCTCCTTGTTTTGAAAGAAAATAAAGGCCAGTATAATTCCATAAACTGGTTCAAGGTTGGTAATAAGCGCAACTCTAAAGGCCGATAATGTACGCATTACAGCAACACCAGCAACGTAGGCAACTGATGTGCAGAGCGTACCAAGAAGGATAAGGTAGAACCAATTTTTTGTGCTCAGATTAAAGTGCGTATGCAGTAAAGTACCGTCGTATAAACGGTATAAAGTAATCCAGAAAAGCGCACCAACCAGTTCGTAAAATCCAATAATAGCAGGTTCGCTTTTTGTACCAATGTAGAATTTATGGTCGAAAATAAACTTGAAGCTACTGCCGCCAGCAAGCCGAAAATGATCCCTAAAGTATACTGACCTTCAAATTTGAAGATCATATAGATGCCTAAAATAATCAACAAACCGATTAAGATATCGCCCGTTTGGATAGGTTGTTTTTTAATCAGCGGTTCTAATATCGCAGTAAACAATGTGAATGAAGAAAGGCATACCAAAGTAACAGAAACGGTAGAAACTTTAATGGCATGGAAGAAAAATATCCAATGGATGGCTACAATTCCGCCAGTTAAAAAGAACTGGAAAAATTGTTTTTTGGTAATCTTAATGTTTTTCTTGGTAATTAAAAACCATGCAAAAAGGGTAGTGGTTGCAATCAATACACGATACCATACCATGGGTACAGCATCAATGGAAATTACTTTACCCAATACGCCGGTAAAGCCCCAAACAAAAACGGTAAGGTGAAGGATTAATAAATTCTTTTTTGTGGCTTCCATTATTATTTTGGTGCTTTTCTCAGCAGGTAAAAACCTAAAAGACCAAAGAATAGCGTAGGCATTATTACAGCGGCAAAAGGAGGTAATCCACCTTTGGTAGAAAACATCTGTGTAAACTGATTAAACACGATATAAGCGAAGCTAATGAAGATTCGCTATACCTAATGATACTCCAACGCCGCCACGCACTTTACGTGATGATAAAGCTACCCCAATAAGTGTAAGCACGAAAGCCGGAAAGTGGATGCAGGTACCGCTTGGATTCTTCAAATTGAAGATCATTCATTACACCTGTTCCACGGATTTTTTTCTTTTCTGATCTTCTCTGTCAGTTCTTTTGTAGTTAAATTCTGAACCACATTGTCGTAAGCAGAAAAATCATCAGGTCGCATGTCCAGAATGGTATCTTTCAGTTTTCCGTTACCGTAAATCATCGTTTCCTTAAGCCCTGTCAATCTTGCGGATCGAGTAATTGCTTAATTGCCACTTGCGTTTAAGTGAATCCCATTTAATGTTTTCGGCTATAATTTTTTTAGTTAAGATATCGCCATTGAAATTGTCTAAAGAAAAACGATATCCCGAATTTTGTTTTGTTGTCAAAATTATCAATGTAGATATACGTTTTATCATCCAGTTTCATGTGGATGTTCGACTTTGTAGAAGGATCGTTCCGTTTAACATAGGTGTTTTCGAAACGATTTTTTAAGGTATTTGTATACGGTAAAATGTATAAATTGGATAATAAATTGGCAGAGAAAATGATTGTTGCTGATACCAGATAAGGGAATAAGAAACGATTAAAACTCACTCCACCACTTAAAATCGGAACAATTTCAGTCTGATCGGCCATCTTTGCCGTAAAAAAAATTACAGCAATAAAATTGATCAATGGTGAAAGCATATTCACATAGAAGGGAATGGAGCCAGCATAGTATTTGGAAAGAATTCCCCAAAAACTTAATCCGCTTTTCATAAAATCATCCATCTTTTCGGATAGATCGAATACAACGATAATGATAACGAAAATGGCCAGGGTATAAATAAATGTACCCAGGTCTTTACCGATAATGTATTGATCGATGATTTTTATTTTCCCTTTTAACAGACTCATTTTATAGCTTATTGCCTAATATTTTAACCATTTTGTTTTTCCACTCGTAAAATTCACCAGCAATAATCTTCTCTCTGGCCTGTTTTACCAACCATAAGTAGAAGTGTAAGTTATGTAAGGTAGCAATTTGTGCGCCAAGCATCTCCTTACTGTGCACTAAATGTCTTAAATAAGCTTTACTGGTTACTAA
The DNA here is from genome assembly GCF_979252805.1 of Pedobacter sp. AC402. Taxonomy (NCBI): domain Bacteria; kingdom Pseudomonadati; phylum Bacteroidota; class Sphingobacteriia; order Sphingobacteriales; family Sphingobacteriaceae; genus Pedobacter; species Pedobacter sp. AC402. The sequence continues at coordinate 270,642 of NZ_CEEDAI010000006.1, read as the reverse complement.
ATCAACATGAAGATCGCTCTCCGCATCTAATGGAGAAAAATCATTCTCCCATTTTTTATTTCTGATGTTTATAATGCCATTCCGTGTAAAAAGCATCCCGTTTCTTGCATTTCTTGTTGGCATTACACAATCGAACATATCAATGCCCAACGCAATATTCTCTAAAATATTGATCGGTGTACCCACACCCATTAAATAACGTGGTTTTTCTTCCGGTAATATATTGCATACCACTTCTGTCATGGCATACATTTCTTCCGCAGGCTCACCTACAGATAAACCGCCAATCGCATTCCCTTCACGATCCATACTGGCAATAAATTCTGCAGATTTTATGCGTAAATCCTTATATACAGAGCCTTGAACGATCGGAAAAAGAGTTTGATCGAAACCATATTTCAGGCTCGGTACTATCAAAGCGTTCACAGCAGCGTTTTAACCAACGGTGCGTCATTTTAATCGATTGAGCAGCATAAGTATAATCGCACGGATAAGGCGTACATTCATCAAAAGCCATAATTATATCAGCACCAATGGTACGTTGGATATCCATTGCATATTCGGGCGTAAAAAGGTGTTTTGATCCATCAATGTGAGAATGAAAAGTAACGCCTTCCTCCTTAATCTTACGCACTTTACTTAAAGAATAAACCTGGTAACCTCCGCTATCTGTTAAAATCGGACGGTCCCAGCCTATAAATTTGTGTAGGCCACCGGCCTTTTCAAGAATTTCCAATCCTGGTCTTAAATATAAGTGATAGGTATTGCCAAGAATAATTTTTGCGTCAATATCCTCCTTAAGTTCGCGTTGATGCACCGCTTTTACTGTTCCGGCAGTGCCCACAGGCATAAAAATAGGGGTTTGTATTTCGCCATGCGCAGTTGTTACTGTTCCGGCCCTGGCTTTTGATAAAGGATCGTTAGCCTGTAAACTAAATTTCATCTGTTTCTATTTATTTCCTCCAGTTGTAAATTGGAGCTACTTCACACCAAAATACTTTTAATTAAATGTTATTTTGATGGTAAATGGTTTATATGTGTTTTTCTCGTCGAAAATCTCCAAAAATAGCAAAAATTGAGGGCATTATTTTGTTTAATTTTTTATCCACATAAAAGTGTTTTACAGATTAAAAATGAGAAATTTGCGCCTATTTATTTAACCATCGTGATATTAACTCCGCTTGAAATTACTCTGCTCTCTATATTGGCTTTTTGCCTTTTGGTTCAGCTGTATTTTGTACTTTTTGTTCATTTAAGATTGGCCACCGTAAGTATTGAAGAGGTTCCATTATCTGCCCGAAAACCGATAAGTGTAATCGTTTGTGCCCGAAATGAAATTAAAAATTTAGAACAGTATCTGCCTTCGCTTTTTAACCAGGATTACCCCGAATTTGAAGTTGTGGTAGTTAACGATCGCTCATGGGATGGAACAGAAGAATTTTTAGAGCAGCTGGAAAAAAAATACAGTAACCTTAAAGTGGTTAAAATTTTAGATAACGATAAATTTATTGCCGGTAAAAAGTTTGCGGTAACCATGGGCATAAAGGCTGCTAAGTACGATTGGCTGGTTTTTACTGATGCAGACTGTGAGCCAGCTTCTCAACATTGGTTATTGGATATGCAACCATCGGCAGATGAAAATACTGAAATTATTTTAGGCTATTCGCCTTACATGAAAAAAGAAGCCTTTTAAATGCATTGATCCGTTTTGAAACCTTTTTTACGGCTGTTAATTATTTATCGTTTGCTTTAAAGGGAATGCCTTATATGGGTGTAGGACGAAACATGGCCTATAAAAAATCGCTTTTTTTTAAGAATAAAGGCTTTGCCGCACATATGCATATCCCTTCCGGAGATGATGATTTGTTTGTAAATGCACACGCCAATAAATACAATACGGAAATCCGTTTAAACAAAGATAGCCATGTTTGGAGCGTACCCAATAATACCTGGAGAGGTTATTTGAGGCAGAAAAAGCGTCATTTCGGAGCGGGTAAATTATATAAATCGAAGCATAAGTTTATTTTAAGTCTACAGATAGTGTTCCAATTTTTATTTTACGCTTTCTTTGCTGCAAGTATGTTTTTTAGTCGCGAAGCACAATACATTGCCCTTGGAATTCTTGGATTGAGTATCATCATCAGGTGTTTCATCTACCCAAAACTGCTAAAACGCTTAAACTATGGCGATTTACGTTGGTGGTTCCCAATTTTAGATATACTTTTGTTCTTATTTTTAACTTTGAACGGATTTTTAGCCATGTTTGGCAAGAAAAAAGTAAACTGGAAATAATTCAATAATCTTTAGTAACTACAATATGCTTGATGTAAAGCCCGATATCGTTTTAAAATATTTCCCAGATTTAAGCGAAAAACAGATTGCACAGTTTTCGCAACTGTTTGAATTATATAGCTTTTGGAATGCACAGATTAATGTAATTTCAAGAAAAGATATTGAAGAGCTGTATGAACGTCATGTGTTACACTCTTTAGGGATTGCGAAAGTTTGTACTTTCAAAGCGGGCGAATCAGTTTTAGATGTTGGTACAGGAGGAGGGTTCCCGGGCATTCCTTTAGCCATTCTGTTTCCTGAAACAGAATTTTACCTAGTGGATTCTATCGGGAAAAAGATTAAAGTTGTGAAAGAAGTGGCTTCGGCCCTGGGTTTAGAAAATTTAAGGGCTGATCATTTAAGGGCAGAGCAGATTAAGGAGAAATTTAATTTTATAGTATCACGAGCGGTTACACGCTTAGGCGAATTTTATCCATGGATACAGGGAAAATTTAAAAAAGATTCACTAAATGCCATTCCTAATGGAATTTTGTACTTAAAAGGTGGCGATTTAGCTGAAGAAATTAAAGAATCTAAACTGAAAGCAGAATTATATCCACTTTCAGCTTATTTTGAGGAAGACTTCTTTGAGACTAAATATGTGGTTTACGTACCGCAATAATTAATGCGCTGTTTCAATTTGATTTGATGCCAGTATGATTTCACCAACATGAATTCCATTTATATTGGCACTCGAATTTAAACGCTGCAACGCTCAGAAAATTAAAACTTTTCCGACTTTCTTGGATTATCCATCATAATCATTTTATCCTTTAACAGCTGTTGTAAAGCAGTCTGTTTATCGATATTTTTTACCACATCGAGTACGGCGGCAGCGGCATTGCTAAAAAAGGGTTTAGTGATTGTCGAATATTCGTCAGTAGCTTTGTGGTAATCTTTATGGTCTTCTACACCGAAGTATAAAAAAGGAATGTTTTTGGCGTTAAATGCACCCTGATCGCTCTGATTGGTCCAATCATCATGGCCTTGTTTTGGATCATCATGACCGAAAAGTAATTTAATGTTGGTTTTAGTCGTATCTACATACTTCTTTAAATCCGGATATTTAAAGGTTCCACAAACATAAAGTTCACCTTTATCACTATGGCTAATCATATCCATGTTTAAATCAACAGCTATGGTATTGATGTTTACCGGAGGATTGGCTACAAATGCTTTTGCACCTTGTAAACCCATTTCTTCTGCATCGAAAGAAGCAAAAATAATGGTGTTGTTGGGTTTATTCTTGGCAAAATAAGCGGCAATTTTTAATAATCCTGCTGTTCCTGAGGCATTATCGTCGGCACCATTAAAAACTTCGTCTTTTATTACACCTAAATGGTCGTAATGTGCCGATACCACAATAACATTGGTTCCTTTGCCCGGAATGTAGCCGATGATGTTGGTTCCGTTTACCTTTGCACCAGATCTTCCGTTAAAAGTAAACTCCTGTGCGTAATTTACATGTTGAGGATATGATTTTAAACCTAATTTCTGAAACCGCTCTATAATATAGGCCCGCGCCATTTCTGCTCCTTTAGTACCTGTTTTTCGACCCTGGTAAGCATCAGAAGATAATACTTCCACATCTTTTAGCAGTTGGGTATCTAGTTTGCCTGAAACTGCTGTGTTTTGATTTTTTACTGATGAACAGCTGCTTAGCATCATGGCTAAGGGAATGATATATAGAATTTTCATGGTTATAATAGATTACTGCCAAAACATTTTAAAATAGTTGGATACAACTTGAATTTTTCATCGGCGGATAATAAGGTAGCATCTTTTCATATCGCTGAAGAAATTATTAACCGATCGAATGGATCTCTGTGCCTCATTCAACAATGGGACGTTATTATAATTGAAAATTGAGGAATTTTCAATTGATAAAAAAGTAAAACCATCTAAAAGTGCTTGATTATAAATGTCCTCAACAGTTACACTGAAGTGGGGAAGTTTACCAAGAGATTGTTTTATTGAGATTTCGAATGAACTAATTTGACTAAAGTAAACGATATTTTCTATGTTTTGAATAATATCCAAAACTTTTTTTGGGATTTTTGGACTGTTTTCCTGAAACCAAAGTAAGCAATGAGTATCTAAAAGATAGTAATTATATGCCATTACATGTACTCTTTTAAATCATCTAGAGGATCGTTAAAATTGTCTGGGATTGATATTTTACCTTTCAGCGCACCCGGAATTCTTTTTAAGATAGCTGGTTGTTCATCTGTAAGAAAGGTAACAATAACCTCTGTTTTTGTTTGTACAGGTGCTTTTTCTTTCAACGTTATCTTTCCTTTTTCGTAATATCCTTTAACTGTAGCTAACATATCCTTAAGTTGTTATAACAAATATACATTTTTTCATTATGCTATTCAAACACTGTTAGATGAACAGCATTGCGTTTTTAACCTGATGGAAACGGCAGCTCCCGACATAAAGTTGGGACTATAGTGTACAGCAGAGCTGAAAACGGAGAAAAGCCGTTGCTTTCATTTCTAATAAAAAAACTAATAAAAGATTGTGCCAGAACAGCTTATCGGCTTAAAAAGCCTTATCACAATAGAAGAAATGGTAGGTTTTGCTTTGGTCGTTCAGGTTTAACTTTTAAGCTTTTACGCCGCCACTTCCCTTAAATCAACCGCTACAACTCTCGAAACGCCTTGTTCTACCATGGTTACGCCATAAATGATATCGGTGCTGGCAATGGTCCGTTTGTTATGCGAAACGATGATAAACTGCGATTGATCGGAGAATTTACGGATGATATTATTAAATTTATCGATGTTGGTATCATCCAAAGGTGCATCAACCTCGTCGAAAATACAGAAAGGTGCGGGTTTTAACAGGTAGAGTGAAAATAATAATGCTGTGGCCGTCAGCAGCTTTTTTCTCCTCCCGACAACTGGTTGATGGATAGCGGTCTTTTACCTTTCGGACGGGCAATAATATCAATATCAGCCTCTAAAGGATTGTTAATATCCGATAAAATCAGGTCGCAGCTATCTTCTTCGTTAAATAAGGATCGGAAAACCACAATAAAATGTTCACGGGCCTGGGTAAAGGCCTGCATAAATTTATCTTTAGCAGTATCATCTATCTCTTTTATGGTTTGCAAAAGATCCGTTTTAGCAGCATTAAGATCTTTCTTCTGATTTTGAATAAAAGTATATCGTTCTTCCATTTCCTTAAAGGCCTCCATTGCCATAGAGTTGATGGCACCAAATTCGTCTAACTGGCGTTTCATTTTCTCAACTTTCTGACGGAGATCGAACTCGCTTTCTAGAGCTTCAATTTCGGTATCGGTATCTAAAAGATCGTTTATGTCTATGTTAAATTCAACGGCTAAACGTTCTTTTAACGCATTCAGGTCAATTTTTAAAGCATTTTTCTTATCCTTTATTTCGGTTAGTAAGAAATCGGTTTCCTCGCGGTTTTTACGAATATTAGTCAGGTCGTTTTCCACCTCGTTAATGCTTCCTTTACTTGTAAAATATGCTTGTTCTGCTTCAGCAAGCCCTTTTTCCATTTCTTCACGTTGTTGATACATTTCTAAAAGTGTATCGTCGTTAAGATCGGTATGTTGTAATGTTGCCGTAATCTGAATGAGTGCTTCCTGTAATTCTTTATCATTTTGGGCAATGCGCTTGTTTAACGCTTCTTCCTGTACAAAACGGTAATCCAAATCTTTTTCTAAGCCTGATAACTTATTTTGTTGCTGGTGAAAACGGATATTATCCTGATTGTATTTACCTGCACTTTCATTCACCTGATCGGCAATTTCCTGATAATTAAGTTGTTGTTCCTGCAAATTTACGTGTGCTTCCTGCTGGTCTTTTTGCAATTGAACCAATGCGGGCAACTTTTCTGATAATGCTTTTTCAATAGAAACTATTTTTTGCGCAATATCTGTCTTGCGGTTTTCACTGGTGGTGATAAATTCCTGGTATTGATCGCGACGGGTTTGAACCGAAATGTGTTCGTTATTTAAACGGTTCATTTCTTGTTTCAAAGCATTGATCTGATTAATTTTTGAAGCCTCTTTTAAATCAAAAATATGATCAGTTTCGGTTTTAATTGCCGTATTGTATTGGTTGATCAATACTTCTGAAGCCTTAATTTCCTTAGCGAGATTTTCTAAATTTTTAGCCCTTCCAATCCTTTTTCCCTCAAATAACCCCACAGAACCACCTGCCAAAGTAAATTTAGTTTGTGCATATTTCCCATTTTTGGCCAAAATGGTTAAAGTATCGGTAGGCGTTGTTTTAAATAGGTTTTCTTGGTCGGCTACAGCTATATATACGTTTTGTAACAACAAATTACAAAGGTTCTGGTACTTTTTGTCGACTTCTATTACTGATAAAGCTGATATCAAACCTTCATGAGTACCAATAACAGGATTTTTATCCGGCACATTTTCTAAAATGAAAAAATTAGCCCGTCCACGGCTGGCATCTGTTAAAAGGTTAATCGCCTGAACAGCATCGCTATACTGATCTACCACATAATGGTTCATTACCGGTTCGAGGTAATTTTCGATGGCTATGCGGTAATCTTCATTACAAAATAAAATATCCGAAAGGAGTAAGGCACTTTTAGCAAATGCATTGTTTTTCTTTAAAAAACGGATAGATTCCGGAAAGCCTTCCAAGCTATCAACCAATGATTTGGTGAGGTTATATTCATTTTGTTTGGCATCCTTTTTCCGGTTTTCGGCAGCCAGTTTTTCTTTATTCGAACTTAAATTGATTTCTGAAGCGGCTAGTTTTTCTTTTAAAATTTCTTCGGCCTCGGTGAGGTTTTTAATCGTGGCCTGCTTTTCTCTTACCTGTATATCTAATTCGGCCAAAGCATGGTCAAATGCTTTTAATTCTAATGTTTTGGTTTCTGTATCATCAACATTTCGGTTGGTTTCCTGTACCAAAGCATCTTTTTGAATGTTCAGTATATCAATCTCTTTTTGTGATTGATACACTTGGTTTTGAAGTTCGTTAACAGATTTTATCAGGTTATCAATCCTGTTTTTTTCAGTTTGCTGTTGTTCGCGTAACGCATCAAGTGTAGTTTTTAAGCTTTTTAAATCAGATTCAAGTTTATTAAAAACCTCGGTTTCTGTTACTACTTCTTCGTTTAAACGTTTGATGTTGTATTTAATGTGGTTAACCTGGTTCTTATCTTTTTCGAGTTCGCCAGATAAACGCGTTTCCTTTTCCTGTAAAAAACGCATTTGCTCATTTTTTACCTTTTTTTCGCTTTCGTAAGCACGGATTTTAGAAACAAACTCGTTTGTAGCCTTTTGTTGTACAGAGAGATTTTTTTCCTGATTGATGCTTCCCAATTTAAGCTTTTGCAGCTCAGCTTCGCCAGTATCTATTTTAGCATTGAGTTCGGTGCGGTTTACCTGTTGGTTTTGCTCCTGTATTTCTAAAGCATTTAAATCGGTGCGGAAAAATGCAATCCGGTGTGTAGCCAATTGAACACTCAACTCGCGGTATTGCTCTTTTAATTTATAATATCGTTCTGCTTTGCGGGCTTGGTTTTCTAAAGTTTTAAGGTTTTTTTCAATCTCAAAAAGCAAATCTTCAACACGTTCAAGATCTGTTTCAGTATCTTTTAACTTACTGAAAGTCTGTTTTTTACGTAATTTGTACTTAGAGATGCCCGATGCTTCTTCAAACAGCGAACGGCGACTATGTTCTTTATTGGTAATAATTTCATCTACCATTTTAAGCTCAATGATCGAATAACTATCAGAGCCGATTCCTGTATCTAAAAATAAGTCGGTAATGTCTTTCAACCGGCATTGAACATCGTTTAAACGGTATTCGCTATCGCCATTTCTATAAAGTTTACGGGTAACGGTAACTTGCGAATAGGCAGTGGGAAGAATATTTTTGGTGTTGTCAAAACTTAAGGAAACCTCGGCAAGCTGTGCCTGCTTACGGTTTTTTGTACCATTGAAAATGATGTTCTCCATCTTTTCAGAACGTAAGGCTTTGGTACTCTGTTCACCCAAAACCCAGCGCATCGCATCAATTACATTGGATTTTCCGCAACCATTAGGACCAACAATAGCGGTAACCCCTTCATTAAAATTGATGGTCACTTTATCGCCAAAGCTCTTAAAACCTTTAATCTCTAATCTGGTAAGTTGCATGGTTTGTGATCGGGAGAACCGAAACCAATATTAAGGATAATTTTATGGTTTTTCAAGTTTTAACCATGGTAATTTAAACCGCAAAGTATGCAAAGAGAAAAGCGATTAAGGTAGGTTGCCCAGGTTTTTCATACTAAACCACAAAGACACAAAGAACACAAAGATTAGCGAAGAAATTCTTAGTGTACTTGGTGCCTTTGTGATAAAAAGGTTATTTTACAATCATCAGTTTAGCAAATTTAAGCAGCAATTGCTTGTTGCCCAAACCCTGAAAAAATACGGTTGCCTTAACATCGGGTAAAGTACCTTCCAAACTGATGATTTTACCGAAACCGAATTTTTCGTGTTCCACATCCATACCGCCTTGAAATTCGTGTGCCTGGGATGGTGTAAAACCAGGGGTGGGTACATGTGCTTTTGCCAACAACGATGTTGTTTTTGGTCGTACTGGTGGGGCAGATGCAGTTGCACCTGCAGCTGGCTTTGGTTTGCTAATGAAATCGCGTGGCTGCGATGTCCATGATTTTCGCTCATCATCAAAACTGCCTTCAAAATTGGTAGATTTGGCTGGTTTAACATCCAACTCTAAAAATTTCGGACTTATTTCATTAATAAAACGGCTTGGTTCGCAATTGGTTAATGTTCCCCAACGGTAACGCGAGGTAGCATAAGTAAGGGTTAGTTTTACCTCGGCACGGGTAATGGCCACATAAAATAAACGGCGTTCCTCTTCTAAATCTGTCCGGTTGGTTAACGACATTTGCGAAGGGAACAGGTTTTCTTCCAAACCTACTATAAATACATTTTTAAACTCCAAACCTTTAGCCGAGTGGATCGTCATTAAAGAAACGGTATCTTTATTTTTGTCGCCATCTTTATCATCATTAGTTAAAAGGGCAACATCCTGCATAAAAATATCCAGTCCTTTTTCTTCGATATCTTCACGCTCTGCAAATTCTTTAATACCGTTTAATAACTCCTGGATATTTTCGTATCGCGCGCGTCCTTCAACGCTATCATCGGTATAGAGTTCTTTCAAAATACCAGCATGCTGCGCAATAAACAAAGCGGTATCGTAGGCGTCGAGCTTTTTCGCCTCTGCCTGAAAACTTTGTACCATCATGGCAAAATCGTTAAGCTGGTTTGCTAAACGGCCATCAACATATTCGTGTGCGTTCGAAATTACATCCCACATGGTTTTGCCATTTTGATCTGCAGCAACGATAATCTTATCAATAGAAGTATCTCCAATACCACGTTTTGGGTAGTTGATTACCCTTTTTATGGCTTCTTCATCTTTTGGATTAAATGTTAAACGGAAATAGGCAATTAAATCCTTAATCTCCTTACGTTGGTAGAAAGATTGGCCGCCGTATATCCGATATGGAATATTTAATTTGCGTAATCCTTCCTCCATAGCCCTGCTTTGTGCATTGGTACGGTACAAAATGGCAAAATCGTTGTGCTGATAGCCTTTTGTGCTCCTTTCCTGAATAATGGCTTCTGCAACCAGCTTTCCCTCTTCGTTATCGGTAAAAGCCCTCGATACTTTAATGCGGTCGCCAGGTTCGTTATCAGAAAAAACATTTTTTTCGAGCTGATTTTTGTTATTCGCGATGATACTGCTCGCTGCATCCACAATATTTTGGGTAGAACGGTAATTCTGCTCTAATTTATAAACCTTTAAATCAGGATAATCGCGCTCAAAATTTAAAATGTTCTGGATATTGGCCCCACGGAAAGCATAAATACTTTGTGCATCATCACCCACAACACAGATATTCTGATAAGCGGCAGCCAGTTTTTTTACAATGGTATATTGCGAAAAGTTGGTATCCTGGTACTCATCCACCATCAGGTATTTAAATTTCTGCTGGTATTTATTCAATACATCCGGATGCTCTTTTAAAAGGATGTTCGTTTTAAAAAGCAAATCATCAAAATCCATCGCACCTGCCCTAAAACAACGTTTGGCATAAGTTTCGTAAATCTGGCCAATTAAAGGGCGTTTATTCTGAATATCTTCTGCCTGTATCTGGTCGTTAGCCTGGTATTCTCCCCATGAAATTAGATTATTTTTGGCCGATGAAATTCTGTTAAAAACAAAATTCGCAGCATATAATTTATCATCCAGCTGCATTTCTTTCAAAATTGCACGGATTACACTTTTACTATCATCGGTATCATAAATGGTAAAATTGTTTGGATAACCGATTTTTTCAGCCTCTACGCGTAAAATTTTTGCAAAAACTGAGTGAAAAGTCCCCATCCAAATGTTTTTCGCCTCGGCACCAACCACTTTACTAATACGCTCGCGCATATCCTTACTCGCTTTATTGGTAAAGGTTAAAACCAAAATGTTAAAAGGATCTGTGCCGGTTTGAATGAGGTGGGCAACACGAAACGTAATTACCCTGGTTTTGCCCGAACCCGCACCCGCAACAATCATTACCGGTCCTTTTGTGTTCTCTACTGCTGCTCTTTGTTGTGGGTTTAATCCTGCTAAATAATCCAAATCGGCTCCTGTTTTTTTGAGGTTCAAAAATAACAATTCCTGTGGCTTTTTGCCAAAGTTGTTAGTAATTAGTTTTAAACCGAACCAGCCTGCTGTAATTATTGTAGACTGGTTTTGCTACATAGGCAAGGATGCAAGGATTGGCATCGGACAGAGATTTACAACCTATTGGCGAACAAAAAAAACTTACAAAATTTTTTATGACCGTTTAATTTGTGACACTTTTTTTCGTCACATAAAATTTGGTCACAAAGTTGTGTCACATTTTCTTGTGACAGTTTTTTTGGTCACAAGAAAAACGGTCACAAAATATAATTTTCATGGAATGGGAAGTTGATTAAACACTATTAAGATATTTTCTGTCGATTATTGAATTAATTTCTATATTCTCAGGTTATCAAAACGTGATAGGCTGTCAGAATTACATCCTATTTATTTGGGTATAGAATTTGATATGTTTTTAGAAATGGACGAGAAAAAAATGAATAAGGATATTGAGTTTTCTGATATCCCGGAAGGGGCAAATACAGATATTTATGCCAATTTAAAAGAGAAATTGGAAAGTGTTGAGCAGTTTGCTGGTATTTACAATTTTAAATTTATAATTACTGGTGGTTTGGACAAGATCCAGGAACTACGTGCAATTTTACCTGATGATGAGTTTATTGAACAACCTTCAAAAACCGGTAAATATGTATCGATTACAGTAAAAAAGCAAATGCAAAATGCCGATGAGGTGATTGCTGTTTATAAGCAAGCAGGAAACATCAAAGGGATTATGATACTGTAATTGCTGAAAATAATTATGCTGAAGCGTAGCGTTAAAATTTTCCGCTACGCTTCATTTAATGCTATTATTGGTGAGGATTTACATCCAATTTTCGTTTCTGCTTTCTACCTGATACAACCAATAATTTACCAATAATTTAATTTCTGTGTAATTGCCATATTTAAAATGAATTTGGCCGGCAGCGGTGTGTAGTGATAGGTGACCTACATCTACACCTTTATGCCAGGGATATTGAAAAGTGGTAATGGCCTGAATTTTATCTGGCTTTACAATTTCGTTGGAAATATCCCAAATGCCACTCTTTTTGATAATAAAATCTTGGTTTACTGCAAGCCGGTGCCTTTTGTAACTGATGTAGATCATTAATATACCAATTGCCAAATAAGCAATGGCAATGCCTATATAGGGCTTTATTTCGGGTACATTAAACGCAATGATCAGGAATATGCTAACGGGCAATGCCAGTTTAAAGAAAATTGGTAAATTTAGAAAGCGCCAATCGGGAATAAAAGTTTTTCCATGTAATTGTGCTTCACCTAAAATCATTTTTAACAGTTCATCCCGCTCAGTAGGGTTACAGCCAGGAATTTCCAGTGTATTTCCCTGCATTTCGTGTCCTTTTTTACTTTGACCAAAATGAGCCTGCTTTAAACTCATGTTCAGCATATTCATCTTTTCCTGGAAATAATTCTGACTATGTTTTGTTATCTGAACTTTATCGGGACTAATGATCGTATTTTTCTTAGCAATTAAACCTGATGAAAGTAGGAGGGTGTTTTTATGCTGGCTAATTTCGAGTTCGAAATATTTATAAAATGTTCTTATCAGGTTAATCAAAAGTAACACAACTAAAAGGCAGGCAATTAAAATAAATACCGTTACTATAGTTAACATGCCTGTTACAGTGCTCTGAATTTCATCTTTATTAATTTTAAAAGCATCGAGTACCTGCCTGCCTTCATATATAACGGTATAAAAAAAGGCAATCAGCAATCCCATGCTTTGGCCATAATTAGAAGTTAGGCCTACCTTTAACAAAGTCCACGCACTGATTTTTAAAAACGGTACTTCTGCGGTTAAATTCTTGTCTTGCGCTACTTCCAACTGTGTTTCTGCCTCTTCTTTTCGGTTTAAAAGATGTTCTTTAAGGTTATAGGCAGAAATTTCGTCGATAGCTCTTATGCTTACTTCATCTCCGTGAGCACCCGCAGTATCTATTTTAAGGCCATAAATTCCAATAATTTTTTGCAAAATGTTTTGATTAATATTAACCTGCTGTATTTTATCAAGCTGAATAATTACCTGGTCGCGGCTAAAAATCCCTTTGTTCACTACAAATTCCTGTTTTTCTTTATCTAAAAAGAAAGTAAACTTTAGGTACCATAAATAGGCAAAAAATGCACTCACCAGCATGATAAAAGCAATGCCCAGCAAAAGGTATATAAAAGTAGAGGTTGGTAATTTAATAAAGGCTGCAACAAATACAAAAAAGGTTCCTTTAGCTATCTGTAAAAAAGTATGGGCACCCATTATAATAATGCCAAATGCCGATTCGCGTTGTGGTTTACTAAAGTCGTTATCCATTATGCTTCAGTTTCTGGTAATGGTTTTTCGAGCAGATCGAGTTTTTTCAGCAATAAATCCCTAATGCTTCGGGCTTCATCAATGGCGATGCCTGAAATGCGGATATGGCCGCTTTGGCCACCTGCCGTAAACAGTTGTAGCGATCCTAATTTGTATGCTCTTGAAAAAATACCTTCATTTAATTCAATATGCTGAATTCTGTTTAACGGAACAATCGTTGTAGATTCTGCAATGATCCCATTTTTATAAATTACATCGTGCTTACGCATTGCATAACCCCTTTTTTTAAAGCTTAAACGGAAAAGCAGAAAGGAAATAACAACCAGAACGATATAAGCGGGGATTATCCACACTGCATTTGGCCTTATTTCTTTAAAAAGTAGAAGTAATGCAGTTGTACCCATGCCCAGGATGCCGAAAAAGATTAGCAAGTTAATGCAAATGATTTTCCAGTAATCCGGATGCGGCCTTTTAAGCGTTATCTCTTCATATTTTGGCAGTTGATCGAGATCAATGGTTTCATTGGTAAATAAGGACGCTGAAGGCATGGTTAAAGATATAAAAACATATTAATCTACTGTGTAGACAATTATTTAAATCTTTTGTTACCGCGCTACAATAAACTTTTTTGCTGTATTATACTGGCCGGAATCAGAAGATATTTTGAAAAAATAGATACCCGGTACAAAGGTTGAAGTATTGATTTCTAAGGTGTGTTTTCCGGTATTGAGGTATTCATTTACAACCGTTTTAACCAATCGGCCCATCATGTCGTAAATCTGTATGTTAAGCTTATCCGATTCAGGCAAAACCACATCAATAAACGTTTGCATTGCCGCAGGGTTAGGATAGTTTTGAGAAACGGTAAACTTTAAAAACTTATCAAAAATAGCTTTGTTAACGGCATCAAAAATTACGTAACTAACTAACCGGTAGCCCCGTGCATTAGGGTGGAAGGCATCCTGATACAGCGTAAAATCGCGTCTCATTGCGGCATTTACATCTGCAAGGTAAATTTTGTATTCGGTGGCCAATTTTCTGTAGGCGGCGTTAATGTTCCTGATGTTGGTATTAACCGCAACATAACTTTTATTTGTTCTGTCATCTACAAACTGAAGCGTACATAAAATTGGAACTAACTTCTGTTTTAAACTGGAGGTGATAAAAACACGCATGTTCGAAACCGTTTGGGCCAAGCTGCCTTTACCTGCGGCAATAGACAACGCATCGTTTATGCCCATATCAATTACAATAAAACCTGTTCTGTTGGCTATTGCGTTATCAATTCTGAGTAAACCCTGAAAAGTAGTTTGACCACCGATACCGTGATTGGTAATATCGACTACCTTATTAGTATAACAGTTTAAAAAATTATTCTGAAGCATGGTTTGGAAACCAACTCCATTTACACCTTCTACCGTGCTGGCACCAAAAGTTACAATGTTAATACTGTCTTTAGCGTAATATTGGGCGGCTTCGGGGCAACTTACCCGAGTTGGATTTGGAGCCTGGGCAAAAGCAGAGGTACGGACAAACAGAAGCAGCAGCAGAGATAAAAATACTTTTGCGCTAAACTTCATTGTTAAAATTCTTTCTTACAGGATTTAAGGATATCTGTTATGGGGCGCAATTTACAAAAAAGTAAATAGAAATGGTGCTGCAACATTCTTTTTTACAAACATTAAATTATTTTTTTGTATCCATTAAAAGACGGTTTTAATTTTAAAAAATTAAGGGTTGGTTTTTAGCTATGGCAAAAAATAAATAAACATTTTAACTGTTTGATTATTAGTTGAGTTTTACGCCTTGGCCCGGATAATTTGTAACTACTTACTGTGCCATTTATTTGGTAAAGCCTATATTTGTCCAAATTCATTTTGTTATGCAAGAGATTAAAAATTATGTAGAAACGCACAAACAACGTTTTTTAGATGAACTGTTTGAGTTATTGCGTTTTCCATCGGTTAGTGCTGATCCGAAATATAAAGGAGATGTTTTAAAAACTGCCGATTATGTTGCACAGAAATTAAAAGATGCTGGTGCTGATAACGTTGAAATTTGTCCAACTGCAGGATATCCTATTGTTTACGGAGAAAAAATTATAGATGCTTCATTACCCACTGTATTAATATATGGCCACTATGATGTTCAACCGGCCGATCCGTTAGAACTTTGGCACACACCACCTTTTGAACCTACTGTACGCGATGGCAAAATTTATGCACGCGGTGCTTGCGATGATAAAGGACAGTTTTATATGCATGTAAAAGCATTTGAACTGATGATGGAAACCAATACCCTGGCTTGCAATGTTAAATTTATGATTGAGGGCGAAGAGGAGGTAGGTTCTGCAAATCTTGGCATTTTTGTGAAAGATAATGCAGCACGTTTAAAGGCTGATGTGGTTTTAATTTCTGATACCTCAATGATCAGCATGGATCATCCATCTATTGAAACCGGTTTACGTGGTTTAGCTTATATGGAGGTAGAAGTTGTTGGCCCGAACCGCGATTTACACTCAGGTGTATATGGTGGTGCTGTGGCCAATCCGGCAACTATACTTTGCAAAATGATTGCTTCTTTACACGATGAAAACAACCACATAACAATTCCAGCATTTTATGATAAAGTGGTAGAATTAACTGATGATGAGAAAAAAGCATTAAATTCTGCACCTTACGATGAAGCTGAATACAAAAAAGATCTTGATATTGATGAGGTATGGGGAGAAAAAGGATATTCTACTTTAGAAGTCGTACAGGAACCCGCCCAACATTGGAAGTGAATGGAATATGGAGTGGATATATTGGTGAAGGCGCTAAAACCGTATTGCCAAGTAAAGCAAATGCAAAAATTTCGATGCGTTTGGTTCCTCACCAAAGTTCAGAAGAAATTGTAGAAATATTTACCAAACATTTTGAAAGCATTGCCCCTAAAAATGTTAAAGTTAAAGTTACCCCTCACCATGGCGGCGAACCTGTAGTAACCCCAACAGATAGCGTTGCTTACCAGGCAGCAGAAAAAGCAATTGAAGATAGCTTTGGTAAAAAAGCAATCCCTACGCGTGGTGGAGGAAGTATTCCTATTGTGGCACTGTTCGAAGATGTTTTAGGTATTAAATCGGTACTTTTTGGCTTCGGTTTAGATAGCGATGCTTTACACTCGCCAAATGAGAAATATGATATTTATAATTATTATAAAGGAATAGAAACTTTGCCTTTGTTCCATAAATATTTCGCAGAACTGAGTAAATAAGCTTGATTAATTTATGCGTTCTGACGCAACAGATCGTCATTTCGAGCGGAGTGCAACGTAGTAGAGAAATCTATTTTCAGCAGATCTCTCCATTTCGCCAAACTTCCGTCGAGGTGACGATTTTTTTGAAAACGAGCGGTTCTGTTTTTCATAGGTACTGTAGTCCCGCCATCGCTTATAGTCCTCATTTCGCTGCGCTCCATTCCGGGCTATTTAGCTTTGTCGGGTTTATTAGATAAAGTGTAGTTCTTTTTTGAAAGGCTTGTTATTGCGATGGGCTAATTATGCATCCTGCAGCCCTGATTAGTAATGGTAGCCCTGCAACCTAAACCTCACCGTAGTGTTAAACCCGCCGGCCGAAGCATAAGGCCGAGGATTTGAAACGAAGGGTAGGACTGCTTTAACTGAATTGCTAGGGGTTTTGCTTTCCTATACAACTAAATAATTTTAACGTTTATGATCAGTCTGAGCGTAGTCGAAACCATATCTATCTCTTTGCATCTGGAAATAGAATAACCTAAATTTTTTTAATAGCTATTTTTTTCTAAATTGGTGCCATGAAATACCTATTCTCTTCACTTTTACTTTTATCAGGGCTTGCTTCTTTTTGCTCAGGGTACTAAAACGATTAACCAATCTGGAAATCCAATCTTTCCCGGCTGGTATGCAGATCCTGATGCTGCCATTTTCAACAATAAATATTGGGTTTATCCTACTTATTCTGCAAAATACAAGGAACAGGTGTTTTTGGATGCCTTTTCGTCTGACGATTTAGTGAAATGGAAAAAACATCCCCATATTTTAGATACGGCAGCCGTAAAATGGGCCAATAAAGCGATGTGGGCACCCGCAATAGTACAAAAAGACAAAAAATATTACCTGTTTTTCGGTGCAAATGATATTCAAAGCGATAATGAGGTAGGAGGGATTGGCGTTGCTGTTGCCGATAAACCGGAAGGACCATATAAAGACCATTTAGGAAAACCTTTGGTTGATAAGTTTTACAATGGTGCACAGCCGATTGATCAGTTTGTGTTTAAAGATAAAGATGGTCAGTATTATTTAATTTATGGAGGCTGGAAACATTGTAACATTGCCAAATTAAATAAGGATTTTAATGGTTTTGTGCCTTTTGAAGATGGAAAAACCTTTAAAGAAATTACACCTGATAATTATGTAGAAGGACCATATATGTTCATTAGAAATGGCAAATACTATTTTATGTGGAGCGAGGGCGGCTGGACTGGTCCGGATTACTCTGTAGCTTATGCTGTTGGCGATTCACCTTTTGGACCGTTTAAAAGAGTGGGCAAAATTTTAAAACAAGATGCCGCAATTGCTACCGGCGCAGGTCACCATTCTATAATTATCAATGAGAAAAAAGGAAAATATTATATCGTTTACCACCGTCGGCCGTTAACGGAAACTGATGGAAACCACCGTGTTACCTGTATTGATGAAATGAATTTTGATGCTAATGGGAATATTCTTCCTGTAAAAATTACAAATGAGGGCGTTAAAGCCCAAAAAGTAAAATAAATGCTGTTCGGCTGGAAATTTATTCAGTTTCCAGCTGAACTTTGCTTTTTGCTAACAAAATTTCAGCCTGCTTTTTATTTAGTGTATTAAATCCCCAGGCACACAGTAAAAGCATGCAGGAGATTCCTATCCAAAGCCAATTGTAACCCAGGTTTTCTGCCACTAAAAATCCCAGATATGGTCCGGCCAGCTGTGCAAACGACCAACTTAAGGTATATCCTGCTGCATATAAACCCCTGTTGTGTGCGTTACTTCTGCTAATTACAATCGTATTGATGAATGGTAATGTGAGCATTTCTCCGCAGGTAAAAACCACGATAGTTAGTATTGCCATCAAAATATGAAAACTTACCGGGGTACTTAACAGGAGATAAGCAGTGGAAAATAGTATAGCACCTATGATGATGAAAAATATGGGCGATCTTTTTGCTTCAATTTTATTGATCATCACCATTTCAAACAAGGCAATAACGGCCCCGTTGATGCCAATGATAAGACCTATTGCAAATTCATCAATATGCCATTCTTGTTTAAAAAACACGGGTACAATCCTGAACATTAAAAAAGCACAGGTAATAAATACGGTGGTGAGGAGAATAAACTTTACATAGAAAGCATCGTTCCATGGTTTCATAATGACCATATTATGTGCAGTTTCTTTAGCTTTTTTTATAAAACCTTTCACTTGTGGTAAAAATGAGAGGATTAACAAACCCACAATAATACTTACCACCCCTTCTACCACGAAAAGCAGCCTGTAGTTGATGGAAGCAATAATACCTGCAAAACTAATCCCTATAGACCAGCCCATGTTTGTGGCTAACCTGTTTAAAGAGTACGATCGCGTTAAAGTACCTTCTGCGGCATAGTGAGCCACTGCGGTAAAATTAGCCGGGCGGAAAGCTTCAGAAAAAAAGCTAATCACAACTGCGAGGGCACATAAACTATAAAAATGAGTAAGGGTAGAAAATAAAATAAATAGTAGGCCGCTTACAACGGATGATAAAACCTGTACCGGGCGAAAGCCAATCATATCGGTTAATTTACCGCCCGTTGCCGAGCCAAGTACCGAGCCAACTCCAAATAAAATAATGATTAAACCTGCATCCGTTACCGATCTATGTAAGCTTTGGGTAACAAACAAACCCATAAAGGGTACAGACATACTGCCGAATCTGTTGAACATTATCACAAAACTCAGCAGCCAGGTTTCTCTGCTTCAACCCGCTAAAGGAGCTTTTGTAGGTATTAAAAATGAGTTTGAACATTAGCTATTTTAGATGCCGTAAAAATAGTAAAAGGCAATGTATTAATTGATCATCTGAATTCAATATCCGTTAAAAAACTAAAAAAAGTTCGGCAGAAAATATCGGGTAATTTTTTACAAATTTGCATACGGAAACCGATCAAATGCCGCCAGAGAAAAGAACCCCATTAAATAAAACGCCTGTTGCCAGAAAACCTGCTGTTCGGAAACCTGTAACCCGAAAACCCGCTGCAAATAAAAAAAGGAAAAGTGTACTCTCCATTCAGGTTAAACTGGTTATTGCCGGATTATTGTTGATTTTGCTTTCTCCGTTCTATTACGGCTACGTATTACGAAGTTTTGTTGCCACCTGGCGCTGGGTTAAAGATTGGGGGCAAGATCCAAATTATAGAACTTATGAAAGTTTTAACATCAAAATTCCAAAAAAGTATAGCATTCATGGCATTGATGTTTCATATTATCAAGGTAAAATAAACTGGCAAAAGGTAAAAGAAATGAAAGAAGATGAGGTGAGCATCCGTTTTGCCTTTATTAAAGCTACAGAAGGATTGATGCTGGTTGATCCCTATTTTCAGCGGAACTGGCGCGAAGCACCAAAAGTTGGTATTATCTGTGGTGCATATCATTTCTTCAGACCAAAAAAGGACGGGAAAACGCAGGCGAAATTCTTTTTACAGGTGGTTAATATAGAAAAAGGAGATTTACCTCCGGTTGTTGATATTGAATCGTTAGATGGTGTTTCTCCATTAAAAATGAGGGCAGAATTGTCTGATTTTTTGAATTATGTTGAGCTAAAGACGAAAGTAAGGCCGATTGTTTACACCGGACTTAAGTTTTACGAAGATTATCTGCTTGATTATTTTGATGATTATCCATTATGGATAGCCCATTATTATCAACCAAAATTGCGCATGGATAATAGCCGCTGGAAGTTTTGGCAACACTCTGATAAAGCCAAAATTAACGGCATTGGGCATGTGGTTGATTTTAATGCTTTTAATGGCGATAGTTTGGAGTTGGATAGATTATTAGTTCATTAATTCAATGGTTATTAGTTGATTCTACATGATTTATACCCTTTTCATCATTGCAAGAAGGCTTTTTTATTAGTCATATACCCTCGTGGCGTCATCCTGAATTTGTTTTAGGATCTATTATTGTGAATTTTACAATATTTTAAGTGTTTAAACCGATTGATCGACTCCAAACCCCAAACTCAGTAAATTAAACCGTCCAGCTTTCACATTTTTCCAAGAAAAATTCGTCTGCTTCGGCACCTATGCCAATTTCATCCGGAACATCAAGGAAGTAGCCATTATAAGTTAAGCCACCAATTACAGGATCTACTAAATGCCCTAATAGTGCAGTATCCAGGTCGAAAAATTCTACATTTGGACTTGCCAGCGCAAAATGAAGGTTGGCACTTAGCGCAATCCGACTTTCCAGCATACTACCAATCATACATTTTACACCATGCTTTAATGCTTCTTCGTGTATTTTTTGGGCTTCTAATATGCCTCCTGATTTCGAAAATTTAATGTTTAAATAGGTGGTGCTCTGGCTATTGATCAGTTTACGGGCATCATGATGGTTATAGCAGCTTTCATCGGCCATTAATTTAATTGGCGAGTTTACATTCAGCTCTGGTAATTTATCGTCGTACCAGGTGCGCATGGGCTGTTCGCAAAATTCAATGTTGTATTTTTCCAATTCGCCCAAAGCAAATAAAGCATCATCAAAACTCCATCCCTGGTTGGCATCTAAACGTAAAATCAATTCTTCACCTACAGCTTCGCGGATGTGTTTTACCCTTTCAATATCGTCATGAACTTTTTTGCCCAACTTTATTTTAATAATCCTGCAACCCTTGCTTTTGTATTTTAACGCAGTTGCGGCCATGCCTTCAGGTGTATCAATTCCGATGGTCATATCGGTTTCAATAGTACGTTTTTGTCCTCCAAGGAATTTATATAATGGCAATTCTGCATTTTTTGCTGCAATATCAAATAAAGCCATATCAAAGGCACTTTTAATGGTATTGTTATGGTCTGCATAACCCAATAAGTCGTTCATCCGCTCCGGAATTTCGAGTGGATCTTTCCCTTTTAATATTGCTGCAAAATCTTTAGCCATGGCAATACATGTTTCCTGGGTTTCACCTACAATCATCGGGAAAGCTGAGCACTCTCCAATTCCGTGGATACCAGCGTCGGTATAAATCCTGACCAATACATTCTGGGCAAAATGCATGGTTCCGGTTGCAATTACAAAAGGTTCCATT
This sequence comes from Pedobacter sp. AC402, assembly GCF_979252805.1. Classification (NCBI taxonomy): domain Bacteria; kingdom Pseudomonadati; phylum Bacteroidota; class Sphingobacteriia; order Sphingobacteriales; family Sphingobacteriaceae; genus Pedobacter; species Pedobacter sp. AC402. The sequence goes on along the minus strand of NZ_CEEDAI010000006.1, from coordinate 248,923 downwards.
GGTATACTAAAGCGGTATATTTCGGTATGGGTAATTTTCATTTTTTATAAGCTTAGATTTCCAACTAAAGTATAAAAACAAAAACTAAATCGAAACAGGTTTGTAGATTATTAATAGATTTACGCCTTACCAAAATTCTGCTTCCGGCTTACATTTATATACTAAACACCATGTCTGATACCAATAACTTAATCCACGCTTCATCGCCATATCTTCTTCAACATGCCCATAACCCCGTTAATTGGTACGAATGGGGAACTGAGGCTTTAGAAAAGGCAAAGGCAGAAAATAAATTGATATTGGTGAGCATCGGTTATTCGGCCTGCCATTGGTGCCATGTAATGGAGCGCGAAAGTTTCGAAAACCATGAAGTGGCCGAGGTGATGAACCGTCATTTTATCTGTATAAAGGTAGATCGGGAGGAGCGTCCGGATATTGATCAGATTTATATGTATGCCATACAGTTAATGACCGGAAGCGGGGGCTGGCCCTTAAATTGTATTTGTTTGCCAGATCAGCGTCCGATTTACGGAGGAACCTATTTTAGAAAAAATGATTGGATAAACATCCTCGAAAATGTTGCTGCTCTTTGGGCAAACGAACCTGATAAAGCCATTCAATATGCCGAAAGGTTAACTTCAGGCATTAACGACAGTGAAAAAATAATTCCAGCCGTAGCTACTGAAGAATATAATGATGCACATTTAACCGAAATTGTAACACCATGGAAGCGCCATTTTGATATTGGTTATGGAGGATATAACCGTGCACCTAAATTTCCATTGCCTAATAATTGGGTGTTTTTATTACGTTATGGCTTTTTAAAGGATGATGAATCTGTTTTCACTGCTGTTTGTCACACTTTGGAAGAAATGAGCAGGGGAGGCATTTACGATCAGATTGGCGGTGGCTTTGCCCGTTATTCGGTTGATGACAAGTGGCATGTACCTCATTTCGAAAAAATGCTGTATGATAATGCACAATTAATCAGTTTATATGCCGAAGCGTATCAATGCACTAAATTCGATTCTTTTAAACAAACTGTTGTTGAAACCATCAACTGGGTTTTTGAAGAGATGACTTCTGCCGATGGATTATTTTACTCGGCATTGGATGCAGATAGCGAAGGCATTGAAGGTAAGTTTTATGTTTGGGATAAAGCAGCTTTCGATCAGATTTTGGGAGATGATGCTCAATTAATCGGTGCATATTATAACGTTACCGAAGATGGAAACTGGGAAGAAGAACAAACCAACATTTTGCGTAAAACAATTAGTGACGACGATTTGCTATCGAGATTTAATTTCGAACCTGAAACACTTTATGATAAAGTTAAATCGGCCAAGGTAAAATTAATGGCTGAACGAAGCAAAAGGGTTAGACCAGGTTTGGATGATAAATGTTTAACGGCCTGGAATGGTATGATGATTAAAGCACTGGCTGATGCTGCTCAGGTTTTAAGTCGCAACCAATATTATGAAAAGGCAGCTGCTGCAGCCAATTTTATTTTAAATAATCTAAAATCGGAAAATGGAGGATTATACCGGAACTATAAAAATGGAAAAGCATCTATAACAGGTTTTTTAGATGATTATGCGTTTTTTATCGAAGCTTTAATTGCAATATACGAATATGATTTTGATGAAAAATGGTTGGAAGAAGCCAAATTATTTGCAAATTATGTAATCGCTAATTTCACTGATCCGGATTCACCGATGTTTTTCTACACCTCCGCCCAAAGTGAAGATTTAATTGCCCGAAAACACGAAGTGATGGACAATGTAATTCCTGCTTCCAACTCTGTAATGGCCCAAAATTTAAAAAAATTGGGTTTACTTTTTGATCAGGAAAACTATGCGGAAAAAGCATCAGGAATGCTTGCTGCGGTACATCCTAAAATAAAAAATTATGGCTCCGCATACTCAAACTGGGCCATCCAGTTACTAAATGAAATTTATGGCATTAACGAGATTGCCATTACCGGTTTAGAAACAGATGTGATTAAATTAGAATTAAGCGGACATTACATTCCAAACAAAATTACATTGGGTGGAACAAAAAGTAACCTACCGCTGTTAAAAGGTAAGCAAAGCAACGAAACAAAAGTTTATATTTGCCGAAATAAAGTATGCCAGTTGCCGGTTAACACTGTTGAGGACGCATTAGAATTATTAAATTAGAAATAGCCTTTATAGAAGTAAATATTTTAAATATTATATATTTGTATAATAATGACACTCAAGATATTACATATCAGTAAACCTTCTGCAAAACTTGTAACTTTGGTTAGAAAATTGCAGTCAGAAAAAGAAGCTAAATTGAAGCAACTTGATTCTGAACGTGAAAAGTATTTCGGAATGAAGAAATAGCTTTAATGGGTAAAAAAGAGATTATACCCTTGATAACAAAGGAGGGGCACAATTATCTTATTCAGTTCGAATTTATTGGCAAAGCGCAAATTCCAGCCGGAGTTAAAACAGATATAGTTGATGTTCTTATATCAGTAGAAAATAATGTTGGTGTTAATAACGGCTCAACTCTTGGTCAATTTGCATCCATTCTTAAAAAATTTCTTGCCGAGAATAATGTTATCTTATATTGTTATTGTGATCACGCTGAAATTAATAGAGGAGCAAAAAAGCAGAATATGAGCCCCCAAAAATACCGGAGTAAGTTATTCTCAGCGATGTTTGACAAACAAGGCAATAATAATTATATCAATCAATTAATAGTGATTAATGATGAAGTAGACCACTATATTCACTTAATATCTCATAGAAAAAATGAGGAGGATATCACTTTACTCAAAAATGAAGTGCTTGCGCAAAAGTAATTCCATTACTACTTCCTGAACTAATTTATATTTATTTCAGTTTATTATAGATTACTAATTTTCTTTCTTTGAATTCACTAAAAAACATCTTCTTTTCTGAACAATAAGTGCATCTTTTTTGTTAGGTAAATAATTAACTTATCTTTGCCCAGCAATATTTAAAAGCACTATAATAAGTTTAATGAATATTTGCCGAAATAATTATGCCAGTTGCCGGTTAACACTGTTGAGGACGCATTAGAGTATTTACAATAAATTAATTTAAATGAATATTTCACCAAACTCTGTAGTAGCGTTAACTTACGAATTGCATACTACTAACGAAGAAGGACAACAAGTTTTTGTAGAAAAAAGCTGATGAAGAAAATCCTTTAGTATTTTTATATGGCGTTGGCATGATGTTGCCTAAATTTGAAGAACATTTAACCGGTTTAAAAACTGGTGATGAATATGGCTTCGAACTATCTGCTGCAGATGGTTATGGTGACATCGATCCAGGTGCATTTGCCGATCTTCCAAAAACAATGTTTACCGAAGCTGGTGGCGAATTGCCAAATGTTGGTGATGTTATTCCTTTACAGGATAATAACGGTAACCAATTCAGAGCTGGTGTTACTGCGGTTCATGATGAAACCATTTCTGTAGATTTAAACCACCCAATGGCTGGTAAAAACTTAGTGTTTAGTGGTGTAATTCTGAATGTACGCGAAGCTACTCAGGATGAATTGGCTCATGGCCATGCACACGGTGCTGATGGTCATTCAGGACACTAATAATAAATAGAAAGAGCTTTTAAAGGAGTCAGGTTTTATTAAACCTGACTCCTTTTTTTATGTAATGTATTTTAATTAATCCTGAAAAACCGCTTCGAGGTCTAATGAAAATCCGGGTAAAATTGGTGTGGTTACTACTTCACCTTCGGTTAAAAGCTTTGTAGGCTGAAATTTACCTTTATCATCAAGGATATACCTGAAAAATGTTTTTTCAGATGGGCTTACAATCCAGTATTCTTTAACACCTGCTTCTTCATAAACCTCATATTTATTTACGAGTTCTTTCTTGTTGTTGCCTGGCGATAAAATTTCTACCACAATATCCGGCGCACCGATGCAACCACGTTTATCTAATTTGCTTTGATCGCAAACTACCACAATATCGGGTTGTACTACAGTAAAAACTTCTTTATCGTTAAGAGTTCTCTTTGCCAATCGAACATCAAAAGGGGCACTATACACTTCACATTTACAACCGTTCAGTGCATTATATATAGGCACGTAAATTCTTCCTGATAGTTTTTGATGAATACGGGATGGCGCAGGACTCATCTTAAAAAGATAGCCTTTGATAATTTCTAAGCGATCTTCAAACTCGAAACGCATATAATCTGCATAACTGTATTGAGCAGAAAAATCTACCTCATTAACAGTTTTAACAGGGGGTAACTCTTCTTCTGTAGGGTATGGCTTAAGATTTTTCATATAACGTTACCCAAATATACTAAATATCTTAGTGTTTTTTTTTTCTAAAAATCTGTTCTTCTCAATCGAAGTCCGCCATTGGTAAGGTTAAGATTTTCTTTTTGAGAAAGTTTTCATCGGCAGGCGAAGAAAGGGTTCGATAGCAATATTGTTCTTTTTGGATATTTTTTGCTTGTATCCCAAAGAGAAATTGTAAAACCCGATGTATTTATCAGGATCTATATTGGCTTCGGATTGCGGCTCAACCGTTTTTTCTTTTACAATCAGTGTTTTAAAATCTGAATAGCCATTTATTGCCGGGGAAGAAAAACTTTGTACCTGGTTAATGATATAACTGTTTTGTTGCGAGTTATTTAAAACAGCAAGTGCTGAAACCCCAATATTGGTATAAAGTTTATCACTAATGTTATATTTTAATTCCAATGGAATATTAATTCCACGCACTTTAGCATCAACTGAAGCCAGATTTTTACCTGATAGCGTTTGTGGAGCAGAGGCATCTAAAGATTCGGTTGTACTAATTGAAGCATATGATACGCCAGAGCTTATCGATAATTTATTGGCAATGGCATATGATAATGAGAAACCGTAATTCATGGTTACCTTATTGTCATTTACCCATTGCAGGAGCAACATATACATCTGGCTGCCATTTGGAGTTTCCAGTAGTTTTGGCAGCAGGTTTTTGTTGATTAGCGTAACTATCCTGGGCTAAAAGCTTTTCAAAATTAGTTTGTGTACTGGGTTGAGGTTTTTTATTTTCGGTTAAAATATCAAATTCTTTCGACTTCAAATCGGAAATATTTTTGCCAGAAAGTGTATTATCCAGCAAATTGTTATTTATTAACCCTAATCCTTCTGTTGCATTCGTTAAAGCATAACCATTCTGTTGTTCCAATAAAGGTTTTATCTTTTCATTGGTTATGCTAGGGCTATTATAAGCTAAATTGGTTTCAGCAGGCGTTTGGTTGCCGATATTAGTGTTTGACGGAGGGGCAATACTTTTCGATGGAACAATAGTATCCGTATTTTTATGAGCTGAATCTTTTGTTTTTTGCTTGGTTATTGCAACTTCATTTTTAGAATTATCATTATTTAATGTTAAAAACACACCGCCAAAAATTAAAATTAAGGCAGCAGCAGCCCATAAAGGCCAGTATGCAATGCCTCTTTTTTTATTTTCTTTTTCCGAAAAGCGCTCCCAAGCACCATCAGGGTATGTTTCCTCATGGTTTTGGAGTTGCGCGGTGATGTGCTCAATTAATTCCTTATCCATTTTTTTCGTATGAATTAACCATGGTATTTAGGTAAAGGGTACGTAACTTATTTTTGAAAGCGGGTAAGATATACCCTGCTCGAACTTTCTGGAATGTTCAACATTTTCGAAATTTCATCATGGGCAAAGCCTTCAATTTCATATAAGTTAAATACCAGTCGCTGTGTATCTGGCAGGTGATTTAATAAATTTAAAATATCGTTAACATGAAGTTCGGAAGCAACAGAAACCTGCGTAACCGGATGTTCACTTTCTGCAAGATCATCTACATAAAACTGGGCCTTCGAACTTCTTATTTTGTCTATTGCAGTCCGCGAAGCAATCTGGGCAATCCACCCTTTAAAAGATCGCTGTAGTTCTTCGGGGTTTTTTGGTGGTTTAAATCCGCCAACATGTTTAAAAATCTTGATAAAGCTATCATTTACAAGCTCTTCGCTGTCTGATGTATTTTTTGTATACCTTAAAATAATGCCCATTAAATAGCCATAAAATGATTTATACATCATTTCTTTACAGCTATTGTCGTTTTTTACACAGCCTTTTAAAATTTCCTCAAAACTGAGTATTTTTTTTGTCACCCTTGTAAAGGACTATTTTTTAGCGGTTTATCATGGTTAATTGATTGCAAATTTAAGAAAATAACACCACCCAATTTTTTGAGTGGTGTCAAATTTCTTTTCAACAGGTAGTGTGAAATGATTTTATTTGTTTGTCATTACTGATAATCCAACTCCGGTACTATCAGTTTTGCTTGATAGGCCTTTTGCCCAAATGGTATAAATTTTTCCTTTTTCAATTTTAACAGCTGGTAAACTTACTTTAACTGTACCGCCTTGTTTTAACTGAAAGGTATAACTATCGTTTGGTGTAATGTTGCTAAAAGTAGTAAACTCTTTAAATGCCTTTGCAGTAAATAACGGTGTCTCAGTACCCGAAATAGCTAAATCAAATGGTGCAGAACCCGGACTTAAGTTTACAAAGCGAACTTTTGCCTTATCGGTTTCTGGTGCTTTTAAATCATCTTCTAAAATTAAAAGTTTTGTCGATTTTAAAGTATCCACTACGAAAACCGAATAAAATGATCCTGATTTTAATGTAGCTGTAGCTGTGGTTAAATATTTTAATGAATCTTTTTTGGCAACCCCAATCAATCTTGTTCCTGGGTAAGCGGCGTAATACCCTAAATCTTTAGTGTAAGTAAAGCTGTTTACTTTTTGGTTGTCCAAAATAAAATCCAAGGCAGCTGTTCCTGGCGATGCGTGTATGAAACCAATACCTGCAGCTTCAATCGGATCGCTGTTAAAGTCTTTTTTACAAGCTGATATAGTTAATGTAATTGCAATAAGAGAGAGTATAATTTTTGTCGTAGTGCTAAAGTTTTTCAAATTAGTTTTCATTTTAATGTTATAAATCAATTTTATGAACAAAATTGGTTAATGGCCATTAACGCTTTTTTCTTGTAAAACGATTAACGGAATGAAAACGCTACACCAGCTTGGTTTTTTTATATAAAAAAAGCCACATGTTTAACATGTGGCTTTAAAACAATATCTTAAATAAAATTTAAGAATACATTTGTTCTCTTAATTTGGCAACATCGCTGCTGTTAATGTATTCATCATAAGTCATTAACTTATCAATGGTTCCTTTTGGCGTAATTTCGATAATGCGGTTTGCAACAGTTTCTGTTAACTGGTGATCTCGTGAGGTAAACAATATGGCACCTTTAAAATCTTTCATGCCATTGTTCAATGCCTCAATGGATTCTAAATCAAGGTGATTAGTAGGTTCATCAAACATCAATAGGTTGGCTTGCTGCAACATCATCCTGGAGAACATGCAACGCATTTTCTCACCTCCTGAAAGTACTTTAACATTTTTAAGTACTTCTTCGCCTGAAAATAACATACGGCCTAAGAAACTGCGTACAAACTGTTCATCAGCTTCGGTGCCCGAATATTCGCGTAACCAATCAACAAGATTTTCATCTTTGCCGGCAAAATATTCAGAGTTATCATTCGGTATATCAGCAGTACTGATGGTTACTCCCCATTTAAATTCTCCTCTATGGTCGGTATCTCTACCGGTTAAAACATCGTAAAATGCGGCTGTTGCTAAGCTATTTTGAGACAATACGGCAATTTTATCGCCCTTATTTACCATAAAAGTAACTTTATCGAATAATATGCCTTCGTTTCCGTTTTTGCCAAGGTTTTCTACCTGTAAAATCTGATCGCCTGCTTCGCGGCCTGTGTTGTTAAATATAATTGCAGGATATTTTCTGCTTGATGCTTTAATTTCGGTGATATCGATTTTATCGAGGGCTTTCTTACGCGAGGTAGCTTGTTTCGATTTAGATGCATTGGCACTAAACCTGCGGATAAATTCCTGCAGCTCTTTTACCTTATCTTCCATCTTCTTGTTCTGATCGCTGCGTTGTTTTAATGCCAACTGACTGGATTCGTACCAGAATGTATAGTTACCGGTGTAGATACTCATTTTCGCGAAATCGATATCCACAATGTGGGTACATACAGCATCTAAAAAGTGCCTGTCGTGAGATACCACCAATACTATATTCTGGTAATCGGCCAAAAAGTTTTCTAACCAGGCAATGGTTTCAATGTCCAAATCGTTGGTAGGCTCATCCAGTAGCAAAATATCTGGATTACCGAATAAGGCCTGCGCCAATAATACACGTACTTTTTGTGTATTATCCAGCTCTTTTAGTAATTTATGGTGGTTATCTTCGGTAATGCCTAAGTTGCTCAACATGGTTGCAGCGTTGCTTTCCATGTTCCAACCGTCCATTTCTGCAAAAAGATTTTCCAGTTCTCCGGCGCGTTCGCCATCTTTCTCGGTAAAATCTTCTTTCATGTAAATGGCATCTTTTTCTTTCATGATGGCATAAAGTTCTTTATGTCCGATCATTACTGTTTCTAATACCGAAAACTCATCAAATTCGTAGTGGTTTTGTTTTAAAACCGCCATTCTTTCGCCTGGTGTAAAAGCAACGCTACCGGAAGTTTGGTTAACTTCTCCAGATAAAATTTTTAGAAAAGTAGATTTACCTGCACCGTTAGCCCCAATTACGCCATAGCAATTGCCCTGGGTAAATTTTAGGTTAACATCTTCAAATAGTGTGCGCTTGCCGTACCGTAATGATAAATTAGAAACTGAAATCATGCTGTAATTGAAATAAGGCGCAAAGATATACAAAAAGGTTGACGGTAAAAAGGTATTTGGTTGCTGATCTTGAAATCGTAATGGTTAAAAACGGGTAAATGATGGTTTCTGTTCTTTTTGGCAAATACCGTCCCGTTATACGCTTTACTCGTTGCACTTCGTGTTCGCTGCTACCGGGTTTATTTTACAAAAGGGAGGAGCTTTTGGCAGGTTGCGCACCACTCAAATTAAAAAGATTAATACAGGTTTAGTATACCTTTTTCTTGATGTTGTTTTGTATTTTAGTGCTACACACAAAATGAAATCAATATGAAAAAATTAACACTAGGCATTATAATGTCTACAATTTCCGTCGTGGCTTATGGCCAGGAATCCCAGTACAAGTATAAAGTAGATTTTTTTGGTGATACGATTCTGGTTGATTCGAAAGATAAGACCATAGGTAAACAGAAGAAAGACTTTTTTGGAAAAACTATTATTGTAGATAAAGATGGTAAAACCATAGCGAAGCAAAAGCAGGATTTTTTTGGCAATACAATATTGGAAAATGAAGCCGGAAAAACTGTTGGTACACAAAAAAAAAGATTTTTTTGGCAATAGGGTATTAGAAAGTGAACGCGAAGAAAACCTGGTGCCAAAACCTTTAGGTGGTTTGGTGCCTGGAGATGGAAAAACGGAGGTTACGCTAAAACAAAAGGCAGATATTTTTGGCAATACGATTATTGAAAACGATCGAGGCCAGGTTCTGAACGTTTACAAAACAGATATTTCGGGCAATATTACCATAGAAAATGGTGAGGGCAAGGTAATAGGCAAGCAAAAAAATAACTCGTTTGGCGAAACGGTTGTTGAAGATGACCATGGAAATGTGATTGCTAAGTATAAAAAAGATGTATTTGGCAATACTGTTGTAGAAGATGTTAACGGTAAAAAGATTGGTATTTTTAAAACAGATATTTTTGGGAATAAATCTTTTGTGCCTGAACATTAAACAACTAAACCTCGTAGGTTTAACCGTAATAATTGGCTTTATGGCCTCATAGCGCCAGTACTGTTTATAACCTGCGAGGTTTATTTAAATTTTTATCAGGGAGTGGGTTTTGCGTTAGGGATTGTAAGGGTTCAGTGCCGATTAAGCACCCCTGTTTTTATTAAATTACGGTATGCTTGCTTGTTTTACAGGCTTCATCGGTACCGGAGCAAAGCGAAGCCCTGAAAAAGCCCGACCCTTGCGCAGCTTGGGTAACGCCCAAATCATTTTATTAACCGCTCGCATTTCTGGATGATGTGAGGTTTTATCCGGTAAAAAATATATTTTCGTTTTATGCAATCAGATCTCTTGCTCGAAAACATAAAAACAACGCTGCAAAAAAGTAAGGTAGAAAAATTAGCCGCTATTGCTTCTGAAGAAACCTTTTCGGTGAAAGATTTGATTGATTTAAGTTTTTACCATGATGAACAGATTGGTTTTAGGGCCGCATGGATTTTAGAAAATGTATTTACTCATCATCAGGAAAGATTTTTACCTTACACGCATTATTTCTTAGAAAAATTTCCTCAACAAACCAATTTATCTGCTTTAAGGCATTATGTAAAAATCCTGGCTTTAATAACTAAAAGAAATGCTTCAAAAGCACTTAAAGAAATTATTGCCGATTACAATACGGATCATTTAGTGGAAATTGTTTTTGCCTGGTTAATCGACCAGAAAATTCCTGTGGCTATAAAATCACATTGTTTAAACATTTTGGCCAATTTAAATGCCAAACACGATTGGATAAAGGAGGAGCTTTTACAAACGATGGATTTTTTGGTGGATAAAGAAAGTATCGGCTTTTTTGCGAAGGTTAAACAGATCAGGAAACAGCTTTCAGTTTGAAGTTAAGGGTTTGCAGTTATTTAGTTTAAGCTTCAGTTAAGGGAACGTCAAAACTTTGGGAGTTGTTGGCTTCTTTCTTATACCTTCTGCCTTTTAGCTTATATTTACCACATGAGTACAACATACGATATCGTTTCAAAAGTTATAAAAGAACGTCGCAGTATTTTTCCTGCAAGCTATATAAAAAAAGAAATCCCGGTTGAGGTAATTAACCAGATTTTAGAGACAGCTAATTATGCACCTACACACAAATTAACGCAGCCCTGGCGTTTTGTGGTGATTAGAAAGGCTGGATTAGCCAAACTTGGTGAAGAACTGGGGAGGCTATATAAAGAGCTGGTTAGTCCGCAACAGTTCTTACAGAAGAAGTACGATAGCTTTGCCGAGAAAACAAGTCAAGCAGATTGCATTATAGCCATTAATATGCAGTTAAGTGGTAAAATACCGGAGTGGGAAGAATTGGCTGCTGTATCATGTGCGGTACAGAATATGGCGATAACGGCCGAAAGTTTACAGGTTGGCGCGTACTGGAGTTCGCCACCGTTGATTGATGATTTAGGCGAATTTTTAAGTCTATCCGAAAATGAAAAGTGCATTGGTTTATTTTATATGGGTTATCATAATGAGAAACCATGGGCACCGAACAGAACTCCGATGGAAGATAAGGTGAGGTGGATAGAAGGGTAGGATGAAATCTTTGGATTTGTTATTACTATAAATTCGTAATTGTGAGGCTGGGGAGAGTAGAGGGAATGCGTTAAATCCGTCATTGCGAAGATGGGGGAGAGCGAGCTGAAGCAATCTTTCTAGTAATGTTTCTAATACGGTCGTCATTCCCGCGCATGCGGGAATCGTAATGCTTTCGCTACGCTCGGGCTTGCCTCGGTTAGCCACCGAAGGGCTTTTACTTTTGGCTTGGCCCAAAAGTAACAAAAGTCCAAGGCTTGGAACTGATGTCGGATAAATTCGTTAAAGCTTTTTGGTCGTCAGCACAAGTTCCGCCGAAGGGGGCGGAAAGTGTGTGCTGCCTCAATGCAACGATGGAAGGAAAGGTATTGATAAAGCTTTAACGTTTTCTCCTTCCATCATTTCCTATGCCGGATAGCAGGGAGGAAATAGCGAGGGGCAGATACAGGCATCCGTAAGTTACTTCTTCTGAAACTATGAGGGGATGCATTCATCCGTCATCTCGACCGTAGTGGAGAGATCTTTGAATTTGCTATTACTATAAATTCGTAATTGTGAGGCTGGGGAGAGTAGAGGGAATGCGTTAAATCCGTCATTGCGAAGATGGGGGAGAGCGAGCTGAAGCAATCTTTTTAGTTTTTTACACACGGCCGTTATTCTTGGGTATGCGGGAATCGTAATGCTTTCGCTTCGCTCATGCTTGCCTCGGCTCACCGCCACCGAGGGGCTCTTACTTTTGGCTTGGCCCAAAAGTAACAAACCTGAGCGCAGCGAAAGCATGACTACATATAAAAACAACAAACAATAAGGCATAACTGAAAGGCTTGGAACTGATGTCGGATAAATTCGTTAAAGCTTTTTGGTCGTCAGCACAAGTTCCGCCGAAGGGGGCGGAAAGTGTGTGCTGCCTCAATGCAATGATAAAAGAAAAGGTAATGATAAAGCTTTTAACGTTTTCTCCTTCCATCATTTCCTATGCCGGATAGCAGGGAGCATATAGCGAGGGGCAGATACAGGCATCTGTAAGTTACTTCTTCTGAAACTATGAGGGAATGCACTCATCCGTCATCTCGACCGTAGTGGAGAGATCTTTGGATTTGTTATCACATAAATCCACCATTGCTTTTATGCTGGGGAGAGTGAGCCGAAGCAATCTTTCTAGTATTGTTTCTAACACGGCCGTCATTCTCGCGCATGCGGGAATCGTAATGCGGTCGCTATGTTTTCGCTCCGCTCGGGCTTGCCTCGGCTCACCGCCACCGAAGGGCTTTTACTTTTGGCTTGGCCCAAAAGTAACAAACCTGAGCGCAGCGAAAGCATGACTACCTATAAAAATAACAAACAATAAGGCATAACTGAAAGGCTTGGAACTGATGTCGGATAAATTCGTTAAAGCTTTTTGGTCGTCAGCACAAGTTCCGCCGAAGGGGGCGGAAAGTGTGTGCTGCCTCAATGCAACGATGAAAGAAAAAGGTAACGATAAAGCTTTAACGTTTTCTCCTTCCATCATTTCCTATGCCCGATAGCAAGGAGCAAATAGCGAGGGGCAGATACAGGCATCTGTAAGTTACTTCTTCTGAAAGTATGAGGGGATGCATTCATCCGTCATCTCGACCGTAGTGGAGAGATCTTTGGATTTGCTATTACTATAAATTCGTCACTGTGAGGCTGGGATAGAGCGAGCCGAAGCAATCGTTTTAATAGGTTTTTAACACGGTCGTCATTCTCGCGCATGCGGGAATCGTAATGCGGTCGCTATGTTTTACATACATGTTTGCCATTATGTCTAAGGCGATCGTCATGCTGATCCGATTGCTATCGGATTTATTTCAGCACCTTCTCCTGTTTAAAACATTGAGGGAGCACATAAATCCGTCATTGCTTTTATGCTGGGGAGAGTGAGCTGAAGCAATCTCACTATCAAAAGATCTCTTTAAAAATAATGTGAGCATGTAACTGGAAATTACTTTATCGCATTAGAAATGCGAATCTCAACAATCCTCGTTATAAACGAGGACTATGTAGGATTTAAAAGATTTCTTCACTTCGTTAGAAATAACGATCTTTCTAATTATTTAAAATATGTTAAATCCTCTGGATAATTATTTCGAGCAAAAAGATGAGCCAATTAAAAGTTGCCTACAATATTTGAGGGCGCTTTTATTGCGTTATGCCGATATTACGGAGCATTGGAAATATGGTATGCCTTTTTATTACCACAATGGGAAAATGTTCTGCTATCTTTGGACTCATAAAAAACTTTATCAGCCTTACATTGGGTTGGTTGACGGAAATAAAATTGAACACGAAGATTTGTTGCAAGAGAAGAGAGCCAAAATGAAGATTTTACTAATCAATCATCTTGAAGATATTCCTGAAAGGAAAATAGAATCTATCTTAAAACAGGCATTTGCCCTTCGTAAATAAATATCTTAAACCATTACATGTCTGCATTAAAATCCAATCTATACAAGCTTTGCCTAACCTTTATCCAAAACCGGATAGAAAACATTGAATATTCTTTGCAACAAGCCCGACAGGCTTCTAATGATGATACCAAAAGTAGCGCGGGAGATAAATATGAAACTACGCGCGAAATGATGCAGCAGGAGATGGACCGCAACAGTAAGTTGCTTTACGAAGCTGGTCAGCAGAAAATTGCCCTGCAACAGATCGAAAATGTTGAATCAGATCGCCTGGTTAAAAACGGAAGTTTGGTTTTAACTAATGAAGGTAATTTTTACATCAGCATTAGTGCTGGTGAACTTAATACCGATGGGCAAAAGTTCTTTGCAGTATCCCAGGCTTCACCAATTGGGCGGTTTTTGATTGGAAAAGCCTTACATGAAAGTTTTAAGTTTAATGGCAAGGAATATATTGTAAAAGAGATACTATAAAATTTTCATTTAACCGTTCGAAGCTTGCGGTAGATAGTTCTGAAGTCGCAGTAGATAGTTCTGAAGTCGCAGTAGGTAGTTCTGAAGTCGCAGTAGGTAGTTCTGAAGTCACAGTTGATAGTTCTGAAGTCTCAGTTGATAGTTCTGAAGTCGCAGTAGATAGTTCTGAAGTCGCAGTAGATAGTTCTGAAGTCGCAGTAGGTAGTTCTGAAGTCGCAGTAGGTAGTTCTGAAGTCGCAGTAGGTAGTTCTGAAGTCGCAGTTGATAGTTCTGAAGTCGCAGTTGATAGTTCTGAAGTCGCAGTTGATAGTTCTGAAGTCGCAGTAGATAGTTCTGAAGTCGCAGTAGATAGTTCTGAAGTCGCAGTAGATAGTTCTGAAGTTGCAGTAGATAGTTCTGAAGTCGCAGTAGATAGTTCTGAAGTCGCAGTAGGTAGTTCTGAAGTCGCAGTAGATAGTTCTGAAGTCGCAGTTGATAGTTCTGAAGTCGCAGTAGATATTTTTATCAACGCAGTCAACAACATTATCAAACATTCATCCTTTGAACTGGGAGAAATCTTAACCCTTCATTCCCGCAGATGATAAATTTTGAGTGGGCAGTTTCAATTAACCAATTCTATCTGTTAACCGTTTAACCAACAATCAACGCTAATTATTTAATTCCCATCCGTTGCGCAAACGCAGGCACCAGGTAATTTTTTAAATCTGTATAGGGAATAAACACCACAATCTGGCCCTGGGCATAGCTTGCTACTTCGTAAGGGTTGTACATAAATGCAATCCCGTTTGCATTGAAATAAAAGTTATGATTGGGTTTTATGAAATTGTCGAACAATACCGTAGTAAGTGCATCCGTGGCTTTTATATTGTATTCTTTACGGAAATTCCGCTCCAAAATGCCTTGTAAAGCATTCGAATCTATTTTAACAATATCGCTCAATACCAGTTGTTTTTTGTTCTTTACATCTAAACAGAACATCGTACTGCTGTAGTTGCCATGCGCCCCGCCTGTATAAGCATCGGCCAGAAAATCAATTACCACATAACCGTTATCATTGTAATTAATCGATTGCTGGGTATCGTTTGTATAATTTAACCAAGCCTGAAAATCTTCTCCACGGCTGTTTTTAGATTCTTCGGTAGCCTGAGATTTATAATCTTTAAAATAGTCGTCGGCTATATATTTGAAACCCACTGAGCGATCTACCTGTGATTTAATACCAATTATCTTTTTAAGTTGTGTATTTAACCAGTTTCCGGCGTCATCATTATTTTTACTTTCTAAATATTCGAAGCTGATTTCTGCTGCGGGAGATTTCGGTTGATTGGCAAAAGCTTTTACTGAATCTTTATAAATTGCGGCCTTAAACGGATAACTGCCTTCAGGGTATTTTTCTGTAAGGGCAATGGGAAAATTTTTGGTTTTATCGCCACTTTCCCAGTTGCCATTAAAGCCATTTCCATTCCATTTAAGCCTTAAAAGCGGCGATTTGGAATCATTTGTAAAGTACGATTCGTAAAAGCTGTACTCGGTAAGCACTAAGCTATCTTTACCAATCAGGGTATCGGTACTTAGGTTAAGCCACGAGCCATTGTAATAATAGGTTCCGCTTACATCATTATCTACTTTTTGCAGGTGCATAATTACTGGTTTACCGGCAATTGTTCCCTCTAATCTTTTATAAAAACTGGCAGTAAGTTCAACTTTTGCATTTGTTGTACCGGCTTTGTTTTCGGAAGTGTTGTTGCTATTTTTAGGGTTGTTACAGGCGGATATAATCAATACTCCGAAAAGGAAACAAAAGAAATGGTATTTCATGGGGCAGGCTATTACTTAACAGTATTAAAGTTTACAGCGTTGCAAGGTTAAATTTTTCAACCTGAAAGCACACAAGATTTACAGTTGAGGCTATGATTTTGTTTTATTAAAACTTTTATTAATGCTGTAGTATAAATTTTTGGCCGTGTACCTTCCTGGGTCTATTATTCTTCTGATGGTATAGAGCGGATAATTTTCATCTCTGGCTGTAGAAAGAATAAAGGCTGCCTTAAAACCATGTTCTTTTAGCTTATGTAATGTAGCGGATTTGAAAACTCCATAGGGGAAAGCGAAATAGGATACTTTTTTCCCTGTAATTTCCTCTAGTTTTTTGGTTGGCGCATCAATTTGGGTCGTCCAGTCTTGATCGGTAAAATGAGCAAAGTTTTTATGGTCGTAAGTGTGGCTGGCAATGGTGTTGCCTTCGTCTGCTAATTGCTTAATTTGCTGTTTAGTCATGTAATTGATCCTGCCTTTTCTACCTATTGATACGGTCATGATAAAATAAACACCTTTGAAGCCATATTTTTTCAAGGTAGAATTGCCTGTGGTAAACTGATCTTCATCGGTATCGTCAAAAGTTATCATAATTGGTTTTTCGGGCAATTTTCCTCCATAAACCAGGTAATTGTAGAGTTGATCGGGCAAAATGGTATGATAACCGCTATCTGCAAGCATTTTCATGTGTTCTTTAAACTTATCCGGGGCAATAATATCATCGTGCGCACGCTTACTGTCGCTGGCAATATTGTTTCTGATCTGGTGATAGCACAGCACTGGTACCTCTCTTTTTGCCAAAATGGTTTTGTTATCGGCCGGTTTAGTATTTGTAGAATCTTTTTTAACAGTTTCGGGGGTATTTGCGGTAGCCGTTTTTTCTTTTTGTTTACTGCCGGAGCATGCCAATGAAAATGAACCCAAAACCAGGATTGATACTAGGGTATAGACAGCGGAACTGAGGTATTTTCTCAATGTTTTTATATTTATTTTACCAAAGATACAGCGTTTTCGGAAAGGATAAATGTTTTTTCATAAGCATCCCATTCTTTTTGCGTGATTCCGGATTTTAAGGCATTTCTTTTAAAGAAAGCGTAATCTGTAAATTCACCTTTAGTGTTTAAGCAGGTATTGAGAAATTTAAACATGCGCTGCTCTCCGATTGATTGTTCGAGCCCGCGTAATAAAAACGGGCCGTATGAATAACGGTAAGTGCCCGATATTTCATTCGCTTCTTTAATGGCATTTAATGGTTTTGCCTTAAAATTTTTAAGTTGTTTCCCTTTGTCTTCAAAATATTTGGTGCCGAATGTTTTTCCAAATTTTTCTTCGCTTGCTTTTACTGATAAATATTCGGCGGTAGATTCTAAAAAGAACCAGAATAAGGTGGCGTTTGGTTGCAGTACATTACCGAAATAGTAGTGCCCAATTTCGTGTGCGATAAATGGGTAATCGTTTTGATTTTTAAGTTTGTGGTGTTCTTCATCTATCATATCGCCCAATTTAATGCCCGCAAAAGCAATGGTTGGAAACGACACAAAACCCCAGCTTCTGCCTTTGTTGAATTTTTCTACGGGCGCATGTTCAATAAAGATATTTTGGGTATTGTAGGGTATTTTTAACGCTTTAAAATAATAAGCTTTCATTTCGGCTATGTTTTCTTCAAAAACTTTAAGCTGCTTATCATTCATTTGGGTGTTTAAAAATATTGCTCCTTTTGTTTTTTGTGCATCGTAATCGCCAGCAAAAATCATGGGTGCAATCGGCACATCAGATTTAAACCTTGCAACAGGACCTGCTTTGGGCAGATCGCCATTAACAAAGATCATTTTGGCATCTTTACTGATTACCTGTATGTCGAAAGTCATCTGTTCAATCTGACGGTCGTTTTTGATATCATAAATAACCGGATACCATTTAGATTGATCGGTAGCCCGCATTGTTTTACCATTAAAAGCAATTAAGCCTTTAAAATCGACAAAGTTTAGCGTATCGGTATAAATAGGGAATGCCTCCTGTATAGGTAATGTGCAATTTCACGGGGTTAACCAATGTGCTATCTTTAAACAATGGGGTATAGGTTAAACCTTCGCCCCGCATAGCCCCGCCATAAAAACCAGAATAGTTTAAGGTTTGGTTTGCCGAATCTTTTATTGCTTTGATGTTAAATCCTTTGTTTAGCAGGATCTGGTAATCTTTTCCAAGGTTGGGGATATTGCTTAATACAAAATCGCAGGTAATTTGCCCGGTGGCCATTACAATTTCGGCTTTACCAGTTAAATGCGGCGTTTGTGCATAAGAGTTAATCAACTGAAAAGTTAACAGAAGCAGTAGTAAGTATTTTTTCATGTTTAATCGTTGGTTCGTTAAAAAGAAAAATCCCGACAGTGCCGGGATTGGTGATTTAAAAACTGTTTTTAATGCTGTTGCTCAATGTTTTTGGCGACCAGTAACCGCTGGCAATAATTCTGCGGATGGTAAATAACGGGTCTTTTTCATCGCGTTTTGTAGAGAGTTGATAAGCCATTCTGAAACCACGTTTTTTAAGTTCCGGAATTCCTTCTGCATTCCATAAACCAAAAGGATAAGCAAATTCGGTCATGGTTTTGCCTGTAATTTCTTCTAGTTTTTTCAGTTGGTTTATCCAGTTGTTCTTCCCAATCTTTACCGGCATATTTTTTAAAGTTTTTATGGTCGTAAGTATGGCTGCCAATTATGTTTCCTTCATCTGAAAGTTGTTTAATCTGCTCCTTCGTCATGTAATCTACAAACTTGCCTTTTCTGCCAATCGAAACCGTCATGATAAAATAAACGGCTTTAAAGCCTAATTTATCCAACGTTGGGCGAACAATGGTAAACTGATCCATGTCTGTATCATCAAAAGTAAGCATAATCGGTTTGCTTGGCAGGGCAGCACCAGTGTTCAGGTAAGCGTACAACTGATCGGGTAAAATGGTGTGGTAACCACTATCGGCCAGCATTTTCATTTGATCTTTAAAGTTTTGTATTTCTACAATATAATCTTTACCTACTTTACCATCGGTTGGTTTCCAGTTTCTCACCTGGTGATAGCATAAAATCGGCACTTGTTTTCGGGCCAGAATGGTTTTGGCATCGGCAACTTTTATCTTCGAAACATCAACCGGAGCTGCATTACCTGCTGCGGTTTTGGCCATTTTTGATGTGGTATCTTGAGTAGAAGGGTTTTCTGTTTGTGATTTAGACTGGCAGCTGGCAAATAAGATTGCGCCTGCTGTTATTAAGGTTAAAAAGCTATATTTCATCATTGGGATATATGGCTACAAAACTATAAAATCTGTTAATTATTTAGCTATCAAAATAAATAGTGTTAATAATTTATTTACAGCATATATAATTGAGCTAACTATCGCTTTTATTACACATTAAAACCTGCTTAATATGCTTTAATTAAATAATTTAGCGGTTCAAACAAATTTTAATGAATAAACTTTATAAACTCCTGTTGTGTGCGCAGTTTTTATCCCTAACTGTAGCTGCACAAAACAAAACTTTTACCATAACCGAGAATGTTCTGCCGCAACCTAAGGCGAATTATCAGCTTGCATCGCGTTTTTCGCCAAACAAGTTGAAAAAAATGGTGTATTCTACCGCGGTAGATCCGCATTGGCTAAAGTTAAGTAACCGTTTTTGGTACACTTTCGAAAGTCCGAAAGGTAAATTCTGGTATTTGGTAGATCCTGCTGCAAAAAGCAAAAAACTGATGTTTGATAATGCTAAAATTGCTGCAGATATTACCCTGGCCGTTCGTGATCCGTTTGATGCTGAGCATTTACCACTCGAAAACTTAAAATTTGCTTCGGATGAAAAAAGTATCTCTTTCGAAATTAAAAGCAGTGTTGATGAGTTGAAAAAAGAAAGGAAAGATAAAAAAGCGGCAGATTCGATGCAGAAGAAAATATTTTCTTTTAAGTATGAACTGGCCACTGCAAAGTTAACTGAGGTACCGAATTTTAGTAAACCCAAACCAAAACCAGCATGGGGATCAGTAGCACCAGATTCATCTGCTATTATATTTTCACGCAATTATAATTTGTATTGGATGGATAGGGACAATTACAAAAAAGCGGTTAAAAATGAAGATGACAGTACCATTGTAGAACATCAGTTAACAAAAGATGGTGTAAAATTCTATTCGTACGGGAGTGATGGCGATGGCGAAAACAATGTAGAAAACGAAAAGAATAATAAAAAACGCCGCGGTGCTTATGTGCTTTGGTCGCCGAATTCGAAATATTTTGTTTTAGACAGGACTGATTCGCGTAAGGTTAAGGATCTTTGGGTAATTAACAGTGTTACACCTGGCCGCCCAACTTTAGAAACCTATAAATATCAAATGCCTGGAGAGGCTGAAGCTGCCTAGGATGAGGTTTTGTTATTCGATTTTGCAGCAAAATCTTACAAAAAACTAAGTGTTGCAGCTTTTAAAGATCAAAGCATTTCGGTTTGGAGTAAACCTTCATTAAATAAAGACCGTGATAATGAATTCCGCCCGTCTATATGGCTCGGCAATGATAGCCGTTTCTATTTTTCTCGTACCAGTCGCGATTTAAAGCGCATTGATATTGGTACAGTAGATATTGCTACCGGAAAAGTTACTCCAATTATCGACGAACGTTTTAATACTTATGTAGAGGTAAACCGCCCGGGTTTGGTAAATGATGGTAAAGAGTTGATTCATTGGAGTGAGCGTGATGGCTGGGCGCATTTTTATCTTTTTGATGAAAATGGTAAACTGAAAAACCAGATTACCAAAGGTGCTTTCCACTGCGAAAGTATTGTGAATATTGATGAGAAAAAACGCATCCTATATTTTACGGCTAACGGACGTGAAGGCAAAGAAGATCCTTATTATTTGCATTTATACAGCATTAATTTTGATGGCTCGAATATGAAATTGTTAAATGCCGGCGATTTTGACCACGCTTCGAGTATGAATGATAACAATACTTTTTTTGTAGATAATTATTCGAGGGTTAATACTGCGCCTAAGGCTACACTTTATGATGGTACTGGTAAAAAAGTAATGGATCTGGAAACAACTGATTTATCATTGTTGATGACTGCTGGTTACAAATTTCCGGAAACTTTTAAAGTAAAGGCTGATGATGGCATTACTGATCTGTATGGTGTGATGTATAAACCATTTGATTTCGATCCAAATAAAAAATACCCGATTATTGAATATGTATATCCAGGGCCGCAAACGGAAGCTGTGAATAAGGCATTTAGTAAAAGTATGGACCGCACTGAACGTTTGGCTCAATTCGGTTATATCGTAATCACCGTTGGTAACCGGGGCGGAAACCCTTCGCGTTCTAAATGGTACCATACTTATGGTTATGGCAACCTGCGCGATTATGGTTTGGCTGATAAGAAAACGGCTATAGAGCAACTGGCCGCAAAATATCCTTATATAGATGAATCTAAAGTAGGGATTACAGGCCATTCTGGCGGTGGTTTTATGTCAACAGCGGCCATGTTGGTTTATCCTGATTTTTTTAAAGCAGCAGTTTCTAATGCAGGAAACCACGATAACAGCATTTATAACCGTTGGTGGAGCGAAAAACACCATGGGGTAAAGGAAACCATCTCGTTAAAGGGCGATACCTCATTTAAATACAGCATTGATAAAAACCCAGATCTGGCTAAAAACCTAAAAGGGCATTTGTTATTGATGCATGGTGATGTAGACAATAATGTGCATCCTGCGAACTCCATCCGTGTAGCCAATGCATTGATGAAAGCGGGTAAACGTTTCGATTTCTTAATTATCCCTGGTCAACGCCACGGCTTTGGAGATATGACAGAATATGCTTTCTGGAAACTGGCTGATCATTTTAACAAATATTTAATTGGCGATTTCTCAGAACCCAGCGATGTTGATTTGGTAGAAATGGACAGAGATATCGAACAGAACGGAAAATAAAATTCATTTAACCACAGATTAAGAGGATGAACACAGATAATGAATCCGTCTTTATCAGTGTTCATCTGTGGTTAAACAATATTCCTATGAGCCATCTGTCGTTTTTGGAAAGCAGGGCGCGGTAGTTCTTCGGTTATTGTAGTCCTGCTATTGCCTATAGTCCCGATTTAAGTGCGCTTAAATACAAGATATTTCCTCAAATCGGGAGCTATTTGGCGCTATCAGTAATAAATCAGGCTTGTGTTTCAAAGGGTAAGCCGTTGTCACAGGTTCACGTTACGCGTCATCCTGAATTTATTTCAGGATCTATTTCTGTTGCAACCCTTTAGTGAATAGAATATAAACATAAAAGCCCCGAATATTTCGGGGCTTCTAATTTTGATCTGTAAGATAATCCTTTGGGTGTTCTGCTTATTTGTAAAGGTAGTTTACAGCAATAACATCATTAGCGTTAAAGGTGCGGTTACCACCATTAGAACAGGCTAACATAAATGAAGCTGCATCAGGATTGGAAGGAGTTCCTGGAATTCTAACTGCGCCAACATTCGATGCACCTTCATTGCCTGCGCCACTTGCACCACAGCTAAAAGCACGGTTCATGTAATCGGTATGACGGAAACCTATGCAGTGGCCAACTTCGTGCTGGATCACAGAAGCCAGATACAATAAATCAGGGTTGCTTCCATAAGCAGCAGCATTGGTATTCATTTTGATCTGATTAAATGGTTTTCCTGATGATGTTGGGAAGCCTGCAGAGCCTAAGGTGATAAAACCACCGCTAGGGCCTTCATTAAAACCTATTACATTAATGTTTCCGGTTGTACCGGCACTAGCCCTTTGGAAAGTAATGCGAAGGCCCAATGAATTGTACCTCGAAATCATGGTATTTACGGCATCGCTGTATACCTGTGGTAAATTGGTTACTGATACTGTGATAACACGCGGTAAAGATTTTACAACATTAGTGGTTCGGTATTGCTCGGTTTCAGCAATATTTAAATTTGCACCGGTAGCAGTTTCAGTTAAATTATCTTCAGTTAAAAGGATATCGCCTTCAACTAAATAACCTTCGTCTATTTTGCGGAGGTTATCAGTGCTAAATCCTAACGATTTAATTTGTGATAATTTGTCGGCCGAAATATCTGTTTTGTTTTCTACTGCACTTTCTGTATTATTACTCTTACAAGAGTATAAAGTAGTGAATAAAAGGCATAGTGCTGCCATTGATAAAAATTGGGATGTTTTCATCTTGTTTAGGTTTGATTTTTTTTAAATTGAATAAGTTAGTTAATAAAATTTGCGGATTACCTTATAAATCCTAATTTAGGGAACATAAACGATGTAAACAAAACTTTGTTATAAAATATTTATTGAAAGTCACTACTGTATTTTTAGTTTTATTATTTTGTCTGTCTGCTTTTGGTTTAAACGCACAGGTACAACCTGCTGGAATAGAAAAATATTTTGAAAAATATATTTCAAAAGGTGGTAATTTTCAAAAATCACCAGCCGATTCGTTGGTTTTAGTTCGGTTTAACCGTAGCTTAACAACCCGGGAAATTGAGTTATTGCACCCAAAAAAGAAGCTTGCCAGCGATTATTTTATTGTCGAAAAATCAGCTGTTTCCAACCTATCCAAAAATGTAATTGATCAGCAACAGGCTAATGCCCTTTGGAAAGCCAGTGATCGGTTAATGAAAGTGCTGAACAAGGCAACAAAAAAGAGTGATTCCGTTCGGGTAAGGCTTTCATTCAAAAACACAAATGAGTTAACAGTTGCCGCTAAAAACCTTAATGTTAAAGCAATAGATTATGGCAATAATATAGTAACAGTTGATATTTTGCCATCGGATTTACTGTTGGTGCTGGAAAGTGATGGAATATTATATGCGGATACGCTGCCGGTTGCCAAAACAGAGGTGGTTATTAATGGGCTGGATTTGAGTTTAAATCAGATTTCTAACGCCCATATTCTTTTTCCAGGTACTGATGGCAACGGAATTAATGTTTCTTTTAAGGAAGGAATGTACGATGCAACCGATCTTGATTTACTTGGAAAAACCGTACCAGGAGCAATTATAGGTAAAACACCTACCAGCCATGCCACCACAATGGCCACGCTGGCATTAGGCAATGGCAATTCGTTTATCAGGGGGTTAGGGGCTGCACCTAAAGCTAAACTTGCATTTTCTGATTTTTCTAACCTCATGCCTGATTTAGCTGCTGATTTAAACAAGCTTAAAATCAGTGTCCAAAACCATTCTTATGGTACTGATATTGATAACGATTATGGCATGGAAGCCGCTGCTTACGATAAGCAGATTTACGAAACGGACACGATGATCCATGTATTTTCTGCCGGAAATAAAGGAACAACCACGCCATCAGTAGGCTTTTATCAGAAGATTAACTCAAGGGCTAACCTAACCGGTAATTTTAAACAAGCCAAAAACCTATTGGTTATTGGGGGCATTAGCAGGGAAGATGTATCTGAAAGTTTGAGCAGTAAGGGCCCGGCTTATGATGGCCGCGTAAAGCCCGAGCTTGTTGCTTTAGGCGAAGATGGAACCTAGGTTCGGCCGCAATTACGAGTGGATCAGTTGCTTTATTGGAACAATTTTATCAACAAAAATATAAAAAAGCTGCTTCTGCACCATTAATAAGAGCAACACTGATCAATTCTGCTGATGATTTGGGAACGCCACAAGTTGACTTTGTGTACGGATATGGGAAATTAAATGTAACCCAATCGTTAAAAACCTTAGATGAAAACCGGGTTGCAATGTATGAGGTTGCCAAAAACCAGGATCTGGTAATACCTTTAACTATTCCTGCCGATGTAACCGAAGCTAAGCTTACCATTACCTGGAATGATCCTCCGGCAACTGTGAATGCCGCACAAAGTTTGGTTAATGGATTGGATTTAAGTCTCCAAAGCCCATCAGGAAGTTTAACCTTACCGTGGGTATTAAGCAGTTTCGCTAATTTAGATTCCCTTTCAAAGGCCTGCGGTTAGAAAAGCGGATGTAATTAATACTATTCAGCAGATCAGCGTGGAAAACCCAAACCCAGGTGTGTACCAGGTTCATGTTAAGGGAAAACAGGATTGAAACTGGCAACAATCAGCGTTTTGCATTGGCTTACCGTTATAAAATGAAGAATACTTTTTTCTTTCGTGAGCCCGGAAAAAGATGAATACTTTTTTGCCAATGAAGGAAATTACATCCGGTGGGAAAATAATTATTCAAGCAAAAGCGGAAACTTGTCTGTAAGTTATAATGATGGAGCTTCCTGGAAATTAATAGCATCGGGAGTGGATATAAGCAAGGGTTTTTATAATTGGGTTGCGCCTGATTTGTTTTCCAAAGCGATGGTAAAAATGGAAGTAGAAGGCA
Organism: Pedobacter sp. AC402; assembly: GCF_979252805.1. NCBI lineage: Bacteria > Pseudomonadati > Bacteroidota > Sphingobacteriia > Sphingobacteriales > Sphingobacteriaceae > Pedobacter > Pedobacter sp. AC402. The sequence continues at coordinate 223,509 of NZ_CEEDAI010000006.1, read as the reverse complement.
ATGTAATCATGAGTCAAACCTTTGTGATTTCTAACCCAAGAGTATTAAAGGTTGGGTATGCTTGTAAGGATGGTATTGTGCTAAACTGGAATCCACAGCCTGGTGCCAAAGATTATACACTCTATAACGTGGTGGATAATGTACTTACGCCGGTTTTAAACCTTACAGATACCCTTGTGAAGCTGGATATTAATAAAATTTCGGGAAAGTATTTTGCCGTGGCCGCCAACGGTACGGGGTTTACAGGGTTAAAAAGCTATACCATCGATTATACCCAACAAGGAATTGCCTGTTATGTTAAAAGTTTGTCTGCTTCGGTTATTGAAGATAAAATCAGACTTGATTTGAGTATTGGAACTACGTTGGATTTAAAAAATATCATTTGGGAAAAACAGACTGGCGTAAATAAGTTTACAGCTTTACACACCAGACTAAACCTGTTTCAAAATCAATTGGATTATGCTGTTTTTGATGACAAACCAAAGGCTGGGCATACAGTTTTATCGGGTTACCTTCGAAACGGCCAGTGGACAGGTGCAGAGCGATCTTGTTTTCGGTGGTTTACCTTAAAGAAGATCAATTTGCTTTCTTTCCCAATCCGGTAGCCGATTATTTAACCATTCTTAGCGGTATCATTCGAAGATTATAGTCTGGCTATATTTAACATTTTGGGGCAGAAGGTTTTTGAAGAAAAGGCAACAAGTTCTAATAAATTTGCCCTCAATGCATTATCTACAGGTGTTTATGTTGGTGTAATTAATAAAAACGGACAGCAATTGAAAAAAATTAAGTTAATTAAGAAATAGTTAAATTCTATATACTTCTTTTAAGTGGTTAGGTATTACCTAAACTTAGCTTTGTTATATTTAAATCCATAACCAATTTGTTCAAAATTATTCTTTGGAGATGCTGTGAGCAAGGTTTGTATCTAATTTAGTAGGTAAAGCTTGTAGCCGATTATATTCTTTTATATAATGGATCAGGTTTTTCCGGTCACAACCTGATAGACTATCTAAAGTTTTAATTTTATTACTTAAAAAATCGCTCGACTTTTGAAATATCCTTTATGTTTGCTAATGAAGATAAAGTCTCTTAATTTAAGGCTGTCCATTTTTGATAGCTCAAAGTAAGAAGGTACATTGGGGTAATATCTTTTTTCTTGCTCTACATGACAGCTTCTGCAGCCAATGTTAAATTGAAGTTCACTTCCTTTAGCTAGGTAAAGAAGCACCGCAAGTATCGACTAACATTTTATACACGATTTTTAGTAGCTGCTACTTTATTATTGTTACCTGTGCAGCCAATTATAAATGAGATAATTAATAAACTACCTAAACTTAGCTTTGTTATATTTCGTATCCATTGGTATGGGGATTTATAACTTTTGTTTATTTTTTCAGGTATTGTATCAGAAGCATCTTCAGGTGTTCTTAATATATACAAATGTGGCCGGTTATATTCTTTAATGTAATGGATCAGGTTTTTACGATCACAATCCGATAGACTATCAATTTTTTTAAGCGGTTGTTGTAATTGGTATAGGGTTTTCATATAAAAACTAAGATTCTTTTTATGCTTAATGATGAACAAAAAATCTCTTAATTTTAAACTATCCATGCCAGAAACCTCTTTCATGGTAAAAAAATCAGGTGTAATTCTTTTATCTCTCTGGGTGTGACAGTTTATACATTTAATTTCTTCTCCAATTTGAGCTGCTTTTTCTACATTCAGCTTACAGGTATCTGTATTCAATTTACCCAGCGCCTCAGATTTATCATTGTTTCGATTTATACAGCTTAAGGTAAGTAAGACCAGTAATAGATTACCTAAACTTAGCTTTGTTATATTTAAATCCATTGGTGGGGTTGTTTAAAATTTTTCGTAATATTCTACTGTATTTAAACGTTGGGCTTAAGCGTAATGACCATTGGACATATCAACCAAACCTAGCATTAAATATGCATTCATTTTGGATAGTTCACTCAATGAAATCATATTATTATCTGTACCTGCAATTTCAGCCATTATACTTTTTCTGCTTGCGGTCCGTTAACATGCTTTAAACCCAAAGTATGAAAAACTTCGTGCATACTGATATTTGGATATTTACACCAGTCGTTATATACAACTGTAGCAGGTCCACCTTCTCCATCAGTTAACCCACTCGTGTTTAAATTATCAGTTTTGAAACCGATCCTGTCTACTACTGCCAGAACAAAATCATTACCTGCCAATTGGCTTAATCGGCTAATTTTTTCTGAGTTTTACAATGTAATTTATTCTATATCTTAGATTATATGCTCGATACTTTATATTCTTATTGAATTTATTTGATTTTATATCATAACTTTCAAGAACTAATCCATATTCCATCGTTTCTCCCCTAAGTTTATTCGGAATATTTTGCTGGGTATAGTGCATTAAGCTATTTAATTTCGGCGCACCAGTGATGGTTAAATCAAACACTTTTATGGTTAGGGTTACATCGCCAGTTACCAGCAAACTCCGGCAGTTTTGCCAGATGCATGTATAAGCTGTATCCTTAAGCCATTGCAGGTAATGCCACCGGAAAGTTTTTTGCCCTGGGCCAAAGCAACTTTTGCAAATAATTGGTTGAGCGTCATTTTGTTGCAGGTTAAGGTGTAGGCATGTTGTATAAAATATAATTTTTAAATCGTAAAATTAATGCTGGATGACTTTGCTTAAGTGAAATAGTATCTACTAATATACATTAATATATAGTTAATACTACAATTATCTAATCCAAACATTTTTTTTGAAATTTGATGGAGACCCCAGCAAAATTATTATAGTAGGCTTATAGTGGATAAATGCCAGTCGTTTACTTAAAACTGCATCTCCTTTTAGCATTTTCTTCGTATTTTTCAACAAATCATACCAGTCATTAGAAACTAAGCTGTATAAATGAAAAAACTCTTACTATTTTCTACCTCTGCACTACTTTTTTTAAGTGCTTGCAGGCAAAATACCCAAATTACAGAAAACACTACTGATTCTTTGGCGATAAAAGCCATAAATGATTCTAGTTTAACCCAATATTTAGCTGTTATTGCTGCGGATAGTTTGGAAGGAAGAAAACCCTTTACTGTTGGCGAAACCAAAACCATTAATTATTTAAAGGCACAGTTCGAAAAATTGGGGTTGGAACCTGGTAATGGAAAGCGTTTTTTTCAGGAAGTACCGATGGTTGAAATTAAATCCGTACCTGAAGATAAAATGCTATTTAAGGGAAAAACAAGTTCTTTGGTGCTAAATTATTTAACCGATTTTGTTGCCGGAACTAGGCGTGTACAAAATGAAGTGAGCATAAACAATTCGCCACTGGTTTTTGCTGGGTATGGCATTGTTGCACCCAAATATGGTTGGAACGATTATGCCAACCTTGATGTGAAAGGAAAAACTGTTGTGGTGTTGATAAATGACCCTGGATTTGCAGATTCTACTTTGTTTAAGGGTAAAAATATGACTTATTACGGCCGTTGGACATATAAGTTTGAGGAAGCCGCAAGGCAAGGTGCTGCCGGAATTATCATTGTGCACGATACTGAACCTGCCGCTTACCCCTGGACTGTTGTACGCAGCGGATGGTCGAAATCTAAACTTACCCTGCAAAGCGAGGATAACGGTATGAACCGAAGTATAGTAGAAGGTTGGATTACTTTGAATAAGGCAAAACAGTTGTTCGCAATGGATGGCAAATCATTTGATGAGCTGGCTTTAAATGCCCGTAAAAAAGGTTTTAAAGCCGTTGATTTGGGTATCACTACCTCATTAAAAGTTAAAAATACCATTAAAAAATCGGTTACCTATAATGTGCTGGCAAAAATACCGGGCGACAAACGTAAAGATGAGGCCATTATTTATTCGGCCCACTGGGACCATTTAGGCGTGGGAGAAAAAATACAGGGTGATTCGATTTATAATGGAGCGGTTGATAATGCAACAGGCGTGGCATCTCTTTTTGAAATTGCTTCAGCCTTTAAAAAATTACCTAAGGCTCCGGGCAGAACGATTTTATTTATTTCTTACACTGCTGAAGAGCAGGGTTTATTAGGGTCTGAATATTATGCCAAGCATCCTGCCTTTCCTTTGGCAAAAACTGTTGCCAATATTAATATGGATATGATGGGCATTGCCGGTAAAACCAAAGATATTGTAGTATATGGTTTCGGCCAGTCTGAACTGGAAGATTATGCAGCAGAGGCTGCTAAAAAGCAGGGGAGGGTTATTGTGCCAGATCCTGTTCCGTCATCGGGTTTGTATTACCGATCTGATCATTTTAACCTGGCCAAGGTTGGTGTGCCGTCGCTGTTTACAGGTTCGGGAGTAGACAACATTAAAAACGGAAGGGCATGGGGATTAAAACAGGTTGCAGATTTTACCAAATTCCGTTACCATTCTCCTCAAGATAATTTTGATGCTAAAACATGGGATTTATCTGGCATTATAGCAGATGTTAGGATGCTTTTTGATTTGGGTTACCGCATCAGCAATGAAGGTTCTTACCCTAAATGGAAAGATGGATCGGAATTTAAAGCCATCAGAGAAAAGAAATAAACAAAAAGCGTCCCGATTGGAATAACCGGGACGCTTTTTGAAAAAAAGTCATTAATTAAGTTTTTCTATTGGAAAGACTTAATTAAAAGTAGAACTGTACACCTAATCTTGGCGCAAAAGTATCAGCATTTAAGCCAAAACTGTTTGTTTTTAATTTAGCACCTGTTCCTTCAGCTTTAATAGTGTAGTTTTCATAACTTAAACCTTTAACTGAAAGTTCGATACCGATTTTTTTAGTTGGGAAGAAAGCAAAACCTGGAGCAACTTCTACACCGATTTTAGTTGTAGTTCCCAATTTTACTGAGTTATCGCCATTAGCATCTGTTGCTTTTAACTGCCCGAAAGCCAATGGAACAGATAATTGGCCGAAAAATTTAAATTGATCTGATAAACCAACATAGTAACGACCGAAAGGAGCAACTTTAAAAGCGCCATCTTGTGTTTTTTCGCTAACTGTTTTATTGTATTCGTAACCTACACCTGTACCGATTGCAAAATTGTTGCTGATAAAATAACCAACACTTGGTAATACTGTAAAGCTGAAATCTGCTTTTGGAGCGCCGTCAACTTTTGTAGAATTTACACCTACGTTACCACCTAACATAAAATTTCCTTTTTCAGTTTGTGCTTGTGCACCATAAACTAAACCTGCTACTGCTACTAAAGATAATAATAGTTTTTTCATCTTTTTTATTATTTATTTGTTATTAAAATATAGTCAATTTTGTTAATTTAATGTCTGACTATATTCGCCTAAAAGTCAACACTTGTGCCAAAAAACATTGCTTAGGTCATTAAAAAATCAGTTTTTGGACAACTGCTTCACTCACAAACAGATGTAAATTTAATGTTAAGTCAATATTATTTTCGCGTGACTAAAAATCAATCGATCGATTAATTTTTTAAGCATGACAGATTGACAATCTGACTTTTTTTGTATTAATGTCAGATTTATTTGTAGCAGAATTGGCAGGTTTTAAGGAAAGCTTCTCTGGGTATTATTAAACTTTTGATGCTGAAATTAAATTTTCAATTTTCTTTTTAATGATGCTGATGGTTTTCTCATCTGTTAGGTTTCCTTCTGCATCAAATTTATTTTGTGCTTGCGCAATCAAAACTTCTGGTTGTAAAACAGGGTTCATATTTAAGAAAGTAAAAACGGGCAGAAAAGCGGCCTGCATTCTTACCGTTCCCCACATGCCCTGTGTTGCACCCATTAAAGCCACAGGTTTATGCATTAGTGGTGAGTCTTTTCCACGGCTTGCCCAATCGATGGCGTTCTTTAATCCGCCTGGGATAGAATAGTTGTATTCAGGCGAAACGATAATAAAGGCATCGGCACCTGCTAAAGCTGCTCTAAATTTTACTACGCTTGCTGGTCGTTCTTCAACTTCAGGTAAATCTTCATCAGCATTATAAACAGGGATATCATGATAAGCTACAATTTCGAAATCGATACCTTCAGGAATCAAGCTCCCTGCAACTTTCAGTAACATCGCATTATAGGAACCTTTTCTTAAACTTCCACATAAACCAACAATTTTTCTATTCTTTTCCATAGCTATTAAACCGCAACGTTATAAAAATGTTTGGTTTTTGCAAGGACAAGGCGCAAGGTTTAAAAATTTATAATTGCTACTTTTGATGCTATTAGTATACCGATTTTATGAATGAGCCTGCATCTACCACCTCCATTATTGAAAAAACCGTTTTTCCGATACTTTTTGCTTTAAGTTTTTCGCACTTGTTAAATGATACGATTCAATCGTTAATTCCTGCAATTTACCCTATCATTAAAACGAGTTATCATTTAAGTTTTTCGCAAATTGGTTTAATAACGCTTACCTTTCAACTGGCTGCATCGCTGTTACAGCCATTTGTAGGTTTATATACTGATAAAAAACCTCAGCCATTTTCGTTGGCCATTGGAATGGGTTTTACCCTGATCGGATTAATTTCGCTTTCGCAATCAACCCATTTTTACACAATACTGCTTTCTGTGTGTTTTATAGGCATAGGTTCTTCCATTTTTCATCCTGAAGCATCACGGATGGCACACGCGGCCTCCGGAGGAAAGCGGGGATTGGCACAATCCGTTTTTCAGCTGGGCGGTAATGCAGGCAGCTCTTTAGGGCCTTTGTTAGCGGCTTGGATTATAGTTCCTTACGGGCAGTTCAGCGTAATCTGGTTTTCGGTCATCGCATTGCTGGCCATTATCATTCTTACCTATGTGGGCAACTGGTATAAGGGTTTTATGCTTTCAAGAAGTAAAAAGGTAAACATACAAACGGTTGTGAATCAGTTTTCTAAACAAAAAGTGATTTTTTCTGTATGTATTTTGCTCTTGCTTATTTTTTCGAAATACTTTTACATGGCCAGTTTAACCAATTATTTTACTTTTTACCTGATCGATAAATTTCACGTTTCGGTACAAACTTCGCAGATCTACCTGTTTGTATTTTTATTTTCGGTAGCAGCCGGAACATTGCTCGGCGGACCAATTGGAGATAAAATAGGAAGGAAATATGTAATCTGGGCATCTATATTAGGAACAGCGCCATTCGCATTATTGTTGCCACATGCCAGCCTGTTTTGGGTAGGGGTATTGATTGTTCCAATAGGAATGATTTTGGCATCGGCATTCTCTGCAATTTTAGTGTATGCACAGGAATTAATCCCAGGGAAGGTAGGATTAGTGGCAGGACTATTTTTCGGCTTTGCCTTTGGTATGGGCGGCATTGGGTCGGCATTATTAGGGAAACTGGCCGATTCTACAAGTATTGAATATGTATTTAACATTTGTGCGTTTCTGCCATTAATCGGCTTGTTAACAGGTTTATTGCCTAACATAGAAACGAAAAAGAAATAAAAAAGCCCATCCTTTTTATAAAGATGGGCCACAATTTTGACTGTTGAGGAGTTAAAAAAGGATATAAATCTTAAAGCCAAGGTTGTTGATGAATCCTTGACTGCTTAAATTGAATGAGGTGGTTTCGGTTTTAGTGATCACGTTGGCATTATTTGTTTCGTTTATTTCGTTTTTAGCATACACAATGTCTGCTGTTAATAAACTGGTTTCTAATGCAAATCTTTTTGATAGAAACCAGGTAATACCTCCATATGCACCTACATTATATTGGTTACTGGTTGAGCTGTATTGCGAATAGCTTTCAGGTAAATTATTGTTTTCACTGTGTGTGTAACCGGCTCTTCCTCCAGCATATGCAAACAAGGTTTTTACCAATGGGAAATAATGCTGATAACTTAAATTGCCGCCATAACTTTTTTGCTCTTGCTTTACATTATCGTTCGCATTATATTTATTTAAACCATAAGTTAAATCTAATCCAAGCTTATCATTATCTTTAATGAAATAGCCATATCCAAGGCTGAAGCTATTATTTTGGTACTTGTTTTCGTAGTTTGCACCAGTAGTTTTGTTTGTGGTAGAGTTAATACCAAAGCTTAAAGCGTTTGTTCCTTTTGTTTGCGCGAAACCGCATAGGGAGATACCCACGGCCATAGCCGTAACCATTAGTTGTTTTTTCATTCTCATTTGTGTTTTTTGTGTATCCAATGATAAAATAAAAAAAACGATATTAACTATTGCTTTAGTTATGTTTTTGTTAAGTTATTGATTATCAGTAATAAAAAATAAAACCAATCTGTTTTATTAGATCGGTTTTAAGTAATAATAAGACTTATTTGTGTACTATTTAGCGTTTGCGCTCAGAATAAAATAGTACATTTCAAGGGGAGTGGAGTTACAATCGCCTCCTATATTTCCGGTAATTGATTTGATCTTTCCGTTTTCTTCGGGGAAAATACTTCTGTTGTATTCGATCTGTGCGCCACCTATTGATTTAATCTTTCCATTCTCTTCTTCAAAAATGCTCTTGTAGTATTGTATTTCTACCTGGCCAATTGTCTTGATTTTTCCATTTTCTTCGGGGAAGATGCTTTTATAGTATTCAATTTTCTTATCCCCGATAGATTTCACTTTACCATTTTCCTCAGGGAAAATGCTTTTATAATATTCGAAATTCTTATCTCCGATGGATTTAATCTTTCCGTTCTCTTCCGGGAAAATACTTTTATAATATTCGAAATTCTTATCTCCGATGGATTTAATCTTTCCGTTCTCTTCCGGGAAGATGCTTTTATAGTATTCAAATTTCTTATCTCCGATGGATTTAATCTTTCCGTTCTCTTCCGGGAAGATGCTTCGATAGTATTCTATTTTTTTATTGCCAATAGCCTCTGGCTTCCCATTTTCTTCGGGAAAAATACTTTTATAATATTTTATTTCAGTGCTTTCTGTTGTTTGGGCTTTCACATTACATATGTAAGTGAAGAGCAGCACTAAGCTTAAAATTCTTAAGCTTAGCAGATTGAATATTTTTCTCATTCGATCAGAAATTAGAAGTGAATATTGATGGTGAAGGTAGGGGTAAAGTTATCGAGTGCCAACCGGAGGTTATTTTTCTTATCGAAGTTGTAAAATGATTCTTCGGCATAATAATTTTGGTGGAAGAAGCTTAAAATTGGAAACGAAAACTCGATACTGGAATCGTTAGTAAGCATATAGGCAAAACCTGGACTTAAGCTTGCTCCAAAGCCTTTTGCACGAGCATCGGTACGGATAAGATAACCTTCATCGTCAATTCTATTGAATGTATTAATCTGAAGGAGCAAATTAGCCTGAGCAAAAAACTTAAACCGATTTTTAACATCAACATATTTGCGTATGAAAGGAGAGATGCCGAAGCTAAATTCTTTTGGACCATAGCGATCTTCGTATCTTCCATCTTCTTCATCCCAGGAAATATAACTTTCGCCACGTAATTTGGAAAGATTTAAAGGGATCTCCAGGCCTATAGCAAAATTATTGGACAAAAAGTAACCTCCTCTGGGTGTTGCAGTAAAAGTGTTTAAGCTTGGTGAGGAGTTGTTCTGTTTAGAAGTTCCAAAACTTAAACTCAAACCAGCAAAGCCGGTTCCTTTTTCAGTTTGGGCATAACAGCGCCAACTGACGGCGCATAGCAGTGCCATGATGATTAATTTAGGTTTCATTTTATTTGTGTTTTTGTGTGTAATCAATAATAACCATTATTGAAACAAAAAGCAAGAAAATGAACGGTTAAATTAGTTGATTTAAAAGGTGCTTTTTAAACAAAAAAAAACCGCCCCGATGTAATCGGGACGGTTTTTGATCAGTATATATTAACCAGCATTTTGGTTCAGGAACACAAAATTATGATCGAACATATCCAGCTTAATTTTACTGTCTTTATCGATCTTTCCTGCCAAGATCTCTTTCGACAGCTCATTTAAGATTCTTTTTTGAATGACCCTTTTTAACGGTCTGGCACCAAACTGAGGATCGTAACCCAATTGTGCCAACCAATCTAAAGCTTCATCACTGGCATCCATTTCTATACCCATTTCGGCCAGGGTTTGTTGTACCTGTTTAAACTGTAAGCTTACAATATTTCTAATTTCGCTGCGGTTTAAAGGGGTAAACATAATCAGCTCATCAATCCTGTTTAAAAACTCCGGGCGGATGGTCTGTTTCAACACCTCGAACAATTCATTTTTGGTTTTAGCAATTACCTCATCGCGGTTTTCGTCACTTAAATCTTTAAAATTATCCTGAATTAAATGCGCACCAATGTTAGAGGTCATGATAATGATCGTATTTTTAAAATTCACTGTTCTACCTTTATTATCAGTTAAACGGCCATCATCCAATACCTGTAACAGGATGTTAAATACATCTGGGTGTGCTTTTTCAATCTCATCAAGCAATACAACCGAATAAGGTTTGCGTCTAACTGCTTCGGTTAACTGTCCACCTTCATCGTAGCCAACATAGCCTGGAGGCGCTCCGATTAAACGCGACACGGCATGGCGTTCCTGGTATTCACTCATATCAATCCGGGTGAGGGCATTTTCATCGTTGAATAAAAATTCGGCCAATGCTTTTGCCAATTCCGTTTTACCTACACCTGTTGTACCTAAGAAAATGAAAGAACCAATTGGTTTACGTTTATCCTGTAAACCTGCACGAGAACGGCGGATGGCATCAGAAATGGCTTCGATGGCCTCATCTTGCCCGGCTACGCGTTGGTGTAACTCTTGTTCTAAATGGAGCAGTTTTTCCCGTTCACTTGCAATAAGTTTTGTAACTGGTATGCCTGTCCATCTACCTACAACACCAGCAATATCATCGGCAGTAACTTCCTCTTTAAGCATTCGGCTATCCGTTTGCTGACTTTCTAAATCGGCTTTAAGTTTTTCAACTTTATCTTGTGCCTCTTTAATTTTTCCGTAACGGATTTCGGCAACTTTACCATAATCTCCGGCACGTTCTGCCTGTTCGGCTTCTAATTTATAGTGTTCTATCTGCTCTAAGTGCGTATTTACAGCATCTACCAAATCTTTTTCGCCTTGCCATTTTGCTTTAAATTCATCGCGCTCTGCTGATAAATTTGCAATTTCTTCTGATAGCTCTTTAACTTTTCTATCGTCTTTTTCGCGTTTAATGGCTTCACGTTCAATTTCCAAACGCATAATCTCGCGGTCTAAAGCATCCACATGCCTCTGGCACACTGTCCATTTCCATGCGCAATTTTGATGCTGCCTCGTCCATTAAATCAATGGCCTTATCGGGTAAAAAACGGTCTGAAATGTAGCGCTGACTCATTTCTACAGCTGCAATAATTGCTTCATCTTTAATTCTTACCTTATGGTGTGTTTCGTAACGCTCTTTTAATCCACGAAGGATAGAAATTGCATCCTGGGTATCTGGTTCTTCCACCATCACTTTTTGGAAACGACGCTCCAATGCTTTATCTTTTTCTAAATATTTTTGGTATTCGTCTAAAGTTGTTGCACCAATGGCACGTAATTCTCCGCGGGCAAGGGCAGGTTTTAAAATGTTTGCGGCATCCATTGCGCCTTCGCCACCACCAGCGCCTACTAAAGTGTGTATCTCATCAATAAACAAAATAATGTCGCCATCACTTTGGGTAACCTCTTTAACAACAGCTTTTAAACGTTCTTCAAACTCGCCTTTGTATTTTGCACCGGCAATAAGTGAGCCCATATCTAGTGAATAAACCACTTTGCTTTTTAAATTTTCAGGCACATCTCCTTTAATAATTCTAAAAGCAATCCCTTCGGCAATGGCGGTTTTACCTACACCTGGTTCACCGATTAAAATCGGGTTGTTTTTGGTTCTACGGGATAATATCTGGATTACGCGGCGGATTTCTTCATCACGACCGATAACGGGATCGAGTTTTCCGCTTTCTGCATATTCGTTTAAATTCCTGGCATATTTGCTTAAAGCCTGGTAAGTAGCTTCGGCATTCTGATCGGTTACGCGGTTATCGCCACGCAATTCTACAATGGCTTTCTTAAGGTCTTTTTCGTTAACACCTTGCTCTTTTAATAACTTGGAAGTGCTATCATTAACGGTAAGAATACCCAATAACAGGTGTTCTACTGAAACAAATTCATCTTTAAATTCTTTTAAAAACGTTTGCGCTTTCTGTAAAACGCTATTGGCATTTGATGACAGATAGACATTGCTTCCACTCACTTTAGGGAATTTGGCAATCTCCGCATCAAGATTTTGATTTAAGGAATTAAGGTTAACGTTCAATTTCTTTAAAACATAAGAAACCACGTTTTCATCAACAGTAAGCAAACCTTTAAGCAGGTGTGCCGTTTCAATAGCCTGTTGCTGATTGCCTTGGGCTATTTCAGAAGCCTGTTGAACTGCTTCCTGGGCTTTTATGGTAAAATTGTTGAAGTTCATATTTGCTTTTAAGTCAAAACAAATGCCATATTGATTTAGATTTTTAAATCGGAAATTTTGTCTGTAAGTTTAAATTTTTTATGACTAATTTACTGATAATTAGTGTTTTATGCTGAAAATTTGTCGTGCATGGTTTGATTATTAGTTTTATTGATGACTGGGAAGTGTCAATTAATTAATTGCAACTGAAAACTCAAACTGCCAACTGAAAACTGCCAATTGAAAACTATAAATTGCCAACTGAACATAATAAACTGCTAATTGATTTGGGCGTTCCCCATCCCGATGAAAAATCGGGAAAGGGGCGGGCTTTACAGGGCTGCGCTTCGCTCCGGTACCGATGAAGGATCGGCACTGAACCCTTACAATCCCTAACGCGGTATTTAGCTCGGTATCTATCCCGAGGTGGGAAATTGTTGCCAAAAAGCACTGAAATTGCTGATTAAACCTGATAGAACGGAAAGCCCGAAGACCGATTTTTCCATCGGGCGAAGACTTGGAGAGATAGCAGGACTACCGTAACCTAAATGTACAGGAACATGATTTCCAAAATAAAATCAATGAAATTACTTTTTACAAAGATGCTGAAACAAGTTCAGCAGGACGGATTTAGGTAAGGAAATAAAAGTGAATAAATTAGTACATCCTTGTAAAATTACCGGGTATTTTCTCTTTGCGTCTTCCTGAACTCGTTTCAGGATCTTTTATCATGGTTGTTTGATCAAAAAACTTAAAATGAAAACTATAAACTGCCAACTGAAAACTATAAACTGCTAATTGATTTGGGCGTTCCCCATCCCGATGAAAAATCGGGAAAGGGGCGGGCTTTGCAGGGCTGCGCTTCGCTCCGGTACCGATGAAGGATCGGCACTGAACCCTTACAATCCCTAACGCGGTATTTAGCTCAGTATCTATCCCGTGGTGAGAAATTGTTGCCAAAAAGCACTGAAATTGCTGATTAAACCTGATAGAACGGAAAGCCCGGAGCCCGATTTTCCATCGGGCGAGGACTTGGAGAGATGGCAGGACTACCGTAACCTAAATGTGCAGGAACCTGATTTCCAAAATAAAATCAATGAAATTACTTTTACAAATATGCTGAAACAAGTTCAGCAGGACGGATTTAAGTAAGGAAAAGTGAACAAATTAATACATTCTTGTAAAACCACCGGGTATTTTCTCTTTGCGGTCTTCCTGAACTCGTTTCATGACCTATTATAATGGTTGTTTGATCAAAAAACTCAAACTGAAAACTATAAACTGCCAACTGATTCGTAGATTTAGACCTCGCAGGTTTCAAAAACCTGCGAGGTCTGGATTATTTACCTGCTTTTTGTTCTATTATATATTTCCCTGCGGCTAAATCTATTTTTCCGGTATTGCTTGGCTTACCATTTATATAGTTACTCATGCCACGGGTAAGTGGCAGATTAATTGTGGCTGTAGAATTAGCAGGGATAGTGATATCGTATCTAATTCCATTATTAATCCGCTTCCACGAACTGATAATTTTACCATAAGGACCAATATGGCTGGCTTCGAAAGCGTTTAATCCTTCCATAACGTGTGGGCTCAAAATTATATGTTTAAAGCCTGGCTCTTTTTCGTCGGGTTTAATTCCTCCTGGTGATTTGTATAACCAGGCACCAATTTCTCCAAACATAATGTGGTTCATCGAGATATCCGATTTTGCATCAATTGGCCAGTTTTCATACAATGTTGTGGCTCCGTTTTCCATCCACCATCCCCAGCTTGGATATGTTTTTTGAGCGGCAACCTTGTAGGCAACATCGCTGCGTCCGTTTTCGCTCAAAGCATTTAAAATGGCTTTAGTGCCCAATAAACCAACATCTAAATGAAACCCATCGGCTTCTACGCGTTTAGCTAAATTTTCTGCAACTAAAGCAACTGATTCTTCTGGAACGATTTTCCAATAAAGCGGCACACTCATCTCAGTTTGCACACCGGAAGCATAAATTCCTTTTTCTTTATTTAAATATTTGGTGTTAAAGGCGTCTTTAATTTTTTTGGCCAATGCCATGTATTTTTCATAATCATCGTTTTTGCCTAAAATTTTAGCTGCTTTAGCCAAAATAACCACATCAGCATAGTAATAACAGGTAGAGGTAAGTTCGACAGGGGATTTAGATTTTACCGGAATCCAATCGCCCAACCCCCAAGTGGTTAAGCCAGTAGGATAGGTTTCGTCGATATGGTTTACATATTTTCTGATGTTTTCGTAACAGTCGGCAAGTAATTTTTTATCGCCATAAAACAGGTAAACATTCCATGGTATAATGGCAATTGTGCTTGTCCAGTCGGGGCCATTACCCCATTCGTAACCCCAGCCATCAGTTGGAATAATAGATGGTAAAACACCATTTGGCTGTTGTTCATCACGGTGATCGGCAAGCCATTTTTCATAAATGGTGATGCCATCAAAGCCATATAGTCCGGTTTCTATGGCAATTTGTGCGTCGCCAGTCCAGCCGTTTTTCTCTCTCTGTGGGCAATCGGTTGGGTAGCCAAAAAGGTTAGATAGGTATGAATTGTTGGTGGCGTAATAGATTTTGTTAATAATCGGCTCAGAAGATTTAACATCGCCAGCAACCGGCACATCGCTGTGCATAAAATAACCCACTAAATCTTCTTTTTTTAATTCGATAGGAGCTGAACTGGTTACTTCTACATATTGAAAACCCTTGTAATTAAAATGCGGCATAAAACTTTGTTTACCCTTTCCGTTTAAAATCAAAATATCGGTTTGAAAGGGATCTGTATTATCGATGGGGCGGTAATGAGCGTCAATATTTGAAATATCTACATGCCCGTTGGGGTATAAACGTTCGCCATGTTTTAGTTTTATTGTAGTTCCTGCCGGGCCATTTACGGTAATTTTACTCACTCCGGAAATATTTCTGCCCAAATCGAAAAGATACGTGGTATCATTAAACTTTCTTAAACTTTTACTGGCTATTTCTTCTACATTTCGAATGGGGTGTAATGCCTGTGCAACAATATTTTTCGATGGGGCAGAGCGGTACATCACTTCTTTCCAATCTTTATCATCAAAATCAGGCGTATTCCAGCCTAATTTTTCTAAACGTGCGTCGTAATGTTCGGCTGTATAAATGCTGTTAAAAACAATCGGACTGAGTGCTGTTTTCCAATCTTTGCCTGATTTAATGGTTTCAGTTGTGCCATCTTCATAGCTAATGCGTATATCGAGGCAAAAAGCAGGCCTGTTGCGCCATGGGGCACGGTCAAAATACCATACAGCGGTTGATTGATGGTTGTACCATCCATTTCCTAATAATACCCCAATGGCATTTTTACCAGATTTTATGGCATTTGTTACATCATAAGTAACGTACAATGTTCTCCTATCGTAACGGGTATACATAGGATCCATACGGTGGTTGCCAATTTTATTGCCGTTGATCGATAGCTCGTAAAGTCCGCCTGCTGCGATATAAGCCCTTGCCGATTTTATTTTTTTTGTAGCGGTAAAGGTATTTCTAAAATAGGGGGCTGGTTTAAGCCTGGTGTTTTCGGTATCCGAGATCCATGCCCCTTGCCAGTTTTCCATTTTCATCATGCCAGTTTCAAAACTGGCAATCGCTATTTTATTGGATTTCTTTTTGTTTCCATCGGCTATATCAATCCTCCAATAATATTTAGTAAAAGGTTTTAGTAATTGACCCGAATAAACAACAAGATTTTTATCTGAAGTTACCCAACCGGTATTCCAAAGTTTGCCGCCAGCTTTAACAAGCGAAATAGAATCGGTATCAACCAGAATACGATAGGCAGTTTGCCTTGCACCCCGGCTGGTGTCATTCATTTGCCAGGTAAAACGTGGATTGGGATTATCCAAACCGATGGGATTAACCAAATATTCGGTTTTTAATGCGGTGAGTGATGTTTGTGCAAATGTTTGTGAAACAGGGATAAGGGCAAATACTAAGGCAGTTACCTGTAGAAATCTGAGGTTCATAGTTTAAAGGTTATTCAAAAACTAAGGTATTAAAATAATATGCGGATAAAAGAACAGCAATGGAATTTTTACGCATAAAAAAAGACGAGCTTTTACTCGTCTTCAATATCTATGCATTCAGTTAAATCTGAGAACCAATGTTTAGCCTAAAATTTCTTTCAGTTTTTCTGTTTGATGATCAGCAAGTTTTTGTAAAGGGCCAGAGGCCAACATTTTCATCATCATATTTAAATCTGCAGAAATGATGTGTTTTGCTGTAGTGGTTCCATTTCCATTATCGGCAACTGTCCATTTTAATTCAACATCGAAAGGTGCTTTTTCGCTCGGAATTGCTGTTATTTCTTCATTTTCTACCCGGTTAGCAATTTTTATGGCCAATTTTGCCATATTCTGAATGGTAAAACGTGCATCATCTTCAGTAGATTCCCAGTTGTAAATGTTTTCTGGCATCAATTGCTGATGATTGTTCATATTGGATAGGAAAGTATAAACCTCTGAAACCGGTTTATTAACTTCTACTGTGCTTTCAATAACAGTCATTATATATTTTTATAGATTTGTTTTACTTAAGACTCGGAACTTAAAGTCTGACCCTGGCCCCATTCTGAAGGATTTAAGCGCCATTTGCCTAATAATTCCATGTCGTTTTTAGCAATAATGCTGTGCTCTGCAGCATAATCGATTAAGGCACCATAATTTGATAAAGTTAAGTAACGGCATTTTGCAGCTGCAAAATTTTCGTCTGCTTTTTCGAAACCGTAAGTGAAAATTGCAGCTAAACCGGCTACAGATAAACCAGCGGCTCTTAAAGCTTCAACAGCTTGTAAACTGCTTTTACCTGTAGAAATTAAATCTTCAATAACCACCACGCGTTGGCCTTCTACAACTTCACCTTCAATTAAACTTCCGGTACCGTGCTCTTTAGCTTTTGCTCTAACATAGATAAAAGGTAAACCCAGTTCCTGAGCCACCAAAACGCCCTGAGGAATTCCAGCGGTTGCAACACCTGCAATTACATCAACCGAACCGAATTCTTCCTGAATGGCCTGTGCCAGTTTTTGGCGGATGTATGTTCTAACCTGAGGATGAGAAAGGGTAATTCTGTTATCGCAATAAATTGGCGATTTCCAACCCGAAGCCCATGTAAAAGGGTTATTTGGTTGTAATTTGATTGCTTTTATCTGTAATAAAAATTCCGCTACCTTTAATTCAATATCACTTTTATTATACATGGTTCAAAATTACAGATTTATTTGTGTTTGTCATAACGTTTATTAAACCCCAATGTTTTAAAGGGCATAAAAAAAATGTAGAAAATAATTCGATTTCAACATTCAAATGTTTCAAATATCGGAAATTCTGATGGATGCTAAAAGCTATTTCTTGCCACTCCTTGTAAATCAAGAGGATAAAGAATTGTAAGTGTTGAAAACACTAAAGATTATATTGTATTTATCATATTGTACCGTTTGTAACAATGAATAATCCGATCTGTCTTAAGAGATATCACTAATTTATGATAGTTTTAAAATCAGATTATTTTAGTTCGCACGAACGCCTTACGCTTTTTCTCAACGAGAACCATATTAAACGCGAAGATATTTTAGTGATCACCCAAGACCAAGGGATGTTTACAATCTTTTTTTACGCAGATGATGCTATAAAAGAAATTACACATGGCTTGTTCTCTTGATATATTTTGATCTAGTTCTCTTTAATAACATACTTATACCATACTGTTGTTTGAATTTTGCAATGAATTATTTGATTTGTGTAATCGTTCCTAACAAAGGGCTGATTACATTTGTTATGGTTAAATAAATTAAATTTTTATGATAGCAACAAAAGGATATGCGGCACAAAATGCCGGAACAGATCTTGCACCCTGGAATTTTGAGCGCCGGGAAGTAGGTCCTCATGATGTTCAATTTGAAATACTTTTCTGTGGCGTTTGTCACTCAGATCTGCATCAGATTAAAAATGACTGGTTTCCTGGGATATTCCCGATGGTTCCCGGACATGAAATTGTAGGCAGGGTTATTAAAGTTGGAGATCATGTTAAAAAATTCAAAGTAGGTGATCTTGCCGGTACAGGTTGTATGGTAGATTCTTGCCAGGTTTGCGAAAACTGTAAGCAGGATTTAGAACAATACTGTTTAGAAGGCAATACGCAGACATATAACGGTTTGGAGAGAGATGGTAAAACGCCTACTTATGGTGGATATTCTGATTCGATCGTAGTGCGTGAAGAATTTGTACTTCATGTTTCTGATAAATTAAATCTTGCTGCTGTAGCACCGCTTTTATGTGCTGGTATTACTACTTACTCTCCGTTAAGACACTGGAAAGTAGGAAAAGGCCATAAGCTTGCCGTACTTGGTTTAGGTGGTTTGGGCCATATGGCAGTAAAATTTGGCGTAGCATTTGGAGCTGAGGTAACTGTATTGAGTACTTCACCTAAAAAAGAAGAGGATGCTAAAAAGCTTGGTGCACATCATTTTGTGGTAACTACCGATCCTGAACAGGTTAAAGCTGCGAAAGGTACTTTCGATTTTATTTTGGATACAGTATCTGCAGAGCACGATTTTAACATGTACCTTTCTTTATTAAGAACAAATGGTACACATATCTGTGTGGGTGTACCGCCAAAACCAGCAGAAATTGCCGCTTTTAGTTTATTGGGCGGTAGAAAAAGTCTTGCAGGATCGGGGATCGGAGGAATTGCTGAAACTCAGGAAATGTTAGATTTTTGTGCTGAAAACAATATTGTTTCTGATATCGAAATGATCGATATGAAAGACATTCACCATGCTTATGAACGCATGGAAAAAGGAGATGTTCGTTACCGCTTTGTAATTGATATGGCTACTTTATAGCTATAACTTAGTATTTTAATAGGGATTTGGAACAGCATCAGCTGATTTTAAATCCCTATTTTTTTATAAAACGATCTACTCTGCAGCGTTCTGCTTTATAAATTCAGCTATCGTAATGTGATGATCAGATTCTACTTTAAAAATCTGTTTCCTGTTTTCGGCCAGTAAATTCTGAAGTGTGCTTACCGAATCTTTAAGGTAGGAGATGGATAGCATGCGCGAAATGCGGCTTCTTATTTTATCTGCCATAAATATTTCAACAAGGATCAGGCTGATTAAAAAAATATAATGTGTTAATATCAGGTTATTGGTGTTTTTGCCAAGGGCAGGCATCCCGATCGAACTGAAAATGGCATCTATAACCAATGGAATACCAATAATGGCAATTAACGAAAATGCACTTACCTTTAAGGTGATGCGTTTTTCTGCAAGTTTCATCTGTTCATTAAAGGCAGAAAACTTACTTTGAAAAGGAGTATTGCGGTTATTTTGTTGTTGCTCCAGTTTCTGCAAATCCTTTCCATGTGCTATGTCGATTTTGCGCACCTGCTCCACAATAAACGATTCCGCATTGTTGAGTTTTTCCTGGTCTTTTACTATCGATTCCTGCTCAGCAATAATTTTGTCCATCACCATCAAATCTTCCGGAATGCCATGGCGTAACTTCTGTTCTGCGGCAATAATGCGGTTATCCAATTGTTTAAACTGTCGTTTAAGCTCGGCAATTTCTTTGTTGTAATGCTCTTTTTTGGAGCTGTAATCGTTTTCCAGACTATTGAGTGCTGAAGCATACTCAAAATTTGCCAACAACTGTTCATTGCCAGCAAACCGCTGATAAAGCCCATTTAATTTGATAAAGAGTTCTCCTGTTGATTTTTCTGGGTTTGAAAGATCAATCTGGTATGCTTCCAGATCTGTTTCGGATAGTGAAGGTATTGGCATGGCAGATTAAAAGGTTAAAATTATGAAAATATTTGTCGTTGAGTGAATTATTCACCATTCTTTTCCAACTGATTATAAATATTGAGCAGTTAAACAATAACATTTTTGAAATACATTTCTTCTTCAAGAAAATATTTATATATTTGTACCAAGCAAGGGGTGAGAGCCTTGCATCAATCTTTGATTGAGAGCGTTAATTTAGATAAGGTTACAACATTAATTGTTGTAACCTTTTTTTTTACCATGTAAATAACTCAACAATTTTTCTACTTTAGGGGAATCAAACATTCAGATTTATTCGTGTTGGAATGATACAATTGAATTATTTGATTTGAGTTTAGCGCGTTTTAATGTCTTTTTAAAAATATATGCCGAGAAATTATAGAATTTATATTAACGATAACACTTTATTTATCTCAGATTTTCTGCCCGAACAAAAAGAGAAAATTCAACAACTTGAATTTCAGGATTTTGATTTGCAGATGTTCTACAAAAAACTAAAGAACGGGTCAAAAAAAAGCTATATTTTTTTAACAAAGAATCCTAAGGAAACGTTTAAAAAATTGAAAAAAGATTGCACAATCATAAAAGCTGCGGGTGGTTTGGTAGAAAGTGCAAACGGAAATTACCTCTTTATTTTCAGGAACAAAAAATGGGATTTGCCGAAAGGCAAGTTGGAAGAAGGTGAAAAAATGAAAGAAACCGCTGTTCGCGAAGTAGAGGAAGAATGCGGGATCAGGGTTTTTAAACGGGAAGAAAAGCTTTGTAAAACTTACCATGTTTATCCAATCGGTTCGAAAATGGTAATTAAAAAAACAAATTGGTATAAAATGAAGGTTAAAGGTGAACCTAATTTGATACCACAAAAGGAAGAGGGAATTGATGAAGCCGTATGGTTAGATAAAAACCACATTTCTCCGGTAGTTAAAAATACTTTTCCATCAATAATGGATGTGTTAAGGGCCGGGGGGATCTTGTAATTATTCCTTCGCACAGATTGTATTGCTGAAATTATTTTTAGCAGGTGGAAATCACCTTAACTTTGCCAGATTAAACTTGTTGAAACTTTTTAAGATATTTATATCCGCATTTATAGATCTTTTAGAAAGGTGGTCATGGTGAGGAGTAACCAGGAAAGCAATCTTTCACATTAGTGATCCTTGCCATAAATATTGCTTCGTCGGCTGAAAAAGCCTTCTAGCAATGACGATTTGACAGAAATTATTATTAAAATCTTAGAGGTACATTACTCATAATCTAGTTCATCAACTATTTTTTTTAAGTGTTTTAAATGTTTTCCGTAATAATACCAGGCCCACAGTTCGGTAATTGCACCAATAATTAAAATGGAAACAAAGCAGTTTAATAGAATATAAACAGATGATAATTTGCTTAAAATCCTAATGAATATTGAAGCTTTTTCAATAAACAGATATACCGCTATCAATGCGACCCCAATAAAGGCGATAATGTATGTTAGGGCTTTATAAAGTTCTACATTCAATTTCATTTCATAGTAAAACCACAGGATATTTTTGCGTGTATCCAGGCTCATATCGTAAGAATTTTTATAAAAGCGGTAAAATTTAAGAAAGTAATATGCTGTAAAACCACAGGTAATGGCATAAAACATTAAAAATACCTGAACCATCGTTTCTGAAAAGTTAAAAAGATAAGGAATGAAAGCCATGATAACCAAAGCAATAACCTGGTAAAAAAACTCATGTTTCATCTTTCTCCTAATCCTATCAATTGGAGTATGTGCCTGTTTTATTTGTAACATATCTTTAGAAATGTTGTTCCCTTCAGGATTTCCAGCATTCCATTCGTTTTTGATATCGTCAAAATTCATAACCGTTTTTCTTTATAATGAATTGTAATTTTTCTTTTGTTCTGTTTAGCTTAACCCTTGCATTTACTTCGCTGATGCCAAGGTTTTCAGCAATTTCACGATGGGATTGATTTTCGAGAAAAAGAAATATCAATGCCTTTTCGATCATATTTAACTCTTGAACTGCAGTATACAGATAGGCTAATTTCTCCTCTTTACCTTCGCTGTCGTTTACATCTATGATGTCAATATTTTCGTCTAAATGTATTTTATCAATCTTTTTCTTATCCTTTTTAAAATAAATCAATGCCGTATTTAAGCATACGCGGTACATCCAAGTGGTAAATTTAGCGTTACCCTTAAAAGTAGGATAGGCTTTCCAAAGTTGTAATACGATTTCCTGAAACAGATCACGTTGTTCTTCAACACCGTTCATATACATTTTCGAAATTTTATGTATAATCGCTTTGTGTTGATTAATCAGGTTGAGAAATATGTTTTCTGTTTCTTTCATTTAATATGATAACCCATTGGTAACGGATTGATTAAAACGTTACAGATTTATTGAAATAAAATTAAATGAATCCTCTGCCGTAACGTTTGGCTACAACTTAAATAAGTATTGTTACAGATTATTTAATAATTGCTGTATAAATAGCGCCAATGATCAGGAATAAAAAAGTGCCGATTAAAATTGCAGCGCCTGTGTACAGGTACAATGGGGTTTTTGAAAGCTTTTCATACACTTTAGCGTTCTCACTTATAACGTTATTGTTGCTAAAGTTGCAGCTATCGCAACTCATTGATGTGTATTTTTCGGCAGGAAGGATTGGAATCCCGTTGATTTGGTAATATTTCTGAATGATGCGATAGGTTACTGTTTTCTCATTGCAATTATCACAGCTTGCCAACTCATATTCATAAAAATTGAGCAGTTTCTCTGTTTTGCCAAAATGAACGAGCATAAAGAGTCTGATTTCTATAAAAAACTAAGTGCTTCTTTGGGTACAAATGGACTTACATCGCCATGGTTTCTTAAAATATCGCGTACTATTGTAGAGCTGATGGCTGAATATTCGGGTTTACTTAAAAGCAGAATGGTTTCTACTTCAGGCATCATGGTTTGGTTAATTTGTGCGATGGCTCTTTCATATTCAAAATCTGCTGCCGAACGGATGCCGCGTACCATGTAAGTAGCATCAATTTTTCTACAGAAATCTACTGTTAAACCTTCGTAAGTTTGAATTTCGATATTTTGATAACCGCTAAAAACAGTCTGTAATATTTGAAGACGCTGTTCTGCACTCAAAAAATTCTGTTTAGAACTGTTTAGTCCGATACCGACTACAATTTTATCGAAAAGTGGTGTTGCACGTTGTAAAATATTTACGTGAGCAATAGTGATCGGATCAAATGAGCCTGGAAATAGCGCTATCTTCATTATTCAAATATATATTTTATAGCGGAATTATTTACCACAATACACGAAGGACACAAAGTGGATTAATTTTTTTGCCACGGAAACACGGATTTACACGGAATTTTTTGGTTTTAACAATTAAGGAATTAAGAATGTTAAGGTGATTTTTGGCATTGCGGCTGGAGCAGGCTGCCCATTTTTAGTCTGATTGCAATGAAAAGCAGTGCTAAACGCCGCCATAATACAAGAATGACCGCCTTAAACAAAAGAAAATAATATATACTGGCTTAGGTTAAGCTTAGGACCTTCGCTACTTGCTATACTCAAAAAAACTAAAAGAAGAATTGCCGTATTTCCTGGTTTCGGTATAACCTGGCTGACTGTTCAGTTTCATGTTGCTTTGGTGTTCCACAATCAACAAGCTATCAGGTTTAAGTAGTTGTTGCTCTTTTACCATTACCGGAATTTGTGGGATGTTTGGCATGTTATAGGGTGGGTCGGCAAAAATCAGGTCGTAAGCACCTGTCATTTGTTTTAATAACTTAAAAACATCGCCTTTGCGAACATCGATTTGATTAAACTGGTGTTGCTTGGCTGTATTTTTAACCCAGTTTACACAACCATAATCCATATCAACGGATAAAATGCTTTCTGCGCCGCGTGAGGCAAACTCGAAGGTTAAATTTCCCGTTCCGCAGAACAAATCGAGTACGGTACAGGTTTCGAAATCATATTTGTTGTTAAGGATATTGAAAAGTGCTTCTTTGGCCATATCCGTAGTTGGGCGCACAGGTAAATTTGCAGGGGGCTGCAAACGGATGCCCTTTAATTTGCCACCAATTATTCGCATAAATCTAAAGCAAGCAGACCGCTAAAATAGTGTTTTGGCATATCTGCCAATAGTTCGCTATTCTGTTTTCCGGCTGGAAGGAAGAAATAAAGTTGATTGAAATATTTTAATAAGCAATTGTAATGCTCATCATCTTCGTTAATAATGCCTTGTAAATAAACCGGAATAGTATCGGTTAAACCCAATTGTTCGATCATCAACAAAAGGAAATAATTAAATTCCTCGGCATTTTCTGATTCATAATGATTTTGGAAAACAACTTTTTTATCCTTTATATACAATACATTGAAAGATACTGCTGTAAAATCGATCAGTAAAGCTTCATCAGCCAAATGGTTAAATAAAACCATCAAGGGTTCTGATTGTGGGAAAATGTTGGTTTCTTCGGGCAAATGGGCTTTCACATTTTCGTTTAAACAAAAGATGGTGTTAAAGCCAAGTTCGTCATTATGTTTAGTGTACACCTTTGCATCCGTACCTAAATATTTGGAGTAAACGGCTAAATTTTCACCGTTGAACCATTCATCAGGAATAAAAATGAAATTTGAGGTATGAACGGCTGCTTTTACAGCTGCATAAGGTAAAGATAAGTAACTATCGGCTTCAAATGCAGATTTTAGCTCTTGCTGAACGTCATCGCAACCTTGTTTATCGAAAATAACATTAATTTCTTCGGTATCCTTACCTACAATTGCATAAGAGAAGCTATCATTCGTTATTTTTAATAATAAATGGCAGTTTGCAGATGCATCGGCTTTAAAATTCGGATCAACTAATAAGAGACTATTGTTACTCATTGAAACAAAAATAGAGTTTTTTAAGGATTAACGGTAAGATGAGGTTTAATTTTTTGGTTTTGACTTGTAGTGCTTTAGTTTTTTGCCACAGAAACTCGAGTTCACAGAAATAATTCCTTGCCATTTGGTTTACCAATTGCCCAATAAACCTTTTAAACTTAAAGCACCTTAGTTTATTTAAGTGAATTGATATACACCCAAATTATTTAATAAACTTTATGTGCTTTGCACCTTCGTGTTTAATCTTGTCTCTGTGCTTTGCGGTAAAATGAACCTCAAAAATATCTGTGTTTATCTGTAAAGATCTGTGGTGAAACTGTCTGTATTTTTTTACCAAAATCAAACCTTTAGGGTATTCAAAAATCGAAATATTCGGCTTAAATTCGGAACATGAGTTACAAGCCTACCTATAAAGCTGCAAACACCATTGCGGCTACTATTGAACAACATTTTGTTAAGCTGCATAAAAATGCAATTGAACAAGGTGAGATAGATCTGGCTACTCAACCGGATAGGAAAATAATTGAAGCGATAATTGATGTTGCTTTTTGGAGCAGCCTCCGCAAGGAAGAAGGGCATTCGCCACGAATTTCGATTGCATTTTTACCTCCCGAGCAAGCGTCGAAACCTTTGCGCTTTGCAAAAAAGCTAGCTTTAAATGCCAATACTTTAACTAAAATTGCCCCTGGAATTGAACGTTCTGGAATCCATTTAGGGGTTTGGGAAGAAGATGGCGAACTTTATATCTGGGGCACAACTTTAAATATACCCAACTTTTGTTTTGTTGTAGATGTTTCTGAACCTGGCTTAATCGTAATTAAACACCGTCGGATTTACGGCATAGGTAAGTTTACCAATGTTGCGGTATTGAAAGGAGAGCGAGATCAGGATTGTAGACGATAGGAGCTGTACAAACAAAGATTGTCCGCCAATTTTACAGGCCTTATTAGATCTTACAGTTTTGGCGAGCTGGAATGATCCCATCAATATTCTCATTCAGTTTTCGGTTTCAATGCGTGCGCATGGCCGTGGGGGAGCTTTGTTAATTGTACCTAAGGGCGATACGAAGTGGGAAGAATCCATTATTCATCCGATACAATATTTAGTAGAGCCTCCTTTCTGCGGTTTATCTAACCTGGCGAAACAAAATGGCAACCAGAGCGAGATTTTTTCTCAGGGTGCTATACGTCGCGAGGTTGAGCATTTAGCAGGTTTAACCGCTGTTGATGGTGCAACAATTATTAATGAGGAGTTCGATCTTATTGCATTCGGGGCGAAAATCGGTCGCGCCAAAGGAAAACCAACCGTAGAGCAGATTGCTTTTTCTGAGCCGATTGTTGGTGGGGAGGATAAGATTTTATATCCCGGACAGCTCGGTGGCACCAGGCATTTTTCTGTTGCGCAGTTTGTTAATGATCAGCCACAATCAATTGGTTTAGTGGCTTCTCAGGATGGTCATTTTACTATTTTTAGCTATAGCAAAAAACAGAATATGGTAATGGCACACCGCATTGAAACGTTACTTTTGTAATAAGCAAGGAGCAAAGGGCTGAAAGCATAAATCATAGCGATTGCATTTGTTGGAAAAGGTACTGTACTGCTAATCGGATACAGTTGTCCGTCTTTCCGCTAAATACCCGATCAAACATTTACAAAAAAACGAATGTTAATCTAGATCGGGAGATACCGCTTCAATACGGTTTAATTAATTGAGGGCTGTGCTCAAAACTCAGTTTATTATTTCATGTGTAATCTACAATTAACTGATTAACTGTTTAAAAAAATTAACCATAAAAGATGATAATCGATAAAAGTCAGCTTATCGCTTCAGCATACGAACACACACCCACCAAGGAGCAGTTGCTTTTTTGTGAGCGGATGTCGGTGTTTTTGCAACAGGATGATGAATACCGCTGTTTTGTACTAAAAGGTTACGCTGGTACTGGTAAAACTACTTCTGTAGCGGCTTTGGTTAAGGTTTTGAAACAATTTAACCTGCGTAGCGAACTTTTGGCACCAACAGGTAGGGCGGCTAAAGTAATGAGCCAGTATTCGTACCGGAAGGCGCTCACCATACACAAAAGGATTTACCGTAAACGTTCGGCAGCATCGCCAGAAATGCAGTTTCAGCTGGCACCAAATCTTGCAGAAAATACGCTGTTTATTATTGATGAGGCATCTATGATTGCCGATGAGTTTAATGAAACGGGTTCTTCGATACTGAGAGATTTGCTCGAGTTTGTGTATAACACCAAAAATTGCTTTTTGCTTTTTGTAGGTGATACCGCACAATTGCCCCCGGTGGGCAGTTTAGATAGTCCGGCACTGAACGAGCAATACCTGAAAGATAAATTTGCATTAACGGTATCATCTGTAGAGTTAAAGGAAGTGGTGCGACAAGGGAAAAAATCGGGTATTTTGGCTAATGCGACGATGCTTCGTAACCAGATTGCGAAAAACCCGGAAAATCCATTGCCTAAATTCCTCACCAAAAGTTATACGGATATTTATAACATGCCTGGTGCTCGTTTGGTTGAAGGATTGGAATATGCGTACCGCAAATTTGGTATGGAAAATACCCTGGTGGTTTGCCGTTCCAATAAATCGGCCAATGTATACAACCAACAAATTAGGGCTAGGTTGCTGTACCGTGAGGAAGAGTTAACAGGCGGCGATCAGATTATGGTGGTACGGAACAATTATTTCTGGCTGCCTGATAATGAAGATACTGCTTTTATTGCCAATGGCGATATGGCAAAAGTAACCCGTGTGAGGGGGGAGGAGGAGCGTTACGGTTTCCGCTTTGCCGATGCTACGTTGGAATTTATGGATTTCCCTGCTGCGGGGCAGATCAGCTGTAAAGTAATGTTAGATACGCTTAATTTAGAGAGTGCCAACCTCCCGTATGAACAAAATAAAAAGCTTTTTGATGGGCTTAATGAGGATTATGAGCATATTGCCAACAAGCGGCAGCGGATGCTGGCCATTAAAGCAGATCCTTTTTATAATGCCCTGCAAATTAAGTTTGCCTATGCGGTTACCTGCCATAAGGCTCAGGGTGGGCAATGGGATGCTGTTTTTGCCGATCAGGGGTATCTTACTGAAGAAATGATTGATCTTGATTTTCTTCGGTGGTTGTATACGGCGGTAACCCGTGCTAAAAAAGAGTTATATTTAGTCAACTTTGCTCCACAGTTATTCGCAAAAACGGCACAGGAAGATTACTTTTAATCGCTATCGTCATGCTGAATTTATTTCAGCATTTATCCTGCAAAAACTCCATGATATGAATTCGGGGCGACGGTTAAGTGGCATACAAGTACGAAGAATTTTAATACTAACCAACTATATGATGAAATTTGCCTTTAGTCTTAAAAACAAACTGAAAATCGCTTTCCTGCTGTTTTGCATCATGTGTTGCACCTTGTTAATCCGCTTTTTGGAAGATAAGAGTGTAGAAAAAATTAATGAGTCTTTTATTTCGATGTACAACGACAGACTTGTGCCGGCAACTGATTTATATTTTATTGCCGAAAATCTGTATTTTAAGAATGAGATTCTTCAAGGAATATTGTTGGGCGATACAGCTGTTCAACTTTCAACCGGGATTGCAAAAATGAATAAACACAACCGGAAAATAGATTCGGTGATTAAAAAATACGAGCTTACTTTATTAGTGAAGCAGGAGAAAAGCTTTTTAAATGAGCTTAAAAAGGCTTTGGTTTTTCAGCAAAAAGTAGAGTCGGGCATACTGAATGCAGTTGGCATAGAAGGTAAGGGTATTTATGAATCGATGGGCAAAAATGCGGCTAACCAAACGCTGGCCAAACTCTCTGCGCTTATTAAAATACAATCTAACGTTGGTAAAGAATTGATCAAAGATTCAGAAATTTTTGTTTCGGGCACAAAAGTTTACTCTACTTTGCAGGTTATATTAGCTATCGTAATCGGGATTATGATTGTGGCGATTGTTTCAGCTTCTAATGCGGTGAAAATTCAGAGCGATAAGTTTAATTTGAATTAGGTTTTTTGCCACGGAGACACGGAAAACTATTCTGTGTTAATCTGTATTTCCGTGGCTAAATTATTTTGCTTATTGGTTGGTATCACACCGACCAACATTATCTATCTACTATATTATATTTATTCAATTTGGAGGTGAGTATGCCCCTTTCGGTCGGTGTGACATCAACCGATAAAATAAGATTTCTCCATTCCGCTTTGCTTCAGTCGAAAGGACGATTTATATATTGGCCACGGAGGCGCGGAAATCACGCAAAACTATTCCGTGTTCATCTGTGTTTCCGTGGCTAAATTATTTATAACATCTGTGTTTATCCTTTTGATCTGTGGCTAACTTATTCTGCTTCCTCGTCTGTAATCAATCTGATCGAATCGTCAGAAAGTATAATCAGGCGCTCTTTATATAACGAACCAATGGTTTTTTTAAATGCACTTTTGCTGATCTGGAAGCGGTGATAAATATCTTCAGGAGAACTTTTATCGCCCAATTCAATTACGCCACCACTTTGTTTCAGTTCTCTCAACATCATTTCTTTCGAATCGAGAATATGGCCGTACCCACTTGGTTGTAATGTTAAATCAATTTTACCTTCCACACGGATTTTCTTAATCCATCCTTTACGCATTTCGCCCGGTTGGATATTATCAAAAACCTCGTTATTATAAAGCAAACCGATATAAGTATTGTTGATGATTGCATTGAAACCAAGATCGGTTTCTTCGGTAATTAACAAGCTAACCTCATCACCTTCTTCAAAATCGAAACCATCTTCTTCAACAAAATCGTAAAGTTTAGAAGAAGCCAACAAGCGGTCGTTACTTTCATCTAAGTATAGGTAAACTACATATTTATAGCCTTTTTGCATCGGCCTTTTTTGTTCACGATCTGGTACATAAACATCTTTATCGATACCAAGATCCATAAACACGCCTTCATCACCATCAGATACTACTTTCAAAAAGGCAAAATCGCCTACTTCGGCATAAGCCTTTTGTGTTGTTCCTGTTAAGCGGCCATCTTTTTGTACAAAAACAAAAACGGTTATGTTATCGCCAATTTCTACGCCATTCGGAACGTATTGGTAAGGCAGGATGACCAGTTTATCGCCATCGGTTAAGTTTAATCCGGCTTCTGTTTTGCTTAAAATCCTTAACTCGTTGTATTTTCCTATTTCAATCATGTGTTTTGGGTTTAACCATTTTCTTCAATGGCTTTTGTTGCAAAGGTAGCAATGTTTGGTTGCAAAATTAATTTTAAATCGTTTGGAAGGGTACAGTAGTCTTTCATCGGAAAATGTAGCCGGGCTGTTCGCTAAATCCTCGATGAAAAATCGGGGATATCGCTGCCATCCCGTTTAAAATGAGCGCTTGTGCTGCGAATACACCTTATTAGAACTTACAGTAAAAAAAATTATATATTTTAGCGGCTTATCTAATATTAATCTACAATATGAACAAGCAGATTCCTCCATTTTTTTTAAGCGACGAGTATTTTATTGATGAGAAAGTAAACTTTTTAAAGTTTGCAAACGAGTACAAAGTGTATAACGATCAGGGTGCTCAGATCGGGATTATTAAGCAGCGTATTTCTGGCTGGCAAAAGGCTTTAACCTTATTGATTGATAAGCGTATGATGCCTTTTAAATTAGAAATTACCGATACCAACGACCAGTTGCAGGCCACCATTACCAGAGGCTGGACGTTCTGGATGTCGAAAATTATTGTTACCGATCCGCTTGGTGTTGAAGTGGGTATTATCAAACAAAAATTTAAGTTCTTTAAACCCACTTTTACCATTTCGAGTCCAACATCGGGTGAGGAGATTGCCAAAATATCTGGCGATTGGAAGGCCTGGAATTTTAGCATCACCAATAATGTAGGTGCCGAGATGGGCAAAATAAACAAAAAATGGGCTGGCGCTTTGAAAGAAGTTTTCACTACGGCCGATAAATACAATGTTTCTATCGATCCCAGTTATGCCGAAAGTAATCAAAAGGTTGCGATTGTGGCTACAGCGATAACCATTGATATGGTTTTGAAAGAAAGCAAATAGTATAAATGATTGAATATTGAATGAGTGGATGATTGAATCTAAGGATGATTGATTTAATTAAAATCCCCCTAAAACATTCACTCACTCAAAATTCAATCATTCTCTAATTCATTATTTTCTAATTTAATCATTTCTTTCGGCTAAATTTGGAATCTACAATTTAAGGTATCTTCATTGATATGGAAAAAACCAAAGGAGCCAAAAAGCCAAGTATTTTCAGTTTGCTTGGAAATTACAGGGGCTTAATTTTTATGCTGATCCTCTTTGCATTACTAAGTAACGGTATCAATTTACTTTTACCTAAAATTATTGCAAGCGGTATCGATTCTTATACCAACAAAACATTCAACCTTCAAACTATACTTTTCCAGTTTTCACTTGCCATTGTATTGGTTTTTATCTTTACCTATTTACAGAGTATTGTACAAACCTATGCTTCTGAACGTGTGGCCAGAGATTTAAGAACCAGGTTATCTGATCAGATTTCGCGACAAAGCCATGCCTACATCATTCAGGCAAATCCGTCTAAACTGCTCACCAACCTTACCGCAGATGCCGATTCGATAAAAATGTTTGTTTCGCAGGCAATTGTTTCCATCTGTTCATCTATTTTTCTTATTGTTGGGGCCAGTATCCTGCTGCTGATGATTAACTGGAAACTGGCACTTTGTGTAATTGCAATTGTACCCATTATTGGCGGTGCATTTTTCTATGTGTTAAGCAAGGTAAAAGTACTTTTTAAAAAGAGCAGGGAAGTTATCGATTGGCTTAACAAAGTAATTAGCGAAAGTATTTTAGGTTCGGCATTAATTCGCGTAATTAACTCACAGGCTTTAGAATACAATAAGTTTTTAGATGCGAATGCCAAAGCAAGAGATTTAGGAATTTCGATCCTTCGCATGTTTGCGGCACTTATTCCGATAATTGTTTTTACAGCCAATTTATCGGGCTTATGTATTCTGGTACTGGGTGGCCATTTTGTAATTACAAATTCAATGTCGTTAGGAGAGTTTACAGCCTTTAGCAGTTACTTAACCCTTATCATATTCCCCATTTTGGTAATTGGGTTTATGAGCAATGTAATTGCGCAGGCTACGGCCTCTTACCAAAGGATAGAAAGTGTGCTTAATGCTGCAGAAATCAATCATCCCGGTACACTTACTACCCAGCTAAATGGCGATGTGGAGGCGAAAGACATCAGTTTAAGCTTTGGGCAGAAACCAGTTCTGAAGGCTGTTTCATTTTCTGCAAAGGCAGGTTCAAAAACAGCTATAATTGGTCCAACTGCTGCAGGGAAAACACAATTGCTGTATATTTTAACGGGTTTGATTGATGCAGATTCTGGTGCGGTATTATATGATGGGGAAGAGATTAAACATTACAATCAGGAGAATTTCCACCAGCAGGTAGGTTTTGTATTTCAGGATAGCATTATGTTTAACATGAGGCATCAGGGAAAACATTGCTTTTAGCGATACCGTTACCGATGAATCTCTGGCCAAAGCAATTGCCACTGCCGAACTTAAAGATTTTGTTGATGCCTTGCCCGATCAGTTGAATACCATTGTTTCTGAACGGGGCAACAGTCTTTCAGGCGGACAAAAACAACGCATTATGCTTGCCCGGGCATTGGCGGTAAATCCAAAAATATTATTACTTGATGATTTTACCGCCCGTGTTGATAACAACACCGAGAAAAGGATTTTGGAGAACATCCAGCAAAATTATCCAGGTTTAACTTTACTATCCATCACCCAAAAAATAGCTTCTGTTGAACATTATGACAAGGTGATTTTGCTGATGCAGGGCGAAATCATTGCAGAAGGAACTCATCAGGAATTACTGAAAAGCAGTCCTGAATATGTTCAGATTTACAATTCACAACAGAGCACCAGCAATTATGAACTACAATCTTAACCAGCTTAGCACCGGGCAGGAAAAGCAATCTACTTATAAGGCGCTTAAGAGTTTGCTTAAACTCATCTCTGCCGAAAGAAGAAATCTTTGGCTGGCGCTCATTGCCATTTTAGTAAATTCAGGTTTATTGCTTTTGGGGCCATTATTGGTTGGGCACACGGTTGATACCTATATCCGTACCAAACAATTTCATGGTGTGCTTATTTTTGGCGGCATTTTATTAGTGATGTACATGATTGCCATGGTTACCGGGTATACCCAAACCAGGTTGATGGGTGGGGTTGGCCAGCGCATGTTATATACTTTGCGCAATGCCATTTTTAATAAACTGCAAGAATTGCCGGTTTCGTTTTTCAATCAGAATAAAGCCGGAGATTTAATATCGAGGGTAAATAACGATACCGATAAGCTCAATCAGTTTTTCTCACAATCGTTAATGCAGTTTATAGGCAGTATTGTAACCATGATTGGTGCCGGTATCTTTTTGCTTTCGATTAATTTGGAACTAGGTGCGGCAACATTATCGCCCGCAGTGGTTATTGTGCTTTTCACTGTGCTTTTATCGCCATGGGTAAAAGGAAAGAATGCCAAAAACCTAAAAAGCGTTGGCGGCATGAGTGCCGAAATACAAGAAAGTCTGAATAATTTTAAAGTAATTATTGCTTTTAACCGTAGAGATTATTTCAGGAAACGTTTTGACGAAGCCAATGCCGAAAACTATAAAACAGCCATTGGTGCAGGTTTGGCCAATAATATTTTTGTGCCTATTTATGGCCTGCTGTCGAGCGTTGCACAGTTAATTACCCTATTATTTGGTATTTATCTCATATCTACCGGTAATTTTACCCTGGGTTTATTGGTGAGTTATATTGCTTATACCACCAATTTTTATAATCCACTAAGGCAATTGGCAGCCCTTTGGACCAGTTTTCAGGTGGCTATGGCAAGTTGGGACAGGATTTCGCAAATTTTATCTTTAGAGAGTGACTTAAAACAAATCCAAGGTGAAGGAACCACAACTTCTGATGCTTTGCTGGAATTTAAAAATGTGCATTTCTCATATGATGACAGTAAAGAAATTCTCCATAACATTAACCTGAGGTTCGAAAAAGGAAAAACTTATGCTTTAATTGGGCCAACCGGGGGTGGCAAAACAACCACAGCATCCTTAATTTCCCGTTTGTACGATGCCACAAAAGGTACTGTTTTGTTAAATGGGAAAGATATCCGTTCTTTTTCAGCGCAGGAGCGAACTCAGAAAATCGGTTTTATTTTACAGGAGCCATTTTTATTTACGGGCACTGTAAAAGAAAATATTTTGTATGGCAACAGCCAGTACAAAGATGTTAGTGATGCAGAACTGGAAAAAATAATTGAAGAAGCCAATCTGAATGCACTCCTGGCGATATTTGATGAAGGATTAAATACGCAGATCACCTCTGGCTCAGACAGTATAAGTTTAGGACAGAAGCAGTTGCTTGCCTTTATGCGTGCAGTTTTACGAAATCCTGAATTATTAATCCTCGATGAGGCTACAGCCAATATCGATACCATAACCGAACAACTTTTAGGTAGTATTTTAAACAAACTCCCGAAAGAAACCACCCTCGTAATTATTGCACACCGTTTAAATACCATTGAAAATGCCGATGAAATTTATTTTGTAAATGAAGGAGAAGTGCAGAAGGCAGGTACGCTGAATGATGCATTAAATATGTTACTTAAAGGGAAGCGGGTAAGTTAATATCTTTAAAGATCTCGCAGGTTTCGAAAACCTGAGGTCTAATCAAATAATAATAACATAAATGAAAAAGTATTTATTTTCGCTGGCATTTTCTGCCTTAAGTATAGCATCTTTTGCACAAAGCAACGATCAAAACATTTTTGTTCAAGATAGCTTAAAGTTGATTTCATCACAATTTAAATTTACTGAAGGTGCATCGGTTGATAAACAGGGGAATGTTTTTTTTACCGATCAGCCAAACGATAAAATCTGGAAATATGGTACAGATAACAAACTGAGCCTATATATGGATAAATCGGGCAGGGCTAATGGTACCTACTTTGATAAAAATGGCAACCTGATTGTTTGTGCTGATGAAAATAACCAGATCTGGTCTATCGATAAGAACAAAAAAATTAAAGTACTCTTCAGCGATTATGAAGGTAAAAAAGTAAACGGACCAAACGATATCTGGTTAGATGCCAAGGGAGGGATTTATTTTACCGATCCTTATTATCAGCGTGATTACTGGACGCGTAAATCGCCCGAAATACAAGCACAGAAAGTGTATTATCTGCCAAAGGGCAAAAAAGAAGCGGTTGTAGTTGCAGATGATGTAATTAAACCTAATGGAATTGTAGGTACGCCAGATGGTAAATTTTTATACGTTGCTGATATGAGCGCCAATAAAACATACCGTTATACCATTAATGCGGATGCTAAACTAACAGACAGGCAGCTTATTCTTAACCAAAATTCGGATGGGATGACTTTAGATAGCAATGGAAACATTTATGTAACAGGAAAAGGCGTAAACATTTACAAACCAAGCGGAGAAAAAATCGGACACATTGATGTGCCTGAGGAGTGGTGTGGAAACATTTGTTTTGGTGGAATAAAGAAAAATATACTTTTTATTACGGCCTCGAAATCGCTTTATGTAATGCCAACGAACGCAAAAGGAGTAGAGTAACAGCCCTTGAACAACGTTAAATACCTGATAATTAAGGATGAATTAAACAGAAAATTTTTTCTGTTCAGTTTATTCATACCCAAAAAATATTAAAGTCATTATTTAGTTTTGAGCTTCCTACTTATAGGGATAGACGACTATGAAAAAGCCCTCTCAGGATTGAAGGGCTTTTTTACTTTTAACGCGCTGTTCTGAAAATCAAAACAAACAAATACTGCTGGCAATAAACTTCACATTTTTGACTAAAGTTTAAGCAATAAAAGCAAAAATTTTAGTGCAGAAAAGCATGTAATTAACTTTGGATGTGGTAATGGTTTAAAAAGAAGTTATCTTGCCTGTCGAATCAATCATCCAAAATATTCTAAATGAAAAAAATCTTTTTCTCGCTTGTTATTGCTGTACTTTTCCATTTAAATGCCTTTGCACAAAGAACAGAAATCCTGTTAGATGAAGGCTGGAAATTTTCCAAAGGAAATTTTCCAAATGCTGCCGAATCTACTTTTAATGATACAGGCTGGGAAACAGTTGCTGTTCCGCATGATTGGGCCATTAGCGGACCATTTGATAAGGAAATAGATAAACAGGTGGTTGCAATTACTCAGAACGGAGAAAATAAAGCCAGTGAAAAAACAGGTCGTACCGGTGCTTTACCTTATATAGGTGAAGGTTGGTACAGAAAAAAACTGAATCTGCCGGCAATTAAGCCAAATCAACAAGTGCTGCTTCAAATCGATGGAGCAATGAGTGAGCCACGCGTATACCTGAATGGCAAACAGGTTGGGCAATGGAATTACGGTTACAACTATTTTTATATTAATATCACCAATGATTTAAAAGCGAATGACAATATTTTGGCCATTCACCTGAGGAATATGCCAAAATCGTCGCGCTGGTACCCTGGGGCAGGTTTATACCGCAATGTTCATGTAATCATTAAAGAAGATAAAGGTATCGAACAATGGGGCATCACCGTTACCACCCCGATAGTTAAGAAAGAATTTGCCAAAGTGAATATTAAAACCAAACTGACCGGAAAAGGCATTCGTTTGGTAACGCAGATTTTGGATAGTTTAGGAAAACAGGTAGCGCTTGATACAGCAAAATCCATCTTCGGAAATGAAACCGATCAAAATATAGAAATCAGCAATCCTAAACTCTGGAGTCCGGAGAGACCATATTTGTATACCTCAGTATCGAGTGTTTATGAAGGAAATACATTAAAAGATGTAGTGAAAACGAGGTTTGGCATCAGAAGCATAAATTTCACTGCTGGTATAGGTTTCAGCCTTAACGGTAAAGTGAGAAAATTTAAAGGCGTTTGTTTGCACCACGATTTAGGCCCGCTTGGTGCTGCCATTAACACCGCTGCATTAAGAAGACAGTTAACCATTTTAAAAGAAATGGGTTGCGATGCCATCAGAAGTTCGCACAATATGCCTTCGCCCGAGCAACTGGAGCTTTGCGATGAAATGGGCTTTATGTTTTTAGCAGAAAGTTTTGATGAATGGGCAAAAGCTAAAGTAGAAAACGGTTATCATTTGTATTTTAACACCGATGCCGAAAAAGATGTTGTAAACCTGGTGCAGGCCAATAAAAATCATCCATGTATTGTAATGTGGAGTTCAGGAAATGAAGTTCCCGATCAGTTTGGAGCAGAAGGGGTTAAGCGGGCCAAATGGCTTCAGGGAATTTTCCACCGCGAAGATCCTACCCGCCCGGTTACCGTAGGGATGGACCAGGTGAAAGCAACCATGCAATCGGGTTTTGGAGCTGTAATGGATATACCTGGTTTAAATTATCGGGTACCCCTTTACGAAGAAGCAAATAAGGTATTTCCTCAGGGATTTATCCTTGGATCAGAAACCGCATCAACCGTAAGTTCGAGAGGGATTTATAAATTTCCGGTAGTTAAGGGATTTGATAAACAGTATCCTGATTTTCAGTCCTCATCTTATGATCTCGAATATTGCAGCTGGTCTAACGTGCCCGACGATGATTTTGTAATGCAGGATGATAAGCCCTGGGTAATAGGGGAGTTCGTATGGACAGGTTTCGATTACCTTGGCGAACCAACTCCTTACGATAGCAGCTGGCCATCAAGAAGTTCTTATTTCGGAATTTCTGATCTTGCTGGCTTACCTAAAGACCGTTATTATTTGTACCGGAGCCGTTGGAACAAAACAGCACCTACCTTGCATTTACTTCCACATTGGAACTGGGAGGGCAGAGAAGGGCAAACCACCCCTGTATTTGTATACACCAGTTACGATAGTGCCGAACTTTTTTTAAATGGTAAAAGTTTAGGTATACGTAAAAAGGATAAATCAACACCACAAAATCGTTACCGGTTAATGTGGATGGATGTTAAATACGAGCCTGGTACATTAAAAGTGGTGGCGTTAGATAGTAATGGGAAGCCTGTAGCCGAAGAAAAAATTAATACAGCAGGCAAACCAGCTAAAATAGTACTTACAGCTGATCGAAAACAGATTAGTGCAGATGGAAAAGACCTTTCTTTTGTAACTGTATCTGTGGTAGATAAAGACGGAAATCCTTGTCCTACCGCAACCAATGCTTTAAATTTCGAAGTAAAAGGAGCAGGCAAATTTAAAGCAGTTTGTAATGGCGATGCCACTTCTTTGGAGTCTTTTGTAAAACCAACCATGAAGTTGTTCAGCGGCAAATTGGTTGTTTTATTACAATCGGATAAAAAAGCTGGTGCAATACAGTTGAAAGTTAAAGGTAAGGGATTGCAGGATGGTGGTGTAGAAATTGTTGCTGTGAAGTAGTGATGGGTTATCTGATTGGGTTTTTCTTTTTGATTGGAAAGATTTCTCGGCTGCGCTGTGCTTCGCTCGAAATGACGGTTCCCATAAAACAAATCGTCATTCCCAACTTGATTGGGAATCGTAATGCTTAAGTGGATTAGTTTGGTTAGTAATATGCATTAAGATTCCCGCCTGCGGGGGAATGACGTATTGGGCTCCAGCGTCATTCCCAACTTGATTGGGAATCGTAATGCTTTGGCAGAGTTGTTTAATTTGTAATGTGCATTAAGATTCCCGCCTGCGCGGGAATGACGTGTTGGGCTATATCGTCATTCCCAACTTGATTGGGAATCGTAATGCTTAAGTGGATTAGTTTGGTTAGTAATATGCATTAAGATTCCCGCATGCGCGGGAAGGACGTATTGTGCTATAGCGTTTTGCAACTCAACTGAATATGCTAATTAGTTATTAGTACTGGGTATCACAATTATAGATCCTCACTAAACAAATCCTTCCAATCGGGATTATTATCACTAATCAATTTTACTTTCCAATCCTTATTCCATTTTTTTAACCTTTTCTCTTGGGCAATAGCCTCATCAATTTGATCATAAAATGTAAAGTAAACCAATTTGATACAATTGTATTTGGTTGTAAAAGAGTTTGGATATCTCTTGTGTTTGTGCTCAATGACTCTGGAATATAAGTCGGAGGTAACTCCGATATAATAAACCGTGTTAAAGACATTGGTCATGATGTATACGCAACCACCTCGTTCCATAACTAAAAATACAATTTTTAAGTAAAATTCCTAATCCGTATCGTCATTCCCAACTTGATTGGGAATCGTAATGCTTAAGAAAAGTTATTTGGTAGTAAAGTGCATTAAGATTCCCGCCTGCGCGGGAATGACGTATTAGGGCTATTATCGTCATTCCATATTTGATTGGGAATCGTAATGCTTTGGCAAAGTTGTTTAGTTTGTAATGTGCATTAAGATTCCCGCCTGCGCAGGAATGACGGCAGTGATATAATAAGTTATGTTAAATAATTGTATATCTACTGTTACAATTAATCTTATTCATAATAATTGGTTAAATTAGCGTACATTAAAAATCCTGATAAGCTTATGGAAAATCTAAAAGAAGAAACCAAAATCAAAGCTTTTCTCAGCAAAATTAAAGCAGAGTGGCCTGGAGTTGTAGAGCGCTTTGAGTTTAAAACAGGCAATGTAATTTACGTTCATTTAAAAGAAGGCATTTCGAGTATCGATTTTCTTGGTAAACTTTCAAGGCAGGTAGAACGTTTTGTAGATTTCAGTATGCCGATCATTTTGTATCATATTGAAAGTGACGGTATGAATTTAAGATCGCATCCCATCAATTGGTATTCTTCAATCACCCAGAGAAAATCTATCTAATATCAAATAACTTTTTAACCGTACTCATGCGGTAAAATGGCAAACAATCTTTACAGTTGTAAATATTTTGTGCATAAACTTCAATTTTGTTTGCCAGTAATTTTGGTTTTTGGGTTTTAATCCTATTTTTGATTTTTAATTTAAAAACATCCAGTATAATGAAAAACGGAACAGTAAAATTTTTTAACTCAGAAAAAGGCTTTGGCTTTATTAAAGAAGACAGCGGATCTGAGATTTTTGTGCATGCATCAGGCCTGATTGATGAAATCAGAGAGAATGATACAGTTGAATACGAAGTTCAAGAAGGCAAAAAAGGCCTTAATGCAGTGAAAGTAAGAGTTGTTTAATTCTTCCCTAAAAAGATTTTGAGCAGGATTTAGTCCTGCTTTTTTTTTGCACAGTAATTTGCTTTTAATTGTTCGCAACGCAAAACTAATTTACTGAATAAAAAAGTTGAAAAAATTTCTTTCTCATTTCTAGTCAATTACCGACTTAATCAGTCTTGATGCCACTTCCTATAGTTGTTTTCTAGATTGGATTTTTATTTTTGCTCTTGTCGATACACTCGGCCGGAACCAAACAGACTAATATTTTTGCAAC
This sequence comes from Pedobacter sp. AC402, assembly GCF_979252805.1. Classification (NCBI taxonomy): domain Bacteria; kingdom Pseudomonadati; phylum Bacteroidota; class Sphingobacteriia; order Sphingobacteriales; family Sphingobacteriaceae; genus Pedobacter; species Pedobacter sp. AC402. Next base: position 182,916 of record NZ_CEEDAI010000006.1, on the reverse strand, counting down.
TTTCTATTTTTTCAATTCAGGAACCTGTTTTAAATAACAAACCTATTGATCGTGGTACTTTTATGGCTGCGGCACAGTTTGTAACTGCACTCAATTTTGCCGGTGAATTTGAGCTTTTAAGTTTATCTGCTATGAATAATCAACAAGGTAATGCTAAAAAAGGCGGACTGGTATTTGTACGCAACGGCACATTAAAAATGCATCCCGAAATTTACGATCACTTAGCGTTAATATCAATTTCTTCCATTTGTGCAGGTAGCGTGTATTTTCATGGTCGCGATAAAATTGCCGCCGAAATTGCAAACCTCCCTTATAGCGATGGCCTTTTAAACCTCGAAGGGGCAGAAGAAGATTATATGGCTTTTAAACGATTGTGTAGTCCTGTTTCGCGGTTCTTTTTGTTGCAGGCTAAAAAAGTGCAATGGTCTGCAATACTCTCTGCCTTTAGGTTTTTAATGGTAGATGGCATTTGGGATGTGGTTAATTTTGTTGCCCATGCCATTAATCAGGCTGATGCGGATGTTTTGGCCTGTGCGCAGCTTTTAGAAAATATGCAAAAGCAAGATTGGTATCCTCATTTTTGTATGTCACTTAAAGATTATTACGCTTCAAGGTATCCCTTAAGTAAAATCAGATTGGAAGCTGAGCTGCCAGAAATGGCTTGAGTTATTTCAGGTAATTTTCCAATAAAGCACTAATATCCTCCCCAATTGCCCTATTGCCCATGTTATTGAGCTTTTGTTGAGAAGAATTATGCTTTTCGATATACGTAGCCTCCGTTTTATTAAATTTTAAATACCCTTGCTCAAAATAACGTTCTTCAATTTCGTTTGAAGAATCCATCGATCTAAACCATAATTTAATTAAAGAGCCTGTAATTTTATCAAAATAAAGCCAATGAAAAGTTGCTTCAGCATCTGCATTAGCGGGCAGATCCAAACGCTTAATTTCTAATATAACGGTATCTGTATTTTGGAAAAAGTATAAAATCTTATATTTAGAGGACATGCCGCAAAAATAGGACTTAATTTTTGATCAGAAAAGAGATTTTTACTGTTTAAATTTAATATTTCTGATCTTTGATTTATATCAACAATTGCATCGCTTAATTATTATTTCAAGGCTCAATATGATGAAGCTAATAGGTTATGATTTGATGCTATTAGGTTCTTAGTTAATGCTATTAGCTTGTTATTTGATGCTAATAGGTTATAAGTTGATGCTAATAGGTTATGATTTGATGCTATTAGCTTGTTATTTGAACCTAATAGGTTATAAGTTGATGCTATTAGCCTGTTATTTTAAGCTAATAGGTTATTATTAGATGCTATTAGCTTGTTATTTGAACCTTATAGGTTATAATTAGATGCTAATAGGTTTTGCTTTGAAGCTTTTAGCTTTTTATTTGATGCCAATAGAACTAAAGATGATTTTTGCTACGGAAACACATAAAGCACGGAAAACTACATCGTCCTCGTTTGTAACGAGGATGTACGAGTAAAGCGATTTAATCGCTCTTAAAGGAATCATTTTCGCATTGCAAATGCGTACCTCAAAAATCCTCGTTACAAACGAGGACTATTTAAGCATTTTAAACATCGTTTATGGGGCTTCAACTACGCTCAGACTTACAACAATAGTAGCGCGGTCGTCATTACTAGAAGGCTTTTTCAGCCGACGAAGCAATCTTTGTGGCAAGAACCATTAGCATGAAAAATTGCTTCGTAGTCCTCCTCGCAATAACGATTTCAGATGTGGTCAGGATTTAAATTTTATTAATATTTCTCACACTACATCGTCCTCGTTTATAACGAGGATGTACGAGTAAAGCGATTTAATCGCTCTTAAAGGAATTATTTTCGCATTGCAAATGCGTACCTCAAAAATCCTCGTTACAAACGAGGACTATTTAAGCATTTTAAACATCGTTTATGGGGCTTCAACTACGCTCAGACTTATAACAATAGTAGCGCGGTCGTCATTGCGAGAAGGCTTTTTCAGCCGACGAAGCAATCTTTGTGGCAAGAACCATTAGCAAGAAAAATTGCTTCGTAGTTCCTCTTCGCAATAACGATTTCAGATGTTGGTCAGGATTTAAATTTTATTAATATTTCTCACACTACATCGTCCTCGTTTGTAACGAGGATGTACGAATAAAGTGATTTAATCGCTCTTAAAGGAATTATTTTCGCATTGCAAATGCGTACCTCAAAAATCTTCGTTACAAACGAGGACTATTTAAGCATTTTAAACATCGTTTATGGGGCTTCAACTACGCTCAGACTTACAACAATAGTAGCGCGGTCGTCATTGCGAGAAGGCTTTTTCAGCCGACGAAGCAATCTTTACAGCAAAAATCATTAGCATGAAAAATTGCTTCGTAGTTCCTCCTCGCAATAACGATTTCAGATGTGGTCATGATTTAAATTCCATTAATGTTTCTCACCCTTAACCACCTTAAATAAATGTAAAACCTGTGGGAACAGGGCATCCATACTTTCTTCAACACCGCTTTTAGAACCTGGAAAGGTAAGTACCAACGTTTTTCCCATAAAACCTGCCACACCGCGCGAAAGCATGGCATAAGGCATACGTTCCTGACCATAACTGCGGGCAGTTTCCATAATCCCTTCAATATTCCGGTCTAGTAAAGGTGCAATGGCTTCGGGTGTAACATCGCGTGGCGAAAGTCCGGTTCCTCCAGTAAAAATCACAAGTTGGTAACCGCTATTGCTTAATTCAAGCGCTTTATCCCTAATGATATTTACCTCATCAGGTACAATTTCGTATTTTTCTACATCAATTTCCCATTGCCTTAAACGCGAAATAATTGCTTTACCAGAACTATCCTGTGCTTTGTTTTCAAAAACAGAATCTGAACATACCACCACAGCAGCTTTTATTTCGGGGAACCGGGCATTTTTAAGGTCTGATTTTCCGCCTGATTTTTTTAAAAGTCTGATATTTTCAATTTCTACGCCTTTATCAATCGGTTTTAGCATATCATACATGGTTAAAGCCGTTACCGATGCGCCGTGCATGGCTTCAACTTCTACACCAGTTTTGTATATGGTATGTACTTCTACAGTGATGATAATTGTTAAACCAGTAATTTCGTAGGTAATAGCAGTATATTCTATAGGAGAGCGGGTGGCAATCCGGAATTACATCGCTGGTTTTTTTTACTCCGAATAAACCGGCTGCACGGGCAAATTCAAATACATCACCTTTTGGTATTTTACGTTGTTCAATGGCATCAATAGTTTCCTGTTTCGATACTTTAACAGTAGCGGTTGCAACGGCAATCCTTAAAGTGTTGGATTTTTTTGTAATGTTTACCATGTTACGTATTTTCTTTCCATTGGTGTGTTTCGTCTTCGAATATTTCTTTTCCCCAAATTGGTAATTCTGCTTTTAAGCGGTCTACCACTTCGCTGCAAGCGGCTATTGCAGGTTTGCGGTGTGCCGATGAAGTAAAAACAAAAAGGCATATTTCGCCAGTCTTAACAGTACCCAGGCTATGGTAAATGTGCATGCAGTTAAGCGGATATTTCTCAAAAATATCTGCTCTGATCTGGTGCATTTTTTCAAGGGCAAGGTCTTCATAAGCGGTGTAATCAATCGCAGCTACAAATTTGCCTTCAATTTCATCTTTCCTCACCTGACCCATAAAAATACTATGACCCCCAATAGCGGTTTTGTTGCTGTGTTTGGCTATGCTATCGGCTATAAAATCAGGTTCGATCCGACCGTTTACAAATATATTTTTTATCTTTTTTTCGCTCATGTTACGATCTGAGAAAATGATCTCTCCATTTTACAATACCACCTTTTAAACTGTAAATCTTTTTTGCGTCGCCATATTTTTCTTGCATGGCCTCTGCTGCGGCTACGCTTCTAATGCCGTGCTGACAAATTAAAACCACATGTTTCTGATAAAATTCTTTAGTCATAAAAGCCCCAAATTCTGACATGGGTACCTGCGTAAAAATCTGTTTATCCAACACTGGTACTTCATGCCGTTCACGTACATCGATTAAAATAACCGATTCCAGCTGTTGGAGTTTAACCAGTTCATTGGCATCAATTTCTATATAACCCTGTGGCTTTTCGTTCGTATCCTGATAATTCATATTTAAAAATTCATCAACAGTTTTGGGTAGGGTATACCCTTCTCCGCGACTGATGCTGATGGTATATTGTTCTTGTGTAAGTAAATTATAACTTAATATTTTGTTGGTGAGGGGCTGCCCAATTCTTGCTATTAATTTGATGGTTTCTGCTGCGGCCATGGTGCCTAAAATGCCTGGTAACACGCCAATAACACCATTTTCAGCGCAATTTGGTATTTCTCCCTTATCGGGTGGAATGGGGAAAAGATCGCGGTAATTGGTGCTGGGCATTAAATGATCAGGGGTGTTAAATATGGCGAGCTGACCTTCAAACCCTGATACAGCAGCAAAAATCAATGGTTTGTTTAGCAAGGCACAGGCATCGTTTATGAGGTATCTCGATTCAAAATTATCTGTACCATCGAGTATGTAATCGTATCTGGATATGATATCGAGGATATTATTTTTTTGCAAACGGATGGGATGGCGGATAATCCCGATTTGGGTATTCATCTCCTGAAGGCGTTTTGCCGCAACTTCTACTTTCAGCTTACCAATATCAGCCGTTGTAAACAGAATCTGTCTGTGCAGGTTGGATAAAGCAATCGCATCATCATCAACAATGCCAATGTGGCCAATGCCGGCAACGGCCAGGTATTGCAGGGCAGGGCAGCCTAAACCACCGGCGCCAATAACGAGTACCTTCGCCCTTAAAAGTAGCTGCTGTGCCTCTTCTCCAAACCCTTTAAGGATAATTTGCCGGTTGTATCGCTCTGCACTCATATTTTTATCCCCCCGAAAAAGGTGGCATTATTGCTATTGTAGCGTTATTGGTGATTGTAGTATTTTCCTGAACAATATTTTTGTTAAGGGCAAGTTTATATTTCATGCTTTTTAAAGTAGGAAACTGATTTTCAAGATACTGTTTAAAAGCATCGGTATCGGCTATGCCATCAACATCAATGTTTTGATTGCTGATAAACTCGGCTATTTTGCCAAAACTGATCATTTCGATTTTCATGCTGCTAATTTACCGTTAAGATGCTGGTTTTGCCCCATCCTGTTTTAAAACTTCTTTTTTGCGAATCATTCATCCCAATCCTCACAGATAACACAAAGTTTGCCATCGTGTTTTAATAAGGGAAAAGCATTACCGTTAGTATATCACCTTTTTCGTAATGTTCTACTTTTTCCTCCAGGCAGATGAGGCAATTGGCTTGCGCAAAAGAACTCAACCTGTACGATTCCTGTGCATTTAAAGGCGTAACCTTTCCCTTATCATAACGGCCTTTAAGAAAATGTGCAAGGCCTGCCGGTTTACTGTATGAATGTGTAATTTCGGCCTCGATTTCCATCAAATTATTTACTTTATTTGAGAGTGATTTGATAGAAGGAAGCACGTAATTATAGTAACAACTGAGTACAGATGAAGGATTACCAGGAAGACCAAAGATTAGTTTTTCTGCTATTGTGCCAAAAAACAATGGTTTGCCGGGTTTTTGCTTTACTTTATGAAAAATTTGTTCGATGCCACACTGTGCTGCCGCTTCAATTACAAAATCATAATCGCCCACACTTACCCCTCCCGTTAGCAATACAACATCATTACCTGCTATTGCCTTTTGAAGTACATTTTTAAGGATTTGAAGGTTATCATCAGCTTCGTAAACAGTAATCTGTTCAATACCTTCGTGTTTTAAAGCAGCCGATAAAGAATAAGAATTAGATTCGTACACTTGCCCAAATCCAAGCATTTTTCCGGGCTGTTGCAGCTCTTTCCCCGTTACAATAATGGCAACCCTGGGCATTGGGTAAACGCTTAGGTTATTTAAGCCTATGCCAGCCAAAAAACCAATTGCGGCAGCACTCAGCATACTCCCTTTTTCCATAGCCAATGCCCCGGCTTTTATTTCAGAACCTTTATCCCGTACATTTAAACCCAGTTTTAAATTTGAATCCTGTATGGTTATTTTCCCATCTGCGCGGATAATTTTCTCCTGCATCACCACAGTATCAGCACCCTTGGGTAATGGGGCCCCTGTAAAAATTCGGCTGGTTTCGCCATTTTGAATGGTGATATCTGTCTCCGTTCCTGCGGCCATTTCGCCGATAAGAACAAGTTCTTTTTCGCGGTCTGCAAATTTAATTGCATAACCATCCATAGAAGATTGACTAAATGCCGGAATATCGTATTGTGCGTAAACATCAGCAGCAAGGATATGCCCTGATGCCTTTGCCAAATCGATTGAAACAGGATTAAGTGCTTTTGTATGTTTAGAAATGAGGTTTTTTGCTTCTTTTACGCTGATCATGAAAATTTTATCCTCCAATGGTAATCATACTCCTGTTTTGAATGGTAGTGGCATCAATTTTTTCGAAATCGCTCACCAATTGCCCGCCTAAGGCTTTCTTTTTGCTCCAAATAGTAGATTGGATTAAGGGTAACACTTCTTCATTGTTGCGCAATGCGGTAAGTAAATCTGTTTCGCTATCAGAAAACAAGCAGTTTTTTAGTTTGCCATCTGCAGTTAAACGCATGCGGTTACAGGTATCGCAAAAAGGATTGGTCATGGTGCTGATAATGGCAAATGAACCTTCGTGACCGGGGATCATGAAACTTTTAGCGGTATCGTGCGGTTCCCCCTTAACAGGCAAAACCGTGAAATTTTTTTCTACCACTGCCAGTATTTCATCAAGAGAAAACATTTTGTTGCTCGTCCATTTGTTGCCGCTAAATGGCATAAACTCAATAAACCTGATCTGAATGGGGTTATGTTTGGTCCAACTGATAAAATCATTTATCTCGTTATCGTTAAGGCCTTTCATTACCACCATATTTACTTTTACTTTAATTTTGTGTTGTAAAAGCAGTTCGATGTTGCTGCGTACCTGATGAAAAACATCTCTTCGGGTAATCATAAAAAATTTTTCAGGTTGCAGCGTATCTAGGCTTATATTTATGGTTTTAATACCTGCCTCTTTTAGCACAGGGAGCATTTCTGCAATGCGTGTTCCATTTGTGGTAATTACAAGTTCTACAGGAAGTTTACCCAATGCAGCAATAATTTCGGCAGCATCTTTCCTAACCAGTGGTTCGCCTCCGGTAAGCCTTATTTTTTTTACGCCATTGGCTACAAAGATTTCAGCTAGTTTGATAATTTCATCAGTTTGCATAAGTCTTGAAGCAGGGGTAAAGTCGTATTCCTCTTCCGGCATACAATAAAAGCAGCGAAAATTGCAGTTATCAGTGAGCGATATCCGCAGGTAATCGTGTATTCTTCCAAAAGAATCTGCTATCATTGTTGGCTAATTAAATGGTTATAATCGGTTTCTGTGTCAATATCAATTTCTCCTTCTTCAAAAACTACAGTTTCCACGTCTTGAGGATATTGCTTTAATAAGTTTTTTGCACCTTCATCACCTGTAAGGGATAGAAGTGAATCAAAGTAATGTTCTTTAAATAGAACGGGTGTTCCTATCGTTTCGGCATATTTACTGGCAATTATATTTTTGCCTGTTTCTTTCTGCTTCTCAATTAAGTTATTAAAGTTACTCATTTTTATAAAAGCCTGGTCGGCAACTGCAATAATGGTACTTTCAATTTCGCTATCATTGTTTATTAATGTCGAAAGTCCGGCAACAATGCTTGTCGCCATTCCTTTTTCCCAACTGTCGTTAACCACAAAAGTAACCTCATCAGTTTGATGGTGTTTGGCAATTTCTTCAGCATTTGCACCTAAAACAACAATAACAGGTTTAAAGTTTGTTTTAAGGGCTTCATCTATTACGGTTTGCAATAGTGTTTTGCCTTTATAATCTAAAAGTTGTTTTGGCCTCCCCATGCGAGAAGAATTACCTGCTGCCAATATAATGATGCCCGTTCTTAACATTTAATTATTTTTTAATTCGTAAACATGAATGGGATTTTTCTTCTCTTTTAAGAAAGATGCCGAGGCACCGGTAAATACCGATTTAATTTCTGCTAAAATAGAAATTGCAATTTCTTCTGCAGTTTCAGCACCAATATCCAGTCCGATGGGACCATGAACACGTGTTTCATTTTCTGGTGTGGCCAAATTCAACTCTTCCAACATTCTGATCAGTTTTTTCTTCGGGCCTAAAGTACCAATATATGGTGCGTTGGTATCCAATAAATATTTTAGCAGCTCAAGATCATAATTGTAATTATGTGTCATCAATACCAAAGCAGTTTGTTCATCTATTTCTACCTGAGCAAGCACATTTTCGGGTTTGCTTACCATAATCCGTGAAGCATTTACAAAACGTTGAGTAGTAGCATGTGTAGGTCTTCCATCCACAACTGTAACTTCCCAGCCTAAAAGGTAAGCCATTTCGGCCAGGGGCTGTGCATCGTTGCCTGCACCAGCTATAATTAAGGAAATTGGTGGGTGTATAAACTCCAAAAAGGCATCAATTTGTTTATCGCTAATTTTATATATATTAAAAGCAGTTGTTTTATTCGCGAAAACCTTTTCTGTATCACTAATGAGTTCATCTTTAATCGATGTAGGTATTTTTGATTGTATTGTATGCTGCTTAAATAATAAACTAGTGCCCAATTGAAGTTTATCGGTTAGTGAGAAAAGTGTTGCCAATACGGCACTTTCTCTGGTGCTTTGCAAAGCGATTAATATGGTTATCGGGTTTAGTTCATCTTGATCGATAATAGGCTCGAAAAGGATATGCACAATACCGTTGCAGCCCAACTGAACACCAAATTTGGCATCGTCTTCATCAGTAGTATCATAAGTAATCAGTTTATTTTCTTGCTGTACAATTGCCGAAAGAGCTTTTCTTAATGCATCACCTTCCAGGCAACCCCCGCTAATGGCACCTGTTAACTGTCCATCTTCGGTAATGAGCATCCTGGCGCCGGGCCTGCGGTAAGATGAACCTTCTACCTTAACTACCGTTGCCAACGCCATTCTTTTCTTCTCCTTGCCCGCCTTGTAGTAGGCTTTTATAATATCGGTAATTTCTTTCATTAGGGATAGATCAATAGATGATGCAATTTAATGATAATCTGTTAGAAATGGCAATAATGCCGAAACGGATTAAGTAACTATAAGCGATCTATATTTTTTTTGATGCGACAATACATGGCATACTCTTGCATTTAATAATTTTGTTAGCGTATTTCACTATAGGTATTTAATCAGGAGTGATAACTACTAGAGGTGCATTAAATAAGATTATCAGCCACTTGAAGAAATTGTAGTTAATAGTAACGCTATCTATAATGTCAGGCCTTATCTAATTACCGGCCCGCATAGCTGCGAACTTAGTATCCTAAAATAAGGTATTATCAAATCCTGACAGGATTAAAATCATTAATAAGCGTTATGGCAGGCTCGGAATAGTTTTTATAGATGAACTTTTTTTTAAAATACTTAAAAAGGCTCCGAATGAAAAATTTCGAGATTGATACAGCGCAAACCTATGCTATTAAAAAGTTCGGTAATTTCTTTCGTCCAATCTCTTGGCGAATCTACCCTCAATATTTTATCAGCATCCCACAGATCGATATTCCATTTTATTTCTTTAAAGCGACTGTTTAACAGTGGGCTAATTTCATTTAACTCGCTATCCGTAGATACATTTGTTTTGAAAACGGCAATCATAATGAAAAGTTTTAGGTTTGTTATGAGCAGTAGACGTACAACTTTGAAAATTACTTTAAATAAAAGTGTTTTTTTTTAACTATTTTAAATATTGCTTTTGAAGAACCAAAGCCCTGGTTTATGCGTAAGTGTAACATATCCATAAATTAAAAACGAAATGTTGAATACAACCATCGCTGCCTTGCTTGGAGGCCCTGAAATGATCCTTGTTGGAGTTGCTGTTTTATTATTGTTCGGCGGCAAAAAAATCCCTGAACTAATGAAAGGATTAGGTAAAGGCATAAAAGAATTTAAAGCCGGGCAAGAAGAAGAAAAACCAGAAGTACCAAAACAAGCTTAATAAAGCCGTTCGTAATTCAGATTTTACTGGTATTCAGCATAAGTTTAACCCATTTGTAAGGATTTTCCTTACCATACGACTAACGTAATATGAAAAAGTTAAAATTATTGATGATACCATTTATGGCACTTGCGTTAAACGCATGTAGCCAGGGCAAGCCTACGGGTACAAAAATGGAAAATAAAACCAGCTTGTATCCAGAAGCTAAACCTGCAGCCGATTGGAAAAAACTCCTTTCGGCCAATGCCTACGAAATTATGGTGAACAGCGGAACAGAAACGCCATACAAAAACCCTTATTGGAATAACCATAAAAAAGGAGTTTATGTGAGCGCGGCTACAGGTAAACCCTTATTTTCTTCAGAAACAAAATTTGAATCGGGAACAGGATGGCCTAGTTTTTTTAAACCGATTGATCCGAAAGCAATTAAAATTGTAACCGATAAATCGGATGGTATGGTACGGGATGAAGTGGTTGAAGCCAGCACCGGTTTGCATTTAGGGCATGTATTTGATGATGGACCAGCGCCAACGGGTAAAAGATACTGCATGAATTCTTATGCTTTAAAGTTTATCCCTTCCAAATAAGCTGCCATGATGAGGAAATACAATACGTGGTTACTTGGACTTGTTTTTCTGAGTGCCTGTGCCAATGGCCAAAACCGTAAAAGTGAAAATGCTTTTGCAAAATTACCAATCGCTAAACCAGATGAAAAAGTTGCCACCTTTGCAGGAGGCTGTTTTTGGGCACTTGCCGAAGGACTTAGCGAGCTTAAAGGAGTTAATGAAGTAGTATCAGGTTATGCAGGCGGCACGGTTAAGAACCCTAGTTATGAAGAAGTTTGTAGCGACAATACCGGGCATGCAGAAGCTGTACAGGTATATTACAACCCAAAACTGGTTAGCTATGCTGAACTGGCAGAGTCATTTTTTTATGCACATGATCCTACTACGCTGAACAGGCAAGGGCCTGATGAAGGTGAAGATTACCGCTCCATTGCATTTTACCGCACACCAGAAGAAGAAAAAGAATTAAAAACAGCAATTGCAAAGGTGAATGCAAGTCATCACTATGCCGATCCGATTGTGACGACCGTAACACCGATAAAAATTTTTTATCCGGCAGAAAATTACCATCAGGACTATTTTAAGTTACATCCGGGTAATTCTTATATTCAAGGTGTATCGGCACCAAAAGTGATGAAGCTCAGAAAAAACAGAAAGGCCTATCTAAAACCTGAATATCAAAAGTAAAATTTTATAATCCTGAATAGTAATCGTAACCTTGTTCTGCCCAGTAATCCCTTGGTCTGCTATTGCTAAAACTCATCGTTCCGATTCTTTTCAGGTTTTTAATGCCATACTTAACAGGAACAATCAACCTTAGCGGTGCGCCATGATCGATACTAATCGGTTTTCCATTCATTTCATAAGCCAATATTGTTTGCGGGTGCATGATGCTTTCTCGCTCAAGGCCTACATAATAAGCTCCGTTTGGTGTTTCCAATCCCATATATTGTTTTTTGGCTTCCTCTTCAAGCTTAAAATGTGCTAAAAAATCACTGAGTTTTACACCGGCCCAGTGTTGTATCTCATCCCAGCCCTCCACGCATTTAAAATCGTAAACAATTTCTGTTTTGGGCAATGCTTTTATTGCCTCCAGGCTGATATACTGGTTAGTTTTGTTTTTAAATTTTACCGTGAGTTTCCAATCATCTGCATCAAAATTTTCATCATCTTCAATACCAATTAAGCTGTTTACCCTTGGCGTTTTAGCGGCATCAGCTACAGGATACGTTTTAACGAGGTGTTTGTTGCTGAAAAAATTGCGGAAAAAGAGTTCTGTTTTATTCAATGCCCTACGCAAAGGAGCACGCGTGCCACCAGTAATGCCAGGTGTTTCTTCGGGAGCAGCTAATAGCCATTTCCAGCTGGCAACAGCACCAAGACTCATTGCGCCGAATGCTCCAAATGAAATAAAGGTACGTCTTTTGATCTTCTGCTCAACCGTTAATGGAGCCTTAACTTTCTTGTTAGCGTTTGCTTTCATCTTTATTCTCGGTTTTTTCAGTTATTACTGGTTCGTGTTTAAGTTGAGGCTTTTCTTCTATTACTTCAAATCCCGCTATAACAGCCCTAAAGTTATTCCATCCGGCAAGTGCTACCTGAACAATGTGGATGATAAAGAAAAATACATAGCCAATTGTTAAGGCGAAATGCAGAATCCTGGCGAAATGATAACCACCACATAACCAGCAAAGCCAATAAAACTGTATCGGTTTATATATGGCTAAACCTGTGGCTACTGAACCCATACCCATTAATATAATTGAAGTATAGGCTATGCGCTGTGCGGCATTGTATTTTTTTTGCGGCGGAACAGTTTTACGGATATGAAGATCGTGAAGGAGGACCTGCCAGGCTTCTTTAAACGTGTTTTTGTTGGGTAATAACGCTTTCCAGGCACCCGAAAAAATAGTGTAAAGGATGTAAAGTAAACCATTTATGAAAAAGAACCACATAAAGAGAAAATGGAAAGCCATTCCTTCGGCCAACCGACTCGAAATGTGAAAATAATCGTAAAACCACTACAGGGAAAAATTTAATTAAACTGTAGCCAAAAATTGAAATGCCATAGGCATCATTGGCCCAATAAATAAAAAGTCCGCTCCAGATCATCACTGCCAGAACAGGAAAATTAACCCAATGCGTCCACCGCATTAAAAGCGAGTGTTTTTCTTTAATTACTTTCATGGTGGCAGTTTTTTAGTTGATAAACGCAATAGCCTCTCATTTGGATTTATTGGTTAATGTGTTACTATCCAGATATTTTAATCTGGTTGCAGCGGTAATCTTGCCTGTTTTATTCTCCTGCAAAAAGGCTATGAGTTCTGTAGGTTGTTGTCCGCTCAATTTATTGATTTGTACAGAGCCTACGCTTTTTCCTTCCAATGCAAAGGTTTCAAACTGAGAAACTATTTGTACATGGCTTAGTGTTAGTCCTTTATTTTCGCCTTTTAAAATCCGATTGCTTGCTTTTGCCAACACCAAAGCTACAGCGAGCGAGTAACCGTCGGTTGGTTGATCTGTATTATAATTCAATGTAAATTTATCTTTGTCACTTTCACTTAGTGCCACCGCCAAATTGCCTGTTGATGGATTTGCCAGGGCGGTTTTAATACTATTGCGAAACGTATTTTCTTCTGAGCCAATAAATTCTTTACTTCCGTTTACCACAACCTGGGGTGTGTACACAGTTTTAAGCTTTAACCAGTTTGCATACTGGTTTTGCCGTGCAGAGAATTTTGAGCTGCTAAAACTATCTTTCCAGCCTAGCCTGTCCCAATAATCTACATGAAAAGCCAATAAATACACTGGCTTGTTTTGGCTTTCTTTTTCAATCTGTGCTAATAGTGCATCGGCCGGAGGGCAGCTTGAGCAGCCTTCTGAAGTAAAGAGTTCTACAACTGCAAAACCTCCTTTTTCAGGTGAATTTAGATTGGTTTTTTGATCGGCAACAAAAGCAACACTGAGGAAGCCTAGTACCAAAAGAGGCAATGCTATTTTTCTGATCATGGTTATTAATTTGAGTCTTAGTCGTATTTAATACCAAAGCCTTACAAAAAAATAAAAAATAATATGTAAGGATGTTTCCTATCGCGCGACTAACCTATTAAGCACTATATTTATATAAGATACGTAAAAAATGCAAAACGAAACAGATAAAGTCCCTTTACCCAAAAGCAGACATTCAGATCCGCTTATTTGGGTAGAAAAATATGCCGATTATCTTTATGGATTTGCCATGGCAAGGTTAAGGGATGAAGAGGTAGCCAAAGATTTGGTGCAGGATACCTTTTTGGCTGCTTTGCAGCGTTTAGATCGTTTTGAAGGAAATAGCGAGGAGAAAACATGGTTAACAGCGATCCTTAAAAACAAAATTGCTGATTTTTACCGTAAGCAATCCACGGGCAGACTGAGTGATTTAAAAATAACGGATGCCGAAGGGGAGCAGCAAGAGTTTTTTGATCCTGAAACAGGGCACTGGACTGAAAGAAACTATCCCAGGGCATTTGGTTTGGAGGTGGATGATCCGTTGATGATGAAAGAGCTGGGCAGCATTTTAAATGAATGTTTAGCCAAACTTCCGGGCTTATGGTTTTCTGTATTTTCGATGAAACACATGGATGATCTGGCTTCTGAGCTGATTTGTACCGAACTAAAACTCACGGCTGCAAACTTTTGGGTAATTATGCACCGTACAAAACTTAACCTGAGGGCTTGCCTTCAAAAAAACTGGAACTGATATGACGAGCGCGCTAAAAAATATTATTTATAACTGTAAACAGGCTACTTTTTTGATTGAGAAAAGAATTTCAGGCAAAATTACAGCTGCTGAAACACTACAATTGCATTTACACCTGGCCGGTTGTTCGGTTTGCAAAGTTTATCAAAAACAAAGTATATTGATTAACAGGGTGTTTGCAGGCTTTGAAAACGCTGATTTTAAACTGGACGAAGCCTTTAAAAAGACTTTAACAGAGCAGATCGAAAAAGAAATGAATAAAAATTAATTTTTCTTGTAAGGTAATGGCTATCGCATCGACTAAGGGATAAACAAAACACAAAAACATGAAAAATCAAATCTTAAAATCAGCAGCAAAATTGTTTATGGCCACTCTAGTTGTAACCAGTCTTTCATTACCAGGTTTCGCTTCGGTTAACAGTCCGTTACAAGAAAAAATGTCTAAAATGAAACAAGGTAAAATGGACGGCAAGAAAATGGACGGCAAGAAAATGGACAAGATGGACAAAATGAAATCCGATTCAATGAAAAAAGCCAAAATGGAAAAATCAAAAATGGCTAAAGGGAAAATGTCGAAAAGTAAAATGTAAAGAAAACCGGGCAGGGGGCTTAATCCCCTGCCTTTTATTAAATAAATATAAAAATGAAAAGAATTGTACTATTTGTTGGCTTAATTGCTGCATTATCCTTTCAGGTAAAGGCTCAAAAGGGTTTAAAAGAAGGCGATAAAGCCCCGATGTTTACGGGTGTTGATCAAAATGGCAAAACGGTAAGTTTAAAAAGTGCATTAAAGGCACATCAATCTGTGGTTTTGTTCTTCTATCGCGGGCAATGGTGTCCATATTGCAATAAGCACATTAAAGAGCTACAGGATTCGTTGAGTTTATTGAGCAATAAAGATGCTTATGTTATTGGAGTTACACCAGAAACCAAAGAAAACATCGATAAAACAATTAAAAATACAAGTGCTGGCTTTTCTATCCTCCAGGATAAAAACGATGAAATTATGAAAGCCTACAATGTTAATTTTATGATGGATGAGGCTACCTTTACTAAGTACAAGGGTTACGGGATAGATTTAGATGCCAATAATGGCAACAACCGCCATACTTTACCGGTGCCAGCAACCTATATCATAGACCGCTCCGGAAAAATTAAATATGTTCATTTCGATCCGAATTATCAAAAACGGGCTTCTGTAAAACTGTTGCTTTCGAAGCTTTAGGTTGATTTGGTTTCAGACTCTATAGACTTTCGACTTCGCTACCATGGATAGGTTTCAATAAAGCGGTCGCCATTGTTGTTACGAAGCAATCTTAAAGTACACGCTAGTAGCGATCGTTTTAAGATTGCTTTCTAGGCTGAAAAAGCCTTCTCGCAATAACAATACCGATAGGATATCCATTTCCTTAAAATCATGTCACTCATATTGATTTTTTATACCATAAATTACCCCTCAGGATGACAATTACGATGTTTACCCTGAGGGCTGAGGTAAGAAGGCGAAGCGTAAAGGCGTAAAACGGGAGGCCATTAAGCAATTGTATAAAACTTCCGCTCCAAAATAAATCCTTCTCTTGCTTTAGCAACTTTTTATGCGTTTCTTCTAAATCGCTGAAATTTACCTGCGTTCGCCAATTTGCTGCCGCCACATGGAATAATACAATCCTTTTTTCTCCAACAACTCGTTGTGGCTACCTGTTTCTGATACTTTTCCTTTTTCGAGTACGTAAATCTTATCCGCGTGCATAATAGTTGATAGTCGGTGCGCAATAAGAATGGTCATTTGCTCTCTTCTATCTGAAATTTCTCGGATGGTTGCTGATATTTCTTCTTCAGTGAGCGAATCGAGAGCCGAGGTAGCTTCATCGAAAATGAGTAAACGTGGTTTTCTTAATAAAGCCCTTGCAATAGAAATCCGCTGTTTTTCTCCACCTGAAAGTTTCATTCCATTTTCGCCTAGCACGGTATCAATACCCTGGGCGGCTTTGGCAATAAGCGCGGTTGCAGATGCTTTTCTTAATGCTTCGATAATATCTTCTTCACTGGCAGTCGGATTTACAAATCGCATATTATCCCTGATTGATCCGGCGTAAAGCTGTGTATCCTGGGTAACAAAACCAATCTGACGGCGCAAAGGGTTATAACGGATGCGTTTAGAACTGGTTTCATTGAAAAGTATTTCGCCTTCAACAGGGAGGTAAAGCCCTACTAAAAGTTTTACCAAAGTTGATTTACCCGAACCTGAAGGACCAACAAAAGCGGCTGTTTCACCGTTTTGAATTTCAAAAGAAATATCATCAATGGCATTGTAACCAGCAGTTTTGTGTCTGAAAACAACATTTTTAAATTCCAGTCTTTTTAATGCATCAATTTCTACTGCATTTTCGGGGCGTGTTTCTATTGGCTTTTGCATTAAACTATCAAAGGTTTTAAGCGAAGCATCGGCCTCTCTGTATAGAATAATCATATTGCCAAGATCTTGTAGCGGAGTAAAAATTGCGGTGGAAATAAACTGCATCGCAATTAATTCTCCTGTGCTCAGTATTTTTCGAAAAATAAGCCAGAGCAGAATGAAAAGCACTGATTGTTTTAATAAGTTGAGCAAATTACCCTGGAGAAAGGATAACATGCTTACTTTTTTGGCTTTTAGCATTTCAAGATCGAAAATTTTTAAGGTTTGTACATTTAACCGCCTGATTTCGGCAAAGGTTAAGCCCAAACTTTTTACCAGTTCGATATTGCGCAAACTTTCGGTAATTACACCTGCCTGTTTATCTGCCTGTCGGTTTATAGAACGTTGAATGGCTTTTATTTTTTTAGAAAGCAACCCGGTTAAAGAGCCCAATACCAATACCCCTACAAAAAATACGGGCACTAAAAGCCAGTTTTTGTTTAAACTATACCACAGTAAAAAACCGATACCAACCAATGAAGAAAAAAGGATATTAATAAAAGCATTGATGAAACGCTCGGCATCGGTTTTTACCTTTTGTAAAACTGAAAGCGTGGTTCCGCTGCGGCTTTCTTCAAATTCCTGAAAGGAGAGGCGCAGGGTTTGTTTCAAGCCATCGTTAAAAATATTCATGCCAAAACGGGCAACAGCTTTACGGGTGGTAAATTCCTGCACGGAGCGGCAAAGCCTGGCCACAAGCGCAATAGCGAGCGCAATAAGCAACCAGTAAAAAACTTCACTAATTAATTTACGCTCGCCCAAATGGTGTTTGTTGGTAGAATAATCGTCGATAATTTTTCCAAAGATAATGGGATCCAGCAGGCTTAAAAGTTGTGCTGCAGCAGCAAGTAAGAGCGAAAAGATAATAAGTTTTTGGTGAGGCTTTAAGTATTTTAAAAGTATTTTCATTTTTTGGAGGAATGCAACAGGTGGTTGGGCAATTATTAAACGTTAAGGACTTGTAATAGTTTGAAGAAGATTTCACCAGGTTAATGCATCGATGCATGCAGGATACAGCAGGATGGTTAGGCGGCAGTCTTTCTATATATTACCGCTAATTAAACCAGCTGATGGACAACAATTGCAGCAAAATTTAACCAAATATATTTCAGAACTATGAAAAGCATCCACTTTGTTGTATTTACACATCCTATGCGCTTAAAATTATCGCTTTTGTAATAACAGGCCTGCTAATTTATGGCTTTAACAACCTGGAATAATAATAATTTATTAATAACGGCATGTGCGTAATCAAAAAACATTTTAATCTATCAATACTATTTGTTGCATTCTTTAGCATTCAAACTGCTTTTGCACAAATCAACAGGGAAGCACTGGTAACACGGCATACCGTTTTAATTAAAAAAATAGATTCCCTTTCTTCCTTATCCGTAGGAAATGGGCGATTTGCTTTTACTGTTGATGCGACAGGACTACAAACTTTTCCGGAGCGTTATACCAAGGGCGTTCCATTGGGTACGGAGTCGCAATGGGGCTGGGGATCTTACAAAAATGAAGGAAACTTCAACATTAGTGAGGCTTATAAATATTACGATCAATATGGACGTAAAATACCATATACAGTACAATTAAACACGCCGCTTAGGGCTAAGGAAGCCTCTAATTATTTCCGTCAGAATGTGCATCGCCTTCAGTTGGGCAATATTGGTTTCGACCTGGTTAAAAAGAACGGTCAACCGGCTAAAGCAAGCGACATTAAAAATATCAATCAAAGTTTAAATCCCTGGACAGGCGAAATTAAAAGCAGCTTTACCCTGGAGGGAGTGCCTGTTGAAGTAATTACAGTTGGGCATCAGGATTTTGATCTCATCAGCGCATCTGTTTCATCACCCTTAATTGGCGCAGGGCGATTAAAAATAGAATCCGTTACCCCGCATCTACCGGAGAATGGGCTGATGTTGGTAACCATTGGGCAAATGATGATAAACATGTTTCGCAAGTGCTGGCACAAAGTACTGATGGAGCAATTATTAAAAGGGATATTGATTCTGCAATATATTACACATCTTTTTCTTGGAAGGGTAAAGCACAACTGGCCCAAAAACAAGCGCATTATTTTACCATTACACCCAATAAAACTGATCGGGTATTTACTTTTAGCTGCCTTTTCTCTCAACAGAAAAATAGAACAGCAGTTGTTTCTTTTGTACAAGCCCGGCAGAACAGCAGGACTAAATGGAAAGCTTTTTGGTTGAGTGGTGCCGCAGTTGATTTTAGCGGAAGTATTGATAAACGTGCATTTGAACTTGAGAGAAGGATTATCTTATCTGAATACCTTACCAAAATACAATGTTCGGGTGATTTTCCTCCCAGGAAACGGGTTTAACCTATAACAGTTGGTTTGGTAAACCTCACCTCGAAATGCACTGGTGGCATGGAGTACACTTTGCGCTTTGGGGAAGGCCCGAGCTGTTGAAACGTAGTACTGATTGGTATTTTAAAGCGGCAGCAAATGCCAGGAAAATTGCACACAATCAAGGCTTTGATGGTTTACGCTGGCAAAAAATGACCGATCATAACGGTAATGAAAGTCCATCTTCCATTGGTGCAATGCTAATTTGGCAACAGCCGCACTTCATCACCTTTGCCGAACTTGAATACCGTGCAAAACATGATAAAAAAGTATTGGAGAAATATAAAACCCTGGTATTTGAAACAGCAGATTTTATGGCCTCTTTTGCGCATTATGACGTAGAAAAAGGCTGTTATATACTCGGACCAGGTTTAATTCCTGCACAAGAACGTTTTAAAGCCGAAACAACCTTTAATCCAACTTATGAACTGGCCTACTGGCAATGGGGGTTAGAAACTGCACAACAATGGCGCGAACGTTTAGGAATGCCAAGAAACTCAAAATGGGATGATGTAATGGCAAAACTTGCCAAGCTGCCAGTACAAAACGGAGTATACCTGGCAGCCGAAAGTGCGCCTGATTCTTATACCAATCCCGAATATAAAACAGATCATCCATCCGTATTGGGCACCTTTGGCATGCTACCAGAAACCGATCTACTTGATAAAGTAACCATGCGTAAAACCTTCGATTTGGTTTGGAAAAACTGGAGTTGGAATGATACCTGGGGTTGGGATTTCCCGATGACGGCCATGACGGCCACACGATTAGGCATGCCCGATAAAGCAATTGATGCCTTGATGATGCCTGTACAAACCAATACTTATCTTATAAACGGCCACAATTATCAGGATGATCGCCTGCGCATCTATTTACCAGGGAACGGTGGTTTACTTACTGCTATAGCTTTAATGTGTGCCGGCTGGGATGGAAATACTACAACCAATCCAGGATTCCCGAAAGATGGAACATGGAAAGTGAAATGGGAAGGCTTTAAGAAGATGATGTAAAGCGATAGTTGGTCTGGAAACTTACGTCATTCTCGTGCAGGCGGGAATCTTAATGCGGAAATTACCTGCCAAGGCATTACGATTCCCAATCAAGTTTGGACGATGGCGTTTAGTTCCCTCTTACGTCATTCTCGCGCAGGCGGAAATCTTAATGCGGAAATTACCTGCTGCGGCATTAAGATTCCCAATCGAGTTGGGAATGACGATGGAGTTTTCAGTCGACTCTTACGTCATTCTCGCGCAGGCGGGAATCTTAATGCGGAAATTACCTGCTACGGCATTACGATTCCCAATCGAGTTGTGAATGACGATGTCGTTTTGGTTAAAATAATCCTTCGTCAAATTATTCTTATTTTCTGGTAAAATCATCCATTAACTTCATGGTAATCAGTGCATCTTCGCCACTGCATGGGTTTTCTCCTTTGTTTAAAAAATAATCAACCACTTTTTCAATCATTGGCTGTTGTACATGTTGCAAAGGTTCAAAAGTGAACTCCTCTGTACGATCAGTAGTGACGATAACTTTATTACCAAACATTGGGAAACTAATACGCCCTTTTGAACCATAAATTTCACAACTATCAGCTTGATCTGCAGGCGCAACAGAGAAACACCAGGTACCACTAAAAACAATTCCATTTTCGAAAAGAATATTACCTGCAACGAGGTCATCAACCTCCGTATTTTGCTGCTGTTTAGTGGCAATGCCGACAGCATTTTTAACTGCGCCGAAATAATAAGTCATTAAATCTAACTGGTGCGGGGCCAGATCATGGAATAAACCTCCCCCCGAAATTGCCGGATTGATCCGCCAGTTATCTTCCGTTTTAGCAATAAGGGCAGGGTTAGGCGGCTGAAGCATTTTTAACCTGGCCAGGCGGACATCTCCAATGCTATTTTCATTTAGCAGAGCTTTAACTTTTAAAAACATTGGTTGTGCACGGCGATAATGGGCCACACAAAGTTTCACTTTCAGCTGGTTGGCTGCATCCGTCATACGCTGCGCCGAAGCAGCATCCA
This sequence comes from Pedobacter sp. AC402, assembly GCF_979252805.1. Classification (NCBI taxonomy): domain Bacteria; kingdom Pseudomonadati; phylum Bacteroidota; class Sphingobacteriia; order Sphingobacteriales; family Sphingobacteriaceae; genus Pedobacter; species Pedobacter sp. AC402. The sequence goes on along the minus strand of NZ_CEEDAI010000006.1, from coordinate 161,658 downwards.
AAGTCATTGGTTTTTCTACATATACAGGTTTGCCAGCTTTTAAGGCTGCAATGGTGTAAGCTTCGTGCTGTAATTGAGGTGTGGCAATATAAACGGCATTTACTTCAGGGTCGTTTATTAAATCGGAAGCATCATCATACCATTTAGCAACTTTATGGCGACTGGCATAATCGGCGGCTTTAGCACCATCCCGTCGCATTACTGCTACCAGTTTAGAATTGGCCACTTTGTTAAATGCAGGGCCGCTTTTTACTTCCGTTACATCGCCACAGCCAATAATGCCCCATTTAATTTCTTCATTTTTTACCTGTTATAAAAGCTTTGAATTTAGAAAATATTGTTCGAAATATGATTCAGAAAGTTCTATAAAAAGAAAAGGAATTCAATTGCGATTGATCCCTAATCAACTAACCAAACAAATGAATTCCGGAAACCGACGCCGGAATATCTATAAACGATAGGATATAAATATTGTTTGGCAGGATAATCAGTATTTTGAAAAATATTTATTTACCAAAAATCTCAATCCATTTTAAAATCCTGCGCAAATGCCCATGTTACCATAGCATCAAGATTTACTGGCCTTAACTGTTCGCCTTCATTACTAAGGGTATAGGTTACGAAAGGAGGCACTACATTTGTGCTTCACGGATCACCAGGTTATCTTCCTGCATTTGTTTAAGGTGTTGAATCAACATTTTCTCAGTAATGGCTGGAATAAGCTTTTTCAGTTCGCTATATCTTTTGGTGCCGCTTAAAAGGTGAAATAATATAATCGGTTTCCAATGACCGCCAATTTTGCTCATTACAAAACTTACCGGACAGGACGCTTTGCTACTTTTTTTGTTGGCGTTTAATGTCGAATTTTCTTTAATGGCTGTCATGATACATACTTTGGGGTAAGTGCTTGTATAAAAGTAAGTACAAATATACCTTTGCTTATACATTAAAACACCATAAATCATGAAAATAATTATAACAGGCTCACTAGGTAATATTAGCAGGCCATTAGCTGCTACATTAATTTCTAAAGGGCAAAAAGTAACTGTAATTAGCAGTAATCCAGAAAAATCTGCTGAGATAACCCAATTAGGGGCACAGGCGGCCATAGGATCGGTAAGCGATGAGAATTTTCTTATCGATACTTTTAAGGGAGCGGATTTAGTTTACCTGATGGTTCCACCAGATTTTTCGGTAAATGATTTCCGGGCCTACATTAAAAGTATTGGCCAACACTATGCTAATGCAGTTAAAACAGCAGGGGTAAATAAAGTAGTTTTATTAAGCAGTATTGGTGCCCATTTAGCTCATGGTACCGGACCGATAGCAGGTTTGCATGATGTGGAGCAGATTTTTAGCGGATTAGAAAATCTTGATGTGTTAACACTTCGTCCTGGATTTTTTTACAATAACTTTTATGCAAACATCGATCTGATTAAACATATGGGCATTATCGGATCTAATTATGAAGCAGATCAATCCATTGTATTGGTGGATCCAAAAGATATTGCTGCGGCTGCGGCTGAAAAAATAGCAGAGGGTTTTAACGGAAGGAGCATCCTTTATATTGCCAGCGATAAACGTAAACTTAAAGAAGTTGCTTCAGCAATTGGTACAGCCATTGGAAAGGCAGATTTGCCATGGGTTGCTTTTGATGATAAACAGGCTTATGACGGAATGGTTGGCGCGGGTTTACCCTCAGAAATTGCTAAAAACTATGTTGAAATGGGAAATGCAATTAGCAGCGGCATATTATGGGAAGATTTTGAAGCTAGGAATATTACCCCAGAAGGAAAAATTAAGTTGGAAGATTTTGCAGCACAATTTGCGCTTGCCTATAATAGCTAAGTAAGTAATTAAAAAAATCATCCACCAATGCTTTTATTAGTGGATGATTTTTTGACATTAAGGGTTTTTAGTCAACGAGATATCATCTACATTACACATAGCATTGGCCAAACCATCCGCTATAAATCCGATTTCTACACTACCACCTTTAACCCTTATGTTTTCTACACTAAAGTTTTGCCAGGCAGCATTTTCCTTTTTGATAATATAATTAAAAGCTTTTCCATCACTTAAGGCATAGATTTCCAATTGATTAAAACCCTTGCTGTTCTTTATTTTTGCACTAAGCGTGTAAATTCCATCTTCCAGTTTAACATAAGGGGAGGAAGTAATATTTTGAAACACTTTACGCTTAAAATTAATCTTATCACTAATGTTCAGGCTTTTTTCGCCGATTACCATTTTTCTGTCGTTTTCAGTATTAAAATAATTTAAAACCGGAGAACTTGTACTGTCAAGTGAGATTTTATTTCCACTTTCTATTGTGGTTAGCCAGCCCGTTAATTGCTCCTGCACTGGTTTAAAAGTACTTGGAATGTGCCGTCTATCGGCTTCAAAGCTTCCATTTTTAACATAATTATTGTCTTTACCAACTGTCCATTTTCCACTTACAGCATCCAGGTTCCATGAGCTGAGCGAATTAAAATAAGGAGTTTCGCCATCAAAAGAAATCGGGCACCATTGGTTGTAGCCCAAACCATTACTGGCAAAATTAGCCCACCTATCGCCACAGTAAATTACGGTTTCCTGCTGGTTGCCTTTTACGGTAACAAAAAAACCAGTTTGCGAAACATGCGCATAATCCTGATCAGCGCCTTTCATTACCAGCATTTTATTGGTGGGTAAGTAGGGGCCTTTAATGTGATCGGCCACCAAATAATAAGCATGCGAGGCATCCCATCCATAAATATTGGAGGCGCACATGTAATATTTATTGTTGTATTTAAACATGCAATTTCCTTCCCTGCTTTCGCCTGCAAAAACCTGGATACAATCTAAAAGGTTTACCTTCCCATCTATTACGCCAATTTCTGATACATAAATTTTGTTTCGTCCTCTACCGTAAGAATAAATGAGATAAGATTTTCCGCTATCATCATCGGTAAATACAGTTTGATCACCAGTGTTCGATGTTCCGATCATTTTTTCCATGCTAATTTCCTGATGCCATTTAAATGTTCCGGCAGGAGAATCAGCAGTTGCAATAAGCACGCGACTGCCATGTTGAACAAACATGGCATATTGTTTTAAAGCTTTAATGTAGGCCACACCTAAGCGGCCAACCCAGGTTTTGCCAGCTTTGTTTATGCTATCTTTTTTTAACACATCCGCTTCGAATGTCCAGATTACTAAATCTGTTGAGCTATAGCAAGTTACTGATTCAAATGCATTTTTAGGTTGCGTAATAAATGGTGTATTGCGATAAATATCTGCTTCGGCATAATGTACACCGTACCAATAATATTTTTTAATTCCCGTTTTAGGATCTGCAAATTTAAATATCCCACCTCCCTGGCTGTAAATAGATTTACCATCTTTGGTATTCCAGAAAATATCATTTTTTATATTGGTGGATTGGGCAATTGCCTGATTGCTGATGCACGAAATTATGTTGATGAAGAATAGCGCAGCGAGGTAAAAGGATAATTCAGGGTTTGGTTTTTTCATTCTTTTAAACTTGGGCGTTTAATTTATTTGGTTAATGGTTTTACTGCACAAGATACATTTCTATCCTATAATCTTTAATTGTTTTAGGTAACAAAATAGGGCTATTAATGAGCGAAGAGTTGTGGATGTTTGATGAGGAGCAGGTTGAAAAAAAGAAAAGGGATTCAATTTGAGATTGATCCCTAATCAACTAACCAAACAAATGTATTCCGGAAACCACGCCGGAATCATGATATAAACGAAAGCACCATCAGATTGTTTTTGCAAACCTGAGATTATTTAATTTTTTTTTAGAAAGAAAAATACAGCGGCTTACCAGAAATTACTTTTGCTTTTTTAGCTTTGTACTATGCAAAATCTTTCCAAGAAGCTTCAGATTGATCTCATCGAACTTAAGGCTAAATACGCCTTCATTATGGATGAACTTGATGCTACTTTTGCAGATGCCTACCTTTCAAAATCGCTGGCAAAACAACGGCTGGCCGAGCAAATGATGCTCGAAATGGAAAGGATACTGAGTGAACATACCGGTGAGCACGAAAATTAACCTGATCATAATGAATATAAAGTTATCCGCTATTGTACTGTTGGCAATTTGCCTTTTAGGTAGTTGTTCGCCGAAACTTGCACCCACTTCAGCGGCTAAAAATAGCAGTGCCTTACGCATCATGACGTATAACCTGCACCATTGCAACCCGCCATCAAAAGAAAAAGAAGGTACTATTGATGTAGATGCCATTGCTAAAGTAATTGCATTGCAAAAACCTGATCTGGTTGCGCTACAGGAGGTTGATGTAAATACAAAAAGATCAGGTAGTATTAACGAAGCGGTTTTGCTGGCCACCAGGTTAAAGATGAATTTTTATTTTGGCAAAGCGATAAACCATGATGGAGGTGAATACGGCGTAGCCATTTTATCACGGTTTCCGTTATCGGCGCAAAAAACTTTTATGTTGCCTAAAAATAGCAATGTTAAAGCAGAACAAAGAGTGTTGGCAATGGTAACTGCCGAAATAGAAAAAGGTGTGTTTATCAGATTTGCATCTACCCATCTTGATGCGCAGCGGGCAGAAGAAAACCGCATTTTACAAGCTAAAGTAATTAATCGTTTAACGGAAAAAGAAACTTTACCACTTATTGTTGCCGGAGATCTTAATGCCGATCCCAGTTCAGAAAGTATTAAAATATTCGACCAGGCTTTCACCAGAACCTGTAGCGATTGTGGTTTTACAATTCCGGTAAACAATCCTGATAAAACCATCGATCATATTGGCTTTAAAAAAGGAAATCCCTTTAATGTAATCTCACACACCGTAATTCCTGAACGTTATGCTTCCGATCATTTGCCGGTTGTTGCTGTATTGGAATTAAAGCGGCTTTAAGTTAATTGCTTTACTTTTTAAAAGATTTGGGAATACTGAATGTGCGCTTTTTATCGGCATCTTTGAAATCTACTTCCATAAAATAATGCTTTTGTTTAATGATGTACTGATCAATAAACCATAAAATATCAGGAAGATTTTCTGTCATAGGTGAACCTGCTATTTCATGCCCCATATCTTGCACATACTGAAAGTAATAAGGATAGTTATTCTCTTTAAAAACACGCGCAAGATATTTCGATCCAAAAAAGCCGCGGTTAAGCAGTCTTACTTTATTATAAGGCACAAGTTTATCAGCCGTGCCATGAAAAAGCATGGTAGGGGCCGGAGGTATGGCATATTTTGGTGCGCCTTTATAACTTAAAATAGCCCCTGCAAAAGAAATTACGCCCTTGTATTGGAATTTAAGGGGAAGTTTTGCTGCAAGTAAGCTGGCATTCCGTTTATTGTAATCGGCATTTAAAGCTGTAATGGCCCCCGCGCTTGAGCCCGAAAGGATAATCATTGCAGTATCTATACCGAGTGTTTTGGCATTTTTAATCAGGTAATTGGTCGCATTAAAAACGTCGGTTGTTGCGGTATCAATTGCCGATTTTAAGCTTGAGGTATTAAACGCCGTAGGAAATTTTTTGCCCTTAAGCCCGAGCCTGTAATCAACAGAAACTACTTTGTAATTGTGCTCAATTAAGGTATTAAAGTATTGATCGAATAATTTACTGTCTCTACGGCCCGTTACAAAGCCGCCACCAAATACAAATAACACCGTTGGTTTCGGCTCATTTAGTTCGCCACGATAATAAATATCCAACTTGAGTGTATTCGAATCCGTTTGAGAAAAAATTTTGGTTTCTACATGGTATTTTTTATCCTTTAAAACAATCTGTCCTTTTGAGGGTAGCCAACAGAATAAAAACAGCAAAAAAAGAATATTTAGCGGGTATATTTTGGTTTTGGGCATCATCTATTTACATCAATTGTTCGCTAATTAGCCAAAAAAATGGTTGGCTATGAATTTCTAAGCTAATTTATTGCATTTTCCATTGCCGTACAATTGATTTAACAATCTAATTTTAAACAAGCCGTATATTCTGCCTTTTTAATACTCGTAAATTAATACCTATTGATTTGATCAGATTGAAATAGCCTTTTAGTGCAAGTTGAGTAGTTTTGATTATTTTTATCTCTATAAATATCACTATGAAAAAAGTACTGCTGGCTATCTTAATCGTGCTCATTTGTATATTTAATGTACATCTGGCAAGCGCATTGCAGAAAAAGAAATTTAAGGTGATCGCTTTTTATACTGCTAAAAGTGATTTAGCACACATCAGTTTTGTGCACGAAGCCAATGCCTGGTTTCCTTTAATGGCTAAGAAATACCACTTCGAGTACGATTCTACCTCCAACTGGGAAAATTTAAACACGAAATTTCTGGCTGATTACCAGGTAGTGTTGTTTTTAGATACCCGGCCGGAAAAGCAAGAACAACGTGAGGCTTTTCAGCAATATATGGAAAATGGCGGCGCTTGGATGGGCTTTCATTTTGCTGCCTTTAGTTTAAACAATTCGGCTATACCACAAAACTGGGATTGGTACCACAATTATTTTTTAGGCTCTGGAGAATATGGTAGCAATACCTGGCGACCTACTTCTGCGGTTTTAAAGGTTGGGTTAAATCATCCGGTAACATCAGGCTTGCCTAAACTATTTAAGTCCCAGCCCAATGAATGGTACCGCTGGACAAACGATTTACGCAAAAATCCAGCTATTGATATCCTGTTATCCATCGATTCTACAAGTTTTCCGCTTGGCACAGGGCCCAAGCAAAGCGAAATCTGGCATGGAGGCTTTTATCCCGTAGTTTGGAGCAACAAAAAATTTAAAATGATTTATATAAACATGGGCCACAACGATATGGATTACGAGCATAAATATGGCAGTACCAATAAATCACTTTCTTCTTCTTTCGGAAATCCTGATCAGGATAAATTATTAATTAATGCGCTTTTGTGGCTGGGTACTGGTAAAAAACATTAAAAAATTGGGTTGTGAATTAGGCATTCTTCTTTCTTTTACTAGTAATTTTTTTAGTTAAAAGATTGACGAAACTCAATAGGCGAGAGGTTGGTTTTTGTTTTAAACAATTTACTGAACGATTGAAGGTGTTCGAACCCCAGTTGGTAAGCAATTTCGCTCACAGATAAATTGGTTGTAGAAAGTTTTTCTTTCGCCAGTTCAATCAGTTTATGATGCAGGTGCTGTTGCGTATTCTGCCCGGTAAGAGATTTGAGCAGGCCGCTCAGGTAGCCTGGCGAAATATTTAAATTATCAGCAATGTAAGTTACACTAGGCAATCCTTTTTCGCTAAGCAAACCACTGTTAAAATAACCATCAAGCAAATTTTCCAGTTTAATCAGTATTTCGTGATTTGCAATTTTACGGGTAATAAACTGGCGTTGGTAATACCTTTCCGAATACGTTAGCAACAGCTCCAGCTGCGCAATAATTACGTTCTGACTAAAACGATCGATATTGGCATGGTACTCTTGCTCAATGTTGATGGCGAGTGCATTGAGTATGGTTTCTTCTTTATCTGATAAGTAAAGTGCCTCATTAACAGAGTAATTAAAAAATTCGTATTGTTTTATGGATTTAGCAAGTGTGGTATTCCATAAAAAATCCGGGTGGATCAGGATCATCCATCCTTCGGGGTGCTGGTTTTCGCTTCCTTTTTCATATTCTACCCCAAATACCTGCCCTGGGGACATAAAGAACAGTACACCCTCATCAAAATCACTGGCCTGCTGGCCATATTTAAATTTGGCATTTTTTACTCTTTTCATCGCAATCGAATAAAAATTAAAAATCATGCTAAAAGAACCTTCGGCCATGGGCCGCTTAAGGTCTTCCATATGCACCACACTAATGAGCGGGTGTGCCGGTTTAGGCAAACCCGCTGCACGTTGATATTCGGTAATGCTACTGAAACGAAAAAGCTGTTGGTTGTTCATAACGTTAATAAAGTTCGTAATTTTTAGGGTAAGCTTCAGCAAACGCTGTCAATTTTATCCTTATATAATCAATCTGCAACTAATTTCTAGTTAAGGATGCGCCAACATTTACTATAAATTACCGAATGCAGGTTTCATTTATTTTGTATAAATGCCATTCTCAATATCGGCCATTAGTGTTGGTTGTGAAGGGTGCCAGTTCAATTGATCCTGCGTCCATTTACTCGATGCAGGGCAATCTATCGCAGCCATGTGTGCAAACCAGCCAAAGTGTTCGGCAGCTGCTTCTTCGGGTATTGATACTGCCGGGATATTGAGTTGTTTACCAATTGCTTCAGCTATATCTTTTACCGTAATGGCTTCTTCAGCCAATGCATGAAAGCGCACGCCCGGTGTAGTGTTTTCTAAAGCAAGGCGGAATAAACGGGCTGCATCAAGGCGGTGTACAGCATTCCATCGGTTAAGTCCGTTGCCAATATAGGCAGAAACTCCTTTTTCGCGGGCAATATTAACCAATATAGGAATAAACCCATGTAAATCATCCTCGCCATGTACCGATGGAGATAAGCGCATAACTGATGCAAGTATACCCTTTGCAGCTAAAGCATCTGCAGCCTGTTCAGAAGCCCTTGGCCAGGCAGGATTAAATGGAGGAATAATATCTTCTGTAGCCAATTTACCCTGACTTACCAGTGCGCTACCTGAAGTTACGATAAGTTGGCGTTGCGTACCTGCAAGTACTTCGCCAATGGTTTCGATGGCTTTTTCATCTATCTTGCAAACTTCTGCAAACCTGGTGAAATCGTGGATAAAGCCGGCATGAATTACGGCATCTACCAAAGCAGAACCACTTTTTAAGCTTTCAAGATCTTCTAAATCACCTCGGTGAACTTCTGCACCGGCAGCAAGCAATTTTTGAGCAGATGCATCTGACCGGGCCAAACCCAATACCTGATGACCGTTTTTAATTAATTCCTGCACAACGGCAGTACCAATGAAGCCTGTAGCTCCTGTAACAAATACACGCATGATTATTTTTTCTTTTGTTGATACAAATATCAACACCATTTAGGCACAGCATTTATCCAAATCTGAGTTTGGTTTAGCCAAAACCACTTTATTAAAAATAACGCAGTAGATCATTTGCCTCTAACCAACTCATGCAACCGGAATTTACAACTGAATTGATTTGTTGATATAAAGTATAATTACACCCACTACAGATTTTCTCCAGATTTACTTTTTATTATTGCGTTAGATATATTAATGTAAATGCATTACATAGCCGATCAATTACTAACCAGGGTAGCAACATTTGTAGAAGACCGTTTAAGAAACAGACTTTCGCAAAAAATGTATTTCCACAATCTAGACCATACTTTACTGGTGGTTAAGGGGGTGGAGGAGATCAGCCGGCACGTTGGGCTTTCGGCGGCCGACCGCCTGGTGGTGGTGCTTGCAGCTTATTTACACGATTTAGGTTATACCGAAAAATATATTGGGCATGAGGAAGCCAGTGCAGCTATTGCGGCCCAATTTCTTACAGAAAATAATTTTGATCAGGACAGGATTGAACTCGTGGGCGAATGCATTATGGCTACGCGTTTTCCGCAATACCCTAAAAATGAACTCGAAATGGTGATCTGTGATGCAGATTTTTACCATTTTTCTTTACCTACTTACCAGGATTATGCCGATAGATTAAAAGCAGAATGGGAAGAAAACCTAAGTTTGGTGTATCCGCAAACTACCTGGGATGCATTAAACCTGGAAATGCTCAGCAGGCACGAATATTTTACCCCTTACGGCAAAAAAACTTTGCAAGAAAGGAAAATGTTGAATATTAATAAACTAACCGAACGGATTGGTTAAGCTTTACTTTAAAATTTGGGCATAATTTAATAATTTACACCATGAAAATTTTGGTTGTTGAAGATGAACAAGCACTTTACGAAAGTATTCTGACCTATTTTACCGGTGAGGGTAATATTTGTGAGCTTGCAACCAACTTTGCTTCCGCATCAGAAAAAATTGCCCTTTACCATTACGATTGTATTTTGTTAGACCTCGGCTTGCCTGATGGGGAAGGGCTTGAACTGTTGACACAATTGAAAAGTATTAATAAAAAAGATGGAGTTCTGATTATTTCGGCAAGGCACTCGCTTGATGACCGTTTGGCCGGACTTGATTTAGGTGCTGATGATTACCTGGTAAAACCTTTCCACCTTTCGGAGTTAAAAGCACGGGTAAGCGCAATTGTTAGAAGAAAAAATTTCGATGGCAATAACCTCATTATCTTCAATGAAATTAAGGTTGATGTTGCTGCAATGAAAACAACCGTAAATGAGCAAGCTGTTGTTTTAACTAAAAAAGAGTTCGATTTATTGGTGTATTTTCTTTCCAACAAAAACAAAGTGGTTACCAAAAATGCAATGGCCGAACACCTTTGGGGCGATGAGATGGACCTGTCAGATGATTTCGACTTTATTTATACCCACGTAAAAAATTTAAAAAAGAAGCTCAGCGAGGCTGGTGCAAAAGATTACCTGCGTTCGGTTTACGGTATCGGTTATAAATTTAGCAGCCAATGAAACTCGCTACCCGTTACAACAGGGTAAACATCATCACTTCCATTATCGTGCTGATTATTACCGGAATTATTTATTACCTCGTTATCCACCTTATTTTAACCAACAAACTGGATAAAGACCTTGCCGTTGAAGAAAACGAAATCAGGCAGTACACCAATACTTATAAAAAGCTTCCGCTTCCTGCCAGTTATCTCGATCAGCAGGTTGCTTACAGCAAGCCAAAGGGCGATACAACCGATGTGCGCGAATTTAACTTTACCACTTATTTTAATGCCAAGGAAAAAGAATACGAGCCGGGCAGAAGCCTGATCACCACCGTAAACCTTGATGGAAAAACGGTGATTGTAACCATAACAAAATCGCGTGTCGAATCAGAAGATCTGGTGCGGATTATCTTATTAATTACCATTGGCATAACCGTATTGCTTCTTTTTTCGCTCTTGCTGATTAACCGTTTGGTACTGAACAGACTTTGGAAACCCTTTTACGTTGTGCTTAACCGCATGAAAGCTTTTGAGGTTGCCCGTATGGATGATATTATTGAAGAACCAACGCGGATTGATGAATTTAACGAACTCAATAAATCGGTAAATGCAATGGCCAGGAAAGTGAAACAGGATTATAAAGAACTGAAAAGTTTTACCGATAATGCCTCACATGAAATGATGACACCCCTGGCCGTAATCAATTCGAAACTGGATTCGCTCCTGCAAACAGAATCTTTTACCGAGCAGCAGGGAGCGTTACTGCAAGATATTTACCAGGCCACAGGCAGGCTTTCCAGGTTGCACCAATCTTTATTGCTTTTGGCGAGGATTGAAAATAACTTAATAGCTGACCTTCAGGAAATCGACTTAAAAGAAATGATTGAAGCAAAAATCCGTCAGTTTCATGAACTTTTTGGTAGAGACGGTTTAATTGTAACCCTAAATTTAACTGAACGGAAGGTAACCATGAGCCGCTACCTGGCCGATATTTTATTAAACAACATTTTTAGCAACGCCTTAAGGCATAATATTAATGGCGGCAGGATAGAAGTTGAATTAACGCAAGAAATATTTACCGTATCCAATACCGGTAAAACCTTAAATATTCAAAACCGCATGTTCGATCGATTTTCAAAGTCGACAGAATCTGAAGGAATGGGACTTGGATTGGCCATTAGTAAACAGATCTGCAATCTTTACGGGTTCGATATCGAATATAGCCATAAAGAAAACCTGCATATTTTTTCAATTAATTTAGGATAAGGCACTTCACTACAGAATTGCTACATAATTGCCTTATAGTTTTGATTAATAATTAAAACTACATCATGCTCAGAATATCCCTCTTTGTCTTGTTATTTACCATTACAACATCAATTTGTTCCGCACAGGTGATTGATTCTGTAGCAAAACTTCCAGCTGATTCTGCTGGAAGATGGTATGCCGGAAATCCGATTGCAAAAACCAAATTCAGGCCAGTTGTTTTTATTGCCCCGGTGGTATTAATGGGTTATGGTTTTGCAGCAGTTTACGATCATGGCCCACTTAAGCAGCTTGATGTTAGCACCAGGGCCGAATTGCAGGAAGACCACCCACTTTTTGCCGCCCATGTTGATGATTATTTGCAACTGGCGCCGGCTGCGGCAGTGTATGCCCTTAATTTATCGGGTATAAAAGGCAAGCACAATCTTTTCGATGCCTCTATGCTCTACCTAACCTCGGCTGCAATTATGGGCGTTTCTACCCATTTTGTAAAACAAGGAGTAGGCAGGGAGCGGCCAGATGATTCAGGCACAAACTCTTTCCCTTCAGGCCATACCGCCTCTGCGTTTATGGCGGCAGAATTTCTTCATCAAGAGTATAAAGATGTTAACCCATGGATTAGTTATGCAGGTTATTTTGTAGCCACTGCAACAGGAACATTAAGGATGTACAACAACAAACACTGGTTTAGCGATGTGGTAGCCGGAGCGGGCTTCGGTATTGCCTCTACAAAAATTGCTTACCTGATTTATCCCTACATGAAAAGCCTTTTTACAACAAAAAAAGAAGGCAATGTTACATTAATGCCTTTTCATCAGCCCGGCAGTACCGGATTAATGCTTTCAGGAAGGTTTTAGCTGATTAAAAACCACAAAAAGAATTCAGGTTATGCCCTAAAAAAAATACCACATCGCATTTTATAATGATGCCCCCGCTTTTTATAATGATGCCCCTGCTTTTTATAATGATGCCCCCGCTTTTTATAATAATGCCCATCATTATATCAAATGTGCCCTAAAAAGATAACTACAGAATTACTTCATAATTGGATATTAACTTAGCCATATACAACAGTTGAAATCAAAATCTGCTCAAGATTAAAAATAACAATGAACATGATCTATAAACTGCGCTTTACCATTTTGCTGGTTGTTATAGCCACTGCGGTTAGGGCGCAAGTACCCGTTAAAAGCCTTGATTATTATTTAGGTGAGGCTAAAGCATCCAGTGCGGTATTAAAAGATTATGAAAACCAAAGTAAAAGTGCCGGTATCGATAGCCTTATTGTTCGTGCAACCGCAAAACCTCAGGTTACCGGCAATGGCAATGGCTTATATGCGCCAATAGTACGGGGTTATGGCTATGATGAAGTACTAAGCAATGGCCAGGCCCTCGAAGCCATGCTCACTGTAAATTATGATCTTTTAAATAAAAAACGAATCAATAACCAGTTACAAGGCATTAAAATTCAAAGCGATTCGATAAAGTATGCAGGGCAACTTTCGCTGTTCGATTTAAACAGATCAATTGTAGACCAATACATTACCGCTTTTGCCAGTCAGCAACAGGTAGATTTTAACCGTGAAGTGGTTATGCTGTTAAATCGGGAAGAAAAACTACTAAAAACCCTAACCAGGAGCAATATCTATAAGCAATCAGAATACCTTACCTTTCTGGTTACCCTTCAGCAACAGCAACTTAGCCTTAAGCAGGCAGAACTGCAGTTTAAAAATGATTATGCAACGCTTAATTACCTCGCTGGCATAGCCGATACCACACAAGCCACCCTTGCCGAACCTAAACTTGAACGCGAAGCATTTGCCGGAAACAAAAGTTTTTTTACCAAACGCTTCGAACTCGATAGCCTCAAAAATATCAATCTCAAAAACGGAATCGACCTAAATTATAAGCCAAAGCTGGGTATTTATGCCAACGGTGGTTACAGCTCATCCCTGGTGCTACAACCCTATAAAAATTTTGGCACAAGTGTGGGTTTTACATTTTCGGTTCCAATTTATGATGGCCACCAAAAAAAAATGCAGTACAATAAACTGGCGCTTTCAGCCAATACCGTTGCAGGCTACAGAAATTTTTTTAGTAAACAGCAAAGCCAGCAAATTAACCTCATTAGGCAGCAGATTATCCAAACAAATGCTCTTTTTGATAAAATAAATGAGCAAATCCGCTTTAGTAAAGGCCTTATCGATGTGGATAGTAAATTGCTCCATACAGGCGATTTAAAGGTATCAGATTTTATCATTGCCATTAACAATTACCTTTCTGCCCAAAACTTATTGCAACAAACAAATATCAACCGATTGAAACTGATTAATCAATTTAATTACTGGAACAGATAATGACGCGAAAATATTTAAAATTAATTTTTAGTGCATTGGCTGTACTTTCCTTTTTTTCGGCCTGCCGTAACGATGATTCTGCCGCCGATACCGATGAGCCATCTCCCGTAACACCTGTGCAGATAACCAACCCAAAAGATAGCTCCATTGCTCAGTTTGTAGAACTTACCGCTGTATCAGCCTACCTTGAAAAAAGTTTTGTAAAAGCAAACATCAATGGATACGTGCAGCGCACAAATGCAAAAACAGGAGAGCAGGTTGGAAACGGAACCTTACTGTTTACGCTCATTACAAAAGAAGCCCGATCTATCGGCAATAGCGTAAACCAACTCGATCCTGGCTTTAAATTTTCAGGTGTTTCCAATATCCGCTCGGGCCAGGCCGGCACCATTGTACAGGTAAACCATCAAAATGGCGATTATGTACAGGATGGCGAAGCATTGGCCACCATCAGCAACCGCAACAGCCTCGTGTTTTTACTCGATCTTCCTTACGAATTGAATCAGATTATCTTAAGGAATAAAACAGTTGATATACAGCTGCCTGACGGGAAAAAACTAACCGGAGCAGTTTCTGGCACCATGCCATCGGTAGATTCGCTTGCCCAAACCCAGCGTTACATCATTGAAATAGCTTCGGCAAAAGATATTCCACAAGGGTTAATTGCCAAAGTGAGGTTATTAAAGTTTAACCATGTAAACGCACAGGTATTGCCAAAATCGGCCGTATTATCAAACGAAACAGAAGACGAATTTTGGGTGATGAAAATGATCAATGATTCTACTGCCGTAAAAGTAAATGTAAAAAAAGGGATAGAAACCAATGCATTAGTTGAGGTAATAGCACCCAGGTTTATAAAAACCGACCGCATTATTAAAACCGGAAACTATGGCATTGCCGATACAGCCAGGGTTAAAATACAGAAATAGCCATGAATAAATTCTTTATTTCCCATAAAAATCCCATCCTGGCCGTACTCATTATCATTATTGTTGGTGGTATTTATTCATTTCAGCAGCTTAAAACAGGTCTTTTTCCCGAAATTACCTTCCCTAAAATAAAAATCATTGCCGATGCAGAACTTCAGCCGGTAGATAAAATGGTGGTTACTGTAACCCGGCCACTCGAAAACGCCGTAAAACAGGTACCCGATCTGCAATTGGTAAGAAGTACCACCAGCCGCGGCAGTTGTGAGCTTTCTGCGTTTATGAATCCAGGTGCAGATATTGATCTCAGTCAACAAAGGATTGAATCGCAGATTGCCAAAATTTCTGCAACCTTGCCCCCTGGAGTAAATATTTCAGTAGAAAAAATGAATCCTTCTATACTTCCCGTGAGCGGATACAGTTTAGAAAGCCATAACTATTCACCTGTCGAACTTAAAAAAATAGCTACCTACACAGTAAAACCCTTTCTTTCTCAGGTAGATGGTGTTTCAGAAATCCGCGTAATTGGTGGCAAAACGAAAGAATACTGGTTAACACTCGATGTACAAAAGATGCAGTCGCTTGGCATTTCGCCAGATCAGGTTACCGCTGCCCTTTCGCAAACCAATTTTATTAAATCAAACGGTTACCTATCCGATCATAATTTCCTTTATTTATCGGTAACCGATGCCACCGTAAAAACGAAAAGCGATCTGGAAGAACTGGTGCTCACCAGAAAAGGAAACAGAACCATCCGAATAGTAGATGTGGCCAAAGTGGATATTCAGCAAAGTGTAGAGTATACCCGCATTAACGCAAACGGAAAAGACGGGATACTCATCGCCGTAATTAAACAGCCAAATGCAAACCTGGTTGATCTTTCTGCAGAAATGGCCGCAAAGGTTAAACAGCTTAAAAAGATTCTTCCGGCAGGGGTGAGCCTTAAACCATACTATGTACAGGCCGATTTTGTAAACGAATCGGTTAAAAGTGTGCGCGATAGTTTATTAATCGGCCTTGCCCTGGCCATTGTAGTGGCCATTATTTTTTTGCGCTCGCTAAAGGCCAGTGCCACCATACTCATCACCATCCCAATTACGCTCTGCCTTACCGTAATTGTGCTTTATTTTGTGGGTTACTCCTTAAATATCATGACTCTTGGGGCCATTGCAGCGGCCATCGGATTAATTATCGACGATGCAATTGTAGTAGTAGAACAGATTCACCGTACACACGAGGAACACCCAAATGAGCCAACTGCACCGCTAATTAGCAAAGCGATTGGTTATCTTTTTCCGGCTATGCTCGGCTCATCCACCAGTACCATAGTTATTTTTGTGCCTTTCGTACTGATGACGGGTGTTGCAGGGTCATATTTCCAGGTAATGACCAATACAATGATTATTGCACTCGTATGCTCATTTTTTGTAACCTGGATCGGCTTGCCCGTAATTTATTTACTGCTAACTAAAAATTCGCATCAAAATGCATCTGGTAAAGCAGTTATTGTACATGAGGTAAAGGCTCAAAACTGGGTTCGTTATTTTATCCAAAGGCCCTATATTTCTTATGGTTTTCTCCTGTTGCTTGTTGCATCCATCATTCTGATATACCCAAGGTTGCAAACCGGGTTTTTACCCGAAATGGACGAGGGCAGTATTGTGCTCGATTATGCATCGCCTCCGGGTACATCGTTAGAAGAAACCGATAGGATGCTAAGGGAAGTGGAGAAAGAAATGGTGAAAATTCCGGATGTACAAGCCTATTCGAGAAGGACAGGCACACAAATGGGGTTTTTCATCACCGAACCCAATACCGGAGATTATCTAATCCAGTTGAAGCCAAACCGTAAAAAAAGTACCGATGAGGTAATTTCCGAAATAAGAACACATATTGAGCACACTCAACCTGCGCTGGTTGTCGATTTTGGTCAGGTAATAGGCGATATGCTCGGCGATTTAATGAGCTCAACAAAGCCTGTTGAAATTAAGGTTTTTGGTATCGACCAGCAGAAATTGCAGCAATTGGCTAAACAGGTAGCAGGTCTGGTTTCGAAGGTGAGCGGCACAGCAGATGTTTTTGATGGCATTATCCTTTCAGGGCCAACAGTAAATATTCAGCCTAACTTTACCATGCTTGCCCAATATGGCATTACGCCGCTTTCTTTCCAGGCACAGGTGCAAACCGCTATGCAGGGCAATATCATTGGCGATTTATATGATAAACAGCAACTTTCTCCCATCCGGATGGTATATCCCGGAAGCAGGGTTTTTGGTGTATCGGATATTTCATCACTTAAAATATTTCTTCCCAATGGTGTGGCTGTGCCGATTCAGAATCTCGCCAAGGTTGATCTTCAACCGGGTAATGCCGAGGTAGAAAGGGAAAACCTGCAAACCATCGGAGCCATTTCTGCAAGGCTGGATAAAAGGGACCTTGGGAGTGTAATGAGAGATATTAAATTGGCAGTTAACAGCAAAGTGAACCTCCCATCAGGTTACCATATTGAGTATGGTGGTGCTTATAAAGAGCAGCAACAATCCTTTTCCGAACTCTTAACCATTTTAATAGCTTCAAGCTTGCTGGTTTTCAGTGTAATTCTTTTCCTTTTCAGGGATTTTAAGATTGCCTTCCTAATTCTGTTGATTGCTGTATTAGGCATTTCAGGCAGCTATATAGCCCTTTTACTTACAGGTACACCTTTGAATGTTGGCAGTTATACCGGTCTGATTATGATTGTTGGAATTATTGGGGAAAACGCCGTGTTTACCTTTTTGCAGTTTAAAGAATCATTAGATGAAAAAAATATGGATGATGCAATTACTTTCGCCATTTCTACGCGGTTAAGGCCAAAACTAATGACGGCTTTAGGGGCAATTATTGCTTTATTGCCGTTGGCCCTCGGTATAGGAGCAGGCGCACAGTTGCACCAGCCATTGGCCATTGCCGTTATAGGAGGCTTCATTGTTGCGTTGCCACTTTTGTTAATAGTGCTTCCGAGTTTAATCAGGAAGATTTACAGCAAAAAAGAGATTAAATAAGAGGGCTTCGACTGCGCACAGGCAGATAATTAGCGGGTATCTTAGTGATTTGTGGGGTGTAGAAGCTGGGGGCGATCGGTCATCATACCGGATGTATGAAACGCAATGCATCGTTTTTTTAACCACAAAGAACACAAAGGGAAGGCGCAAAGAACACAAAGCTGGGTGGGTATTCGGGTACGCTGGCATTAACAGCCTTTAGTAAAGCGGTCGTTATTGCGCGGTACGAAGCAATCCTAAAGCACACGCTAGTAGCGATCGTTGTAAGATTGCTTCGTCGGCTGAAAAAGCCTTCTCGCAATGACGATAATATTGGGTATTCATTTAAAATCTTGTCACTCCTATTGATTTTTATACAATAAATTAACCCTCAGAGATGACACAATTAAGGGATTAAAATCTATGAATTCTCCGTGCTTTCTGTGTTTCCGTGGCAAACATAAAAAAAACACATTAAGTAGCTGTGGTTAACTCATGACTAAGATCCTGAAACAAGTTCAGGAAGACGCATGAGATGACGGTAGACACATGAGGGCTCAGGATGAAATCACGAGAATAAGTAATGCGTATATAAAACATAATAGATTTTCCGTGCTTTTTGTGTTTCCGTGGCAAATGCAATAAAAAACACCTTAAGTAGCTGTGGTTAACTCATGATTAAGATCCTGAAACGAGTTCAGGAAGATGCATGAGATGAAGGTGGACGCATCAATGCTTACTATGAACCACCTTATTTAATCGCTCCAAAAGCAGCAAAGTAACCGTTTTTGTGCAGAATTTCGGTTACTGTAAAGCCAACTTTGTGCAATAGGCTCAATTGGTAGTTAAGCGAGCGCGGAGTATCCTCATAAGCAATATAATCAAATACCTTTTGTCTGTATTCGGGCCCGCCAAGAGTTTCCAGGTATGCGCCATATTGTTTACGGAAAAGCTGATCAACCAGTGGCGAATCATGGGCAATAAGATCAGAAATCCAGATGCTTCCACCAGGTTTTAAAGCCCGGTAAATTTTGGTAAACATGAGTTCCCAATCGGCATTACTACGCAAATGGTGAAATGCTGCCGCAGAAAGTATAATGTCGAAATGCTCCTCAGGCAAGTTTAAATTAAGCATATCATCCTGTATCAAGTTTACCCGGCCAGTAGTTTGTGCCAGTATCCGTTCTTTAGCTTTTTCAAGCATTGGCAGGCTCAGATCGTTTAATGTGCAGTTAAGATTTGCAATTTTACTCAGCATCTTTAAGGTATAATTACCCGCTCCACAGCCAATATCGAGTAACTCCTTTGCTTCAGGATTAATATATTTTGCAGCCTCTGTGCAAAGTTCCATGGTTAAGGGTGCATCAATAGTGGTTTGCTGTCCGGTTTCCAGATTAGAAAAGCGTTCAACATCCTCATCAAAGCGGCTTCTAATTTCTTCAATGGTTGCTTTTTGGGTGTCATGTGGATTCATAAAATATTTTTTTGTTAAAGTTAACATCACTCATCATATTTGTAAAATATCAATTTATGCATATATTGATACTTATTAGGTATTATAAAACATGGAACTCCGACATCTCTTATATTTTAAAACCGTAGCCGAAGAGCTTCATTTCACCAAAGCGGCTAACAAACTTTTCATTTCACAGCCTCCGTTAAGTCGCCAGATAAAAGAATTAGAAGAAGAACTCAGCGTTAGGTTGTTTGAACGGAACAACAAGCAGGTAACTTTAACCAATGCTGGCAAATACTTTAAAGACGAGGTTGATGCCCTGTTTTCTAAATTAGCCGAAAGCAAAGAAATTGTGCGCCAAATTCATGGAGGATTAAGCGGCGAACTTAAAATCGGTTACATCAGTTCTGTATACCAATCGCACATGGCCGAAATCTTAAAATCCATGCAAATCGCTTTTCCTTATTTAAAAACAAGTCTGTTCGAAGTGCCTACGCTTACCCAAATCAAAGCCCTGGAAGAAGGGAAATTAGATGCCGGAATTTTGCGCGCACCCGTATTATCAGAAAAATTAAAGGTCGAATCTTTGTTTTTTGATCCCTTTGTAGTGGTTATTCCTTTTAGAGATGAAAAACTTGGCGAAATTGAAGCACTTGGAGATTTCCTTAAAAACCGTCCGTTTATTTTTTTTAATAAAGATTATGCTCCCCAGTATAATGAAAAGCTGATGGAAATCTGTCAGAGGCTGGGTTTCCGACCGGATATTACCCACGAAGCCAATAATGTACATTCTATATTGCAACTGGTTGAGGCCGGGCTTGGCGTATCTATTTTACCGCTTTCATTAAAAAAGCAGTATAGCGGTATGAAAATCTCCTTTGTAGAACTTCATGGAATTCCGGTTAATACCGAGGTTGTACTTGCTTACAAGGCATCTAATAAAAATCCTGCTCTGAAATGGTTTATAGAACATTATTTACGTGATTAAAAAGATCTATAACAAGTTTTACCCGGTTTTAAGGTAAATAATTACATAAACATATTGTATAAGAAAGAAATTTCTCACAGAAACGTAATTTACCAAAATACCGGTAGGGAAAAGAAATAAAAGATATAATATTGCAGTTCCAGACCGTTTAAAAGCGTAAATCAGCGTATTATAGTTTGTTTTTTATCCGATATGAATATTGTTAATTTAATTAAAACGAATCTCGCGGTACTCTGCTGCGCAGCATTACTATTTCCTGTTACAGCCATTGCTCAGCAAAAGGAACAAAAAAGAATACAACAATCCACTCAGGTGTTATCCGGTTTCGGAAAAATGAAAGAGTCTATTCCCTCCAAATTGCTTGAGCTAACCCAGGGTATTGTTGTTGTACCGAAGCTCATTAATGCTGGTTTTGTGGTAGGTGGTAAACGAGGGAGAGGTATTGCAATGGTGAAAAGAGCAGATGGAAGCTGGAGCAATCCTGTATTTGTAACCATTACAGGTGGCAGTATCGGCCTCCAGGCAGGAGTACAATCAACCGAACTTGTGCTGGTTTTTACGCATGCCAATAGTTTAACTTCCATTAAGCAAAGTAGTTTTACACTTGGTGGCGATCTTTCTGTTGCAGCCGGGCCTTTGGGGCGGAGTTCTGCCGTAAATACCGATTATAAGCTCGATGCAGAGGTTTATTCCTATTCCCGTAGTAAGGGCCTTTTTGCAGGCCTGTCAGTTAATGGTGCATCACTGGAAATTGATGCTGCTGCAAATGCAACCGTTTATGGAAAAGATATGGATGTAGCGCAGATTTTTGCCTCTCAGGGAGATCCTGATGATGAAATAGGAAAGCTTAAAGCTACCCTGATCCAAATGAAATAACACCACCAATTTGGTAAAGTGAGTTTGATTTTTGCAACGTTAAATCTTGAAAACATGAAAAAAACTATGTTAATTTTATTACTTGCAATGGCTGGTTTTTCTGGTTATGCACAAACTTACCAGGCAATTACCAGTAAGAATAAAACTTACCTCGAAACACTAAAAGGTGTGAGTTATACCTATAAAGATGGCGTGGTAACTTTAAAAAATAACGGCAAGTATGATTTGGGTACTGTGAGTGTAATCGCATCTTCAAAGGTCGACAGCACTTTGTTCGGCATTGCTTTATTTGAGGAAGGGCTCGAAAAAGGGGCTACCGTTAAAGCCGAGGTTTATTTTACAGTTGGCATTGGCAAAGCTAGTCATGATGTTGCTTTAAAACAGGTTAATCAGAAAGCACTCGTTTTGTCGTTTGATAAAGCTACCCGGGCCATAAAATGATTTAACCTTAATTGTTAAGCTGCGGCGAGCAAAAATTCTGCATTTTATCGTTATTCCTCTGTGGATAATCTACATTAAATTCATATAGCCTAAATTTTATTAGGTATATGGTTGTTACATTGCAAAACCAACCAGGTAAACCTGTTTCTTGTATTCACGCGGTGATAAACCTGTAATTTTTTTAAAGGATTTAGAAAAGTAAGAAAGCGATTCGAAGCCTGTTTGAATGGCAATTTCAGAATATGTTAACTGGCTTGTGGCCAACAGATGCTGCGCGCGCTCAATACGCTTGCCAAGGATGTAATTTACCGGTCGTTCACCTGTAAAAGCTTTAAACTGCCTTGAAAAATAATCGGGATGCTGGTTAACGCGTGATGCCAGTGCGGTTACAGATAGTTCTTCGTGCAGGTTAACCAGGATATGGCCAATTGTTTCAGCAATTTTTAGCGGCGCATGATGCATTCCATGTGCCTGATGCTGCTGGCCCTTTAAAAAACGGCCCATTAGCTGTAATAAAATGCCCTGAGTTTCGAAATAACTGGCCAGGTTTTGCCTGTTGTTAAGTTCTTGGTATTCTTTATAATAAATATTTTTTTCGTATACCTTAGGGTCGTCAGACCTGTTGATCCCGCGACCGGGATTAATTTCCAGAAGCCTTTTAAAAAGATCAATATCCATCGAAGTTGCCTTTACTTTTGTAAGTGCCCGCCGCTGTGCAAAAAGGGAAACCCCATCTGCAGATTCTTCAAAAAACTGAACGAAATACTGACTTAAATAATCTTTACACTTCAGATTACACAGCGTAAAGCTTGGGATAATGTATAAATATCCTGGTTCAAGTGTCAATACATCGCTTTGATCCGAAACTTCGCCCAAACCGTTATCTATATAATAAATCCGATAGTAGGGGCTGATTACATTTTTGTAATCCCACTTCGAGGTCAGTTTTACATAATCTACATTCAGCAGGGAAAAAGTGTTCTGCAATATTCTTTTGATCATTAGTTAAATGTCGGATTTTTACAACAAAAAGTCTAATTTTTCCAATTTTAGCACGGATGAGTTACCTAGCTTTGGTAAAGTTAACCAAATATAAAGCCAGGTTGCGAATGCGATTTTGATCTGTTATTCAATACCAAACTTCAAAAAATAAAAAAAAACTGTCTGCCTTACCATTAGGCAGTTACCCGGCTACCTGTTATTAATAACCTTAAAAAAACCGAAACCATAATATTTAACTAACCAGGAAATGAAAAAAACATTATTATTCAGCTTTACGCTTGCGTTTTTGGCATTGAGGCAGCCTTGCACAACAAAAAGAGACAAAGGTAGAACAGGGGAAATTTAAACCTACTGACGAATCTTTAAAACAGTATAAGTATCCGGAATGGTTCCGTGATGCGAAATTCGGAATATGGTCTCATTGGGGCCCGCAGGCAGTTCCGAGGCGGGGAGATTGGTATGCAAGAAATATGTATATACAGGGCAGCGATCAAAATAAGTACCATGTGGCCACTTATGGTACGCCTTCCAAGTTTGGTTATAAAGATATTATTCCATTATGGAAAGCAGAAAAATGGAATCCTGATCAATTGATGGCACTTTATAAAAAAGCCGGCGCAAAATATTTTGTATCCATGGGCTCCCATCATGATAATTTCTTTTTATGGAACTCAAAAATCCATAAGTGGAATTCGGTAAATATGGGGCCACATAAAGATGTTGTAGGATTATGGCAAAAAGCTGCTCAAAAAGAAGGTCTTCGCTTTGGTGTTTCCGAGCACCTTGCGGCTAGTTTTAACTGGTTTCAGGCCAGTCATGGTGCAGATAAAGATGGCCAGTTTGCGGGTGTTCCTTATGATGGGCGTAATCCTCAGTATGCCGACCTTTATCATTTGCCTGCCGATTCCAGCAATGTTCAGGAATGGCTCACAAACAATGCTGGCTGGCACAAAAAATGGTTGGAAAATGTAACCGAACTCATTGATTTGTATCATCCTGATTTGCTTTACTCAGATAGTAAACTTCCTTTTGAAGATACCGGAAGAAATATGTTAGCGCATTTTTACAACCAGGATATCGCAAAAAATAAAGGTAAACTCGAAGCTGTTTATACCCCTAAAGAACCTTCAGAAGGTAAGTGGGCACAAGATGTAGAACGTGGTGTGTTGGATTCTATCAGCGAGTTTCCATGGCAAACAGATACTTCCATTGGAGATTGGTATTACCGAACAGGGCAACGTTACAGAAGCGCAAATGAAATTGCCCAGTTACTGATTGATATTGTAAGCAAAAACGGTAATTTATTAATTAATGTGGTGCAAACCCCAGAGGGAGACCTCGAGCCGGATGTGGTAAAAATTGTAACTGAAATTGGCGAATGGACCAAACTAAACGGAGAAGGTATTTATGGTACAAGGCCATGGAAAATATATGGGGAAGGACCATCAACCATTAAATCCAATCAAAAGAAAGGGCGTTTTGGCGGCTTAACTGATACCCGCGAATACCTGTCCAGTGATATCAGGTACACCACCAAAAACGGCAACCTATTTGCTTTTTGCTTAAATATTCCTCAGGGAGAGATTAGGATGAATTTACTTGGAGCAAAATCCAAATACCTGGATCGTGCTATTGCCTCTGTTAGCCTGCTTGGCAGCAATAAAAAGTTAAAATGGGTGCAAGAGGATGATGCGCTTGTGATTATCAAACCAGCAGATTATCCAGCGTGGCAGGTAACAGGTTTCAAAATTGAATTTAAAAAATAGGTGTAATAACCATAATCTCTTTCCAAACAAATGAAAACCAAAAACATCGGTGTGGCGGTAATACTAATTACCTCCCTATTTTTTCTATGGGGTTTTGCCCATAACCTCGACCCAATATTAATACCGCATTTAAAACGCTCTTTTACCCTCACAACCGTTCAGGCAACCCTTGTAGATTCGGCTGTTTTTATTGCTTATTTCATTATGGCACTGCCAGCGGGTATAATCATGAAAAAATATGGCTATAAAACAGGAATCATTATCGGGTTGCTGATCTTTTCTACAGGGTGTTATCTTTTTTTGCCAGCTGCCGCCGTACAGTCGTATACATTTTTTTTAATGGCACTTTTTATTATCGCCTGTGGCCTTACTATATTGGAAACAGCAGCAAATCCATACATTTCTTTAGTTGGGCCACCAGAAACTTCTACTTTCAGGTTAAACCTGGCACAGTCATTCAATGGTTTAGCTGCTTCATTGGCACCAATTATTGGGGGTAAACTGATTTTACTTAAAGGTGTTCCAGATAGCGAACTTGCAAAAATGACTCCTGCTTTAAAAGCATCAACACTGGCCTCAGAGGCAGCTTCTGTTCAAGTTCCGTATTTTGTACTCGGCAGTATTCTCTTAATTCTGGCTATTGTTTTCTTTTTCATTAAACTGCCGGATATCCGCACAAAAGTGGAAGGAACTGCCCAAAAAAGTTTCTGGAGCGTGTTTAGGCATAGCCAGTTATCGTGGGGAATTGTGGCGCAGTTTTTTTATGTAGGTGCACAAGTTTCTGTTTTTAGTCTATTTATCCTTTATGCTACAAAATCTGCAGGTATTTCCGAAGAAAAAGCCACCTATTACCTGGGTATCTGTGGTTTTGCCTTTTTAACAGGCAGATTTTTCACCACTTTCTTAATGCGCTTTTTCCGGGCCCATAACCTGCTGGCCATTTACGCTTTTGTTAGTTTACTGTTGTGCGAAGTGGCCATTATAGGCACTGGCATGGTAACCATATATGCGGTAATAGCCATCTGCTTTTTTATGTCGGTAATGTTCCCAACCATATTTTCTTTGGGTATAAAAGGGCTCGAATCCGATACTGAATTAGGCAGCAGTCTTATCATTATGTCGATAGTAGGAGGGGCCGTTCTGCCAAGAATTTTCGGGTATTTAAGTGATGAAACCGGAAATATACAAAACGGCTATTACGTACCTATGGTATGTTTTGCGGTTATCGTGCTATTTGGCTTAAAAGGGCACAGGAGTAAAGGAAAAAGTGCAATTAACGAACCCTCACAAATTTTATAAAAAATGAAAAGATATTGTTTAGCACTTGATCTGATCGATGATCCTGATCTGATTGCAGAATATGAAGCCTACCACGTCAATGGTTGGCCTGAAATTAAGGAAAGTATTATAAGTGCAGGGATTATTGATATGGAAATATACCGCATTTCCAACAGGCTTTTTATGATAATGGAAGTTGGAGAAGATTTTAGTTTTGAAGGAAAAGCCGCCATGGATGCAGCAAATCCAAAGGTACAGGAATGGGAAGCACTGATGTGGAAATATCAGCAGGCACTGCCACTGGCCAGGCCCGGTGAAAAATGGCTGTTGATGAAAAATATTTTTCAATTAAAAAGTGAGGTGTTATGAAACAGCAAAACGGGCAAACTAATAACAGGCAGGGTGATTGCATTTTACCAGCTGTTATTTTCGGAACCAGCAGTTTAGGGAACCTTTACCAGGCAATTGCTGATGAGGTTAAGTTGGAAATTGTGGAGCAATGTGTAAAATCATCAGCACCATTAACAGTTTTTGATACCGCCGGGAAATATGGCGCAGGTTTGGCTTTGGAATCGCTGGGTAAATGCCTTGCTAAATTAAAAGTCGATCCCGAAAAGGTAATCATCAGCAATAAGCTAGGTTGGTACAGGATGCCGCTTGTAACCCCCGAGCCAACTTTCGAGCCCGGTATCTGGAAAAATATTCAACACGATGCTGTACAAATAATTAGTTATGAGGGCATTATGAAATGCTTTGAACAGGGAAATAGTTTATTGGGAGATTATAGTGCCCAAATGGTATCGGTACATGATCCTGATGAATACCTGTTTACAGGCAATAATGAGGCAGAATACAAAGAAAGATATCAACACATTTTAGGTGCTTACAGGGCCCTGGCTGAATTGAAAGATGAAGGACTGGTAACCTCGGTAGGCGTAGGTGCAAAAGATTGGAAAGTAATCGAAATGATTGCCAGGGATGTTGATCTGGATTGGGTTATGATTGCGAATAGTTTAACAGTTAAGTCGCATCCAAAAGCTTTGATAAAATTCGTAGAAAATTTAGGTAAGAAAAACATAAAAGTGATTAATTCTGCTGTTTTTAATGGTGGGTTTTTAACCGGTGGTGATTTTTATAACTATCAAAAGGTTGATTACGAAAGCGTTGCAGGTAGAACATTGCTGAACTGGAGGAAAGATTTTTTTTATGTATGCAATAAGTTTGATGTGCTGCCGGCAGAAGCCTGTTTTAATTTTTCATACCGTTTCCCCGGTGTGGCCAGTATTGCATTAAATACCACCAGGCCCGATAAAGTAGCGGTGAATGTTGCACTTGCATCAAAAGCCCTTCCTGCTGAATTCTGGTATGAAATGGAAAACCTTGGATTAATTGAACTTCAAATTTTAAACCTTTAATGAAAGCACTGATCTGTAAATCCCCGGGTGAATTTAACTATGTAGAAAAAGATTTACCTGCTGTAAAAGAAAATAATGTGCTGCTTAAAATGAAGAGGCTAGGAATCTGTGGTACGGATTATCATGCTTTTGAAGGTACACAGCCCTTTTTTGCCTATCCTAGGATATTAGGGCACGAAATTGCGGCAGAAGTTGTTGAAACTGCAAGTCAAAATAATTTTAAGCCAGGTGATCTGGTTACCATCAGTCCATATTTTTCATGTGGCCATTGTATTGCCTGCCGAAATGGTAAATCAAACTGTTGCGTAAATATAAAAGTTTTCGGCGTACATATTGATGGTGCCATGCAGGAGTATATTTCAGTTCCGGCTGATGCTGTTGTGGCCGGGCAAGGCCTTTCTGTTGATGAACTTGCACTCGTTGAGCCTTTGGCTATTGGTGCACATGGTGTTGGCCTCGCCGATACTAAGAAAGAAGAAACCGTACTTATTATTGGTGCCGGACCAATCGGCTTGGGAACAATTGCATTTGCAAAAATTGCGGGTGCCAGGGTTATTGTTGCTGATGTAAATGATAACAGATTGGCTTTTTGCAGTGATCAACTGGGCGTTGAACATGTAATTAATCCCATTAA
This sequence comes from Pedobacter sp. AC402, assembly GCF_979252805.1. NCBI lineage: Bacteria > Pseudomonadati > Bacteroidota > Sphingobacteriia > Sphingobacteriales > Sphingobacteriaceae > Pedobacter > Pedobacter sp. AC402. The sequence goes on along the minus strand of NZ_CEEDAI010000006.1, from coordinate 133,749 downwards.
AATAGATGTATTTGCCCGGCTCAAAGAAATTTCAAATGGCGATATGGCCACCGTGGTAATCGATTGTACGGGCAATTTAAATGCAATTAATGGCAGTTTCAGGTTTTTAGCGCATGGTGGCAAGTTTATTATGATAGGCCTTCAAAAAGGAACAATTGAGGTTGTACATCCAGAATTTCATAAAAGGGAAGCCATGCTGATGAGCAGCAGGAATGCATTGCCTAAAGATTTTGCCCATGTAATAGATTGCATTAAACAAGGACTGGTTAAACCTTTGGATTTTATTTCCCATAGGCTTAATCTGAATGCGGTTAAGGATCAATTTAGTCAGTTGGCAGGAGATCATTCGGTAATAAAAGCACTGATTGATTTTGATTAAGCAATAATTTTAAAGCGGAAAGTTCTGGGAATCCTTTTACTTTCCGCTTCTGTTCATTTCTTTTAATTTCCCGTTCCGGTATCTAGTAATTTTATTTACTATTATGAAAGTGCAAGGCAAACTCCATCCAAAATGCCTGATTTTTCATAATAAGCTATACTTAATATCGTTAAAATCGACAGCTAAATAGTTTTTCTGAAATAATACATCCCTTATTTGATGTATTATTAATGAGGGCAATTGTTACTGCTGCTTTCTTAATGAATCTTTTGCTCTTTTTTTGAAAAATCCACGGAGCAGAAAATTGCTTTGTACTGCTTCCAGGTCTTCATCTAATTTTTTGCTGCTTTTTTCGAGGTTTAACATAATTGTTCTAACCTGCTCTGCAGTTTTCTGATCGTTTAACAAAAGCCCTGCGGCGTTATCAGATGTTTTTAGTTTTGCAGAGGCAGCGTCAAGATTTGCTGCTAAACTTGAAGCCGATTCAACCGATTTTTGTAGAGTGGCAGCAGAACGTTCCAGCTTTTTAAACACAGCAGTATCCGTCAGCATTTTATCCATGAGTCCATTTTTAGTATTTAGTGTTCTTCCAAAACGGCCAAGGAGTTCGGCACTTTGCGCTGTTGCTATGGAAGTTTTATTAAGGTTTGCAACCATCGATTTAAAGTTTTTGGCAAGTTCTTCATCCGATAATAAAGCTCCGGCAGCACCTTTTCCATCAATCAGATTTCTGGACAGTATTTTAAAGTCGCCAGTAACATCAACCAGGTTTTTGTTGTTCACCTGTAAGGTTTTCATAATATCATCGGTAGAAAGTGCAGAATTAACTTTTAGCATGTCACCATCTTCAACAAAAGGGAATTTTGGGTTTCCTCCGGTAATTACTACAATTTTATTTCCAATCAGTCCATCTGCACCAATGCTCGCGCCAGCATCTTTATGTATGTATTTATGAATATCTTCCTCCACACTTAGGTATACCTTTACCTGTGAAGTGCCAAAAAATTCAATTTTCTTAATTGTACCTATTTTTACCCCCGAAAACCAAACATTATTGCCTTTTTTTAGTCCCTGTATATCGTTAAAAACAACAGTTAGGGTAAAACTTTTAACAAAAGTTTTTTTCTGGCTGCCCAGGGTAAATATTCCCAATACAAAAATCAGGATGCCAATAGCGATGAAAATTCCTACTGTTACTTTTTTTCTGTTTTCATTCATGGTTATTGTATAAAGTTGTAATCAAAAAATGGTTGTGCCTGCTGATCTCCCGAATTAAAAACCTGCTCAAAAGAACCCTGTCTTTCAAAATTCCGTTCAATTAACATGGCTACCCTGTTGCCAACTTCTTTGGCACAGGTAAGATCGTGGGTAATAATAATTGCGCTGGTATGGTAACGTTCCTGAACATCGTTAATGAGTTTATTAATCTCACGTGAGGTTATCGGGTCTAGGCCGGCAGTAGGTTCATCATAAAGCATAATTTCAGGTCTTAAAATTAATGTCCGTGCAATGCCTATGCGTTTCCGCTGTCCGCCAGAAAGTTCAGAAGGCATTTGGTTAATGGTTTGCGAAAGTCCTACAGCATCCAGCATTTCCTCTACAGAATTATTTACTTCCTGTTTGCTTAGGTCTTTCCGGTTGCGTACCAAAGGAAATTCAAGGTTTTCTCTAACGGTCATACTATCATAAAGGGCACTGTTCTGGAAAGAAAAGCCAACCCTTAGTCTGAGTGCCAAAAGTTCTTTATAAGAAATTTCATCCACTACCTGGTTCAGCACACTCACCAGTCCCGAATCGGGTTTAAGCAAGCCGATAATAATTTTAATCAATACTGATTTACCCGTTCCGGATTTACCCAAAACCACCAGGTTTTCACCTTTGTATACATCGAGTGAAGCATTTTCGAGTACAGTATAGCTGCCAAAGGATTTGTTTAGCCCTTTAATTTCAATAACCTTTTCTACACTTTCATCTGTAAACTGTTTTTCTTTCATAAATGCGGGCTTATGTATTAAATAAACTAAAAATTTGCACGCATACTACTTCCTCAACAAAGATTAGAAACATGGCGGTAACCACCGAAGAATTGGCTGCTTTACCTACACCTTCGGTACCTTTAGAAGAATGATAGCCCTGGTAACAACCTACAATGGCTATTGTGAAGCCAAAAAGTATAGCTTTAACCGTTGAGGCAATAATATCAAGATAAGTAATGCTTTCGAGTGCACTTTGAAAAAATGTAGTTGCACTTGTTCCTTCATTTACCGAAACATTAAGCAGCGCACCTAACATACCCACCATTGCGGTGTAAAAAGTGAGGATAGGCATGGTAATCGTAGCTGCCAAAACACGTGTACTCACCAAAAACTTAAATGGATTGGTTGCAGAAACTTCCATCGCATCAATCTGTTCGCTCACCTTCATCGAACCCAGTTCGGCCCCAATGCTAGAACCTACCTTTCCTGCAGCAATTAACCCGGTAAGGAGTGGAGCAAGTGTTCGCAGTAAGGCTATACCAACCAACGAAGGTAGCCATGAGGTTGCGCCAAACTCTGAAAGTGATGGCCTTGATTGTTTTGTAAATACCAGGCCGGTAATGAAGCCGGTTGTAGAAATAAGCAAGGCAGAGCGGTAACCAATTTCATAACATTGCCTTACCAGTTCTTTCAGCTCGTAGGGTGGAAGAAAGGCTTCCCTGAAAAAACGGCCAATGAATTTAAAAACTTCATAAAGGGAAATGAACCAAGCTGCAAACCGCCCGACAGGTTTCAGCTCGTTGTGATTGGCATTTAGCTCTTTTTCTGTTGCCATTGTTTTTCGGTTCGTATTTTCATTGCTTCAATCAATATTTTGTGTGCTTTTTTATTAAATTTTTATGCTAAACCGATAGGTAAAAGCTTAGTATCTTAAGCTATACAGAAAAGTGTGCAAATTGTTTGGTTTTAAACCTGTTAGTTTTGTTTAAATCTTTAAAAATCTGCTTTTAGCCCACGAATGTGAAAGCTTTCGCTATGTTTCAGGATTGTTAGGTGGATGTTTAAGGAGATTGTTGTGATGATGTTTAAGGCGATTGTTGTGCTGAATTTGAAGCAATCTTTTTAGCAGTGTATCTAAACAGGGTCGTCATTCCTGTGCATGCGGGAATCGTAATGCTTTCGCTCCGCTCGGGCTTGCCTCGGTTAGCCACCGAAGGACTCTTACCTTTTTCTTGATAAAAAGGTAACCAAAAATCAAGGCTTGGAACTGATGTCGGATAAATTCGTTAAAGCTTTTTGGTCGTCAGCACAAGTTCCGCCGAAGGGGGCGGAAAGTGTGTGCTGCCTCAATTCTGTGATAGAGGAAAAGGTATTGATAAAGCTTTAACGTTTTCTCCTTCCATCATTTCCTATGCCGGATTGCAGGGAGGAGATAGCGAGGTGCAAATAACCAATTTGTTGAGAAACTCCTCCGGATGTTATATTCTTAGGTCCGCTGAGGGAACGCATAAAGTCGTCATCTCGACCGCAGTGGAGAGATCTTTGGATTTGCTATCAACATAAATCCTTAATTACGAGGCTGGGGAAGAGCGAGCCGAAGCAATCTTTGTAATTGTATTTAACACGGTCGTCATTCTCGCGCATGCGGGAATCTTAAAGCATTGGCTATGTTCTATAAAATATTTAACCTCTATCCTAAGATTTCGCCTCCACAATCTTAAAACTTTAGCTGCCAGCGAGCACTTTAATATTGCTTCGTGCCCCGCAATAACGGCCGCTTTAATCAAGCCTTTCAATGGTAGCGTAGTCGAAGAACTATTATTTTTTTCTTGGCTGATCTTCAAGGTAGAAAATCATTTTGCCTCCATTGGTAAGTATTTGATGAGTAACCTGATTTTTATCGAAAGTTTTGCCGTTTATTTCAATTTTTCCTATATATATAGACTTATCACTCTTTTTTAACGCCTCAATGGTTAATTTCCTACCATTATTGAATGATATTATAGCATTTTTGAATAAAGGACTGGTTAACTGGTAATTTGCTGAAACAGGATCAACAGGGTAAAATCCCAGTGCTGCAAATACATACCAGGCCGACATCTGCCCCGCATCATCATTTCCGCTTAATCCGCCAGCACCATCGCTATATTCTTCGGCTAAAATGCGCGAAACCTGCAATTGTGTTTTCCATGGCGAAGAGGTGTAATTATATAAAAAAGGAATCTGATGGCCAGGCTCGTTTCCATGCCAATATTCTTTTTTATCAAAGAGCGAATCGAGTTCATTTTCCAGCTTTTTACTCCCGCCCATTAATTTAATTAAGCCGGGCATATCATGCGGAACATAAAAAGTATATTGCCTAGGTGTTCCTTCTGTAATATAAGGCTCGCGGTGATCGGGATAGAAAGGCGCATACCACCCGCCATCAGCATATCGTCCGCAAACCATTCCAACCTTCTGATTAAACACATTCTGGTAATTGAGTGATCGTTTCGCGAGTTGGAGGTAATCGCTTTTTTTGCCTAAATCTTTCGCAATAGTCGATAATGCATAATCATCGTAGGCATATTCCAAAGTTCTGCTTACTTGCTCTTTTTTATGAAAGGCATTCGGAATACTATCTTCCATCGGGATATAACCATATTTTAAATAGCTATTTATCCCTCTTCTGCCTTTTCCATTCAAATAATCAGCAGAATCGGGCATGTTAAAAGCATTTTGCCTCATTAAGCGGTAAGCTTTCTGAATATTATAATTGCGGATGCCTTTATTGTATGCTGAAGCAATAAATGCAGTGGCATGATCGCCAATCATTGCCGCGGTATAGCTGTTCCAGCAGGGAAATATAGGCATCCAACCACCTTGTTGCCCTTTAAGTACCATGGAGTTTACTAAACTATTTGCTAAATCTGGTTTTAGTAACTCAATTAACGGCAATTGCGCACGGTAGATGTCCCACATGGAAAAATCATCATAATAATTGCCCTCTTTAATGGAATTGTTCTGGTATTTTGCAGCAAATTGTGGATATTTTCCATCAACATCATTGTATAAACGCGGGTGTTGCATGGCGTGATAGAGCGCGGTATAAAATATTTTTTTGCCTTTTTCATTGTCGTCAGAAATACGTACCTGTGACAAGGATTTTTCCCAACTCTGATTGGTTTGTGCCAAAACAGCATCAAAACTTTCATTTTTTATTTCCTGCTCCAGGTTAGCTTTAGCAGCGGCGATGCTTGTGAACGAAGTACCTGAATAAATGAGTAATTGTTCGCCTTTTTGAAGTTTAAAACCTGCATAAGCTCCAATATCATTTTTATTACTGATGTTTTGCTGGTTGAAGATATTACCCTCAGCGTAAACCCCTGCAGATGTAAATGTTTTTTTTATGCGGATGAAAAAATAACCACTAAAACCTGCCGGTTCTCCCCATCCCTGATAAATGCGGTGCACAGGATTGTAGCCCGAAATCTCACCTTTTTTTGCATCAACCTGGATAAAGCCCTTGTTTTGATCGCTGTTTGGACTCACTAAAATATAAACGCTATCTGTTTTTAAGGCCGTAATACGCATCACTCCACATCGTAAGCTGGCCGTAAGTTCGGTAAGCAATTGTTGCCTTGGTAGTTGCAGTTTGTAGTAGGATGGGGTAGCCACTTCGTTTTCATGAACATAATCTTCGGCGTATTGTGTAGCGTTGGTTTTAAGTTGACCAGAAATGGGCATAATGGTAAAACTTCCATAATCCTGAGTGCAGGATCCACTTATCCAATGGGTTGCGCGAAAACCGTAAAATTTTTTGTTGTTGTAGTAATAGGGGGCAAGACATTTTTTTTCGGTGAGCTGGGTTTGGGGCGTCCACTGTGTCATACTAAAGGGTGGTGCAACAGCTGGAATGGTATTGGCGAGGCGTTCGGTTTTATCTTCAACATGCTGACTGGCCAGCGTAGTGCTGGCCGATGTACCTGAAAAAGGCTGCACATAAGGAATTAAGCTTTTTTGCTGCGCATTTATGGTATTAATGGCCCCAGTGGTAAAAAAGACCATTAAACACACAAAAATTCTCGCTGTATTTTTATGTTTTTGAGCTTTATATTTTATATCAGTTAACAACATATGGAAATGTGAATATAAACTTTTGTTATTGAAGCACCTTTACTGATTCTTTATCATTAAGGGGTAATTTGATGTTTTTTATGGAAACCTTTTCCGTTTTTTTCAGAATCACCTGGTGGCGGTTTTCTCCTTTTTCAACCTGTAAATTATCAAGATTGATTGAGGTAACATCATCGAAAATTACTGCTGGTCTGAAATCTGTTGTTTTATAGTTCAGTTTAATGTTTTTAAAGGAGATGCCTTTGGCGTGGCGAATGTAAAAACCCCAGGCCGGCAACTCACCAAACATGGTAAATTCAGGGTATCCGGCTTCATTTTCCACTACACTATCCAGTTGATCAATAGGAATATTGGCTGTTTTTTCTGAAGCACCACCGCCGTAAGTAATTTCAATATCTTCGAGCACTATATCTTCTACCAGATGGCCTGGAATTCCTGTAATGGAAGCGGGCAGCAAATTGTGCGGCGGTACTTTAGGCAATGGCCCTTCAAGCGGGTAACCTGCATCAGGCTTAACATCCGGAATATCTGCCTTTACTTTCGCAATGCGGACATTTTTAATGCTGCTATACTGGCTGGTTTTATTCCGATGGCCTAAACGGATAAAAATAGCGTTTCCTGTGTATTTTGCTGTAACGCCTTCAATATCTACATTATCGATAAAACCACCATCAACAGCTTCGAGCGCAATGGCCGAACGGTAGGTATTGTAAACGGTAATATTTCTTACTTTTATATTTTTAAAGCCTCCATAGGAACCTGTTCCGAGTTTAAAACCACTGGCACTGGAGCGGATGGTACAATTTGATACCGATACATTTTCGCAAATACCTGGGCTTCCTTCTGATTTTAAGCAAATGCCATCATCAGCCGCATCGATATTGCAATTGGTGATGTTTACGTTTTTGCTGTTTACAATATCAATACCATCATTATTCCAATAAGCGGTACTTTCTACGGTAACACTATCTATATTGAGGCGGTTGCAGTTTACAAAATCCTGCACCCAGCCCGCACTGTTTTTTAGGGTTACATTTTTTACGGTTATATCTTCACAATTGGAAAAAGCGATTAACCTGGGGCGGTTATTTTCTGATGGCCTCTTTATTTTCCAGGTTTCATCCTCCAGTAGGCCCTGGTGCAGGCACAATAACAGGTTTTTTACCACTTCGGCACCACGACCATTAATCGTTCCTTTGCCTGTTATGGCAATATTGTGTTGTGCTTTGGCCGAAATAAGTGCCTTTGCATTGTTTTTACCATAATCTAACCGGTTGGTACTGCCTAAAAGTTCTGCACCTTCGGAAAGATAAAGTGCTACGTTCGATTTCATTTCAATTGGCCCGGTAACAAACTGCCCTGAAGGGATAAATACACGTCCTCCTGCCTTTGCAGCTGCATTTATGGTTTGCTGAATGGCTTTGCTATTTGAGAATTGCAGACCTGCTTTTGCACCAAAATCAACAATGTTGAATGATTTGTTTTGTGCTTCTGCATTTGAAAAAAACACTGATAAAATAAATAAACAGGGAAGGATTTTCATAATTGTGTTTCATTTTTTTATTGATAGGCTTTTTGCATTAGGCTACGGTACTTTTTGTGCATTAAAATGGCTGTTGTAACCGGGTTACCTTCAGTTTTTGTTGAATAATCTTTTCTCTGGTTTACCCATTTCCATTCCCATTTGCTTACTTCTTCATTAAACTGTTTAATTTCGATTGCCTTTTGCTGATTAATTGCCGTTGTTGCATATTTGAAAAAAAGTTCCCATCTGGGTTTATAAAAATCACTTAATAAACCGCTCCATTGCCTGCAGGCATATTCATTTAACGGACTTTTCTCATCACCCCATAAAGTGATCAAATCTTTGGCATTCATTTCGTAAAGTGCTTTTTCTGCCGGGTTGTTTCCCCAGGCTCTGGCTTGATTTATCCATGGGCCTAGCAAAAAATCTTTTCGGGTAGCCAATAACCTGTCCAAATCATCAATCAGTTGTATAAATTTTAAACTTTCTGTTTTAAAAGCAGCCATATCATTTTTTTGGTAGGCCGTTACAAAATTGCGCTGTAAATGCAGGGCATAATTTGCCATAGTTTGCCGGGTTATATCCACCACATCGTATTGAAATCCATCGCTATTTAGGCAAGCTGGAGCAGCTTTTATCAACTCATCCCAGGCGGGCAGCAAGTCGCGTTCGTTGTAATTTAATGTTGTTTTTGCCCAACGGGTAAGTGAATCAAGCGTTGGGCGGGCCTGGATGATTGATTCTGCACCATCTCTGATGTATTTATCGGCCGGTACATTGTAAACTGTTTTTCTTAATATCTGCCAGGCTTTTTGTGCATTGATATTATTATTGCCATATCGGTTTACTACAAAATTGGGTAACCATGTTTTTAAATCTATCGGTTTCGATTGCCAAACATTGGCCATCATCAGTTCATATAAAACCGGATTTTGTTCAATTCCTTCCATGGTGAGGCCAATTCCTTTCATTTTACCACTTTGTGGATCATTTAAAGCTTCGGCAGGTGCATTTGCCACTACATCCATCCGGCCAAATAGATTAGTATTTCCGCCAAAATTGTGCAACATGTTCCAAATCCAGGGTTTACCATAAAAACCTGAAGTTCGTTTCCAAACGGGTTCAATTTCAGTGGCTAAATCCAGTAGTATCATTTTATCATCGGGTACGGCTTTTAAAAGGGCTTCTGTTTGAGGTGCTTTCCAAAATTTTCGATCACTGTAAAATAACCAGCCTTGCATTACCCAAATTGCTTTTGGATCTGCCTGACTCATGCCATCGTATATTCTTGCGCTTAATTTACCTAAAAAGTCGGGCTCAGCAGATGGTGGTTCGTTTTCGTTAAAGGTATCGGCAGAGTAAAGGTGATCGGTACCGAGCAATGCCGTTTGTTTTTGAAGAAATTTTTTACCTATTGCGGCAAACATTGGATCTTCAGAATCGAGGATATAAGTATCTGCGAAACCGTTTGTCCAGTTGGTGGCTTTTAGTTTTGCAGTGGGAAATTTATTTTTAAATGCCGCCGGTACATGTCCGGTAAATGCCGGTAGTACGGGTTTCATGCCCATTGAACGCTGTCTGGCTAAAATTTTCTTTTGCAATTCGAAGTGGCTTTTCATCCATGTGAGCGGGAGTGGTCCGCCCCAACCATCAATATTGCCCATCCAAAACCAAGAAAAATAAGCCGGACCTGTAAAAAAATCCTTTAGGTCGTTATCAGAAAAGCCCATTTCTTTATACACCAAATACCAGGTATACTCTTCTCCGGTAATGGCTAAAGGCATATTAATGCCATGGAGTGCCATCCAGTCTATTTCTTTTTCCCAACGGGGCCAGTCCCACCAGCTCATGCTATAATTAAAAGTGCAATAATTAAGGTAATAGCGGTATTCGTAAGGCGTAGATTTTCTGATTTTGTCTTTTACAACTGGTAAATTTTGGGGTAAATTTAGGTTTGTACCGTTCCAGGTTACCTGGCAATGGGCGTATTCGGTTAAATAGTAGTAAAATGCCGAAGCAATAGCCACACCACTGCTTCCACGTAATATAATGGTATTTTTTTTGCTTTCAATTTCAAAAACATCCAAACCTTTTTCCGCAGCTATACTTTGTGTTTCAAAAGCCTGGTATTTATTGGGTAAAACTCGTTTAATGAGTTCGTTTGAGGCTTTAAGGTAATCTTGTGCACCTGCTTTAGCACATAATAAGGTTAAAAGTGATGCGAAAAGGAATATTTTGAATTTCATCTGGTTATTTTGTTTGTTTCGATATTCAGCGTTAGGATTTAGCGTAAAATATATCATCTTTCATTATCCCGGCTAAGTTTCAGATTTTTCTTGCATTGCTTAAACCTTTAAAAACCATTTTCTATCATAAAGGAATTTTAATTGGGCTAGTTGAATAAGGAGAACGCCAAACCATAAACCCGCCTGTTGCCAAGCCAAAGGAATGTATGTGATCAGCCCGCCAAAAATAAACTGTGAGCTAGATTCGAAATTGAACAGGCCATGGGCACAAACGTAAATTAAAATCGAGTTTGTACCTATCCAAATAAATGGCATGCTCCATTTTTGAAAGCCCTTAACATCGATAATAAAGTAAAATAGGGCAAATAAAACCATACTTAAACCGCCAGCCACTAACACGAAAGAACTGGTCCACATGTTTTTATTGATTGGGAAAGCCGGATGCCACATGATGCCTAGCAGAACAAGTGTTAGGCCTGCCAATAGCAGGTAAAATGTCTTTTTTATGGGTAAAAGGTGGTTGTTTTTTGCGTTTAAGAATGATCCTGTAAACACACCGAGTAGTGCTGATGCAATGGCCGGAATGGTGCTCAATAAGCCTTCAGGATCGTAAACCACGCGGTGAAGTTTTCCTGGTAACCATAATCGGTCTACATAAGCAGCCAGATTACCTTCGGGCGTTAAAATACCTTTGCCAAAGCCAGGTACTGGTATGGTAATCATTAAAATATAATATCCGATTAAAATTCCGGCAAACCACAATATCTGTTTCTTTTGCGAAGTGTTGAGGTAAATTAATGCGGCGAAAAATGTAGATAAGGCGATTCGGGCAAGCACGCTGGCAAAACGGGTGTTTGTGTATCCATGGCCCTGCAATAAGCCATTCACCACCATGCCAAGCATGATTAAAATCAATGTTCGTTTAATCAGTGCATAATAAATTCCTTTTGCAGCGGTTTTTTTATTGTTACCGGAGTTTAAATATTTTTCATATGAAAAAGGCATAGAGACACCTGAAATAAAGATGAAAAGTGGAAAAATAAGATCATAAAAGGTAAAACCATTCCAAACTGTGTGGTGCAGCTGATTGCTGATGCCTACCAAAATCCGTTCAAAAAATGACAGGCTGTTATTGGTGGCGATTATCCAGTTGCTGGGGTTTCTGGTTAAAGCGTGATCGACCATTACACCATTGGCCAATCCATGGAAAATGCCTTCTCCACTGATGATCCAAAACATGTCAAAACCGCGTAAAGCATCTAATGAAAGAAGCCTTTTCTTTTTTGGAAGCAGATTTTGTTGTACTGGTTCGGTATTGGTCATAATATTTATTAAAATCTAATGATCGGCAATGTTAACTTCTTTCCTCAACATTGTTAAAGGAGGGAAACAGTAATTATTTTTTAAGTACCGTATTATAGATGATTTCTCCTTCATCGTTAATGGTTTGTACTCTGATTAAATCTTTACTTACCGAAAAGAGCATAAAGCCATATACAGAGGCTACCATTTGTGCATCATCAATGAGTTTTACAGGCGTTTTTTCTGAAGCTGCTCCTGAAATAAAATGATGCGTTTTTCCGGCGGGCTTAATGTATTGCAAGCTGTGTTCGTGCCCGGTAAGGTATACATCTACGCCACAACGATCGAACAGTGATTTAAGTGAATTGCGGATTGCTTTTGTATCATATCCATCTGTACGGCTGCCCCCGGTATACATGGGATGATGGCCCACAACAATTTTCCATCGGATACTTGGATCGGGATCACTTAATGTTTTAATGAGCCAGCGCTTTTGTTGGGTGGTATCCTGGCCTTTTACATTGGGGCCATACTCTGCGTTTTTGTAAAATTCGGGGATCAATGGGTTGGTATCAATAAAAGCAATGAGAACCTGATTGTTGGGATCGCCATTGATGGGAAATTTTTTTGCATAATAGCGTGAAGGCATTTTCCACCTTCTGCTGATTTTAGAATAGGCAACCTGTGCATCTGGATTGGATTTATAATCGTGGTTGCCCAATACCGGATACCAATCCCACTGCAAAGAAAATGCAGTATAAATATCTTCAAATGAATATTTAAAAAGCGGGTCGTGCTCACTGATTACGCCGCTTGGGTAAAAGTTATCTCCGGTAGAAATGATAAACTGCGCTTTTACATCGGCTGCGGTTACTCCCATTTGCTGGGCTACCTGTTTTTGGTGGTCGGCACCGTTACGGCCCCAATCGCCCATGGCAATAAAGTTAAGCGATGAAGCTTCTTTGGTTAATATTTTTGTTGGGGGAGTGGCTTCAGATGGTGTTTTTAGCAATACCTGAGCTTGTGAAAAGCAATAGTTAAATAGGAGAATGAATAAAAGTAAATGTTTCCTCATGGAAAATTGTTTAATGTTTTGGTAAATCATCGGTAAAAAGATGAAAAATTAAAAATTTCTCTGGCTGTTACCCCAGAGAAATTTTTGTTGCACTCACCGCAGATTAGTTGTAACCAGGGTTTTGTACCAGGGTATTGTTTGTTGCTATTGCAGTACTTGGAATTGGGAAAATGCGGCGGTAAGTATCGGTGTTTGTTTTAGATAAACCGTAAGTGTTCTCAAATTTTCCAAATCTGATCATATCATTGCGGTGCCAGCACTCCCAGGCAAATTCTTTAGAACGCTCATTGTAAAGCGCATCCAAAGTTAAGGTACCCAATGCTGCAGAAGTTGTGCGGTTGCTTCTTACACTGTTTACCAAGCCTAATGCGGTTGCACCCAATGTTGGCGTACCACCTCTAAATATGGCTTCTGCTTTCATTAAAATGATATCTGAATAGCGGAACAATGGCATGTCGTTATTTTGATTTCTGTTTGTTGGATTGGTATAATCGGCTATAAATTTAATGTTTCGGTAGCCGGTGTTCCAGGCAATTTCATCTTTGCCTAAATCGTATGCATTTGCACCTAAACGCGAACTGCTTAACGGACTTAAGTTTAACTGATAAGTTAACGTACCTGCAGGAGTGCCACCGGTATAAAACTGATCATAGCCTAAATTAGTGGTGCTCACCAATATCGGGCTTCCATCTGGCCAGTACTGTGCGCCGGTAAGCCATTGTTTGTTTCTGATATCATTTGCATCGGTAAAATTTGCATAAAATTCAGTAGTGGTCATTCTTGGTCCGCTTGGTTTATTGTTTGATAAGCCTCCGCCACTGCTTTGGTTCATCACCGGGTTGGTAAATGTGCCGGGTGTAGAGCCAGAGTACTGATAACGAATACCAAGGTTACGGTTTAAATCGTAACGGGCCATAAACATATTGCCTGATGAGGTTGAGGCATCAAAAGGGATTGCAAAAATGAATTCCTTTTGTGATGGGCCATTGGTTGGATAAAACATTTGCAGATAGCTAGACATGGGCTCTATGCTGTATAAACCTGAGCTGATCATCTGATCGCAGGCCGCTATACAATCGTCATAACGTGCTGTACCTGTATAAACGGCAGCATTTAAGTACATTTTCGCCAATATAGAATAGGCCAGGTATTTGGTAGGTAAACCATAGGTTGCCACGCCGGTAGTCGATTTTAAATAGGGGATAGCTGCTTTTAGTTCGCTTTCTACATAGTTAAATACCTGTACGCGTGTAGCATTTGTTTTTAACGCTGTTGCACCATATAGGGTATCTAACGGAACGTTTCCATATAAATCCATCATCATAAAGTACGAGAGGGCGCGCATGGTTTTTAATTCTGCAAGGTTGGTGTTTTTTGCTGCTCCAGCCGGTGCAGATTGGCCGATAATGGAAATGGTTTGATTGGCTGTACCTATAATATTAGTGAGGTAACTCCAGCCTGCTGCAACCCAGGCGTTATCTTTTGTCCAGGTGTGGCGGTGCAGTTCAAGGTATTTGTTTCCATCAATCCAATCGGAAGCAAAAATTGGCAGTACCGATTCATCTGTTGATGAACTTTGTAAAAAGAAGTAGGTTGTGGCATAATCGCTTCTTAAATTGATGTATACCGCCCCGGATGCCGATGTTAACTGTGCGGCTGTTTGAGGATAAGTTTCTGGTGTAAGCTCGGATGTAACTGGTACCTCTATTTTTTGACAGGAGGTAAATATTAATGCTCCGGTTAGTGCAAATAATATTCCAAATAATATCTTTTTCATGTCTTTAAATTTTGTGTTTAAAATGATGCGTTAACACCGAATAAAAAAGTACGTGTTTTAGGGTAGAAGTTATTGTAATCTATACCCGGGGCAGCACCTCCCTGGTTAATCTCAGGGTCGATCCCTTTATAACCAGTAATGGTAAATAAATTGTTGGTTGATACATATAACCTAACATTACTTACATACTTAATTGCGTTTTTAAAATTGTAGCCTAAGGTTGCATTATCCAAACGCACGTAAGAACCACTTTCTATATAACGGTCTGAGTAGAATGAGTTTCTTGTATCTGATACTTTATCATCAGCAGCACTGTTTAATATGTTATTTACTGCTGCGCCTGCTGTGTAAGATAAATCTGCTTTGGTAGCGTTAAATATCTTATTGCCAAATGTTCCTCTTAAAAAGATGTTCAGCTCAAATGCTTTGTACTTAAAGGTATTGCTCCAGCCCATTAATATTTTTGGCTGTGCATTGCCCTGGTAAAAATAATCGGTTCCAATGCTTGGTGTAGTTGTGGTAGAGCCATCGCGTTTGTAAAACAATGAGTTGCCACTCGCATCTTTACCTGCATATTTTAATGTGAAAAACTGGCCAAGTGGGTAACCAACTTTCAGAATTTGTAAAGTAGCATTGGTTTGTCCCGGTCCTTCAGGATCTGAGTAACGCACAGAATCTGCATTGGAGATTGGACCTTGCAAACTGGTAATTTTGTTTTTATTGTAGGCCATGTTAATGCTGCTTATCCATGAAAAACTTTTGGTAGCAACTGGCGATACATTAATACTTACTTCGATACCTTTATTGTTGATGCTGCCACCATTTGCAAATAACTGACCGCCTGGTACAAGTGCTTGTGGTACACTGTATTTGAAGAGCATGCCATTGGTATTTTTATCATACACATCTACACTACCGGTAATTTTGTTATTTAAGATCCCGAAATCAACACCAAGGTTTTTGGTTGATGTTCTTTCCCATTTCAAATCAGGGTTTGCACCTTGTATTGGCGCATATGCAGCGGCCTGAACGCCATTGTTATAATACGTACCGCTAATGCCATAAATTAACTGGCCATAATAAGCACCAATACCTGATGAGTTTCCGGTAACACCATAACTGGCACGGATTTTTAAATCACTCACAAATGATTGTCCTTTCATAAAATCCTCTTCGATAACCCTCCAGGCTAAACCAACAGATGGGAAATAACCCCATTGGTTATTTTTTCCAAATGCAGAGCTTCCGTCACGTCTGATTGAACCCTGTAAAAAGTATTTACTCTTGTAGTTGTAATTTAACCTGAAGAAGTCTGAGATCAACAAAATTCTTTGGTAAGTAAGGTCATTCCCTAAATTAATGCGGTAAGATGGAATGGCATATGGATTACCGAGTGTAAGGTTTTGATAGCCAACAAAATCTGTAGGGAAGTTTGTACTTGAGGTTTGAAAACCATCACCTACAATATTATCCTGATAACTATAACCCAATACTGCATTTAGGGTATGGTCGCCCAATTTTTTATCCCAGGTTAAAAAGGTTTCCAATATTTTATTGGTGTTTTCAAAATTACTTCTTAAAGCCGAACCATTGGTGCCGAATACACTACCAATTAAGGTATGCGCTATGCCGATACCTGGATCGGGGTTATTGTAAAAGTTCGATGTTGGGTATTTTCCGAAATAACTGCCATAAAATTCGCCATGTGCGGCAGTAGTTTTCTGGTAAGACAGATTTAGGTTATAGGTAAAACCGAAAGGGAGTTTTACTTCGGTGTTAAAACCACCGATTAACACGTTGTACTTTGTTTCGTCTTGCGCATTGTTGGCAATGGCTAAAGGATTAAAATATCCGGTATTATTCAGGTTTTCGAAATAACTTCCGTCTGCATTAAGAATAGGCGAAACCGGCAAGCGTTTAGCCGCTTGTAACAATACAATATTCTGTAGCGGCTCGTTGATTGATTTGCTAGTAGAATTTGACAGGTTTAAGCTAAATTTTACTTTATCATTAAATGCGTACTGATCTATATTTAACCGGCCAATGATGCGGTTTAATGAGCTCTGGCTTAAAATACCTTCTTTATTAAAGTAGTTTAAACTTGCACTGTAGTTGCTGTGATCGGTACCACCACTAAATGAAAGGTTATGGTTTTGTGAGTATGCTGTAGAGCGCTCAATGGCTTTCATCCAATCTACATTTTCACCTTTATCATCATTTGGCGAAAAAGCAACTTTGTTAGCAGTAAGGAATGCCCTTAACTGATCGGCATTCATTAAATCAAGCTGGTTACTTACTTTTTCGGCAGCCACATAACCGCTGTAACTTAACTGCGGTATGCCCGATTTACCACGTTTAGTAGTTACTATAATTACACCACTTGCTGCCCGGTTACCATAAATGGCTGTTGCTGCGGCATCTTTTAATACATCAATTGTGGCAATATCTGCAGGTGCAATTGCTGCAATATCTGCTCCAGGTACACCATCAATTACATAAAAAGGTGCTCCCGGACTGTTAATGGTAGAGGCACCACGTAAAATAACTGCCGCCGGCTTGTTTGGATCGCCACTGGAGCTAATATTCAGCCCCGGAACTTTACCCTGCAATAACTGACCAACATCTGCTATGGCTCCTTTATTTAAATCTTCAGGCTTAACTGAAGTAATGGCACTCGAAAGTCCTTTGCGGGAGCCTTTACCGTATCCAACCACCACCACATCTGTAAGTGATGTATTGGCTTCGCTTATGGTTACTTTATAGTTAGCGGCTGCTCCTATGGTAATTTCCTTAGCCTCGTAACCCATAAAGGTAAACACCAGTTTATCTCCGTTTTTTGCTGTAATGCTAAAAGCACCGTTATCTCCGGTAGCTGTAATTTTGTTGGTGCCCTTTACCGAAACAGAGGCCCCTATAACAGGCAGGTTTCTGGTATCCAATAAATTTCCGGTAATTTTTCGTTCGTTCTGGGCATAGGCCGCATTGAACGCCTGGCTGATGAGTAAAAACAGCAAAAAGATGCTGCCATACTTTAAGCTTGCACATTTAAATCTCATGATTTTAGTAAATTTAAGTTCATAAATGGTTTTAATTTGGTTATATATTGTTTTTGAGATAGAATGTTAAAATTTAATTGTAGCGGGTAGGTATTTAGCTACAAGAGCTTTATAGTAAGGCTCCAGTTCGGCCCAGCTTTTTTGGTTCGGGTTTTTAGAGTACAGATCGTAAGGGTTAAACAGGTTAACCCATTTAAACATTTCATGGTCTTTCTCGCTCATCAGGTGGTTGTATGCGTTTTCCCTGTGTTGCGAATAAAAGGAATGGTAACGGAGCATGTATAATCCTGGCTCAGGCAGGTAAGGTTTCATCATGTGGTATACGTATTCATCGTGGCCCCACGACATGTCTACATTATCCAAACCACAATTTTGCGTGTATACGCCTAATTTGGTTTGATAAGTTTCGTTGTTAATATCAGGGTTCTGGCTAAAAAACTCCGGGTAAACAATTTTATCCGAATAGGCACAACCCACCGGGAAGGTATCGCCCACAACTGCCCATTGCGGTTCTCCAAATAAACAAAGTACTTTACCCATATCGTGAATTAAGCCCACAAGCACCATCCAATCGGGGTGTCCATCATTTCTAATGGCTTCTGATGTTTGTAATAAATGCTGCATCTGATCAAGATCTGTATCGGGGTCAGAATCATCTACCAGTTTATTCAGAAAATCAAAAGCACTCCAGATTGGCATTTCCTGTTTATCGAACTTTAAGTAATCTGCTTTTTTCTGTTTTACAAAATCGTAGGTTTGGTAAGTATGGTTAAGTCTGTAAAATTCTTTTACACTGTCCTTTTCAGTTTCTTCGTAGTTTCTAAACTGTTCTTCTTTTTTTTCTGCATTGATGTTTTTAGGGTCGGGGTAACGGATCAAAATATCCTCTTCCCATTGATCAAGGTTTTGTAATGGATTTTGATCATCCATCGAAGCTGGATTTTGGTTTCTCATAAGGCAAGAAATTGATTTGGTTAAAAATTTTTGTTGGTTCGTAGGTTAAAGTTGAGTTTTTGAAAGCTTAAACTTTTATTTTTTGCCAATTTTATTTACGTAAACGATTAAGTAAAATCTTATTTAGGCTTGTATAATTTGGGTTAATTTGTTTAAATTTAATAGGTTATAGTAAGTATTGATTGCAAGGGTGCTACTTTCTGCCTAAAACACCTGAGCCTGAAATGCGCAAAAGAAAAAAAATAAACGTTCTTGTTACGATTATTTTATATTTTCGTTTGTAGCAGGATACTTTTTCTTAGTCAAAATGGTATTGTAATGCTGTAACCAAATAGCTTGTTATGAACATCGAATTGCCTGGCTTACCTGGTAACTTTTGTTTTTGATAGATATGCTGGTGAAGAAAATGGATAGTGCTGTCGATTCAATAATAAATCATTGCCGATAGCATTAATTCCGTTTAAAAAAATTAACTAACAAACTTAAAACATGGCGGAAACAGTAAATATTAAGCGGTTGGCTCAGGAGTTGAATATTTCTATAGCCACCGTATCAAAAGCGCTTAACGACAGTTACGAAATCAGTTTAAAAACCAAAAACAGGGTGTGGACGCTGGCAAAGGAACTGAACTACACGCCAAACCCCGCGGCAAGTAACCTGAGGAGCCATAAAACCAAAACTGTTGCCGTGGTTATTCCCTGTGTAGCCAATAACTTTTTTTCCTTATCTATAAAAGGGATTGAAGAAATTGCCCGTCAGTATGGGTACCATGTCCTTATTTACCAAACGCACGAAAATATTGAAGCAGAAGTGGCTTTTACCAATAGTTTATTAAGCGGCCGGGTTGATGGAATACTTACATCAGTATCAAGCAGCGAATATAACAGTGAATATTATACCAACCTGGTAAAGAAAATTCCGTTGGTGTTTTTCGACCGGGTTTACGAAAACCTCGATGCTGTAAAAGTCACTACTGATGATTACGAAATTGCTTTTGAGGCTACAGTACATTTAATTGAATGCGGTTGTACCAAAATTGCTTATTTATATGGGCTAGAAAACCTTCCGGCAGGGAAGGCGAGGTTTGCAGGTTATGCTGATGCTTTAAAAGCACACCAGTTGGAGGTTAGCGAACAGCTTGTTGTTAAATACAGCGATGATGAAGAAACCAACCTGCAGCAAATTAAAACGTTACTCCAGGTACACCAGCCTGATGCATTGTTCTCATCCATTGAAGAATTTATTATTCCTGCTTATTGTGCCTGTAAAGAATTAGGCTTACAAATTCCTTCTGCTGTTAAAATACTGAGCTTTTCTAACCTTAGTACGGCTCCATTATTAAATCCCTCACTTACTACAATTACCCAACCGGCCTTCGAAATTGGCCGTGAAGCTGCAAAGTGCCTGTTTAAAATTCTTCATAACAAACAACTGGATGATGAACAGAATATTGTGCTAAAGTCAATGCTGATCAAACGCGACTCTACTGCTTGTTAGCGTTATTTAGGAACAGCTATTTAAGCTGGCCACGCGAAAACGTTTACGTAATTAAATAATAGAATTAAGCCTGCAACTTTGGGTTTTTTTCTGACTTTTAAAAAAACCAAATATAAAAAGATCTTTATGAACCATTTGTCAGCATTCGATTATGCCGTTTTTTTGATGTATTTTATTATTGTTTCGGCATATGGCTTTTGGGTTTATCGGAGTAAGAAGAAAAAACGTACGGATACCAAAGATTATTTTTTGGCTGAAGGTTCACTAACCTGGTGGGCAATAGGGGCATCAATTATTGCATCTAATATTTCTGCGGAGCACTTTATAGGCATGTCGGGCTCGGGCTTTGCCATGGGGCTTGCCATTGCCAGTTACGAATGGATGGCCGCCGCTACCTTAATTATTGTGGCGGTATTTTTTCTTCCCATTTATATTAAGAATAAAATTTACACCATGCCGCAGTTTCTATCTAACCGGTATAACAATACGGTAAGTACACTAATGGCTGTTTTTTGGTTGCTTGTTTATGTGTTTGTAAATTTAACCTCAATATTTTTTCTTGGCGCTATTGCAATAGAAACCATTACCGGGGTTCCTTTTAACATCTGTATTATATTTCTGGCTATTTTTTCGGCCATTATTACGCTTGGCGGCATGAAAGTAATTGGTTATACGGATGTAATACAGGTTTTTGTGCTGGTTGCAGGAGGCTTGATTACCTGTTACATGGCGCTTAAGCTGGTATCAGAAAAGTTGGATGCCCCCAGTGTTTTTGCTGCCCTTCCTCTACTTCGCAGTGAAGCATCGGATCACTTCCACATGATATTTGCTAAAGGGGATAAGTTTTATCATGAACTGCCGGGCATTGCCGTTTTGGTTGGTGGCCTTTGGATTAATAATTTAAATTACTGGGGTTGCAACCAGTATATTGTTCAGCGCGCTTTGGGTGCCGATTTAAAAACGGGCCGTAGTGGATTAATCTTTGCTGCCTTTTTAAAATTATTGATTCCGGTAATTGTGGTTATTCCGGGCATTGCAGCTTATGTGCTGTATCAACGTGGTTATTTCCATTCGGAGATGTTGGATGCTGCCGGAACGGTAAAACCCGATCATGCTTACCCGGTGTTGATGAATTTGCTGCCTGCAGGGATTAAAGGACTTGCTTTTGCAGCCCTTACAGCAGCTATTGTTGCTTCGCTGGCGGGAAAATGCAACAGCATAGCCACTATTTTTACTTTAGATATTTATAAGAAATTTATTAAACCCGAAGCTTCAGAAACGCAAATGGTTTCGGTAGGCAGATGGTCGGTAGTGGTGGCCTCATTAATTGCCATAGTTATTGCGCCTGCCTTGCGCAGTTTCGACCAGGTTTACCAGTTTATACAGGAATATGTAGGCTTTATTTCGCCTGGCGTATTTGCTATTTTTTTACTGGGCTTTTTCTGGAAAAAAACCACTTCGCGTGCAGCACTCACCGCGGCTTTGTTAACCATTCCTTTATCTACCTTATTTAAGTTTTTACCAACGTTAACTGGTGGGGCCATTGCCGAAATTCCTTTTCTAAACCGGATGTCGTGGGTGTTTATGATTATCCTGGTATTAATGGTTATTGTTACCCTTACTGACCCTAAGAGTAAAGATAATCCTCAGGGCCTTGAAATTGATAGTAGCATGTTTAAGGTTACGCCTGCATTTACCATTGCCTCTGTAATTATTTGTGGTATACTGGCTGCACTTTATACCGTTTTCTGGTAATCAAATTATGTTTTACAACAATATCCCTAACAAACTCAGATGAAAATTAACATACTAATTTTTGCTGCTCTGCTGCTCTCTTTTACAGCAATGGCACAAAATAAAACCTACAATATAAAAAACTATGGTGCAGTTGGCGATGGCAAAACGAATGATGCTGCTGCCATTCAAAAAGCGATTGATGCCTGTACAGCAGCTGGCGGCGGACAGGTAATTGTACCTGCTGGGCATGTATTTTTAACGGGTCCTTTTAATTTAAAATCATTTATTGATTTAAGGGTTGAGGGTGGTGCTAAACTTTTGGCCAGTCCGGATGAAAAACTTTATACCAAAAGTGCTTTTAAAGAAAATAAAGGTGAGGGAACGATCTGGATTGGCGGCGAAAAACTCGAACAGGTAAGCATTAGCGGCACAGGAGTAATTGATGGTAACGGGATATCTTTTATGGGTGAGGAACTGAGCGATTCGTATGTGCTGAAACCTTTTAATGTTGTAGATCCCAGACCGCATTTGCTTACTTTAATCGGCTGTAATAAACTGAATATCGATGGGGTAACTTTTCAAAACTCTGCTTATTGGACGGTTCATCTGGTTGGTTGTAATGATGTATCCATCTCCAATATTACCTTATTGAACAGCATCAAAATCCGCAATAGCGACGGCATTGACCTCGATCACAGTAAAAATGTAAGGATTAACAATTGTTACATCGAATCTGGTGATGATTGTATCTGCCTTAAAAACCGACGTGAATATGAAGAGTATGGTGCCTGCGAAAATATTGTGATTAGCAACTGTACCATGACTTCCAGTTCGTGCGCCATTAAAATTGGTTCAGAAAATATGGACCGCATCAGTAATGTGCTGATTAATAACTGCAACATCAGAAAAAGTAACCGGGGTATAGGCATTCAAAACCGTGATGAAGGAACGGTAAGTAATGTGGTTTTTTCTAATTTGCTTATCGAATCGAAACTTTTCTCGGATGTATGGTGGGGCAAGGCCGAACCCATTTACATAACAGCTTACCCCCGTGCCACCAGCAATAACAAAGATGCAGGCTGGCGATTACCCAAAGGACAAACCCAAGGTAAGGTAGGGGCTGTTAAAAATATTTATTTCAGTAATATCCGCTGTACCGGAGAAAGTGGGGTATATATTAGTGGAGAAAGTAAAGATAAAATTGCTGAAATTTATTTCGATCAGGTGAGTGTGCATCTCGATAAAACCACAAATGAGGCTGGTGGAATTTACGACCGCAGACCTAGTAATGTTGAGGGGTTGGTTAAAAGTGCTATTGCCGGGTTTTATTTCGAAAATACCGGATACATTAGTGTGCTGAACAGCAATGTTGCCTGGGGAACCAATAAACCGGATTATGCAGGGAAAGCTTTGGAACAGAAAAATGTAAGTAAAATTAGAATCGTAAATTTTAATGAATCGACTGTTGAGAAGTAAATATGGTTATAACGTTTTCTCCTTCCATCATTTCCTATGCCGGAAAGCAGGGAGCAGATAGCATAATATTCAAATAGCGAGGTGTAGGGAATGCGTTAAATTCGTCATTGCGAGGCAGGGAATGAGCGAGCCGAAGCAATCTTTCTAGTAAGTTTTTAACACGGTCGTCATTCCCGCGCATGCGGGAATCGTAATGCGGTTGCTGTTTTTCGCTTTGCTCGGGCTTGCCATTCTCGCAGTCTTGCCTCGGTTCGCCGCCACCGAGGGGGCTCTTACCTTTTTCTTGATAAAAAGGTAACCAAAAATCAAGGCTTGGAACTGATGTCGGATAAATTCGTTAAAGCTTTTTGGTCGTCAGCACAAGTTCCGCCGAAGGGGGCGGAAAGTGTGTGCTGCCTTAATGCAACTATGGAAGGAAAGGTAATGATAAAGCTTTAACGCTTTCTCCTTCCATCATTTCCTATGCCGGATAGCAGGGAGGAGATAGCAAGGAGGAGATAGCGAGGTTTAAATAGCAAGGTGCAAATAGCATGATGCAGGGACTGCGTTAAATTCGTCATTGCGAGGCAGGGAATGAGCGAGCCGAAGCAATCTTTCTAGCAAGTTTTTAACACGGTCGTCATTCTCTCGCATGCGGGAATCTTAATGCGGTTGCAATTTTTGCCCTTGGCTCGGGCTTGCCTCGGCTCACCGCCGCCGAGGGGGCTCTTACCCTTTTCTTGATAAAAAGGTAACCAAAAATCAAGGCTTGGAACTGATGTCGGATAAATTCGTTAAAGCTTTTTGGTCGTCAGCACAAGTTCCGCCGAAGGGGGCGGAAAGTGTGTGCTGCCTTAATGCAACTATGGAAGGAAAGGTAATGATAAAGCTTTAACGCTTTCTCCTTCCATCATTTCCTATGCCATATAGCAGGGAGGAGATAGCAAGGAGGAGATAGCGAGGTTTAAATAGCAAGGTGCAAATAGCATGATGCAGGGACTGCGTTAAATTCGTCATTGCGAGGCAGGGAATGAGCGAGCCGAAGCAATCTTTCTAGCAAGTTTTTAACACGGTCGTCATTCTCTCGCATGCGGGAATCTTAATGCGGTTGCAATTTTTGCCCTTGGCTCGGGCTTGCCTCGGCTCACCGCCGCCGAGGGGGCTCTTACCTTTTTCTTGATAAAAAGGTAACCAACCTGAGCACAGCGAAAGCATGACTACCTATAAAAATAACAAACAATAAGGCATAACTGAAAGGCTTGGAACTGATGTCGGATAAATTCGTTAAAGCTTTTTGGTCGTCAGCACAAGTTCCGCCGAAGGGGGCGGAAAGTGTGTGCTGCCTTAATGCTATTATAAAGAAAAAGGTATTGATAAAGCTTTAACGTTTTATCCTTCCATCATTTCCTATGCCGGATAGCAGGGAGGAGATAGCGAGTTTCAAATGGCGAAGCGCAGATTCAGGCATGTGTAAATTGATTATTCTAAAACTATGAGGAAACGCATAAATTCGTCATCTCGACCGTAGTGGAGAGATCTTTGGATTAGCTATCACCAAGTTTCTACAACGGTCGCAGTAGACAGTTCTGAAGTCGCAGTAGGTAGTTCTGAAGTCGCAGTAGATAGTTCTGAAGTCGCAGTAGATAGTTCTGAAGTCGCAGTAGGTAGTTCTGAAGTCGCAGTAGATAGTTCTGAAGTCGCAGTAGATAGTTCTGAAGTCGCAGTTGATAGTTCTGAAGTCGCAGTAGGTAGTTCTGAAGTCGCAGTAGATAGTTCTGAAGTCGCAGTAGATAGTTCTGAAGTCGCAGTAGATAGTTCTGAAGTCGCAGTAGATAGTTCTGAAGTCGCAGTAGATAGTTCTGAAGTCGCAGTTGACAGTTCTATAGTCGCAGTTGATAGTTCTATAGTCGCAGTAGATAGTTCTATAGTCGCAGTAGATAGTTCTATAGTCGCAGTAGATAGTTCTGAAGTCGCAGTTGATAGTTCTGAAGTCGCAGTTGATAGTTCTGAAGTCGCAGTTGACCCTTCGGGTCTGTTCAATAAACTGTGTCGTTGATTAAAGCTTATCAGTCGGGCCAGCTATGTAAAAAATCACTGTTTTTACTTAAACGTTTACGCAAATAAATACCCTAAAATTAAGTTAAAGGCTTACTTTTTTTAACAACTTCGCTTTATCATTTACTGATTGATAACAGCTTATAGCTTTTGATCGGTAATGTGAACTAGCCAAATTTTGTCGTAATCTGCTTAGAATATGGTTGCATCTGGCCAGAAATGTATTAACTAAAATATAGTAAAGTGAGAGAAAAAAGGTTGTCTATAACCGACATTGCCAGGCAATTGGGAACTTCGACTACAACAGTTTCATTTGTTATCAATGGTAAGGCCAGGGAAAAAAATATCAGTCAGCTACTGATTGATAGGGTTGAGCAATTGGTAACTGAACTTAATTATCATCCTAATGCTTTGGCCAAAAGTTTCCGTACGGGTAAAACAATGACGATCGGCTTTATTGTAGACGAGATTTCTCAACCTTTTTTCTCCGGAATTGCAAAATATATCGACGAAAAAGCATCTGCATTTGGCTATAATATCCTCTTCAGCAGTACCAAAAACAGTAAAAAAAGAGGCGGAGAAGTTTTGCAGGTGTTTAATGAACGCCATGTTGATGCTTTTATCATTGCTTTACCCCACGGACTCGAAAAAGAGGTGCGTGCAGTAATTGCCAGTGATATACCGGTGATACTTTTCGATCGCTACATCCCTGGTTTCGAAAGTGATTATGTATTGATTGATAATGAAAACAGTGCAGCCAACGCAACCAGACATCTGATTGATAACGGCTTTGGTAAAATTGCTTTTGTAACGATAGAAACTGATCAGTCGCAGATGTTAGACCGTACCAAAGGTTACGAAAAAGCCATACATGAAGCTGGATTAACACCCATTATTAAAAAGATTAATTACCAGGGTAAAACAGAAAGTGTTGCCGAAATCATCGATTTTCTTAAACAACACAACGAGATAGATGCCATTGTTTTTTCATGCAATTACCTCACAATGGATGGTTTGGATGCCATAGGGCAACTTAAGCTTAAAATTGGTGAAGATATTGCCATGGTATCGTTCGATGACCTGGAATTGTTAAAATATTTTGTTCCGGCAATAACGGCAATCGCCCAGCCCCTTGAGCAAATTGCAGATAAGATTATGGAAATTTTGATGTACCGCTTAACTGATAATTTCAATAAGAATAGAATTAAGGCAGTTTTAACCACGCAGTTAGAAATACGCGATTCATCGTTGCCTAAAATTTCATCAGCAGGTATTGCGCTCAAGTCTGCAATAATTCAATGATCAATTAAAATAGGATAGCGGTTATGAGAGGAGATAAACAGATGTCAGAAACGATAAATGTACTGGTACACCTGCCCGATTTTGGCATTATAGATTTACCCATAGCTTATACCTTAAATACCGATCACAAATGGCCGGGAGTAAGTATCGCAAATTGTAAAATCTTACTAGATGATGAAAACCTCCCCGAATGGCTTTTTACAACAACATTTAGCATTGCCTATACCTTACTGGCTGATGGTATTGCCTACATGGTATCAGTAAGTACCGATCGGCAAAGTACAAACCGTTCCCATGAAACAATGCTGAGTATCGTATCTTCTTACATTAAATTAAATGAAGATAAGATGGCTTTAAATCGGCAAATGGCACATGTGGAACAGGCTTAATTTATTTTCTTAAACAACTGATGAACACAAAGTATAAAAAATTAGTGCAAACTTGGCGTTGGTACGGGCCAAACGATCCGGTTACCTTACAGGATGTTAAACAGGCGGGTGCCACGGGTATTGTTACGGCATTGCACCACATTCAACATGGAGAAATTTGGCCCCTGGCGGATATTGAGGAACGGAAATCGATTATTGAAGCTTCAGGCCTAAGCTGGTCGGTAGTAGAAAGTGTACCCGTGCATGAGGCTGTTAAAACCGGGAGGGCCGATAGGGATAAATTTATTGAAAACTATAAAACATCGCTTAAAAACCTTGCTGCCTGCGGTATTAAAACAGTATGTTATAATTTTATGCCTGTGTTGGATTGGACCCGCACCCAGCTTGATTTTGAAATGAAAGATGGTTCTAAGGCATTGTATTTTAATTGGATAGACCTGGCGGTTTTTGATCTCTATATCCTTAAAAGAGCAGGTGCCGATGCAGATTACCCGCGCTCAGTTTTAGCACGTGCAGAAACCAAATACGCCACTTTAAACCAACAGCAATTAACCGATTTAAGGATAAATGTGCTGATGGGGATTCCCAATGAAAAGGAAATTGAACTCGAAACGCTCCGCAACAGCATCAGCGAATATAAAGCAATCGGATTTAAAGGTTTGAGGGAAAACCTGGTTTATTTTTTATCCTCAATAGCAGAAGTATGTACCAATGAAGGTATTAAAATGACCATTCATCCTGATGATCCGCCTTACCCGATTTTAGGTTTACCAAGAATTGCCAGTACGATTGATGATTTCAATTATATCATGCAACAGGTAAATAAGCCATTTAATGGGGTGTGTTTTTGTACAGGTTCGTTAGGTGCAGGCGTGGATAATAATGCTTTGGAAATTTTTAAGGCAGTAAAAGAACGTGTTTACTTTGCGCACCTGCGTAATGTAACCAAAGACGAGGACGGCAGTTTTTATGAAGCCGATCATTTAGGTGGCGATGTAAATATGTATGCAATTATGAAAGCCCTTACTGAAGAAAATGCATTGCGTGATACCAGCATTCCTTTCAGGCCCGACCATGGGCACCAGATGTTGGATGACCTGGCCAAACAAAGTAACCCTGGCTATTCAGCCATAGGCCGATTGCGCGGTTTGGCAGAGCTGCGTGGCCTCGAACTTGGCATTACAGGAAATTATTAGCCGTAAATGTGTAATTTTTAGGGTTGGAAATCACATTTTCAATAGTTATGCGAATTTTATCTCGTACCGGAAGATTTTTTTTAAAAAATTTAAATAGATTTTGACTTCGAATTGGATTAAGCATAACTTTCGCAAATCTCGGTACTCATTAAAATTTGCGGTACCAACACAATTTATATCTATGTAAATTTATATTTATAAATACTAAACATAAATTAGCTTTCTTTTGCAATATTTTATACTTTTATAACTCATTATTTTAATCTCAAACAGGTGTAAGGGCATTTTTAACTCCTATTTTCACTGATCTTTTCCTTCTGATAAATGGTGAGAATGTTGATGCGTTTTTGGAAGTTTAGTTATGGCATCATCTTACTGTTTTGTATGTAAAACCCAGCATAACTGAACATTATATTGCAAAGGCATTAACCATTCTCCATTATAAAAAAGTTTTTTAAGCATTAATTTCTAAGGTAAGTACTTGTAATATTTATAAACTTTGTTTAGTTTAGCTAAACAAATTCCATTTTTGGAATAAATAACCTAACCAAACAACACACAAAGCATTCGTAAATGAAAAAGCAAACGTTATTTTTTATTCTATTTTTAGTCAGTTTCTCTCTGTTTGCAGATGTTCGCCTGCCAAACATTTTGAGCAGCAATATGGTATTGCAACAAAAAACTACCACCAAACTGTGGGGTTGGGCTTCGCCAAATGAAAAAGTTAAAATTACCACTTCGTGGAACAATGCCACGGTAGAAGTTATAGCCGGTGGTAATGCAAACTGGCAAACAGAACTGCAAACGCCACAGGCGGGCGGCCCATATAGCATCACTTTCCAGGGGCAGAACAAAATAACACTCGAAAATATTTTTATTGGCGAAGTATGGGTTTGCAGCGGACAATCCAACATGGAGTGGAACTACAACTCGGGTATTAAGAGTATTAAAGACGAGTTTGATCAACTTGCTAAATTAAATATCAAGTTATTTAATATTCCTAAAACCACTTCCAATACTATGCAGGATAATTGTGAGGGTACCTGGACGGTTTGCGACAGCAACACCATTAAGAAATTTAGTGCAGTAGGTTTTTATTTTGGCAAGCAGCTTAATCAGGATTTAAATGTACCCATTGGTTTAATCAGCAGCAATTGGGGTGGTACACCTGCTGAAGTTTGGACACCGGATACCCTGGTAGAAAATAACACTGCGTTAAAGGAGGCAGCCGCAAAAAATGTACAATCGCAATGGTGGCCCGTAAACCCGGGTTTTACTTATAATGCAATGATTGCGCCAATTGTAAATTTCAATATCGCAGGCACTATATGGTACCAGGGAGAAAGTAACCGGGAAACATCAGGCACGTACAGCGAGCTTATCAATACAATGGTAGGGGCGTGGCGCAAAGCGTGGAAAAATGATTTCCCTTTTTATTATGTTCAAATAGCACCTTTTAAATACGATAAATATAATGTTGGTGCACTGGTAAGAGAAGCTCAGACTAAAAACCTGGCTTTACCAAAAACCGGAATGGTTGTAATTTCCGATCTTGTTAGCGATACGCTAAGCATTCACCCTACAAATAAAAAAGATGTTGGTACCCGCCTTGCCAATCTTGCCTTGGCAGAAACCTATCAGTTAAATAAGGCTGGATATAAAAGCCCACTTTTTAAATCTTTTGGTGTGAATAAAAGTAACGTATTAATCGATTTTAATTATGCCGAAAGTGGCTTGGTGTTAAAAGGAGAAACGCCAAAAGAGCTTTTTATAGCTGGTATCGATCAAAAATTTTATCCTGCGAAAATTAAGATTAAAGGCAATACCATTCAGGTATACAGCGACTTTGTTAAAAAGCCTATTGCGGTGCGTTATCAATTTAGCAATGCAGGGATAGGGAATTTGTTTGCTAAATCGGGCTTACCTGTTGCTCCGTTCCGTACAGATAACTGGGAAATTGATACCTCGAAAATTAAGAAATAGCAACTTCATGTTAATGCGCAGCATATTCCCCCTGTAAGCTGCAAATAACGAATTAAAGCAACCATTTAATAAACCAAATTACCTTACCTAAAATCCCTTAATGGAAACGTAGACAAAATAAATAGAAGTACATAGCTACTTTAAATTCACTTTAATCGTATGACTAAATTAGATAATATTGGCAACGTTGGCGAAGAAATTACTTATGAGGAATATATTTCTGCCCTGCAAACTGTTAAAAAATTCCATTACCAAGTGGAAACACAAGCAGAAAAAATTGCTAACGAAAAATTATCAATTCAAGTGCTCGAAACACCTGTTGATGATTTGCATTTCTCTTCAAGGGTAAAAAAAGTTTTCTCGAAATTAGACATTAAACTGGTTAAAGATATTATGAATTACGGGCTTCCTAAACTTAAAATCAACCGTAATTTAGGAACCAAATCAATAAAAGAAATTAAAGAAGTATTGCTTCACCACAATCTTAAATTATAATCAGTAGCTCATGCACAGGCCCGTTGGTGATATTGTGCAATGAGAAATGCCAAAAAATAGTCCCTGGTTTCAGGCGGTACCGGTTAGTAATTGCTTCTACTTTCCGGTACCAAATAAACCAACAGGTAAAACAAATGTGGATCGAAATCACACCTGTTGGTAAAGTGGGCTTGCCTGCAGATATCGGCAATGCCGCTGTATTTTTGGCTTCTGATGATTCATCTTTTATAGTTGGTACCGAAATTCTTTCGGATGGCGGTGTTACCAATATCAGTTTGATGAAATAGATTTTCAATATGAAATCAATAGCAGAATTTCGAAAGTAAACCTTCATGCGGATAGTTTGAAGGTTTATTTTTTTTATTGTAATTATCTTATTCGTAGCTTCTTGTACCTGTGTGCTAAACATAATTGGTAATAAATTGTTATCAGATTATTAGCTGAAAGTTGTTATGCAGGAAAAAAAAGAGCAAAATAATTTTGAGAAAAGGTTCAAAGAATGTGATGATAAATTCAACACGATATTTAAGCTTACCAGTGTTGCTTCAAAAATCATCAGGTCTGATCTTACCATTTTAAAGGTAAATAAAGCCCTTTGCGAACTTTTAGATTATCCACCAGAAGAAATCGAAGGAACAAAAATTCTTGATCACGCTTGTGAAGAATATATCCCTCACTGGCATCGCCTCCAGGAAGAAATCTGGTCTAACCAGGTGCCGTTTTTTAAACTCCAGGCCTGCCTTTACCGAAAAGACAGGAGCCGTGTTTGGGTTGATGTAACCACTATACTTTATACTGATCAGGGAGAAACTTTTGGTTTTACTGTACTTGATGATATTTCGGGGTTAAAGCACCTGGAAGAGAGTCAAAAACGCCTAAATGTTGCACTTAAATATACTGATACCGCCATTTGGGAACTGAATGTGGATACAAAAGAGGTTTTCCGTTCTCCTGACCATGATAAAATTTTCGGTTACCAAAACAGGAAGCCGAAATGGAAGCTTGAAAACTATTACCCGCACATTATGCCCGAAGATTTACCTGTATTTGAAGAAGCCCTGGCGAATATTCAGGTTAATGGTGGTATAGATGTGCAACTCAGGGTAAAAAGGGTTGATGGCGTGCTCCAATGGTTAAATATTAAGGGTAAAACCGAAAATGATGAGCAAGGTAGGGCTGTGAAGGTGATCGGAGTTATTAATGACATTACGAAAGACAAAATTGCGGAACGGCATAAGGATGACTTTATTAGTATTGCCAGCCATGAGCTTAAAACCCCTGTTACCAGTTTAAAGGGTTCATTGCAAATGTTGCAGCGTGATACCGATCATCAATCGAGCCGTACCAAGCAATTGGTTGCTCAGGCCAGTAGGGGTATAAACCGGATATCGTTGATTATTGACGACTTGCTTAATGCAGGTAAAAACTACAGAGACCAGGTAAAACTCCGTAAAACGAGCTTTAACCTGTTTGAGCTGGCCCGAGAAATAGCTGAACTTTTTACCTCAGAGGATTTTCCTGCGGTAAGTGTTATAGGCAAGGAAAACATTAAAATTCATGCAGATTCAGAACGGATTGGCCGCGTAATTACCAATTTAATCAGTAATGCAATTAAATATGCTCCTGCAACTACAGAGATTAGAGTTGAGCTTATTGACACGGATACTGCTGTTGAAGTTTCGGTTGTTGACCAGGGACCGGGAATTGTTGCTGAGAAAATTCCTTTGTTGTTCGATCGTTATTATCAGGCAGATGAGCAGCAAAATCAATATTCGGGTTTAGGGCTGGGTTTGTTTATTTCAGCCAATATTATCCGTAAACATGGGGGAGAAATTGGTGTTGATAGTGTACCTGAGGAGTATACACGGTTTTGGTTTAGCCTGCCGAAGATGATCTAAATTTGTTGCAAGGCAATTAAGCATAATAAGAGCAGATTATCCAATGCGCAGCAATAAAATGATCGGGATGATTATCTTTAAATGGCAGATTATTTAAAACGAATTGATCAATTGGGAATGATTTAATGTAGAAACAGCGAAACAATTGGTTAGCATTTTTTTGCAAACTACAGGTGGCCGCTTTATGTTAACACAATATGGAACAAACGTCGATACAGAAGAAACTCCCATGGATAGCCGCTTTGGCAATGTTTATGCAATCTCTTGATGGTACCATTCTTAACACCGCACTGCCTTCTATCGCGGCCGATTTACATAAACCACCACTCACTCTTCAAAGTATCATTATTAGTTATGTGCTGGTATTGGCATTGCTTATTCCGCTTAGCGGCTGGTTATCAGATCGTTTTGGGTCGAAAAATGTATTTGTAATCGCGATTGCAATTTTTACGGTGGGTTCGTTGTGCTGTGCCCTGTCGCAATCATTAACAGCTTTAATCGTATCCAGGGTAATCCAGGCAATTGGCGGCTCCATGATGGTTCCTGTTTCTCGACTGGCTATTTTGTATACTTATGAAAAAGAGAAACTGTTAGGGGTAATTAATTTTATTACGATACCTGGCTTGGTTGGGCCAATTATTGGTCCTACGCTTGGCGGGTGGCTGGTAGAAATTGCTTCCTGGCATTGGATCTTTATTATTAATATCCCGATAGGCATATTCGGAATTTACTATGCTGCCAAAAATATGCCGCAATATAAACGCCCTGAAGATGGATTTGACTTTTTGGGCATGCTGTTATTTGGCGGTTCGTTGCTGCTGCTTACGCTGGGTATAGAATTAGGTACGCACGATATTATTCATGAATCGATTTTATTATCGGTTTTTGCAACAAGCTTTGTGCTAATGAACCTGTATTATTTTCATTTTAAGCGGCTTAAAGAAAGGGCATTGATTAACCTGAGTCTTATCCGGATAAAAACGCTAAGAATTGGTGTATTTGGCAATCTTTTAACACGTTTAGGAATCGGTGGTATGCCGCTGCTGCTGCCACTTTTGTTTCAGCTTGGCTTAAAGCAATCTGCAATGACCTCGGGCATTATGTTAATTCCGGTGGCATTAACATCGGTAATTATAAAATCGTGGGTTGTACCCATTGTTAAAAAACTGGGTTATAAAAACACGCTGATCATCAATACCATGATAATAGCTATCGTAATTGGCTTGTTTTCATTGGTAGATGCACATACAAAACTTGCAAACCTAATCCCCCTTTTGGTAATTTATGGCGCGGTAAACAGCATCCAGCTTACCAGTATGAATACAATATCTTTATCGGCACTTGATAATGAAACTGCAAGCAGCGGCAACAGTTTATTGCTTGTAATGCAACAATTATCAATGAGTTTGGGTATTTCGGTAGGTGCTTTTTTACTGGCAAAATACAGCGATAAATCATGGTTGCAAACCGAAAATGTTTTTATCGCTTTTAAATATACATTTTTAACATTGGCCTGTATCACCGCAGTTACGAGCTTAATTTTTTTAAGGTTAGATAAAACTGCCGGCGAAAACCTTTCTGGCCATCACTAAATATTTAAGTTAATCTTTATTGATTTAAGCGTCGATTGAATTTTGTAATCTTCTATGGAATATATATGTGACGTTTAATCGCTTATCATTTTATTCCATTTAATTGTAAAGCTATTTAAGCTCGTTTGAAACGAACGCAAGCATCTACAGCAATCAAAACTATAATACAATTCACAAATCTCTCCATTACTTATTAGCGTTGGTTCGGCGCATCCTTCCAAATTGCCACTCATTGCACACTTTGAAGTCGGTATAATTTAACAATTTAATAATCTTACTGGATAATACTGCTTACATCAAAAAGACATCTTTGTGCGATTTCGTTAGTTCACAAATATCCCAAAAACCAAACACTTACTATTTATTAATTATGCTCATGACAGGAATTTATACGCTTAATTTTCGCTTGTCGCCACCTTTATTTCTGAAAGTTATGTTTTCAGTTGTACTCTTGATGGTGTCGATAGCTGTATTCGCACAACAACCGGGGAGATCAATCTCTGGCCGGATTACCGATGAAACCGACCAGCCATTAATTGGTGCTACGGTAAAAGAACAGGGTACTTCCAATGCTGTTTCAACCGGTGCCAAAGGTGAATTTAAAATCAATGCTGTAAAAGGCAAAACATTGGAGGTTTCGTTTATCGGTTACAAAACAAAACTGATAGCAGCAAATGCCGATGTGCTGAATATTAAACTAGAACCCGATGCCTCTACCATGGATGAGGTTTTGGTTGTTGGTTATGGTAAACAGACCAAAAAAGACGTTACAGGTGCGGTTACACAGCTTGATGAAAAAAACTTCAGACAGGGTGTTGTTACTTCTGCAGATAATTTATTGCAGGGTAAAATTGCCGGTGTAAGGGTGGTTGCAGGCAGTGGCGAACCTGGCGGAGGTGTTGATGTAACCATCCGCGGGGTAGGTTCTATCCGTAGCGGTAGTACGCCACTATTTGTTGTAGATGGAGTTCCTTTAACCAATGATGATGTAAGCCCTGGTGGCTCGAACGTTGGTTTCGGTTCTTCTAAAGCAAAAAACCCGTTAAACTTTTTAAATACCAGTGATATCGAATCCATTTCGGTATTAAAAGATGCTTCTGCAGCAGCCATTTACGGTGCACGTGGATCAAACGGTGTGGTTATTGTAACCACTAAAAAAGGAATAAAAGGCGAGGGAACTTTTACTTACGATTCTTACCTTGGTCTTTCTACGGTTGCCCATAAACTCGACATTTTGAGTGCAGACGAATACCGCAATGCGGTTAAAGACAAAGCTTTTGATCATGGCGGCAATACCGACTGGCAGGATGTAATTTACCGTCAGGCTAAAACGCTAAACAATGCAGTATCATTTTCAAAAGCCACAGCAACTGGTAACTATTATGTTTCTGCTGCACAAATGGACCAGGAAGGTATTGTAAAGAATAGCGAATTCAGACGTACTTCGGCAAGGATTAATGCTTCTGAGTCGTTTTTAGATGATAAACGCCTTAAAATTGGCATCAACTTAACCGGAAGCGAAACCCGCGACGATGGCGTACCAACCAGTGATGATGGTGGTTCTAATGGTCAGTTGATTATCCAGGCATTAATGTCTAACCCAACCCGTTCGGTGTTCGATGAAAATGGAAATTTTACCAACTTTAAAGCAAACGCAAACTACAATCCGGCTTATCTTTTGGATATTTACCGCGACCGTACCCGCACATTGAGGGTATTGGGAAACCTGGATTTATCGTTCAGAATTTTAAAAGGACTTGAGTATAAGTTTAACTTAGGGCTTGATCGTTCTGTGGGCGAAAGAAATACCACTATTTTTCCTAATACAACTGATTTAAACCCTATAGGTAAGTACATCCAGGCCAACTTAGATTCGAAAAGTACGTTGATGGAGCATTACCTGAATTACAGTTTGTTAACAGGAAAGCACAAACTTGAAGCTATCGGCGGTTTCTCTTATCAGAAATTCGAAAGGGGAGGAAGTAGCTTTAACCTTGATGGAATAGCAGCAAAGGGCAATGGTATTTTACCTGAAAATAACCCTGGCTACGCCGGAAAGCAGACTGGTGTTTTCGGTTTTGCGCAGATTAATGAGCTGCAATCGTTTTTTTCGAGGGTAAATTATGCTTACGACAATAAATACCTGGTAACAGCATCTGTGCGTGCAGATGGTTCTACGCGTTTCGGTGCAAATAATAAATACGGTTATTTCCCATCGTTCGCATTGGGTTGGAACATGGCACAGGAAGATTTCTTTAAAAAGATTCCTTTTCTTAACGAGCTTAAGTTAAGGGCAAGCTGGGGCCAAACGGGTAATCAGGAAGTACAGAATAAGCTTACGCAGGCCAGCTACGCACTGTCTGCAGGCGATGGGTATTATTTATATAACGACCTGGCATTGGTTAACGGCATTTCTGTAACCAGAACACCTAATCCAGATTTGAAATGGGAGGTGGTTACCCAATACAACGTGGGGCTTGATTTTGAACTTTTTAAAGGCAAATTTTACGGTACGTTAGATTATTTTAACAAAACCACAACCGATGCAATTCTAAATATTCCTTCACAGGTATTAAGTCCAACATCAACTGTTTGGGTAAATATTGATGGAAAGATTATTAATAAAGGATTTGAATTTATGTTGGGTTCGAAAGTAATCAACACAGGAAAATTTAACTGGAATGTAGATGTTAACGGTGCAACCCTAAACAATAAAATAAAAGATCTTCCGGTTTCAGAAATTCTTTCAGGTACCATTTCCGGTCCGGGCCTTTCTGGAGTAACTGCAAATATTTAACAGAAGTGGTTATGCAGCGGGTTCGTTTTACCTGTTGGAACATATGGGCTTTGACAGTAAAGGGGCAAATATTTTTAAGGATGTAAACAGCGATGGTATAATTGATAACAAAGACCGTGTAATTTTTCAGGGCGCGATTCCAACGTTTACTTATGGCTTGAATAGCCGAGATGACTTACCAGAACTTCGATTTCTCGTTCTCATTCATCGGGCAAACAGGAGGTTACCTGGTTAACAATACTGGTTTAAATGCGTTAAATATCAATAACCTTGCTTCAGATCGGAATGTGGCCAAACAATACTTCGAATCAGGTGCCAATCCTGCTAATCCTCCTCAGTTATCTTCTTTGTACCTGGAGAAATCTGATTTTATCAGGCTTAATTCTGTGCGTTTGGGTTATAACATTAAGCTTAAAAAACTGAGCTGGTTACAAGGACTTGGTGTATACGTTACCGGCCAAAATTTATTTACCATCACCAACTATAGTGGTTACGATCCTTTAAATCAACAGCCCGAAAGCAACCGGCGGTAACCAATCGCTGGGTATTGATTATACCAGTTACCCAACTGCAAGAACATTTATTTTTGGTGCTACCCTAAAATTATAACAATGAAAACATATCAATTATTAAAAACAAAAAATATCATATTCCTGGTTACAGCGCTCATTTTTACCAGCTGTACCAAATTGGATGAAAAGGTACTCGATGAAGTTTTAGGCAATAATGCGCAAAGCCCTGCAGGTGCTTTAGCGGCTGCTTACGACCGTTTAGGCGATGGTACTTTTGTAGATCATGGTGCTGTATTTTCATTACAGGAATATACCACTGATGAAGCTATATTGGCTACACGTGGAAGTGATTGGGGCGATGGTGGTAAATGGCGTTCAATGCACGAGTTTACATGGGCATCAGACAATCCTATTGTAACCGATAACTGGAACATGCTTACCAACGGGATTACCAGATCGTTAACAGCAATTAAACAGGTTACCGAAAGCAGCATACCGCAAAGAACACTGTTTTTAGCAGAAGCCAAAGGTTTGCTAGCCTTTTATACTTATACCACGCTTGATCTTTTCGGGCAGGCACCTTACCGTGATCCAATGGATGAAAAAGCTCCGCTTGAGATGAAACAGGCAGCAACCGAGATTGATAATTTGATTTTACAGGTTGAGGCACTCATTCCTGATCTGGCCACTTTGGGGCAGCAATCTACCCATAACGGAAGGTTTACAAAAGAAGCTGCTTATGGGTTGCTTGCCAATATGTACCTTAACAGGGCGGTGTTTAAAGATCGTTATGCGGCCTCATTTAACTTTAATGAAAAATCGGTAAACACAAGCGAAACTGATATGGATAAGGTAATCAGTTATACTTCGTTGTTGATCAATTCGAGCAAGTTTAGTTTGTTGAGCAACTATTTCGACAATTTTGCTATTAAAAACTCCGGTGGTTCGGAACTGATTTTTGTAGTAACGCAGAAAATCGATTACATCCATAATGGCTCCAATTCTTTTGCCTATGTATGTGTAGAGCGTAACCAGAAGCCATCACCGTTAAACCGGGGAACCAATGCAGCCTGTATCAGTCCTGAATTTTATGCCAGCTGGGATGGTAACCATGAAGACCCAAGGTTTGAAAGAAAATACCAATATGCAGATGGTACCTGGTTTATGAACAACGGACCGGGTAGTGTGCCCGCAACGGATCTTGTTCCTAACAGCAGCCCGGGTGTGCCCTGGTTCCACTTTAACAGGGGGATTATGGTTGGCCAGCAATACGGACCAAAACTTACCTCTACAAATACATTTGAAATGACTTCGGATGGAAGAATCAAAGTATCTGAGCTGGTAATGGAGAAAAGTACCTCAACAAAGATGGATTTTACCCCTGCACTTAACTTTTCGAAACCAACGCAGGCTGTTTTTGCACAAAACGAGATCAATAGGGGGGCACGCTGTTTCAAATACGAATTCGATCCTGAAGAAGGTAACGGAAGTAGCAATGTAGATATTCCATTAATCCGCTTGGGTGCAATTTATACAATGCGTGCTGAAGCTTATTTCCGCAAAGGACTAACTACCGAAGCATTGGCTGATATCAACAGGTTGCGTACTTCCAGAACACGGGAAGCGCTTTATGGTAATGCACCTGGTGTTGCCATACCATCGCTTAATGAGGCTATACTATATAAGGAAATTGCTTTCGAAACCTACTGGGAATTATTAAGGCGGCCACAAATGATCCGTTTTGGTAAGTTTGAGCAACCATTTAGCGCGAAACCTACCACACAGCCATTCAGAAGAATTTTTCCGATTCCGCAGGCTACGCTTGATGTAACAAAATCAATTAAGCAAAACCAAGGTTATTAACCGATACATATTACATTTTCGATATTGTTATTGAATAAAAAAGAAAATTTATCATTTAAAACTCAGTATCCTTAACATAATGAGCCTGCAAATCATCGATTTGCAGGCTTTTTTGGTTTTAATGATTTAAAAATTCATGGCTAACCCTCTTCTGATATAATAGATAAGGAATTACTTGCATTTAATCTTCAGTAAATGCACATCAAAGTAATTTTAGGAATAATTAATTTGTTTAATGAATGTAAAGATGCACGAAAATGATGGTATGTGTTTTTTTTGTTACAAAACGTAGAGTAATTGTATGAATAAATACTATTTTTGATTGCTCTTCTACCTATTCCTGATCAATAAATATTTTATCTTATAAATGAAGGTTGCGGGCATTCCATATGCAAGTTTAACGGATGATGATCTGATATATCACCTTAAAAAGGATGATCATTCTGCTTTTACGGAAATTTTTAACCGTTACAGCAATCTTTTGTATGCACATGCTTTTAATAAACTCCGTGATGAGGGCGATGCGAGAGATGTTGTACAGGAAATGTTTATGAAAATCTGGCATAAACGTGATTCTATAGAACAGGGGAACAATTTATCGGGCTATTTATTTATTGCTTTAAGAAACGGAATTTTTAATCTGATTAAACATAAAAACCTGGTAAATACTTATGCCGCACAGTTTTCTAAAGCCAATGATGATAGTGGTATCTATACGGATACCCTGGTTAGAGAAAAGCAGTTTGCAGCAATGATCGCGGCAGAAATTGCCAATTTACCACCCCGTATGCGGACCGTTTTTGAATTGCGCAGAAATGAAAATCTTTCTAATAAAGAGGTTGCAGCCAGGTTGGGTATAACCGAATCAACCGTGGCCGATCAAATGAAAAAGGCGCTCCGCATCTTAAAAAACAAAATCGGACCAGCAATAATCGTCCTTTATTACCTTAATGTTAAATAAATTTTAATTTCATATCCCCATTCCATTGGCTACGGTTGTATTACTTATAATCAACACGTAATAAGCTGAAATGGAAGCGCAGAAATTCAATGAGGTTTTAGATCGATATATTGCCGGAAATGCCACACCTGAAGAGGAAGCCTGGTTAGAATCTGCCTATATCAATTTAAACAATAAGCATCTTCCTGAATATACTGAGCCTTTTCTCGAAAGCGGTTCGCAACAGATTTGGCAGGGTGTGTATGCGGCTACCAAACCCGCAAAAAAGTTAAAACTGCATATTTTAATATATGTTGCAGCAGCTTTGGCGGTTATTTCTCTGATAAGTATTGTGGTTTATAAGCAAAACGTTCGCACTTCTAATTTAGCGAGTCTTTCTCCTGAAAAGGATATTAAAGCGGGCAAAAATAAAGCTGTTTTAACGTTGGCTAATGGTACGCGCATCAATCTTGAGCAGATCCGCGAAGGTCATCTTGCCAGTCAGAATGGGATCGAAATTTCTAAAACAGCAGATGGTCAGATTATTTATAAGATACCTGAAAACAAAGTCGAAACCGACGAAACAGCCTACAATACGATTGAAACCCCTGCCGGAGGGCAATACCAGCTCTACCTGCCTGATGGAACAAAAGTGTGGCTAAATGCTTCATCATCATTAACTTATTCTACTTCTCCTGATGCGCTAAGAAATGTTAAACTCAATGGAGAGGCATATTTTGAGGTGAGTAAAATACTTGAAAAAGGAAAAAGGATTCCTTTTGTGGTGGAAAGTAAAAATCAAAAAATTGAAGTGCTGGGTACACATTTTAATGTGAATGCATATGCAGATGAAGCTGTTACGAAAACAACCCTGCTTGAGGGAAGTGTAAAAGTTAACGATGGTTTTATGTTAAAACCCGGTGAGCAGGCAATTGGTAACCATGAAAACGTTAAAGTGCTAAACGTAAATGCCGAAGACTTTATAGATTGGAAAAACGGTGATTTTATTCTTGAACACAACGATTTTAGGTCGGTTATGCGCAAAATTGCCCGCTGGTATGATGTGGAAATTGTTTATAGTGAGGATGCACCAAGAAAATTAAACCTAGGGGGCTGGATATCCAGGTCGAAAAATATCTCTTCTATTCTTAGTGTGATGGAAGAAACAGGAAAAGTTCACTTTAAAATTGAAGGAAGGAGGATCACGGTAACCAAATAAAAAAGCGTGGTTCTAAAAAATGAAAAAACCAGAAGTGGTGGAACACCTCTGGTCAAAGATTTTTAGCGCCCTATATCAATCGACTGACTATACAACTTAAAAACCAAACAAATGTACAAATTTTACCCAAACAAACTGGGTGGGTCGCCAGACCATATCCAAAAAATTCTGCTGATTATGCGTGTGACTACGTTTCTGTTATTGGCTGCAATGATGCAAGTGAGTGCAACAACTCTTGCTCAAAGAATAACGATTAATCAGAAAAACGCAACGCTTACAGCTATATTCAAATCAATCAGAACCCAAACCGGCTATGATTTTATCTATGATCAGGATCTGATTTCCAAATCTTTACCGGTAAGTGTCAACTTAAAAAATGTTGAGCTTAAAGAGGCTTTAGCACGCACACTGGCCAATCAATCTTTATCTTTTACTATTGAAAACAAAATAATAGTTATACAGGAAAAGACCTTAATAGATAAGGTAACCGGCTATTTTGATAACATTACGGTAACAGGTATTGTGGTTGATGAAAAAGGGCTGCCATTACCCGGCGTAATTGTGAAGGTAAAAGGTACCACCAGAAATACCGTTAGCGGAAACAATGGTAAATTTTATATTTCAGCTACTGATGATAATCCGACATTGATTTTATCGTACGTGGGTTATAAAACCATAGAAATTACTGCTACATCAACACTTACTGTAAACATGGTGTTGGATCCGGCAAGATTGGATGAAGTTATGGTAATTGGCTATGGAACAACTACCCGCAGGTTAAGCACCGGTTCACAATCCGGCATCAGTGCAAAAGATATCGGCAACCAACCTATCACAAATGTTTTGCAGGCCATGGCCGCGCGGATGGCTGGGGTAACAGTAACCCAAACCAATGGTTTGCCGGGTGCAGGTATTAATATTCAAATTCGCGGCGCAAATGCCATTGGCTTAAATGGGGTAAAAGCAAACCGTCCGTTATACATAATTGACGGAGTGCCTTTTTTATCTGAACCCATTAATACGGCTGCTTTTGCTTCAAGTCAATCTGGTGCGGCGTTGCCATCCGCAGAGGGTAATACCAGCCCAATGAATACCATAAACCCATCAGATATTGAAAGCATAGAAGTATTAAAAGATGCGGATGCTACAGCAATATATGGCTCGAGGGGAGCAAATGGTGTAGTGCTGATTACCACTAAAAAAGGGAAACCGGGCAGAACCAAATTTGATGTAAATGCATCAACCGGGGTTTCCAATGTTTCGCATTTTGTAGAAACAGTTGGCACTGAACAATATTTAGCTCTGCGTAGAAAA
Source organism: Pedobacter sp. AC402 (assembly GCF_979252805.1). NCBI lineage: Bacteria > Pseudomonadati > Bacteroidota > Sphingobacteriia > Sphingobacteriales > Sphingobacteriaceae > Pedobacter > Pedobacter sp. AC402. Next base: position 91,099 of record NZ_CEEDAI010000006.1, on the reverse strand, counting down.
GCTTTCGCCAACAATACCACCAATCCGGCTACGCCATCAGCAACAACTGCACCCGACCTGTTGGTTTGGGATCAGAACGGCTATACCGATTTTCAAAAGGAAATGCTTGGCAATACCGCTCAAACACATGATGTTAATGCAAGTCTTTCGGGTGGAGACAATAGCACAAATTTTTTCATCAGCGGAACATACCATAAAGAGGGGAATGTATTTCCTGGTGACCAAGGCTACCAGCGTGGTGGTATGAAAGTTAATTTAAATCATTCATCATTGGATCAGCGTTTTAACTTATCTTTTAATGCCATTTACTCTGCAGATAAAAATACAATTTCTACAACTGATTTAGCAACATGGGCCTACAGTTTGCCGCCAAACTTTCCGCTGTACAAAGCTGATGGCAGCCTAAACTGGGAAGGTTCGATCAATAATCCATTAGGATATTTAAAACAGGCTAACGATAACCGCAGTTCTAATTTATTAACTAACCTGGCTCTGAAATATACTATTTTAAAAGGCCTTGATGTAAGAGCAAGTTTAGGGTATAGTAAAACAGATTTAAATCAGGTTGTAACCAGGCCACTTTCTTCTTTAAACCCCGATTTTGCACCCACTTCAGGTACAGCAAATTACACTTACAACTACACCAATAATTACATTGCAGAGCCTCAGGTTACTTATACCAATAAGATATGGAAAGGTACTTTAAATGCGCTTGTTGGAGGAACCTATCAGTTCAAAAAATCCAGGTTACCATACAGTACAAGTGCTTCCGGATTTCTTTCTGATGATTTTTTAAGAACGGTGACGGCTGCAACCACAGTAACCACAACCAGTAGCTCTGTTGATTATAAATATGCTTCTTTATTTGGGCGTTTAAATTATAACGTAGCTGATAAGTATATTCTTAATGTTAACTTTAGAAGAGACGGTTCATCAAGATTTGGGCCCAACAATAAATACGGCAACTTTGGTTCGGTAGGTGCTGCCTGGATCTTCTCTGAAGAAAGCTTTCTAAAAGATAAATTAAGCTGGTTCAGTTTTGGAAAACTTAGGGGCAGTTATGGCGTAATAGGGAGCGATGACATTGATAACTATGGTTATTTGGATACTTATACCAATTCTGGCTATGTTTACGCGGGTTCAACCGGTCTTAATCCATCGCGTTTACCTAACCCGGATTATAAATGGGAGGAAACTAAAAAACTGGATATAGGGCTTGATCTTGCATTCTTTAATGACCGTTTGTCGTTAAGTGGTTCATATTACCGTAACCGTACAAGCAACCAGTTAATTAATTTAACAACAAGTGCGCAAACAGGCTTTACAGGGTACCAGAGCAATTTACCTGCAACTGTTCAAAACTCAGGCTGGGAGCTGTCTTTAACGAGTACAAATATCCGTAAAAAAGATTTCTCGTGGACATCCTCCTTCAATATCAGTCAGAATCATAATAAATTGCTGTCGTTTCCTGGCATCGAAAAATCATCTTATTTTACCACCTATGTGGTTGGTAATCCAATCAGTTCTTATTATCTGTATCAGTATGCAGGGATTAATCCGGCCACCAATTTGCCTTCATTTACTGATTTTAATGGTGTTGGCGGCATTAATAATCCTACAGGCGGCTTTGCCTCAACTGGCAGGGGCGACCGTTACTATGCAGGTACGGCTTACCCCAAATTTAGTGGAGGGCTTACCAATGCATTGAACTATAAAAAACTGACGCTTGATTTCACATTTCAATTTGTAAAACAAAAGGGCAGAAGTTTGCTGGCCTCATCTTTTTATCCCCCTGGATTCTTTAGCAATGCCGCTTTAAGTGTAGTAAATGATTATCTGGCCTTGGGTGCTCAGGATTATCTGGTAACCGCAGGTACAAGGGGAGCAGCGGGTTCTGCAGCTTACCTGGCCTATAGCTACTATACAGCTTCTGACGCTTCTTTAGTAGATGCTTCATTTATCAGGTTAAAAAATGTGAACCTGTCATATTCCTTACCAACAAAATGGATTTCAAAAAGAGAGGGAACAAGCATCCGTGTTTATGCACAGGGCCAAAACCTTTTTACGATAACCAATTATGAAGGCTTTGATCCCGAATCTCAGGGTGTGGCAACGCCACCGCTACGCACGCTGGTAGCTGGTTTACAACTTACCTTTTAAATCTTAATCATCATGTTAAAATCAAAATACAACATCATAAAATACGTTCTCGTTGTTTTAGTGATTACAGTATCAGGGTGTAAAAAGCTTATCGATATTGAAGAACCTCTCAATCAGGTTACAACCGACCAGGTTTTTTCTTCTGATAAGCTGGCAACAAGTGCACGATCAGGTATGTTCAGCAGCCTTTCTCAAATGAGCACGCAATCGATAAATGTTACACTTTACAGCTCATTGCAAGCCGATGATCTATTGTACCTTTCTACAGTTGCCGGGCTGCAAGAATATAACAACAACAGCTACAATGTGCTTAGTACAGGCCAATCAGCGCTATTTTCAGAATGGTATTCGATAATTTACCGGGCAAATGCAATTATTTTGGGTTTGGAAAATTCTACTGGCACAAGTGTGGCCATTAAAAAGCAGTACATAGCAGAGGCTAAATTTGTTAGGGCTTACTGTTACTTTAACCTTGTTAATACTTTCGGCGATGTACCACTTGTATTGGTTACAGATCCAACAATTACCGCCTTCCAGCCAAGAGAAACTTCGGCAAATGTTTATGCTAAAATTATTGCTGACCTTAACGATGCAAAGAATGATCTTTTGAGCAATTACTCAGCAACCACAGGCGATAGGATAGGCGTAAACAGGTTTGTAGCTACTGCCTTGCTGGCCAGGGTATATATGTTTACTGGCGACTATGCGCTGGCAGAAACGAATGCATCTGAAGTGATCGCATCAAGCCTTTACAGTTTAATACCAAGGGCAACAATGGGAACTGCTTTGTTTATTAAAAATAGTGCAGAAAGCATTTGGCAAACCCCTCCGCCTATAACCGCCCTTAACCAATACACCAATGAGGCAGCAACATTTATTCCTGCTACCACAACAGCAGTAACAAGTTTTGCATACCGTATTGATCCACGTTTTACAGCACTTTTTGAAAATACTGATTTAAGGCGCATTAACTGGATGAACCATACCACGTTTTCAGGCGCAGTTTATTCCATTCCCTTTAAGTATAAGTACCGTACGCAGGCATTGGCATTAGCGGCAGGTGTTACAGAATATCAAACCGTAATCCGGCTGGCCGAATTGTATTTAATCCGTGCAGAGGCAAGAGCAAGAATTGGATCTAATTTAACCGGAGCCTTGGCAGATCTGAATACCATCCGTTCAAGAGCTGCGGCAACCGAAAGTGTTGCTACAACACCTGTTGCTTTACTGGCCGATATTGCTCTGGAAAACCGAAAAGAATTTTTTTGTGAGCAGGCATTCCGTTGGTTCAACTTAAAACGTACCGGGGAAGCCGATGCCGTATTAAGCGCAATAAAAGCAGGTTATAAACCTACTGCCAAGCTTTTACCCATTCCGCAAGTGGCTATTGACGCCAATTTTAATTTAACACAAAACCCAGGTTATTAAACACAAATGAACAATAAAAATCAATTTAAGGTCAGGTATTTTTACCTGGCCTTAGCCATCGGTATGCTCGGGGCAACTGTACAATCATGCAGTATTTTAAGAAAAAAGAAGACCCCTGTTCCTGTTGTTATTGCAACAAAGCCAAAGGCAGATTCACTTAAAAATCCTATAAAACCATATAGCGAGGTTATAACCGCAAAGGCCGTAAGCCAAAAAGGTTTATTTACCGTTCATAAAATTGCTGATAAATACTTTTTTGAAATTCCGAACAAACTGCTGAAAAAAGAGATTTTAGCCGTAAACCGATTAAGTAAATCAACGCCTGGAGCAGGAAACTATGCTGGCGAGCAGGTAGGGGCACGTATTGTTTATTGGGAATTAGGCCCTGGTAATAAACTGTTTTTAAAAGTTTCTGCCACGGTGAGTATTGCCGATTCTACCGATATGATTTCTAAAGCTGTAGCGAGTTCTAACCTCAATCCCATTATGGCTGCCTTTCCCATTAAAGCAAAAGGTAAAGATTCATCATCTGTCGTGATTGATGTAACCGATTTTCTGATCAGCGAAACCCCTTTGCTCTCTTTTGATGGCGAAAACAAAAAAGCTTATAACCTGGGTGCCCAAATGGCCGATCGCTCTTATATAGAAAGCGTTAAAAGTTTTCCAATCAATACAGAGGTTAAAAGTATCCGCACTTATATGGCTGTTGGCGGAAGATTGCCTGCTGCCAGTGAGGCTGGTGCGGTAACACTCGGAATGAATACCTCTTTCGTGATGCTTCCTGAAAATCCGATGAGAAAAAGAATGTTTGATGCCCGTGTTGGTTTCTTTGCCAGCGTAAACATACGATATAAAGATGATCAGCAAAAAGTAGAGCAGGAAGCCTTTATTCACCGCTGGAGATTAGAGCCGAAAGATGAAGACTTGGAGCGATTTAAAAGGGGCGAATTGGTTGAGCCTAAAAAACAAATTGTTTATTATATCGATCCGGCAACGCCAAAAAAATGGAGACCTTTTTTGATTGCTGGTGTTAACGACTGGCAGAAAGCTTTTGAGCAGGCAGGCTTTAAAAATGCGATTGTAGGTAAGGAATGGCCGGAAGCCGATACAACCATGAGTTTGGATGATGCCCGTTTCTCAGTAATCCGTTACTTCGCTTCTCCACAGCAAAATGCTTACGGGCCAAATATCGCCGACCCACGCACGGGTGAAATCCTGGAAAGCCATATTGGTTGGTACCACAACGTGATGAATTTAGTACACCGTTGGTATATGATCCAGGCAGGTGCGGTTGATCCGAGGGCACGCAAAAATAAATTTGATGATGAACTCATGGGGCAGCTTATACGTTTCGTGTCCTCTCATGAGATAGGCCACACACTCGGATTACGCCATAACATGGGTGCCAGCAATACGGTTCCGGTTGAAAAACTCAGGGATAAAAAATGGGTAGAGGCTCATGGTCATACCCCTTCAATTATGGATTACGCCCGCTTTCACTACGTTGTTCTCAACCTGAAGATCATGTGAGTGAATCAGGAATTTTTCCACGGATTAACGAATACGATAAATGGGCAATCCAATGGGGTTATAAACCAATTTTTGGAACTGCAAATGCCGATGAGGATAAGAAAATCTTAAATAAAATAACCATTGACAGTCTTGCCTCGAACAAAAGACTTTGGTTTGGCGGGGAAGGCAGAGATTTTGATCCCCGATCAGCAGGCAGAAGATCTGGGAGATGATGCTATAAAAGCAAGTCAATACGGTATTAAAAATTTAAAACGCATTGTACCCCAGCTCATTTATTGGACCAGGGAAGATGGTCAGGATTATTCTGCACTCAAAGAAATGTACAAAGAATCAGTAGAGCAACTTTCACGTTATACTTACCACGTAGTTAAAAGCCTTGGAGGAGTAACCGTAACTGAAAAAACCTATGATCAGCCGGGTTCTGTGTTTGCGCCAGTAAGCCTGGCCAAGCAAAAAGAGGCGATAAAATTCATCAATGATGAAATTTTTACTACGCCTAAATGGTTGCTGAATGAACAGATTTTGAACAAAATAGATCCAAAATATGCTTTTGGTGAAGTAGAATCTCTGCAGCAGGGAGTTGTAGCATCGGTTACTTCACAAAGCCGCCTTTATAGGTTAATGATTGCACAGCGCGATTATGGCAAAGGTAGCTACTCTCCTCAGCAATGGTTAAACGACCTAAAAAATGGGATTTTTGCTGAGCTTAAAACAGGCAAACCGATTGATTCTTACAGAAGAACTTTACAAAAAATGTATGTTGGCAGTATCATTACGATGTTTAACAAAAGGTTTGCGTTACAGGGTTCTGTAGATAACATCCTTGCCGGAGTTACGCCTACCGAAATTCTGCTTTATTCGAATGTTAAGCCCCTGGCACTTGCTCACTTGAAAGATCTTAAAAAAGATATTGTAGCCGCAATTGGCAGAACCGGAGATGCTGACAGCAAAATCCACCTGCTTTATTTAAAGCATATGATTGATAAGATTCTTACCGAATCTCCGATTCCCGGTTTAAATTATTAAAGCTAATGTTAAGAAAAATCAATAAAATATTACTCCTACTGACATTGATGTTAAGATGTTCCGGTGTTTATGCGCAAGAATTTGCGCATATCACAGGGAATGTTTCAGGCCTTGGCAATGGCAAAGTGCATCTATCTTATGAAATGGATGATGTGGTTTATAAAGATTCTGTACAGGGGAAAGCTGGTGTATTCGAAATTAAAGTGCCTTTAAAAGAGACGGCCATATGTACACTATCCACCTCAGTTAATCAGCAGATTAAAATAGTTATACTCGAAAAAAAGCCGGTTTCTGTTTCAGGAGATATTAATAAGTTTTACGACCTCAACATCTTGGGTGCGAGTGAAAACGATATTTTTAATCAATATAAAAACAGTCTTTCAGCAGCTGCTTTTAAAAGGCCTGAAAAAACCGGCAATCATGACGAAGATGTAGCAGAACTTAAAAAGTATGCAGCAAAGTATCAGCTGTTAAAAGATACTGTGCTCAATCATTTCATAGCGGCTCATCCTGAACGTGTAAGTGCGGCAATCGCTATTTTAGATATGTATGTTACTTATCCCAACCGTACTAAGGCCGCTGCGGCTTATCAGAAATTAGCTGATAAAACGCAGCAAGGCTTTTATGGGAAAAAGATAAAAGAATTTATGGATGCTGTAGAGATCACCGGCGTTGGCAAAATGGCTCCTGAATTTGCTTTAAAAAACAATGAAGGGAAGTTATTTTCAATTTCGGATTTTAAAGGGAAATATGTGCTCATCGATTTCTGGGCTAGCTGGTGCGGGCCCTGCAGATTGGAAAATCCAAACCTGGTAAAAGCATTCGAAAAATTTGGTCCACATGGATTTACAATAGTGGGCCTATCAATGGATAGTTCAAAGGAAAGTTGGTTAACTGCGGTAAAAACAGATAGTCTCAGCTGGATACAGTTAAACGATCCAAAATCAACCTCGGGTAAAACTGCGGGAATTTATGGTGTGAAAAGCTTGCCAGCAAATTTCCTGCTTAACCCTGCCGGAAAAATTATTGCCAGAAATTTAAGAGGTGAGGCACTGGAAAAAAAGCTCAGCAGCATATTTAAACTATAGATGCTGATTAGTTAGCAAATAAAAGCAAAACAACTGAGTAGAAGCAGTTGATTAGTTCGTGATAATAGATGACGATGCAGGATGATGGATGTCTCCTGCATTTTTTTATCCAATCGTATACCTAATTTAATTAAACAAATGATTACCAAAAAAACACTGATCTGTTCCATTCGGATATTTCTCATCTGGATGGTTGGATTATTAAATGCTTCAGCTCAATCTAACCCTATAGCTGTTTACTTAACATTGAAAAATGTAAATGTAGTAGATGTAGAAAAGGGAAGAGTGGATACAGGAATGACAGTTATCATAAAAAATGACCGTATTGAATCTATTTTCCCTGCAAAACGGAACCACTTAAAAGGTAAAGTGATTGATCTTGGGCACAAATTCCTGGTTCCGGGGTTGATAGATTCACATGCGCATTTAACCAACGTTAGTGGCTCTCCAGTGAAGAGCGGGCATACGCGTATTCGAATTATCTGCTAAAACACGGCATCACCACAATTAGAGATCCGGCAGCAAACGGTTCTGTTTTAAAAGAGGTGCAACAACAGGTAAACAATGATTTGCGTGTTGGAGCTGATGTTTATTATGCCGCTTTTATGGCCGGAGACTGGTATTACAACAGGGGTATTGGTTTGAGAAAAGAGCCATATCATCCTTGGGAACAATTGGTAATGCCCGGAACAAATTTAGACAGTGCAATGAAAGCAGCCAAAAGTTTTGGTGCTACAGGGGTAAAACTTTATCATTCTTTTAATGCCGTATTTTTAAAGAAAGTAGTTTTTGCCGCAAAGCGAAACAAGCTGCTGGTTTGGGGGCATGCCATGTTGTACCCTGCAAAACCGCTCGAAGTTGTTCGTTCAGGAGTTGAGGTAATTTCTCATGCCAGCATGCTCGCTTACCTAATAGATGACCCTAAACTGGGTTACAGAAAAGTACCCCAAGCCTATAAAGACAGTGTTGGTGCAGCAATTGATGTGCATGAATTGGCCAAAGCAATGAAAAAAGGAAACGTAATTTTAGATGCCACGCTTTCTGTTTCAGAAGTTAAAGAGCAGTGGATTTTCGACCTTGTTAAAAAACTTCATTTATTGGGTGTTAAAATCTCAGCCGGAACCGATAAAATTACCGTTTTGGAAAACCCATATCCGCACCTGATTGATGAGTTAAATTATTTTGTAAATGATTGTGATTTTACGCCAGCAGAAGCACTGGCCGCAGCCACAATGATCTCAGCTGAAACTATCGGTCAGCAGAAAAACATTGGAAGTATTAAAAAAGGCAAAAAGGCAGATTTGTTAGTGTTGACTGAAAATCCCTTAAAAAATATTAATGCATTAAAAAAGCAAGAGATGATAATTAAGCACGGTAAAATAATTTTTTAATGTAAAGGACTTACGGAATTTAAAGTTGCATAAGCTTACGTGTTGGTATGGAGAATATTACCGGTGGAAAATAAAAATCTTTACTTCAAGAAAGAAAATTGATGAGCATTCCCCGGTAATTATACTTTGGGATAATACTGCCAGTAATAAAGCAGGCGCTTTGGTATTTTTTACTGTGGATGGAGAGAATCTTATCATTTGGTTATATTGATGATTTCTGCAACAACTGATTGATAAATCAATTTAGCTAAATGGGTAGAGTTTAAACTCAAACTCACCTCATAATGGCTCAATTAATTATTCCTGATGAAGGGTTGCGTAGGTATTACACTTTGATTGATGATTCTGATTACGTGCCAATGCAACTTTCCCATTAAATCAGCTTTGCCGAAAACCCTCACCTGAACCTGTATGCCTTTAAAGGTGGTGGAAATTTCGAGAAAATCATTTTCTATTTCAAGATTGGCCAAAGCGGTTTTAAATCGCTTCAGTATGGCTTTGTTAAAAAGCTCGGTGTCATTTGGCAAGTAGAGAGTTTTCATATCCAAATATAAGTTAAATTGTAGTTTTACGAATACAATATGCCGTATATTTGACATTAGTCAAATAAAATTTTTCCAAGTGTTTATTTTATGTCATAAATACAGGTTAAATCAGAATATTTTAAATTTATAAATCCTCAAATGCCTGATTACCCGACGATTGCACAGCCGTATGTTTTTTGCCTTTTTAAAAGTCATTGTAAATGAAAAGGTTGCCTCTGCTATACGTTAGGCAACCCATTTTGTTATCTGTTTAGCTTACTGTTTATTGCCCTTAGAAATGCTCTGGTTTTTCGAATTTTTGTTATGATCAGCTTTGCCCGATATAATTATTACAACATTCGATTCGTATTCCGTTGCTGTCTAAATTGTAAAAAAGAACCGATTAAAAACAAGATAAAGAGCACCAAAAGTGTTTGACCGATAATTGCATCTGATGGAGCTTTTGCTAAAGGATGACCAACAGGTACACGCGTAAAAGTTTCGTTTAACAGTTGGAACGAGCGACAAGAAAAAACTAAACGAAAGCAGAAAGTTTTCAAAAAAACGTGCCCTGATGTTTCCCTTCTTCTTATAATAAAGATAATAGGCGATTAAGATTAACACCACAATAAACAGCGAAAAAATATGACCTGGATTAAAACCACCATGTTTTGATAGGCCCAGGGCGGTTAAAGACGTGATAAGTGTTAAATAAAAATAAATTTTGCCGCTAAGCTTGTCCAGGTCAATTTTACCATTTTTAATAAAGCCTGTAACTGCAGATCCAATCGCGATAACGCCGATTACTGTGTGAAAAATTCCTAAACTTGATAGTGCCATTTTTTTAATGTTAAATTAATTGATGGCACAAAGTTGCTGTACTTAACAGGAAAGTGTTTTGTTGGTTAGCCCAATTTTTTGGTATTTTGGTTCAGAGCCGCAATTATAGAACCTTAACAGTTGTATTTTTCAACCGAAAGCCTGTTGGCGAAATCCCATATTTATCATGAAAACTTTTGGTGAAGTTAGACAGCTCATTAAAACCGCAATTAAAAGCGATATCAGTAATTCGTTCTTCAGAAACCAGAAGCAGTTCGGCCGCCTTTTCCAATCGCTTGTTCTTTATATAATTAGCGGGAGAGTCATTATATAGTTTTTTAAATTCCCTTTTAAAGGAAGATACACTCAAATTGGTTTGCTCTGCCAGTTCCACAACACCAACCTGCGAAAATAAGTTAGCTTCTATAATTTGCTTAAATGTATAAGTTATAGGCGAAAAAAGTTGGGATAAAATGACCTGTATGGTTTCGGCTTCACGAGTTTGCGACAACAATAAAATAATTTCCTTCAGCTTTAAGATTAAAATTTCCTCATTTGCTAGAGCACGGGTTCTCAAAATAAAACAAAAGACCCTCAATATATTTCTGAATCAAAAAATCATTATTGATTATTCTGCTGGTTTGATTGGTGATTTTTTGACTCTGCTGAAATATTAAAGGAAGTTCCCTTTGGTAAATTTTTTTTAATATCTCCGGATGGAAAGTTACAATTACAATTTCGCCGTCACTTTTATTGGCATCGCTTATCTGTTTACCAGAATTTATACAGTTGAGCAGCAGCGCATGGTTTGTAGGAATATTGAGATGGCTTTCATCAAACTGAAATCTTGTAGTACCTTTTAGTATATATAAGAAGCAGGCCCGGTCTGCAACGGGAAAAGAAAATTCAAAAGGCGGTTTCAGGTCAACTTTTTGAATGAATGTCTGGCCAAATAAATCAATTTTTCTATAGTCTGTAACCATTAAATATTTTCGAAGTAAATAGCTTTTAAGTGTATAATAATTGTTGCTTACCGTATAGTCAAATGTAGCAAATTTTTGAGCGTGTTAAAGTTGTTCTCTTTATTAGTTAAGTGCTAGTTACGGGGAAATTTAATTTAACCACAGATAAAAAGGATGCACACAGATATAAAAATCCGTGTTTATCTGTGTCCATCTGTGGTTAAAAACGCTAAACTTAATAATATGGTTCGCATCTTGATAATACGCTGCATTCTCCAGAAAAAAATAAGCGTTGATTAGCTATATTTACATAAAACCAAACATTAACTAAATTAATCCAACCACGCCCTAAGTTATGTGGTATAATATATGTCAAAGCCACTACGCTCAGCCTTAATCTGCGACCAAAAAATCTTCAATATGGTTAAAATGTTATGCTTTGGTTTTCTAATAATCTGCTGTTATTTTAGCGGCTTTGCACAATCATCGGGGCAAAATAGGGTTGCCATAAATACAATAAATGCCGCATTACAGAATGTGCAAAGCGATACTGCAAGGCTCCGTCTTCTGCATGCCAAGGGAAATTTTTATATGATTGCCTTTGGCCAAAACCGCATGGCAGTTAAAAACCTTGATAGTGCCTACATGGCTTATAATAAGGCGAAAAATTTAGGTATAAAATTACGCATTGATTCTACCTTCGGTAGGATACCCTAGTGTGTTAAAACTTGGAGAGGTGATGATGCGAAAAGGCGATACCACGCAAGGCATGCGAATGATCCATGAAGTAATTTCTTTTTACCACCACAATGGCAATCAAAACAGGGAAGCAGAGGCACTTCATTTAATGTATAAGTGTTTGGCACAAATCGACCGGGCAAGGGCTATTAAAGGATTTGAACAGGTATTAAATTTACGTAGGAAGCTTGGACAAAATGATTTAGCCATAAATGCAGGTTACAACATTGTGGTGCTGGTTTTTGGTACGGGCGACATTGTTAAGGCCGATAACATCTGTTCTGCATTAATTACCGAATTTAAATCAAAAAAGAACACCAAACTAGATATGCTCTATATCCACTCCGCAATGATATGCCGCTACAGAGGTAACCTCGATAAAGCATTGGAGCGCACACTGGATGGGATGCACTGGATTAATAAAACACAGGGAAAATCGCCCCTGCGAAAGCTTCTGAGCTGTATGGCGAATTCGGTCAGATTTATCAGGAATTGGGACAGGTAGAACCCAGCGTAGCATGGTACCGTAAAACGATTGAAGTTAGGGAAAAACTTTCCCTTGATCGCCGTTTAATTTTGAGAACAGCAGGTTTTATGATCCAGGGGCTTATCAAACTTGGCCGAACCAAGGAAGGTTTGCATTATTTTCATGGATTGATTAAAAGAAATCCTCCTGCAAATTCAGAACAAGAGGCAATTATTGCACAAATTAAAGCTTATTGTTATGATGCCCTTAAGCGTTACGACCTTGCAGAATACTATTTCAAAGAGATGTTAAGGCTCGCCCCGGCCGATATGGACGAAGAATTGTTAACCCTTTCAAAGCTTGATGTAGCCCAGTTTTACATCCGTCAAAAGAAATTCGCCCAGGCCCGCCTTTTAATCGCTGGTGAGGTTAATGCGCAAAAAACTTTATCCATAAATAAGGATGTTTATCTGGCAATATTCAAAATAGATTCTGCCCAGGGGCATATGAAAGAGGCTATAACAAACTATCAAAGGTATAAATCCATAAATGATTCAATTTTTAATGAAACAAAAAGCAGGCAGATAGAAGAGCTACAAATAAAGTATGCAACCGAACAACGTGAGAGCGACATCAGTTCGCTGAAAAAAGATAGTTTGTTGCAGAATGAAAAAATTAAACAGGCCAACAGTACACGTAACCTCACCCTTATAGCCATTGGTTTACTGTTAATTATCATTGTACTTTTATACAATTCGTACCGGATCAACCAGAAAAAGACCAAGGAAATTGACCTTAAAAATGCTTCTTTAAATACGCTTTTGGAGGAGAAAGACACACTTTTAGCAGAGAAAGAATGGTTGATTAAAGAGGTGCACCACCGCGTTAAAAATAACCTGCAGATTGTGATGGGTTTACTCCAGCGCCAATCATCTTTTATCAATAACAAAGAAGCATTGGATGCAATTCAGAATAGTGAACAACGCATGCATTCTATCGCACTGATTCACCAGAAGCTCTATCAGAGCGAAGATTTTTAAATCGGTAAACATGGTTGATTATATTGCCGAGATGATAGGTTACTTGCAGGAAAGTTTCGGTTTGGATAGCCAGATTTCTTTTTGATAAACAGGTTGATGAAATCGATTTCGACATCGCAACCGCAGTTCCATTAGGTTTAATTCTTAACGAAGCCATTACTAATGCCATTAAATATGCTTTTAAGGCAAAGCCAGGTGGCCGTATTGATATCCAACTCAAACAAACCGGCGAAGAAACATTTTGCCTGCAAACTTCGGATGATGGCAGGGGTTTGCCCGAATGATCTGGAGCCGGCTGAAATCCATTCGATGGGTTTTAACCTGATAAGAGGTTTAAGCAAACAGTTAAACGGCAAACTTGAGGTAGAAAATCAGGATGGATTAACCCTGATCATAAATTTTAAGTGCCAGGCCCGTTTACATTGAGCCAACGATATTTCGTTGCGGCACAACGTTAATTCGTTGTTTTAAAACTAAGAGATTGTTGCCATACCAACCTCAAATTCAGAAATCAAATTAATGAAGCGTTAATTTTAACGGAATAATTCTTGTTATTGCCCTTACAACCATAATGTGTATCTTCATATCATCAATAACGTTTAGCTCATGAGTAAAAAAATACTTATCGTAGAGGATGAATTTGTAATTGCCGATGTTTTAAGCAATTTCCTGCAATCTGCAGGCTACCAGGTTTGCGGATTGGCGGATAGTGTTCCGGAAGCCCTTGATATGATTGAGCAGCACCAGCCGGATTTAATTTTACTCGATATTTATTTAAAAGGCAAATTAACAGGAATCGACCTAGCCCATCGTTTAAGTGAAGATGGCTTACCATTCGTTTACATATCTGCAAATTCAAACCAAAAAGTATTACAAGATGCAAAAATTACCAATCCATATGGGTTTGTAGTTAAGCCATTTCGCGAAAAAGATGTACTGATTGCTATTGATATTGCTTATTATCGCCATCAGCAGCAGCTTCAACAATCTGCAACACAACATGCATCGCTACAGAAAAAAGCAGCACAGATTTTGGTTTCTGAAGAAAGCTGGGTGAATAAACTGCTTGCAATTGCGAAGTATTTGCAGCCCTATATCCCTTTCGAATTTTTATCGATCGGCCTTCGGCAGGAAGATGCAGATGATTTTTACGAACTGAGTTTTTCCAGGATCGGTTTTGATGATTATCAGGTCATCACTGTACACGAACTGATGGTAATTACCAATTGCAAGCTACATGAACTTGCACAATTAAAAGCAAAAGACAGGGCCGACATACTGGCCACCTGGTATGATGAAGATGAATTGCAACAGCAACTTTCAGTGCCATCATTAAAAAAGGTTTTGGTAAAAAAATATCATTTAAAATCCCATCTGTCACTGCCGATCATCCTGGCCAATAAAAAAACATGTTATTTTAATTTTTACAGCAGGAGGGCAGATGCCTACCAGGGCGAACATTTATTGGTCTGTAATCAGATTATGCATATTCTGTCGGGTTTTTTAAATGGCATGTTTTACCAGTCTGGTAGCCCTATAGTAGATCATACAGCGGGGTTTACACCTTACCAACCTGTCGAAATTAAAGATAAGGATAATTTATTCCAGGGAATTATAGGGCGCAGCCATTTGCTTTTGAGCGTATTCGATCAGGTAACTCAAGTAGCAGGTGCAGATTCTGCTGTTCTTATCCATGGAGAAAGTGGAACAGGAAAGGAGAAAATAGCTGAACGGATCCACGCATTATCGAGCCGGAAAGACAAGCCGTTTATTCGCATTAATTGTGCGGTGCTGCCTGCAACCCTTATAGATTCAGAACTTTTTGGTCATGAAAAAGGTGCTTTTACCGGAGCGCATGAGCGTAAAATCGGAAAGTTTGAGCAAGCCCATACCGGAACCATATTTTTGGATGAAATTGGCGAATTACCGCTTGAGTCGCAGTCGAAGCTTTTGCGTGTGCTACAGGAAAAAGAAATTGAGCGTATTGGTGGGCGTGGTCCGATTAAAATAAATGTTAGGGTAATAGCCGCCACTAACCGTAAATTGGATATTGAGGTTGCCGAAGGCCGTTTCAGGCTGGATCTTTATTACCGGATTAATGTATTTCCTATCCTTATGCCAGCACTTCGTGAGCGTAAAGAAGATATTGCAGCCCTTGCTACCCACTTTCTTAAAATATATGCCAGAAAAACCGGTAAAACAGTTACAGCAATTGCTCCGGCTGTGATTAGCCTAATGGAGCAATACCAATGGCCCGGAAACATTCGCGAACTGGAGAATTTAATCGAAAGAAATGTGCTCTTAACCAGGGAAGAAATCATCAGTACAATGGTATTGCCCACTTCAACAGGATCGGGGGAACGTTTTGTACCCGCTAGCCTTGGAATCGGCACCATGCAGGATGGAGAACGTACACATATTCTTTCTGCGCTAAAAAAATGCAATGGAAAAATATGGGGAGAAGATGGTGCTGCCCGGTTGCTTGACCTTCCGCCCACCACGCTGAATTCGAAAATGAAAAAACTTGGTATCCGAAAAGATTATGGATTTTAAACACTTGCTAAAATTTTAACGTTGCCGTACTGCCCGTCATCAGGATATTTTTTCCAGGCCCGGCTTCTTTAAGAAAATCACCTGCCATAAACCAGGTCAGTTCTTGCCGTAAAGAAAAGTATTTACTAACCGTAAAACTGAATTCGGCTCCCAGCTGACCACCAATTTTTTTAGAAGTTCCGGCAGAAGATGGATAAATTAGCCGCCCGTTTTACCGCATAAAGCCCGTCTTCTCTACTCATGCGGTAAAAAAGATCGTAATCGATGGCGAAGGCCATTTTTTTATTTAAGGATAACTCTAAATAGGGGTGTGCATCAATAAGATTATAAGGACCTATTAATGCCGCCAGCCCAAAGTACGCACCTTTTGGAAACAAAGGGTTAAAAGTATTGAGTTTTCCATCACCTTTTTTCTTGTCTCCGCTTATAATTTCAGTTTTCAATCCCAGCTTTGGCTTTGCATAGGTGTTGTTAAATGAATAGGAGAGGTTGGCCGATAATGTCCATGCAGCAATCTCGTTGCCATTAAATTTTCCAAACTGATATAAGCTTTCAATATCATACTGAAAGGGGGAGGAACTGCGCCAAAGCCTGCCACCTATCGAATGACGCTTCTCTTTTCCTTTGCCCTCATTAAAGGTTGCAGCATTTTTATCGATGCCAAGATAATATACATCCAGATTTCCAAGGAGAGGAACCTTGTTTATAACGGCGTAAGCTCCCCAAAGTTTGGTGCCCCTGTTAAAAACATCATCAAAAATTTCTGGTTTGGCGTTTACATAATAACCGTAAAATGCATCAAGTTTAACATCTTTGGCAGAAAACATTCCCTTTACTGCATCAAAAGATTGCCTGTTATTAGGAGCTTCACGAACGGCAATCAATCGTTGAGAACCGTAAGATAATTCCTGGCGGCCAAATCTAAAAACCAATGCATCCTTATTTGTCGTTGATGAGAAATCGATAAAACCCTGGTGCATTTCCAACGGATTTTGGTCAACAGGTGAAGGTGTTTCTACCTCGCCGCTGGCCATACTGCTTTGTAATTGCACAAATGCCCGCCAGTGTTTGCCTGCATGGAAATCCAAATGACCTAACAGCCTGCTTAAAATAAATCCGTCTTTATCTACCGGAGCTTCGCCCCAATCCTGGTTTTTAAACTTAAAATATTGGTACCTCACCTCACCACCAAAACTTAAATAGGTGGATTTATCTTTATTTAACGGACTAAACTTTAGCTTATCGTACCAGTTTTTAGCAGAATCCGAAACTCCGATTGCATAGTTCTCATCAAACCTTGATGATTTGAAAGCATTTTCTTGTGCTTTTGCTGAGTAGCAAACACAAATAATAAACAGGGAGAGTATATATTTCACGATCTTATTTTCCTACCCAATAACCAAACTCATGCCCGATAAGCATTAATGGCCTGGAACCATTATTTTCAATTTCCAAGGTTAATTGAACCGCTACATTTCGATGTTCAGTAAAATATTTTACGAAATAGCGCTGTTTTGTACGTGCTGTATTCTATCAGGAGCTTATAGCCCTGTAGCTCAATAAAATTTAATTGAGATGAGCTTTTTTTGTCATTTTATCAGCCATTCCTTCCAATGTTTTTAACTACGCTAAATCATTCTGGTAACGCTATATCGTTGCCGCAAGCTTAAAGTACAACGAAATAGCGCTAATAAATAGGTTCGTTTATTTTTTAAATACCTGTTAATCAGTTTTTTAATATTTAGGCCAGGCTTTTGCCTTTCATCAGGCTGTAACCAAAAACCGTAACAAGATGAAGAATGCTCCCTCGAACACAATTGTATTTATCACAGGTGCTTTTGTAACCAATGATTGCTGGAAAGAATGGACGGAATATTTTCTGCAAATGGAATTTAAGGTGTTGGCCCCTGCATGGCCCCATAAAGATGCACCTGCATGCACATTGCGCCAGCGACAGCCTGATGCTCAAATAGCTAGCCAGCGTTTGGCAAGCCTTACCGAATACTTTTCGCAAATTATTGCTCAATTGGATGAAATGCCAATCCTTATCGGCCATTCAATGGGTGGCCTGATTGCCCAGCTATTACTTCAAAAGGGTCAGGCCAGTGCCGCAATTGCCATCCATTCGCTGCAACCCCAGGGTGTTTTTACATTTAAATATAGTTTTTATAAGGCCGGGTGGAAAGCACTTGGCTTTTTTACAAATCCCAATAAAAGTTACCTGATGTCGTTTTCAGCCTGGCAATATGCCTTTACCAATGGTATGGATTATGACGCCCAAAAAGAGGCTTATTACAGCTATCTCGCTCCAGAATCCAAGCTGCTGATCAGGGATGCAACCACCACAGCTGCCAAAATTGATTTCGCCAACCCGCACCAGCCTTTGCTTTTTATTTCGGGCAGTGAAGATCGGTTTATTCCAGCCTCGCTCAATTATACCAACTACCAAAAGTACACGCACCAAAGTTCGATAACAGCATACAAAGAATTTCCAGGCAGAAACCATTTTGTACTCGGCCAGCCCGGGTGGAAAGAAATTGCAGATTATATTTCCGGTTGGCTATCAAATCTTAAATCTTAAAACGATGAAAACAATTAGTAAAATAAACCGCATTTTTTTCTTTCTGCTCTTGTTATCTTATAGCTTAAAAAGCTATGGTCAGGAAAAAGCAGATCTGATTATTTACAATGCAAAAATTACCACCATGGCCAAAACTGGTGAATTTAAGCAGGCCATAGCGGTAAAAAAAGGGATTATTCTGGCTACAGGCACTAATGCCAATATCCTTAAAGCTTATAAAACCAGTGGTTCTAAACTTTATAATGCTGCGGGTAAAACAATCATTCCGGGAATAAACGATTCACATATCCATGCGATCAGGGAAGGACTAAATTTTAACATGGAACTTCGCTGGGATGGGGTAAAAACACTTAAAAGAGCAATGGAAATGCTTAAAGAGCAGGCCGCAAGAACTCCTGAAGGTGCGTGGATTAAAGTTGTAGGCGGCTGGAATGAGTTTCAGTTTGAAGAAAAGCGTCAGCCCACCATCGACGAAATTAATACTGCTGTGCCTGATAAGCCTGTATTGATTACTTACCTGTATGGGAAGGCTTTTGTGAACAAGAAAGGGATAGAATTACTCGGTTATGATAAGAACACCATCTACCCCGGAAGCCTGGTTGAACTCGACCAAAGCGGAACACCCACCAGGCATGCCTTCTACGCCAAAGAAACCCCAATGGCAATTTACAAAACACTCGCCCTTACCGGGAAACTAAATGACCAGGAGCGGATTAATAGCTCGGCACACTTTTACAGAGAATTAAACCGGTTCGGAATTACCAGTGTAATAGATGCGGCGGGTGGTGCCCAAAACTATGATGCCGATTACCAGGCCTCTCTCGCGCTTGCAAAGGCTGGACAACTCACGGTACGCACCGCATATTATTTATTTGCACAGCAAAAAGGGCAGGAATTTACTGACTATGAAAAATGGATAGGCCAGACACATCCAAACAAAAACGACCACCTATTAATGGCCAATGGTTATGCAATGGAAGGTGCCGGCGAGAACCTGATTGCTTCCGGAGCAGATTTTGAAAATTTTTTGGAACCCCGAATCGAGCTATCTCCTGAAATGGAAAAAGACCTGGAACCGATTATCAGATTGCTTGTTAAAAACCGATGGCCCTTTCGCCTCCATGCAACCTATGGCGAATCTATTGCACGCATGTTAACGGTTTTTGAAAAAGTTAACCGCGATACGCCTTTTAATGGTTTGCGGTGGTTTTTTGATCATGCAGAAACCATAAGTGACGATGAACTTATAAGGGTTAAAGCATTGGGAGGAGGTATAGCAGTTCAGTTTAGGATGTATTACCAGGGAGAGTTGTATCAAAAAATGTATGGGCAGCCCAAAACGCAGCTGCCACCAATTAAAAAGATGCTGGCACTGGGTATCCCGGTAGGGATGGGTACCGATGCACCAAGAATTTCTACCTACAATCCATGGATGGCACTGCATTGGTTAATTACGGGTAAAACCATCGGCGGTATGCAGTTTTGGCCTAAAAATCAGGTACTGGATAAATTTACCGCACTAAAATTATATACCTCAGGAAGTGCCTGGTTTTCGGGCGAACAACACTTAAAAGGTAAACTTGTTAAAGGCATGTATGCTGATATGGTAATGCTCTCAGATGATTATTTCTCTTCAAATCCAGATCAAATGAAAAAAATCACCGCTTTGTTAACAGTGGTTAATGGCAAGGTTGTATACGCTTCAGGGCCATTTAAAAAAGACTGCCCACCTATTGATCCGGTTATTCCTGCCTGGTCGCCTGTAAAATACTTCGGTGGTTATCAAAAATAAATTAGTTAAACAATTGTAAATCAATTCAATATGAAAAATATTTTTTTAGGATCTGCATGTACCTTTCTGTGGTTACTTGCATTAAGCTTTAGCGTATTTGCACAAATGCCCCAGCCCCCAATAGTACCTATATGGGATGCCAACAAGGTAACCCTTGGCCTCGAAAAATTGGATAATGATATTTATGCCATAATCCCCACAACAGCAAAAACAGAAACCAGTAAAGGGATTCCGCAGGCAACCACCGGTGGTTTTGTAATAGGCGATAAGGGCGTATTGTTAATTGAAGTGATGATGACCAGGGGGCTTTTTGAGCAGCAACTCAAACTTATACGCTCTGTAACCGATAAACCCATCATTTATGCGGTGAATACGAGTGATCACGGCGACCATTGTTTTAGCAATTACCTACTTGATAAAAAGACGGTTATCATCCAAAACGATTTTGCCAAAGAAAACTTATCTAAAAACTATCCGGGGATAAAATCTTTTATGGTTGGCTTGTTTGGAGCTGGCAGGGGCATTGAAGACAGCGAATACCGTCCGGCAGATATCACCATTCCGAAAGGAGGGAAGCTTGAGGTGGATATGGGTGAAGGAAAAATTGTGCAATTGCTTAATATTTCGCCTGCCCAATCGATGGCTGATCTATTTGTTTGGATGCCCAATCAAAAAATTTTCTGGGCTGGTAATCCATTTATTGCAGAAAGCCCGGCAATTCCCTGGTTGTTTGATGGCGTTTTTCTTGAGCCCAGCGTCAATTTAAATAAAGTTTACGATTTTTTACCTGATGATGCCATCATTATTCCCGGGCATGGCCGCATCACCAATAAGGCTGGTATTAAATTTACCATTGATTATGTAAACGAGCTTCAAAAGGAAGTAACAGCCGCCGTAAAAAAAGGACTCACACTTGAGCAAACCAAAAAAGAAGTAACAATGAAAGCGTACGATAAAGGCTATGTACTTTTTAACTGGCTGCATTACAATTTTAACCTGCCCAATGCCTATAAAGACATCAAAAAAAAATAATCAACCATAAATTCTAAACAAACATGAAAACTATTTCTAATTTAAACAGCGCAATGCTCATGCTGCTTTTTACAGCACTTTCACTAAACTTGTATGCCGCAGTTGTGCCGGCGAATCCTCCTGCTAATTTTAAGCATCAATATGCCAGCGTAAATGGCGTAAAACTCCATTATGTTATTGGTGGAAAAGGCGAACCATTGCTGCTTATCCATGGTTTCGGTCAAAACTGGTTTATGTGGAACAGACTCTTGCCCGAACTTTCCAAACACTTTACCGTAATTGCTCCAGATATGCGCGGTGTTGGCGAATCAGGAAAAACGGCTGCAGGTTACGATAAAAAGAATATGGCTAAAGATATGCACGAGCTAATGATTAAACTTGGCTATAAAAACGTAAATGTTGTTGGGCATGATATTGGCCTGATGGTTGGATATGCTTATGCTGCCCAGTTTCCGAAAGAAGTAAAAAAACTGGCTCTCCTTGATGCATTGTTGCCGGGTATAGAGCCTGTTTGGTCGCAAGTGAAATCTCAGGCATGGTGGTTCGGTTTTTTTGCACAACCAAATTCTGGTAAACTCGTTTCTGGTAAAGTGGGTTTGTTTTTTACAGATTTTTGGCCAACAGTTGGTTTTAAAAAGAATGCATTTAGCGCAGCTGAAACTGCCGAGTTTATTCGGGCCTATTCAGTTTATGGCGCAACAACAGGTGCTTTCCATTGGTTTGGAGCCTTTAATCAGGATGCAAAAGACAATTTGGAATTAGCTAAAACCAAACTCTCCATGCCAGTACTGGCCATGGGTTCCGATCATTTTGCTGCACCTTTCTTAGCTACCCATGTTCGGCTTGTAGCAAACCAGGTTACCGAATCCATAATTAAAGATTCAGGGCATTGGATAGTACAGGAAAATACGCCTCAGGTAAAAAAGGATTTGCTTTCATTTTTGCTGCGTTAATTAGTTTATAAAAAATAAGTGTTCCAAATCAATTTTTTGGGCATTTATTATTAAATTATAAAACCTATAAAACCCTTTGAATTAAGGTTTTACAACCAAATCATCACTTACATTGTTTATGGAATTACAATTAAAAAATAAAAAAGCGTTAATTACCGGGTCTACAGCCGGAATTGGTTTTGCAACGGCACTTCAGTTGGCAAAAGAAGGTGCTGAAGTAATTGTTAACGGACGCACCGAAGAGCGGGTTGCCCAGGCTGTAGCCAAAATTAAAAACGAAAGTGGAAATGAACTTGTGAGTGGTATCGCTGCTGATTTCGGCGACATTAACGCTGTTAATAATTTAATTGCACAGTTACAGCATATCGACATCCTCATCAATAATGTAGCTATTTTTGAACCCAAAGCTTTTGCAGATATTACCGATGAAGATTGGCTGCGTTTTTATGAAATTAACGTAATGACCGGAATTCGTTTATCACGCGCATACTTTGATAAAATGCTAAAAAAAGGATGGGGGAGGATCATTTTTATTTCCAGCGAGTCTGCAATACAGATTCCTGAAGAAATGATTCATTACGGAATGACAAAAACCGCACAACTTGCAATTAGCAGAGGCCTCGCAGAATTAACCAAAGGTACGGCGGTTACCGTAAATGCGGTGTTGCCTGGTCCAACCCTTTCAGAAGGTGTTGGTGGTTTCATTGAAAACCTGGCCAAAGCGCAAAATAAAACGACAAAACAGGTAGAAGCAGATTTTTTTATAACAACCAGGCCAACCTCCATTATCCAGCGTTTTCTAAGTGTTGAGGAAATTGCAAACATGGTTACCTATCTGGCAAGCCCATTATCATCGGCCACAAATGGCGCAACCATCCGTGCAGAGGGAGGATTATTAAAAGGAATAATTTAGCTAGTTAATGTTTATTGTAAGGTATTTGATAATTACCGTTTAATCACTTGATATTGAAGTGATTTAATTTATTGACATTCAGTAATTAAATAAAAAAAGGAATGATTTTCTATCCATTCCTTTTTATGTGAAGCCGAAAGGAGGTGAATTTATTGGTTTATGTAATTGTGAATCAGTTTCTTATGTTATTTACCAGCTTTCTAGGACCAAATACTGAATTTTATTTTTTTGAGTACAATTCTTATTTAAAAATAGAGAAATGATTAAATATTAAAAATCATAGGTGAGTTTGATACCAAATAAACATAGGTTAACTCCACCAAACTGTTTTAAAAATTATTGTATCCGTGGCTGGTGGTCTGCCATCACCCATTCGTTGTGTTTACAGTTTTTGCAATCGGTTTCTTGGCCTTTACTAATCGTTTCTACTTTTCCACAAAAGCTACAGGCATATTTCCCATCCTGAGTTATTATAGTTGATGCCGTGTTAAATGCCTTAGGCAAAATAGGGTAACCCCGGCTTCACCTCACTGTCGGGAAAAAAGAATATGCTTACGCAGCCCGAAGTTTCTAATATTGCGGTTTTCACCTGCCCCAAATGGGATACGCCCTGCTGTCGGAGCTCTGAGAAAAATTCGTCCTGAGCCAGGGTTTCTTTACGAAATTCGTTGACTGAAAACATACCTTCTTCTATAAAATATGTAGCTTTTCCTTCAACCAGATCATCAAAGCCCTTGCTTTTTGCCATTAAATAAGTGGTTAGCCTATAGGCGCTAACAATAATTGCAAAAATCGCTACAGGTACCATTAGCCCGATTTCTTTGTAAAACATTGGATCACCTGCTGCGGATCCAAGGCTAATGATCACCACCATTTCAAATACCGACAATTGTCTAACCCCTCGCTTACCCAGAAGCCTAAGCCCGATAAGGATGATAAAATACATCAGTATGGTGCGGATGGCTATCTCAACAAGAAATCCCCATTTTTCCTCTCCAACCATAATCTTGGTCCAATCTATATCCTGCATGATTTGAGTTTTGACTATAAATGTGGCTAAAGTAAACTAAAATATTTAATATGATTATGCCTCTAATGTTGCATGATAAAAGATAGGTAGAAAAGTTTTACTCGCAGCACAAATACTATGGCAAAAAATATCCTTCATACAGTTTTCTTTAATCCGTTGTTCATTTAGGCTTCTTCAAGTTCAAAAATGAATGTTGATCCCTTTCCAGGTTCGCTTTCAAGGGTAATTGAAGAACCGTGGAGTTCAATAATAGTAGATACCAGGTATAAACCTATGCCAAATCCAGGAATGAGCCTGGTGTGTTCGCTTTCAATCCGATGGAATTTTTTGAACAAATTCTTTTGATCCGCTGGCGAAATTCCTATCCCCTGATCGCAAACACTTACACGGATTTTCTTATTTGCCGTCAGGCATGATATAGTGATGTCTCCTCCACTAGGGCTATACTTCTGTGCATTGCTGACCAAATTGGTCAATATCATCGAAATTTTCTCCCGGTCAGCAAATGCCGTAAGCGTTGTTTCACCATGGTAGAAAAAATGATGCTTAGGACTTGCTATGGCTGCGTCTTCCATTATATCGGAGATTAGCGCCGGTAGGTCGAACGGTGATTTTTCAATATGGATATGCCCGCCCTCTAACCTCGAAATGTGAAGGAAACTACTAATCATGCTTTCCATTTTTTTGCTCTGCTCTGCTGCTTTATCCAGGGCTTTTCGAAGGAAATCAGGATTTTCTATTTTTGCCTGTGCAATCTGGATGTAAGATTTTAATGAGGTCAAAGGTGTTTTAAGCTCATGACTAACAAAACCCACGAACTCTTCTTTTTCTTTTCTGCCAGTTTTTTGTCGGTGATATCTCTTGCAATTTTGGATACCCCTATCACTTCCCCAGCACTGTTTTTGATTGGTGATATTGTAAGCGACACACTAACAAGGGCGCCGTCTTTTTTCAACCGTTGGGTTTCAAAATGATCTACACGGATCCCTTTACGCAACTGGGCCAATATTTTAGGCTCTTCTTCTAGGCGTTCCGGAGGGATGATCTTTAGAATAGATTCGCCGATCATCTCACCGGCATTGTATCCGAAAATACGTTCTGCTGAAGCGTTCCAGCTTGTAACCACACCGTTCAGGTCCTTTGCTTACAATTGCATCATCTGAGGATTCAATGATTGCGATAAGCCTGCGGGCGTCTACTTCGGCTTTCCTGTTAAAGGTTAGATCCCGCGCGATTTTCGATATCCCGATAACGATACCAGAAGCATCGTATATAGGAGAAATCGTAAGCGAAACATCAATCAGGGATCCATCTTTGCCGAGCCTTTGGGTCTCAAAATGGTCAATCCGGATTCCATTTTTTAACTGTGTAAGGATCATCTGTTCCTCGTCTTGCCTTTCAGGTGGAATCAGCCTTAAAATCGGTGTTCCGATTATTTCTTTTGTACTATAGCCGAAAATCCGCTGTGCAGAATTGTTCCAGCTGGTAACAATTCCGTTAAGGTCCTTACTGATAATCGCATCATCTGATGATGCCACAATTGAACTCAGGACTGCACTTTTTTCATCTGCACGCTGAAGTAAGCTGATCAGTTTGCGGAGTTCTGCATGATCTAGTTTTAGCTCAGTTTCATGTTCTTGGTAGGCCCTGAATTTATCTATTACCTGTTTAGTTTCGTTCATCTACAGATCAATTTTACACAAGATAGGAATATAATTACCATTGTGGAAAAGGGTAGGCGGCAATGGATTTTAAACAGAAGTAAAAAATAACTCGAGCTGAACACTGACGCAGGGAAATATGTTAACTAATCAGTAAGAAATAAAAGGCAAACCACTTATTTGGCAGATCAAAACAAAATGGAGATAACTGTGGGTGTTTTCTAACTTAAATAGCAGATAATCATTTGTTTGCATGTTGTGGGATATTTGACCATAATAAAAATACCGCCTGACAAGTGGCTGAAGCGTTCCGATGGAGAAGTTATGGCTGAACCATTCTTGCTGCCTTAACCATGTATTGTGTGTTTTTTCGGGTAAAAACACGGTAAATTCTAATTTTTCAATTTGCCATACATTTTAGAATTAGCAATCTGAAGCTGTTAAAGATTTTAGATGGTGATTTTCGTTTTCCTTTGGATGATTCAACCAATAATAGAAACCACGGTTGCTTAACCGAAACACCCAAGATCATTCAACTAAAAATATTCTTCTATGCTTCTTTAGTAATTCTAATAGCTCCCATCTCCGTTATAATAAACGACGAAAGCATTTTTATTTCTGATGATTCTATATTTTCGGTAAAAATCCATAAAACTTTCCTAACCTTGGTATGGTTGTAGGATTATGCAAATTTCATCCCTATCCACCACAGTACGGCCAGTAAAAAAACTATACCATTATCAGGAAAATGATATTGAAACCCTCTTCGAAAAACTAAGCGGTAGTAATAAAAGTCGTTTGCTATATCAATTGGCCACTGGCGGTGGTAAAACGGTTATTTTCTCGCAGATAGCAGACAGGTATATTCAAAAGTACGGCAGAAAAGTTATTGTACTTACCCATAGACGTGAATTGTGCCGGCAGACATGCGCAGGCATTAAAAACTTCTGGCGTGCAAAACAAGGTGGTAAATAGTGCTGTTAAGAGGGTGGCTAAAAAAGACAGTTATGCCTGCTATGTAGGTATGGTTGAAACGCTAAAGAACCGTATACACGATGGATTGATTGATACGGAAAATGTGGGCCTTGTTATTGTGGATGAAGCACATCATAATTCATTTCATAAACTGCTTGGAAAATTCCCCAACGCATCCATTATCGGGGTAACAGCTACGCCTTTTTCGGCGGATGCGAATCTCCCTATGCATAGGTATTATGATGAACTCATTGTAGGTGAACCTATTGGTGCGCTTATTGAACAGGGCTTTTTGGCAAAACCAAAAACCTATGGTTATGATGTAGAGCTCAATACGTTAACAAGGGGCTTGCACGGAGATTTTACAGTGGCCAGTTCTGATGAGCTTTATGCCTCTCCAGCTATGCTAGAGCTTTTGCTCCATGCTTACAGGGAACATGCTATAGGTAAAAAAACATTGATTTTTAACAACGGAATCTTTACCTCCCGTAAAGTGTTAGAAGTTTTTACTAAGCGCAGGTTATGCCATTAGGCACCTCGACAATAAAACTGATGTTTCTGAACGTGAAGAAATTTTAAAGTGGTTTAAAAAAACGAAAGGAGCCATTCTAACCTCAGTATCGATTTTGACAACTGGTTTTGATGAGCCAACGGTTCAGTCGGTGATTTTAAACCGGGCAACAACCTCCATTACGCTTTACCACCAGATGATAGGCAGAGGGGCGAGGCGCTTGCCGGGAAAAAAAACATTCAATATTATCGATCTGGGTAACAATACCGAGCGGTTTGGAGATTGGGATGCACCTTTAGACTGGAAACATATTTTTGAAAATCCAGAAATTTATCACCAGGTTTTGAACAAAGCGGCAGAAGACATTCATCAGATGCCCGCGGAAATGAGGAGCAAATTTCCTAATAGTGCCGGTATCGCATTTGATGTACTCGCTGCCTACCAGCTTATTCTTGAAAAGGGTGAAAAAGCAAAAACGGTTCTTAGGGATTCAATACGGCAACATGCGATGATGTGTGCAGATAATTCAGATACGGTGAGCCAGGCACTTGAACTATCTTCGGAGCTGGATAAAGAGATTAATTGGAGAATAAAACAATATGTAAAATGCTTGGGCACAGTAACAAAAAATTATGTGAAATGGCTGGGTGAGGATTATAGGAACCGGCTTACGGTATTGATTGAAAAAATCATGTCCAGAAGGGCAATGATGCTTACAGCAGTATGACCTTTCTGATGAAATAAGCACCTGTTAAATTTTCATTACAGTTATATGCAGCAGCTCAAAGTCATATCAGAAACAATCTTATCAGTAGCTACCCAACGTGGCGTTGAAAAAAGTACCTGTCCATCCGAAATCGCACGGATGCTTTTTCCTGATGACTGGCGTAAACATATGAAAGAAGTGCTCAATATCGCTATCGATCTCCAAAACCATGGAAAAATAGTAATTACACAAAAAGGCATCCCTATTGATGTGGGGCATATTAAGGGGCCTGTTCGCATTAAGATCGAGAGCACTTAAGTTAAAGTTTTACGATAAACAACAAGCAGGCGAATCGGTTGTACCATTTTTCTAATTTGTGGAGTTTATATTGACTGCATCGTTTCAGCCACCGTTTTTCATTGATGGGATGCTTATCTTCACACATGATTTTGGTTACTTTAGACTTTTGGAGATAATTTAGTAATTATGCCCCCATTTTGCCAAACCCTAGTTACCAATAATAAATGATTTGCCTACAATTGCTTTTCTAATTTCAAAATCTTTTCTTTAATTTCATTTTCCGTTAATTCTGTTTTTATGTTCGATTTTAACAGATTTTCAAGTGCTACAATTTGCGCTTTTATTAATGCTTTTTCAGAATTTACCTTTTCATCAACATTAATACCTGTATGCTCCCAATTCGTTTTTGTGACCTCATTTTTTTCAAACTGATATTGGGATGAACAACTGATATTTTTTGCCAATGAAAAATACTTTTGCAGGATTTGCTGCTCCGTAGGTTTTATCTCCAATTACCTTTGCAATTTTATTTTGCTGTAAATTATAAGCTAATGCTTCAGCGGCAGAAATTGTATTACTGTTTACGATGAGGTATACAGGTTTTTCTAAATACTTTTTTTGCCATTTACTTTTTTCTAATGTGTACTTCTCTTCGGTTTTATTATTATACCTCGTGTAAATCTCACTCAATTTAATTCTTTCATTAAAAAAATAACTTAAAAATAGCCTTACCATTTTGCCATCACCGCCTCGATTGCTCCTTAAATCTATAATCAAAGCATTTGTATTTGAAACAAAATTCATTGTAGCATCTAAAATTTGTTCAGCAGATTTATTTCCTTCGGGAAATCCGGTATATTCAATATAACCAATGTTTCCATCTAATCTCATCACTTTATCAAAACCATAATTCCATTGTTTGTTAATAGCATCGTATTTTTTTAGCAATTCCTTTTCATTAATTACTTTCTTGCTTCTTTACCCGGACGGTATAATACATTGAAATGCAAATCATTTCCGTTTTTTGTTAAATATTTTGAAAGAGATTTTGCAAATTCTGCATCAGAAAGATTGTCAAAAGTTTTAAGATCTATCTCTGATTTTAATTTTTTAGAAAGCTGATCTGCAACATCTTCAAAAATGTAATATTCATTAATTTTATCTGCTATTTCCGATATTTGTTTATTACGTTCTGTAAAATCCTGGGCGTTCGCTTTTAAGTTGAAGCAGATTGCAACGTAGATTAACAATAGATTTTAAATACTTTTTTCATTTCTTAGACTTTACAATTAGTAATTATTTTATTTAATGTGTTTTCGAGTGAATTAATCTCATCCAACGACAAACCATTTAGTGCCGTTGCTCTATTTAGTTTCGCAATTGGGTTTATTAATTCGAGCGTTTTTTTTCCTTTATCGGTTATTTCAAGATTAAATTTCCTTCTATCTTCTTGATGAATGGTTCTATTTAGATAATCTTTTTTGACCATTAATTCTATCATTCTCGTGATGGATGCATTATCCTTAAATACAAGATTTGCCAATTCATTTTGAGAAATTTTGTCATCCTTGTTAAGGATTATTAAGACTAGACATTGATCTATTGTAATATCTTTTACAATTTTTGAGATATTCCTTTGTGATATTTTTCGATACTCCTTAATTGCTTGTTCAATCAAATAAAGTACGGTTGCTGTTGGGTTTTTGTTTATCATATCAATTATGTTGATACAAATATAATTGATATATCAATAAAAACTAATAAACTGATTTTTTTAAGAGTTTTTTGATTATGCACTGATCCTCATCTCGTCTTTGCGTCTTACTAATACGAATGCTAACAACTTATAAATGGATCTAACCATAAAAAGCGCATCTTTCGATAAGCTTTAATCAGTAAAGTCAATCCGCATAAATTCGAACCTTTTTGAGCATTGTGAAGCGATATTAATTTTTGTAAAAGTGGTGAAGAATAAGTTTGTAGGATAGTATAGGAGAAAGAAACTATCATAAGTATCAATTTTATTGTTTCTTAAAAATCTTCTCTCTATGGTTCAGTCCCCCAATCTTTCATAGCGTAAATAATAGGTGTTAAGGTATCGGCATAAGGCTCGAGATGATAAGAAATTTTAACGGGGTAATCTTCAACAATTACCCTTTTAATTAGTTTGTGCTGTTCAAGATCTTTGAGCTCCTTAGCCAATACTTTTGGGGTTAATCCAGGAATACTTTCCTGGATGTCGGTAAATCGGTTGTTACCTACGCCCACCGAAATGATGATTGGTAATTTCCATTTTCCATTAATAACTTCAAGCGTATCCCTTACTGGTTTCACCGTATTGAGACATTCGCAGTAAACTTTTTTCTTTGCCATAAACAATTTAAAATTGCTTTCCTTTGGGAAAGTACTATACAAAGGAAAGTAATATTTCATTAATTTTGTTGCAGTAATTCTAAAAAAAATGTAATTATGAACATAGGAATTATCGGTACCGGTGCAATAGGCGGTACAATTGCAAAAAAAATGACAGCAGCTAGGCACGGGTGAAAGTAAATAATTCGGGTGATGCTGAAAAATTAAATGCCCGTGCAGAAGAATTAGGTGTCGCAAGTGCAACTTTAAATGATGTAGTAAAAGACGTAGATGTGATTATCATATCAGTGCCAACGGTTGCAATTCCAACTTTGCCCAAAGATTTATTTAAAAATATTCCAGCGCATGTAATTGTGGTTGATACATCAAATTACTATCCTTTCCGTGATTCAGATATTGAAGAGATTAGAAACGGAAAAGTGGAAAGTGTTTGGGTATCTGAACAGTTGGGGAGGCCCGTAATCAAGGCTTTCAATAATTTACTGGCAGAAACATTGGCTAACGGAGGAAAAAGACCCGGTGCAAAAGATAGAATACGCAATGGCTATTGCGGGTGATGATACAGCGGCCAAAAAAATAATTTCAGGCTTAATTAATGATGCCGGTTATGATACAGTTGACTCGGGGTGCTTTCTGAATCCTGGAGACATCAGCCAGGAACACCAGCTTACTGTACCGAACTCAATGCAGAAGAATTAAAACAGGCGCTTTCTGATGGAGAAAAAGAAAAAGCACCTTCTTTAAGAGATAAGGCTATCGTTGATCTTTCTTCTTTACCATCATACCCAAATCATCCAGATGTAGTAAAATATAACAGGGAATTGTTTCAAAAAAATCCTAAGTCTGTTTAAGGCAAATCCATTATAGAAAATATCTTCCCATTACGACCTGGGAAAGATCTATTTTAAAAAAACTTTGGAAACTCAATTTAAAAGCGGTCAAAAACGAAATATCTAGGAATGATTTTAATATGTGTTCAGGTATTGGGGACAAGGAGGGGGTAAGAAGTAAAAATGTTCATTATTGCCTACTTTTGTATCAATAGCTTCTTTCTATCCAATATTGAACTTTTCCCGTAGAATTTCCGCCACTTTGCCATCAGGATTTATAGGGTGCACCAGTTTGGGCTTAACCTTTCGGTAAGTGATGGACACCCTTCTTTCCCTATGTTTGATCGCACCGTTTACCTGGTCTTTTTTTCAGGGTGGTATGCCATGGCTCCACTTTTTGCGCGCATCGTCCTGCATAAGGTAAAGGGAGCGTCTGGGTATCTCCACATCGATAACCTCAAGGTTGTTCCCTCTGATAAACCGCATAATACATCCGCTTCCAAGGTTTACCCCGCAGATCTGGTTTTCGTAATAAGCCCTGTCTTTATGATCTTTTATGCCCTCTCCCGGAACATATTCGTTTATGATAACCTGGTCTGGCTCTTCGAGCAGTATTTTTTGTTGCACAATTTCTTTCGATAACTGATAAATCTGCGGTGGGATTTCGATTGGGAAAGGGATCAGGTTGTAAGGTTTCTCCAGTTCGTTGCGGTAGCCGTAATATTGCAACCGCCTTGTATAATCTATAGTCCAG
Source organism: Pedobacter sp. AC402 (assembly GCF_979252805.1). Classification (NCBI taxonomy): domain Bacteria; kingdom Pseudomonadati; phylum Bacteroidota; class Sphingobacteriia; order Sphingobacteriales; family Sphingobacteriaceae; genus Pedobacter; species Pedobacter sp. AC402. Next base: position 58,960 of record NZ_CEEDAI010000006.1, on the reverse strand, counting down.
GTCTGGCTGTCAATTTCTGCCATTAATTGATTTTCTCTTGCTTCGTCAATAAAGTCGTGGTATAAAAATAGGCCGGGTACATTCGTTTCCATCTTTGAACAACAACTTTTTGCATGTTTGTGTTCTAAGCATTTGTAATTCCCTTTATTAGCAATAATGTAGTTTAGTCTGGTTCGCAATGCTGACGAAGCTGTTTTGGCCCTTGTGGCCAAATATAGGCTGTTGTTTGTTTTTTCCATCCAAGAGATTTATAAAACCGATCGGCCCCTGGGGCAGCACTAAGATTGACAAAATGATAGTTTTTTAGTTGATCATTTAATGCATTTACTAAGTATTTTCCCAATCCCTGGCCCTGATAGTCTGGATCTACAATGATATCTGCCAGCATTGCATGATACCTCCCATCTCCAACTACACGTCCAAAAGCGATGAGCCGCTCCCGGTCATAAATGAAAATAGTGGTTGTGCTGATTATAAATGCATTTCTGATTTCCTCTGCGATCCGGTGCTTCCAGTTTACCTTTTGGAACAAACTAAGTACTTCTTGCCAGTTAACAGTATCCAGATTGGGATCCAGGAGGTAGGTGTATGCTATTTTCTGTGTTGTTTCACCCATTATAAATCTGTATTGATGTGATATGAAATAATGGAAACCAGAGTGAGTTCAAAAAGGTTTTGACAGGTGGAAAATATTGGGTACCGAAAATTCCTTGGGCACTGCAGACATCTGTTGTTTGAACTACCATTGGATCATACTTGCCGGAGATCTTTTCAATGTCACACATATAATAGTGATGGCCAAGGGTGCCGCTTCATCGACAACTCGGATCAAAAGAATAGGCACTGGTAACAGCGCCTATTCTTAAGGTAAAAATGGAAATATATTGTTCTTCTATTTTGATTTATTTCGTTAACCAAGTGTCTTTTAAAGGATCATCAGACCCGCCAAACTGAGTATCAATCGCCTTTTTAAAGTTCTGTGTATTATAGGCTGATTCTGTGGCCATGTACATCCATCTGCGTGGCAGTACACCGTTGGCTGTTCCAATTCCGGCACCTCCGCTTAACAACGCCGGTATTCCAGTACGGCGATAGTTATAAAAAGCTTCCCAACCAGAGTTGTTAAACATGGCCATGTATTTTTGAGTTAAAATCTGATTTAAACCTATGTTATTATCTCCCGCATAATTTATTTTAGCTAAAAATTCAGAGATATTTACAGTGGCGGTTCCCCAGGCGGAACCTTGCTTTAAACCAGTCGGATTAATTTTTACATCTGTAGATCCAATTGGGAAATTGATAGTGATAACCTGTCCTTCTGTTAAACCATAGTTGGCCAATGACGCATTGATTCCCTTCAAATACCAGCTGCTGGCAGTTTGTCCTGTTACCCATCCTCTATTAACGGCTTCAGCAATGTTGAAACACATTTCTGGATAGCCGATAAAGATAAATGGTTCGGCATTTGCTCCAGTTTGAGAAACGTAATAACGGTTGTAATTTGCAAATGAATACATCCCGTTGTTAGAGTTGTTCAGCAGAACAGATTGGGCAAGGTTAATATCAGAACCTACGTAGGCAGAAAAATCACTCACGGCCTTACCGCCTGTTACCTGTGCAGGGGCAGGGGTGGAAGTAACCAGGATACGCGGATCCTTTGTTAGGGATCCTATTGAAAGATAGGTGCTACCGATATTGGAAAAGTTATTGTAAGAATTATAAAGCAAAGTATAAATTGGATATCTGTTTACCGCATTGTACACATAAACCATGTTGTCGCCATTACCCGTCATGATCGGATACTGCGTTGGGTTATTTACGATAGCCGCAAACTTCTGTAGCACTTGTAGATCTCCATTATCCTGCGCCCTTTTGCTTAAGCTGATCAGGGCGCGCAAAGTATAAGTATTGATCAGTTTTTGCCACTGTAAGTAGGTGAGATTAAAAATATCCCCACCCGCATCAACCTTTTGCGCAGCCAGAGTGGGTGTTGCTGCAATCAGGTTTTTCATTACCGTTGAGGCATTATCCAGCATAGCCAGCGCACTTTTGTAAACATCGTGCTGGCTGTCGTAACCTGGCGTTAAATTGTTCAGGTTTCCTGCCTGTGAAAAAGGAATGTCGCCAACTCTTTGTGTTAACCAGATGCCGGAATATGCTTTGAAAAACTGTGAAAGAGCAAAATAAACATTATTGCTACTGCCGCCAGCTTGTTTAACAGATTGTTGCTCTAAAGTTATAGCATATTTTAGGATATCGTAACTATCACTGGTATTACCGTAATTGTAGTTGTTTTTAAACCGATAGTATTGATAGTTGGACACACTATATTGTGCTCCTACAGACGATAATGCCCAGGGCTGTTCATCGGTACGGATCAAAGTAGAGGTTAAGTTGTTAAGCAAAAGCGATCTTGGAATAATGCCGTCAACACCCGCCACATTAGGATTTGTATCTAATTCTCCTTTTTGACAACCGATTGCCATTAAGCAACTAATGCTTAACAAGACGTGTGCTATATTTTTGAATTTCATAAATGGAAAGATTAAAAAGTTAAATTAATATTGAAGCCATAACGGCGAACTGTTGGGCTTGAAAGGTCACTCCCTGCTTTAGTTCCAACAAGGGTTCTGTCAGAAGCATTGTAACCTGAAGCAAACTGATCCAGATCAATGTCTTTACGCCCCGCAAAGTAAAGCAGGTTGCGGCCTACCAATGAGAAAGTTGCTTTTTTGATAAACGTACGGGCTAAAACTTTTGCTGGCAAACTATATCCCAAAGAGGCTTCCCGTAATTTGGCATAAGAGCGGCTGATGGTATAATTCTCATCGAAATTACCGCCAATACCACTGGAAATATAACTTTGGACAGATACAGGGAAATCGTTCGGCGCAAAGGTCAGATCTTTTAAATTGTCGATCTGCCCATTGGTGAAATGCGGTGTTCCAGATACGATTTTAACTCCTGGGCCTACATAAGATGGCGTTAATGCTTTTGTCCCGTTTGCGGTACTTGTCCATTCTGCCAAACGGGCAGCACCTAAATCACCGGTTGCGGTTTCTATTCCAGTACCACCGTTTAAAGTGTTGTAGTATACAAAATCGTAAATTTTACCTCCGATACGGCCATCAAACTGCACGCTTAGCGAGAAATTCTTATACCTGAAACTGTTTGTGATGCCGAAAGAGAAATCCGGGTTTGCATAACCTAAAAAACCATTGTTGGCTATGCCTCCAGGCGATTGCAACGGTAGGCCACCGGCAGAATTTACGATGTTCCCCTTGTCGTCTCTTACAAATTTAGTCCCATAGATAGCATCCAGTCTATCGCCTACCACATAATTGTGGCCATTCTGCTGCAAAAACTGTTCGTTGCCATAGATTTCTTTTAAGGTTTCCTTATAAGTAGAATAGTTTAGGTTGATATCCCAGTTTAAACCGTCGACACTTTTTAGCGCTGTCCCCATCAATTCTACTTCGAACCCCTTTTTCAGTGTAGTTACCCCATTAATAATACGGTTGGTAGATGTTGTAGCTGTAGAAACTGGTAACTGAAAAATATTCGGTCCGTTGGTGGTCGTGAAATAAGTAGCATTTAAACCTAATCTATTTGCCAAAAATTTTACATCAAAACCCGCCTCTATAGATTCTACGTTGAAAGGCTTTAAATTGGGATTTGCAATTGTATTTGATAAGGTAATAGAAGGCGTACCATTATAGAAGGTGCCTGATGCAACCGGTGAATCATTAACATAAGTTGGTCCATTGTACGGGGTGTAATTTTCTGTACCATAACCTAACAAGCCACCTGCAGCCGGCAATCCGGTAACAGGCCTGCTGTTCCATCCTGTTCCCAATGCGGTAGAGGTTAACGCATTATATGATGAGCTCGATTGTAGTAGAAGTTAATCCGCCCTTTACATCGGCATAAGATCCTCTCACTTTCAGAAACGAGATGAATTTCGGAAGTTTAGTGTAATCAGAAATCACCGAACTCAAGGCTACTGAAGGATAGAAATAGGTATTGCTACCTTTGGGTAAAGTAGACAGGTTATCTACCCGGTTGGTAGTATTGATGTTGAAATAGTTTTTGTAACCAATATCGAATGAGTAAAAGCCGCTATACACCTGCATTTTTGAAGAAAAACTGTAGATATATGGTTTGGCAGATGAATTGTTCAGATTATAAACTCCCGGCAAAGAAAGCCCTTGTGTAGTTCCCCAAGACGAATCATAAGTGAAAGAACGTTGGTTTGCACCCACCAGGGCATTGATATCCCAATCACCAAACTTGTGGCTATAATTTAAAATCAGATCAGTATTGTTTTCCAATAACTTACGGCGGTCTTCTCTGTAATCTCCATACCAGCCAAAGCTATACCAGGGCAAATAAAGGTTTAAGTTTGCAGACGCAGGTACATCTTCGGTATTTATTTGATCGTAGGTGTTTAGCGACTGTCTTAAAGATAAATCGATATCGCTATTAAATTTGTAGGTTGCTTTTAAAGACCCATAGATATCAGTTTTTTGTCTGCCCTTTAACCATTCGTTGGCCATAAACCAGGCATTGTTTAAGCGGCCATATTCTGGCGCATACTGGGTTAATCCAGGTACACCCTGCGGGCCTTTATAGTAATCTTTTAAATCATCGATATCATAATCAGAAGATCAATATACTTTAAACATATATACATAACTATTTGGGCTATATTGTACATCCGGTACATTTGGCGAATATTGCTGGCTTAAGTTAACATCAGCATCCACTCTTAATTTTTTGGTTACCTGATAACCGGCATTGATTTTAAAATTATCGATATTCAACTTAGTATTTGGAAAAATACCTTGTTGAAAAGTATGTCCATAAGAAACTCGGATGTCATATTTATCGCCGCTGGCAGCCAATCCAACACTGTTTGTGCTGACATAGCCATTTTGAACGAACTTATCAAAGTTATCTGCACCCCGGGAAAGCCAGGGTGTTTTTCCCCTTACTCCAGTTACGGGATCGTACGGGCTATCGTATTGTTGTGTCAAAAATCCTGAATCAAATCTTGGTCCCCATTCTGGTAAACGCTGGCCGTTATCGTATAGTTGATTGCCGTATGAGTATTGATAATTACTGCCACGGCCGTATTCTGTTTGGCTTTGTGGCAATACTACAAATCCTTTGTCCAATTCGGTAGTGCTATTAAAATCTATCTGCCAGCCTTCTTTTGCTTTTGTTCCTTTTTTTGTGGTGATAACAAGGGCTCCGTTTATTCCCCTAAATCCGTATAAAGCAGCTGCATTTGGTCCTTTTAGTACCGTGTAGCTTTCAACATCATCGGCATTGAAGTTATAGGTGTCCGAATTTACCGGCTGTCCATCCACTACGTATAACACATCTTTACTGCCACGCAGAACGACGGTCGGAGCGCCAAAAAACTCAGAGCTTGCACCTATCTGCAAACCTGCTACCTTGCCCGATAGTGAATTTAAAGGATTTGCATCCCGGGCAATCGTTAATTCTTCGCCCTTGATCTGTGTTTGGGAGTAGCCGAGTTTTTTAACCTCTTTCTTTATGCCAAACGCAGTTACTACAACTTCAGACAGTAATGCTCCATCAGGGTTTAAAGTGATCAATAGCGGCGTTTGGTTATTGATCAATACTTGTTGAGTACTGTATCCAATATACCTGAAAAGGAGTGATTTTCCAATACTTGCGTTGATAGTGAATCTACCATCCTTGTCAGTGGAAACACCGCTTTTGCTATCCGCAATCATAACGCTTACACCTTGCATGGGTTGTTTAGCCTCATCTAAAACCTGCCCCTTTAATATCACTTGTGCAAACACACTATTACATCCCAATAGGAAGAATAACAGCAACAATTTTCCTGATTTTTTTAAACTCATTTCTCATTTTTTTTCAAAAATAGAATGCGCATGTTAAGTTATTTGTTTAACTATATTAAACTTTGTTTAATAATTATGTCGGAAATGAAACTAGCAGTTATTATTTTAGATTGATTTTGAGACTGAAGTTAATTTTCTTCTTTAAAAAAAAATAAGGTTGAATTGCAACTTATATAGAAGAAAACAATATCGATTGATTTCATAAGGACTCGTACAAGTTTAACTATTTACAGAAACTGGAAGATGTCGCTAGCAGTGATCATGTAGAGCGGAAATTAGAATCAGTATATATTTATCAAAATCTTAACACATTTATAGCTGAGATGCTCGGGTTTCCCATTAATTTTTTGCGCTGATCAATTTGACCGGTAATCATCTGTCCAGATAACCGAATCTTCAGGTATCGCGATAACCTGAATGAACAGTTGGATAATTATAAGTTTCAGTCAAAGTGATTGCTTAGCTATTGTTAATACTGATATTTATGAGTTTTTGAATTAATAACGCAATTGGTTAACAACCAGTATGTTTGAAATTTTCTTATCTTGTGTTTCAATTGGTCTTATGAAAAAATTCATTTTATTAATTTCGCTGCTGGGTTCTTATTTGGTGTCGCCAGCGCAGACGCCGCACCACGTAAATAATTTAAAAATTACTATTCTCAGCACTATGCTGGCCCAAGAGGGTGTTGGCGACTGGGGCTTCGGTGCACTGATCGAATGCGATAGCAGCCGGATACTGTTTGATACTGGTGGTCGTGAATTTGTGGTGCGTGATAATGCCAGGGAGCTTCACATAGACCTGTCAGGAATTCATACTGTTGTGTTAAGCCACGGTCATCCCGACCACACTGCAGGTTGGCTTCCGCTGCGCCAAGGCATCATGAAAATCAACAAAAATGCTTTAGCGCTAACCTATGTTGCCCCAGGGTTTTTTAACCCGGTAATACTTGGCTCAGGTGGGAAATATGATTTAAGAGCAGATTCAGTTGCTTACATAGCCACTGGCGGGAAGATTGAAACGATAAGTACCTGGAAGGAAATTTTACCTGGCATCTATTTAACAGGTAAAGATGTGCCACGCATTTATCCGGAAAAAAATTATCCAGCGATGTTAAAGCGTCAGATACCTTCAGGAGAAGTCGTAAAGGATACGATCCCCGAAGACATGTCAATGGTAATCTCCACTGCCCAAGGCTTGGTACTCCTCACCGGCTGCGGGCATACTGGTACTGTGAACCTGCTTGAAGCGGTTAAAAAGCATTTTCCGGGTCAACGGATTTACGCCGCTATTGGTGGGTTTCATCTTTTGGCCGCAACCGACCAGCAGGTCAACTGGACTGCTAATGCCTTAAAAAATGCCGGCGTCCGATATTTCATGGGTGCCCATTGTACCGGCATCCAGCCGGTACAGCAGATCATGTCGATTGCCGGCCTTAACGCAACGAGTGTATAGTAGGATCTGTCGGCGCTACCTTCGATCCCGCTATTGGTTTTGTTGCAGGACAGCCTGACTATGGGGCTTGACAAAAATTCTTATTTTAAAAAATAAATATTGCTGCATGCAGTTGGAGATTTCGCCAACAGCGATCATAGCATTTCGGAATGCAAACAATCTGTTTGTGCTTGGTGTTAATCGTATATCATTAACCTTTGTTGCAAATTTCCTTATCTGGGTAAATTATATTTTAATTTTAAAATGGATCGCGCTAAAAAAATTCTTCCTTTTGCCAATGGACTTACTCTGGTTATTACGATATTGGTCAATTACCTTTCCAATGCAGGGCTGCTGAATGGTAATAGTATGAAAACGGTCTCTGATAGATATTTCAATTATTTTACGCCTGCAGGATATGCATTTTCAATATGGGGCATTATTTATCTCGGGCTATTGGGTTTTGTTTTTTATACCGGGGTCAATGGTAGAAGGGATCCGGTCAGATCTGATATTTTGTCCAAGATCAGCTGGTGGTTTGTTCTATCCTGTTTGTTAAATTGCTTTTGGGTAGTGTCCTGGTTGTATGATTACACTGGTATTTCGGTTATGATTATGGCCATTCTTCTTTTTTGCCTGCTAAAAATTGTCGTCAATACCCGTATGGAACTGGATGCTCATCCTTTGAAAGAATATCTTTTCGTATACTGGCCTTTTGCAATGTATTCTGGGTGGATTACTGTAGCTTTTATAGCCAATATTTCTGCTTATCTGACCAAGATAGGATGGGAAGGTTGGGGCATTTCTGATGTGAACTGGGCAATTACGATGATCTGCGTAGCTGGCCTTGTTAATGTTATTATGGTTTATACAGAAAACCTGCGCGAATTTGCAGTGGTTGGGATCTGGGCATTACTCGCTATGTCTGTTTCGAATAATACCGATCCTACCGGAAAAAGTATTGTTTATGCCTGTTATGCTGTGAGTTTTATTATCCTTGCATTTGTTGTTCACAGCGGGCTGAAAAACCGAAAACATTTCAATTCAGAAGTATGTAGTAGGTGTTAAATAGGTTTTTAATTTATTGCTTATTCGTCCAAACACTATTGTTATCTTGAACACACAAAATAGTGATTATCTTTTCGCTACAGATATGATCGACATTAGGCCTAACCATTGGATAAAAGGAGAATTTTACAAGGCGTTTAATAAAGTAGAAAAAACAATAAATAATGTCGGGATTGACATTATATTAGGTTTGTAGGTTACTGAAATTTAAGGTTTGTTTATATGATACAGCTATTATTTGGCATTTAATTTGTATATTTGCAGTTCGGTTTGCAAACTGGTTACTCAAAACTGCAAACTAAAAATGGGGCCGTTACTTGGATTTGACGGGGTGGCGAAGGTTATGTTAGCATGCAGTGCGTTGTTCGGAGAGCACTTAAAGTGAACGATCACATTTTAGTTGGCGAAAATACTTACGCCTTAGCTGCTTAGTTTAGAACTAACTAGCTTTTGTCCCTCTAACTGCTGCATTGTTGGGTTAGAATCCGGGGCATCGAAACAACAAAGCTGGCTTTAAGGAGATACGACTTAAAGTGAGATAAAGTATCTAAGGATTTAAATAAGGTCGGTTTTCAGCCCGTTTATTTCCCGAAAATCAATTGAAAAATAAGCATGTAGAAGGTATAATTTATCTCACAACTGGACAAGGGTTCGACTCCCTTCGGCTCCACTGGAATCAGTAACAAAATTCACAAAAAAACAAAAAAAGCCTGCAAATCAACGATTTGCAGGCTTTTTTTGTAAATTCTTTATGGAGTCAGGTGCGCTGAACTTATACTATCACCGCTTTACTTTTATTTAAGGTTTGTTTTTTTAATGCTATTATTCCTGATAAGTGTTTGTTTAAACGCATCCCTCTCCATACCCAACATAAAGATGATTGTAACAAATAATTGGATCTAATATTTGCCATCTAAAACTGTTAACTGAAAATTGCAAACTATACTTGTCTACCCGGATATTGCTGCAAAGCTACTTCCAAACAATCCATCGCAGCATTTAAATCATTAATATTTAATACGTATGCCATACGTACCTCGTTTTTGCCAGAGCCTGGTGTAGAGTAAAACCCTGTAGCAGGTGCCATCATTACCGTTTGGTTATCATGACTAAAATCTTCTAAAATCCACTGACAGAACTTATCCGCATCGTCAATCGGAAATTTAGCCACAACATAAAATGCACCACCCGGATTCGGACAAAATACTCCATCAATATTGTTCAATCTGCCAACCAAAGTATCGCGGCGTAAAGTATATTCAGTATTTACCTTTTCAAAATAACTATCTGGCGTATCTACAGCAGCAGCTCCTGCAATCTGTTCTACCATACCCGGACTCAACCTCGCCTGTGCAAATTTTAAACCTGAGGCAATAACTTCTTTGTTTTTAGTAATTAAACAGCCTAAACGAGCACCACATGCACTGTAACGCTTAGAAACCGTATCCATAATAACAACATTTTCATCCAAACCATCCAAATGCATTGGAGAAATAAATGCTCTGCCATCGTAACAGAATTCACGATAAGCTTCATCTGAGAATAAAAACAGGTCGTATTTTATACAAAGCGTTTTTAAAGCCTCTAATTCTTCTCTTGAGTATAAGTAACCAGTAGGGTTATTGGGGTTACAGATAATTATAGCTTTGGTTTTTTCAGTAATCAGTTTTTCAAACTCAGCAATAGGAGGCAGGGCAAAACCATTTTCGATATACGATAGGATCGGTTTCACCACCACATTGCTCATACATGCAAAACCATTATAGTTGGCGTAAAAAGGTTCTGGAATAATAATTTCATCTCCCTCGTTTACACAGGTTTGCATGGCAATGGTTATCGCTTCAGAACCACCCACGGTTACCAATATATTTTCTGGCGTAATATTATAGCCTAATTTATTGTAGTATTCAGTAAGTTTTAAACGGTAATCAAGAGTACCCTCTGATGGTGTATAGGCCCAAACATTAAAATCAATGTTTTTTATGGCATTTAACATTCCTTCGGGGGTTTCTATATCTGGTTGACCAATGTTTAAATGATAAACCTTTTTACCATCTTTTTTAGCTTGATCTGCAAAGGGAGTTAATTTTCTGATCGGCGATGCAGGCATCTGCACCCCTTTTTGTGAAATTTTTGGCATGGCACAAAAATAAAAAAGTCCCGATGAAAATCGGGACTTTTTAAATATTATCGATTAAAAAATTACTTTGATGCTGCGGCAACAGTTTCACCTTTAATGTAAAGCACTTTTATAGGTGTTTTAGCATTCGAAGTGATGGTTACAGCTTTTGAAAATGTAGATGGACCAGCAGCAGCATTAAATGTTACTGAAATTACACCTGTTTCACCTTTTTTTAATGGTGTAGAAGTATATTTAGGTACAGTACATCCACAGCTTGCTTCAGCTTTGGTAATAATTAATGGCTCTTCGCCAACATTGGTGTATTTAAAATCGTAAGTAACTGGTTTGTTTAAAACAATTTTACCGAAATCGTGCGTTTCAGCTTCAAATTTAAATTCAGCAGGTTTAGCTTGTGCATTTGCAGCAATACCAAAACCTAAAACAAAAGCGAATAATACTAAGATCTTTTTCATGTTATGTGGTTGTAATTTATTTTTAAATTCCTAAAACAAATTTAATGTTTTCAGATTAAAACAAAAACTATTCCAATTATTATTTTGCAAATCGATATATAATTTTACAATCGAGGTTAAAGGCAAACTTTTAATTTTGTATATATTTGCCGCAACCAATCTTTGATTACTATGCCGAATGAAAAATTGATGACCAACCCTATTGATGCTTCTGAATTAAGTTTTGATGATTTTAAATCAATTGTTATAAACGACTATAAAACAGCTTATGAAAGTAGGCAGGCGAGTGTTTTAGGCCGTAGAGAAGTATTGACAGGCAAGGCTAAGTTTGGCATTTTTGGTGATGGTAAAGAGGTTCCGCAGGTTGCCATGGCCAAAGCTTTTAAAAACGGCGATTGGCGTTCGGGTTATTACCGCGATCAAACTTTTGCTTTCGCAACAGGCATTTCCACTATAAAAGAATTTTTTGCACAACTTTATGCAAATCCCACCAATGGGGCCGATCCTTTTTCTGGTGGCAGGCAGATGAACTGTCACTTTGCAACCAAATCAATTAATGAAGATGGGAGTTGGAACGATTTAACACAGATAAAAAACTGTTCATCAGATATTTCGCCAACCGGAGGGCAAATGGCGCGCCTGGTGGGTTTAGCCTATGCATCTAAACTATTCAGGCAAAATAGAGAACTCGACTATTTAAAACATTTTTCTGTTAATGGTAATGAAGTTGCTTTTGGTACCATCGGCAATGCATCTACATCAGAAGGAGTATTTTTTGAAGCCATTAATGCAGCAGGGGTTTTGCAGATTCCGATGGCTATCTCCATTTGGGACGATGCTTATGGAATCTCCGTTCCGGCAAAATACCAAACCACCAAAGAAGATATTTCTGAAGTTTTAAAAGGTTTTCAACGAGAGCCAGAACAACCTGGATACGAAATCTATAAAGTAAAAGGCTGGGATTATCCCGCGTTATGCGAAGTGTATGAAAAAGCAATAAATGTTTGCAGAACCGAACACGTACCGGTTTTAATCCACGTAACCGAACTCACTCAACCTCAAGGGCATTCTACTTCCGGTTCTCATGAGCGTTATAAATCAAAAGATCGTTTATCCTGGGAAACTGAGCATGATTGTATTTTGAAAATGCGTGAATGGATGCTCGATTCTGCAATTGCTACAGAAGAAGAAATAGCAGAAATAGAGAAAGAAGCTAAAATATTTGTTCGTAATGCCCAAAAAGAAGCCTGGAATGAGTTTTTAGATAGCATTAAGCCAGAGCATAAGCAAGTTGTCGACCTGATCAGTGGGGTGGCTAAACATCAGCCCGAGCTGGCGAAAATCGCCGCCAATTTAGCTTCAATTGCTGATGCACAACGCAGAGAGGTTTTTGTTGCTGCACGCAAGGCGATCCGGTTATCAGTTAATAACAGCTCAGCAGAGCGTGATGACTTGTTAAACTGGTACAAAAACCAGGAAAAATTTAATTACGACAGGTACAACTCAAAACTACATACCGATGGTAAGGAAAGTCCTGCAAAAATTGCGGTTGTAGATCCAATTTATGATGACTTGTCTAAAATGGTTGATGGCAGGGAAGTACTTAACGCCTGTTTTAACGAAAATTTTGCCCGAGATCAGCGTTTGGTTGCTTTTGGTGAAGATTTAGGTAATATTGGTGATGTGAATCAAGGTTTTGCGGGTTTACAGGCCAAATATGGCGAATTAAGAATTACCGATACCGGGATTAGAGAAATGACCATTATGGGTCAGGGAATAGGCCTTGCAATGCGTGGTTTAAAACCCATTGCCGAAATACAGTACCTTGATTATTTAATATTTGCATTAAACGTGCTGAGTGATGATTTAGCCTCTCTTTCATACCGTACAAAAGGCATTCAAAAAGCACCAGTTATTGTGCGTACACGTGGCCACCGCTTAGAAGGTATCTGGCATTCGGGCTCGCCAATCAGTATGTTATTGGGTTCATTAAGAGGTTTACACCTTTGTGTACCCAGAAATATGACACAAGCTGCTGGAATTTACAATACCCTTTTTAGGGCTGATGAACCTGCTGTAGTAATCGAATGTTTAAATGGTTACCGTTTAAAAGAAAAATTACCTACAAACGTGGGCGAATTTACTGTTCCTTTAGGTAAAGCCGAAGTTTTGGAAGAAGGAAGTGATATTACCGTAGTTTCCTATGGTTCTTCGTTAAGGATAGTTCAGGAGGCAGCAGAAGAATTAAGTCTTTTAGGTATTTCTGTAGAAATTATAGATCCACAAACCCTTTTACCTTTCGATATAAACCATGTTTGTGTAAGTTCACTTTCAAAAACCAATAAATTACTGATTGTAGATGAAGATGTTCCTGGAGGCGCATCTGCATATATTTTACAAAAGATTTTAGAGGAACAAAAAGGATATTTCCACCTGGATGGGCAGCCAAAAACATTATCGGCAAAAGCACACCGTCCACCGTTCGGTTCTGATGGTGATTATTTTAGTAAACCATCTGTAGATGACGTGATTGAAACCATTTATCAAATGATGCATTATGCGAATCCGGCAAAATACCCTGCAATATTTTAACTTTTGAACTAAATAGCGGTCAATATTATTCCATCTGATTGCTACCTTCGGTTTATTAAAAAATTGTAGTCACATTAAGACGAAAATAATTGTTTTTTATAAATAAGGTAAAAATCCGGTTACTTAGTAATCGAATTTTTATATACTTTTATAAATCATAACATTTTTTTTATCTCAGTATGTTTTATATCATCCCAATTGTGAAACACTGTAATTATTTAGGCTTTTTGCATGCATTTTCCAAGAGTAAAAATGATTAGTTTTTACTGGGAAATGAAGCAGTATTGTGTTAATAAACAGATTAATTACACGCTCCGTATTTTTAAAACCGGTATTGTAATTTCGTTGTTTTTATTGCTTTGCAACGCTGGTTTTGCACAAATGAGCGCACCGCAGAAAAAACTAGACAGCCTTTTAAGTTTAAATCAAAAAAATACAAAATCCGATTCTACCAAGATAAAAATATTGACTGAGGTTTACCGTCAGTACATGAGGATGCGGAATATTGATAAATCTGAAGAATATTTAGATAAGACGATCCAGCTTGCCCATGAAAAGAACCTAAAGAAATTTTCTGCAATAGCCTTTTACCGTAGGGCACTGATGTACCATGGCCGTTCTGATTACCAAAAGGCAGAAGAAAACTATCTTAATGCAGTTGCTGAATTTGCTTCAATAGGTAATCAGGATATGGAAGCCGGAACCTATCTTAACCTTGGAGCGCTTTACGGTAGTATTCCGGATTATGTTAAATCGCTGGATGTAAATCAAAAAGCAATTGCGATTTATGAGAAAATGGGCAATGAAACCGACATGGCCAGTTGTTATACCAATATTTCTACCATATATCAAAATTTGGGCAATCAGAGTCAGGCTTTAGTGTATATGAAAATGGCATTAAAGGTTTTCCTCAAAGATGGTGAAAACACCAGGGGAGTGGCTGTGGTGTATGAATTAATAGGTTCCAACTATTTCGAAGCCTCAGATAAGGAGCTAATGGAAATGAATGTGTTGCCTAAACAGAAGGTTAAATTGGCTTTGGAGCATTATAATAAATCGCTTAAGGTAGCAGAGGCCATTAACGATATCGGTCTTGTGGCTACAGTGAAACGCGATCTTGCTGATATTTACAGCGCTATTGGTGATAATGATGCCGCATTACTTTCTTACCAAAAATCGGTTGAATTAAATAAAACGAGGGATGATAAGGAATCTTATGCTTCAAGTTTATATGCACTGGGTAATTTTTATCAAAAACAAAATGACCTTGATAACGCCTTAATCCTGCTTAAAAACAGTTTAAAAATAGCCGAAGACAATAGGTTTCTGGAAATTGAAAAGCAATCCAGTTTATGCTTAAGTGCTGTTTACGAAAAACAGAAAGATTACAATAAATCGTTGGCTTATTACAAACAGTATATTGTATTAAGGGATAAAATTTTTGACCAGGAAAAAGAAAAAGAAATCACCAGAAGGCAAATGCAGATTGATTTTGGCGTAAAAGAACGCGATTATTTAATGAAGCAAAAACTTACGGAAGGAGAGTTAAAAAGACAACAGCAAGAACTTATTCTGCGTAGGCAACAGTTGGCCTTAAGTGATAAAGAAAACGCCTTAGATTTATTAACGTTCCAAAAAGCAAAGGCCGATCTTGATATTCAGCGTTTGGCACAGGAAGGGAGATTTGCCAATGCTAAATTTCAGGCACAAATTGCGGCAAGTGTAAAAGATAAACAGATTAGCAAACAGGAGCAACAAATTAAATTTGATTGGCGCGTAAAAATATTTTTAACCATTGCCGCTACACTAATTTTAATAATAGCCGTGGTTATATTTTTTAACCAGAGAAAAACAACCAGGTTAAATAAAATTATCAATAACCAAAAACGCGAACTGGAGCAGTTAAGTAAGGTTAAAGACCGTATTTTTAGTGTGGTAAGTCATGATATGCGTACGCCGGTAAATTCCCTGATCTCCTTTATGCAATTGTTGGAAGGTGGTAATATTGAGCAAGAAAAGTTAAACCGTTATGCCGCTTCCCTTAAAAATAACCTCACCTATACCTCTACAATGATGGAGAATCTGCTCAATTGGGCGGCAAGTCAGATGCAGGGTTTCAATCCATATTTAGAGTCGCTTGATATACATTATTTGGTAGCTGAGGTGATTAATTCCTTACAGGATGTGGCCGGTCAGAAGCATTTAAACATCAATAACCTGGTACCCGAGAAAAGCATTTGTAAAGCAGATGAAAATATGCTTAGCCTGGTGCTTCGCAATTTAATAAGCAATGCAATTAAATTTACGCCCAATGGTGGTTTGATTGAAATTACTGCAGCCGGATTGGAAAATTATATGGAGCTAAAAATCTCTGATAATGGCATTGGTTTAACACAGGTGCAGGTAAACCATTTTAATAAACCCGGTTACCTTGGTGCTGGAGTGAGTACTTTGGGTACCAATAAAGAAAAAGGCACCGGTTTAGGTTTACTGCTCTGCCGAACTTTTATCGGTTTAATGGATGGCAAAATCAGTGCTGATGTTAATCCTTCAGGTGGTAGCTACTTTAAAATTATATTGAAGAAATAATTATTTTAAAAACCTGGATAAGATTTTTTTATCGATAGATTTCTCCAGCAATTCCTGACGGTTGGATGCACTGATGGGTACAAGGAAATTGTGCTCTAAATGCACCTCGTGGTTAGTTAACGTAGTAATATGGTTGATGTTGATAATGTACTGCTTGTGTACCCTTGAAAATATTTTGGATGGTAATTGTTTTTCAAGGTTTTTCAAACTAACCAAAATAATATGCTTGTCGGAACTTGTAAATAGTTTAGAAAAATCGCCCATACTTTCAATGTAAATCACTTGATCGTACCTTAATTTGGTAATGCCTTTGGTTTCTCTGAAAAAGAAGTGGTCGCCACCTTCCTCATTGGTAGAATTGTCATCATAGGTTTTTTCTTTTCCTACGAGTTTTTTCAATTCGAGGTATTCAATAGCTTTATTGGTTGCCTTTAATATGCGCTCAAAAGTTGCAGGTTTTACAATGAAATCTAACGCATCAAGATTGAAACTTTCTGCTGCATATTCGCTAAATGAGGTGATAAATATAAATAAAGGCTGTTGCTTAAGGCTTTTTAATAAATCCATACCAGATAGTTCGGGCATATCAATATCAGAGTAAACAATATCAACGCTATTGGTTGATAAAATTTGTGAAGCCTCGATACCATTATTACATACTGCTATAATGTTTAATGATGGGATTTTTTTAAGATGCATTTCAATTGCATCTCTTTCTATTTCGTTATCATCAACGATTAAGCAGCTATAGGTCATTTAGGGATAGGTTATTTTAATTTTAGTGAACAACAAAAAACTATACTTAATGTTTCTAATTTACACTAAAATGTAGATTATAATACATGTCAGGTATCAATTTTTTGATAAAGTTGGTATACACTTTTATTAGCGGTGTTTTTTTTCGCCAGTGTATAATTTTTCGCCGGCTTTTATGGCCAATTGAAGATCGTTCTCTTCTGGTGGCACGGGGCAGCGGTAGCCATCGCTGTAGGCGCAATAAGGATTATAGGCTTTGTTAAAGTCCAATTCAATCTGGTTATCCTTAATATCTTTGGCATCCAGATCAATATATCTGCCACCTCCATAAGTTTCTTTATTATTGGTTTCGTCGGTAAATGGAAGAAAAAGATGGTCTTTATAAATCGGATTGGTTGATAGCGAAACACTTCTATACAATGTCATTTGCATTTTAACACCATTCAAACTGAAATTTACATGTGCAAACCTGAAATAATCGCTACTTGTTCCGTTAAAAGTTGGCATTTTAAACACTTTTTCATTTTTAAGTATTTCTACTTCAGCCAATACCTTATAGGTGCTGTCTGCATCAAAAAAGTGTAGGTTCTGCAGGTCTTTCTTTTTAAGCGGAGAATTGTTATCCTTTATAAAATCTGCCTTGTAAGCTTCGCGGTGCTGTGCAATCTGCTCAGTATAGGTTTGGGCAAAAGTATTTATACTCACCAGCAGAAATAATATGGTAATGATTCTCATGTTTAAATTACACTTGCTTTATTTCTTAAAAACTGATCAGCTAAAACCAGGGCAGCCATCGCTTCTACAATTACCACAGCTCTGGGAACCACACATGGATCGTGCCTGCCTTTGCCTTTAATTTCTGAAGCTTCACCAGCGGCATTAATGGTTTGCTGGTTGTGCATTATGGTTGCAACAGGTTTAAAAGCTACTTTAAAAGTAATATCCATTCCGTTAGAAATGCCACCCAAAATACCACCGGCATAATTGGTAGTGGTTTTAAATACTTTAACATCTGCATTCTTTGGTTGTGGAATATCATTGTGTTGCGATCCTCTTAATTCGCTTCCTGCAAAACCAGAGCCATATTCAAAGCCATGTACGGCATTAATACTCAGCATTGCCTTGCCCAAATCGGCATGTAATTTATCAAAAACAGGCTCTCCTAAACCGGCGGGACAACCCTTTATAACACAACCGATTTTTCCGCCAACGGTATCTCCATCTTTACGAACTGAATCAATAAACTCAATCATTTCGTGTGCCGTTGCAGGATCAGCGCAGCGCACAATATTTTCTTCCCTGATTTGAAGTAGCGCAGCTAAATCATTGCTTTCTAAATTTGGTGCTTCGATAGTACCTACCGAAGTAACGTGAGCAAAAATTTCGATACCCTGCTGTTTTAAAAACAATTTGGCAATTGCCCCTGCAGCTACACGGGCAGCTGTTTCACGGGCAGAAGAACGGCCTCCACCACGGTGATCACGAATACCATATTTTGCATCATAAACATAATCGGCATGGCTCGGACGGTAAACATCAACATTGTGGCCATAATCTTTTGAGCGTTGATCTTCGTTCGGAATTAAAAGTGCAATCGGTGTACCTGTACTTTTTCCTTCAAAAATGCCCGACAAAATCTGAACGGTATCGCTTTCTTTCCTTTGTGTGGTTATTTTGGATTGACCCGGTTTACGTTTATCCAGTTCTGACTGGATAAAATCCATATCAATATCCAATTGCGCCGGACAGCCGTCAATAATTACTCCAATTGCTACGCCATGAGATTCGCCAAAGGTGGTGATGCGAAATAGTTGCCCGAATGAATTGCCTGCCATATTATTTAGATGTTAGATTTGAGATAATAGATTTGAGATTTACACCTCAAGCCCTACTCAAATCTAGTTAGCTTATTGTTTATTTGTCTTAATTTAATCTAGTGTTCAACCCTGGTATAGATTCTCTCAAATCTCAAATCTCATATCTCTTTCACATCAAATCCTGCTTTTTTCAAATCTTCCCAATAATATGGATAAGATTTTTCTACTACCTGCATTTCTTCAATTTCAACTTCGTTAATTAATAGTGCAAGTGGTGCAAAAGCCATCGCCATACGGTGGTCTTCGTAGGTGGCAAAGGTAACTTTATCAGGAAAATGAAGATTTTCGGTATTTAAAGTATATATCAGATTTTCTTCTGTAAAAGTAACCCCAATTTTAGCCAATTCGTTCTGAAGGGCGGCAACACGGTCTGTTTCTTTAATTTTTAAGGTTTCTAAGCCTGTAAAAGCCATATTTTTACCTAAAGCAGCCGCAATAACCACAATAGTTTGTGCTAAATCAGGGCAGGTTTTTAAGTCTAAAACTTCTATTGTATCTAAAGTAAGGCCTAAATTGCTAATGGCTATTCCTTTATCGGTTTTGCTGGTAGCGATGCCAAAAATCTTCATAATATTTTTGATCTGGCTATCGCCCTGCAAACTTTTCTCTTTTAATGCAGGTAAACTAATTTCTGCCTCATCAGCCAGTGCTGCAATGCTATACCAATAAGATGCTGCACTCCAATCAGGTTCAACAACCAGGGTGCCAGGTTTAAAAGCCTGTGGTTTAATGGTAATCGAATTTCCGTTCCAGGCATATTCAATCCCAACTTCGGCAAGCATATCCAAAGTCATATCTACATAAGGCTTGGAAGTAAGTTCGCCTTCAATCTCTAAAGTTAATCCCTGGGGCAGGATAGGGGCAATCATCAGCAAAGCTGAAATATATTGACTGCTGATATCGCCTTTGATTTTAACTTCGGCTGTTTTTTGGTTTAAAGGGCCAACAATGTTTAACGGTGGAAAACCATCTGCTTCCGCATAGGATATGTCAGCTCCGATTGTTCTCAATGCTTCGGCCAAAATCCCGATTGGGCGTTGTTTCATCCGTTCGGTTCCTGTTAAAAGGAAATTGCCATTTTTGGCGGAAAGATAAGCCGATAAGAAGCGCATGGCAGTACCGGCAGGGCCAACATCAACCAGTTCAGAGTTTGCAGTTTTCAGTTTAACTTCTGCTCCTGTATCACTAGTTTCAACACCCAACTTGTTTAAGATACCGTTTAATGTTACCGTATCGGCAGCATTGGAAAGATTTTCTACTTTAACCAGTTTTTTACTTAAAGCGCTAATAATTAAAGCCCTGTTGCATTCGCTTTTAGAACCTGTTAATTGGATTTCCGTATCAATATTCTTGGTTCCTTTAAAAGAAACTAAGGCGTTTTTCGACATTTTTATTCTGTTTTATTCTTAAATGTAGTGTCAGAGGTTTTCATCTGACACTACATTATATTGTTTAATATCAAATTGAGTTAATCGAAAACTACCGTAAGGTATTCAACATGCTCAAAATGACATCACTGATAAACTTAGCTTTAAGCTTTAGTCTTTCAGCTTTTAACCTCATCTATGCTTTAACCTCAGTATGTTGCTCAGCAGCAATACCTTGTTCAGCTTTGCCAGCATTCATAATTTCAGTTTGCTTACGGATTGATTCACCGTGCATCAATTCTAAGAATTTCTCAGTAAAGTTTAAGTCTAATTTTAAAGCTTTTGCAAAAGCGTGACCTTTTTTAATGATGGCATCCCAACGGTTAACCTGTAAAATAGTTACCTGGTTATCACGTTTGAATTCGCCGATTTTCTCAACGATAGCCATACGCTCACCTAATTTCTGTAATAAAATATCATCAATTTTATCGATTGATTTACGTAAGTCAGCTAATTTATCAGCAAAAGCTTCGTTTGGTGCTTCTGGTTCACGAACGGTTAAACGATCAACCAATTCAGCTAAAGCAGCAGGGGTAACTTGTTGTTTAGCATCTGTCCAGGCCACTGAAGGATCTACGTGAGATTCGATCATTAAACCTTGCATATCTAAATCCAATGCTTTTTGAGAAATGTAAGGGATTAACTCACGGTTACCGCAAATGTGGCTTGGATCGTTAATGATTGGTAACTCAGGGCAAAGTGTTTTTAATTGGATAGCCAGTTCCCACATTGGTTCGTTACGGAAAGAACTTTTCTCGAATGATGAGAAACCGCGGTGAATAGCACCAATTTTAGTAATTCCTGCGCCATTGATACGCTCAATTGCACCGATCCATAACTGTAAATCTGGGTTAACTGGGTTTTTGATCAATACCGGAACATCATGGCCTTTTAAAGCATCAGCAATTTCCTGAACGGTGAAGGGGTTTACAGTAGAACGTGCACCAATCCAAAGGATATCTACACCAGCTGCTAAAGCCTCTTCAACGTGTTTTGCATTTGCAACCTCTACAGCCGTTGGTAAACCAGTTTCTGCTTTTGCACGTTTTAACCACTCTAAACCGATACTTCCGATACCTTCAAATTCTCCCGGACGGGTACGTGGTTTCCAGATACCAGCTCTCAATACCGATACTTTACCAGTAGCAGCCAATAAATGTGCTGTAGTTAATAATTGTTCTTCAGTTTCTGCACTACAAGGACCAGAAATGATTAATGGTTCGTTGTTTACGTTTAACCATGTGTTTAATGGTTGGATGTTTAAATTAAGTTTCATGATGATGGTTTTGTTTAAATCCGTATTCCTTAAGCGGATGTCTGGAATTATATTTTAATTATTTTATATTATGAATTGGATGTTCTGCTATTTTGTTCGGGCTCCCGATTATTATACTTTATCATTCTTTTGGTATTCGCCAAGTATATTGAAGTTTGAAGTATATTTTAATGCTTTTCTAATTGCTTTATCATACTTCTCTGTACTTGGCCACTCTAAATCAACATAAAAGTAATATTCGTTTCTTTTACCCAATACCGGCATAGATTGTATTTTTGTTAAGCTTACATCCTGTTCGGCAAAGATGTTTAAAACGGTAGCCAGTGAGCCTGCTTTGTGGCCAACCTGAAAACAGATTGATGCTTTGTTTATTTTCTTTCCTTCGTCTGTTTTATCTTTTTTAAGGATCAGAAAACGGGTGTAATTTTTCTTATTCGATTCTACCCGGCGTTCCAGAATGTTTAATCCGTATAGTTCTGATGCTAAGCTGTTTGCGATGGCCATTGTATCCGTTAATTTTTCATCCTGGATACGTTTTGCGCAGGCAGCAGTATCATTGCTCTCTACAATTTTAATGTGCGGGTAATCGTAAAAGAAATCGATGCATTGGCGGATGGCGATCGGGTGGGAGGTAACCACTTTGATGTCTTCAAATTTTACACCCGGTAGTGCCATTAAGTGCAATTGAATAGGAAGGTAAACTTCGCCTACAACTGAAAATCCATAATCGCGGATTAAAGTGTAATTGGGTAATAAACTGCCTGCTATGGAGTTTTCTATAGCCATTACCACAAAGTCGGCTTCATTTTTCTCAAGCTTGTCGCAGGTTTCTTTAAAAGAATTACACTCAACAGTTTCGATGTTTTTACCAAAGAATTTGTAAGCGGCTTCTTCGTGGAAAGATGCTTTAATACCCTGAATTGCTACTCGTTTTGTCGTTTCCATTTTTGCGTTAAAACAAAAAAGTCCCGGCTGTTTGCCGGGACTTTTTTATACATTTTAATATTGTTATATATCTTTTTGCATATTAGCCCCGGCTCTCACTAAAATAGTAAAAGTAACCAAAGTAATATGTGTTAAAATTTTTCATTCTTTTTTTTGTTGAGCCAAATGTATGGAACAAAATTTAATTTGTCAATAGTAAAACGAAAATATTTTTAATAAAATTTAATTTTGTTAAAAATGATCTTAATGGGTTTTAGGTATAAATCGTGCTTTTTGATGTAACCAGGCAAAATTTAAAATGGTTTGAGGGGATGAATTTATTCTGCCATTTTTTTGGTAACCGCTAAGATTGCACTGGTCATATATTCGCCTAAATAGCTCACGTAATTGCCGTTTCTGTCAATCACCACAAAACTGCCGTAGGGATAATGATATTTGAAAAAATGTTTCTTGATGCTTTGTTCCGGATCTTTGATCCAGTTGATTGAAGAACCATATTGCCCGGTACCAGTTATTTCAGCGTAAATGTATATTGGCTTTATTTTATACTGCTTTAACAATGCTGTTCTCAATTCTTTGTGTTTGGCCTTAATGTAATCAGTATTTCCAGTGGAATTGGAACTGTCCTGTCCAGGATGATAAATTATTACAATTGGCTTTAGCGAATCAATTTTTTTATTTGATGCTGTTTCTAACAACAAAAGGAGTTTGGTTTTATCCTTTATTTTACCTTGCTCTTCTCTGTTAATCAGTTTGCGATGATTGGACGAATCGCCTGGAATATCTAAAAAAACATTAGTAGATCTTTTCTCATCAAATACAGATTTCTTGATTTCTTTATTATCTATATCAAAATACCTAATATTTTTAACTTCTTGGGCTTTGGTATTCAGTATTAGAATAAACAATGTTAAGGTAGAGAGCATTAAGTTTTTCATGGCAATATTATTTAACGCAATATGCTAAATACTGTGCTAAAAGGAATATGATGATGAAACTAATTCGTTAAATGATTATTTACTGCACGTAATTGCTTAAATTATAGTTAAGGCTTTAAAATTGCTGCATGCGTGAGAATGACGTTGATGTTGCAGACAGTGTTATAAATTTAATATCGGTGTTTTCCGTGTATCCGTGGCTAAAAAATAGAAGAAATCGTTAACAAAAATTGAGTTAAAAATTCATATTGTAATCAATACTTACTGGATTCTTCAATTAGATAATGGCACTTAATAGCAAACCGCTATACCCAAACCTTTGCTTAATTTCAATTTTTCAGTTGATCAAAATTTGTTGATCTGGAATAAAACACAATTTATTTGATATTTAATGCATTTATATTACAAATTGATTCGGAAAAGCCCTATAATTGTGTATAATTTTTAATTACTGAATGTCTGAATTATTCGTCTAATGTTTTGAATTAGTTATAAATTTGAGTATCATTATTTTACTTTAAACAACCTGAAAATTGAATATTCGAAAAGCATGTAAAATTTTTTTTTGCAAATATTCAATCGTCGCGTCGCTTTGGGTGAGTAAATCAAAATATTAACTATTTAGAATAAAAATACACTCAAATACTTGATAATCAAACGTTTAAATTTTTTTATTTTTGTCGTCTTTCGTGATAAATTTTATAGCTACTATTTCATTATTTGGACTATAAAGCACAGCCTATAAAACAACTGCCAAACCATTATAAATTTAAAACCTAATTTTCCTATGAAATCATTAATCAAAGCATGTGTATTGCTTCTTGTAGTTGCAACGCTCAATTCTTGTAAAAAAGAGATCAAAACAGACGACCCGGGCAACAACGATGCCATATCATCTGTAAAACAAGGTGATTCTACAATTCACAAACTGTCTATCAATGGAAAACCGACTTATATTGTTGAAGTAGACGGTATTTACAAATATGCTGGTGACATTACCATCAGCCAAGAACAGTTTAATATATTAAAAAAGCTTGCAAATAATATCTCTGCAAAAGAAAGAGCTACAATTATACAAGCTTTTTCAGCAACATGGCCGGGTTCAGTTGCTTATTACAACTATCCGGATCCAGCAAAAATGACGACGGCACAATACAACAGTTATGTGTCTACCATCGACGCAGGCTTAACAAATATTACCAATGCTACAGGCATTAAGTTTGTAAAAAGGACCAACCAGGCCGAATACATACAATTCGTATTGTCAGGTGGCAACAACTCTCCATTAGGCTGGCGGAAAAACAGGGTTAATACTGTAAACCTGTACAACTATAATTACGTTGGGATTTTGATGCACGAAGTAATGCACTCTCTAGGTGTAATGCATGAACAATGCAGGCCAGATAGAGATCAATATGTTATTATAAATTATGGTAACATACAATCTGGATTGGAGTACAATTTTAATACCGACCCGAATTTTGGAGGCCATGGCCCGTTTGACTTTCAGTCAGTAATGTTATATGGGGCATACTCTTTTTCTTCAAACGGAAATCCAACAATAACCAGACTGGATGGTTCCACTTTTAATGGACAAAGAGATGCGTTATCAATTGGTGACATTGAAGGCCTAAAAGCACTATATTTCCCAACAGATTATAGTGGTGTGTATAAAATTACACCATCTTATTTAGGAACAAAATCTTTTGATATTTTTGGAGGCAGTATCACTGATGGTACAAATATTATAATCTGGCCTACCCATGGCAATGCAAACCAAAGATTCATATTCAGGAAAGTTGAACACGGATATTACCAGATTAAATCTAGTGCAGATACCAACAAGGTTTTAACAGTGCGTAACGCTGGTACTACAAATGGTACTCAGGTAGAGTTGAGGACGAATGCTAATTTAAATAACCAGCAATTTAGCCTGAAAAATGGTGGCAACGCTGGTTTTAGTCTTTCGCCTAAGCACGCGCTTGGGCTAAATGTTGAAGTAAGTGGTCAAAGTACTAGCGATGCTGCCAACATTGTGGTAAATGCAGCTAACCAAACTTCTGCAGCGCAAAGATTCAACTTTACAAAATTGTAGATCACAAAAAATCCTACGCATTTGGCAATTGTTGCGTAGGATTTTCGAAAAACTGATTCATTTTGAACCCACAATATTTTTTGATCAAAATATTTCAATTTAATGCCCTATCAGAATAGTCAGTAAGTAAAAGTATAAAGGCTAAAGAGATATTTAAAAACCTGCTGTAATAAAGTAAAAACTCTGGTTAGCAAGTTTTGTTCAAAGGCTTTTACCCTGTAGAACTTAATTCTCCCCGGTCGTTAAGTCCTTTTACTTTTTGTTGCTGCAGTTCTTCATAATTTTGCTTTTCTGTTTCCCGCAATTCCTGCTGCATTATTTTAGCAATTTTAGTGCTTCCATCATGGCTCCATCCCGGTGGATTAACAATATACTTTATTTTATCAATAAAAGTGGGTGCCTTTTTAACATCAGCCTTTAAGGCAATAAATTCATGGAAAATAATATTTACAGCACCAGTATCCTGAGGTTGTGTAGTTAATCCATATTTAACCACATCTTCTGGCAATTCTTCCTGGAAAGTTCCGAACCACCTATCCCAAAGGATTAAAACCATACCCATATTTTTATCAAGGTAACGTACGTTGCTGGCATGGTGTACACGGTGATGAGATGGCGTTACAAAAATGTATTCGTACCATTTTGGAAGTTTGATATTGTATTGCGTGTGCACCAAATTACCATAAATTTGAGTAATGAGATAGGCAAAAAGTATATCAACAGCCGTAAAACCCATAAATGCCAATGGCAGGTAAAAGAAAACGCGGTACAAAGGTTC
The DNA here is from genome assembly GCF_979252805.1 of Pedobacter sp. AC402. Taxonomy (NCBI): domain Bacteria; kingdom Pseudomonadati; phylum Bacteroidota; class Sphingobacteriia; order Sphingobacteriales; family Sphingobacteriaceae; genus Pedobacter; species Pedobacter sp. AC402. The sequence goes on along the minus strand of NZ_CEEDAI010000006.1, from coordinate 32,693 downwards.
GAAAACGGTTGAACGGAAGCCAGTGGTTAGGTTGAAATGTTCTGATGAGTGATGGGTAACATGCATTGCCCAGAAAAAACGCACATAATGCCCAACGGTATGCAAAAACCAATACAAAAAATCCTGTGCTAAAATTAAAACTATCCAGTACACCCAAACATTAGATATTTGGAATAAACGGAATTGATAACAATAAGCCAGCAAGAAAAACGTAAATGTTTTTGTGCCCAAATTAATTACAACCGCCGCTGTCATCAGGTAAATATTTGTCCAGGTATCGCGCTTGGTGTATAGTTTTTTATCATGCTGGTAACTGAAATACATTTCAACCAGGGTTAAAACGATTACGAAACCAAAAAGCCCGACAACAGAAATATCACTTCCGGTAAAATTCATTTTATAAACTGTTATAATAATCCAAACTGCTTAAAATATCAGCAGTACTTACACGGCAGTTAAACGTGCATTTACCGGTGTTTTCCAAGAGCGAAAAAAGTATGTTTCCATCTTCATTTTTTTTATCGCTTTGCATCAATTCTAAAAGTGTATCAAAACTTTCTTTTTTGATGTGGTATTTTGGATAAAGTGATAAAATATATCCGCTAATATCATTCAGTTCTTCTTTTGTTAGTGTACTGTTTTTGATTGATAATGCTGCTTCGCACACAAAACCAATGGCAATAGCTTCTCCATGTGTTAATGGATTTTCATCATTTGCCAATGAATATCCTTCTACGGCATGCCCAATGGTATGGCCGAAGTTTAAAATTTTCCGAAAATTCTTCTCGTGCGGATCGATGGTTACCACTTCGTTTTTAATTTCTACCGAACGGTAAATATCTTCAGCCGATGGGCTAAGGTAATTGCTGGCTTTTAATTTTTCGTAATATGGTTTGTCGTAAATCAAACCATGTTTGATCATTTCGGCAAAACCTGATAAAAGCTCACGTTGGGGCAAAGTTTTTAGAAAGGCTGTTTCTATAAAAACCATTTGCGGCAAGGTAAAAGTACCTACCATGTTTTTAACATTATCAATATCAATGCCCGTTTTACCACCTACTGAGGCATCAACCTGTGATAAAAGGGTAGTGGGTACATTAATGAAATCGATACCTCTTTTGTAAGTAGATGCAATAAACCCACCCATATCGGTAATTACGCCACCACCTAAATTGATCATTAAACTTTTGCGGTCGGCTTCAAAATCCAATAAGGTTTTCCAGATTCCGATACAAAAATCAATATTTTTATTTTCTTCACCTGCCGATGTTTCAATGAGGTCAAACTCAGAAAAATCATCTAAAAGTGATTGAAAAAGTGGCAGGCAGATTTCGCTGGTATGCTCATCAGCCAAAACAAAAACTTTGCTGTATTTATTACTCTCTAAAAGCGTTTTAAGTGCTTCAAGGTTACTTTCGAAATATAGGGTGTGGCCTGCGCTTGTTAGTGGTTCCATTAAATAACTTCTATTTTATTTTCGCCAAAAGTAATAATATCGCCAACCCTAACCTTATAACGTTTGCGGAATTCGACTTCTCCGTTCGCTTTTACTAAACCATCTTCTACAACGGTTTGGGCATCACCGCCACTGCCAACCAATCCGCTTGCTTTTAACAGTTGGATTAATGGAATAAATTCGCCTTCTAATTTAAATTGTATCATTTTATGCAAAAATACGATAATTTAAAGGTTTTTAGTTTTAACAACCAATGCTTTTTATAATTTTGCACCAATCTGACTTATTATACTGATAAAAATGGATTTATCCCCCAACAAACAACCAAATTTCGATAACACGGAGATTGCTTTCCGTCAAAAATCTAACAATGAACTAAAAAAAGCCTATTGGCTTTTTAAAATGATCGGCAGTAATTTTTTAACCAAAGTTGGACCGGCCATTACCAATTTCTTTTTAAATATTGGTTTGCCAATTCAGGGAGCAATTAAAGCCACCATTTTTCAGCAGTTTTGCGGTGGCGAAACCATTGCCGAATGTAATAAAGCCATTGAGCAGCTGGATAAAGGCGGTGTAGGAACTATTTTGGATTACTCGGTAGAGGGTGAAGATGAAGAACAGGTTTTTGATGAAACCTGTGCCGAAATTATCCGCACCATTGTACGTGCAGATGGTGATTCAAAAATTCCGATTACTGTTTTCAAAATTACCGGAATTGGCCGTTTTGCCCTATTACAGAAACTGGATGCTAAGCAAACTTTAAATGACGCAGAAAAAGCAGAATTTGAAAAAGTAAAGCTTCGTTGCGAAATGATCTGTAAAACTGCCTTTGATAAAGGTGTGCCGGTTATGATTGATGCAGAAGAAACCTGGATTCAAGATACGATTGATGAACTGGCTTTAGACATGATGCGTAAATTTAACCGTGAGCGTATTATTGTTTACAATACCTACCAAATGTACCGCCATGATAAATTAGCAGATATGAAAGCCGACCATCTGATTGCAAAAGCGGATGGTTTTATCCTGGGTGTTAAAATGGTACGTGGTGCTTACATGGAAAAAGAACGTAAACGCGCTTTGGAAATGGGTTATCCTTCACCAATCCAACCAGATAAAGCAGCATCTGACCGCGATTATAACGAATCGTTACGTTATTGTGTTGATCATATTGATGAAATTGCCATTGTTGCCGGAACGCACAATGAAGATAGCAGCCGTTTACTGACTTATCTTTTAGAAGAAAAAAATATCAGCCATAATCACCCTCACGTATACTTTGCACAATTGTTAGGTATGAGCGATAACCTAAGTTTTAACCTTGCTGATTCTAATTACAATGTAGCCAAATATGTTCCTTATGGGCCGATTAAAGCTGTAATGCCTTACTTATTTAGAAGGGCGCAAAGAAAATACTTCTGTAGCCGGACAAACAGGTCGTGAGTTGGGTTTAATTGAAAGAGAATTAAAAAGAAGGAAACTATAATTCAGTTTCGGTAAAACATATAGTGGTTTAAAGTTAACCACGGAATCGTCATTTTGAGCGGATTGTAGCGCAGTCGAGAATTTTAAACAGATAAATCTCTCCATTTCGCTGCGCTTCAGTCGAGATGACGATTTTTTTTCATATCCTCATGCTGAATTTATTTCAGTAACTATATTGCTTTAAACAGACCCTGAAATGAATTCAGGGAGACGAATACTTGGGAATCGCCGTACTGAATTTATTTCAGTAACTACCTTGCTTTAAAAAGACCCTGAAATGAATTCAGGGAGACGTATCTTGGCAATCGCCGTGCTGAAATTTATTTCAGTAATTATGTTGCATTAAAAGACCCTGAAATGAATTCAGGGTGACGAATCTTGGGAATCGTCGTGCTGGATTATTTCAGTAATTATCTTGCTTGAAAAAGACCCTGAAATGAATTCAGGGAGACGAATCTTGGGAATCGTTGTTCTGTATATATTTCAGTAATTATGTTGCGTTAAAAGACCCCTGAAATGAATTCAGGGAGACGAATCTTGGGAATCGCCGTAATGAATTTATTTCAGTAATTACCTTGTTTTAAAAAGACCCTGAAATGAATTCAGGGAGACGAATCTTGGTAATCGTGATGCTGGATTTATTTCTTAACTACAAAAGATTGTTTGCCGCTGAGCAAATCGTAAAAAAGGATAAAATCGCTTACCAAACTATAACCTGGATATTGAAAAGTGGCGGGTTTGTTCTTTTCGAAGAAAAAATGCCCAATCCATGCAAAGCCATACCCTAAAACAGGTATTGCCAGGAAAAAATGCCAGTTATGAAAAAGAAAACCGGTAAAAAAGGCCAAGCAAACCAATCCAGTACCAATAAAATGTAAAATACGCGATGTGGTATTGGTATGTTCTGATAAGTAAAAAGGGTAGAACTCTTTAAGCGAATTAAACTTTTTTCCTGCCATGTAGTAATTTACAAAATTCCATTTGCTTTTAAAAAAGCACCCAATTGAGCTGGTTTTTCAGTCATTAACAAGGTATTTAGCCCAACTTTTTTAGCACCTTCTATATGTTGCGGACTATCATCAATAAACAAAGTTTCGGCTGGATTTAAATTATTGTCTTTTAATACCTGTTCAAAAATGTTGGTGTTTGGCTTACGCAATTTCATGTGCTGCGAGAAATAAGCTTTCTCAAAATAAGCATCGTAATTATTGATCTGGAAACTTGTTTTCAGGTAGTTAATTATCCAATCGTAATGGATTTCATTGTTGTTGCTCAATAAAAAAGTGCGGTATTTTGCTTTAACTTCAAGCAGCAAGTCGTGGTTTTCTTGTATTGTTCCAATTAATAAACTGTTCCATGCATCATCAATCTGTCCGTCGGTAAGTTCTGGTTTGTTTGCTGCATTTCTAATTCCTGCCCTAAATTCAGCTGGTGAGATGGCACCGGTTTCGAAATCGTCAAATAATTTATTGTGTCCTTTATGTGCGAAGAAGTTTTCAATATCAGTAATGCCCAGTTTTTGAAAAGAGGCTTGTGCAATTCTGAAATCGATATCAAATATTACGTTTCCGTAATCGAAAATAATGTTTTTAATGTTTTGCATGGAAATCATCAGGATTTGCTGCAAAGATATTATTGTTGATTTAATGAAAGGCGTTTAACCGTATTTTTTTACAATAAAAAGCCCGAAACACATTAGTATTGGTTTCGGGCGTGATATTTTAGCATAAGCGTCGTTATCATTCAGATAGCTAGCGGGGCAAATCATTAGCCACGAAGATTTTGTTTATGATAATCTTCATGTATTTATTTTTAATTTCTATTTGCATTAAGATTCCCGCCTGCTATGGAATAATAGCAACAAAAATTCTTGGTAATTACTTAGGTTCTACAGTAATCGATTGAATAATTGGTCGGTTCTTTTTGTCGCCAGTTTTTAGCTCTTTAAATACAAAATAGATACTATGAAATTTTCCATCCGATATCATATTTATAGGAATACTTTTTCTGAAGGTCGATTTTCCAATCATAATTCCTTTACTATCGTCCAATCTGATTTCGATTTCTCCATCAGCTCCCGGATCAAAGTTCAGAAATGAATAACTAAAGCCTGAAATACTGGTTAAATCGACATTTTTAATCGCTATCCATCCCATATCCTTAGTCAATACCAATTTTTCGCCACCAAAAACGTCTTTTCGCTGAAATCCTGAAAAATCTTTAAGGTCATCAGCATCAATTACACTGCTTTTAAGATTGATGGTATTGGTTGTGGTCAATGGTTTTAAACCTGCGGCACCTGCATCAGTATAAGTTGCCTTTAAGGTTAGTACCGATTTCTTTTTGTCAGTAGTTGCCGGCGGAACAATTTTACCCGAAGTTGGAAGTGAAGCTTTAACAGCCTCTTTATTACCCAATGTCATAATCCATTCTGTAATTTTTTTAACATCAGCCACTTTCATTGCGGTATGCGCAGGCATAGGTACTTCTCCCCAAACACCTTGACTACCGCCAATTACCTTCGAAGCCAGGTAATCCGAAGCTTTGCTGTCGTTCTTGTACTTGGCTGCAATTTTTTCAAAAGCAGGCCCGATAGAAACAGCAGATTCTTTATGGCAGGTGCTACAATCGGCTTTAAGCATTAAAGCCCTGCCCACCATGGTTTGTGCAGCCTGCTGGTGACCAAGTTGTGCACCTGCTAAATCTGTGCCTTCGGTATAGGTATGGGAAATATAAATGCGGCTGTTATTTACTTTGGCACCTTTATCACTCACTAATACCTTATAATCAACAGGTTTATTCGGGAAATAAAAAGTTTTGTTACCCGCTAAATCTATACTTACATTAGGATGTTCATTGCCGGCAAAAACAGAAATTACCTGGCTTTTTGCTGAAGCTTTGCTTTTATCCATTACAGTTACACTTACCGGATATTCGCCTGCTTTTGTAAAAGTATATTGTAAATTTGGTGTAGTGGTGGTTTTAATAACTCCTTTTCCAAGGTTCCACACATAGGTTAAGGCATCACCATCAGCATCTTTAGCCGAAACATTTGCGTTTAATTTGTATGGAAGTAAGCCACTGGTTTTGGTAATATTAAGGCTTTCTACCTTTGGTGGCCTGTTTCCTTTAAGGTAGTCGATTCTTGTTATTGCTGCATCCGGATTTTTCGTAAACCAGCCTTTACCATATTCTAGAACGTAAATTTTTCCGTCCGGCCCGAGTTCCATATCAATTGGTGCGGCCAAAGAAACATTCCCCATAAAAGGCTCCATGCTTACATAATCGCCCTGTGCATTCATAGTTACTGCTTTAACCCATCCACGAACCCATTCATAAATAATCAGTTTTCCATTATAATAAGCAGGGTATGGAGAATTTGCCGTAGCATAATAAACCGGGCCAGCCATTGCTGTACGGCCGCCTGCGCCCACCTGAGGAAACTCCTTCGATTCGCCATAAGGATACCATATATAAGCTGGTTGCGCTGGTGGAAGCTCTTCCAGTCCCGTATTATTTGGCGAGTTATTGATCGGCTTTGCAGGATCGAAAGCATTTCCGTTGGCTCCATTTGTATAATCGTAGGCTTTATAAGGATAGTTATTGCCAATAAATAAGGGCCAGCCAAAATTACCTGCTTTGCGCGCCTGGTTTACTTCATCATAACCCCTTGGTCCTCTTAAAGCATCATCGTTACTTGCATCAGGGCCAACTTCACCCCAATATAAAAAATTGGTTTTTTGATCAACAGAAATGCGGTATGGGTTCCGATCGCCCATTACATAAATTTCAGGCCTTGTTTTTGGATTGTCTTTCGGGAAAAGATTTCCATCCGGAATGCTATAAGTGCCATCTTCATTTACTTTTATTCTTAATATTTTACCCCTTAAATCGTTGGTATTACCGGCCGATCTTCTGGCATCATATTGTTCGAGTCCTTTTCTATTGTCAAGCGGGGCATATCCTTTATTTACATATTGCTGTTTTGGCACATCAAAAGGAGTGGAGTTATCACCTGTGGAAACATAAAGTAAGTTATCCGATCCAAACGCAATTGAACCACCTGTATGGCAGCATATTTCGCGCTGTGAATAGAATTCGAGAACGATTTTTTCAGATTCTTTAACGAGCTGATCATTCACCAGTTCAAATCTCGATAATCTGTTTACCGACTTATCAAACGGACTGTAAAAAAGGTAAATATATTTATTTACCGCAAATTTAGGATCTGCAGCCATACCCAATAAACCTTCTTCTGCATTAACATCAGGAGTGTTGGTTTTAAAGTAAACATCGAGTTTACCTGCCTCTTTAATTTTTTTGGTTTGATTCTTATAAATTAATAACTCGCCCCTACGCTGGGCAACCAAGATATCGAGGTTCGGAAGTACGGTCATTTCAGTGGGTTCAGTAAATTCGCCCTGTGCAAGGGTTACTTTAACAAACCGGTCCTGATCTGGCGTATCAATTTTATTTTTATTAAATAAATCGAAAGTTTTACGCTTGTAAATATTTTTGTTTAGAGTTGTTGCGGAAATAAATAAAACTGCAATTGCAGCTATCAATAGGATAAATCTTGTTTTCATCTATTTGGCTGAGGGATTTTTATAAATATAGAATATAGTTTTTTATCGAGCGGTATTGTATCAAAATTTATGCGAAAGATTGATTTAAATTCGCTAATCACTAATCAGTTTTTGATGTTTTCAAAATAAAATCGGCCAGGGCTTCTATGTCTTTTTTGCTAATGGCACCATTCCACGCTGGCATTCCTTTTTCTATAATTCCATTATTGATAGTATTTATAATGGCTTGCTTATCGGCTCCATGTTTAAATTTTTGCCCGATCAAACTGTAAACAGTTGCTGTGCCCTGTAGCTTATCGCCATGGCATGAAGCACAAAGCTGTTTAAAAAGATTGGCCGTTGTAGCCGCGGGGCTAGTATTTTTATTATTTGAAGAAATATTCTGAGCCAACTGACCGTTTTTCGCATTCGAAGGCCTTAGTCTGAGGATCATATCATATGGTCTTTCACCTTTGCTTTCGGGCAAATCAAAGTTTGATGTAGAAATGTATAGGTATCCATCGGGGCCAACCACCAAAGATCTGATTCTGCCATATTGTTTTTTCAATAATACTTCCTGTTTAATTATTTTGCCTTTATCCATTTCGATTCTTAAAATCGATTCACCTCTTAAACATGCAACCAAAAGATTATTGCTCAATTGTGGAAAAGCCTTTCCGGTGTAAAAAATGGCTTCTGACGGACCAATAGATGGTGTATATTCCACAAATGGCGTAATCATACCCGATTTAATTTCTTGGTGGTGGATAACAGGCCAGCCATAATTACCGCCTTTTTCAATAATATTTACCTCATCGCCACCGGTTGGCCCATGTTCTGTTGCGAAAAATTGTTTGGTGTTGGGTTGGAAAGTAAGTCCTTGGGGATTTCGATGTCCATATGACCAGATTTCTTTCCGTGCGGTATCATTTTTAACAAAAAGATTGTCGGGAGGGATGCTCCCATCATCATTTATCCTTAAAATTTTACCATTATACGTTTTCAGGTCTTGGGCTAAAATTGGTTGGTCTGCATCGCCGCTAGAAATGTAGAGCTTTTGGTCTGGTCCGAAAACCAACCTGCAGCCTGTATGGTTTCTTGCCGCGGGAATCTTTTCAATAAGTATTTTTGGATGGATAAGTGTATCATTTCTAAACTCATAACGAACCACACGGAGCCATAAACGATTGTTTTCTCCATAATTATGTGCAATGTAAATGAAATGATTTCTTGTAAAAGCAGGATGAATCACCATTCCAAGGAGACCGGTTTTGGTTTCTGCTTTGATATCATTAACCTGAAGGATTGGCTTATCGAGCAGTTTTCCATTGCGATAAAGACGAACTGCACCTGGCCTTTCGGTAAAAAGCATGGTACGATCGGGTAAAAAAGTAATCTGCCAAGGAACGGTGAGGTTTCTGGCTAAAGTATCTACTTTAAAAAACACATCATTCTCATTTATGGTAGATTTATAAGTAAAGCTGCTCACGAAAGCAAATGCCGCCATAAAAGACAGGAAAATAACATGTTTTGTTCTCATTAGCTGTAATGGATCTTATAAATCGTTTTACTCACCTAAATATAGGATTTAATATTAATAAGAAATAGGTTGATGTGAGTTATCTAATTAAAAGTAAATCTATTTGATAACGAGGATGGTCCCGTCGTTTTTAAGCTTGTAATAATATTGTTTTTCAGATTTTCGGCTCAAAATTTCTACCGCTGCAACTTCACCTTGTTTTCCTGTATCATCTTTAATGGTATCTCCGGCTTTTACGTTTTCTAAATCTTCTTCCGAACTGTTTTTGGTTAGCTTTTTCATATTAAGATGGTTAGTGTATAATTAATAACAGCATGTAGCAGTACTATGTTTTATTTTGTCGCTTAAAATCAATACAGGTTGTAAAGCAAATCGGTAATTTATCAACATAAAAGGGTATGTAATCTATTTATTGAGCAGTAATGTCTACTGGGTTTTTGGGATCGCTTTGGTTGTGTTAGTTTTATGTTAGACTAACTTTCTAAAATAATTTTTATGATTGGCGTAATTACAGCTTACAACAAACAAAGAGGATTTGGTTTAATCTCACAATATTTGGTTCAGGAAAGCATATATTTTGATATTGTAGATTGTAAAGCAAAAGGTTTATATATTGGCAGCACTGTTGAATTTGATACCGTAATTAATAAAAACGGGGTAGTGGCTAAAAATATTTTTGGTGTATCTTCACTAAAACTTAAATCCAAAAAATTAGTATAACATTCGATTATAAAATTTGCTTATCTCCTAATCAGGAGAGTCCCGTTAAGCTATTTAATTCAGTTATTAAATAATTGATTCATTATGGCAAAGGGAACAATAGTATCATTACATAAAGATCAGCCGATCTGTTTTGTAGAGGATGAAGAGCTTAAAGAAAAAGTTTTAATCCGTAAAACGAAATCACTTAATATAAACGATAAGGTTGTTTACCAACGCATATCTTCTCAAACCGGACTTGTAGGAATTAAGGTGAAAAAGATTTAGAAATAGAAATATTCGCCTAGGCCTATTAAATTTTTTTTAAATTATTTTATGTCAGCCTATTGTCATTACAAATTTTGTTTGTACATTACAGCATGGGCGATAAAATAAATATGATACTTGGAATAATTTTCCTTTTAGGTGGTTTTAGTGTTTTCTTTGTGATTTTCAGCGGTAAAAAGAGCTAGTTCAACTTCTGCAAACATTTTATTGCGTTATTTTTCGCTTTGAATTGTTTAATTTTGAACATGTATCAAAATTCAATATCCGGCAAAAAAGCAAATTCATTTACAGGTATTCACATCGATCCTATACAATTTAGGGTTGCGGGAATGAATGATGATAAATGTAAGCTGAACGCTTATAATAGGAGGGATTTTTACAAAATCTCGCTAATTACAAAGGGTTGCAGTACTTTGTTATATGCAAACCGCGATATTGAAATTAACAAGCCGGCTCTTGTTTTCACCAACCCATTAATTCCATATTCATGGGATGCAAAGGATGAAGAAACGGTTTACGATGGATATTTTTGTGTATTCAGCGAAGATTTTCTGCATACGGGCAGCCGTATGGAAAGCTTGCAGGATTCTACTTTGTTTAAAGCAGATGGAAATCCGGTTTATCTGTTAGAAGATGAACAGGTGACGTATTTGAAAAACATTTTTATCAGGATGCAAACAGAAATGGACAGTGATTATATTTATAAATATGATCTGATCCGTAATTTTGTGAATGTAATTATCCATGAAGCCGTAAAAATGCAGCCTGCCGTGGCTTATTTTAATCCTACCAATGCTGCATCACGAATTACCAACCTGTTTCTTACTCTTTTAGAAAAACAATTTCCTGTTGATTCTCCTCAAGCACCACTGAAACTCAAAAAAGCAGGTGATTATGCCGATAGGTTAGCGGTACATGTAAATCACTTAAATGCAGCAATACAGGAAATAACGGGTAAAACCACAACTTCTATTATTAATGAAGCTATTGTTGCAGAAGCCAAATCGCTACTGGCACAAACCAATTGGAGTGTTGCCGAAATAGCGTTTAGTCTGGGTTTCGAATACGCATCATACTTTAATAATTTTTTCAAAAAGCACACCGGCTATACGCCGATGAAAATTAGAAACAGCATTTTGCCTGCTTAACAGTTCCAATTCCATTATTTTTTTTCAGTTGATTTCTTTAATAAACACTTTGATTTGTTTAATCGGCAAAGCTTGCTGCAGCTATACCTTTGTTTATCAAAAATTAAGAATTTAAACGATGGAAATTAAAAAAATAAACTTAGGCAGCCAAGGGTTGCAAGTGCCCGATCAGGGTTTGGGCTGCATGGGCATGACTACAATTGCAGGTGGAGATATTTACGGCAAGGCAGATGAACAAGAATCGATTGCCACTGTACATAGAGCACTCGAACTTGGTATCAATTTTATAGATACTGCCGATCTTTATGGCCCTTTGTTAAATGAGCGTTTGTTGGCAAAGGCAATTAAAGGTAACCGCGATAAATATACCATTGCCACTAAATTTGGATACGAAATTGATGATCAGGAGCAATTAACCTGGGGCTTTAACGGTACGCCAGCATATGTAAATAAAGCGGTGGAGCGCTCGCTCAAAAATCTGGGTACCGATTATATCGATTTATATTATCTGCACCGGGTTGATCCTAATACGCCGATAGAAGAAACAGTGGGCGCAATGGCCGAACTTGTTAAAGCAGGCAAGGTAAAATACATTGGTTTATCTGAAGTTTCTGCTGATACCATTAAACGTGCGAATAAAATACACCCTATTACCGCTGTACAGAGTGAATATTCACTTTTTGAGCGCGAGGCAGAAACCAGTGGCGTATTGGATATCTTGAATGAGCTTGGAATTGGTTTTGTTGCTTATTCTCCACTGGGAAGGGGCTTTATTTCTGGAGATATTAAAAGCCCGGATGATTTTGCTGCGGATGATTTTCGTAGGAGTATTCCACGTTTTCAGGGAGAGAATTTTTACAAGAACCTGGAATTACTGAAAGAAATTCAATCCATGGCTGCCGAAAAAGGGATTACGCCATCTCAACTCGCACTTGCATGGGTAATTAATCAGGGTATTATAGCTATTCCAGGTACAAAACGGATTAAATATATCGAAGAAAATGCTGCAGCATCTCAAATTATATTGAGTACTTACGAAAAAGAAAAACTGGCATCAATTGTTCCGGTGGGTATTACAGCTGGCGGGCGTTATGATGCTTCACAAATGCAATTCGTAAATGCTTAGTGTATCAGTTAATAAACAAAGAAGTCGGGGCCTAGCCCATGACTTCCTCGTTTATGGCATTTTTTTTTAACTGGTTTATGTTTAAATCATCATTAATTATTCTTTAATCTATAGTTTTTACCCCGAAATCTATTTAATTGATAAACCTTTTTATGTTTTCGTATGTTTATGTTTTAAAATCTAAATCAAATGCAGGGAACAGTGAAATTTTATAATGAATCTAAAGGTTTTGGGTTCGTTATTACTGAAAACGGGGATGAAGTTTTTGTCCATATTACCGGTTTAATTGATAAAATAAGTCAGAACGATCGCGTAGAATTCGATATTGCTCAAGGCAAAAAAGGACCTAATGCTGTTAATGTAAAACTCATTTAACGGAAATATGAGGTTAGGTACAGTAAAATTTTATAATAACGAAGAAGGTTTTGGCGGCATTACCCCATCAAACGGAGGTAAAGAGGTTGATGTTTTTGCACATGGTGTAATTGGTGAGATCAAACCGAATAACATTGTTCAGTTCGATATCGAATTTACCCAAAAAGGGGTTGAGGCTGTTAAAGTAATCGTTTTATCAGCTTAGCAAGCTTTTTTTATTTTTCTCAAATATAACATCTTATCCAAAAACTTTGATGTTAATTTAATTGGTACTGATTACGTGATCTTAAAAAAGGATTAATGTAGATCGTGCTATTCTTGATTTTTTCATAATATAATTAAAAGGCTCTCCGCCTCTTAAGAAATTGCACTATTTGTAAATCTGTTTTCTCCACAAAAAACTGTCTTAATGATATTTTTTGAATGCATTTATATATTTAAGTTTCGTCTAATAGCTGGTTTTTCCACCTACAAATATTTTAATTTTCGCCAAAAATGATTAATATTTGTCTAATAAATTAGGCTTTATGGTGTTTTAGAGCACTTTTTTGCGATATTTGTGCCCTGACAAAATAATGTAAACCTGTAATAAGATTAACAAGCTGTAACCTGGTTGAACTATTTCTGTCTTACTAATGTTTATCCTTTAAGTTTATTATGATACAGTTAGAGCCAATTAGCGGGGTTTTTAATAGAGAGCGTGCGTTACAAGCGATATATCCGATGCGTATGCTGATCGTTAAAGAGGCGAGTGGTTCTTTGTGTATGAATTCTGGCGATTATGATTTAATGCCGCAAAGAATTTTTTTTATTCCTGAAGAAGGACTTGTTAGGCTCGAAGGAAAAATTACCTCAGGTTATTGGCTAAACTTTAGTAGTTTGTTATATGCAGAGTTTTTACTGCAACATTTAGATCCACTTGCAAAAAACCTTTTTATCAATTTATCTTATCGTGATTTAACACATCCGGAGTCTTCAAAAACTTACTCCTTACTTGATCAGTTAAAAGGGGAAATCAATGCTAAAAAAGACATTCGTTTTATGGCGCAATACTTATCTTTATTTTTAGGATTTACTGCTGGTTTAGACGGATACCTCGCCGCGTTAACTTTAGATGAATTGCAACACGTATTACGTTTCAGGGCTATTTTGGAACAATATTTTAGAACAGAAAGGTCTATTCTTTTTTATGCAGAAGGTATGGGCATGAGCACAGGAAAACTGAATAAATTTTTAGACCGGGTATTGGGAAAAAGCTTAACCGTACTAATTAAAGATAGAATTATGAGGGAGGCAGAAGAATTGTTAATTCAAAGTGAATTTAGTGTTGATGAAATAGCTGATATGCTGGGCTTTGAACAAACCACTAAATTTATGACGAGCTTTAAACGCCATAAGGGGATTTCTGCACTGCAGTTTAGTAAATTGGTTTAGCGAAAAATGAAAATTGGTGCGTCTGGCAAAGAAATGGCCATCAGTTTGATTTCATCTCTTCTAGAAAACAGGTTTCCGAACCTCACAACATCAATTGCTATTGCGCCTAACGCGTAAGGCCTTGTTTACTGTATCCAATGATCAGCCGCACCAATTTTACATCCGCTAAATTATAAAATCTTCGCTTAAAGAAGAAAATTATTCCTAATATTATTACGATGCTGTATTTTGCTATTTACAGTGCTGTATTTGAGGTGTTTCTATGCTTTTGTTTTTGGGGAAATTCAGTTTGGTAGATGCTGGGTAGATTGCATTGCTTACACATTGAAATTATTTTAACCACAGATAAAAAGGATTCACACAGATAAGGAAATCCGTGCTCATCTGTGTGAATTTATGGTTAAAAATAGAGTCTGGTCTGTGAGGACACAGACCAGGGTATTGGAAATGATTTATTTATATAATAATCAAATTTCGGTCGGTGAGACACCAACCGATAATAGAGTCTGGTCTGTGAGGACACAGACCAGGGATAGGGAATGATTTATTTTATATGTTAATCAAATTTCGGTCGGTGAAACGCTAGTTAATAGTAAATTCTGGTCTGTGAGGACACAGACCAGGGATAGGAAATAATTTCATTTGTACAACAACTAAGTTCTAGTAATTCAGGAACCAACCTATAACTTAACACATAATGGTTTTAGAAATCCGTGTTTATCTGTGTCTATCTGTGGTTAAAAAAAACTTAGTTTGACAATATTGATTGTCACCCTTTATTCTTCAAATAAATAGCCACTATATGCCAATCCTTTGGCTACACTTTTAAAATTATCACCAGAATTTAACGGTATGTGTGGAAATTTGCACTTAAACAGATTTTGTACTGCCGAAACCATCGATGTTCCTCCGGTTAAAAACAAACAATCGATATCTTGTGGATTTATTTTATAGGTTTCCATAAACTGATCGAGGTAAGCATCGATTTTGTTGATGTCTTTTTCGATAATTGAATTGTACTGATCGAGCGAAATATTTTCGTCAATCTCAATTTCCATATTGCTATAGGCAAATGTAGAAAGTTGTTGGTCGGAAAGTTCGATTTTTGTTTTTTCGATTGATCTGAATAAAGAATAACCGAGATTATTTTCAATCAGGGTGATTAGGTTTTTGAACTTCGGATCGTTTCCTGTAGTAATAATAGTATTCTTCTATCTCTTTCTGGATTTTTAAACCATTAAAGAAGTTCATTTTATCCCAGGTACAGATATTGGCGAATAGTGATTTCGGTACATTTAGAACTTTACCACGGGTGGCTTCATACATGGTGTTTTTGCCAAAATATGGCGTTCCTTTGTCCCACATAAAGGCAGAATCCAAACTATCGCCGCCAATATAAATGCCTCCTGAGGCAATCATATCGTTTTTTCTATCTTTGCTACCTACTTTATCCGGATCTAAAATCAGGTAAGTAAAATCTGTTGTACCACCACCTAAATCAGCTACCAGTACACGTTCTTTTCTTTTTAATTGTTTTCTCGTAGGCAAATGCGGCCCCAATGGGCTCAAACTGAAAGCGAACTTCTGTAAAACCAGCACTTTCTGCTGCTTTTTTTAACCGTGTTTGGGCAAGGGTATCTTTTTGGGTGCTGTCGTCATCAAAGAAAACCGGGCGACCAATAATGGCTTTTTGGCAATCTTCGCCGGTGATTAAGTCGGCTTTTTCTTTCAAATCTTGAAGGATCAGCGTAACCAGATCGGAGGCTGAGTACCTTTTGTTGTGAATACGGGTTTCGGTAAATGTTGTTCTCGAAAGAATCTGTTTAATGGATTTAATAAACCGGCCTTTCATGCCATCATTCAGGTAAGCATCTATTGCTTTTTCGCCTACAATGTGGTTTTCGCCATCAATCATGCTTTTTACTTCCGTAAAATAAATTAAGGAAGGAATCGAAATCGTATCTATAATTTCCTTTTTTTCTTCGTCATAGATAGAAAGAGCCGAGTTGGTTGTTCCAAAATCGATTCCGTATAAAAACTTACTCATGGGCTTGATGTGTTTGGCTTGTGGCGAATAAAATGGGGTTGCGAAAGTATTAAAAAAGCTTTATTGAACTAATTTTTCTAAAATAATTCACTTGTACCCAAATGGGCATTTACGATGCGGGTAATCTGTTGGCCAAGTTCTTTTGCATTGCCAATGCCTACACTTTTAAGTGCGGCAAGCTGATCGGTTGTTCTGGGCATGCGTTCGGCGATAGATAGTAATGCCAAATCGGATAATACTGCATAATCTTGCGTTCCGCGTTGTGTGGCTATGGTTTTACGCCATTCTACCAGGTTTTTATAAACTTGTGGATTGGAAATTTCTTTGGGTTTAATGCTCGATTTAACAGGTTTTTTAACAGGTTGCTTATTGCTGGCGGCATGTAAGGTGCTGATATAATCTTTAATGGAAAAAGGATTCCATGAAATTTTGAATAAAGCTAATTTAACCTGAAGGGCATCTTTACAGTCGTTTAAGGTGGTAAGCAGCTTATCTGAATGGGTATCGTTATAAAAATTAATGGCCACTATCCGTGCCATGAGCGTCATTACCTGTTCCAGTTTAGGTACGAAATAATCTGAGGCCTTCTGCAAACGTTCCATAAAAGCAGTTTCGGTTGCTGGATTTTCGTGTGTACTTATTTTTGAAAATTCTTTGGTTATAAAGTTTCTGGCAACTTTGAAAATTTCATGCTGAAGAATTTGATTTCCCTGCTCATAAATGGATAAAAAAGCATTTTTTTCATCTTTATCGATGAGTTTAGATCGCCCGAGTTTTTCCCAATCTTTGGCGATAAGTGAAAAATCGAGTAATTCGTGGATAAGGCCCCAGGCATATTGCTGGCTATAACGTTCTAATAGTTCGGGCGTAGGTTTAGCCTGGTGGCTGGCTTTGGTAAAACCGATTACCTTGGCATCAGTGATGATGTTTCCGGCAACTACCGGCGATTTTAAAATCAAGCCTTCTAAACTTCTGCAACGGCTGAGTGCCACATAGGCTTGCCCGTGGGTAAAAGCGGTGCTCACATCTACTATTGCCTGATCAAAAGTTAATCCCTGGCTTTTATGTACGGTAATGGCCCATGCCAGTTTAAATGGGTATTGAGCAAATGAACCGGTACTGGTTTCGTCGATTTTATTTTCGTCGTCGCTAAGGCTGTATTTTACATTCTGCCAAATTTCTTTTTCTACTTCAATTTCCCTGCCATCACTTGTAAAACTTACCTTGATCAAATCTTTATCAATTGCGGTGATTTTTGCAGCTTTACCGTTATAAAATTGCTTTTTACCCGAAGAATCATTTTTAATGAAGATTACCTGGGCACCAAGTTTTAACTGTAGTTTTTCATCGGTAGGATAGGCATCTTTCGGGAAATCGCCACTTACTGCTGCCTTGAATTCGAAAATTTCTCCGGGTAATTTTTCCAAACAGCCCTGGTTAATTTCGTTAACCAGTTGGTTGTGTGTTGTAAGCGTAATGTAATCGTCTTTCCATTCCTGATCCAATGACGGATCATAACGCTCATTCAGTTTTTCAAGCAAGCTGTTATCCAGGTTATTCTCTCTCATGCCGTTCAGGATATCCAGAAATACAGGATCTGATTGGCGGTAAACCTTATCCAATGCAAAAGTGAGCATTGGTGTGGAACGAAAAATTAAACTGTCGAAAAAGTACGGACTGGCATAATATGCGCCTAAAATGTGCCATGCATCATGAAAGATAGGGAGAGCTGATAAAGATCACCAATCATTAACACCTGAACACCACCAAATGGACGGGTAGAACCTTTTACGCGTTTTAAGGTACGATCAATAAAATCAATTATATCGACCCTCACCATACTGATTTCATCGATAATCAAAAGATCAAGGCAACGCAACAATCTGGTTTTTTCGTCAGAATATTTAAAATTAGTTTCTGCGTTTTCATCAACAACGGGAACCAACGGACCAAAAGGAATCTGGAAAAAAGAATGCCAGGTAACTCCACCAGCATTAATTGCAGCAACGGCGGTGGGAGCCACAACAGCAAAATTCTTTTTGGTGGTATCTCTAATTTTCCGCAAAAGTGTGGTTTTACCTGTTCCAGCTTTACCAGTTAAAAAAACAGGTTGGTTGGTGGTGGCTAAAAAATCTAAAAGGAGTTGGTTGTCCGGATCGGGGAAATTCATATCTAGCACAAAAATAACCTATTCGAAATTTATTTGGATACAGATTATGCCCTGTTTTATCCACAATTGCAATTGAAATTAAGATCCATATCCTGCTGAACCTTTAAAAACCATTGATATTTTAATGTAAATATGGTTATGTTTGAAGGCATTCGACAAATGGAACTTATTGTACTGTTTGCTCTGGTGGAGATTGAACTAACAATCAGTATAAGATGATTAAAGAGTTTTTAAGGTATGAATAATGGATTTGCTGATAACAAGCAGGTTAAAGTGGTTTCTACTTTTACTGAGCTTGTGGAAACAGATTTTTATGAAAACGTAAATGCAATTTGCTGGTTTAGAAACCTGGCAGGTGATTTTGGCGAAATTGTGTCTAAACTCGAACTGAAAGAGAACCTGACAGAAGTATCAGTGGAAGCACTTAATGCGCTTGAACTCTCTAAAGAAGGCAGTATAGCAAGAGCAATTATTTTAAATGACTATCAATTATTGGCCGGTTTCGGTGCATCGCCTTCACTCAATCTGCTTAAAAGTTATGAACGTGATGATGAATTTGATTTTATATCAACAGATGTATATTCTTTCCATGTAGACCGTTCGCCAATCGGGACAGATACTTTTTTATGTACCTACCATGGTGCCCCGAGTGAGATTTTAGCTAATGATGAGGCTGAGCAAAAAATTATGATTCCAGAAATCAGGCAAAAGCTTAAAGCATTACATAGTGGTACGGACGCAGAATTTGAAAACTTTTTAAAGGAGCATTATTTCGATCTGCATTATGAGGTCAAAGCCGGTGCTACGCCCATAAATTTAGGATTGGGCCATCTGTGGAGATTAGCGGTAGATCATCCTGAAAAAAAGGTTTTACCATGTGTTCACCGTGCGCCCACTGAAGATGATGGGTTGCTTAGATTGCTTTTAATCTGTTAAAGTAACTGCTTATATTATTTTAAAAATGGGCTTTGCTTGGTGATATAGGTAGGAAATACTCCAACATTATAAAACTAATAAAGATTAACGGCTTGAAAATGAGTTTGTATTTGTTTTTATATTAAAAATTGCAAAAAACATTTTCATAAATTCAATTCAATTTTGTAACATTGCACTCGCAAAAAAGGAATTCCTTTTTTCCGGGCCTATAGCTCAGCTGGTTAGAGTAGAAGACTCATAATCTTTTGGTCCCTGGTTCGAGCCCAGGTGGGCCCACTGCTTTAAACCCCTTTAAGGATAACTTGAAGGGGTTTTTTGTTACATTGAATTCGTATTTAAATAAGGAATTTAGCTAAATCAAATTGTATTTAATGAAGGAAGTTGGAAAAAGGATATTCCAAATCTGATATTGGATTTTACGCTGATAGGTTATTCAAAATTTAAATTATTGTTGAATATTTAATCCTCAGGTTTTAGCGTTAGCATTATATAGCTTTTTTGTTTTTACAGGTACCCATTTGCTATCACAATAGATCATACTGAAGCAGGCCCTACATAAAATGTAGCGCCTGCGCCCAAAAAAGTTGCCTAATTATGATTAGATCTTTTCAAGAAAAAAGTTATCACCTGTAGGCTGTGCCATTTACAGGTTTATAAAAGTATAAGGTTGCAGATGTGCTGGTAGGCCCGGTTTTAAAAGTAACTGAAGCTTGCCTGTACGCAAGATTGCCACTCAATGTCTGACAGATTGCGGGGCCGCCAAAGTTTTTTACACCTAATATTACACTTTGGTTTGTAGCGCTAAGTTTACAAAAGCCACCGAATGTATAAGTTGTGTTAGGAGTTAGTCCTGTAATTGTTTGTTCAATAGTTGTTTCTCCACCTTGTAAGCGAACTGCTTTTGATCCCAATGCTGCATCAGTGTTTACTATGCTGGCCGTGCCAGATCCCGTTCCATACATCCCAAGGTGCAAAGTTGCCACTTTCAAAATCGCCATTGGTTAAGCTGCTGTTTTTATAAACCCTCACATAATCTACCTGCATACTGAAAGGAAGATTTAAATTGTTAATGGCACCCGGCCATCCTGCCCCACCTGCCTGATTCAGGATTACATAAAATGGAACATCAAAAAGGATACTGTTGCCACCCTCCCGAGGTTAACTTACTGTAGGTATATTGGAGTGTACCGTTTAGATAAAACTTAACAGCTGATGGATCCCATTCGATTGCATACAGTATTAAATTCAGTTGCGTTATATCGTGCTGCTTTTGTTGCGGTACTTGAGCCATTTGCATTTGTAACCACGCTGTTGTGTATGGTGTGATGAATAAGGGCTTCGTTGTTTGCATGCTCCATAATGTCTATTTCGCCACAATCAGGCCAACTTCCCGAATGCGCTGTTGCGGGTTCGGGCATCATCCATATAGCCGGCCATGCAGTCCCTGCCCTTAGGGTAAACTTAGCCCTTACCTCAATTTTTCCAAAAGCAATACTAAATTTACCTAAAGAGCGAACCCCTCCTGAAATGATAAGGCACCAGGGTCTCCAGCAATCGTAGCATTATCCATCCTTAACTGCATGTTACTGCCTATCCTGTACAGACATAACTGGCAGATGAGGTGAGGTACTTATTTCCAGGCAACTGTTCCTGCGGGAAGCATATTCCCATTTATCAGCATCAAAGAGATCCCGTAGAATTAAATTCATCTGCCCAAACTAATGTATATGCTGCTGGTTTGTAGACAACACTGCGAGGGGTACGTCTCTCCAGTGCTTAAGTTTTCGTCTGCTGGCTTATCTTGTTTTTTACGGGATGTTACCGCTAATCCGATCAGGATTGCTGATAAAGCCAAATTTTGATGTAATGTTTTCATTTGATTTTTTTGGTTAATAAAAGGTTATCTAATTGGTTAATTAATTGTATCTATTTGTATTGTGCACTAACATCCTAATCCCCTATTTTTATATATGTAAACGGTTAATATGGGCTTGCAATAAATTTCTACATTGGAAATCATTACGTTTGAATTTGTTACCTTTTTTAATTGAGATATATTAAAATTGGCGTCTCAAACGGTTGACCTGATTATGGGTATATGTATTACTAATTCCTTCATGTAATGAATTAGATTTAGTAGTTTTTGTTTCTAAACTATAATCCTAGAATGGATAAATTATTACGAAGAGTTGTTTGATATTTAATTGTGACACCAACAAGGGTAATCCAGTTGTGTCGGATACTGTTCCTTTAATTAATTTTTAGCAAATGCTTTAGAACTAATAAGATACAGTACTATTAAGACGAGTGGTTTTTCTTATACATACCTCTGATTTTGTTTTTTGTTTAAACAAGATTACAAACACATCAAAGTATTGTAGAGGGGTAAAATTTTAAAAAATGGGGGACAAACTTACAAATACACCATTTTTTATTTCATAATATTATAAAGGAGTAGGCAAGCATTCATTTTTGAGGCCGGACTGGTTTGATTGTAAATCCTACAGAAACGTGTAAACATTAAAAATTACAGCTGTCTGTAATAGTTCAAAACTGGCTTAATTTTTTCTAATTCATATATGTTATGAAGTTTAGCTTTCTTAGTATCTGATACTTTTTGTGTCTTTAAAAGCCGTTTTAGGATAATTTCAATTATCTTTTTTCATTTTTAGTGGTTAGGTTCAGCAACTTTTGATTAATTTAGTTAGAAACTTGTGTAAATCATCAAAACTTAAGAAATACTTGAGAAATAATGATTTAAAAAGAATTAAATTCCTATTGCCATCACAATAGATCATACTGAAGCAGGCCCTACATAAAATGTAGCGCCTGCGCCAAAAAAGTTGCCTAATTGTGATTAGATCTTTTCAAGAAAAAAGTTATCACCGTAGGCTGTGCCACTTACAGGTTTATAAAAGTATAAGGTTGCAGATGTGCTGGTAGGCCCGGTTTTAAAAGTAACTGAAGCTTGCCTGTACGCAAGATTGCCACTCAATGTCTGAGATATTGCGGAGCCGCCAAAGTTTTTTACACCTACTATAACACTTTCATTTGCAGCACTAAGTTTGGCATAGCCACCAAATGTATATTCTGTATTAGGGGATAAGCCCGTAATCTCTTGTTCCATACTAGTTTCTCCACCTTGCAAACGTAACGCTTTTGTTCCCAGTGCTGCATCAGTACTTATAACACTAGCAGTTCCTGATGGATTCCACGCATACCATGGAGATAGGTTACCACTTTCAAAATCGCCATTGGTTAAACTGCTGTTTTTGTATAATCTGATGTAATCAACTTCTAATTTGTAGGGCAAGGCAGATTGTGTAATTAATGTGCCTTCTACAGATTGATTGAGAATTACAAAAAAGGGCTGATCATATGGCCATCTTCTCCAAGTATCTCCTACTTGCTTGGTGTAAGTATATGTTGAGACTCCATTTACAAAAAATTTTAAGTACGTTGGTGTCCATTCCAACGCGTAGGTATTATACACATTTTTGTTATAGCCAGGCCTAGCGCTTGAAGCCTGGGAACTAGGATGGTAGCATTTGAAAATACATTATTTCTTATCTCATTACTGGTGCCAAAATGCTCCATAATGTCGAGTTCACCCGAATTAGGCCAACCTCCATAAACACCTCCTCCATATGGTGCTGGCATCATCCAGAAAGCAGGCCAAGATCCAATACCTTCATTAAATTTCGCACGAATTTCAATCTTTCCATATTTAAAAAACATTTGCCCGCCCCCTGTATGTACTCCGCTAAAATGTAATGGGTCAGTATTTCCTGGAATAACAGCATTATCTGCTTTAATTACAAGGTTTCCGCCAACTTGATTTACATAATTTGGATCACTAATCATGTACTTTCTAAATCTAGAAGATCCGCGGTCTATATACTGCCAGTTATTCGCATCAAATGCTCCGTCGTTATTAAATTCATCTGCCCAAACTAATGTATATGCTGCGGGTTTGTAGACAACACTGCGAGGGGTAGTCTCTCCAGTGCTTAATTTTTCGTCTGCTGGCTTATCTTGTTTTTTACAGGATGTTACCGCTAATCCGATCAGGATTGCTGATAAAGCCAAATTTTGATGTAATGTTTTCATCTGATTTTTTGGTCAATAAAAGGTTTTATAATTGGTTAATTGTAAGCGTACATATTCGTTTAGTTTACCACAGGAATGGGTGCAAAATAATAGGTGTGGGTAGCATCATTTGGAATATTTTTCAGCGGTACTTCTGATGGATCGCGGTTTGCTAGTGTTTTTGCAACTGTTTCAGTTCTAATTAAATCAAACCATCTGGCAGCAGGTTCGCAACCTGCAAATTCCCAACCTCTTTCATCAATTACTGCATTTCTAAAATCCACCTGCGATAAGCCCGCAGCAAGATCTGGCAGACCAGCACGTTTTCTTACGTCATTGATTGCCGAATAAGCCGAACCATCTACTCCGGATGACATTGCAGTGGCTTCGGCATAGGTTAAGAGTACTTCAGCGTAACGAAGCACAAATACGGTATGGCTGCCCCACCAATTGCTCATGGAGTGGTTTGTTTGATTATAAAATACATCGTCGTTATACTTGGTAAAGTATGGATGTTTATGTAGCAACTGGGTATAATCTACAGGTTTGGTAACATCATTTTTCAGGTAATAAGTTTTTCTATAGGTAGCGTCTTTTCTTGGTCCTTCAGGGAAATTGTTGTAAAAGTTAATTTCGCCAAAAGCTTCATCCCAGCCACCTTCTTCACCCGGCATAAAATTAGCAGGCCCCATTTGGCTACCATTTTCCCAATTTAAACCAGGTGCCTGGTTATTGTAGTAGCATGCAAATACTGCTTCTTTATTAAATTTGCCCTCTTTGCTAAAAACTCCTGCAAAGCTTGGTAGCAGATCATAATTCCACTTGGCTTTATTATCTATTACTTCTTTAGCTTTTTTTGCTGCCAATGCATATTTATCTGTTTGCTTAAGCGGCCATCCGGCCATTGTGAGGTATACATTGGCCATTAAGGCTTTCGCCGATCCAATTGTTGGAAATATATTCACACCTCCATTATTCATTTTTCCCGACCAATTATCTGGCAGCATTGTTTCTGCTTTGCTGAGATCTGCCAAAATTAATTCATAAATTTTTCCTGGTTCGGCATTGGCTCGGGCACCATCTATAGTGGGGGTGGTAATCAATGGTACAGCACCCCAAGCCCTGGTAAGGAAAAAATAACTTACCGCCCTGTAAAAATAGGCCAGGCCAGCAGCATTGGCTCTTTGAGCATCTGTGGCACCTGTAGCCCCATTATAGTTTTGAATGAGTGCATTAGATGATTTGATTGTTTTGTAAAAATAAATCCACCAATTGGTCATTCTATCATTGGATGAGTTGGCCTGAAATGTATCGAAATCAGAAAAACCAATTTTATTTCCACCGCGGAATGTGGTAATGTCATCACTTCCAAACGTAATTGCCATTCCGCCAGTCTGGTTCCATGCACCATTAAACATCAGGCTTATGCCGAGAGAAGCCTGTTCCAGATCATTTCCGTTTTTATAAAAAGTTACTGGCAAAATGCTCCCTTTTGGGTCTTCTTGTAAGAAACTTTTTTTACAAGAGCCAGTTGCCAATAAAATGACAACCAATATTAAAATATACTTTTTCATGCGATTAGCTTTTTTGATGGTGATTAAAAATTAACTCCTAAACCGATGGTTAAGGTTTTTGGTGATGGGTAGGCGCCCATATCAATTCCAGCATCTGCATCGCTGGAAGCCGGGGTTGATGTTGCTTCCGGATCATACCCTTTGTATTTTGTAAAAGTGAAGTAGTTTTGCGCGCTGGCCGTAATTTTTAATGCAGAAATGTTGTGGATTAACCTTTTCGGTAGCGTATACGAAAGGCTAATATTCTTCAATCTAACATAGCTGCCGTTTTGCAGAAACTGAGTTGATTCTATATAATTGCGATTGGTTTTACTAGCCGGATTTGCCCAGATTGCCGACGTGTTTTGAGGCGTCCAATAATTCTTGGTTTCTTGAAGCGTAGGGTAGGCAACATCGCTACTCGGTATTGCCGCTGCGGCATAAGTGGCGTTAAAAATTTTATTGCCAAATGAACCCTGGAAGAACACATTGAGCTCCAAATTTTTGTAAGTGATATTATTATTAAAGCCAAGCTGATATTTAGGTGTTGCCGTACCAGATACCACACGATCTTCAAATCCTATACTGTTATTTCCGCTAACATCTTTATAATTATTATCTCCAGCTTTATATCCCATTTTGGCATTATCCTGGTTATAGATTCCTTGCCATGGAATTAAAAAAAATGTACCCAGCGGTTCTCCCACCTTTACCGCCTGAATATTTGTTGTAAGTAAGCCACCGCCAATATTACCTCTAAAAACGATATCATCTTTACCCAGGCTTACAACCTTGTTTTTATTAAACGAAGCCGTAAAACCAGTATTCCATGTAAAATTATCGGTTTTAATAGGTACGGCGTCAAAAGTAAATTCAAAGCCCTGGTTACTTACTTCACCAATGTTTTTAAGTAATGAACCTCCGCCATCATAATCGTTAATCCTGGTAAATAGAAGTAAATCGTGGGTATTTTTTTTATAGTAATCGGCAACAATGTTTATACGGCGGTTAAATAGGCTTAAGTCTAACCCAATATCCGTTTGATGTGTTGTTTCCCATTTTACATTTGGCGTTGGAGGACTTCCGAGTGTATATCCCTGTAGCATTAACTTGTGTACCATATGAGTAAAGTACGGGCGTTAATAAGCCAAGGGTGCTGTATGCGGCAATACTTTGATTTCCGATTATTCCCCATCCTCCTCGTAGCTTCAACTCTGATATAAAGCCAAGCTTTTTTATAAATTCTTCTTCTGATAATTTCCAACCTAAACTAAAAGACGGGAAATTCCCCCACTTATTTTGCTCCTGAAATTTGGATGAACCATCTCTTCTGACAGACGCTGTTAGTAAATACCTATTGTTGAAACTATAAGCAACACGCCCCATAAAAGATAACATAGCAGATTTTGAGTAACCTGAAGAGATACTTTGAGATCCATTTAGCCCTAAATTATAATAAGAATTCTTGTCAGTAGGGAGATTTGATCCTGTTGCATTAAAGCTAGTTGAAGTTGATGAAGTATTTTCAACAACAGCAGTAACCGTGATGTTGTGTTTTTCTTTAATGGTTTTATGAAACGTTAAAATATTACTATTTTGGAAAGTGTAGCTTTCTGAAAGCCCTTGTCCGGCACCCATATTTCCCTGGGAAATCCAATTATTCCTTAGATAGGCACTTTTCCCTATTGCACCATCCAAAGCTGCATTAACAGATAAATTTAACCAATCTGTTATGGCGTAAGTTAGTTTTCCGTTAAATAACCCGGCGTTATTTAAAGATAGGTTATTGGCTTCTTTAAGCATCATGATGGGATTTGCCCACAATGGAGAAATTCCATTTCTGTTGTACATGTTTTTCGCCTCATCGTCATAAACCTTCTCCGTTGGTGCCCAGGTTAAACCTGCCATAACAGGATTTCCTTTAAAGCCAATGTCTCCATTATTTTTAGAGTTGGTTCAGCTGCACCAGCATGTTTAAACCAAAGGTGATTTTATTGCTTATTTTGAATTCTAAATTACTCCGTAGGCCAAATTTTTCCTGGTTGCTGTTCAATAGCAAACCGTTTTGATTAATGTAACTTCCTGATATGAAGTATTTCGACTTTTCGGTTCCGCCAGACATTGAGAGTTGGTGGCTTTGGCTGATGGCATTGTTAAATATTAAATCTTGCCAGTCGGTTGTATTTCCAGTAAAAGATTGCGGATCAGGAAATACGTTGGCACCCATTCTGTAATTAACAGTTGTAGCATAAGTTTGCGCATCCATTAATTCATACTTTTTTATTGGCTTATTAAAACTGACAAAGCTGTTGTAAGCAATTTTTGCATCGCCTGTTAAGCCTTTCTTAGTTGTAATGATAATCACACCGTTTGCGCCTCTGGAGCCATATACAGCAGTTGCTGATGCATCTTTTAATAACTCGAATGATTCAATGTCATTAACATTAATATCCTGCAGGTTAATACTGGTTATGGCAATTCCATCTACTACATATAACGGAGAGTTTGCACCGTTTACTGAATTTGCCCCTCTAATCCTAATCTTAACCTGTCCTCCGGGAGCTCCAGAGTTATTGTTAACTGATACACCGGCTAATCTTCCCTGCAATGCAGATGAGATATTTAATACAGGCTGATCTTTATAGGCTTTTGCGTTTAAGGTGGCAATTGCTCCTGTTAAATCTGTTCTCTTTTGTGCTCCATAACCAACTACCACTACATTTTCTAATGTATTGGTGAGTTCATTTAAAACAACATTAATGTTTGAGCTTTTTAGCGTCGCTTTAGTTTGCGTTTCATAGCCAACGTAACTAAATGTTAGTAAGGTGCCATCTGGAACTTGGATGGAATAGCTGCCAGAATTATTGGTGCTGGTATTGTTACCTCCCTTATAACCAATTGTTACACCAACAAGGGGCAATCCAGTTTTGTCGGAAACTGTTCCTTTAATTAATTTTTGAGCAAATGCTATAGAACTAACAATGCACAGTGCTACTAAGACGAGTAGTTTTTTCTTATACATACCTCTGATTTTGTTTTTTGTTTGAACAAGATTACAAACACAATGAGGCATTGTAGGGGGGTGAAATTTTAAAAAATGGGGGACAAACTTACAAATACACCATATTTTATTTCATACTATTATTAGGAAACAGATGAGGTATTTCACTTCATTTAATGCGAAATTGTATGGTCTCTATTAAATGTGTTCCGGTATTTTTTGATGTAATCAGAAGGGACGAGACCAAACAACTTATAAAAATGTTTTCTAAAATACTTAACATCTGCAATACCAACTTCGAATGCTGCCTGATTGATATTTATATCGCTTGTTAACATTATTAAGGCTGCTTTTCTTATCCTAATGGAACGTATAAATCCATTAACGGATAATCCTGATATGTCTTTTATTTTAGTGTTTAGGCTTGAGTAACTCATCCCCATTTCTTTTGCCAGATGCTTAACCGTAAATTCATCATCATCCAGTTTGGTTTCTACCATGGTAATGCATTTTTCAAGGAAAGTTTTGTGTGTTACGGGTACTTTCGAAGTAGTTCTTTGTAAGGTAATTACCTCAAGGAAATAATGCTGCAATTTGGTTTTATTCTCCAACAGGCGTTCAACCTTAGCCACCAGTAATGTTTTATCGAATGGCTTTGTAATGTAATCAACAGCACCGCTTTCAATTCCGTCAAGCCTCATTTCATCAGTATTATTTCCCGTTAACAGAATTACCGGAATGTGGCTTATAGCTGGGTTATCTTTAATTAAACGGCAAAGTTCAATGCCATTCAATCCAGGCATATGTAAATCAGTAATAATCAGATCAGGTGCCAGTTCCTCTGCCATCGATAAACCACCTGTTCCATCTTTCGATTCGTAAATAACCAGGTTTTCGTAAAAAATATCTTTGATATACTTCCTAATCTCTTCATTATCATCAATAATTAATAACGATTTTTTTTCTGTAACCATTAAATTAGTAGGCATTGCTTTTTCTTCAGCTATTTGCTCATTCTCATAATTAAATGGTAAGGCATAATTTTCAAAAGGAAGGAAAGAATCAACATCGTTAAGCGTTTGATGTTCACATATTGGCAATAAAATTTCAAAGATGGTTCCTGTACCCAATTTGCTTTTGTATGAAATTTTACCTTGTTGCTGCTCAATGAATTTTTTAGCAAGATATAATCCTATACCAAATCCTGTATTTTTTCTGTCAGACTGAGGTTTTACCTGATAAAAATTTTCAAACAGCTTGTCGCCGATATCTTCAGCAATCCCAGGTCCACTATCATTTATGGTAACGATGAGTAATTGATCAATTTTTTCTATCTCGAACGAAATGTTTCCTCCTGTTGGAGTAAATTTAATTGCATTGGCCAGTACATTAAAAATTGCTATTTCTGTTTTTTCGCGGTCAATTTCCAATGTTAATTCATCAGCCTTAAAGCAAAATACATAATCAAATTGCCTATGCTTCGCCTGTTGCAAAAAGTAAGCGTAAATGTCGTAGCAAAACACTTTGAAGTTAACCGTTGATGTTTTCAAATCGTCAAATCCGCTATCTGCTTTTCTGATTAATAATAGCTGATCTACAAGACTCAGTAACCTTTTGGCATTGCGATAGGCAATATTAAGTTCATTTGAGGGGGTGGGATCATTTTCTTGTTTGATGAGTTCCTTTAATGGATTTAAAATTAAAGTTAGCGGTGTTCGGAATTCATGTGATATACTGGTAAAAAATGAGAGTCTCTTTTACATGAAGTTCTTTCTCTTTCTTTTTCGATTGTTACAAGCTTTATTTGATAGGCAGATTCCTGTTTACCCGCCTTATATTTATAAAATACAACTATGATTGTTCCTGCAATTCCGAAATAAAATATATAAGCCCACCAGGTATAGTACCAGGGTGGGAGAACCCTGATTTTTATCAGTTCAATGCTTTTATTCCAATCGCCGTTTCTATTGGTAGCTTTGGCTTCTAAAATGTATGCTCCTTCTGGCAGGTGCGTATAATTAGCTGTTCTTACGTTACCAGCGTAGTTCCATTGTGTATCTCTTCCTTTTAAGCGATATGCATATTGAATTTTATCGGGGGCTGAAAATTCGGGTGCTAAAAATGTAAAAGTTACTGTCGAGGTATTGTAGGGGATATTAAGCTCCAATTGCGAACCAAATTTGGTTTTTGATACATACTTTTTATAATTGTTAACGGTGAGGTTGTTTAATTTTACTTCATCTATAAAAAGAGACTGAGGAAAACCGGCAGGTTGCTGTTTATCCATTTTAATTGCTGATGGTTTGAATGCGTTAAATCCCTTAATCCCACCGAACAAAAAAATGCCGTTTGAACACGCAAGAGCTGCATTATAATTGAATTGATTGCTTTGCAGGCCATCTGATTGGGAATAATTGCGAAATTGCTTTTTTCTGATATTAAAGCAGCTTCAAGCCATTGTAGGTGCTCAACCATAAATTAAGTTCGTTATCTTCTAAAATATTTAAAATAGCATTATTTGGAAGGCCACTTTGTTCTGTAAAGCGTTGAAAATGCATGTTCGTTTGGTCGAAAAGAAGAAGGCCTCCACCTTCGGTGCCAATCCATAATCTTTGCATTTTATCTTCGTGAATTGTACGTACAGGATAACCAACATTAAATCGTTGAATCTTTCCGCTCTTTTTGTTAATTTTAATAAGAGAATTAAAATCGCCTGCCCATAACGCACCCATCCGGTCTTCTCCGAGGCTTATTATATCTTTAATGTTTACAAATAAATCAAACGCATCTTTCTTTTTGTTAAAGCGATACAATCCTCCATTAATGGCACTTACCCACAGTGTACCCGAAAGATCTTGGTAGAGTTTCCAGCAAAACCGGTCTTCAGTTTTTGTTTGCGTATTATAGAGTTTATACCGCTTAAAGTTTATAGCTCCAGTATTTTTGTCGTTGTAAACGTTAATGCCATTGCTCCAGGTACTTACCCATATTTGGTTTAAATTATCCCTGATCATTGAAGTCACAAAATTGCCGCTAAGCGAATTTTGATCACCTGGTATATTCTTTATGGTGGTAAAATTGCTTACTCGGCTATCCCATTCTTTTATGCCGCCGCCATCGGTGCCAACCCAAATCTTTCCATAAGTATTTTCACAAAAAGCCGTTATAATATCTACATTTCGGTTGTTTTTGATCGTGTTGTTGTGTGAAAATGTACTAAACAATGCCTTGTTTGGCTCAATAATTATAATGCCGCTTCTTAGGGTTCCAATCCATTTCCGTTTTTCACGGTCTTCATATATCGAATAAATTACAGGGTTTGTATTATCAGATAAAGTTCCGCCATAACTATATTTTCGCGGTATTGATTCTCCGGGGATATCGTGAAAATTCCGTTTCCATCAGATGCGATCCAGAGGATTTTCTGACTGTCTAGACTAATGTGATTAATTTTCTTTTGCGCCAGCATAACGGGCAACATCGATTGCCTGGTTAATGAATATTGATGCAGCCCCATGTCTGTCGCTATCCAAATATTGCCCAGTGATCTGCCACAATTGTACTGGCTTCAGTTATCAGCGTATTGCTTACTTCCAGCCTGTTTTTTTTGCTGTTGTATTTACATAGGCCAACATTTTTAACCATCGTCCATAATTCATTTTGGTTGTTTAAGGTGATGGCTCATGCAGCGTAATTAAAACTAATTAAATTTTTATGCTTATAGAGTGGAAATCTGTTCTGCTTTATTCGAAACAAAATTATAGGTCAATAATCCTTCTACTTCTGATGCGATGAACACATGGTGTAAAGCATCTTCTTTTATGGCGTTTATATTCCCTTTTTCAACCTGGCGTGATACCCTTGCCGGAAACACTTTTGAAATTGATATTAGAAAATTGGTTAATGGAATAGTTAAATCGACTAATCCCATTGCGTGTTCCAATCCATATTTGGTTAAGGTGATCTTGTGTTATACAGTTGATGCGGTTATTTATCAATGAATTAGGATTCGAAAGGTTATTTCGATATACAATAAAATGATATCCATCGTATCGGGTTAAACCATCATAAGTACCAATCCACATTAATCCACGTTTATCCTGGTAAATAGTCGTTACATCATTATTGGGTATGCCACTGTTAACATCAATAAACTTAAACGGCAGGAATTTGCGCATGTAGAAATAAATTTGGAATAACTATAAAGAAAAGTACAGCACTTAGGATGACATGCAGTTTCCGAAACATATTAGCGCGTAATTAAGCGTTATAAATAATAGAGTTAGGTATTAACGTACTATATGGTTTGTTTAATAGAATTAAAAGGAAGACAATAAATAGCATCATGTAATTTTAGTCATTATAAAAAGCCACGATGAAATTACAATATATTGTTTATTTAAGCTAAACATTTTAATTAAAAGTTTAGTTATGTTAAACATTTTGATGCTCTGATTCTTTGACAAATAATATTTTTCCATAAATTAATTTTGGCTATCATTAAAATGTTAGGCATTATTTTTATAAAATCTAATTGTCAATCATTATTTTAGTTTAGAAATTACAAGAAATAAAATAAGCAATTATGAGAGCAATTAATCCCTGGATCAACTTCAATGGAAATGCCGAAGAAGCATTTACTTTTTATAAATCAGTTTTTGGCGGTGAAGCGGCGCACGAAAAACGCGAAAGCGTTTCACGATAAATGCGAAAACCAGTGGTGTTAGCG
The DNA here is from genome assembly GCF_979252805.1 of Pedobacter sp. AC402. Taxonomy (NCBI): domain Bacteria; kingdom Pseudomonadati; phylum Bacteroidota; class Sphingobacteriia; order Sphingobacteriales; family Sphingobacteriaceae; genus Pedobacter; species Pedobacter sp. AC402. The sequence continues at coordinate 52 of NZ_CEEDAI010000006.1, read as the reverse complement.
AGGTAGACCTGGTTAATATCGGCTTGCATAACCGAACCAGTAGGTTACACAT